>NZ_KB902300.1 GCF_000379485.1 Wenxinia marina DSM 24838
GTCGAGATCGTGATCCCGCGCGCCTTCTCCTCCGGCGCGCCGTCGATCTGGTCGTACGCCCGGAACTCGCCGAAATACTTCGTGATCGCCGCCGTCAGCGTCGTCTTGCCGTGGTCCACGTGACCGATCGTCCCGATGTTCACGTGCGGTTTGTTGCGTTCGAACTTTGCCTTGGCCATGTGCCTTCAGCCTCTTGTGGTTCTGGGGTCCGAGGACGGCCCGGTTTCGGATCGCGGGCGATGTATTTTGTCGCGGGAGGGAAATCAAGCCGCTCTCGCCGCCGGCACCGCCCGGCGCTTGACGGAGCGTCGCCCGCGGCTCCTAGTGGCGGGACCGTCCTCCGCGCGAAAGCTTCGCCCCATGACCCGCCCCGCCCTTTTCGCCGCCACCGCCCTCGGCCTCGCCGGCGCCGCATCGGCGCAAGGCGACCGCATCGACCTCGCCCTCGACTATTCGCCGGCGGCCGCCGCCCGGCTCGCCGCCCTGGGCGAGAGGGTGACCGTCGCCGCCTGGTGGTACGGCGAGCCCGCATCCGCGGACGTGCCGGTGGACGAGATCGGGCAGGTCCAGCTGGCGTCCTCGACGACAATCGTGGATCCCCGGCCGCTGACCGTCGCGTTGCCCGCCGTGCCGGACGGTGCGGACGTGGCGTCCGTCCTCGCGCCGCGGCTGCTGGACAACGTCTACTCCGCGCGCGAGGGCGATCCCGACAACATCCTCCACTGCGACCTGGTGGAGGACGCCGTGGCCGACCTCGCCGGCCGCACCCTGCCGGTGATCTGCCAGCTGATCGGCGAATAGGCCGGCGGCCCGCCCTTCAGTCGAACCGGTAGCTCTTGGGGAAGCCGTGGGGCGGACGCTTGCCCACCCCGGCGCGCGGACCCAGCCAGTCGGCGATGTTCGTTTCCGTCCGCGTCTTGCCGCCGCCCATCGTCCAGGAAAGCCCGTCCGCGAGGTCGAACGTCGTGATGTCGCTGAGACCGCCGTCCAGCTCCAGCGTGCCCTGCTTGCCGCGGGCGAGGTTGTACTTCTGCAGCCGCACGCCCTTGCCCCGGCCCATCTCGGGCAGGTCTGCGACGGGGAACACCAGCAGCTTGCCGTTCTGGCTGACGATCGCGACGTGATCGCCGGCGATCCTCTTGCACGCGACGGCCGCGACGCCATCCTTCGCGTTCAGCACCTGCTTGCCGGCGCGGGTCTGCGCCACGACCTCGTCCTCGGGCACCACGAACCCGTCGCCGGCGGAGGAGGCGACGAGCAGTTTGCCGCCCGGCCGGTAGGGCATCATCGCGACGATCTGCGCCTCGTTCGGCAGGTCGATCATCAGGCGCAGCGGCTCTCCCATGCCGCGCCCGCCCGGCAGGGTCGAGGCCTGGACGGTGTAGAGGCGCCCGTTCGAGCCGAAGACGAGGATCCGGTCCGTCGTCTCGGCGTGAAAGACGAAGCGCCCCTTGTCGCCGTCCTTGAACTTCATCTCGCTGTCGAGCGCGACGTGCCCGCGCAGCGCCCGCACCCAGCCCATCTCGGAGCAGACGATGGTGACCGGCTCGCGCTCGATCATCGCCTCGAGGGGGACCTCCTCGATCACCTGCGCCTCGGCGAAGGCGGTGCGGCGGGCGCCGCCGGGGGCGTCCTTGCCGAACGCCTTGCGCACGTCGCGCAGCTGCGCGGCGATCTGCTTCCATTGCAGCGCCTCGTCGTCGAGCAGATCCTCGAGGCCCGCCCGCTCCTCCATCAGCGCGTCCCGCTCCTTCACCAGCGCCTCTTCCTCGAGGCGCCGCAGGCTGCGCAGGCGCATGTTCAGGATCGCCTCGGCCTGCACGTCGGACAGGCCGTTCTCCCGCCCGGCGAAGGTCCGGGGCATCCCCTCGGGCGCATCCTCGGCCAGCACGCCGGTCGGCAGCGCGTCCGGATCGTGCACCAGCGTCAGCGCGCCCGTGTCCACGCCGACGAGCGGCGAGACGTAGTCCGCCTCGCGCATCGCGCGGGACAACGTGTCCTGGTGCGGCCGCGACCAGTCCTCGTACATCAGCGCGGCCTTGGGGTCGTCGTCGTAGCGGATGATCTCGATCACCCGGTCGAGGTTCAGGAACGCGGTGATGAGGCCGGTCAGCACCTCCAGCCGGTGGTCGATCCTGGCCATCCGGTGCCGCGAGCGGCGCAGCAGCACCTCGCGCCGGTGGTCGAGGAAGGCGCGCAGCACCTCCTTCAGCGAGCAGACCTTCGGGGTCAGCCCGTCGATCAGCACGTTCATGTTCAGCGAGAAGCGGATTTCCAGGTCCGAGTTCCGGAACAGCATGCCCATGAGCATGTCCGGCTCCACCGTCCGCGCCCTGGGCTCCAGCACGATGCGCACGTCCTCCGCGCTCTCGTCGCGCACGTCGGCCAGCAGCGGCACCTTCTTGAGCTGGATGATCTCGGCGAGCCGCTCGATCAGCTTGGACTTCGGGACCTGGTAGGGGATCTCGGTGACGACGATCTGCCATGTGCCGCGGCCCAGATCCTCCACCTCCCACTTCGCGCGCAGGCGGAAGGCGCCGCGCCCGGTGCGATAGGTCTCGGCCATCGAGGCGGGCGGCTCGACGATGACACCGCCGGTCGGGAAGTCGGGGCCCTGGACGTAGTTCAGCAGCGTGTCGTCGCGGGCGTCGGGCGACTTGATGAGGTGCAGGCAGGCCTCGATCAGTTCGTCGATGTTGTGCGGCGGGATGTTCGTCGCCATGCCCACGGCGATCCCGGAGGAGCCGTTGGCGAGCAGGTTCGGAAACGCCGCCGGCAGCACGACCGGCTCTTCCAGCGTGCCGTCGTAGTTCGGGCGGAAGTCGACCGCGTTCTCGGCCAGTCCTTCCATCAGCGCCTCGGCGGCCGCAGTCAGGCGGGCCTCGGTGTAGCGCTCGGCCGCCGGATTGTCGCCGTCGATGTTGCCGAAATTGCCCTGACCGTCGACCAGCGGGTAGCGGACGTTGAAGTCCTGCGCGAGGCGCGCCATCGCATCGTAGATCGCCTGGTTGCCGTGCGGGTGGTAGTTCCCCATCACGTCGCCGCTGATCTTCGCCGACTTGCGGAAGCCCCCGGTGGAGGACAGGCGCAGCTCGCGCATGGCGTAGAGGATGCGCCGGTGCACCGGCTTCAGCCCGTCGCGGGCGTCCGGCAGCGCCCGATTCATGATCGTCGACAGCGCGTAGGTCAGATAGCGGTCGCCGATCGCGCGGCGCAGCGGCTCGGCCACGTCCTGCACGCCCCCCGATCCGGGCGCGCCCTCGGGGCCGATGTTGGGGTCGTCGGTCTCGCCTGGCATAGATGCTGTCTAGCGACGCGTCGGCGAGGCGGCAAGCGGATGGCGCGCCGAGCCCGCCGAAACTTTCGGCGCGGTGGGAACGCAGAATCGGTTTACCGTGTTGAAGAGGAAATCAGAGCAATCGCACGAAAAGGAGAGGGACCCGTGAGCCGCTTCGTCATCGTCTCGTTCCTGTTTCTCGGCTGGGCCTTCTTCGAACTGTCCGGAGGCACCGATTTCCGACCCGAGCCCTGGCCCAAGGAACTCATCGCCTCCGCCGAAGCCGCGCCTGCGCCTGCCGCGGCGTCGTCCTCCGAGGCCATCGCCGCCGTGGTTCCATCCGAACCGCAACCGTCGGACGAGGCCATCGACCTCGCCGGCCTCGACGCCGATCCGTCCACGTCGGTCATCGAGCCCGGAGCGGGCGACCTGGCGCCGACCTTCGTCTCGCTCAGCGAGTCGCTCGACGGCTCGCCCCTGACCGGAGGCGCGGCCGACATGGCGCCGACTGAAGTCGCGGCGGCGGCCGTCGACGTCCGCATCGTCGACGCGAACCGCCTGAACGTCCGCTCCGGCCCCTCCACGGGCGACGGCGTGGTCGGCCAGCTGACCCGCGGCGAGGAAGTGACCCTCGTCTCGTCAAACGGCAGCGGCTGGGCGCTTGTCCGGCTGGAAGGAGACGGGCTCGAGGGCTGGGTCGCGGACCGCTTCCTCACGCAGTGATGCCTTGCCCCCCGGCCGCGGCTGCCGCATCACGGCGCGGCACCGCGACCGGGAGTTCCGCATGGCGCCACGCAGCATTCTCATCACCGGCTGTTCCTCGGGCATCGGCCTCGACGCCGCGCGCACGCTGAAGGCGCGCGGCTGGCGCGTCTTCGCCGCCTGCCGCAGCGAAGTCGACCGCGCCGCCCGCCGCGCCGAGGGGATGGAGGCGCCGCGGATCGACCACCACGATCCTGCCTCGATCGACGCGGCCGTCGCCGAGGTGCTGGAGGCGACCGGCGGCACCCTCGACGCCCTCTTCAACAACGGCGCCCATGCCTGCCCGGGCGCGGTCGAGGACCTCCCCCGCGGCGCGCTCGAGGACATCTTCTCCGCCAACCTGTTCGGCCCGCACCAGCTCACCCGGGCCGTCCTGCCCGCGATGCGGGCTCAGGGTCACGGCCGGATCGTCAACTGCTCCTCCGTCCTCGGCATCGTCGCGCGCAAGTGGCGGGGCGCCTACGTCTCCACCAAGTTCGCGATGGAGGGACTGACGGACGTCCTGCGGATGGAGATGGCGGGCACCGGCATCCACGTCGCGCTGATCGAGCCCGGCTCGATCACCACGAGGATCCGCGCCAATTCCATCCCCCACTTCGAGCGCTGGGTCGACTGGCGCGCCTCGGCCCGGCGCGAGGAATACGAGACGCTGCTGCACCGCCTGTACGAGGAAGGCGGCCCCGATCGGTTCGAACTGCCGCCCTCGGCGGTGACGGAGAAGCTGATCCACGCGATCGAGAGCCCCCGGCCCCGCCCCCGCTACGCCGTGACGATTCCGGCCCACGGCGCGGGCGTCCTGAAGCGCGCGCTTTCGACGCGCCTGCTCGACCGGATCCTGGGGGCGAGCTGACTTGCCGCCCGGGGCGGACCTGCTATCTCGGGCGGCAACCTTGGACGGGAACGGCACATGCGGGACGATCCGCTCTTCTGGGTAGTCATGGTCGCGGTCCTCGCCGTCGCGGGGATCCTGCTCTTCGGCGTCGGCACCTTCGGTGTGGGCGGCGAGTTCAACCGTCGCAACGCGAACCGCATCATGCGCTGGCGCATCGGCGCCCAGGCGGTGGCGGTGGCGCTGATCCTGCTGTTCGTCTGGCTGCGCCGCGGAGGCTGACATGGTCGTCCTGAACAGGATTTACACCCGAACCGGCGACAAGGGCGACACCGCCCTCGGCAACGGCGCTCGGGTCCCGAAACACGCGCTCCGGGTCGAGAGCTACGGCACCGTGGACGAGCTGAACGCCACGCTCGGCCTCGCGCGCCTGCATGCGGAGGGCGAGACCGACGCCCGCCTCGCCGCGATCCAGAACGACCTGTTCGACCTCGGCGCCGACCTCTGCCGCCCGGACATGGACCGCGACGGCGAGGCCGGTCACCCGGTGCTGCGGATGACCGACGGCCAGACCGACCGGCTCGAGCGCGAGATCGACGCGATGACGAAGGTGCTGGACCCGCTGCGCAGCTTCATCCTGCCCGGCGGCTCCGCCCTGTCGGCGCACCTGCACCTGGCGCGCACCGTCGCCCGCCGGGCCGAGCGGATGGCGACGCACCTCGCCGAGGCCGAGGACGTGAACCCCGCCGCGATCCGCTACCTCAACCGCCTCAGCGACTGGCTGTTCTGCGCCGCCCGGATGGCGAACGACGGGGGCCGCGCCGACGTCCTGTGGGTTCCCGGCGCTACGCGCGGGGACTGAGCGCCTTCTTCGCGATTCGGCGGAGGGTCAAGAACGCCGCAGGCGCCGGCGAAGCCGGGTATCCTTGAGGGTGAGGAGGATCAGAAATCGCTCCAGTGGAGCGACTTCTCTCCGAACGCGAATCGCACGAACCATCGAACAGGCGCGTTCAGGGCACACCTGCCCCTGAACCGCCTCCCCAGCAGAGATCCCGACGTCGCAGCCTGTCCCCTTCTCGGGGCGAGGGCGTGCGAAGCAGGGGACGGCGGGCGGGGCGGTGCGCCGCCGCAGGCGCGCGCGAGCGTCGTCCGCCGTCAGCGCTTGGGCTTGAACGGCGCCATTCCCGCCCGGGCCAGCGCGTCCGCCCGCTCGTTTTCGGGATGGCCGGCATGGCCCTTGATCCATTCCCAGCGCACCCGGTGCCGCCCCGCGGCCTCCTCCAGCCGCCGCCACAGATCCTCGTTTTTCACCGGCTTGCCGGTCGAGGTGCGCCAGCCCTTGCGCTTCCAGCCGGCGATCCACTCGGTGATCCCGCCCTTCACGTAGGCGCTGTCGGTGACGACGGTGATCGCCGCCGCCCGGTCCAGCGCCTCCAGCGCCGAGATCGCCGCCATCAGCTCCATCCGGTTGTTCGTGGTCTGCGCCTCGCCGCCCGACAGCTCCCTCTCGCGCACCACCGCCTCGCCGTCGCGGGCGATCAGCAGGGCGCCCCAGCCGCCCGGCCCCGGATTGCCGGAACAGGCGCCGTCCGTGTAGGCGTAGAGCTCCGCCATCAGCCGAACGCCACCGGCAGCAGGCACAGGACGACCACCGCCGTCAGCAGCACCCGCAGCGTCATCCACCAGCGCGGCGCAAGGCCCCAGCGGGCGAACTGCCAGTCGAGGAGCAGCAGGCCGAGGAACCCGAAGATCAGGTTCATCGCCGCCGAGACCGGCCCGGCACCAACCATGAAGAACGCCCAGAGTGCCGGGATCACGGACAGGGCGTAGCCGACCGCCGCCTGCCGCCCCTCGGCCTTCGTGGCGAAGCCCCAGAGGACGCCCGACATGAAGGCGAGGATCACCGTGCCGTAGGACAGCTGCACGTAGGGACCGGCGAAGCGCGGGCCGACGGCGCGGGCGGTCCACATCGCCAGATCAGGCCACAGCACGCAGGCCGCACCCCAGAGGAACGGCAGCAGCCCGGCGAGGCCGAGCGCCAGCGGGGCGGCGGGGATGGACCTCACGCCCGGGCCAGCGCCAGCCGCCCGGCGAGGAGGGCGAAGACCGCCGCGAACGAGCGGTTGAGCCACGCCATCGCCCGCTCGGACGCCAGCAGGCGGCCGCGCAGCGCGTCCGCGAACAGGGCGTAGACGAGAAAGGTCGCCGCGGTCATGCCCATGAAGACGCCGCCGAGCGCCAGCATCTCGGCCGTCGCCGTGGCCGGCTCGCCCGACAGGAACGGCGGCAGCAGGGCGAGGAAGAAGACCGACAGCTTGGGGTTCAGCACGTTCAGCAGGACGCCGCGCCACGCGATCCGCCAGCCGGCCTCCGCCCGCGCCTCCGGCTGCACCGCCAGCGCCCCGCCGCCCGTCAGCGCGCCCCAGGCCATCCAGGCGAGGTAGGCGACGCCGGCCCATTTCACGACGGCGAAGGCCAGCGCCGAGGCATGGAGCACCGCCGCCAGCCCCAGCACCGCGGCGAGCAGCGCCGGCACGATCCCGAGGGTGCAGCCGAGCACGGCCCACATCGCCGCGCCCCGGCCCCGGCCGAGCGCGACGGCCAGCGTGTAGACGACGCCGGTGCCCGGGATCAGGCACACGACGAGCGAGGTCAGGAGGAACTGGAGCGTCATGGCCGCACCCTGCCCGGCCGGGGCCGGGCGTCAAGGGCGGACGTCACGCCGGCTCGCGCAGGACGCGCGGGACCTTGAACTCGACCCGCTCCACCGCGGTCTCGACCAGCCTGACCGTCACGTCGAACCGGGCGCGGAAGGCGTCGACCACCTCCTCGACCAGCACCTCGGGCGCCGAGGCGCCGGCGGTCAGCCCGACCGATCGGACGTCGCCCAGCGCCCGCCAGTCGATGTCGGCGGCGCGCTGGATCAGCTGCGCATAGGCACAGCCGGCCTTCGCCGCCACCTCGACCAGCCGCTTCGAATTGGAGGAGTTCGGCGCGCCGACGACCAGCAGCGCCTCGCAGTCCGGCGCCATCGCCTTGACCGCGCCCTGCCGGTTGGTGGTGGCGTAGCAGATGTCCTCGCGGTGCGGCCCCTCGATGCCCGGAAACCGCGCCTGCAGCGCGGCGACGATGTCGGCGGTGTCGTCCACCGACAGCGTGGTCTGGGTCACGAAGGCGAGCCGGTCCGGGTCGCGCACCTCCAGTTGGCCCACGTCCGCCACCGTCTCGACCAGCAGCACCTCGCCCGGCGGGAGCTGGCCCATCGTGCCCAGCGTCTCGGGGTGGCCGGCATGGCCGATCATGACGAGCTGCCGCCCCTCCTCGAAGTGGCGGCCGGCCTCGATGTGGACTTTCGTGACGAGGGGACAGGTCGCGTCGACGTGGATCATTTCGCGCCGCGACGCCTCGGCCGGCACCGCCTTCGGCACGCCGTGGGCGGAGAAGACGACGGGGCGGTCCGGCGGGCACTCGTCGAGTTCCTCGACGAAGACGGCGCCCTTGGCGCGCAGGTCGTCGACGACGTAGCGGTTGTGCACGATCTCGTGCCGCACGTAGACCGGCGCGCCCCATTTCGAGAGCGCCAGCTCCACGATCTTGATCGCGCGATCGACGCCGGCGCAGAACCCGCGCGGCGCGGCGAGGTGGAGAGTGAGGGGGTTAAGATCGGTCATCGACACCCGAGTTAAGCAACGGAGGGAGCAGCGTCCAGACCATGTCAGTCCTCGCTGTCTCCCCGTTCGGTGTAGTTGATGGCCGCCCACATGAACGAGTGAATGTCCACGTTGTCTTGGGGCTTCAGGTCGTCCACCGCCTTCCGAGTCTGCGAGACCAGATCGAGGAGCGCCGCGTAAGTCGCAGGATTGGGCGTGCTTTCGTACTCGTAGACGAAGGCATGACCCACCCGCCGCGCAAACTCTAAGGTAAAAACCGGCTTCAGATAGAAGTGGGCGTCTGGCCGCCATAGGAAGGGGAGGTAGGTCAACGCGGTCCACTTGCACAACCCGGCGTCACGAAAGCGGACCAAACCACTGCAGGCTGCAGAGACGTCGCCGTGAGCCAGCGCTTCCGACAGCGACAGGAACCGAACGGCGTCGCTGCTCCGAAGGACATCGGCAAGCTTCGCTTTGGTGTACGGGTCGACCAGGTTCGTGGCCTGGAAAAGCCTCAGCGCCGTCTGACCCGGCGCCCCCACCTCTCTCCACCTATTCAACGGAAGCTCGGACCGTGCCCGCTCTATCGCGGCTCGCTTGTAGGCCGCCTCTCCCGACCTCCGATCTCCGATGTATGCAGGATCGGAGAATCCAGCCGGAAAGAGGGCCAGGAACCGCTGAAGCGCTCCCGGGTATCCGAAGAATGCGGGGGCGCTCTCGCCAACAGCGGCCTGGAGTCGCTCGATCAACTCTCGCTCGGAAGCGGCGGTGTATCTTCGTGAACTCTCTCCAACGACGATCCCCTGCCAGGATCCGTCGGCAAGGCACGCGAGCCTGAACTCGCGATCACCCCAACGGACGGACCTGGTCCTGGCCGGCACCGATAGCGCCCTCAGTCCTCCGAGTCCGCCGACTGGCGCACGTCCTCGCGCTCGATCCGCGGCTCGCGCGGCGGGCGACCGATGACCTCCTTGAGATCGTCCAGTTCGATGAAGTTGTCGGCCTGGCGGCGCAGCTCGTCGGCAATCATCGGCGGCTGGCTGCGGATCGTCGAGACGACCGAGACCCGCACTCCCTTGCGCTGCAGGGCGTCGACCAGCGGCTTGAAGTCGCCGTCGCCGGAGAACAGGACGATGTGATCCACGTGCTGGGCGGTTTCGAGCGCGTCGACCGTCAGCTCGATGTCCATGTTGCCCTTGACCTTACGGCGGCCCTGGCTGTCGGTGTATTCCTTGGCCGGCTTCGTCACCATTGAGAAGCCGTTGTAATGCAGCCAGTCCACCAGCGGGCGGATCGGAGAATACTCGTCGTTCTCCAGAAGGGCCGTGTAGTAGAAGGCGCGGAGCAGCTTGCCCCGACGCATGAATTCCTGCCGAAGCAGCTTGTAATCGATGTCGAACCCGAGTGATTTCGCGGCCGCATAGAGATTCGAGCCATCGATGAAGAGCGCGAGGCGCTCATCCCGATAAAACATCTAAAACATCCTTCCTGGGCGCCCGGGGAGTGAGTGGAGTTCCGAACGCGCCTTCTATGTAAAGGGATGGTGACATGGTGCAAGGTTCCGGGCAAGCGGGGGACGCGACGTCGCCTCGCAGGACGGCCCTCATCGCGCTAGGTAGCAATATCGACAGCCGCGACGGAAGGCCATTGGACACGCTGCGCAAGGCGACCGGCGAAGTCTCGTCGCAACTCCACGCGGATCCGGCGGATATCCGCCACGCCCGGTTCTACAGGACTCCGGCCTATCCGGCCGGCAGCGGTCCCGACTTCGTCAACTCCGCCATGGCGGTCGTCACGCGGCACTCGGCGGGCCGCATCCTCTCCGTGCTTCACGGGGTGGAGGCGGCGTTCGGGCGCGTCCGGGCCGGGCGCTGGGGCGCGCGGACGCTCGACCTCGACCTCCTGGCGGTGGACGGCGAAGTCGCGCCCGACGCCGCGACCCTGCGCCGCTGGATCGACCTTCCACCCGAGCGTCAGCGGACCGAGACTCCGGACCGGCTTCTCCTGCCGCATCCGCGGATGCAGGACCGCGCCTTCGTCCTGGTGCCGCTGGCGGACGTCGCGCCCGACTGGACGCATCCCCTGCTGGGGCTGACCGTGGCGCAGATGCTGGCGCGGCAGCCGGCCGCCGATCGCGACGCCGTGGTGGCGCTGCCCCCGGAAACCTGAGCAAATCAACTTGTCAATCCCCGACGACCTCCTTATGTGGGGGGCTTCCGACCTGCCCTCCCCGAAGAACCGGAGTAGCCAATGGCCCGCGTTACCGTCGAAGATTGCGTCGACAAGGTCCCGAACAGGTTCGAGCTTGTCCTGCTCGCCTCGCACCGGGCCCGGGAGATCGCGTCCGGCGGTCATCCCACGGTTCCGCGCGACAACGACAAAAACCCCGTCGTCGCCCTGCGCGAGATCGCCGAGGAGACGCAGCAGGCCGACGACCTGCGCGAGCGGATGATCGAGGCGAACCAGACCCAGATCGAGGTCGACGAGCCGGAAGAGGACCAGATGGCCCTCCTCATGGGCGCCGAACAGGACAAGCCGGCCCAGGACGACATGACGGAGGAGAACCTCCTGCGTCAGCTGATGGAAGCGCAGGGCCAGCGCTGAGCGGCCCGACCGGGGGCGCCGCGCGCGCCCCCTTCGGAGTGCGGACCGGATGACGACCGCCTGTGACCTCATCAGCCTGGTCCGCACCTACAACCCCCGCACCAACGAGGCGCTGATCCGCGACGCCTACGCGTTCGGCGCCCGCATGCACGAGGGCCAGTTCCGCCACTCGGGCGAGCCCTACTTCACGCATCCGGTCGCCGTGGCCGCCATCCTGGCCGAGCAGCAGATGGACGACGGCACGCTCGTCACCGCGCTGCTGCACGACACGATCGAGGACACCAAGGCCAGCTTCGCCGAGATCGAGGCCCGCTTCGGCGCCGAGATCGCCGGCCTCGTCGACGGCGTGACCAAGCTGACGAACCTGCAGCTCGCCTCGACCGAGACCAAGCAGGCCGAGAACTTCCGCAAGCTCTTCATGGCGACGTCGCGCGACCTGCGGGTCACGCTCGTCAAGCTGGCCGACCGTCTGCACAACATGCGGACGATCAAGTCGATGCGGCCCGAGAAGCAGGCCCAGAAGGCCCGCGAGACGATGGACATCTACGCCCCGCTCGCCGGGCGGATGGGCATGCAGTGGATGCGCGAGGAGCTCGAGGACCTCGCCTTCAAGGTGCTGAACCCCGAGGCGCGCTCGTCCATCATGCGCCGCTTCGTGATGCTCCAGCGCGAGACCGGCGACGTGATCCAGAAGATCACCACCGACATGCGGGGCGAGCTGGGCAATGCCGGCATTCCGGCCGAGGTCTACGGCCGCGCCAAGAAGCCCTACTCGATCTGGCGCAAGATGCAGGAGAAGGGCCAAGGCTTCTCGCGCCTGTCCGATATCTACGGCTTCCGCGTCATCGCGACGACGGAGGAGGACTGCTACCGCGTCCTCGGCGTGATCCACCGCAGGTGGAAGCTCGTTCCGGGCCGGTTCAAGGACTACATCTCCAACCCCAAGTCGAACGGCTACCGCTCGCTGCACACCACCGTCTCGGGCCGCGACGGCAAGCGGGTCGAGGTGCAGATCCGCACCCGCGAGATGCATGAGGTGGCCGAGGCCGGGGTCGCCGCGCACTGGTCCTACCGCGACGGCGAGCGGGTCGAGAACCGCTTCGCCGTGGACCCGGTGAAGTGGATCGCCTCGCTGACCGAGCGGTTCGGCGAGGAGCAGGGCCACGACGAGTTCCTCGAGGCGGTGCGCCTCGAGATGTACACCGACCAGGTCTTCTGCTTCACGCCCAAGGGCGAGGTCATCAAGCTGCCCCGGGGCGCCACGCCGATCGACTTCGCCTACGCGATCCACACCCGGATCGGCCATGCCTGCGTCGGCGCCAAGGTCGACGGGATGCGGGTGCCGCTGTGGACCCGTCTCAAGAACGGCCAGTCGGTCGAGATCATCACCGCCGAGGGACAGTCGCCGCAATCTACCTGGATCGACATCGCCGTCACCGGCCGCGCCAAGACCGCGATCCGCCGCGCCCTGCGCGAGGAGGACCGCGAGCGCTTCGTCAAGCTGGGGCGCGAGCTGGCCCGCGTCGCGTTCGAGAACGTCGGCAAGCACGCCAACGAGAAGGCCCTGGCGCTGGCGGCCCGCACCCTTGGCCTGCCGGATTCGCACGAACTGCTGGCGCGCCTCGGGTCCGCGGAAGTGACCAGCCGCGAGGTGGTGCGCGCCCTCTACCCCGACCTTGCCCAGCGCAAGGGCGACGAGGTGGACGAGAAGCGCGCCGTCGTCGGCCTCGGCGACGACGTCAGCTTCCGCCGCGCGCCCTGCTGCCAGCCGGTCCCGGGCGAGCGCATCGTCGGCATCACCTTCCGCGGGCAGGGCGTCGTCGTGCACGCGATCGACTGCCCCACGCTGGCGGAGTACGAGGACCAGCCCGAGCGCTGGCTGGACCTGCGGTGGCAGGAAGGCCAGCACAAGGCCGTGAACACGGTCACCTTCGACATCACGATCAGCAATGACGCGGGCGTGCTCGGCCGCATCTGCACATTGATCGGAGAGCAGTCGGCCAATATCTCGGATCTCAGCTTCATCGACCGCAAGCCGGACTACTACCGGCTGCTGATCGACGTCGACCTGAGGGACGCCGAGCATCTGCACCGGGTCCAGACGGCGCTGGAGGCAGAAAGCAACGTGTCCTCGATCGGGCGTCACCGCGACCCGACGCGGGCGCACCAGGTGCCCGAGCGGGCCTGACGGGGAACGGGGGACCGATTGGTCTTCAAGCGCAGGGACAGACGATCGGTCGGCCGGGCGGCGCTCGAGGCGCTGTATCCGCGTGGCGGGTGGAGCCGGGCGTTCGAATACGTCAAGCACCGCCTGCGCCGCCTTCCCGATACGCCGTCCAAGATCGGCCGCGGCGTCTGGGCCGGCGTCTTCGCCGCTTGGACGCCGTTCTACGGCTTCCACTTCATCGTCGCGGCGGTGCTGGCGCGGCTGATGCGCGGCAACATCCTCGCCGCGCTGCTCGGAACCTTCTTCGGCAATCCGCTGACCTACGTGCCGATCGGGGTGGTGGCCCTGACGACGGGCCACTGGATCCTCGGCACGAGCCCCACCGGCGACATCGAGGTCGGGCTCGGCGGCAAGTTCGCGGGCGCGGGGCGTGACCTGTGGCACAACTTCCTCGCCGTCTTCACGCCCGAGACGGCGCACTGGGACCGTCTCGCCGTGTTCTACGACGAGGTGTTCCTGCCCTACCTGATCGGCGGCCTGGTCCCGGGCGTCATCGCCTCGACGGTGGTCTACTACATGATCGTGCCGCTGATCGCGGCGCACCAGAACCGCCGCAAGAAGATCCTGCGCAACCGCCTCGACAAGCTGGCGAAGGGGCCGACGCCGCCCGCTGACACGAGCGGGCCGCCGCGCTAGAACCGGCGGGCGCGAACTGCGTTCGGGACGCGCGACACCGACACCGGCGGGCGCCGATCCGCGTCCCCCGCGGGCGCTCGCCCGCCCGCCTCCGAGGAGATCAGACATGTCCCCGCCCCTGCGTCTCGGCGTAAACATCGACCATGTCGCCACCGTCCGGAACGCCCGCGGCGGCGCCTGGCCCGACCCGGTGCGCGCCGCGAAGCTGGCCGAGGAGGCGGGCGCCGACGGCATCACCGCGCACCTGCGCGAAGACCGGCGCCACATCTCGGACGCCGATATCGAGGCGCTGATGGGCGCGCTCACGCTGCCGCTGAACTTCGAGATGGCGGCCACGAACGAGATGCAGGCGATCGCGCTGCGCCATCGCCCCCACGCCGTCTGCATCGTCCCCGAGAAGCGCGAGGAGCGGACGACCGAGGGCGGGCTCGAGGTCGCGCGGGAGGAGAACCGGCTGGCCCACTTCATCGCGCCGCTGGCCGAGGCGGGCTGCCGCGTCTCGATCTTCATCGCCGCCGACCGCCCGCAGATCGAGGCGGCAGCGCGCATCGGCGCCGCGGTGGTGGAGCTGCATACCGGCGCCTACTGCGACGCCCACGCCGAGGGCCGGTTCGCCGACCGCGACGCCGAGCTGGCGCGCCTGACCGAGATGGCGGCTCTGGCCGACCAGCTGGGGCTGGAGGTCCATGCCGGCCACGGCCTGACCTACGACACGGTCGGCTCGGTCGCCGCCCTGCCGCAGGTGCGCGAGCTGAACATCGGCCACTTCCTGATCGGGGAGGCGATCTTCCGCGGCCTGCCCGACGCGATCGCGGAAATGCGCCGCTGCATGGACGAGGCCCGCGGGTGAGCCATCATCACGGCCGAGAGGAGACGCCATGAGACACGCCCTTGCCGCCCTGGTCGCGCTCGCCCCGGCCGCGCTCGCCGCGCAGCCGATGGTCCGCGACTGCGACACCCACATCGCCAACGCCCGCAACCTCGCCCGCCCCTACGACGAGGCGATCCGCGAGTTCGCGAACGGCGACGTGGTGCTGATGTCGCTGCTCATGGACGAGCCCGCCTGCTGCGGTGCGCACCTGATGGTCACCTTCCCGGACCCCTACGAAGGCTTCCAGTCCTGCCGGATCGTCACCACGGCGGACGAGATGGGCTGGGGCGCCCTCGACCTGCCGACGGCGGAGGCGTCCTACGACGCCGCAACGGGCCTCACCGTTCGGGTGCCGATCCAGGTCTTCGACGGCATGGCGTTCCAGCCGGAGAGCGTCTGGGTGACCGTGAACCGCGCCGAGGGCGAGGTGACGGCGCGATGAGGGCGCTGGCGCTGTACCTCGCCCTCGCCGCCGGCCCCGCGGCCGCGCAGGTCGCCGGCCCCTGCCCCGATCCGCTGCCGGACGGCACCGAACGCACCTTCGCCGAGGGTGCGGTCCGGGTGACGGTCGCCGCGGACGACGGCGGCCAGTCTCTCTACGTCGAGGCTGCCGGCACCTGCACCGCTGTAATTGCGGCCGAGGAGACGCCCTTCGACGTCGCCGCTCTCGCCAGCGCGCAGGAAGAGGCCCATCCGACGCGCGGCGTGACGATCAAGATGCCGGTCCGCACCCTTTTCGTCGAGGGCGGAGGGCAGGCGGTCTACGCGCTCGGCCTCACGGTCGATCCGGCCACCGGCGCGCTCACGCTGAAGCGGCTGGCGGGCGACGGGGCCCCGGCGGACTAATCCGGCCGAAGCCCGCCTCGCGCAGGCCGGGCAGCGTGCCTCCCTGCCATGCTGAACCTGATCCACGCCGTGCTCGGCCCCGCCCCAGCCCCGTCGCCCCGCGACCCGATTGATCATCCCGCGATCTCGCGTATGTCGCAAAGGGACCTAGCGGACCTGCCGCTGCCCCGCCCCGGGGCCGCGCCCGCGACCGGACGGGAGAGCGGATGATCCTCGGGATAGGCACCGACCTGTGCAACATCGAGCGGATCGAGGGCACGATCGCCCGGTTCGGCGAGCGCTTCCTGACGCGCGTCTTCACCGAGACGGAGCGCCGCAAGGCGGACCGTCGTCCGCGCACCGTGGCGGAGACCTACGCCAAGCGCTGGGCGGCCAAGGAGGCGTGCTCCAAGGCGCTGGGGACGGGCCTGCGGATGGGCATCGCCTGGCGCGACATGCAGGTCTCGAACATCCGCACCGGCCAGCCGGTGATGCACGTCACCGGCTGGGCGAAGGAGCGGCTGGACCGCATGACGCCGCCGGGCCACCGTGCCCACATCCACGTCTCGCTGACCGACGACCACCCGTGGGCCCACGCGATCGTGCTGATCGAGGCGCTGCCGGAGTAGGCGCGCCTTCACGCCCCCTCACCGCCCGTCCCGGCCTCGAACCACTGGAATCCTCATGCGGCGTAGTCGCGGCAGTGGCGGAGCATGGCGTCGAGGGTGGTGAGGAGCCAGGGACCTAAAGGCCGTGGATATCCCGCCCCGACCGCACGACGGAGCCGATGGCTTCGGCCAATCTCGCGACGGCGCCGTCGGCTGCCGCGGTCCGTCCCGCATCTCCCGGCACCGCGAGCGCACGGCCGATCGCGTCATCGACGTCTGCCGCCAAGTTTCCGAGCGCCGGAAACCCCAGAGTGCCCGACACCCCCGCAAGGCGATGTGCGATGCGTCGGGCCTGATGGTGCCTGTCCTCCCGGGCGACGTCGCAAATCTCTCCGGTGGCGAGCGAGCGGAGCTCCTGCTCCCGGAGTTCCAGGTCGGACATGAAGCGCACGCGGATCGAACTCAGGCTGTCCGAGAGCGTGTCGATGGCGGTGGTCGCGTTGGAACTCATACCCATAACCTTCTGAGACTGATATTCGATGCCATGCCGACGCAACAGGGCCGCTCTAGACGCCCTGCCCCGGCGACCGGCGCTGGAACTTTTCCCAGATCGCCGCCAGCTGATCGGCCAGCGTCATCGGATCGAAGGGCTTCGAGATCACTCCGATGGCCCCGTTGTCGAGAAGGGTACGGGTGACGTCGCCCTGGACTCGCGCCGTCATGAACACGACGGGCACCGATTCCAATCCGGATATCGCATGCAGCTGTTTCGCCGTCTCCTCGCCGTCCATGCCCGGCATCATGTAGTCCAGCAGGAACAGGTCGGGCTGGAAATCCGGCGCCTTCTGCAAGGCGTCCGGGCCGCTCTCACAGGGGCACACGGTCAGGCTTCCGACGGCTTCGAGCGCCATGCCGGCAATGACGCGGATGTCCTCGTCATCGTCGACATGAAGGACTTTCTTCAGATCCGCCATCGCTCCACCCCTTAAGGGCCTCGTTTCCAACTTCGGGTGCCGGGTCCGCTCATGTCTCGATGATGTTCTGCGCGGCGGCGCCGGACAACAGGCAGTTCCGTTCGGGGGCAGGCCGATCGATCGGGATGAAGGGTTCGGCGACAGCGATCGAAATGCGGATGCGCGCCGGTTCGCCTACGTCGGACTGCATCTTCTGCAGGATCTCGTCCGCAAGTCTGGCCATTTCGAGAACGACACGGACAGTGGACCGCTTCATCACCGCGACGAACTGACCTCCACCCGTATATGTTATCATCGGATCGACCGCTTTCAAGGCGAGAGAGATCGATTCGGCCGCGTCTGCGAGGATGGGATGGTACTCTTCCGGCGACATCGTGGATCGCAGCTCGCCGAATTCGCGGACCTGGAATTTCAGCGACATGCTGTCCATGATCATCTTCTGCGAGATGCTGCTGAGATAGTTCGTCATCGCCGGGAGGCTGATGAAGTTCTGGATGCTCCTGAACTCGATCTGGTTGTACGGTCCGCCGGACAACATGCCCTGATATCCCACGGGGGCGTCCACTTCCTTGCGCGCTTCGGCGAGGACGAGGTTCCGGTTCCGGATCATCGCCGCATCGACGAGGAGGGACCCGAGAGCGTTGAGGTTGACGGGCTTCGTCAGATAGCCGCTGGCGCCGAGCCGGAAGGCCGCATGGATGGTCGGCTGGTCCCGACGGGCGGTGACCATGATGATGACGGCGTCACGATAGCGGCGAAGCTTGCGGATCTTCTTGCCGAGTTCGATGCCGTCCATCCCGTCCATGTCGACGTCGAGAAGAAACACGTCGAACTGGTCGCGCGCTTTCAGTCGCTCCAGGGCGTCCCGGCCCGAGGTGCGCAGCGTGACGTCCTCGTATCCCAGCTCGCTCAGCGACACCGTCAGGAGCGACAGGAAGATCGGATCGTCGTCTACGAGAAGGATTTTCACGAACCGCTCGCTCCTTCGACCAGTGGAGGGAAGATCGGACGTCCGCGAGCCGCGACGCATCGGCCGGATGATCGGATCGCCGCTAGACCTCGAAAGACTGGTTGCACAGCTCTGCCCGCCTTGAACTATGGGTCGCAGGAAGACGATCCCGTTCCGGATGGTCTGAACGACGATCTAGACCTTTCTATGTTCATGAAATGGACAGACGAGGGGCGGCTCCCCGTCCGCCCGCGAAAGTAGCGCAGAAGTGAGCGGGCGATGACAGCGCCGCCGCGAGTGGTCGGCGCTTCAGCCCGCCGGCGACGCGACGGGCCGATCGCTGCGCTCGGCGTCCGCCGCGGCCCGGCGCATCGCCTCGACCGCCTGCTCTCCGGTACGCGACGAAACGTCTTGCGGCTCGCTCATCTGGATGGACAGACCGATGCTGTCGCTCCCCGACGACGGCACGGACACGTTCTCCACCTGTCGTTGAATGGCCGACTCGACGCCCCTCCACTGGAGTTTCGGGCGATCATGGCGACGGCTGACACAGACGAGCGTCCCATCGCCCTTGTGGGCGATGAAGCAATCATCGGGTCCGACCTGCCTTGCGACGGCGTGGGCCACCTGACGAAGCAGATCGGCGTACTCGGTGGATGAACAGACGAAATTCAGGCGTGCCGCATCGCGGATCGCCACCGCGAACAGTTCGACGTCCGCCGCATTGGACGCGCTGATGCGGCGAAGGTAGTTCTCCATCGAAACGAAATCGATTTCGCGAGGCACCCCGCCAAGCATCCGGGCCGGCTCGAAATGCACTGGTCCTGCTCCGTTCGCCGCCCGGTCCGTCGAGCGCTTTTCCCCGGCAGGGAAAGCGCCATCGATCCTTCGAACCTTCTCGGCGAACTCGCCCAGGTCCAGAGGCTTGGTGAGGTAATCGGAGGCGCCGGACTCGAAGGCCAGGCTGATTTCGTCTTCGTGCCGGGCAGCGGTGATCATGATGATCGGCGTCGTCTTGTACATGGCCAGCCCCCGCAGCCAGCGGCACAGGATGTCGCCGTCGGCTCCGGGCATCCTCAGATCGACGAGGAAGCAATCGAACTGCAGGCCCGATCCGGCAATGGTGCGGACGGCCTCCTCGGCGGAATCGACTTCGGTCACGTCGGTATAGCCCGAGTGCCTCAGCGCCTCGACCAGCACGCTACGGATGAGCGGATCGTCATCAACCAGCAGAATCTTCACGTCGGTCCCCTTCCGACCCCGCGTCAAACTAGGTGCTGTCGGATGGAATGTGAACCGCTCTCGGATCGCACGGCCCTTGCCCCGGGACCTTCCAATGAAGGCGGTCTGCGCGCCCACCTGCCGCCGGCCGGCCGGGGACGCGCGGACCTTCGGCGGGTCTGGATCGCCGCCCGGCTGGCCGGTCCGGTCGGACGCCACTGAAGGCCGCGACGAAGAACGAGGCGCGCTTCTCGTCGAGGTCCATCGACGCGCCGATCTGGTCGATCCCTCCGGCGTTCGCCACGACGATGCGGCGCCATCGTCATCGCCTCCTGATCGTCGGTCACGCAGACCGCTGCGCCACCCTGCCCCTCCCGGCGTGACGACCTGAGCAGGCCGGACAGCCTCGACTGCGCTTCGACAGACAGATCGGCCGATCAAGTTTTGCGGAAACGTCGCTGTCGGACAAACGGGCCCACCCCGCGACGACGCCTCTCGCCACGCCGACCAGGCCTTACTCCCCCGCGAGGCGCATCGGCTCGTCATGGGACCGCGGGAGGAGGAGCGCGAAACGACTGCCGATGCCTTCCGTGCTGGACACGGTCAGCGATCCGCCCTGCAGCTCTGCCAGATTGCGCGCGATGGCGAGGCCGAGCCCGGTGCCGCCTGCCCGACGCACCGACGACGAATCCACCTGGTAGAACGGCTCGAAGATCTTTCCCAGTTCCGAGACGGCTATTCCGGGACCGCTGTCGGACACGGCAATCTCCACGGCCTCGTCCCCGGCTTCGACCGATATGCGCACCGACCCGGCCTCGGTGAACTTGATCGCGTTGCCGATCAGGTTGAGCAGGATCTGATGGGTCCGCTTGGGATCTGCCACGACCCAGGCGTCCGCATTCTCCGTTTCAAGAAGAATGCCTTTGCGCCGGGCCTTTTCGCCGCATTGATCGGTCGCCGCGGCGATGAGGGCCGCAACATCGCAGTTCGACGGCCGCACGGTGAGTTTTCCGGCCTCGACCTGGCCGAAGTCGAGCATCTCCTCGACGAGGAAGAGGAGGTGCTCGGCCGAACGAAGGACCGTTCGCATCGTCTGCGCGATCGAACTTTCCCGCGCCTCTATGGCGCTTCTGACGGGAAGAGGGACGTCCGGCGTCTCGGCCAGCGCCGAGGCGAGGCGGCGGGATTCCGGCATTGCCCCCTCCATCCCGACCAGGCGGACGAAACCGGTGATGACCGACAGCGGCGTGCGAAGCTCGTGGCTCAGGACGCTCAGGAAGTCCGTCTTGGCGCGGTTCGCCTCCTCGGCCGCGGCCTGCGCCTCTTTCAGCTCGGTGACATCCACACGAATGCTGACGAGAACTCCGTCCTCGGACCTGCGCTCGCTGATCCGGACCCACCGGCCGTTCGAGAGGCGCTGATCGAACTCGCCTCTCGGATGGGCATGCAGCTCCAGGCGGTCCTTCAGCCACTCTTCCTCACGGCCGACGGCGTCCGGGTACTGACCGTTCGCCAGGCCGGTCCTCAGGATGTCCTCGAACCGAGCGCCCCTACGGATGGCATCGCGACATCTGTCGTACATCCGGGCATAGGCCGCGTTGAACGAAAGGAGGCGGCCTCCGGCGTCGAACATTGCGAACCCGCCGTCGATCGCCTCCACCGCGCGAAGAAGTTGGACTTCCGCCCTGTTCCGGCTCCTCATGATGATCTGAATGAGCCAGATCGCCACGATGGCGAGGGCTGCGAGGACAGCAATCGCGATGTTGTGGGGGTGGCTGATCGCGTTGCTCGGCCAGCCGTTCTCCGGAACGGCGAGGAACGTCCAGTCACCCCCGGAGAAATCGAAGTCCAGTTCGATGGGATCGGCGGCGGAGCGAACGTCGATGTCGCCGAAGAGAGTTCGGCGGTCCGCGTCGCGCAGGCCGTCGGACGTGACCAGAAGCCGGTAGTCCGATCCGATGGAGTTCCCGATCGCGGCTGCGATCAATCCCGAATGGTCGAAGACGAGGGAGGCTATGCCCCAGAGGCGGTCGTCGCCCTCGTCTCCCGGCACGAAGACGGGGTAGCGCGCGATCGATCCCACGCCGCCTTGAACCAGATCAAGGGGACCTGCGACGATCATGTCCCCGGCCTCCACGGCCTGCGTGACACCGGCCAGCTGGTCGGGATAATCCCGCAGATCGAACCCCAGGATCGAGCTGTTCTCTTCGTACGGGTAGACGAGGGAAAGCCGGAAATCCGTCGCAGCGGCGAGATTGATGATCGCCGAGTTCTTGCCGGCGATCGAGAATGCGAGATCGCTGTACTCGGCCTGAGACATGTCCGGATCGATCTGCAGCGCCGTGCCGATCTGCCGCAGCGACGACAGGGTGGTGTGGACGTCCGCCTCGATCTTCTCCCGAAGCTCGACCAGCTCGAGCGTGCCCTGAAGGCGCAGGTCGCTGAGGCGGTCTTCGTGCAGCGAACTCGACAGCTTGAACGCCCCGGCGACGACGGCCAGCGTCAGCAGAACCGCCAGCGTGGTGCCGATCAGTGTCTCGATCGCGCGCTTGCGCAATATGGCGTTCGGCATCGTTGGCCCTTGCTGAAGACTGCCCTGCCCTGCTCTGCTATCAGAGGTTGTCGCCAAGCTGGCAAGAATATGACCGACCCTCGTCATGCGACCGGCGGTCCGCGAGTACGTCGGAGTCCCGTGCCGGGCAGCCGTGGCCCGGAGCCTGCGCGCGCCCGCGGCTCGCGGCCCGCGGCTCGCGGCGAGGGTCTAGCCCACCGCGACCCGGTCGATTGGACGGGCTGGCCGCCGCAGGCCGGTATCCTGCTCGCCGACCGAGCCCTCCGCCCGCGGCAGCGCGACCGGACCTGCCCGTTCGAGCGTCTCCGCGGGGCGCTTCGGAAATTCCACGACGAAGGTCGACCCCGCGCCCAGACGACTGACGTAGCGCAGATCGCCCGACATCTGGCGCGCCAGCTGCTGCGAGATGTGCAGTCCCAGCCCCGAGCCCTGAATCGTTCCCGAACCACCGCCGTCGATCTGTTCGAAACGTCCGAACACCCGGTCCTCCATGCCGTCGGCAATGCCCCGTCCGTCGTCCCTGATCGACAGCCGGACCCGGTCGTCGCGGATGTCGATGGCCCCCTGGACCAGACCACCCTCGGGCGAGAATTTGATCGCGTTCGAGACGAGGTTGTCCAGGATCTGGCGGATGGCGAAGGCATCGCCCCGCACCACGGTCGGCCGGCGGTCGCCCGACCGGGACAGGCGGACCTTCCGCTGGTCGGCGTAGGTGCGGTTTTCCTCGAAGCACTCGCCCAGGAGCCGGTCCAGATCCACGTCCTCGCAGTCGAGGGGAAGGGCCTCGGCACTCACCTTCTGCGCCAGCAGCAGGTTGTCGATCAGCCGGGACAGGCGGTGCCCGTTCCTCTGTGCCACTTCGAGGAGCTGTCTCTTGGAGTCCGACAGGTCCCCCGTCGCCTGGCTGAGCGCCAAGGCGACGCCGCCCTTCAGCGACGTCAGCGGCGTCCGCAGCTCGTGGCTCACCATCGATATGAAGTCGTCCTTCCGGCGGTTGGCCTCGCTCTCCAGTGCCAGAGCCTCCTCCAGCGCGAGGCTGATGGCCATGCGATCGGTGATGTCGACGAAGGTGATGCTCCAGCCAAGGAAGTCCCCGGCCGGGTCGAGAGGGGATTCGATCCTGCGGATTCGCGGCTCGAACACCCTGTCCGCGCTGACGACATGCTCGGGGGCCCCGCAGGCTTCGCCGTCGTCGGGGCGGCGCTCCTCCCACCCCGACAGCAGTCTCGCCGCCGTGGCCCCGAGGTCGACGCCCTTCGCCGCTGCGTTCATCCGGACGACCGCCCTGTCGCGATTGAGGAACACGACCGGCTCGCTCATCTCGTCGAACAGCACGAACTGCCCGGCCGAGGTCATGTCCATCGTCGTGCTGGTCGCGAGCTGCCAGGTGAAGACGAGCACGCCGAAGACGAACATCGGGGCCGTCGGATCCAGGCCGAGGACCCTGATTCCGAGCCCGGCGTAGGAAAGGTTCGCGAGGAGCGGCGACACCGTGATGAGGGTGAGCGTCAGGAGAAGCGGGCGGACCGACGGCCGGGATCTGCGGAACGCCGAGGCCAGGGCGGACAGGGAGCCGACGACGAACGCGTAGAGCAACGCGATCATCGCGTAGTATCCGGGCCCGTGGTCGAACGCGACGTGATCCCCGCCGGGGGGGATGACGGACGCTTCGGTGTAGACCAGGCGATGCCACGGGTTCGTCGCCGCGAAGACCAGCGCGAGCATCGGCAGGACCAGCGCCACGCTCCAGGTGATCCGCCCCCTGGGGCTGGAGCTCCCGACGTAGGTCGCGACGAAGAAGAACCAGGCGATCGGCACGGTCGCGTTGCCCCACCAGGCGACCATCGCCCATGCCGACTGGCACGCCGCGGACGCGGAGGCCGCTTCGAAGCCCACGCAGAGCAGCGTCCAGATCACGCCTGCGAAGGTCAGGGCGTAGAACGGCTTGCCGTTGAACGAATGGCGGCGGACCATCAGGACGAGCACCACCAGCGCCAGCAGGGAAAGTGCGACCGCAGCGCGCGAGATCGGCTCGTCAAACCAGTTCTCGAAACACTGCATTAGATCGACCCGTCCCACTCCCGTACACGGGCCGATAGAGCAGGCACTTGTGGAGAAATTTGGGCCTTCGCCCGGTTTCGCCCATGGCCTGCCCTCCCGTCCTGTCAGCCGCCGGTATGCAATTTCTGGAAATCCCGTTCTGGACCGGCCGGCTGAAGCGGATCGGCACGCGGATCTCGATGGAGGGCAAGGGCCGGTGTCTCGACAACATCTTCATCGAACGCTTCTGGCAGTCCCTGAAGCATGAGTGCGTCTATCTGCACGCTTGGGAGACCGGCTCGCAGGCGAAGGCGCGTGTTGGGCAGCGTGGGGCCGCCGGTGATTGTCGAAGGTGATCCATCGGCCAACATAGCGAACGGCCGCCCGCCGTGGTCTACCTAAACCAGATCGAAAACCGACCAGCAGGGACAGAGAGTCCCGAAATGACCTTGCCGTTCAGGGCTTTGCGGGGGATGAGCAAGTCGAAAAGGGAAATGGCGCGCTGGGGAGGCGAAGTTGAACGAGATTTGGACCTTCAACTAACTGTTTTTCCTAACTTATGTCAAGCGAGCTCGCGCCCTTGTGTTACCTCGAGTGTACCGCACGGACCTGGATGCCATATGTCTGAACAGCTCTCCTGCCAAAGCACCTTAAGCCTTTCAGGTGACTTCGGAAGTGGCCGACCTACGCAAAACGCCCGACGCAAACGACATCTTGCGTGAGCGGGCCGCAGCAGAAACGGCGCATGCGAATGTCTTTGAAAGAGGCTCCGGCAAGACTTCAATCTTCCCAAGTGTCGATGCCCTCAATCGCCTCGATTAGGGCTAGCTCATCACGTGTCGGGCCGAAATCGCTAGAGAGATAATCGATATCGATATCAACCGAAAGGTCCTTGAGCTCGAGATTGATCTCGTCATACTGGCTACTGTACGGAAGATACAGCTCCTTCAAGCGCGTCAACGCGTTCAACGGCTTTACGTTCAATATTGCAGTACACTCCTCCACGTCCAGCTTTTCGAGCTTTCGGCAATTTCGGAGGCAATCTAAATCTTCGAATGAAAGAGAGGCAATTTTGATTGACCTTAGATCAGGGCAGAGGCTGATTGAAGTATAGTCTTCAAGCGACTCGCAGCCTGAGGATACAGTCAAGCTCCGTAAATTGGGAAACGATCTAAGAATATCAAGATTCGTAACATTGTACGCGTTGACCATTTCCAGCTGCTCTACGCTTGCGTTAAGCCCGATAGCTGCATCATCCCAGTCGTCTGAAAAGTCCCTGATGACAACCTTTTTAAGGAAGCGAAGGCTCGGAACCAATTCCAACTCGCTCCAATCCCCCACTTCTAGCTCAGTGACAGTCTTGCACTCTTGAGCCAACACGGAACGGAATTGTTCGCCAACGAAATGACGACGCGCGGCTATAATCATCCGATCGATCTGGTGATCACTGAGGCGAGCAAATGGCACCAGACTGTAGATGGCGTCATCTTCAAATGAATTAATGAGGGCCTGAACACAATACTCCCAGTATTTCCTATACTCTACCCTAGCAAAGGTAGAGAGTGGCTCGAGTATCACAGGTCCGGCATGAGCTAGCTCCTCGGCCGCATCTTGTGTTTGCGGCGGCAGCACTGACGATAAGAGATCTCTGGCAACAGCCCTTGCATCAGGTGAGACTTCAGATGCCTCTTGTATGGCAGTCTGAAGCGTAAGAATCTCAGAGGTATAATCACCCCCACGGGCCCTGACCCCTTGAATCCTCTTTAGGAGGCAATCTAGAACCTCAGCGACGAAAGGGGCCGTTCCAACTGCGAAGGCGAATAGGGCAACCTCGCGAAAGTCTGATTCAAAGAAGCTGTCTGACGTTAGCTCGACAAGATGAAGATCAGTTATTCGTCTAGCATAGAAATATTCAAGAAATGTCTTGTGTGAGAAATCAATTGATCCGGGAGTTGGCATGCGAATGATATGACTTCGTTCTGCCAAGTACTGGAGCACCGCAACCGCCTCGCCCCCATCAATACCCAATGAAGGAAGGTACTCTTTCATCCTCACGGCAAGTTGGGCCGTCGGCAGGAGGGCGCTATTTCGTTGATAGAAATATTCGGATATCACTCCCAGAATCTTAAACTTTTGCATTTTAGTCAGGGAGACATTCCCGCTAAACTTAACCCCTCGCTCGACGTCCCTTCGCTCTAAAAGTGTCTCCGCTGCTAATTGATAAAGCTCTCCGCGCTGATCAGGCACAAACCCATCTCGGTCAGCATTTACGAAGCAAATTAAAGAGCAAATCAGCGGATTCCTTATCAATGACCTTAACGACGAACTGGTGGATATTCTCTCACGAAGCTTATGAGTCGATCTAGTTATCTTTTCACGGCTTGCATCGTCTTTTGCGATAGAAACATATGCGGAATGCCAGCTATCGATGAACGTCTTAATCTGATGAGCACTCATGGGCTCAATCGAGATTTCCGCGAAGTCCGCCACAACGCGTTGGAGTCTCGAGTCATGCACATCTTCCACGGCGTAAGGACGAGCACTAAGCACGACAACGCACTTCTCGTAAGCTTCGAGGAGCTCTCCGATCCAATTCGAGACTTCTCGTCTTCGCTCCTGGGGGCACTCGTCAAAGCCATCTATGAAGAACGCAAACTTGCCTTCCCGAAAACAATCATTGAGCCAATCTTCTCTAAAAATGTTTGCCGCTACCCCAAATTGCTCAGTAAGCAGCCCGCTACCTCGCGGAAGCTCCTTCTCCGAGTACTCTCTTAACGTCAAGAAAACTGGAATATGATCTTTCATCTCAGAAAGCTCGAGGGGAGGACGGCCCTCCGCAATCTTCAAAGCCAACCAAGATAGAAGGGTTGTCTTGCCCGATCCAGGTTCGCCACGAACGACGATCAGGCGACTCTCTCCGGAGAATGCGTTCGCGAGGACCTTTTGTGAGCTCAGTCCCTCGTACTCCGCCCCTGCCGACAAAGACAAATTGACGTATGCAATAGAAAGATCGTACCGCTTCGGCAGACCGCGAGAGTCGATTCCGAATACATCGATAGACTGAAGCTTCTTCCGCATCTTCTGGCGATATAGGAGGGCGTCTTCGTTCCTCTCATGGATTTCCTTAACGTTGAGGGTTCTAAGCTCCACTTCTACCAACTTTAGTCGATCAAGAATCTCTTCCGCGCTAGATAATATCGCCTTTAATCCGTCGCGAGTGAATGTCGGCAGTAATCCTACAATCGCGACAAACTTGGAAATGACGTAGCCTGATATGGCCTTCGCGCCACGTGTGTCGCCGATTCGAAGACGTGATGGAATCTGCTCAATCTCCGCGTCGTATCTTGAAATTAACCTCCTCGGGTCCAATCCCACTTGAATTGCGGTGTCATAGAAGCTTTTTGACTGTATGAGCTTTATTGTTTCTTGGACGACCAGCACCTTATCGCCGTTCCTCATCGCGCGAAACTCGGCTTCAAGGAATGTTCCAATATCTTCAATGACTTCATCTTCAATCTGCTCGATAAGCCGCTGGGCTTGTCGAGACTCGAGGTAGCCGCCAGCCATCCGCTGCACATAGGATATTGCTGCGTCGCCGCTAAGCTTGAGTACTTCGTTATCTTTGAACGCGTACGATACGATACCAGGTAGAATCTTGCCTGATAGTGCGCTTGCAAGAAGAGCGAGCATTGCCGCTGTAGTCCTTAAGTTGATCACGCTCGGAGACCATGCACTACGCTGCGACGCTTTCCAATGGTGTCTGCTAGTCTCGGTGGGAATGGCGGGTCAGGCAGTACTTACCTAACCTACCCGCCGCCCTGAGCTTCGCCGTAGCTCTTCCATCTGAGACCACTTGTAAGCGGCTACGCTTTGCCTGCGATCCGATAGACGGACCGCTCTGAGATGCCGAGGCGATGGGCAACCGATCGCTTGGGCATTCCCTCATCGATAAGGCTCCTAACCTCGGCCGCCTTGGCCTGAGCCGTGGGCTTCCGTCCCTTATACTTCCCCTCCGCCTTCGCCTTCCTGATCCCCTCCCTCTGCCGCTCAAGCATCATCTCACGCTCGAACTGAGCCACCGAGCCGAGGACGTTCAGCATCAGCTTTCCGGTCGCGTTCGTGGTGTCGAGCCCCAGGTCCAGAACCTTGAGCCCCACCGACTTGCTCTCTAGGTGATCAACGATCTCCCCCAGGTGCCTCACGGACCTGGCAAGACGGTCCAGCTTCGTCACGACCAGGACATCCCCCTCCCGAAGGTAGCTGAGAGCCTCTGAGAGGCCCGTACGATGCCCAACCGAACTCGTCTGCTCTTCCCACACTCTTTCACAGTGAGCTGCCTCTAGGGCGGCTCTCTGAGCCTCTAGGCCGGCCTTCTGTTCCAATGTCGACGTTCTCGCATAGCCCACCAGCATTTGGTTTCTCCTCTGTCTGCCAATGAAGTCTTAGGGGTTGCGTCAGTGGACCTGCCAAAAGGCAAATCCCACTTCATTGGCGGGCTATCCCGCGACACTGGCGACCCTGCCACCAGGGCAAGGTCTATTGGCAGACGGCAGTAGAGGATTTGAAGGCTAGGGTACCTAGGGGGTGGGGGGTCTCAGGAAGGCGGCTTCAAAAAGTGGGGTGCTTTACCGTTGTTATTATTGTTCAATGTACAGCGTCTGTGCTGGTCAAATGCCAAACCTGGGCAAAAAGAGCCCCTCCAACCATTGTACTCAATATGTGCTCTGCCCCCTGAGAACTGGACAGCGCGAAGCTGGAGTTTTCGGCTACGCTTCCCTGGCTGGGACAGGAGCGGAATCGGATGAAGGCATCGAGGTTCACGGAGGCGCAGAAGGCGTTCGTGCTGAAGCAGGGTGAGGAAGGGACGCCGGTCGCGGAGATCTGCCGCAAGGCGGGGATCAGCCAGGCGACCTACTTCAACTGGAAGAAGCGATACGGCGGCCTGCTGCCCGACGAGATGCGGCGGCTGAAGGCGCTGGAAGACGAGAACGCGCGGCTGAAGAAGATC
>NZ_KB902301.1 GCF_000379485.1 Wenxinia marina DSM 24838
GCTGGACTTCTCGCGCCCCGGCAAGCCGACCGACAACGGGTTCATCGAGGCGTTCAATTCGAAGCTCCGGGCGGAGTGCCTGAACGCCCACTGGTTCATGAGCCTTGCCGACGCCCGCGAAAAGCTCGAGGATTGGCGTAGGCACTACAACGAGGACCGACCCCACAGCGCGATCGGATACAACGTCCCGATCGCGATGCATTTTCCCGATGGCGCGACCAGCCCGTCATCGTGAGACGGCCGGAAAAATCCAGCTTCCGGCGGTCCAGCGCTGGGGAGCGGAGCAACGTGACGAGCAATCGGGCCGTCCGCCAGATGGAAGAGCGCATCCGGGAGCTGGAAAGGCCGGCTCGGTCGCAAGACGCTCGAGGTCGAGATCCTCAAGGAGGCACTGGATAAGACGCGCTCAAAAAAACTGTCGTGGCTCGCGCAGTCGCAGCCGAAGGACGCTTCCTGAAAGCTATTGCGACAGCCCACGACACACGAGCAGGATGGGACCGCGACCCAACGTAGCTGCTCAGATAAAGGAGGACGGCATGATGGGCATGACGGCAGATCCGGTAATCGGCCCCGCAGACGGCGAGGCGGTTGATCTGGGCAGCTTTGGCGCGCGCTTCCTACTGGAGGCTATAGCAACGGACGCGCGGGTGGCCGTGGTCGAGCACTGGGTACCTCCTCGGACCCTTGCGGCACCGCTTCATCGTCACTCGCGCGAGGACGAGTACAGCCTGGTGATCAGGGGACGGATGGGCGCACAGCTGGGGGACACGGTTGTGGAGGCTGAACCCGGTGACTTCGTCAGCAAGCCGCGTGGCGAGTGGCACACCTTCTGGAACCCGGGCGACGAGGAGTGCCGCCTCCTCGAGATCATCACGCCTGGAGGCTTCGAGACGATGTTCAGGGAGATGGCGGCAAACCCTGAGGCTATGGCAGGTGAGGCAGCGGCGGCCATGGACGCCAAATACGGCATCGAGGTGGACTATGACAGCATCGAGAGGCTCTGCGCGATGCACGGCCTGTCCTTCCCCGCCTGAGAGGAAGGGAGCAGCAGCATGATGGAACTGACAAGAACTGTCCCCAGCGCGCTAGGCGACCAGACGCTCGAGGTATTCGGCGAAACGATCATCATCCGGCGTGATGCGTCGGGTTCGTCCTTGGACGCCTCCGTCATCGAGGAGATCGTGCCCCCTGGCGTGGCTGGTCCCTGGCACCGCCACTCGCGCGAGGACGAGGTGTCCTATGTCATCGAGGGCACCTTCCGCATCTGGCGGGGCGAGGAGGTGTTCGACATCGGACCGGGCGGCGTGGCGCTGCTGCCGCGCGACCAGGCGCACACCTTCCAGAATGTAGGCTCCACCACGGGTCGCCTTCTCACCGTCGTCACGCCTGCGGGGCTGGAGCGCTTCTTCCAAGAGGTGGCCGAGCGAGGACTGGGCGAGGACGATCTGGACGAGGTGGTGGCGGTCGCGGCCGAGTTCGGCGTCGAGATCTTGGGCCCACCACCGGAGTGATGTGGTAGGCTGGAGTGCAAGTCACCGCAGTACTCAGCGCATTGCAGCCAACCGTCTTGGAGCAGGAGATGTCGGATCAAAGCTCGCCCTCTACCCTTCGCGTCTTCACCTTCAGCCCCGACTGGGGGCTGCCCACCAACGGCCCCTTCGCCCTAAAACTCTTGGCCTGGCTCGAGCTGGCTGGCATCCCCTACGAGCAGGTGGTGGAGAACAACTCGAGCAAGGGCCCCAAGGGCAAGAGCCCCTGGGTCGAGCTTGACGGCAAGCCGATGGGGGACAGCGAACTCATCGTTGAGGAGTTGAGTCGGCGCCACGGCGCAGACCTGGACGAGGGCCTCACCCCGGAGCAGCGCGCCTTGGGGTTCGCCTGGCGCCGCACCTTCGAGGAGCATTACCACCAGGTGCTGGAATGGGAGCTGCTGCTCCACTCGGCGGGAGCCGCCTACATGCGCGAGTTCTTCGGCCGAGTGGCGCCGAAGCCGGTGGCTCCCCTGCTCTTCGCCATGATCTGGCGGCAGTTCCGCAAGCAGCTCCACGCCCGCGGGATCGCCCGGCACAGCCCGGAGGTAATCGCGGCCAAGGGGCGTGCGGACCTCGATGCTCTGGCCGCCTTTCTCGGGGACCGGCCGTTCCTTGTGGCCGATCGCCCCACCACAGCGGACACGGCCGTCTTCGGCCTGCTTGCGCCCATGGTCTTCTGGCCCATGAACACACCCGTGGCAGATCACGCCAAGAGCCTGCCCGCCATCCAGGCCTACTGCGACCGCATGCGCGAGAGATGCTTCGGGAGCAAAGCACAGTTGGACCGACCATGACTCCGGTTGGCACTGTCATGTCTGGATGGCCCCTGACTGGAAGTGCTGATTTGGCGGCGTGACGATCCTTGCGGGGTGGTCATGTCTTCGGCCTTTCGGTGCGCTTCGCATGACCGCTGGGGCACTGTCAGAGCAATCAGCTGGGCCCGACCTCCATTGCCCTGTCTGTCTTGCGACCGGGCAAAAGATCAAGGTAGCTTGGCTCAGAGCCAAGACTAGCACCTGGAGACCCGCCGGCAGACCGGGATAGTTCATACCACAGCGGTTTCTTCTGACAATGCCGTCCTGCGTCCAAACCTGTCGACTCTCGGGCCTGAGCAGAAAGTAGATCCCTGTTATAGGCAGGCGCGGGCGACCCTCGTGAGACGCCCTGATCCGGACGGGAGGCCCGCCGCCCGGTGCCGACCCGTCCTGCCGTCACTCCGGTCGGGTCCGGCGCATCGACTCCCGCTCCGCGAACCCGGAATACCAGGCGCCCAGGGACGGATGGCCACCGCGCCAGTCCTTGTCCCCGAAACGGAAGTCGAGGTAGCCGAGGGCGCAGGCGACCGCGACGGTGCCTACCGTGACCGGGCCGTCAAGGCGGTCGGTCCAGCGGGCCTCGAGGTCGTCGAGAGCGCTGTCGACCTTCTCCATCTGGCTGTCGTGCCAGAGCGCCCAGTAGAACTCCTCCGGCCGCAGCACGGCCTCGTAGCGGGCGAGCAGCGCCGCATCGAGCAGGCCGTCGGCCAATGCTTCGAGGGTCATCGCGGCGAAGCGGTCGCTGGTCCCCTCCGGCAGCAGCGACGGCGTGCCCTCCATCTGGTCCACCCAGGCGCAGATCACCCGGCTGTCGTAAAGCGGCGTGCCGTCCTGAAGGAGCGCGGTCGGCACCTTGCCGGTCGGGTTCTCGCGGACGATCTCGGGGTCGCGCTTCACCGGCCAGGCCCTAGACGGCAGCAGCTCGACCCGGTCCGCCACCCCCTTCTCGTGGGCGCAGACAAGCACCTTGCGGACGAAGGGCGAAGCCGGGGAATGGAACAGGCGGAGCGTCATCGTGTGGGTGTCCTTTGCGTTCGGGTCGGGGGCGGCAAGGTCGTCAGTCGGGGACCATGTGCCGGTAGGCGGCGTCGGGGTCGCCCTCGAGCCGGGCGACGAGCAGGTCGCCGGCATAGGTGACGTGCTCGTGCATCAGCGCCGCCGCCCGCTCGCCCTGCCCCGCGCGGAGCGCGGCGGCGATGCGGCGGTGGTCGTCGTGCGAGCGATGGATGATTTCGAACCGGTCCCACAGGATCACCCGGTCCGAGACCATGGGCACGTTGTGGGTGCGGGCGACGAACTCCTTCAGCCACGGATTCCGGGCGGCGGCGATGATGCTGTCGTGAAACTCGACGTTCATCTGCCGGTAGGCGGGCAGCGCGTCGGGGTCCAGCCGGCCCACCGACAGGATGGCGTCGCCGGTGGCGACCAGCGCGTCCAGCCGGTCGAGCACCTCGGCCGACAGGCCGGCGCGGGCGGCGGCGGTGCAGGCCTGCGCCTCGAGCACGGCCCGGATCTCGAACACGTTGCGGATCGTGTCGATCGAGAACTGGCGCACGCGGTAGCCGCGGTTCGCCTCGTAGGTCAGCAGCCCGTCCTTGGCGAGCGTGGCGAGCGCGGTCCGCAGCGGGGTCCGCGACAGGCCCAGCTTCTCGGACAGGTGATCCTGGTGAACCCGCTGCCCGGGGCGCAGCCGGCCGGACAGGATCATCTCGCGGATGCCCGCCAGCGCCATGTCGGCGTAGGTGCCGTTCGTCTCGTCCATCGCGGCTCTCCTCGAGGGCAGATTGGATCCACGACGGGCGTGGCGCAAGCCCACGCCGAATGTTTTTGGATCCAGAATAGCATTTTTTGCCGATAATCGATTGACAGAGGCACCATAATTTATCCAACTTGCTCCCGACTCACAGTGGAGGAGGGGTCGATGGAGCGTCGGACGCTGGTCGTGACGGGAGCGACAGGTGGCATCGGACGGGCGGTCTGCGACCGGCTCGCCCGGGACGGCCACAGGATCGTCGCCGCCGACCTGTCGGGCGACGCCGCAGCCGCCCTCGCGTCCGGCCTGCCCGGCGACGGCCACGAGGGCCGCGCCCTCGACGTGGCGGACGAGACCGCGGTCGAGGGCTTCTTCGACGCCGTCGAGGCGGACGGGCCGGTCGCCGGCGTCATCGCAGCGGCGGGCATCCTGATCCTCGACGAAGCCGGCCAGCGCCGGCCGATCACCGAGACCACGCTCGACGAATGGTCCCGCACCCAGACGGTGAACTCGACCGGCACCTTCCTCCAGGTCCGCGCCTTCCTGCGCCGCCGCACCGCGCGGCCCATGGAGGGGGCGCGCTTCGTCGGCTTCTCCTCGGTCGCGGCGCAGCTCGGCGGATACCGCTCCTCCTCGGCCTACATCGCGAGCAAGAGCGCAGTCCTCGGCCTCATCAAGGCCGCCGCGCGCGAGGCGGCGCCGATCGGCGTCGCGGTGAACGCGGTGGCGCCTGGGCTGATCGACGCGCCGATGCTGCGCCTGTCGCTGGACCCGGCCGCGGATGCCGAGGTGGCGCGCGCCATCCCGCTCGGCCGGATCGGCACGCCGCAGGACGTGGCTGGCGCCGTCGCCTTCCTGATGGGGCCGGATTCCGCCTACCTCACCGGCGCCGTCATCGACGTGAACGGCGGCTACAGGATGCAATGATGCTGCGGCTCGCGCATCTCCTCAGCCACCTGCTGGCAGCGATCGCGGCGTTCGCGCTTCTGTGCATGATGCTGCACGTGGTCGCGGACGTGGCGGGCAAATACCTGCTGAACCAGCCGATCCCGGGCACCGCCGAGATCGTCGCCAGCTATTACATGGTGACCGCGGTCTTCCTGCCGCTGGCCTGGGTGGAGCTGCGCGACGGCTCCATCGTGGTCGAGCTGTTCTATGACCGCGTCCCGCCCCGCTTCCGCCGCGGGCTGCTGATCGTCGCCTTCGCGCTGACGGCAGCCTTCTACGGCGGGCTCGGCTGGCTGTCCTGGCAGCCGGCGATGCATGCGTGGCGCATCGGCGAGGTGGTCGAGGGCACCTGGCGGGTCGTGATCTGGCCGACGAAGTTCCTTCTGCCCTTCGGGCTCGCGCTCGCCGCGGCGATCGCGGTGCTGCGCTGCCTGATGGCGATCGCGGGCCGGGACGTGCTGACGCCGCATGCCCCCGCGGACCCGGTCTGAGGAGCCCGCGATGGACCGTCTCGACATCGGACTGCTCGGCCTCGTCGTCACGCTGGTCCTGATCGGAATCCGGGTGCCGATCGGGGTGGCGATGGGCCTCGTCTCGTTCGGCGGCATCTGGATGATGATGGGCCAGATGCCCGCCATCGGCATCGCCAAGGCGATCCCCTACGAGATGATCGGCGACTGGAATCTCTCGGCCGTGCCGATGTTCCTGCTGATGGGCTACGTCGCCTCCGGCGCGGGCCTCACGCAAGGCCTGTTCCGCGCCGCGCGGGTGTTCCTGAACCGCATCCCAGGCGGCCTCGCCATCGCCAGCGTCGCGTCGAGCGGGCTCTTCGCCTCGGCCAGCGGGTCGAGCGTGGCCACGGCGGCGGCCTTCAGCCGCATCGCCATCCCCGAGATGCTGAAGGCGGGCTACGCCCCCTCGCTCGCGTCCGGATCGGTCGCGGCGGCGGGCACGCTCGGTTCGCTGATCCCGCCGTCGGTCCTGCTCATAATCTACGGGCTGATGATGGACGTCTCGATCAGCACGCTGTTCCTGGCGGCAGTCGTCCCCGGTGTCCTGTCAGGCCTGGTCTTCGCTGCGATGATCGCCGCGCGCTGCACCCTGAACCCGACCCTCGCCCCGCGCCTTCACGAGCGCTACACCGCGCGCGAGAAGCTGGCGATGGTGCGCGAGACGTGGCCGCTGCCGGTGCTGATCGCGGGCGTCCTCGGCGGCATCTTCACGGGCATTTTCACCGCCACCGAGGCGGGCGCGGTGGGCGCGTTCCTCGCCTTCCTGATCGCGCTCGTCCGGGGGACGCTCTCCGTCGCCATGGTCCGCTCGGCGCTGATCGACACCGCGGTCGGCACCGCGTCGATCTTCATCATCGTGGTCGCCGCGGCCTTGTTCGCTCGCTTCATCGCGCTGTCGACGCTGCCGGTCTGGGTGACGGGGCAGCTGTCCGGCCTCGACACGATGTGGGTGATCATCCTGATCTGCCTGCTCTACCTCGTGCTCGGCTGCTTCCTGGAAAGCATCTCGATCATCCTGCTGACGGTGCCGGTCCTCGCCCCGCTGCTCGGCCAGATGGACGTCAACCTGATCTGGTTCGGCGTGCTGGCGGTGAAGCTGCTGGAGACCGGCCTGATCACCCCGCCGGTGGGCATGAACGTCTACGTCATCCGCTCGAGCCTCGGCCCCGAGATGCCGCTCGGCACCATCTTCAGAGGCGTGTCGTGGTTCATCCTCGCCGACGCCTTCACCATCGCGCTCCTCGTCGCGTTCCCGGCCCTCACGCTGTGGCTGCCGGGACTGTCGGGATGAGCGGATCGCAGAGACGCCGGACGACCGGCGAACCATCCAGAGGGAGGAAGACCTTGAAGAGACTTGCCATGACCGCCGCCGCGCTGACCGGGCTCGCGCCCGTCGCCGCCACGGCCGACACCTACATCGCGACCAACTGGCTCGCCCCCGTCCACATCCTGAACGAGCAGCCCTACCAGCGCTTCGCCGAGGACATCGCCGCCGATACGGACGGCGACATCGCCTTCGAGGTCTACTCGTCGGAGTCGCTGGTCCCCGCCGCCTCGACCATGCAGGGCATCCGCGACGGAGTCGCGGTGCTGGGCGTGGTCTATCCCGGCTACAGCCCGTCCGAGCTGCCGGTGAACAACGTGCTGAACGACCTCGTCTTCACCTCGGACGACGCGATGGCCGCGGCGCTGGCCTACACCGAGGTCGGCCTGACCAACGAGTCCGTCCGGCAGGAATGGCGCGACAACGGCGGCATCTTCGTCGGCGGCTACGCAACGCCGGTCTACAACTTCGTCTGCATGGGCGCGGTGCGCAGCGCCGCCGACGCGCAGGGCCTCAAGATCCGCACCGCCGGCGGCGCGCAGACCGACTGGGTCGAGAGCCTGGGCGGCGTGCCGGTGTCGGTGCCGATCGGCGACGTCTATTCCGGTCTCAGCCGCGGCTCGCTCGACTGCACGCTCACCGACCCGACCAACCTCGACAAGGGCAACAAGTTCTGGGAGGTCGCGCAGACCGTGACCACCCTGCCGATGGGCGTGGTGATCGGCGCGACCTACGTGCTGAACCCCGCCTTCTGGCAAGGTCTGTCGGAAGAGCAGCGCGGCACGCTCCTCGACCACATGGCGCTGGGGATCGCGCGGACGCAGGTCACCTACGCCGCCGACGTCGAGGCCGCCCTCGAAGGCTCGCGCGAGCGCGGACTCGAGATCATCGAGCCCGAAGCCGACCTCGTCTCAGCGCTGGACACGTTCCAGACCGACTTCGTCGAGGGCCTGCCGCAGGCCTCCGTCGACACCCGTGGCGTGGCCGACCCCTCTGAGCTGATCGACGCCTTCCTCGCGGCGCAGGACGCCTGGAAGGAGAAGCTCGCCGGCATCGACCGCACCGACCCCGAGGCGGTGGCCGAGCTGATCCGCAGCGACATCTTCGGCCAGCTCGACCTTGCGACCTTCGGCATGTGAGCCGACGGGAGGGGCGGCCGACGCCCCTCCCCCCCTTTTCCCCACGGATAGCCTCATGACAGACGACCGCACCGCCATCGTCACCGGCGGCGGCGCCGGCATCGGCCGCGCCATCGCCCACCACCTCGCCCGGCAGGGCGCCGACGTCGTGATCGCCGACCTCGACGGTGCGCGCGCCGAGGAGGCCGCCGCCGGGATCGCGGCCGAGGGCGGACGGGCCCGCGCCCATGCCGTCGACATCACCGACGAGGCGGCGGTGGCCGCGCTGGTCGAGGCGGCGGGGCCGATCGGGCGGCTGGTCAACAATGCCGGCATCTTCGACGTGAAGCCGTTCGACGCCCTGACCGATGACGATTTCCGCAGGATGTATGAGGTGAACCTCGTCGCCATGGTCCGCCTGTGCCGCCTCGCCGCGCCGCGGATGGCGCCGGGCGGGTCGATCGTGAACATCGCCAGCCGCGCCATGCTGGGCGCAAAGCAATACATCCACTACGCCACCTCCAAGGCCGCCGTCGCCGGCTTCACCCGCTCGCTCGCGCTGGAGCTGGCGCCGCGCGGCATCACCGTGAACGCCGTGGCACCCGGCGTGATCGAGACCGACATGCTGCGTGCCCGCTCGGACACCGACCTCGGCGCGCTGCGCGCGATGCAGCCGGGCGGCACCCTCGGCACGCCCGAAGACATCGCCGCGGCCGTCGCCTTCCTCGGCGCGCCCGAGGCACGGTTCATCACCGGGCAGGTCCTCCTGGTCGACGGCGGCCGCTCGCTGGGCGGGAGCCTCGGGATATGAGCGCCCTGCCCCTCGCCGGGCGCGGCGCGCTCGTCACCGGCGCCGCCTCGGGCATCGGCCGCGCCACGGCGCTGCTGCTGGCCGAGCGCGGCGCGACGGTCCTCGCCGCCGACCGGGACGCTGCGGGGCTGGAGCGGCTGGCCGGCGAGGCGGACCTTCGCACCGTCAGTGTCGACCTGACCTCGGACGCGCTGGAGGCCGACCTCGGCGCCGCCCTCGACGGTCTCGGCGCGTCGCTGTCGATCCTCGTGAACAACGCCGGCATCGGCGGCGGCGGACGCGCGGACGCCACCGACGCGGCCGAGCTGGAACTGTATCTCGCCGTCAACGTGGTCGCCCTGCACCGCGTCAGCCGCCTCGCGCTGGAGCGGATGCGCCCTGCCCGAAGCGGCAGCATCGTCAACCTCGCCTCGATCTTCGCCGAAATCGGCGCCACCAGAAGCGCCGGCTACTCCGCCTCCAAGGGCGCCGTCGCTGCGCTGACGCGCCAGATGGCCACCGACTACGGCCCCGAGGGGATCCGCGTGAACGCCGTCGCCCCCGGCCTGATCGAGACGCCGCTGACGGCCGAGCGGATCCGCACCGAGGCCTGGCGCCAAGAGATCTTCGTCCGGCAATCGCCGCTCCGCCGCGTCGGCCAGCCCGACGAAGTCGCCCGCGCGATCGCCTTCCTCGCCTCGGACGAGGCCGCCTTCGTGAGCGGCGAGGTGCTGCGCGTCGACGGCGGCTGGGCCATGGGCCGCTATCCCCGGCCGGAGGACGACCTGTGACCGCCCTGAAGGACAGCTACGACCTCGTCGTCGTCGGATCGGGCGCGGCCGGCATGGCCGCGGCGCTGACCGCGGCGGAGGGCGGGCTCGACGTCGTGATCCTCGAGAAGGACGCGACCGTCGGCGGCTCCACCGCCGTCTCGGGCGGGGCGATCTGGATCCCGGACAACCCGAAGATGCGCGCGGCCGGAATGGAGGACGACCGCGAGGCGGCCTTTACCTACATCGCCGGCGAGGCGGGCAACCGGATGAAGCCGGACCTCGTCCGCGCGTTCCTGAAGGCCGGGCCCGAGATGGTGACCTTCATGGAGGCCCATGCCGCGCTGCAGTTCGAGCATCGCGCCTATTCGCCCGACTACCACCCCGACCGCCCCGGCGCGGCGATGGGGGGCCGCGTTCTGGACGCGCTGACCTTCGACGGGCGCACGCTGGGAGACGACTTCGACCGCCTGAAGCCGCCGATCGGCGAGTTCACGATCTTCGGCGGCATGATGCTGAACCGCTTCGACATCGGCCATTTCATGAAGATGACGCGCAAGCCGTCCTCCGCCCTTCACGCCGCGCGCCTGCTGGCGCGGCACGGGCGCGACCGGCTGCGGCACCGGCGCGGCACGCGGCTGGTCCTCGGTCAGGCCGTAGCGGGGCGGCTGTTCAAGTCGGTGCTCGACCGCGGCATCCCCGTCGTCACCGGCGCCACGCTGGAGCGGCTGGAGATGTTGGGCGACCGCGTCGCCGCCGTCACCCTGGCCGATGGCCGCCGCGTCGCCGCCCGCCGGGGCGTTGTCCTCGCCACTGGAGGCTTCCCGCAGAACGCGCAGCTGCGCGCGCAGGTGATGCCGCACGTCGCGGCCGGGGCGCCGCACGCCTCGATGTCTCCGGCCGCGGGCACCGGCGGCGCCATCACGGCGGCGCAGGCCATCGGCGCCCATTTCGTGACCACGAACAGCCACGCCGCCTTCTGGGCGCCGGTGTCGATGCTGCCCGGCAAGGACGGCCCCCGCCCCTTCCCGCACCTCTTCCTCGACCGCGCCAAGCCCGGCGTGATCGCCGTCGGTCCCGACGGGCGGCGCTTCGTGAACGAGGCGGTCTCCTACCACGATTTCGTCTCGGCGATGATCGAGACCGGGACCACCCGCGCCTGGCTGATCTGCGACTGCCGCGCCCTGCGCCGCTACGGCCTCGGACCCGTCCGCCCCTTCCCCGCCCCGTGGCGGCAGCACGTCCGGTCGGGCTACCTCAAGACCGGCGACAGCCCCGTCGCGCTGGCCGACGCCATCGGCGTGCCGGCGGATGCGCTGGAGGCGACGGTGGCCGAGGTCAACGGCTTTGCGGAGACGGGCACCGACGCGGCCTTCGGCAAGGGCTCCACCGCCTACCAGACCTATCTCGGCGACCCCGAGGTGGGCCCCAACCCCTGCCTCGCACCGCTGACGCGCGCGCCCTTCGTCGCGATCGAGATCCAGCCCGGCGACATCGGCACCACGATGGGCCTGGACACTGATCCGTCTGGCCGCGTGCTGCGCGAGGACGGCTCGGCGATCCCGGGCCTCTATGCCTGCGGCAATGACATGAACTCGATCATGGCCGGCGCCTATCCCGGCGCGGGGATCACGCTGGGGCCGGCCCTGACCTTCGGCTACATCGTGGGCCGTCACGCCGCCGCGGGCTGAGCCAAAAGGACCCTTCCATGCACCTCGACACCCCCATCACCCTGGGCGGCCTGACGCTGCCGAACCGGATCGCGATCTCGCCGATGTGCCAGTACAGCGCCGTGGACGGTGTCGTGCAGCCCTGGCACTCGATGCATCTCGGCTCGATGGCGATCTCGGGCGCCGGCCTGGTGATCGCCGAGGCGACAGGGGTGTTGCCGGAGGGGCGGATCAGCCCCCACTGCCCCGGCCTGTGGAGCGACGCGCAGGAGGCGGCGCTGACGCGGCTCATCGCGGGCATCCGCGCCTACAGCGACACGCCGCTGGGGATCCAGCTGGGCCATGCCGGCCGCAAGGCCCCGGCCGAGGGGTTCGACAGCGGCCGGCCCGCGCCGCCGGAGCTGGGCTGGCCGACCGTCGGCCCCTCGGACATCGCACCGCAGGAGGACTGGCCTTCGCCGCGCCCGCTGGACGAGGAGGGGATCGCGCGGATCGTCGAGGCCTTCGCCGCCGCCGCCCGCCGCGCCACCCGCGCCGGCATGACGCTGATCGAGCTGCACGGCGCCCACGGCTACCTCCTCAGCGCCTTCCTGTCGCCGCTGGCCAACCGCCGCACTGACCGCTTCGGCGGCTCGCTGGAGAACCGGATGCGCCTGCCGCTGATGGTGGCCGATGCGGTGCGGGCGGCGCTGCCCGAGGGCGTGACGATGGGGATGCGGATCAACGGCACAGACCATGCCGAGGGCGGGATCACGCCGGACGAGGCAGGCACGCTGGCGGTTGCGCTGCGGGAGGCGGGGCTGGACTATGTCTGCGTTTCCGCCGGCGGCAATTCCCGGCACCAGCAGATCCCGCCCACCGTGCCCGGCTACCAGGTCGGCCTTGCCGAGGAGGTGCGTCGCCGCTCCGGCCTGCCGACGATGGCGGTGGGGATGATCCTGACCGGCCGGCAGGCCGAGGACATCCTCGCCGAGGGACGCGCCGACATGGTCGCGATCGGCCGCGCCGCGCTCGACGATCCCCGCTGGCCGCGCCACGCCTTGCAGAGCCTCGGCGCCCGGCCGGACTATCCCCGCCCCTACTGGCGCTCCGGCCCCGACATCTGGCGCGGTTACGCGGCCGTCCATCCGGAGGCGGGGCCGGGCTGAGGAATCGACAGAGCCAGGCGCGCGCCTTTGACGGCCAGCTGCGGCCCGACCTGCACGCTACCGGGGCTGCGGACCGGCAGCCAGTAGAGCACGGCGACGACGACCGGTGTCAAAATCTGCGCGAGGCCAAAGAGCTGCGCCCGCGCGGGACGACGACGCTACCGCCGCACCATCTTGGCCGCCGCGCAGGCCGCGCCGAAGCCGTTGTCGATGTTCACCGTGACGACGCCCGGCGCGCAGGTCGCGAGCGCCGAAGACAGCGCCGCCTGCCCGCCCGCCGACACGCCGTAGCCGACGGAGGTGGGCACGGCGACGACGAGGCCGGGCACCAGGCCGGCGACGACGCTGAAGAGCGCGCCCTCCATGCCGGCCACGGCGATGACGACGCGGTAGCTGCGCAGCTCCTCGGCGATGGACAGGAGGGTGCTGTCAGACAAATGCGAACCAGTCTCAGTTGCCGAGGGAGGCGGTGCTCTTACCCCGCGCAGAGATCACGCCACTCGGCCAGAGCGGCGTCGCGGTTCAGCTTGTAGACGGACCGGCTGGAGAGACCGCGCTCGAGGTTGAAGTGGTTGTGGACGGAGGCGTGGATCGAGGCGAACTTCTGCAGACATCGCATCTGCCGGAAGCGAAGCATCGCCCGCTCCCGTCGTCGGAACGGCTGGTGAGAGTTCTCAGCCCGGTTGTTGATCCACCGTCCCTCGGTCTGGTGCCGGGAGGGACGGAGCTCTTTCATGGCTGCGCCGTAGGTCCGCAACCGGTCAGTCACGATCTCCTCCGGCGGCCGGTGTCGCTTGACGAGCTTGCGCAGGAAGCTCAATGCAGCAGGCTTGTCCCGCGTCTTGGTGACGTAGCTCTCCAGCACTTCTCCCTCCTGGTCGACCGCTCGCCAGAGGTAGTGCGTCTTGCCGTTGATCTTCACGAATACCTCGTCGAGGTGCCACCTCCAGCGGCTGCTGCGCATCGCGCCGACCCTTCGCCTGCGGATCTCGGCGGCGAACATCGGACCGAACCGGTTCCACCAATAGCGCACCGTCTCGTGGCTGACCTCGATCCCCCGTTCGTGCAGCAGGTCCTCAACGTTCCGCAGCGAGAGCGGGTAGCGGATGTAGAGCATCACCGCCAGGCGGATGATCTCCGGCGACGTCTTGAAGTACCGGAACGGGCTGCGCTGGGTCATGCGGCGAGGCTAGGCGCGCCCCCTGCCCCGCTCAAGATGGTTGCTCTGACAGAGCCCTCGGGACAGCTCTTCATCGAGGCGGCGCTGACACGAGGTCTTTCCGGGTCCGCTCTCACCATCCGGCACATCCTTCCGAACTCCCTCCTGCCGGTCGTCACGCTGGTCGGGATCAACCTCGGCGCGCTGCTCACCGGCGCCATCATCGTCGA
>NZ_KB902302.1 GCF_000379485.1 Wenxinia marina DSM 24838
ACCTGCCCAGGTGGTGGAATTGGTAGACGCGCTGGCTTCAGGTGCCAGTGTCCGAAAGGACGTGGAGGTTCGAGTCCTCTCCTGGGCACCACTCCTTTGATTTACAACGATTTCCTTCGCCAGATGTAACGGCGGCAGGAGTCGTTTGCGATGAATGTGAGTGCGCCTAAGGGCCTCTTCCGGAGAGGCAAGGGGTACGCCCTAAGGGTGGTCGTCCCGGCCGAGTATCAGCCGATCTTGGGTAAGAGAGAGATCGTCCGGGGTCTCGGCACGTCTGACCTCGGGGAAGCGTTGGCTCGCCGCAAGGAGGTGCTTGCGGAACTCCTACCGGCGCTGAGCGAAGGGCGACTTCCGGAAGCCCCGAAGCAAACCCGTGGTAGCCCCAAGTCCAGCCCGTCGCAGGGGCCGACCGTCAGGGAGACGGCTCACCGTTGGATGAGTGAGGCCGACGGCATCAAGTACTCGACCAAAGTGCGGTACCGCCAGCACCTGACCGCCTTCGAGGACTACTCGGGTAACGTGGCTGTCGCCAAGATCGACCGGCAGTTGGCCCTAGGATTCCTCGACCACATCCGCGCAACACCCTCAGAACGTACCGGCGAACCCCTCGCAGCACGTTCATTGCAAAGCTACACGTCTTGCCTTGCCTCCTACTGGCGGGTCCTTGACCACTGGGGGCTGGTCGATCCCGATATGCGCAATCCCTTCTCGGCCCTCCTGCGGCGCGTGGCGGGACAGAAGCGAAAGAGCGACCCTAGAGCTAAGAACCTCCGTCCAGTAACACGACAGGAAGCGGAGTCGCTCCTGAGGCTCATCGCGGACGCTCCATCGCTCAAATACCGCTTCGAGATGTTGGTGACCGTCAGGCTCCTTTGGGTGACCGGCTGTCGCCTTAACGAAATCTGCGGACGTTCCCTTTCCGATATCAAAGACTACGGCGACCACATCCGCCTCAACATCCCTGAGAGCAAGACGGAGGCGGGGCGACGCGTAGTGATGATCGTCGGGAAGGACGATTGCGACCTGCTGAGGACGGCCGTCGTTCGAGCGAAGATAGCCGAGCCCTCCTGCCCGGAGAGCAGGGGCCTCCTGTTTCCTAGGGTGAACCTCGGGGGATACGACAAGCGTCCAAGCCACTACCTCGGCAAAGCCCTTGAGAGAGCCCGAAAGAGCCTCCCCGGCGACCACAGCGAATGGGATATGCACTCGTTCCGCAGAGCGGCAGTATCTGCCTTGGTGAACGCGGGTATCTCGCGAGAGGCGCGGAACATGGCGGTAGGGCATTCCAACAACGATGACATCGGCGTGTCCGTCTACGCGAAGCGCGGCGACCTAAGTGACGTCCTCAAGGAAACCTTCAGAGTACTTCATCGACAGCTAGGAGGAAGCCTCAATACCAACCTGCCAATGTCATCTTGAGAACGAGAGCTGCGCCTATGGGCGACTAGGGGAGTTGCAGGGATTGATCCGGCTTCTTCTTACGACCATGAAGGGAGGGATCGAGGCTCTCCGCGTACGACCCGACTGAATACTGATGCTAGAGACCCGCATGCTTCTTGTCGAGCCAATAAGCCAATCAAGGACAAACCGCGCACGGCAACAGCCCACAGCGATCAGCGATCAGCGATCAGCGATCATCGATCATCGATCAGCGATCAGCGATCAGCGATCAGCGAAACTTATCTTCCGTAGCCTGAGGCTACATGAAACTTCCTTCTAAATCACAGCTGCGATCTCATCCGTTAAGTAAGTCTTCGATTTATCGGCCGTGACGGGCTACCTATCGCTTGACTTCACTCCCCACCTCCTAACGCGACCGTGGGAAGCGCTGAACCTTCAGAACCGAAACGATCAAGGACCCGAATGAAACGTGGATTGTGGCTCGTTGTACAGCAGGTTCACCACAGCCTGAAGAGGCGGAGCAGTACACGTCGATGTTTCAACACCTTAGCGATCGATCGCAGCGAGAGAGCCGCCCTCGGCGTTTCGAGAAGGGCTCTGCTTGATCGCTTGGCGGGCCGCTGATCGACGTCTTAGTCTGTTGAAGGGGCGGTGGCGATGATCGGGACGAGGCAGTTCGCGCAGGGTGCTCTGTTCTAGTTTTCATAAAATGACCATGCTCCGTCTGCTCCACCCAGTCCATCCATCGGCAGGTTCTCGTACCGGCAGGTTCTCGAATCGCCTGGCGCAGCTAATGGTTCTCCAGCTCCAGCGCCTTCATCCTCTCGGCAGTTTCGGCAGGAACGCCAGCTCGAAGGCCACCGTCGATCTCAGCGCGATCCATTCTTTCAGCGTCTGCGCCGCCCGCGCGTTTTTCGTCATTTCGTTACGATAGGGCCTGCATCGAACGCCTGCCAAAAATGATCAGTACGTTGAGGGGAGGGGCACTGGCGGCCAGGAGGCTGTCGGCGTACTTCTGAAAGCGGGTGGCGCTGCGATGGAATCGTTGAACTGACGGAAGAGCTGCATTAACAGCCGCGCTTCACGGCGAGGGAACGGTGTCTAACCGCGCCCGGCCTGCCGGTGTCTGCAACTCCTGATTAGGATGGTGCCCATGAGCAAGACCACGAAAACCTTTTCCCCTGAAGTGTAGCGCAGACCGAAAATAACTTGAGATTCAACTTTTCTCATCGGACATAGCCATCAAAGGCTCTTTGGACCGGAACTATTTCAAACCCAATGCGATCCGATAGCCGATAAAATTTCATTACCTGACACTGAACCCCTCCACTAGTACCCGGGCCCTTGACAGGCTCTCGACTTTCTCAAACATGATGTCTCGCATGCTCCTCAAAGCAAGCATCCTGTCCGCACTCCTGACTTGCTCTTCCCGGTCAATCCGCCCGGCATCGTTCAGGGGCAATGGCAGGGTCACCGTTTTAACCATCTCTGTGGTAACACGCGTGTAATCATGAGACCCGTCGTCTCGATACCTTCCAACGGCAGCCTCTAGAAGAATCGGCTCCAGAACTAGCGCCACGTAGGGCAAGTGGAGAAGCTCTTGATACTCACGCTGCGGCTTCAGAACCCCACAGTGGGAGTTGGCCGCGAAGCGCCCATTTCGCACGAAAACATACCCCGCATAGCCATCGGCTGACCATGTCAGGCAGGGACCTTCAAACTTAAAATCGCGCACGCAACCAGCTACTTCGTTCTCACTTGAAGATCCACTGTAAACAGGATACTTCCCAGGGTTGGACCTAATGTACGACTGAGTAAGTCGTCCGTCTCCCCTAACCGGCCGCTCGAATAGCTCGGAAACCTTAAACTGCGCAATTTCAGATGTCGCAGGGGATGGTTCCAGCATGCGCATTTCATCGAGCTTCTGAGCAAGATCTTGCAGTCTGCTCCGAAGGACCTTTACCTTGGCGAAACGACGAGCCAAAGCCTTCTGGTGGACAATAGAAGGAACGCCGGAGTCGTCGATAGGCACATCGACCAAGACCTCTCCAGCTGCTTTGGTTGCGATCTTAGTGTAATCGGCCTCCCCCGAATCCTTAAATCTTCCCGATGCTGCTGACGTCAGGGCGTTGGTGAGTGAGACTGCAAAAAAATCTAGGTCGAGCTGGTTTCGATACTCTTGCTTTGGAAGCAACACGCCGACATCGCGCGAGACTGAGAATCGGCCGGACCTTACAAGCGCATGGCCAGCATACCCATTAGTCGTCCAAGTAATGCAATCACAGTCATACTCGTACGTGTCTATCAGCCCGGCAATCGCTCCCGCTGATATCGACGCGGAATACACCGGATATACGCCGGGGTTCTCTCGGAAATAACTCTTGACGAATTTGGTATTCCCCCTTCTTACGTCAAATAGCTCGGACACGCTGAACTGCTTTAGCGTCAAATCCATGCTATAGTTCCGCTATTAACTTGGCCAGCTCATCGTGAGCGGCACGAAGACTGTCAACAAATTCCTCTTCAGTTAGGCTGCTTGGCTCAAACTCCAGCCCAATCTCGGCCTTCTCCCCTTTCGACCATGCACGATCAACAGCCCATGAGCCGCCAGCGGAAAAATCCGAGATAGGCAGCAGCTTAAGCCTCGGTGAAGACAAGATCCCGATGGCGTCCGGATCTTCAGAAAGTCTTGAACGGATAGAAATGAAGGCTCGATATAGTCTTACCAATTCCGGCATGTCATCCGTAACAGTGGGCAACCTCAAACTATCGAGCGTCTCACCGAAGTGAGTCACCATATAAGCAAATACCGGACCCTTTTGCTCTTCAGGCTCGACCTTCTTCGTAAGGCAGAGAATATAGGTCTTCTTTTTGACTGAGTAGAAGGTCTTAACGGGTAGGGAGATAATTCCATCGATGAAGCACCTCTCTCGCAACCAGCGTCGGAGCCGGGCGTCCGCTGACCGAATGAAGACGCCGTCGGGAAGTATGACGAATGCGCGACCCCCTGGCTTCAGCTCCCGGACGATCTTCTCCAGAAACAGCCCCTCCAGACCCGACCCCCCGGCGTTATACTTTAAGTTCGCGCGCTTCGCCGCTTCTCTTATAGATCCGGCTCCGCTGTTGAGATACGGTGGATTAGATAGGATAAGATCATAGGTGTCTGATCTTATTTCAGAAAGCGAACCGAGGCTTGTATCTCTATAGAGCGAAAAAACTCTATTAAAAGCAGCGGCTATTGCAGAAGTTGCATTAGGATGCCTTCCAAGCAAGTCGGATTGGTAAACGACAAAGTTCGCTTTCGCAAGAATTATTGTGAGATTCTCATCCACGCCTCCGCCCTTGTCGAAGCCGAAGTATGAGACGTCTGAACTAATGGAAAGCCCTTCGTCCCCCGCAGCCCCCGATAGGGAGTGGCTTTCGAGGTGAAACTCCGGCCGCTTCAACCGACTTGCTCGTCGTGATGCAGCCTCTAAGGGAAACCCACCCACCCCACAGGCCGGATCACAGATTCTCGCTCCGGAAGGCAACCCTTCGACGTCTGCCATATCGACTATGGCTTTCATAACTCGGCGGGGGGTAAAGAACTGACCTAGGGAACGTTGCCCTACACTTCCCTTAAGGAAGTCCTCAAAGAGCCGGCTCTTGAACTCTTTGTCAATATGGGTAAATTTCCCGCCCTCTGGAGAGACTTCGTACTCTTTGAACTTTTTAAGAATCTTTTTGAAAACGTGATTATGATCCCTGTTCTCATGATTAAGTGCGAATCCATTGATGAGTGTCGTACCATCAACTGCGCTAGCGGGAAATTTCGACTGGATGACCTTTCGTACATTCGCCTGATAGTAGCGCAGGCAGTTCTGCGGGGTCTTTTTAAGAACCGCCTCGAACGAGATCTCAGTCTCATTTTCGTCGATGGTCAATATTCCCAGGTCTGATAAGTACTTGAACATGAATATCTCTACAAAAGTAGAGAGGGCTCGCTGAGGTGACGGGGTATTTCCTGCGCTGTAAATGTCCTGCCAAACCGAGCGGGCGAGGGCCGATGGGTTGAGCGATCTGACCTCAAGAAGCGTATCGCCTTCGAGTCTTTCATCGAGGTTTAAGACAAGTTCGAGCTGCTTCTGGTCTTCTTGTGCTGCATCGGTCGCGACGGGACTCCGGAAAACATGTCGTATTTGACTTCCGTCCTCATTCTTCAGAGGAATTAGCTCACCGAGATCTGACGGTAAAAACCAAATAGAGCTCGAGTTGTCCGAGGAGACGCAGAACTTTGCATTTAACGCAGCGCCAACACTACTCGCCTGAACTACCCCATCGTCTTTCGATAGATCATCCTTGAACTCGATTACAGCGACCACTCGAGGGATTCGAGCCCTCCGATCGAGGATAAGGGCATCAGGCTTACGACTTTCGAACGCCTCGTAATCACGATTTGGGATAAGGCCGGCGATCTTGAGTGCCTTTAATGTTGTTGCTCCGATATTTAAATACTCGAAATGGGCGTATGCCGCTCCGCCATCTTCTAGCCTACGCTGTTTGAGTTCTTCTGCCATATTCTGTTGTCCACTCGCCGGAACCTTGGGCTTTGGTAGCGCTTGCTAAACCATAACGCAACATCCTACTAGTATAAACTAGTTCGCCGCCCGGTTTTGTGGCCATCTCGCAAGCACTTGCGCTAATTTGATCCGAGTCGTTCGCTTCGATATACCGCGTGATGCTCAAAGGTCTGCCCCATTATAGACGCCCCTCTTCTCTGTCGCGAATAGCGGGTTTCTATCGCCGCGCCCCAACTAGATATTGGCGACCCTTGAATATTTGCGAAAAATGCTTCAGGCGATATCGGTGGTTTAGAATACGGCTTCCCCCCCCNCCGCCCCCCCCCCCTGGCCATGGCCGGAGCGGAGAGTTTGCCCTGCTCCGGCTCGTGCGCCACCAGCTTCGGCTGAAGTCGGGCTCTCACCTACCATTTTTACCCGGAACGTCTAGGGGGTTCGAATAAGGACACTCGCAGCAAATCCTTCATCGACAGTGGCTTAGGGCAGGGGAGATGCGAAGACTGTGCGGGGTCGCATGAATACCCGCCACAACGAGAGAAAGGAGCGACACGGCCCGAGCGTTTACCCCTCACTAGGGCATACAAGCGGCAGAACGGCAGGAGGATGCGGTACAGCAACGAGCGCGACCCATGGCACACTTGCGGGCCATTTGGCACAGTTGCCGCTTAAGCTGCTGAAATCAAACGCGCCACAGGGGATTTACATCCACCGGGATAATTTACTTGTAAATCAGTGCGTTAGCCGGTTGACGGCTCTCGGCCAATGACCTACCTACCGCTTGCTCTTTGACATCGCCGGTACAGGCGGCTGACGCACCCAAGGTGCGAACTAGGGGAAACCCGATGATGTGAGATAGCCGTCTTTAGTCCCTGCAGCGGAAGCTTTGGGGGACGAACAGGTTAGCCGCTCCTTTGGGACGGAGTGCGCGCGTTCGCTCGCGTGTTCTTTGTTTTCAGGGTGGGGCCTACTCAAGACATAGAACAGCCTGCGGTCATACCCACGACCGCCTCAGGGCCCTTAGTGGCTCAACCTCAGCGCCTTCGCCTGATCCTCAACAACACAAACACTGAAGGCGCATCACTGCGGCAACACCATGCCGCCAGGCTACGAACTATTCCAATGCATTACGACAGACACACTTCAATCCAGTTTCCTCCGGCCTTCAACGCCGGACCCCGGCGACCGTTGGTCTTCTATGACCGCCCAATGGGGACGGGGAAGACTACTGCCATGCTCAACGGCTTCGACCCTCGCACTAAGTACCTGGTCGTTCACGACACCCTCGATCAGTGCGACAGCGTCCTTGCGAACCCGAGCGGCGTCGAGTTTCACCAACCGTCGAACACCAGTGGCAGCAAAGCGAACGACCTGGTGCGGCTGGTCCGCTTGGGTAAGAATATCGCCACCACCCATGCGCTCTACCCGTCGCTTGTGGAGGTCGCACGAGACGGTTACCTTCGGGACTACGTCATCATCATTGACGAAGTTCTCGACCCCGTGAAGCGAATGCCTGCGCCTCAGGAGGGCGTTTGGGATGCACTGGTAGCCGCTGGTTACGTTTACGTTGACCAGAATACCGGAAAGGTCATTCCCACTGCGAGGTGGGCGGAGAACCTTCAACGGGTAGACGGAACGCTCACCCAAGGGCTACTGGAGGCGGCAACTGCCGGGCTCCTGTACATCACGGAGAAGCGGGAGATGTTTGTCCTGCCCATTCCGGTTGAATTGGTCAACTCGGGAAACTCCGTCACCATTGCCACCTACCGCGCCAGGGGTTCGACCCTAGCTGCTTATCTCGACAAGATGGGCATCCCATACGTTATCGACCGAGACATTAGCCTCGACCGAAAGCTACGGGCAGATGTCCGACGGTGGGTGACAGTCAAGGATATTCCCTCTCTGAGGGAGGTACGATTTTCGAAGAGCGGTCAAGACAAGATGGCTTCCTCCGATTGCCGCAAGGTTCAAGTCGCGCTCAAAAACGTCAGGCAACGCCAGCTTCGAAACACGCCAACAGACCAGATTTTGGTCGGGTGCGCGAAGGATAGCTGGTACCATACAAACGGAAGGAAGACCTACGAGGACCGCACCGGCAAGTTCTCCAAAGGAACCGGGCTCTTTACCGAAGCCAATTGGGCACCTGCAAGGGTTCGAGGTACCAATGAGTTTCGAGAGTGTAGTGTGGTATTCTCTCTGTACGACTATCACATCAGCCCTCCGGTCCTGGAGTGGCTTGGGAAGGAGGACGACAAACAATTCAAGGACGAATACGCATTGTCCGAACTTCTTCAGTTCGTCTTTCGGTCCCGCATTCGGTGTCGGGAAACACTCGCTGATCCCTCGATAACCTTGTACATCCCTTCAGAGCGGATGCGCTCGCTGTTCCTCGACTGGGCGAACGATGGCGTACCGCCGGAGGCGGCACTTCGGGTTACCCGATGATCACCCTGAGTGACGATCAAGCTGACGTTGATCAGCGCCCGAATTAATCTCTCAGAATCAACTACTTATGGGCTCGATCGTTAAGGGAATCTAAGAAGAACTTGGGGGTGAGATGGGGCAATCCATCGTGTCCCCTCGGTTAGACTTCGGTCGAACTTACGACCATCTTTCAGGAATTACCTACCATGCAACTTTTCACCTTCGCCCTTCGGGGGCTTCTTTCGTCTCTCAAACCCGGCTCCTATCACCCTCGCTACATCGCCAGCTTGCTCGGGCTATCCCCCGATGACTGGAAGCGGATGAGCAAGCTGTACCTGTACCCTGAGGGGTCGTTGGGTCGAACGATCCTTCAGGAAATCGGGGTTTCAGTGGAAACCAAGGTCAACCCTGAGGGCCTCCGCATCTCTCGTCTTGCGAAGCGTTGAGGCCCCAAGCGAAGCACCTGCGGAAGCAAGCAGAGCGAGAGAGGATCGAACGACGGAAGCGGATCAATCAGGAGCGGCCCTGTAGCTGCCAAGGTTGCTCTCGTTCCCGCCATCGCCTCTCTCCCTACTGCACCGCCCATTACCTCCGCTACCGACGGCACGGCTCGCCGGACGGACCTTTGCCGACCCGGAGTGAGCTCAGGGAACTTGACGAAGCAATCAAGTTCTGGCTCGGGAATGCCCTATCGACCGATGAGCAGATAAGCAGCTTCAAGAAGCTTTGGGGGACGGCAGTCCGGCGGCTCCACAAGCCTCCGTCCATGGCTCGGGGATACACCTTCCTAGAGGGCGACACGGGGCTGTCTCAGGCCGAACGAGGGGATATCATCCTCGCCAACTACCAGCACCGCCAAGGGCATTCCCTGAGTGACGCCATGGTCCGTTGGATGAGTTGCCGCCTCTGGGCCGAAACCCTATTCCAGATGCCAGCCGGAAAGAAGCACCGCGACAAGGAACTCGACAAGTTCGTCAACCGCTATGCGGGACAGTTCGTCGTCGCAAGAGCGGGCATCTCTAAAACAGTTCCCCCGATAATACGGGGTGAAGATGAGAGAGTGTATAGGCTCTCCATCGGCAAGACAGCCAACGTCTCTCGCGCTATTGGCGCAGCTTTAGGCGATGCTGTCTCCTACGCCATGGGCAAGACATGGCACCACAATGAAGACTTGGCGAGGGCAACGGACGCGATCCTCCTTGCCGCTATTGAACGCAGAAAGAAGTAAATGACTAACAGCAATTACGGCGACTACGAAAGCAACTTCCCCACCTCCAACATTGTCAGCGACAATGAAATGGTATCTTCCGCTCGAAACGTTACAGGAGAGAAGGCCGAGAGAGGTCACTTCAAGACGGGCAGCATTGCAATTTCGGATGACGAAGCGAATGACAATCCCAATGTCGTCAAGCGAAATGGCTTCAGAATGGCGACAGACGGTGACTATCAGCCGGGCGACGTTGTAATGTACAATGGCCTGGAATTGACAGTCGAGCAGGCCCGACAATTTGGGGTAATGGGTTTCGTGCCGGACCAAACGCACGACCATGGCACCGGCGAAGACATCTCGGGTGAAACTGAAAGTGGCCCTGAGACCACCCTACATCCCGACGCGGAACTCCTGGGCGATCAGGTTCGCCTCCGGTTCGGGGATCGGGCTCCACAAGTCATGGATGTCTTCGTTCGCGACTTGACTGAGAACGGGGAGATGAGCGAGGCGGGGCTGGCATTCGCAAAGAATGAACTCGGGTTTCCCCCGGAGTATGTGCGAGACACCGTCCGGCGACTTGAAGCCGTGGGCACCGAGACGCTCAAGGGTTTCCTTAAGGCTGGCGACAACCTCGGAGAACAGCGGATGCAGTTTCTCGCTGGCATCGCCACCCATGGGGGCATAAGCGAAAAGCAGGCGGTTCGCAGACTCTGGACCGACGCTGCACTGGGCAGGATTAACCGGAAACAAGCGGCGGATGCGTACGCCAAACTGGTGAACCGCTATGCCTGATTCAAGCCCCAATGCCACTCACGATGAACTTGAGCAACTCAATGGCTTACTCTGAGGGCTCTGATCCGGAAGATCAGCGACGGTACAGCCACAGGCACCGACATGGCTACAGCCTCAAAGCTGCTTATCTCGAATCGGGTGCGTCCCGACCAAGACGTTTCAGAACATGAGGCTTTGGCGGGGCTGATTCGACCCGAGGATTTCCCAGTCCAGTTCTGATCACCTACGCAGGGGAGAGGGGAAGACTTCCTCTCCCCTATAGCGGTGCGAACATCTCGCAGTCCGCTCGATATACTGCTACTTTCGACACCATTGTACCGATCTTATGGCTAGTCCAAACCAATTCCGACGACGCGAAGTCGAAGGTGAATACGTCAGTGTAAGTACCGCGAAACGCCCCTATCGTTAGGCGATTTCCATAGCGGCCCAGTTCAACGACTGTCGCTCCGTCGCCGCTATAGCTGAAGGAACCAATAGTGTCCGTAAAGAAGATATCCCAAGATGCGGCTCCGAACGATACAAGCGTCGTCTGGCCCCCAGATATACCGTCTTGCTCCCACCCCGGGCCCTCGGGATTCATCACGGGGTCGTAAAAGAAATACCCCTGTCCGGCGGATGGCCCACATTGTGCTATCGGAATTGCTTGATTGGTCTGCGCCTGAGTCCCTGCCGTGCACACCCCTATCGTTGCGACGCACAGTCCCGCCATCGGTAGTAGCTGAGTTCTCATGTGTGCCTCTCGGTCTTGTACGGGCTTGACCCCTGCGTACGGGTAAACCCTTACTCGAACCCGTCGGGTTCACGAAGGAAACCTGTGATCAGAGTGACAGGGAGCCCTCGGCTAACACGCTGTCTATAGCGGCTCCACACGACCTGCCCAGGTGGTGGAATTGGTAGACGCGCTGGCTTCAGGTGCCAGTGTCCGAAAGGACGTGGAGGTTCGAGTCCTCTCCTGGGCAC
>NZ_KB902303.1 GCF_000379485.1 Wenxinia marina DSM 24838
TCGACGATGATGGCGCCGGTGAGCAGCGCGCCGAGGTTGATCCCGACCAGCGTGACGACCGGCAGGAGGGAGTTCGGAAGGATGTGCCGGATGGTGAGCGCCGACCCGGAAAGACCTCGTGCCAGCGCCGCCTCGATGAAGAGCTGTCCCGAGACGTCGATAGCCGCTTGTCGGACGGTGCGGATGATGACCGGCATGAGATACCCGGACAGCGCCAGTCCCGGCAGGACGAGAAAGACGACGTTCTCGGGGAATGCGCCGGGCCAGCCGCCCGCTGGCAGCCACTGGAACCGCAGCGCGAAGACCAGCACCAGAACCAGTCCGATCAGGAAGGTCGGGGTCGCGTAGAGTAGCATCGCCCACGTGCGCACGGCGAGATCGACGGACGGCCGCCGGCTGATCGCGGCCATGAGGCCGAGGCTGACCCCGCACACCACCGACACCGTCAACCCGGTGCCGATGATCGCCAGCGTCACCGGCAGGGAGGAGAGGATGATCTCGATGACGCTGCGGTCGCGCAGGACCAGCGAGTTCCCCAGATCGCCCCGCAGCAATCCCGTCACGAACGCAAGGAACTGCTCGGGGATCGACCTGTCGAGGGCGAGTTGCTCCGTGAGGGCGGCCACCGCTTCGTCGCTGCCTTCCGAGCCCAGCATCAGCCGCACCGGATCACCGGGCGACAGACGCACGAGCAGGAAGACGAGCACGACGACCACGATCAGCGTCGCCAGCGACTGCGCCGTCTTCGTGGCGATCCGCCCCCACAGAGCCCTGCTCATTCGTCGACGAGGCCCACGACCATCTGCGTCCCCACGAGCGAGAGCGCGTCTTCGGGCAGCCGGCTTGCGGCCATCCGGACCCAGGGGGCATAGGTCAGGTAGGGTTGATCCTCGGCGAACAGCCGTTCGACCTCTGCCAAAGCGGCAAGGCGTTCTTCGCCGCTGGTGGCGTTGACCTGGGCGATCGCCGCGTCCATTTCCTCGGATGCGTAACCCGAAAATTCCGCCTTCAGAAAGCCGGTCCCGAGGAGCGCGTTGCCCAGCAGGTGATCGGGCACGTTCGCGGCCGCGGCCATTGCGCCGGGGACCATGTCGTAGTCGCCCGCGAACAGACGCTCCACCAGGATCGCCGTCTCGAGCCGCTCCAGCCTCACATCGATACCCACCTGGGCAAGCTGGTTCTGGACGATCAGGGCCAGCTGGCTGGCGAAGGGGAAGTCCTGGTCGGAATACATCATCCTGACCTCGCACCCGTCGGCGCAGTCCGTCTCGGCCAGCAGCGCGCGCGCGGCCTCGAGGTCGGCCCCGACCGCAGCGTCGGCATCGTAGCCGGCCATGACCGGCGGCCAGAACCCCGCGAGGGGCTCATTCGCCTCGCCCCAGATCGCCCTGACGATCGCCGCGCGGTCGATGGCGAGCGAGACGGCCTTGCGCATGTCGGGATCGGCGAACGGCCCGTCACGGTTCCACAGCCGGATGTCGTAGAAGCCGTAGGTCGGCACGCTCTCGACCCTCACGTCGGGAAGGCCGGACAGCGGCGTCACGAAGTTCGGCGGCAGATCGCCGGCGTAATCGATCTGGCCGGTCTGGAGCTGGCTGACCGCGCTGTTGGCGTCGTCGATGATGGTGAAGGTGATGGTCCCGATCGCGGGCGTGCCGCCCCAGTAGTTCCCGTTCGCGACGAGTTCGATCGTGTTGCCCGACCACCCTTCCGAGATGACATAGGCGCCGGCCGTCACCGGATCGCCGAAGAACCCTTCGGAGGCGACCATGTCCGACGGGTAGATGCCGTAGCTGCCGGCCGACGAGAAATCGCCGAAGGACGGGAACGGGCCAGTGAAGTCGAAGCGCACCGTCAGGTCATCGACGACCTCGATGGCCGACAGCCTGCTGACGAAGGCTCCGAGCGATCCGCCGCCGGCGGCCATGTGCCGCTCGAACGTCGCGGCGACGTCTTCGGCGGTCAGCGCGCTCCCGTCCGAGAAGGTGAGGTCCGGGCGCATACGGACCGTCGCCGAGGTGAAGTCCTCGCTGTAGTCGATGGCTTCCGCCAGGCCAGGGACGATCTCGCCCGACGTGGTCTGCTGCATCAACGTGCCGTTCGTCAGCCCGAAGATCGCCCTGTCGGTCGCCGAGACCGTGGTCGTCGGATCGAAGCTCTGGGTCGGCGCGGGCAGCGAGACCGTCGCGCGCTCGATCTGCGTCTCGACGGCGAGGGCCGCCATCGGCAGCGCGGCGACGGCCGCGGCGCAGGCCGAGCCGAGCAGGCGCTGCAGTGTCAACGTTCTCATGGTCTTTCCTCCCTTTGATATCTGGCGTCCTCGGCCGGTCGGCCCTATGCGCGCCTCTTGTCGATGACAGGCCCGTCCGGACCCTCGAGCTCCTCCCAGAGACGGTCCTCCGCCTGATAGTCGAACGGGTCGTGCCCGAAGCCGCCGAACACCTGGACCCCCAGTCCCGGAGGGCCGAACCGCGACGAGAGCCGGCCCTTGAAGCGGCCGGCAGCATGCTCCGCCAGGATCCACCGGCACGTTCCGGCGATCGCCTCCCGGTGCGACGCGACCGGCGCGTATCCCAGACTGTCCACCGCCGCATCGAGGGACAGAAGGCATGCCGAGGGCAGCGAGTAGGGGCTTGCGATCGGGGGCGTTCCGGACGTGACGCGGATGTCGACGGCCATGCCCATGGCCGCGGCGATTGCGGCGCCCGTGTCCCGCTCGACCGGCGCGCCGGGGTCGCCGGCATTCAGGATCCGGTCTCCCGGCCGGCGCGCGGCCAGCCGCGCCATCTCGGCCAGGTTGTCGGCAGCCACGGGATGCAGCCCTGCCTTGCCGTCGTAGCCCAGCACGAAGCGCCGGCGACCGTCGAGAAGTCGTTTGATGTAGAACCATTCCCGCGGTTGCGACGAGTGCGGGCCATGGATCGCCGCGGCGCGCAGGACCGTCGTCGGAAGAACGCTCTGCAGAAGCGCTTCTTCCACTGCACGCTTCTGCCCTGCATAGGTCGTATCGTCGGGCGCGACGACCGGATCATCCTCGCTGATCAGGGTCGGATAGCGTGGCCACTCGTCGGTCGTGAGCCCGTCCTCGATCGTGCGCCCATTCTCACCCCGGTAGACGGCCGCGGAGGAGAGCAGGATGACCGACCCGATGTCGTTCGCGTGGCGGATCAACTGCACGGCGTGACCTTCGCCGAAGGCCCGCATGTCGACGACGACATCGAAGCCCTCTGCCAGGATGTCGTCGAACTGGCTGCTGTCTCGGTCGCAGGCACATGTGCGGATCGTCTTGCCCAGATCGACGAGACGCCGCTGGACCGCCGTCACGGCCCATCCGTCGCCAGCCAGCCTGTCGCAGACGGCCCGGCCGACCTGTCCCGAGGCCCCGATAACAAGGGCGCGGTCAGGCATCTCCGGCGCCATCCTCGGCGCGGTCGGGAGACAGGCTCGACATCAGTTCGATCGTGTTGCCCTGATAATCCTTCACGAAGCACCAGCGCAGGTTGTGACGTTCGAAATCCGAGGGCGGCATGCTCACCTCGACGCCCCGCGCCGCGAGATCCGCCGCCATCCGGTCGCAATCCGGAACCCGGATCGCGATGTGATGATAGGCGTAGGTGCCGGCTTCCTTGGCGTTCAGGCGCGGGATCTGGACCAGTTCGAGGACGAAATCGCCAATGGCCAAATGAGCCCACTCCATCCCGGCCGCGGGGTTGTCCCACCGGTCAATGACGGTCGCGTCGAACTTCTTTTCATACCATTCGACACCCTCTCCCACGCTGGGCACCGCGATGGCGACGTGGTCGAACGAAAGGCGGGTCTTGGCGTCCTGAGCAAGGCTGTCCGGCACGTGGCTTCCCTTTTCCGATCTTCGGCGACTGGCGCCTCTTGCTGTTCTTCGCCCAGATTTCCTACTTTGTCAAAGCTCGTTTTCATTATATAGAAATTGAGCCGCGGCTTGATGCGGTTCGACGCCCCGCGGACGACATGCATTCCGGGCGAAGTTGGCGAGGGGGCACGATGGGGACCGATAAGAAGGGTCGCGTTGCGGGCGCCGAAAGTAGCCGCAAGCTGCTTCAGGTGCTGTTGCTGTTCACTCCCGAACAGCCGACCTGGACGGTCAACGCCATCGGCGAGACGCTGGGGCTGACGCAGTCGATGGTCTACCGCTACGTGGCGCTGCTGCGGGAGGTCGGGCTCGTCGATGGGGCAGGCGGCAAGTCGTATCGGGTCACGGACGCTGCGCGGAACCTCGCGCGGGCGGCCTCCGCTGCCCGGGCCCCGATCGCGGACTTGGCCAAACCTGGCGTTCTGGCACTTCGGGACCGCTTCAACGAAACGGCCTACGTCACCCGGCCGAGCGGGCGGGCGGCCCACGTCGTTGAGCTGGCCGAGACACTGCACTCCGTTCAGCTTCGATTCGAGATCGGACAGACACTGTTCTTCCACGCCGGCCCGAGCGGCCGATTGTATCTCGCCAACATGACCTCGAACGACCGGCAAAAATACTTCGACGCGGTCGGAGTGGACCGCAGCCGGTTTCACCCGGACCTGCTCAACGACGAAGCTCTCGACACGGTCAGGTCGACGTTCACCGCCGAAGGAAGCGACGAGGTCGGTGACGAGATCTGGGGCTTCGTCGCGGGAATAAGAGAGGGAGCCGATCTGGTCGGCAGCATCGGCATCGCTGCGCCGGATTTCCGTGTCGACCCAAGTCGCAAGGCCGAGATTCGTGAAGCAGTTCGGGATATCGCCGTGGAGATCGGCGACCGACTTCGTTCCAGCTGAACTCATGAGGTCACAGGCAAATTCCTGCGCTTGAGAGACTGGTGCCGCTGTGCCCGAAATCGTAGACCCCATTCGGCCTGCCGTTCTCAGCATCCCACGCCAGGTTTTAACCGTGGGGTCGAAGTGACCCCACACCTCGCCCAGTGGATCGTCCGCCATCCCCCGCGCTGCGGCCAGCAGCCCCTCCGCCCGCCGGCGAACCGCACCCGTCAGCCACGGCAGCGCCCGCGACTCCATGAGGTCCGGGTCCCAAGCCTCAACCGCCTCTCGGCGATCGTGCCGTTGTCCGACAACTCAGCGATACGGCCGTGGAACGCCTTGTCGAGGTTGGCGTAGGCGGGCAGGTCGCCGGTCCGCAGGGGCCTGCACGCCCCGGTCGAGCAGCCCCTCCAGCTCGGCGATGTCCGCGTCCGTCATCCGCGGCACCGCCCCGCGGATCGCCAGGACCTCCAGCTCCTTGCGGACGCTGTAGAGGTCGTTCAGCTCCTTGGTCGTCAGCGACCGGATCGCATGGCCCCGGTAGGGCCGCGCCGTCACCAGTCCCTCGATCACGAGCTGCCGGATCGCCTCCCGCAGGGGGGTCCGGCTGACGTTCAGCATCCGGGCGAGGCTGACCTCGTCGATCACCTGGCCCACCTGCAGTTGCCGGATGGTGATCATCTCGAGAAGCGCGTTGTAGGTGCGCTCCCGGATCGTGAGGTGCTCGATCATCATATCCGGTCTTTCGCTTCTGCATTGTATGCAATGTTCTGTGTAAAGAACTTTGTGTGCTTGCATACTCTTCGCGTCACCCTGTCCGCGTGACACATCCAAGGGAGGATCAGGAATGCGAACCGCAACGATCACGGCTCTGCTGATGGCGGGGCTGACCCCGCCTGCCATGGCCCAGGTCGCAGGAGAGGTCAGCGCCGGCGCGCCCCAACCCGAGTGCCACCGGACGCTGAACCTGTCGGGCACCGACGCCGAATGGCCCGGCTATCTGACCGACGAGCACGGCGGCGAGACCTGCCTGCCGTTCACGCCGACCTTGCATATTCCGCCCGAGGGCTCCGAGGGCGACTTCTACGTCGACGAATTCACCGATGCGAAAGCCCGCGAAGCGTGGGCGACGTGCCAGGCGGACCCTGACTGCGTTGCCGCGCAGACCCCGATCCTGGATGGCCAGGGCCTTCAGAACGTGTTCCGGGGGACCGGGTCGCTGACGCCCGCGGGGCCGATCGATCCGCTGGCCGGCGACATCGACCTGACGCAGGTCCGCCGCCCCGCCTTCTTCGGCACCGCGCCCTACAACGAACCCATCGCGGCGGCCGAGGATCGAACCTACACCGTCGAGGTGGAGGTCCCCTCCGAGGCCAACGAGCACGCCTTCATGGATGTGCCCGAGGATGCGACCTGGCGGCTCCGCGGCTGGTATCTCGAGGGCGAGGGAGTGCCGGGGCCGGACGGCGACATGCAGCGCGCGCTGGTGGTGATGGTCGCCGGCCGGTCGATCGAGATGATGGCCGCGCAGCACCCGGACGATGTCCGCTTCGTCCGCGACGGCGACGCCTTCACGATTACGGAAATATCCCACCGATCGGTCCGAGAAGTGGGGCATGGGCCTGTGGCGCGACTATATCCTCGCGATGAACGAGGCGGGCTTCGACGTCCTCAGCCTCGACAAACGCGGCCACGGCATTTCCGGCGGTCTGCAGGGTTCGAACAACGCCGAGATGGCGCGCGATATCTTCCGTGCACTCGACGCGCTCGAAACCGGAGAGAACCTGCGTCTCGTGACGCCGGAAGGCGATCTGCTGGCGGGGGCGGACGCCGGGGGCCTGCTACTCGCAGGCCAGCCCGCCTCGGACATTCCCGTGATCCTCGCCGGACCCTCGCAGGGGTCGATGGTGGTGGCCTTCGCGATGCACGTCGGTGACTGCGCCTTCGACAGCGCCGAGCCGGAGTGCGGGCCGACGCGCGACTACGACGTGCGGGCCGGAATGCTGCTGGCCGAGTTCGTGAAGGGCCCGGGCTACGTGCCGGAGCGGCTGATCCGCGAAGGCGCCTTCCGTCAGGACTACGGCATCGCCTACCTGCCCACGAGCGAGGTCCTCGACACGATCGACCAATGGCCCGCCACCTTCATCGGCCGCGGTCTCTGGGACACGTCAGGCGGCCTCGAGGGAACGCTGGACCTGTTCGAGCGCGCCTCGGCGCCGAAGGAGCTGGTCGTGGTGCGCGGTCCCCACTCCGAAATCCAGTATGGCGACGAGAACATCGACTACATGCAGGAGCGGATGGCCGCCTTCGCCCGGGCCGTGATCGCCGGTGAGACCGACATCCCCGGCGCCGCCGAGTTCGGCGATCTCAGGGAGCTCGTCCTGACATCGCCGCCGTTCTGGGACCCGGCGAACGACCCGTCCTAGGCCCTTCTTGCCCGGCGGCTGGTTCGCCGGGCACTTCAGCTCCTCAGAGCCCTTGCAACCAAGCGAACTACGCCACGAACGCGACCGCTTGTCGAACGCCGGCTCGATATCGGTCAGATAGCGCCCCGCGTCGATGTCCTCGCATTGACCAAGCTGAGCGCCGCCAAGCCTGATGATCTGTCTGCGGACGGCCCCTGCTTTCGTCACCCCGGAACTTCAGGCACAACGCCCGGCGCAAGACGGGGAGGCGACGCGATGGAGGCCTGGCACCACCTGCTGCCGGCGATGCCGGCCTTTGCGGGGCGCGAGCAGATGCGGGCGGGGCTTGGCGCGGCCCTGGGCATCGGCGTCTGCGGCCTGATCGTCGGCGCCGCCGCGTCGGCCGGCCTGGCGCCCCTGGTCCTCGTCGCGCCGCTCGGGGCGACCGCCGTTCTCGTCTTCTGCGTCCCGAACTCGCCGCTGGCCCAGCCGTGGTCGGCGGTTGCCGGCAACGTGACCGCGTCGCTCGTCGCGCTTGCCGTCGTGACGCTGGTGCCGCCCCCCGCNGCGGCGNCCGTCGCGGTCGGNGCGGCGATNGCGGCGATGATGCTGATCCGGGCGCTGCANCCGCCGGGGGGCGCGGTGGCCCTGCTGACGGCGCTCGACCCGGCGCCGGTGCAGGAGGCGGGCCCTCTCTTCGCGCTGCTGCCGGTCGGCCTCACCACCGCGGCCCTGGTCCTCG
>NZ_KB902304.1 GCF_000379485.1 Wenxinia marina DSM 24838
CGAAGGAGCGAAGGACCTTGGGCTCGGTGGCCAGACGGGCCGGTCCGGTCTGCGGATGATGCACGTCGATCCACCGCTTCGAGACGTCGACGCCGATGCACTCTTCTGTCATGATCTTCTCCTGTCCCTGTCGGTGCGGGGTCTGGTCACGCAGCCCCAAGCAACTGTTCAGGTTGACGATCCAAAGGCGGACGGCTCCCGCGCCGGCTCGCGGGCTCCAAGCCCTGGGACCTCACGGGATGCCGTCCGCCACCAGCACATTGACATGATTTCGTTAGACAGGGGCCTCGCCGCACTTGGTTGCGGCCGTACCCTACACCGGCGCCGTCGCCTGCATCGCCGGCCGCTCCGCGAACCGATCCCCCCACGCCGCCAGCTCCGGCACCGCGCCGCGCCAGCCGCGCTCGCCGTGGCGGAAGTCGAGATAGCCGAGCGCACAGCCGACCGCGATCTGGCTCATGTCCAGCGGGCCGGACAGGTGGCTCATCCAGCGGGCCTCGATCGCGGCGAGGCCGCGGGTGACCTTGGCCCACTGGGCGTCGATCCACGATTGAAGCGGCGCCTCGCGGAACCGGCCCTCGTAGACGACCAGTACCGCGGCATCGAGGATCGCGTCCGCCGTCGCCTCCAGCGTCAGCACCTCCCACAGGCGCTTCTCCGGATAGAGGCCGGCGGACCATGTGCTGTCGAGGTAGCGGCAGATCACCCGGCTGTCGTAGATCGCCGGCCCGTCGTCGCGGATCAGCGCGGGGATCTTCCCGGTCGGGTTCGCCGCCAGCGCGTCCGCCGCGGGCGCCAGCGGCGTGGTCGCGACCGGCGTCTCGGTCACGTCCGCCTCGTGCCCGGCCTCGCGGATCAGGACGCGGACCTTGCGGACGAACGGCGAGGCGGGGGAGGAGACGAGCTGCATGGCGATATTCCCGGGTGTCGATGTCGGGCGAAGCCTGCGGCCGCGCCGGGCGGGGCGCAAGCGCGGAAAAGAAAAGACCCCGCCGGCCCTGGCGGGCGCGGCGGGGCAGTCGTGCCGTGGAGCGCCCCCGCAAGGGGCGTTCGGACCACAGGCACCGGCGGTAACCTCGTCGTCCGGCCTCAGCCGGCCTGCATCTCGGCCCGGATCTGCTGTCGGAAATAGTCGATGGGGACGATCTGGCCCTCGCGGCGGAAGTGCCAGTAGGTCCAGCCGTTGCAGGAGGGCGCGCCTTCCAGATGCGCGCCGACCTGGTGGATGGAGCCCTTCACGTCGTCGGCGATCAGCGTGCCGTCGGCGCGGACCTTGGCCTTGTGCCGGCCGCTCAGGCTCCACAATTCCTCGCCGGGCCGGAGCAGCCCGCGCTCCACCAGCACGCCGAAGGCGACGCGCGGCTCGGCCCGCTTGGAGGTGCTCACCTCCAGCGCCTCGCGGTCGAACTTGCGGACGCGGGAGATGCGGGCCTCGGCCACCTTGCGGTAGCCGGCGTCGCGCTCGATCCCGATCCAGCTGCGGCCCAGCATCTTGGCCACCGCGCCGGTGGTGCCGGTGCCGAAGAACGGGTCGAGGACAACGTCGCCAGGCTTCGTCGTGCCGACGAGCACGCGGTGCAGCAGCGCCTCGGGCTTCTGCGTCGGGTGCGCCTTGTCGCCGTTGTCGTCCTTCAGCCGCTCGTGCCCGGTGCAGATCGGGATGGTCCAGTCGGACCGCATCTGCACGCCCTCGTTCAGCGCCTTCAGCGCCTCGTAGTTGAAGGTGTACTTCGCGCCCTCGCTGCGGGAGGCCCAGATCAGCGTCTCGTGCGCGTTGGTGAATCGCTTGCCACGGAAGTTCGGCATCGGGTTCGACTTGCGCCAGACCACGTCGTTCAGCAGCCAGTAGCCGAGGTCCTGCAGCGCGGCGCCGAGGCGAAAGACGTTGTGGTAGCTGCCGATCACCCAGATCGCGCCGTCGGGCTTCAGCACACGCCGCGCCTCGGTCAGCCAGGCGCGGGTGAAGGCGTCGTAGGTCTTGAGGCTGTCGAACCGGTCCCAGTCGTCGTCGACGGCATCGACGCGGGAATTGTCGGGGCGGTGCAGCTCTCCCTTCAGCTGCAGGTTGTAGGGCGGATCGGCGAAGATCAGGTCGACCGAGGCCGCAGGCAGGCCCTGCATCGCCTCGATGCAGTCGCCGGCAAGGATGGTGTCGAGCGGCAGCGCCACCGGGGCGCCCGCGTCCTTGATCGTCGTCATTCGGTCTGCCTCGTTCCCCGGCGGGTGGTCCCGCTCGTCGTTGGGATGAATGTGAGTCAGAGGCGAATCGCAGTCAAAACCTTTATTGAATCAAGAGGTTACGATTTCGGCTTGATACAAGATATTGTGGACCGGCTTGAACGAGCGCCTATGGTGAGGGGTCGGCCCGAGGCGCTGCAGCGCCTCCCTGTGGCATTCCGTGCCGTAGCCGACGTTCGTCTCCCAGCCGTAGCCGGGGTGCTGTTGCGCCAAGTCCACCATGATGCGGTCGCGCCACGTCTTGGCGACGATGGACGCCGCGGCGACCGACAGGCAGCGCCCGTCGCCCTTCACCACGGCCTCGGCGGCGCAGACCATGTCGCGGGGGATCATGTTGCCGTCGATCAGGGCGTGGCAGGGCAGGGAGGGCAGCGCCCGCAGCGCGCGGACCATCGCGACGTGCGACGCACGCAGGATGTTGATCTCGTCGATCTCCTCCACTGTCGCGACACCGACGCCCACCTCGGCCCGCGCCAGGATCAGGTCGTAGAGGGCCTCGCGCCGGGCTGCCGGCAAGGTCTTGCTGTCGGCGAGGCCCTCCGGGATCGCGCCCACCTCCAGCACCACCGCCGCGGCGACCACCGGGCCCGCCAGGGGGCCGCGCCCGGCCTCGTCCACGCCCGCCACGCGGCGCGCGCCACGGGCCAGCGCGGCGGCTTCGAAGGCGTAATCGGGGACGATCGGCTCGGGCGTGTCGCGGGGGGGCATGGCCCCTTCTTCCGAAACCCCGGCGCCGGGTTCAAGGCCCTGGCGGAAAAGGAAACGGGGCGGAAGGCATGTCCTACCTCCCGCCCCACCCCCGGCGCGGCAACTGGGGCATGGCCGCGCCTCTGCTCAACCGTGAAGTCAGTCCCGGTTGGCAATCCTGTATCCGCGATCCGTCAGGCAGTTCGGATCGAACCCGCTGACGAAGCGCCCCTCGCTGCGGACCGTCACCGCGCAGTCGAGCGGCAGGTCCCGGGCGTGGCGCACTTCGCGGTTGAGGCAGTCGCTGTCGAACAGCGGCAGATCGCCGCGGCGCGTCTCGAACCGGCGCAGGCAGCTGGTCGGCAGGAACTGGCCCCGGCCTCGCGGTTCGGCCCAATCGTTCCAGCGCGGGTCGTGACCGTCCCACCGGCCGAAATCGTCCCGTCGGCCGCGATCGTCCCACGCGTCGTCCCAGCGATCGTCATGGCGGGCCCGATCCTCGTCGTCCTCGTCATCGCGCTGGTTGCGCAGGGCGAGGCCGAGGATGCCGAGGACTGCCGCTCCGGCGATGATCTGCCCGGTCCGCCGGTTGCGCTCTGCCTGCTCGGTCTGCTGGTCGCCCCAATCCGGCTGGGTCCAGTCCTGCGCTGCGGCGGGAGCAGGGGCGAAGGTCGGCAGCGCCATGAGGGTCGCGGCGAAGGCGGTGGTCAGGTGATTCATGTCGGGTCTCCTTTTGGGAGCGGATCCGGGAGGCGGTCGGGGTCGCCGGGTGCGGCGCGTCGTGTTGACGCAAAGGTGGGGCCGCCCTTGCGGGACAGGCAATAACGCCCCACTGTTATCCTCTGACACACCGACGCCCCTCCCCACCGGGGGAGCGACGATATTGAATAACCGGGACGGCACACCCCATCGTGATCGCATCATGAGATCGCTCCTCGCCCTGACCTTCGCCCTCGTCGCCGCTGCGGCCACCGCCGCGGACGCCGCCTGCTATGCCGACTACAAGGCCAAGCAGGACGGCCCGTTGCGACTGCAGTACGGTGTCTACGAGGTGCGGGGCGACTGCTCGCCCCGCGCCGCACGCGCCGAACTGCAGCCGCTTCTGCTTGCGGATGGCTGGCAACTGCTGGAAGTAGTTTCGGTGTTCGACGAGTCCGGGCTGGAGGCGAGAAGGGCCGATGCGGGAGAGTACTTTCTCCGCTACTGAGACGCGGATCACCGGCAACCGGGTCGTCGTCTTCGGCATCGCGGCCATCGTCGCGATCCTCGCCGTGGCGGCCATCCTGCTGTTCCTGAACCTGCCCGACGCCAACGCCTTCAACGCGCGGGTGGAGCGGATCTTCGTCGAGAACGACTTCACGACGAACGCCGAGCTGCGCCTGCTGGAGATCCTCGCCCAGTCAGGCACCGCCTTTTCCGAGACCTTCGCCAGCTACCGCATCATCGTCTTCGTGCTGCTGGTCTTCGCCACCGCGCTCCTGATCGCCGCGGTCGCGTTCCTGGTCATGCTGATCGCGCTGAACCGCCGCATGGGACAGATCGAAAGGCACGGGATCGAGGTGAACTCCCTGATGATCGCGCGCGAGCAGAACACGGTCTACCTCAACAACTTCGAGTTCAAGCTGACCGAGGCCGCGATCGAGACGCTGTCGGTGCTGGCCGAGGCGCGGATGGACGACGAGGTCCTGTCGGGCAGCCAGATCGAGGGGATGATCTCGGGCCGTGACCCCGCCGACTGCGACGAGGCGGCGGGCGCGACGCGGATCAAGCGGCTGCGCGACAGCCTCGGCAACCAGATGATCAGCGAGCTGCTGGTGAAGAACATCGCCCGCAAGGGCTACATGCTGGCGATCGAGAAGGACGTGATCCGCATGGTCTGACGGGCGGCGTGTACGGATCTGACAATCGGCGTGCCGACGGCGGAACGTGACCTACCCTCGTTTCCGGACAGACGACGGGACCCCGGCTGCATGAAGGATCGGCAATCGCCCCCACCGGAGAGCGCGGACGGGCGCACGTTCGCGGCGGACCCGATCCGCGAAATGAACCACCGCGTCGCGAACAGCCTCACGCTCGTCTCCGTGCTGCTGCGCCGGTCCGAGCGCGGCGTGACCGAGCCGGCGGCGATCGCGGCACTGCGCGCCGCGGCGGCGCGGGTGGACGGGGTGAGCCGTCTGCACCGGCACCTCTACGCTCTTTCGGGCCAGGGAAGCGTCGACCTGACGGATCTCCTTCCGGTCCTCTGCCGGGACATCGGCGATACCCTTGCCCTCGACGTCCGGCTCCACCCCGCCGTCGCCCCGTTCCCGATGCCGGCCCAACTTGCCGCCGACGTCGCGATGATCCTGAACGAACTGGCCATCAACGCGATGAAGCACGCCTACGACTGGCGCAGCGGCACGCTGCGCGTGTCGGCGATGCTGGAGGCGGACGGGGTGGTTCTGACGGTGCGGGACGATGGTCCCGGCCTGCCGGACGGGTTTGTCCCCGAGGCGGCGGGCGGTCTGGGGATGCGCCTGGTCCTCGGCGTGGTCGAGCGGCACGGCGGCACGCTGTCGGCCGACACCGACGGCGGCGCCGTGTTCAGGATCGGTCTTCCCGCGACATCGGCAGACCGATGAGGCGTTCGTACTCCGTCTCGGGCGTGCCGTAGCCCGCGCCGGCGACGCGCCGCAGCCCGCGGCGGTCGATGATCTCGATCCGGCCGCGTCGGGCGCGGATCAGGCCCTCGCCCTCCAGCGTGTGGGTCGCGACCGTGACGCCGGCCCGCCGCACGCCCAGCATCACCGAAAGGAACTCGTGGGTCAGCGACAGCTCGTCGCTCTCGATCCGGTCGTGGCACATCAGCAGCCACCGGGCGAGCTTCTCCTCCAGCCGCAGCCGGGCGTAGGCCAGCGCGGCGTGCGCCGTCTGGATCGACATCAGCTGAGCAAAGCGCAGCAGCCAGGATTGCAGGTCGTGGTCGCGCTCGATCACCTCGCGCAACCGGTCGGCGCGGATGCGGCGGGCATGGCCCGGGATCTGGACCCGCGTCAGGTGCGGCGAGCGGTCCCCGCCCAGGACGACGGTCTGGCCCGTCAGTCCCTCGCGTCCGATCAGGCCGCCCTCGACCTGCTCGCCCCCTTCGCGCGCCAGGACGATCACCGAGACGACTCCGCGTTCCGGGAAGTAGGCATACTCGATGGGCTCGCCCGGCGTTTCGAGCGGCATGCCGAGGCCGAGGTCGCAGGGCTCGAAATGGGGGAGGAGCGCCGACGCCCGTTCGGCACCCATCGCCTGAAGCAACAGGTTCTCTGTCGCGTCTGCGTTCATATGCAGGTCTTCCTCCGGACACAGGCCGGCCGGAGTTCCGTCCCTTTGGTGTCGTTGCTTCTCCGCCTTCATAGTGACGGTGGACCGACGTCGTATCTCACAATTGTAGACTCCTCTGAAAGATTTGGTGCGTTTTCGAACGGTTTACACCGCTCGTCATCTCATGGGGCGCGAATTCCGGACCTCCGACCTGTGCGCAGACGGGAAGTCTGTGCAACTCGGCCAGCTGCTGTCTCTATGTTCCATCCGGGGCCGAGCGCGAACGAAAGCGGCTGGCTCCGTTCGGGCGCGGGCCTCGGGAATGTCAGAGGGATCAGCCGAGGTCGAACAACCGGAACAGATGATCGCCGCTTAAGCAAACGGTCGTCGAGCCGCGCCTCGTACGGAGGCGTACTGAGCCGCGGGCGCGCATACCGCCCACCGTCACGTGCCTTCCAATCATTCACGCGCGTGTGTCAGATGCGGGCCGGGGTGAAGTCGAAGGTGAAGATCATGCCTTGGAGCTTGCTGCAGCAGACGCCCGAAACCGAGACGCTGGACCTCTACCGAGCCATCATCGAGGGCGCGCCGGCCATGCTCTGGCTCGGGGACGACATCGGGAAATGCGTGTTCCTCAACCGCAGGCAGCGCGAGTTCTGGGGCGTGGACATCGACGACCTCGCCCGGTTCGACTGGGGCCGCACCCTTCACCCCGACGATCGGGACGCGCTGGCGGAGCCCTTCTCCCGGGCGATGCGGGATCGCACACCGATGGACGTCGAAGCCAGGTACCGGCGCGCGGACGGGGTCTACCGCCGTCTTCACACGTCGGCCGCCCCCCGCTTCAACGAGGACGGCCGCTTCGTCGGCATGGTCNGCGTGAACATCGACGTCACCGAACAGCGGGCGACGGAATCGGACCTGCGGGCCGCCAAGGACGCGCTGGCCCTCGCGACCGCGGCGTCCGACCTCGGCTGGGGCACGTGGAACCTGTCGACCGGACGGACCGAGTGGGACGCCCGGGGACGCGAACTGATGGATCTGGATGAGGACGAGCGGGACGGCAACGACT
>NZ_KB902305.1 GCF_000379485.1 Wenxinia marina DSM 24838
CGCCCCCACGCACCCCTACACCCGCGCCCTTCTCGCCGCCCAGCCGCACGAGGCGGATCGAGGCAGACCGCTGGCCGTGCTGGACCGAACGACCGGAGACCTGCACCGGCCCACCCTGCCCCCCGCGCCGCCCCTGCGGAAGGATGTCCCCGTCCTCATGGCCGAGGCGGCATCGATCGTCTACCCCGGCGCCTCGGCGCCGGCGCTGCAGCCGGTCGATCTTGCGATCTCGCGTGGCTCCTCCCTCGGAATCGTGGGCGAAAGCGGGAGCGGCAAGTCGACCCTCGGCAAGCTGCTGGTGGGAGCGACGCTGCCCACTTCCGGTCGGGTGTCGGTCCTCGGCGCGGAATGGTCCACGATCGGACGGCGGGACCCGCGCCGCCGCAAAGTCCAGATGATATTCCAGGATCCCTACGGATCGCTCACGCCGTGGCGCACGCCGCGCAAGATCGTCGCCGAGGTCCTGCGCTGCTGGACGCCGATGCGATGGTCAGACGCGCTGGAGCGGGCAGGTCAGCTGCTGACCGAGGTGGGCCTGCCGGACGCCTGCAAGGATCAGATGCCCGCGACCCTCAGCGGCGGGCAGTGCCAGCGCGTCGGCATCGCCCGCGCGCTCGCAGCCGATCCCGAGATTCTCGTCGCCGACGAGCCGACCTCGTCTCTCGACATCTCCACTCAGGCGCAGATCCTCAACCTCATGCTGCGGCTGAGGCAGGAGCGCGGCCTGGCCCTCGTCCTGATCTCGCACGATCTGCAGATCGTGCGCCACATGACAGATACGGCGCTCGTGATCCAGAACGGCATCGTCGTCGAGCGCGGGGCGTGCGCCGACATCCTCACGTCGCCGCAACACAGCTACACGCGAGAGTTGATCGCCTCGACCCCCCGGATGCCCACGGTGGCGGCGTGACCGTGCGGTTTGCCCTCCTGGGAACATGGCACGTCCATGCTCTCGATCACCTGAACTGGGCCCTGCGACACGAGCAGGCCGAAGTCGCGGTGGTCTGGGACGGAGACGAGACCCGAGGCCGCGCCTTCGCCGCGGCGCACGGCCTGCCGTTCGAGAAGAGCCTTGCCGTTGCCCTGGCCTCGGACGCGATCGACGCCGTGATCGTCGATTGCGAGACCACCGACCATCCGCAGGTGATCGGCGCCGCGCTTGCCGCCGGCAAGCACGTGTTCACCGAAAAGGTGCTGGCCGTGGACCCGGACGATGCCGCCGCGCTGGCACGGCAGGCGCGGGACGCCGGCCTGGTCCTCTGGGTCTCGCTCCAGCGGATGGGCGAGGCGCCGCATCGCACCATCCGCCAGATCGTCGCCGAAGGGTCGATCGGGCGCGTCGTGTCGTCGCGGATCCGCTATGCCCATGGGGGCGCCTTCGGGACACCGCCGATCCCGAAGGGGTTCTTCGAGTTCAGTGCAGCGGGCGGCGGCGTGATGATCGATCTCGGCGCCCATCCGGCCTATCTCGCCATGATGATCCATGGCGAAGTGCCGGTGTCCGTGTCCGCGGAGATGAGTTCGATCGCGGGCCTCGGGGTAGAGGACAACGCAGCCTACATCATGCGCTTCCCGTCGGGGGCCATCTCGGTCGCCGAAGTCAGCTTCGTCAACGACCGCTTCTCTTTTTCGATCGAGGTCACTGGGACATCCGGCATGTTGACGTGCGGACCTGTCGATACCGTCGTGCGCCTGCGGCGTGCAGGCGACGACGCTTGGGTAGCCCAACCGCCGGTGCTGGCATCCGACGACATGCTAAGCCAGTTCATCAATGAACTCCGCTCACCTGGACGAGGAGATGCGCTCCTGACGCTTGCAGCCGAGGTGTCGAGCGTCATCGGCTCTGCCTATCGGTCGGCGGAGGACGCTCGGGGCTGACTGACGCCTGTCTGATCCCGTAGCTCCCTCAGCCTTAGCCGTCATCTCCGGACAGACGGCGAGTAGAGCAGGCCGCGGTTTCGCCTCCCCGCTACCGACGCACCATCTTGGCCGGCGCGCCGGCCGCGCCGAAGCCGTCGTCGATGCTCACCGTGAAAACGCCGGGCGCACAGGTCGCCGGCGCCGAGGAGAGGCTCGTTTGACCGCCCTCGGAGACGCCGTAGCCGGCGGAGGTCGAGACCGCCACGAAGGAGCTGGCGGCGCAGGACGTTGGGCATGCTGCCGCCACCACGGAGGTTCCTCACGTCGGAACCTTCTGCGTCGCTGTTCGTGCCTCATCGAGGCCATCAAAGGGGGCAGACGCGACAGGCGCATTTCGGTCCGCGTCAAGGTCGGGCTGGTGGCACCGTCACTGTCCTGTCCGCGAGCCCGGATCGGAGCTGGCCACCTCACCGCGATGCTGCAGGATGCCGCGGATCTGCGCCTCGACGAGGGCGCGCTCGGTCCCGTCCAGCTGCGCGACCAGGGCCGCCAGCCGGTCGCCGGCCGGCCCGCCGATGAAGCCCTCGACCGTCTCGCCGTAGAACGCCGCGATGGCCATTGCGTTCTCCACAGAGGTGGAGGCGCCCTCGCGGCTCAGCAGCTTGTTGATGGTGTCGCGGCTGACGCCAGCTCCCGAGGCTAGATCGGCGATTCGCGTGCCGTCGCGGGCCATGCGGTCGATCAGTGCCTGCCGGAACGTCGTGCGCATCGGCTCTCCCCTTCAGATCGCGATGCGCTCGCCGAGGCGGACCCTGACGCCGCCCTCGTCGTCGATTTGGTGCGAGAGGAGTTCGTAGATCGCGATGAGCATCCCCGTGCCGAACATCTCGCCGCTCTCGTCCCGCCCGCCGTGGCGAACCAGCGCGTATCGGCTCGTCCGCAGGCCGTCCATAAACTGCTCGTATTTCGCCGAGAACCCGCTCCGTGACCCCTTGAAGGGATCCTCGTATGTTCCCATCGCTCGCCCGGACGCGGGAGCTGTGCAGGATCGGGGCGCCCTCGATGTCGAGCCCGCGGCCCTTCGCGAACCCGGTCCAGGCTGAGCGGTAGGTGTAGCCGGTCTTCAGCTCGCGCATTTTGATCGTTGCCATGGGGCCTCGTCTCCTCAACCTCTCCGACGGCGCCGATCCTACAGGGGCCTGACCGCCCCGGCCATCGCCGGAGCGCAGGCGGACGAGGCGCGACGTTTTCGCGGCCGCCGGTCGGCGAGACGCGATGGAGACCGAACCGATGCGAACAGCGACGCCAGACCAAGATCAACGCGATCGTGGCGATCTTTCTCGAAGGGCATTGTCGGAAGAAAACGCTGCGGTATGGCCCGGAGAGGTATCCAGTCGGACCCAGAGAGCGCTTTCGGCCCAGACCGGACGTTCGATGATCCTTGATGAGATTAGCGCTCCCCGCCCATGGCCGTCGTTCGCCTAAAACATGCTTGCCACATAGTAGCCATTGAAAGCTGGCCTTGCTCAATACAATCTGGACACCGTCGTTGCGTCAGGATTTCGCCCAGATACCATCAACCACCAGCTTGACAAGTTGCCCGTGGACCAATTCTGATGAATCGAGAAATTTATCACTCTGAAGAAATAGCTTGGAGAGTGCTTTGGAACTATGCCAACTCTGGGATGACCCCGAAGACATCTCGGGGAATAGTGGGCGAAAATACTACCGACAGGCGACTATCAACTGGTCGACTCCTAGGTTATGGGAAAGCCATGAACCTAACTTTAACGTCCCGCCCAGTTGGAGGGGGCAAGGCGGCATCTACGCCTTTATTCGTTCTCATTGGCGTCAGAACGACGATATGCGTATCGCCTACATCGGAAAGGCCATCAACTTCAATAAGCGACTCACCAAAGCTCACAACCATTTTGGTATTGTGGGGCGCCGCGGTAATACACCGTGTCCTGCGGAAGAATATCGTTTGACCGCGTGCGTTCCCACAAGGGCTACTATCTTGAAATCGAGGACATCATAAAATTTTGCGTCTATGATTGGCTCGAGAATACTCAAGGCTTTGATAGCCTGCCCGGCTTTCGAAAGTCTCAGCCTCGTTCGATGATGCCGTGGGTCATATTGAATAGAGGCTACCGATTTGGTGGTCGAATGCCGCGAAGGATAGCTTATCCTTCTATCGGAGTCGAATATTGATCTTGCGATGGATAGTCCGATTGCGCGAACGGCCGGTCCATAATGGAATTTCGCTTCTCACAGGATGCCGCACCGCAGATAAGCCAGAGCAGACGTCCGCAGTTCGAATGCCTAAACGCCATCGTCGGAAAATGCATGAGTAGAGCATTAGAACACTTACCCCAAACAGAAGTCGAGCCTCAACGGTGAATACACGAACGCAGCGTTTTGTCATCAAGCCGTCCTCGGCCTGTCCGGCGCACCTGAAAACGTCTCGCGGTCATCCAGTGGCCCAGGTCTCCCTAGACATCGATGAGGTTGCCCGCTGCGCTTGGAACGAAATTCTCCAAACCGCGCCGCGATCGACGTCGCTTTTTGGCCTTCTTGAAGACCTGTTGGAGCCGGGCCCGAATCTCGTGTGGCGCGATAGAGGCCCCGGTCGCGGGACTGAAATGCGTCGCAGCTTTTCAGGTCTTTTCGGCCGCTTCTTTGCGCGCGCCTATCTTGAGCAGCATCATGACTTCGTTTGGTTCACAGCGATCGATGGTGACAGTTTCCACCTGTCGCCAAGCTGGCGGGTCATCCGCAAGCCGAGGTCGCAGACCGAAATGCCCGACTGGATCTGTGCGCGTCCAGGCGAGCTCGCCATCGGCGAGGCCAAGGGTTCGCACCAGAAGGGCAATGCGACGCGCGGTGGCATGCCGGGGCCAATCAAGACCGCAGACGGCCAGATTCAGGGCATTCGCGTTCAGAAGGGGGTGCGCCGTGGCTCAAAGACGATTTGGCAGTCGAAGCGCCCAAAAGGCTGGGCAGTAATGTCGCGCTGGGGCTTGGCGAATCCGGCGCGTGACCCCTTCCTCTACGCCCTCGATCCAGAAACCGAAGGGGAGACTCCGAAGCCAGAGGAGATCTCAGAATTGGTTCAGGCTGTTGCGAGAACCTACGTCGAGCAGACTGCTCTCGGTCTTGGCCTTCTTATGAGCGTCGATGGTAAGCTCGCCGTCGCGCCGCATCGCCGCGTGCAAGTTGCCGGCGATCAGGACAAAGCGATCTTTGCCGGCACAATCATTACGCCCTTTGGCTCGCTCGACCGGGATTTCGAGCGAGCGAAGGAGATTGCGTCACTGGTTCCGAAACCCGATCTTGTGCTTTTCGTCGGTTTCGAGGAGGGTCTTCTGAATGACTATTTGAAAGGTCTGACGCTGGTTCCCCGAAGCCGACGACGGATCGGCGACCTCTCGCTCGTCGGTCGGGATGGCCTTGTCATGGCTCCTGTTCAGCAGATCATCGATGTCGGCTATTCGACGGATCAGGATTAGTCGATCACAGGCCTGCAGGGCGAAGCTTACGGATGTCTCGTAGCTGAGGGCAGCGCGGGACCGTGGGGCGTATTGGTCGGTCACCCAAGCCACAATCAGATCGAGGGCCTGGGCCAAGTTGCCAAAAGGGGCCGCGTGTTTGCCTCTATCCCAGTCGGTTCTTACCGCCTTGTAATCACGTTGACTGCATGAGAGCGCGCACGCCTTCGAGCAGCGCAAGGATGCGGCCCTTGTCCGTATCCGGATACTTGAGTTGCCGGAGGAGATAAGTATAGGCGCAAGCCGCGATCTCCCGGCGCCCCGCCGCGACCCTCAGGGCCCACTCACGACAGGCCCGCACGAATTCTGGCACCGGACAGCCGGCCAAGTAGATATCAAGGTCGTGCCACTGCCGGCACTGCTCCGCGGTCGGCCAAGCCGCGCAGATCGTCTCGTTCTGCTGAAGCACGGCGCTGAGCTCCAAGCTGATCGCATCATAGCTCGCTGCGCTGTGCTCGACGTCGCCATAATCGATGATCATGATCTTGCCGCCAGCATTGACTAAGATGTTCTCGCCGTGCAGGTCGCCATGAACGCAGCACCAGCGCGTCTGCAGTTCGCGCGCCTCGAAATTTGCCGCCCAATCGAGCCCATACGTTGCCTGCAGCTCGTCCGCCTTGTCGTCGCCTACCCAGCACTGGCGCACCTCTTTCACGGTGCGGCGACTCTCCGGTTTTCCAAAGGACCAGTCGTTGAATGCCGCGGCAGTCTCCGCGACGGCGGCAGCCCCGCGTGCGTCCTCCTTTGCCAAAGTCGCGAACAGTGAATCGTCGTGCCCCTGCGCCAGTTGATAGAACAGTCCGGCTATCGGTCCAGCGCCGAACTCCAGCATCGCCATCTTGCGCGGCGTGACCGAAGCGTTGAGCAGGATGATGTGCGCCTCGTAGCGGCGGTCCTCATCTTGAACGCGGTCGAGCGTAGCGAGCTTCGCGACCACTTCGCGGAACGGCGCGCCGCCGCCATCGAAGAGCTGCAGCCGCAACGTCTTTGCGCCCGAGCGCCCGCCCCCGATGTTCGACACAACGCAGCGCATCGCGCCGAAGCGCTTGCTCCGCTCCCCAACGCTGGACCGCCGGAAGCTGGATTTTTCCGGCCGTCTCACGATGACGGGCTGGTCGCGCCATCGGGAAAATGCATCGCGATCGGGACGTTGTATCCGATCGCGCTGTGGGGTCGGTNCTCGTTGTAGTGCCTACGCCAATCCTCGAGCTTTTCGCGGGCGTCGGCAAGGCTCATGAACCAGTGGGCGTTCAGGCACTCCGCCCGGAGCTTCGAATTGAACGCCTCGATGAACCCGTTGTCGGTCGGCTTGCCGGGGCGCGAGAAGTCCAGCGTAACGTCGTTC
>NZ_KB902306.1 GCF_000379485.1 Wenxinia marina DSM 24838
AGTCGTCAAACTCCACCTCGACCATACACATCGGTGACCACCCGGGATCACACCGTCGACGGCGCTGAAATTACACCACGTCCTCGGACGCTAACCACTGATTTCGCTGGCCGACAAGGTCGCCCGCCGGACCCTTTGTCGCTCATGCGGCCAAGATTCCCTGTTAACCGGGGCTGATCAGGGAAATCAGCGAAAATTCGAACCGGCACTTTGGGGACGCTGAGACGGGCGCGGGAAACCGGCGCGGGATGGCGCTCGCGGGGTGCTGTCAGACAAATGCAAACCAGTCTCAGTTTGCGGCGGACGAGCTTCCCCTACGCCGCGTAGAGGCCGCGCCACTCCTCTAATGCGGCGGTGCGGTTCGTCCTGAAAATGGTTCGGCTGGAGAGGCTAAGCTCGAGATTGAAGTGGTTGTAGACGGAGGAGTGGACGGCGGCGAACTTCTGGAGACTTCGCATCCGCCGGAACCGGAGCATCGCCCTCTCTCGTCGTCGGAGCGGCAGGTGGGAGTTCTCCGCCCTGTTGTTGATCCAGCGACCGTCCGACTGCTGCTTGCCCTGCAGGTCCAGTTGCCGAAGGGCAGCGCCGTAGGTCCGCAGCCTGTTGGTGACCAGGATCTCTGGCCGGCCGTGACGGCGCAGCAGTTTCTTCAGAAAACGTAAGGCTGCCGCGCGGTCCCGGGTCTTGGTGACGACCGCCTCCAGCACCTCGCCCTCGTCGACGGCGCGCCAGAGGTAGTGCGTCTTGCCGTTGATCTTCACGAAGATCTCGTCGAGGTGCCACTGCCATCTGCTGGACCGCAGGCTCTGTATTCGGCGCCGCCGGATCTCCGCCGCGACATCGGCCCGAACCTGTTCCACCAGTAGCGGATCGTCTCATGGCTGACCTCGATACCGCGCTCATGCAGCAGGTCCTCGACATTCCGCAGTGAGAGCGGGAAGCGGACATACAGCATCACCGCCAGGCGGATGATCTCGGGGCTGGTCTTGAAGTAGCGGAACGGGTTCGGCTGGGTCATCCGGCGAGGCTAGGTGGACGCCCTGCCCCGCTCAAGCGGTTCCTCTGACAGTCCCTCGCGCCGAGATCGAGGCGGTCGTGCAGAGCGCCGACCGTGACCGACGCACAAGAGGATCGCGCCGCATCCCGGGCGGCGAGAGCTCACGACCCTGTCGGTCAGCGTTATTCTGCTGCGCGCGTCAGATGGCATGGCCGAACTCCCTCGGCTTCGGCTTCCGCCCGCAGCCATCGTCGAAAGTCTGTGACCCGACAATCACCAGCATGCCTCTCGGGTACGGCGATCGAATAGATCGACATAGGCAGTGTCGACACGTCGAAGAGTCGCTGCAATCGTCCGGAGAGAATGGTGCCCCGCACGACGGCATCATAGGCCAGCGCTACGCCCTGATGCTGCTCGACCATCGTCGTCGAGAGTTCGCAATTGGGGTAGGTCGGTCCAGGCGGCAAGCTCGCTCCAGCCAGACCTGCTGCGGCGAACCATTCGGGCCAGGCATCGTCTGTCTCGTCGTAGAAGAGCGTGACGCGCAACAGGTCTTTGGGGCGCCGTACGTTCAAGCGCTCCCGCAGCACTGGCGAGATGACCGGGTAGCGTGAAGAGGCAATAAGGGGCTCGACGAGCAGTCCGGGGGTCGGGGCGTCCGACCACTGAATGACGACGTCAGCATCGTTCAATCCAAAATCGAGGGATGGCGCTCCGTTGGAAACCCGCAGCCGGAGGTCGCGCGCGAACTTCAGCCTGGGCAAGCGCGGTACGAGCCAGCGCGCGGCGAATCCCGGGGTGGAAAGAACGCGCAGCGGTCGTGCCGCGGCGCGCGCCGTCTCTGTCTCTTGCGACATCGAATCCAGCAGATGCGTGAGTTTGCCGGCATACGTCTCGCCCGTCAGGGTGAGGGCAATCCTGTTGCCCGATCGCTCGAAGAGCCGAGTATCAAGAAACCCTTCGAGCGTCTTGATCTGGTGGCTGACTGCCGAGGGTGTGAGGCACAACTCGTCCGCGGCAGACTTCACCGACAGATGCCGTGCGGTTGCTTCGAAAGCGCGGACTGCCGCGAACGGGGGTAGCTTCCGTCCCATCTGGCCTGCCTGAACTGAGCTCACGAGAGCCTGAAAAGCAATCGTTCGATAGCCTTGGGGCAGCAGCGTACCATCAAGTGGTCAGATCTCCAAATCATGCTCTGGAGGGTTCGATGCCCCGCTCCACTCTCACCGTGGTGCTCGCCACTGTGCCGATCCTCATATTGCCGGCGCTTCCGCAGGCCGAGGACGCGTGGCGTGCGCCAGTCCTGCAATGGCATCAGGCGGACAGCATGAGCGAGCTCGTCTCGTCGCTGGATGACTGGCTCGACGCACGGGCGAATTGGCCGCGCCGCGACGTAGCTCCCAGCGTTCGCCTTGTCAGCGAGTGGGAGGCAGCGGCGCGGCAGGGTCCTACGACGAGTTTCCAGCGCGGTCCCCTCCGGGGTCTCTATGATCCCGAACGATCTGAAATCCTACTGGTAAGCCCTTGGGAGCCCCACAGGCCAGGCGATGTCGCAGTGTTGCTTCACGAGCTTATTCATCATCGGCAGACGCCTCACCACTGGTATTGCCCAGCCGCGCAAGAACTACCCGCCTACCGGCTTCAAGAGGCGTGGCTCTTGGAACAGGGGCTTTCGCTCGATGTCGACTGGATCGCCGTCGTTCTCGACGCTGGATGCTCCCCTCGGGATGTTCATCCTGAATAGAAGACCAGCGACGATTTCTCCGCTTCCCAAACCTGGACCGCTGGAGGCTGGATTTTTCCGGCCGTCTGCTCCGCTCCCCAACGCTGGACCGCCGGAAGCTGGATTTTTCCGGCCGT
>NZ_KB902307.1 GCF_000379485.1 Wenxinia marina DSM 24838
CTGCTCCTGACGCTGGTGGTCATGTTCGGGTCGGACAGCCGGCTCTTCGGAGCACCGGCTGGCCTCGGCCCGTCGCTCGCGGCTCTGATGTGCGTTCAGTGGGCCGTGTATGCCCGGCTGGCGCGCGGACAGGCGCTGACATTGCGGAATTCCGACTTCGTCGTCGCCTCGCGCCTCGCCGGGCTCAGCGGGCCGCGCATCGTCTTCGGTCACATCCTGCCGGGCGTCAGCCGCATCACGCTGGCCTATGCGATCGGCGACGTCGTCCTCGTCGTCGTCATCCTCGCGTCGCTGCCGTTCCTCGGCGCGGGTGTCCAGCCACCGACCGCCGAATGGGGCAGCATCATGTATGAGGGGCGCGCCTTTCTGCGGAACGCGTGGTGGATCATCGTCCTGCCGGGCAGCGTCCTGGCAATCACCGGACTGGGTCTCAGCTTCGTAGCGGACTCGTTCCTGAGCGACCGGAGGGATGGCCGATGACCCTGCGACCGGATGCTCACCCGCCGATGGTCGAGGTCGATGGTCTGTCCATCGCCTTCGGGGCCCTTCAGGTGGTCCACGAGATCTTCTTCTCGATCGAGCGGGGGTCCTCGCTCGCCATCGTCGGCGAGTCGGGCTCCGGCAAGACGGTCACGGCGCGCGCCATTTCCGGACTGCTGGGCCGCAAGGGTGGCCGCATCACGGCGGGGCGGGTCGTGGTCGACGGACGCGACGTCGCCAATCTCGACCGGACCGTATGGCGGCAGATCTGGGGGCGAAGGATGGCGCTCGTGCCCCAGGCCTCGCTCGCCAGTCTGGACCCCGTCCTGCGGATCGGCACCCAGATGACGGAGACCATCCGCACCGTCGATCCTGCCGCCGACCCCGCCACGCGGGCGGTGGAACTGCTGGATCAGGTCAAATTGCGCGACCCGGCCCGCCTCATGCGGGCCTTTCCGCACGAACTGTCGGGCGGAATGCGCCAGCGGGTCATGATCGCCCTCGCCCTCGCCGGCAGGCCGGAACTGATCGTCGCGGACGAACCGACGACCGCGCTGGACATGACCGTGCAGAAGGCGATCCTTCGGCTCCTGTCTGACCTGCGCGCCGAAACCGGACTGACCCTGCTGATGATCGCGCACGATCTTGCCGTCGTGAGCGAGGTGGCGGACGAGGTGGCGGTGATGCGCGAGGGACGGCTGGTCGAGGTCGGCCCGGCCCGCCGCATCCTCACCGCCCCCACGCACCCCTACACCCGCGCCCTTCTCGCCGCCCAGCCGCACGAGGCGGATCGAGGCAGACCGCTGGCCGTGCTGGACCGAACGACCG
>NZ_KB902308.1 GCF_000379485.1 Wenxinia marina DSM 24838
CTGCTCCTGACGCTGGTGGTCATGTTCGGGTCGGACAGCCGGCTCTTCGGAGCACCGGCTGGCCTCGGCCCGTCGCTCGCGGCTCTGATGTGCGTGCAGTGGGCCGTGTATGCCCGGCTGGCACGCGGACAGGCGCTGACCTTGCGGAATTCCGACTTCGTCGTCGCATCGCGCCTCGCCGGGCTCAGCGGGCCGCGCATCGTCTTCGGTCACATCCTGCCCGGCGTCAGCCGCATCACGCTGGCCTATGAGATCGGCGATGTCGTCCTCGTCGTCGTCATCCTCGCGTCGCTGCCGTTCCTCGGCGCAGGTGTCCAGCCACCGACCGCCGAATGGGGCAGCATCATGTATGAGGGGCGCGCCTTTCTGCGGAACGCGTGGTGGATCATCGTCCTGCCGGGCGGCGTCCTGGCAATCACCGGACTGGGTCTCAGCTTCGTGGCGGACTCGTTCCTGAGCGACCGGAGAGATGGCCGATGACTCTGCGACCGGATGCTCACCCGCCGATGGTCGAGGTCGATGGTCTGTCCATCGCCTTCGGGGGCTTTCAGGTGGTCCACGAGATCTCCTTCTCGATCGAGCGGGGTTCTTCGCTCGCCATCGTCGGCGAGTCGGGCTCCGGCAAGACGGTGACGGCGCGCGCCATCTCCGGACTGCTGGGCCGCAAGGGTGGCCGCATCACGGCGGGGCGGGTCGTGGTCGACGGACGCGACGTCGCCAATCTCAATCGGACCGCATGGCGGCAGATCTGGGGGCGAAGGATGGCGCTCGTGCCCCAGGCCTCGCTCGCCAGTCTGGACCCCGTCCTGCGGATCGGCACGCAGATGACGGAGACCATCCGCACCGTCGATCCCGCCACCGACCCCGCCACGCGGGCGGTGGAACTGCTGGATCAGGTCAGATTGCGCAACCCTGCCCGCGTCATGCGGGCATTTCCGCACGAACTGTCGGGCGGAATGCGCCAGCGCGTCATGATCGCGCTCGCCCTCGCCGGGAGGCCGGAGCTGATCGTCGCGGACGAACCGACGACCGCGCTGGACATGACCGTGCAGAAGGCGATCCTGCGGCTCCTGTCGGACCTGCGCGTCGAAACCGGACTGACCCTGCTGATGATCGCGCACGATCTTGCCGTCGTCAGCGAGGTGGCGGACGAGGTGGCGGTGATGCGCGAGGGACGGCTGGTCGAGGTCGGCCCGGCCTGCCGCATCCTCAGCGCCCCCACGCACCCCTACACCCGCGCCCTTCTCGCCGCCCAGCCGCACGAGGCGGATCGAGGCAGACCGCTGGCCGTGCTGGACCGAACGACCG
>NZ_KB902309.1 GCF_000379485.1 Wenxinia marina DSM 24838
ATCGACGGCGCGGGCGGGATCGCCCCGGTGGCGCTGATCGCCTTCGACGAAGGCGGCGACACGCCGATGATCGGGGATGTCTGGCTGGTTTGAGGTTGCCCCGGGGACAGCGGCGGATAGGCTGACCCTTCAGCAAGGAGGACACGCCATGGCCGCAACTTTCCTGACGATGCGGGAAGAGAGCATTCTCAACTTCCTGCAGAGCGACAGCGACGGGTATGTCCTGGCGGAAGGCCGCCTGAACGCCGTCGCCGACGCGGCGGCGACCCGGATCCTCGCCGCCGGGGACGCGGGCGCCCCAGCGGGTCCGATCGTGCAGAGGGTGGAGGCCGAGGGCCTGTCCGTCACCGGTAGCGCGGTCGAGGCGACCTGGTATTTCGACCATCCCGGCGCCGGGGTCTTTCCCACCGGCGGGCCGATCCTGAACGAGCGGCTCAAGGCCGAGGCGCCGGGCTATGCCGAGGCGCTGGACAACGGCGACTATGACTACGTCGGTATCGGCATCGCCACGAGCGGCGTTCTGGAGGAGGGGACCGCGGAGGTCGCGGTGTCGGTGATCTTCGTCGACACCGATGCGGTCGCCCTGGTCGACAATCGCGGCAGTTCCGACATCTTCGACATCTACGGCTCCCTCGGACCGGACGAGATCCTGGGCACCGATGCGGGCGAGCGGATCTTCAGCGGCGAGCTGTTCCGGGGCCAGGATCTCGGCGGCGACGTGGTCCGCGCGGGCGGCGGCGACGACGAGATCTGGGGCGACGACCTCTATGCCGACACACTGATCGGCGGGGACGGCGACGACACCTACTGGTATCCCACCTACCTCTACAACGAGGACGGCCCCGACGTGATCGTCGAGGAGGTGGACGGCGGCACCGACACCATCGTCTTCGAGGGGGAGTTCTCGCTCGAGGGCTATGCCAACGTCGAGAACCTGACCGCCTGGGACGTGGTCGTCGGCAACGAGCTGGGCAACACGCTCAGGGCGATCTTCAACTCCGAGACGGTGTTCGACGGCAAGGCCGGCGACGACACGATGATCGGCAGCCGGGGGTCCGACCTCTTCATCGTCGACAGCGCAGGCGACATGGTGATCGAGGAAGGCCGGGGCGCCCGAGGCTCCCACGACGTGGTGCGCGCCTATACCGACTACACCCTCGACGAGGGCCAGCGGATCGAGCAGCTGGAGCTGCGCCGGGTGCGCGACGAAGGCGGCGAGGTGGTGCAGGACGTCTCGGCCACCGGCAACGAGTTCGGCAACCGGATCATCGGCAACGGCCAGCGCAATGCGCTGGAGGGCGGGGCGG
>NZ_KB902310.1 GCF_000379485.1 Wenxinia marina DSM 24838
CTGGCGGGACTGGCGCCGGTCGCGCGCGACTCCGGGATGCGCAGCCCGCCCCGCAGGATCGCCGGCGGCCGACCGGTGATCCGCTCGCTGCTCTACCTCGCCGGCCTGCAGGCCTCGCGCCGGGACCCTGCCTTCGCCGCCTTCCGCGCCCGCCTCGAGGCCGCCGGAAAGCGTCCCAAGCAGGCCATCATCGCCGTCGCACGCAAGCTCCTCACCGTCCTCAACGCCATGCTCCGCGACGCCAAGGACTACGCGACAGCCAACCCCTGAGGTTACAGTTGCCGGCTCAAGGCCGGGGCGGGAGCGCGAGCGGAGGCCGCCGCCTCCCGCAGAGCGCGTGTCAGGCTATAGCGGAAAGAACCACGGGATGACCGCCGCGGCCGTCAGCGCGGTCAGCAGGTTCAGCGGCACACCCACCTTCAGGAAATCCACGAACTTGTACCCGCCCGGCCCGTAGACCAGCGTGTTCGTCTGGTAGCCGATGGGCGTCGCGAAGGCGGCCGAGGCGCCGAACATCACCGCCACGATCAGCGGCCGCGGATCGACCCCCAGCGTCTGCGCCAGCCCCAGCGCCACCGGCGTCAGGATCACCGCCACCGCGTTGTTCGACACCACCTCGGTCAGCGTCGAGGCGATGAGGTAGACGCACAGCACCAGCAGGTACGGCGGCAGGTCGGACAGCCAGGGCGCGAGCCAGTCGACCGCGATCTGCACCGCGCCCGACCGCTCGAGCCCGGCGCCCACCGCCAGCATCGCGAAGATCAGCGCGAGGAGCCGGCCCTCGATGTAGCCGAACGCCTCCTCGGCATCGATGCAGCGGGTCACCAGCACGATGGCCACGCCGATGAAGGCGAGCGTGCCGATCGGCGCGACGCCCACCGCCGACAGGATCACGATCCCGGCCAGCACGGCCAGGACGATCGGCGCGTGCTGGCGCCGGTAGGCCCGCGCCGTCGGGTGCGAGACGTCGACGAGGTTCATCTCGGTCGCCAGGCGCTGGATGTCCGCCGGCGCCCCCTCCAGCAGCAGCGTGTCGCCGACCCGCACCACGAGGTCGTCGATCTGCCGGCCGATGTTGCGGTCACGCCGGTGCACGGCGAGGGGATAGACCCCGAACCTCCGCCGCAGGCGCAGGTCGCCCATCCGCCGGCCGACCATCTTGCAGTCGGGCGTGATCAGGCACTCCACCGTGGTCGTCTCCACCGCCGAGACCTGGTCGACCCGGCGCAGCGCCTTGTTCCGCTGCAGCGACAGCAGTTCCGTCATCGCGGTCCGCAGGACCACCCGGTCCCCCACCTCCAGCGTGACGCCGGCGAGGTTGCGCCGCAGCGAGGCGTCGCCGCGGATCACGTCGACGAGGCGCACGCCGTCGCGCTTGAAGAGCTGCACGTCGGTCGCCTCGCGGCCGATCAGGTTGCTGTCGGGCGGGATGACGGCCTCGGTGAAGAACCGCATCCGGCTGCGGTCGGACAACAGGCCCGCCATCGAATCGCGCTCGGGCAGCAGGTGCCGCCCGAACAGGCCGAGATAGGCGACCGCGACCGCGGCCATGACGAGGCCCGCGCCGGTGATCTCGAAGATGCCGAACGGCCGCTCGCCCGCCTCGCGCACGATGCCGTCCACCAGGAGGTTGGTCGAGGTGCCGATCAGCGTGATCATCCCGCCGAAGATCGCGAAGTAGCTGAGCGGGATCAGAAGGCGCGACGGCGCCATCTTCAGCTGCGCGGCCAGGCGCACGAAGATCGGGATCATCACCACGACGATGGGCGTGTTGTTCACGAAGGCCGACATCGCGAGGACGGTCATGACGAGGACGGCCAGCGTCGTCCGCGGCCGGACCTCCACGTGGCTCGCCGCCTGGCCCGAGATCCAGTCGAGCGCCCCGGTGCGCACCAGCGCCCCCACCACGATGAACAGCGCGGCGATGGTCCAGGGCGCGGGGTTGGCGAACACCTCCAGCGCGTCGGCCTGCGGCAGAAGGCCGAGGACGATCATCGCGATGGCGCCGAGGATGGCCACCACCTCGACCGGGTAGACCTCGCGCACGAAGGCCACGAGCATGGCGAGGATGATGAGGCCGGCAGCGATCGGCTGCGCGCCGGCGGAAAGCTCGATCCCGAACAAGGCTAGGCGTCCGTCCCCGTCTGTGCCGCGATGTGCGGCGCGGTCTCCTCGCGCGGCGAGACGAGGGCGAGCCCCGCAAGCATCAGCGCCAGCGCGGTCCAGACATAGCCCGAGTAGCGCTCGCCGAGGAAGAGCATCGACCACACGACGCCGAAGCCCGTGACCAGATAGCCGACCTGCGCCGCCCATACCGCGCCGCCGGTGCGGATCATCCACAGGTATCCGGCATAGGCGACGGCGTTGAAGAGACCGATCCCGGCGATCGCGCCCTCGGCCGCGCCGAGGCCGCCTCGGGGCCGGATGAACTGCCCCGTCGCCAGCGCGACCGGCGTCACCAGGACCAGCCCGATCAGGGACGCGCCGAGGAGGAGGGGCAGCGGCCCCGGCACCTGGTCCTGCAGGAGCGCCACGCCGTTGCCCTCGACCGCGTAGAGCAGCGGCGCGACCAGCGCGAGCGGCAGCATCGCCGCCATCGCCGGCGTGGGCAGGGCCGCCTCGGGCAGCGCGATCAGGACGACGCCGGAAAGGCCGAGCGCGAGGCCGGCGAGCCGCGTGGGCGCGAACCGGTCGATCCGCAGCGCCACCGCCATCGGCAGCGCGAACAGGGGCACCGTGGCGATCACGATCGCCATGATCCCGGCCGGCAGCACCGTCGCCGCGCGGTACGAGACCGCGTTCGGCAGCACCGTCCCGGCGAGCGCGACGAACAGGCACGCCGCCCACGCCCGCCGCCCCCGCGGCACCCCGCCGCCCCGCGTCACCGCGACGGCCCCCAGCAGCACGCACATGATCGCCAGCTGCCAGAACATCAGCCCGAAGGGCCGGTAGCCGGTGGAGACGGAGATCTTGATCAGCGGCGTCGTCGCGCCCCACAGGGCGCCGATCCCGACCAGCGCCGCGATCAGGGGCAGGCGCCCGCGCCCCCCGCCCGCGCGTGCGGTCATTCCGGCCCGCTCTCCGCCAGCCGTCCGCCCTGCCGCACCGGGACGGCCCGCAGCGCCTTGCCCGTCCGGTCGTCGGTCTCGACATACAGGCCGCACAGCGACGCCTCGCCGTCCGCCGGCGTGAAGCGCTCCTTGCCCATGCCGGTGACGAAGCGGCGCAGCGGTTCCGCCTTGTCCATGCCGATCACGCTGAGATAGTCGCCGCACATGCCGGCGTCGGTCAGGTAGGCCGTCCCGCCCGGAAGGATCTGCGCATCCCCCGTCGGCACGTGGGTGTGGCTGCCGACCACCAGGCTCGCCCGGCCATCGCAGTAATGGCCCATCGCCATCTTCTCGCTCGTCGCCTCGCAATGGACGTCGATCACGCTGGCGCTGACGAGACCGCCCAGCGGGTGCGCCTTCAGGACGCCCTCGATCGCCGAGAAGGGATCGTCGAACGGCCGCTTCATGAAGACCTGGCCCAGCACCTGCGCCACCAGCACCTTGCGCCCGCCGGGCGCCTCGAACATCCGCGCCCCCTTGCCCGGCGCGGCCTTGGAATAATTTACGGGTCGCAGGATGCGCGGGTCGGCCTCGACCGCCTGCATCATGTCCTTCTGGTCGAAGGCGTGGTCGCCCAGCGTCACCACGTCCGCCCCCGCCTCGAACAGGCCCCTGGCGTGCGCCGCCGACAGGCCGTGACCCGAGGTCGCGTTCTCGCCGTTCACCACGACGAACTCCAGCCGCCACCGCTCGCGCAGGGAGGGCAGCCGCTCGGCCACGGCCCGCCGGCCGGCCCGTCCCATCACGTCGCCAAGGTAGAGGATGCGCATTCCGCCCTGCTAGCGCCGCCCCCGGCCGGAGGCAAGGCGCGCGCGCCCCCCGGGGCGCCGGGCCCTTGCTCCCCTATCTTGCTTCAAATACCTCCGGGGTGAATGCGCCGTCAGGCGCAGAGGGGCAGCGCCCCTCCTGTCCGACATCTCCATCAGGGGGGACCGCATGGGCGCCGCGCTCGCCGGCTTCACGCTCGGCCTGTCGCTGATCCTCGCGATCGGCGCGCAGAACGCGTTCGTGCTGCGCCAGGGGCTGCGCAGGGCGCATGTCCTGCCGGTGGTGCTGACCTGCGCGCTGTCGGATGCGGTGCTGATCGCGGCCGGCGTCGCGGGCTTCGGTGCGCTCAGCGAGGCGGCGCCGGGACTGCCGGTCCTGATGCGCTGGGGCGGGGCGGCGTTCCTGATCGTCTACGGCGCGCTGGCGTTCCGCAGCGCCTGGCGCGGGGCGGAGACGCTGACGGCCGCGGGGCCGGGGACGCAGAGCCGGGCGCAGGCGGTTCTCACCTGCCTCGCGCTCACCTGGCTGAACCCGCATGTCTACCTCGACACGGTCGTCCTCGTCGGCTCGGTCGCGGCGACGCAGGAGTCGCGGCTGGCCTTCGGCGGCGGCGCCGTCACCGCGTCGTTCGTGTTCTTCTTCGCCCTCGGCTACGGCGCGCGGGCGCTGGCGCCGGCCTTCGCGCGGCCGGGGACGTGGCGGGCGCTTGACGCCCTCGTCGGCGGCCTCATGTGGCTGATCGCGGCCGGGCTGATCCTCGGTGGATAGGGCAGGCGGCATGGCGGAGCGCGAGCAGAACCCCCTGAGGGGCGTCCTCTGGATGGTGGCGACTGGGGCCTGTTTCGTGGCCCTGACCGCGACGGTGAAGGCCGCGGGCACCCGCGTGCCCGCCGCGGAATCCGCCTTCCTGCGCTATGCCCTGGCGCTGCCGATCCTGATCCCCGCCGCCGGCGCGATCCTGCGTGCGCACCTCACCCGCCGCCAGCTGACGCTGTTCGCCTTGCGCGGCCTCGCCCATACCGGCGGCGTGATCCTGTGGTTCTACGCGATGACCCGCATCGCCATCGCCGAGGTGACGGCGCTCAATTACCTCAACCCGGTCTACGTCTCCCTCGGCGCGGCGTTCCTGTTCCGCGAGGGGCTGCCGCTGCGGCGCCTGCTGACCGTGATCGCCGCCTTCACCGGCGCGCTCATCATCCTGCGGCCGGGCCTGCGCGAGATCGATCCGGGCCACGTCGCGATGCTGGGCACCGCGCTCTGCCTCGCCGCCAGCTATCTGATCGCCAAGGTCGTCTCGGACGAGGTCTCGGCGACGGTGGTGGTCGGCATGCTGCAGGCGACGGTGACGGTCGGCCTGCTGCCGTTCGCGCTGGCGGTCTGGGTCACGCCGACCCTGGGCGAGCTGGGCTTCTACGCGCTGGCCGCGCTCTTCGCGACGCTGGGCCACACGTTCATGACCTTCGCCTTCGCCTCGGCGCCGCTGACGGTGACCCAGCCGGTCACGTTCCTGCAGCTGGTCTGGGCCGCGACGCTCGGCGCCGTCGCCTTCGGCGAGCCGGTGGACGGCTGGGTGGTCCTCGGCGGCCTCATCATCGTGGCGGCGATCAGCCTGCTGACCTGGCGCGAGGCGCGCCTCCGCCGGCGCGAGCGGCTGCTGGCGGCGGGCGTCGGGGTCTAGCCGCCAAGCCACATCCAGAGGCCGCCGACGACCGCGCCCACGGTCGCCACCATCGCCAGCAGCATCACCAGCCCGTCCTTCAGCAGCAGCGCCAGCCCGATCAGCGCGATCGCGGCGAAGGGCAGGGCGGCGGCGAAGGGCAGGAACTCCAGCGGCGGCACGGCGAGGCAGAGCAGGACGACGGCGCCCCCCGCGACACGCGTCGCGGTCGGCCCGGACAGGACGGTCAGGCGGTTGCCCATGTGCTCGTCGATCCAGTGCGCCACGCCGCGCATCTTGTCCGCGAAGCCCGACAGCTTGTCGCCGCTGATCTTCCGCTTCTCGAGGAAGCCGGGCATCCAGTAGCCGTCCCGCCCCATCGCGATCTGCACGGCGAAGAGCAGGATCACGGCCGCGATGATCGTCGGGACCGAGGGGATGCCTGCGACGGGCGAGATGCCGATGAGCGCGGGCACGATCAGGAACGCCGCCGCGCCGCGGTTGCCGAAGCTGTCCTTCAGCTCGCCGACCTCGGTCTTCCCGCTGTCGCCGGAGGCGTCGTCGATGTCGTCGAGGATCTCTTCCGCCGCGCGCTGTTCGGCCATGATCGCCCTCCCGTCGCTATCGCGGGCAACGGCCGTCCCGGGGCGCTTGTTCCGTCAGGCCCTGCGGCGGGGGTCGATCAGCCGCGACAGCACGCTGTTACGGGTGACCGCGCCGACGACACGTCCGTCCTCGGCCACCGCCACCGGCCAGCCGGTGGCGTCGAGGCGGGCCATCACCTCGCGGATGTCGGTGTCGGGTCCGACCGGATCGCCGTCCATGTCGTCGCGCACCGGCCCCATCACGTCGCGGGCGCACAGCACGCCGAGCGGGTTCATGTGGGCCACGAAGTCGGCCACGTACTCGTTCGCCGGGCCGGTGAAGATCTGCCGCGGGGTGCCGCACTGGACGATCCGCCCGCCCTCCATGATCGCGATCCGGTTGCCCAGCTTGAACGCCTCGTCGAGGTCGTGGCTGACGAAGACGATGGTGCGGTTCCGCTCGCGTTGCAGCTCCAGCAACTCGTCCTGCAGGCGGGTGCGGATCAGCGGGTCGAGCGCGCTGAAGGGTTCGTCCATCAGCAGGATCGGCGCGTCGGTGGCGAAGGCGCGGGCGAGGCCGACGCGCTGCTGCATGCCGCCCGACAGTTCGCCCACCAGAGCGTCCGCGCGGTCGGCGAGGCCGACGAGCTTCAGCTCCTCCTCAACCCGCGCGGCGCGTTTCGCGCGGGACTGCCCGCCCAGCTCCAGCCCCAGGCCGACATTGTCGCGCACGGTCCGCCAGGGCAGCAGGCCGAACTGCTGGAACACCATCGCGACGGTGCGCAGGCGCAGCCGCCGCAGCGTCGCGAGGTCGGCGTGGGTGACGGAGGTCATCCCGTCCGCGGTCTTCACCCGCACCTCGCCCCGCACCACGGGGTTGAGGCCGTTCACCGCGCGCAGCAGCGTCGACTTGCCGGACCCGGAGAGGCCCATCAGCACGACGATCTCGCCCTCCTCGACGGTGAGCGAGCAGTCGTGCACGCCGAGGATTTGGTCCGTCGCCTTCTGCACCTCGCCCCGCGTCTGGCCGCGGTCCATCAGCGGCAGGGCGCGCTCCGGCTTGCCGCCGAAGACGATGGAGACGTTGTCGAACTCGACGGCGGTCATTTGCGGCTCACCCGCAGCATACGGTCGAGCATGATCGCGACGACGACGATGACGATCCCGCTCTCGAAGCCGAGGGAGGTGTTGACGCTGTTCAGCGCCCGCACCACCGGCACGCCGAGGCCGCGGGCGCCGACGAGGGCGGCGATCACCACCATCGACAGCGACAGCATGATGGTCTGGTTGAGGCCGGCCATGATCTGCGGATACGCGCTCGGCAGCTCGACCTTCCACAGCAGCTGCCGCCGGGTCGCGCCGAAGGCCTGCGCCGCCTCGGTCAGGGCGACGGGGGTGCGGCTGATGCCGAGATGCGTCAGGCGGATCGGCGCGGGCAGGACGAAGATCACCGTCGCGATCATGCCCGGCACCATGCCGATGCCGAAGAACACGATCGCCGGGATGAGGTAGACGAAGGTCGGCAGCGTCTGCATCAGGTCGAGGACGGGGGCGAGCCAGGCGTAGACCTTCGGCCGGTGCGCGGCCCAGATGCCGACCGGAACGCCGATCCCCATGCAGACGAGGCAGGCCGACAGGACCAGCGTCAGGCTCTCCGCCGTCTCGTCCCAGTAGCCCTGGTCGAGGATGAAGAGGAAGCCGACGAGGACCAGCAGGCAGACCTTCCAGTTGCGCTGCAGCGCCCAGGTCAGCAGCACGAACGCCGCCACGACGACCAGCCGGTGCGTGTCCTCGTCCCACCAGCCGATCCAGGGCTCGAACCGCCGCCCGCTCAGCCAGTTCTCGCCCGGCGGGCGCATCAGGATGGCGAGGATCACGTCGATGATGCTCCGCGTCACGTCGGAGAAGCCGTCGAGGAAGCCGGACGCGCCGTCGCGGATGTATTCGAAGCCGCGGCTGGCCGCGTCGCCGACCGGCAGCTCCTGGTCCGTGCGGCCGAGGAGGCGGGCGGGGAGCCACTGGACGAACCACAGGATCGCCGGCCCCAGCCAGGCGAGGAAGTCGAGGACGGCCTGCACGCACCAGCCGACCGCGTAGAGCAGCGACAGCAGGGCGTCGGCGATGGCGCGGAGAAAGGTCATTCCGGAGGGAAGGGGCAGGGCGGCCGGGCCGCCCCGCCCGCGTTCATCACATCGAGATCGCGCTCTCGACCGCCGCGACCGCGTCGCCGCCGTCGAGGGTCGTCACGCCGTCGAGCCAGCCCTTCCAGGCGTCCGGATTCGCGGCGAGCCACTCGGTCGCGGCCTCCTCGGGGTCCATCCCCTCGTCGAGGATCGCGCCCATGATCTCGTTCTCCATCTGGAGCGAGAAGGTGAGGTTCTCGAGCAGGGCGCCGACGTTCGGGCACTCCTCGACATAGCCGGCGCGGGTGTTGGTGTAGACCTGCGCGCCGCCGAGGTTGGGGCCGAAGTAGTCGTCGCCGCCCTCGAGATAAGTCAGCTCGAAGTTGGCGTTCATCGGGTGGGGCTCCCAGCCGAGGAACACGACCGGCTCGTCGCCGCCGCTCGCGCGGTCCACCTGCGCCAGCATCCCCTGCTCGGAGCTTTCGACCAGTTCGAACTCGCCGAGGCCGAAGGCGTCGGCGTCGATCATGTCGAGGATCAGGCGGTTGCCGTCGTTGCCCGGCTCGATGCCGTAGATCTCGCCGTTCAGGGCGTCCGCGTTGGCCGCGATGTCCTCGAAGCTGGCGATGCCGAGGGCGGCGCCGGCGGCGTTGGTCGCCAGCGTGTACTTCGCGCCGTCGAGGTTCATGCCGACCGTATCGACGGTCCCGGCCTCGCGGTAGGGCGCGATGTCGGCCTCCATCGTCGGCATCCAGTTGCCGAGGAACACGTCCACGTCGCCCTCGGCGAGCGAGGTGTAGGTGACGGGCACCGACAGCACGAGCGTCTCGGTCTCGTAGCCGAGCGCCTCCAGCAGCACCGTCGCCGTGGCGGTGGTCGCCGTGATGTCCGTCCAGCCGACGTCCGAGAAGGTGACCTGGTCGCAGGCCTCCTGGGCGGCGACAGCGCCGCCGGCGCAGGCGAGGGCGAGCGCGGAGAGGGTGGTCCGAAGGGTCATCGTGATGTCTCCCTGACTGTTCAACGTCCGGTCATTGATTGACGAGTCAATAAACGACCGATTATTGGTTCGTAAAGCCAACCCGGACATAAGGTCTGATCCCCCGTGCCCAAGCTCGGAATGGAGCCTATACGCCGCGCCGCCCTGGTGAAAGCCACGATCACCGAGATCGGGGAGCGCGGGTCGCTGGACGTCACCGTCGCGCAGATCGCCCGCCGCGCGGGCATGAGCGCGGCGCTCGCGCACCACTATTTCGGCGGCAAGGAGGACATCTTCCTCGCCGCGATGCGCCATACGCTCACCGTCTACGGGGCCGAGGTGCGGGGCGCTCTGGCGATGGCGTCCGGGCCGCGCGAGCGGCTGGAGGCGGTGGTGCGGGCGGGCTTCTCCAGCTCGAACTTCCGGACGGAAACCGTTGCGGCGTGGCTGAATTTCTACGTCCTGGCGCTGACCTCGCCGACCGCCGCGCGGCTTCTGAAGATCTATCAGGGCCGGCTGCGGGCGAACCTGCGCCACGCGCTGCGCCCGCTTTCCGCGGAGCCTGCGCCGGTGGCCGAGCGGATCGCGGCGCTGATCGACGGTCTCTACCTGCGCGAGGCGCTGGCCCGGCAGACGCCCGACGGCGCCGCCGCCACTGCCCAGGTTCTCGCCGCCCTCGACAAGGAGCTCTCTTCGTGAGCCAGCCGAACATCCTCATCCTCATGGTCGACCAACTGAACGGGACGCTGTTCCCGGACGGCCCGGCCGACTGGCTGCACGTGCCGAACCTGCGCCGCCTCGCCGAACGGTCGGCCCGCTTCGCCCACGCCTACACGCCCTCGCCGCTCTGCGCCCCCGCCCGGGCGGCGGTGATGGCTGGGCAGATGCCGTTCCGCACCCGCGTCTACGACAACGCGGCGGAGTTCCAGAGCAGCATCCCGACCTTCGCGCACCACCTGAGGAACGTCGGCTATCATACCGTCCTGTCGGGAAAGATGCACTTCGTCGGCCCCGACCAGCTGCACGGGTTCGAAGAGCGTCTGACGACCGACGTCTACCCCGCCGACTTCGGCTGGACCCCGGACTGGCGCAAGCCGGGCGAGCGGATCGACTGGTGGTATCACAATTTCGGCTCGGTCACCGGGGCGGGCGTCGCCGAGATCACCAACCAGATGGAGTACGACGACGAGGTCGCCTACAACGCGATGGCGAAGCTCTACGACCTGTCGCGCGGCCACGACGGCCGGCCCTGGTGCCTCACCGTCAGCTTCACCCACCCGCACGACCCGTTCGTCGCCCGCCGCCGGTTCTGGGACCTCTACGAGGACGGCCCGCTCGACCCCGAGCTGAAGCCGGTGCCCTATGCCGAGCTGGACCCGCATTCGCAGCGGCTGATGGACGCCTCCGACCGGCGCAACTTCGACATCACGCTTGAGGACGTCCGCCGCTCGCGCCGCGCGTATTTCGCCAACATCAGCTACATCGACGACAAGATCGGCCAGATCCTCGACGTGCTGGAGTCCAGCCGCCAGGAGGCCGCGATCGTCTTCCTGTCCGACCACGGCGAGATGCTGGGCGAGGGCGGGCAGTGGTTCAAGATGAGCTTCCGCGAGGGATCGTCCCGGGTGCCGTTCATGCTGTGCGCCGACGGCGTCGCGCCCGGGCGGGTGGAGACGCCGGTTTCCACCGTGGACCTGACGCCGACGCTGGCCGACCTCGCCGGCGCGGACCTCGGCGGCGTCGCGCCCTGGACCGACGGGGTGAGCCTGCTGCCCGTGGCGGCGGGCGGCGAGCGGAAACCCGTGGCGGTGGAATACGCCGCCGAAGGGTCCATCGCGCCGATGGTCTGCCTGATCGAGGGGCGCTGGAAGTACACCGCCTGCCCGGCCGATCCCGAGCAGCTGTTCGACCTGGACTCCGACCCGTGGGAGCAGACGAACCTCGCCGGCGAGCCGGGCTACGAGGGCCGGCTCAAGCATTTCCGCGACATGGCGGCGGAGCGGTGGGATCTGGAGCGTGTGGACGCCGAGGTGCGCCACAGCCAGGCGGGCCGGTGGGTGGTTTACCCGGCGCTCAGGCAGGGCGGCTACTACCCGTGGGACTGGCAGCCGATCCAGCGCGCGTCCGACCGGTACATGCGCAACCACATGGACCTCAACGTGCTGGAAGAGAACCAGCGCTTTCCGCGGGGAGAATAGACATGGCCTTCGACATCCGCCCCGCCGCCAGTCACTTCGTGAACGGCCAGCCGGTCGAGGACGAGGCCGGGACGCCGATCCCGGTGATCTGCCCGGTCACGGGGGACGAGATCGCCCGCGTCCACGCCGCGACGCCCGCCGTCATCGAGGATGCACTGGCCTCGGCGGAGGCGGCGCAGAAGGACTGGGCTGCAATGATGCCGCGCGAGCGCGGGGCCGTGCTGAAGCGCGCCGCCGCGATCATCCGCGAGCGCAACCGGGAACTGTCGGTGCTGGAAAGCCGCGACACCGGCAAGCCGCTGAGCGAGACGCTGGTGGCCGACGCGACCTCCGGCGCGGACGCGCTGGACTTTTTCGGCGGCCTCGCCGCGACGCTGACGGGAGAGCACATCCCGCTGGGCGGCGACTGGGCCTACACGATCCGCGAACCGCTCGGCGTCTGCGTCGGCATCGGCGCCTGGAACTACCCGACCCAGATCGCCTGCTGGAAAGCCGCGCCCGCGCTCGCCTGCGGCAACGCGATGGTCTTCAAGCCGAGCGAGACGACGCCGCTGGGCGCGCTGAAGCTGGCGGAAATCCTGGTGGAGGCGGGGGCGCCTCCCGGCCTCTTCAACGTCGTGCAGGGCGCGGGCGAGGTCGGCGCGGCGCTGATCGCGGATGCGCGGGTGGCGAAGGTGTCGCTGACCGGCTCGGTCCCGACGGGCAAGCGCGTCTACGCCGCCGCCGCGGCCGGCATGAAGCACGTCACGATGGAGCTGGGGGGCAAGTCCCCGATCCTCGTCTTCGACGACGCGGACGTGGAGAACGCGGTGACGGGCGCGATCCTCGGCAACTTCTACTCCTCGGGGCAGATCTGCTCCAACGGCACCCGCGTCTTCGTGCAGTCCGGCATCAAGGAGCGGTTCCTGGAGCGGCTGGCGGAGCGGCTGGAGAGCGGCGTCGTCATGGGCGATCCGCTGGACGAGGCGACGAATTACGGGCCCATGGTCAGCGAGCGGCAGATGGAGATCGTGCTCGGCTACATCGAGAAAGGCCGCGAGGAGGGCGCGCGCCTGATCGCCGGCGGCGGCCGGGTGGACCGGCCGGGCTTCTTCGTCGCGCCGACGGTGTTCGCGGATGTCACCGACGACATGACCATCGCGCGGGAGGAGATCTTCGGGCCCGTGCTGTCCGTCCTCGACTTCGAGGACGAGGCCGACGCGGTCGCCCGCGCCAACGCCACCGAGTTCGGCCTTGCGGCCGGGGTCTACACGTCCGACCTCGCCCGCGGGCACCGGGTGGTCGCGGCGCTGCGGGCCGGGACCTGCTGGATCAACGCCTACAACCTGACGCCGGTGGAGATGCCGTTCGGCGGGGTGAAATCCTCGGGCGTGGGGCGCGAGAACGGGCGCGCGGCGATCGAGCACTATTCGCAGCTGAAGTCGGTCTACGTCGCGATGGGGGCGAGCGATGCGCCGTTCTGAGGGGGCGAAATCCGGAGGCGGATTTCGGCAGGAGCCGGGTCCGGCTCCTGCGCGCGCGGTCGCGCGCGGCGCCTTTGGCTCGGGCGGGGTGCATGGGGCGAAGTGCGGGCTGTCTGCTGAGAGGCGGTTCAGGGGCAGGTGTGCCCTGAACGCGCCTGTTCCAGTGTCTTACGATTCGCCGGAGCCTCAAGGATTCCCGGCTGCGCCGGCGCCTTCGGCGTCCTTGACCCTCCGCCGAATCGCGGAAGGGGGCGCGTGATGGAAGCTGAGTACATCATCGTCGGCGCGGGCAGCGCGGGATGCGCGATGGCGTTCCGCCTGGCCGAGGCCGGGCGGTCGGTGATCGTGATCGAATACGGCGGCTCGGACGCGGGGCCGTTCATCGGCATGCCGGGCGCGCTGTCCTACCCGATGAACATGCCGCGCTACGACTGGGGCTTCAAGACCGAGCCGGAGCCGCACCTGGACGGGCGGCGGCTGGCGACGCCGCGGGGCAAGGTGATCGGCGGCTCGTCCTCGATCAACGGCATGGTCTATGTGCGCGGGCACCCGCGCGACTTCGACACCTGGGCGCAGTCCGGGGCGCGGGGCTGGTCCTTCGCGGACGTCGCACCCTACTTCCGCCGGATGGAGGACTGGCATGCCGGCGTGCATGGCGGCGACCCGGAGTGGCGGGGGCAGGGCGGGCCGCTGAAGGTGACGCGCGGGACGCGGACCAACCCGCTGACGCGGGCCTTCGTGCAGGCGGGGGTCGAGGCCGGCTACGGCGCGACCGCCGACTACAACGGCGAGCGGCAGGAAGGGTTCGGCGCCAAGGACGCCACCATCTGGCGCGGCCAGCGGCAGTCGGCGGCGGTGGCCTACCTGCGCCCGGCGCTGCGGTTAGGCAACGCGCGGCTGGTGCGGGCGCTCGCGCGGCGGGTCGTGTTCGAGGACGGACGGGCCTGCGGGGTCGAGATCGAGCGCGCGGGCCGGGTGGAGGTGATCCGCGCGGCGCGCGAGGTGATCGTCGCGGCCTCGGCTATCAATTCGCCCAAGCTGCTGATGCTGTCGGGCATCGGGCCGGCCGACGACCTGGCCGAGCACGGGATCGAGGTCCGCGCCGACCGTCCGGGCGTGGGCGCGAACCTGCAGGATCACCTCGAGATCTACGTCCAGTATTCCTGCCCCGAGCCGGTGAGCCTCTACCGCTACTGGAACCTCGCCGGGAAGGCGTGGGTCGGCGCGCGCTGGCTGCTGACGCGGACCGGCCCCGGCGCGTCGAACCAGTTCGAGAGCGCGGGCTTCATCCGCAGCGCGGCGGGGGTGGAGTATCCGGACATCCAGTTCCACTTCCTGCCCATCGCGGTCCGCTACGACGGCCGGGCGGCGGTGAAGGGGCACGGGTTCCAGATCCATGTGGGGCCGATGCGCTCGCCCAGCCGGGGGCGGGTCTGGCTGCGCTCGGCCGATCCGGCCGATCCGCCGCGCATCCTGTTCAACTACATGTCCGACCCGAAGGACTGGGCCGACTTCCGCACCGCGATCCGCCTGACGCGAGAGATCGTGGCGCAGCCGGCCTTCGACCGCTTCCGCGGGACCGAGTTGCTGCCGGGGGCGCACGTCCAGTCGGACGAGGAGCTGGACGCCGCCATCCGCGAGCATGTCGAAAGCGCGTACCATCCCTGCGGCACCTGCCGGATGGGATCGGCGGACGATCCGGGCGCGGTGGTGGATCCCGAATGCCGGGTGATCGGGGTGGAGGGGCTGCGCGTCGCCGACAGCTCGGTCTTCCCGCGGATCACCAACGGCAACCTCAACGCGCCGTCGATCATGGTGGGCGAGAAGGCGGCCGATCACATCCTCGGCCGGGCGGCGCTGCCGCGGGACGAGCGGGCGCCCTGGGAGGCGCCAAACTGGCGCACCGCGCAGCGGGTCGGCGACGGGGCGCGGATGGCGGACGCGGCGGAGTAGCGCGCGGCGGGCCGTCAGAGGCCCAGCCGCCGCTCGCGCCGGATCACCAGGAGGATGCAGATCGCCGCCCCGACCGAGGTCATCAGCATGATGATCTGCAGCGGGATCGTCCCCGTCTGCTCGGTCAGCAGCGCGCCGGCGAGGGCCGACAGGACCGCGCCGCCGCCGATCATGATCGCGCCGCCGAGGCCCGAGGCGGTGCCGGCGAGCTCGGGCCGGACCGACAGCGAGCCGGCGGTGGCGTTCGGCAGCATCAGCCCGTTGCCGAGGCCGAGGAAGGTGCAGAAGCCGAAGAAGGCGATCGGATGGTCGACCCCCGCCAGCGTCACCACCAGCGAGACCGCCATCCCGGCCGCGGCCGTCAGCGTGCCGGCCAGCGCCATGCGGTTGATCCCGACCGAGGTGGAATAGCGTCCCGACAGCCCGTTCCCCAGCGCGTAGCCGACGGCGGGAGAGCCGAGCGCGATCCCGGTCCAGAGCGGCGACAGGCCGTAGACCTTGTCCGAGACGAACGAGGCCCCGCCGAGCAGGGCGAAGAAGGCCCCCGACCCCAGCGCGGCGCAGCCGGCGTAGCCCCAGAAGCGGGGCGAGGACAGAAGTTCGGGGTAGGTGCGCAGCTGGCGGGCGAAGCTGACCCCCTCGCCTGAGACGGTTTCGCCGAGGTCGACCCAGCACAGCGCCATGACGGCGAGGCCGGCGAAGACGAGGAACGCGAACGAGGCCTGCCAGCCGAACGCCTGGTCGAGGATGCCGCCCGCCATCGGCCCCACCATCGGGACGAGGGCGATGCCCATCGTGACCCAGCCCAGCATCGACGCGCTCTCGGCCGGGGGGAAGATGTCGCGCACGATCGCCCGGGACAGGACCATCCCGCTCGCCACCACCGCCTGCAGCATCCGGAAGGCGAGGAAGATGCCGACGGTGGGCGCGAAGAGACAGCCGATCGAGGCGAGGGTGAAGATCGCGAGGCCGGCCATCACGACGGGGCGGCGGCCGTAGCGGTCGGACAGCGGCCCGACGCCGACCTGCAGGATCGCCGTCGCGGCGAGGTAGGCCGACACGGCCAGCTGCATCACGCCGTAATCGGCGTCGTAGTACAGCGCCATGTTGTTCAGCGACGGCAGGAAGATCGACATGTTCAGCGCCGAGACCCCGGCCAGCAGGATCAGCGTCGACACGTGCGGCGGGGTGTTCCGGTCGAGGAACCGGACATTAGGTGCTGTTGTCATGTATCGGGACCTACGCCCGCCCCGGGGCGGTGTCCATCGCCCGCGTCACGCCCGGCCGGCGAAGACGAACGCCGCCCCCGCCGCGATTAGCAGGAAGCCGACGCCGTGCTGCCAGCGCAGCGGCTCTCCCAGCCAGGCCCAGGAGAATCCGGCGAAGATGACGAGGGTGATGACCTCCTGCATCGTCTTCAGCTCGGCCGCCGAGAACTGGCCGTGGCCGATCCGGTTCGCCGGGACCTGCAGGCAGTACTCGAAGAAGGCGATGCCCCAGCTGATCAGGATGACGAGGTAGAGGGGCGCGGCCTTGAACCTGAGGTGCCCGTACCAGGCGAAGGTCATGAAGAGGTTCGACTGGGCGAGAAGGCCGATCGTGGTGAGGGCGACGGGAAGGGCGGGCATGGGGCGGTCAGGCTCCTGAGGCGCCGGAGCGCCTCCGGCCGGCGGTCCCGGGGGCGGAGGCGCGGCTTGCGTCCGGCGCCGAAAGGGACGACGACCCGGCAAGTTAGCGCAACCGTCTTTGCCCGCCCCCGGCTTCGTGGCTATGGTCGGGCGGCGCGGGATCCGCGAGGGAGATAGCCGATGACCGACGTGCTGCAAGAGCTGGAGGAGCGCCGCGCCGCCGCGCGCGCCGGCGGCGGGGCGCGCCGGGTCGAGGCGCAGCACGGCAAGGGCAAGCTGACGGCGCGCGAGCGGATCGAGCTGCTGCTGGACGAGGACTCGTTCGAGGAGTTCGACATGTTCGTCCGCCACCGCGCGACCGACTTCGGCATGGCCGAGGATCGGCCCGCGGGCGACGGCGTGGTGACCGGCTGGGGCACGGTCAACGGGCGCATGGTCTATGTCTTCTCCCAGGACTTCACCGTGTTCGGCGGATCGCTGTCCGAGACCCACGCGCAGAAGATCTGCAAGATCATGGACATGGCGATGCAGAACGGGGCGCCTGTGATCGGGCTGAACGATTCCGGCGGCGCCCGCATCCAGGAGGGCGTGGCCAGCCTCGCCGGCTATGCCGAGGTGTTCCAGCGCAACATCATGGCGTCCGGCGTGGTGCCGCAGATCAGCGTCATCATGGGCCCCTGCGCGGGCGGCGCGGTCTATTCGCCGGCGATGACGGACTTCATCTTCATGGTGCGCGACACGTCCTACATGTTCGTCACCGGCCCCGACGTGGTGAAGACCGTCACCAACGAGGTCGTGACGGCCGAGGAGCTGGGCGGGGCCACGACGCACACCCGCCGCTCCTCCGTGGCCGACGGGGCGTTCGAGAACGACGTCGAGGCGCTGATCGAGGTGCGCCGCCTCGTCGACCTGCTGCCGGCGTCGAACCGGCAGCCGGCGCCGGTGCGGCCGTTCTTCGACGACGTGGACCGGATCGAGCCGTCGCTGGACACGCTGATCCCCGACAACGCCAACACGCCCTACGACATGAAGGAGCTGATCCTGAAGGTCGCGGACGAGGCGGACTTCTACGAGATCCAGGCCGATTTCGCGAAGAACATCGTCACCGGCTTCATCCGGCTGGAGGGGCAGACGGTCGGCGTGGTGGCGAACCAGCCGATGGTGCTCGCCGGCTGCCTCGACATCGATTCCAGCCGCAAGGCGGCGCGGTTCGTCCGGTTCTGCGACGCGTTCGAGATCCCGATCCTGACGCTGGTGGACGTGCCGGGCTTCCTGCCCGGGACGGGGCAGGAATATGGCGGCGTCATAAAGCACGGGGCCAAGCTGCTCTTCGCCTACGGCGAGGCGACGGTGCCGAAGGTGACGGTCATCACCCGCAAGGCCTATGGCGGCGCCTACGACGTCATGGCGTCCAAGCACCTGCGGGGCGACTTCAACTACGCCTGGCCGACGGCCGAGATCGCGGTGATGGGGGCCAAGGGAGCGACGGAGATCCTCTACCGCAGCGAACTGGGCGATCCCGAGAAGATCGCGGCCCGGACGCGCGACTACGAGGACCGGTTCGCCAACCCCTTCGTCGCGGCCGAGCGGGGGTTCATCGACGAGGTGATCCAGCCGCGGTCCACCCGGCGGCGGGTCTGCCGGGCGTTCGCCTCGCTGCGGGGCAAGAAGCTGCAGAACCCGTGGAAGAAGCACGACAACATTCCGCTTTGACGAGAGCGCCGGGGGCGCTGCCCCCGGACCCCCGGAGGTATTTTGAGCAAGATAGGAGCCATCATGGTCGTTCTGGGCCTCGCCGTCGCCCCCTTCGCCGCGGCGGCGCAGTCGCTGACGGGCTGGGAGCTCGCCGGGGTCGGCTGGGCTGGGCGGGGCGGAACGCTGGAGCTGGACCGTCCCGAACGGGGGGGGGAGCGGGTGGCGCGGTTCCTCTGGGCCGGCGAGGGGGCGGGGGATCTCACCACCTTCGACTTCGCCGGCGCCTGCGACCTCATCGCGGACCTGTTCGGGCGGATCGAGGCGGCCGGCGGGGCCGCGGCGCCGGAGAGGATCCGGATCGAGGCCGCCGCCAGCACCGGCGGGGTGATCCGCCTGTCGCGGTCCGTCCGGATGGACTTCGAGGTGGCCGGCGGCCGGTGCATCGCCGCCGGCGAGGGGGTGGAGCTGTGAGGGCGGCGCTGCTGGCGCTGGCGCTTGCGGCGACGGGGGCCGCGGCGCAGGAGGAGGCCCCCGCGCCCGAAGCACCCGCGCCCGAGGCGCCGGCCGCGCCCGTCTTCGAGGCGCCGTCGGGGCTGGTCCTGTCGCTGCAGGACGTGATCTGGGAGCAGGAGACGGGGATCGTCCGCATCCGCTTCGTCGCCGACGGGCTGGGCGGGGAGGAGGCGATGGCCTTCTCGGAGGTCGCGGGCGACTTCGCCTGGCTGTGCGAGACGCAAGGGGTGCCCGCGCTGGAGCGCAACGGCATCGAGGCGAGCGAGGTCATCATCTCGATCGCCGACCGGGCGGTGCCGTTCGGCACCATCGACGCCGACGCGGTGCAGTTCTTCGAGGGCTATTCGGTGACCGCGGACGGCACCTGCCAGTGGGAGCCGTTCTGATGGAGAAGCACCGCGGATTTCCCGGCCGTCTGCCGGGCACGGATTTCCAGTTCACCATCCGCCGCGCCAACGCCAAGGGCGCGACCCGGATCATCGCGCGCGAGCGGTACCGCGACCGGCGCCCGGCCGACCGCGCCGCCGACACCGCCTTCGTCGCGGCGCTGTGGGAGCAGTTCGGGGACGAGCCGTTCGTGCGCGGCAACCTCGATGCCGGGCGCCTGTCCTGGCTGTTCGGGCGCGAGGTTGTGCCGGCCGAGGACCCGTTCGATCCCGAATCCTACGATGCGCTCCTGCAGCTCGACGTGGCGCGGGCGCAGGCGGCCTTCCCCGAGGCGTTCGAGTGACGGGCACGTCGATGGGCGGGACTTCGCGCGGTGAAATACAATCTGGGCGGGAATCGGCCGACTCTGGCGGGTGCCGGAAAAAGGTCCGTTGCCGACTCGGAAATCTGTGGCAGCGTGGACGTGCGGCGAGGGGGTCCAGCAAGCCCCGGACCGCAGACTGTCAAGACCGTTACCCTTCCCCTAACGGGTGGCCCGTCTCCTCGCGAGGCGGGTCACCTGTTTCTTGGCACCGTGACATCCTCGCATCGGCGACGCATCGCCTGAGCCGGGTAAGGGAACCCGTACTGGCGCTCGGTGGTCATTGTATCGGACCCCTTGGCATGTCAGCACATGCACCATCTGGGGCAGGCACTACAGGAGACCTTTCATGCGCACCCTCAAGATTCTCAGCGTCCTCGTCCTCGCCGGCAGCGGCCTCACCGCCTGCGGCGCCACCGATGCCGAGCGCGGCGCGACCGGCGCCCTCATCGGCGGCGCGGCGGCTGCCGCGACCGGCGAGAACGTCGTCAACGGCGCCCTCATCGGCGGCGCGGCCGGCGCGATCTACTGCAACGTCACGCCGAACGTGCCGGAGTGCTACAACGGCTGACGCCGCTCTCCCGCGCCTGCGGGAGCGGACCCAACCTGCAAAGGCCGCCGGGCTGCGCCCCGGCGGCCTTTTTCGTGTCTCGGAAGGACCCCTCGTCAGATGTTCAAGAAGATCCTGATCGCCAACCGCGGCGAGATCGCCTGCCGGGTGATCAAGACGGCGCGCAAGATGGGCATCGCGACCGTGGCGGTCCATTCCGACGCCGACCGCCACGCCCTGCACGTCCGGATGGCGGACGAGGCGGTGCGGATCGGTCCGCCGCCGGCGAACCAGTCTTACATCGTGATCGACCGGATCATGGAGGCGATCCGCGCGACGGGGGCCGAGGCGGTCCATCCCGGCTACGGATTCCTGTCGGAGAACCCGAAGTTCGCCGAGGCGCTGGAGCGGGAGGGGGTCGCCTTCATCGGCCCGCCGGTGAGGGCGATCGAGGCGATGGGCGACAAGATCACGTCGAAGAAGATCGCCCAGGGTGCGGGCGTCTCGACGGTGCCCGGCTACATGGGCCTGATCGCCGATGCCGACGAGGCGGTGAAGATCAGCCGCGAGATCGGCTATCCGGTCATGATCAAGGCCAGCGCCGGCGGCGGCGGCAAGGGGATGCGGATCGCCTGGACGGACGAGGAGGCGCGCGAGGGCTTCCAGTCGTCGAAGAACGAGGCGGCGAGCAGCTTCGGCGACGACCGCATCTTCATCGAGAAGTTCGTGACGCAGCCGCGGCATATCGAGATCCAGGTCCTCGCCGACACCCACGGCAACGCGGTGTACCTGGGCGAGCGGGAATGCTCGATCCAGCGGCGGAACCAGAAGGTGGTGGAGGAGGCGCCGTCGCCGTTCCTGGACGAGGCGACGCGTGCCGCGATGGGCGAGCAGGCGGTCGCGCTGGCGCAGGCGGTGGGCTACGCCAGCGCCGGCACGGTGGAGTTCATCGTCGACGGCGACCGGAACTTCTACTTCCTGGAGATGAACACCCGTCTGCAGGTGGAGCATCCGGTGACCGAGCTGATCACCGGGATCGACCTGGTGGAGCAGATGATCCGCGTCGCGGCGGGCGAGCGGCTGCCCGTCTCGCAAGCGGACGTCACGCTCACCGGCTGGGCCATCGAGAATCGCCTCTATGCCGAGGACCCCTATCGCAACTTCCTGCCCTCCATCGGCCGGCTCACCCGCTACCGCCCGCCGGCGGAGAGGGCGGCGGGACCGCTCCTGTCGAACGGCAGCTGGCACGGCGACGCCGAGGCGGGGGAGACCGCAATCCGCAACGATACCGGCGTCTTCGAGGGCGGCGAGATATCCATGTTCTACGACCCGATGATCGCCAAGCTGTGCACCTGGGCGCCGACGCGCGAGGCCGCGATCGAGGCGATGCGCGGGGCGCTGGACGCGTTCGAGGTGGAGGGGATCGGGCACAACCTGCCGTTCCTGTCGGCGGTGATGGATCATCCGAAGTTCGTCGCAGGCGAGATGACGACCGCCTTCATCGCGGAGGAATGGCCCGAGGGCTTTGCCGGCGTGGACCTGGCCGAGGCCGAGCTTCGCCGGATCGCCGCCGCGGCGGCGGCGATGAACCGCGTGGCCGAGATCAGGCGCACCCGCATCTCGGGGCGGATGGGCAACCACGAGCGGCGGGTCGGCACCGACTGGGTGGTGAATGTGGGCGGGACCGAGCTCGCGCTGACGATTGCCGCCCGGCCGGGCGCGGCGAGCGTCACCTTCGCGGACGGCGAGACGACCGAGGTCACCGGCGACTGGCGGCCGGGCGAGCCGCTGGCGCGGCTGACGGTTGGCGGGCGGCCCCTGACGCTGAAGGTCGACAAGGCGACGGGCGGCTTCCGCCTGCGCACCCGCGGCGCGGACCTGCGGGTGCATGTCTACAGCCCGCGCCAGGCGGAGCTGGCGGCGCTGATGCCCGTGAAGCTGCCCCCCGACACGTCGAAGGTGCTGCTCTGCCCGATGCCGGGCCTCTTGGTGAAGATGAACGTCGAGGCGGGGCAGGAGGTGCAGGAGGGGCAGGCTCTGTGCACCGTCGAGGCGATGAAGATGGAGAACATCCTGCGCGCCGAGCGGCAGGCCGTGGTGGCCAGGGTCAACGCCGCGCCGGGCGACAGCCTCGCCGTGGACGAGGTGATCCTGGAGTTCGAATAGGGTGGACGGCGCCCGCGCATGGCTGGGGGAGATCGACCCCCGCATCTGGCAGGCTGTGATCGCCGGCCTGTTCCTCGCCATGGGCTGGATCGTCAACGGCTGGCAGAATCGTCGGGCAGCCGCCCGCGCCAAGGCCGAGCGTCTGCGCGACCTGCACCGCGCCATCTTCGCCGAGATCGAGACCAACCTCGCGAACCTGTGGGACGTCGACGCGCTGAATGCCTACGGCGCCGAGATGCGGGCGCGGATGGAGGCGGACGAGACCTTCGTGCCCTTCATCCCGCGCGAGCGGCACGACCGCCTGTTCGACACCATCGTCGCAGACCTCTCGGTGCTGCCGCGCGTGACCATCGACCCGATCGTGAAGTACTACGCGCAGGTCGGCTCCATCGCCGCGATCGCCGAGGACATGCGGGGCGAGGGGTTCCGTGCGCTGCCGCAGGCGCGGCGGATCCCGATGTACGAGGATTACATCCAGATGAAGGTGCAGGCGCTGGAATACGGGCGCGTGGCGAACCACCTGATCCGCGTCTTCGCCGCGGACGGCAAGGCGGCGGCCGAGGCCGAGGCGACCCGGCTCAGTAGCCCGAGCGCGGGCCGGTCCGTCCCATGACCGGCTGGGGCCGATACGGGATGTCCGGGGCGGGGGCTGGGCTCTTGGCGCTGCTCATGCGCCAAAGATACGTCCGAGGGACGTCGCGTTCAATGCCCGGTCAGCGGCCTTCGCGCAGTTCGCGCTGGCGCAGCGGCATCTTGTCGATGGCGCGGCCGATCTCGCGCACGTCCCACGGCTCCGGCTTGCGCTGGGCGACGCGGCCGTCCTCGGACATCACGACGAGCATGAAGCCCCGGGGGCGCAGCCGCGTCCGCGCGTCCGAACCGCCGCCCGGGTCGGTGTCGGCGACGATGACCACGTCGCGGTACACGAGGTCGTCCACCCGCTCGAGCAGGTACTCCATCTGCCGGATGTACCGCGGATCGTTCGGCGTATCGGCGAACACCACCACGGGGCGGGCGAGGAACAGGAAGTCGTCGAGCTCGATGTCGGCGGCGTCGAACACCTGCGCCGGATCGGCCTGCCAGCGCTCGACCGCCGTCAGTTCCTGCCCGACCGTCGCGGCGGGCGTCTCGGTCGAGGCGACCTCCTGCGCGGCGAGCGGCAGAGCGGAGAGGGAGAGGGCGAGGGACAGGGCGAGGCTCTTCATCTCCCCAGATATAGGGGCGGCGCGGGGACTTGCGAAGCCTCGGGGCGCCGGGCCGACGACAAGTTTACCCGGCGGTCGCGCCGGTCGACCGGCCGGATCCGGGCTGTCACCGGTGCGCAACCCGCTGGGACGCTGTAGAAGAGGGGCGCCCGCCGCCCGCAGGAGGACCCGATGACCGACACGCCCGACTGGGACGACCTCGCCCGCAAGGAGCTGAAGGGCCGCGACCCGGCAGAGCTGACGTGGGAGACGCTGGAGGGCATCGCCGTCAGGCCGCTCTACACGGCAGCGGACCTCGAGGGACTGTCGCACCTCGGCTCCATCCCCGGCGCCGCCCCCTACGTCCGCGGTCCTCGGGCGACGATGTATGCCGGCCGGCCCTGGACGATCCGGCAGTATGCCGGATTCTCCACCGCGGAGGAGAGCAACGCCTTCTACCGCCGCGCCCTCGCCGGCGGGCAGCAAGGGGTGTCGGTGGCCTTCGACCTCGCCACCCACCGCGGCTACGACAGCGATCATCCGCGGGTGGAGGGGGACGTCGGCAAGGCCGGCGTCGCCATCGACAGCGTCGAGGACATGAAGATCCTGTTCGACGGCATCCCGCTGGCCGACGTCAGCGTCTCGATGACGATGAACGGCGCGGTGATCCCGATCCTCGCGAGCTTCATCGTCGCGGGGGAGGAGCAGGGCGTGGACCGCGCCGCCCTGTCGGGGACGATCCAGAACGACATCCTCAAGGAGTTCATGGTGCGGAACACCTACGTGTACCCGCCCGAGCCCTCGATGCGGATCGTCGCCGACATCATCGAATACACGTCGGCCGAAATGCCGCGCTTCAACTCGATCTCGATCAGCGGCTACCACATGCAGGAGGCCGGCGCGAACCTGGTGCAGGAGCTGGCCTTCACCCTCGCCGACGGGCGCGAATACGTCCGCGCCGCCATCGCCCGCGGCATGGACGTGGACGCCTTCGCCGGGCGGCTGTCCTTCTTCTTCGCCATCGGCATGAACTTCTTCATGGAGGCGGCGAAGCTGCGGGCCGCGCGGCTGCTGTGGCACCGCATCATGTCGGAGTTCGGGGCCAAGAAGCCGCAGTCCCTGATGCTGCGCACCCATTGCCAGACCTCGGGCGTCTCCCTGCAGGAGCAGGACCCCTACAACAACGTCGTGCGCACCGCCTACGAGGCGCTGTCCGCGGTCCTCGGTGGCACCCAGTCGCTGCACACCAACGCGCTGGACGAGGCGATCGCCCTGCCGACCGACTTCTCGGCGCGGATCGCGCGGAACACCCAGCTGATTCTGCAGGAGGAGACCGGGATCACCCACGTCGTCGACCCGCTCGCCGGCTCCTACTACGTGGAGAGCCTGACGGCGGAGCTGGCGGACAAGGCGTGGGCGCTGATCGAGGAGGTGGAGGCGCTGGGCGGCATGACGAAGGCGGTTGCCTCCGGCATGCCGAAGCTTCGGATCGAGGAGACGGCGGCGCGGCGGCAGGCGCTGATCGACCGCGGCGAGGACGTGATCGTCGGCGTCAACAAGTACCGCAAGGACCGGGAGGACCCGATCGACATCCTCGACGTCGACAACGTGAAGGTCCGCGAGAACCAGGTCGCCCGGCTGGAACGGATACGGGCCGAGCGAGACCGGGCCGCCTGCGACGCCGCGCTCGCAGCGCTGGAAGAGGCGGCCCGGGGGGACGGCAACCTCCTCGCCGCCGCGGTGGAGGCGGCGCGGGCGCGGGCGACGGTCGGGGAGATCAGCCTAGCAATGGAGAAGGTGTTCGGCCGCCACCGGGCCGAGGTGAAGACGCTCGCCGGCGTCTACGGCGCGGCCTACGAGGGCGACGCGGACTTCGAGGCGATCCAGAGGGACGTCGAGGCCTTCGCCGAGGAAGAGGGGCGCCGGCCCCGCATGCTCGTCGTGAAGATGGGCCAGGACGGCCACGACCGCGGCGCCAAGGTGATCGCGACCGCCTTCGCCGATATCGGCTTCGACGTGGACGTGGGGCCGCTGTTCCAGACGCCCGAGGAGGCCGCGCAGGATGCCATCGACAACGACGTCCACGTGGTCGGCATCTCCTCGCAGGCCGCCGGGCACAAGACCCTCGCGCCGAAGCTGGTGAAGGCGCTGGAGGCGGCCGGAGCGGGCGAGATCCTCGTCATCTGCGGCGGCGTGATCCCGCAGCAGGACTACGCGTTCCTGAAGGAGGCCGGCGTGAAGGCGATCTTCGGCCCGGGGACGAACATCCCGAAGGCGGCGCAGGAGATCCTGGCGCTGATCCGGGCGCAGCGGGAGTAGCGGAGCGCCCCTCTCAGAATCCACCCGCCCCGGCCTCGAGCCGGGGCCTCTTCGCCGTGGCGTTCTCCCCCTCGGCGAGGCCCCGGCTCGAGGCCGGGGCGGGTAGTCTGGAGCGGCGGACCGTCCGCCCGCCGCCCTGACTCTCGTTTACTCCGCGATCATCGGATCGCCCTTCGGGTGCTCGGGCTGCGCCAGCTCCGGCGCGGGGCGCGGGGCGAGCATCAGGATCGTGTAGCCGAGAATCGCCGACACGATGGATCCGGCCAGAACCCCCAGACGCACCTCGTTCATCAGGTCGGCCTCCGGAAAGCTGAGCCCGCCGATGAACAGCGACATGGTGAAGCCGATGCCGGCGAGGCAGGCGACGCCGAGGATGTGCGACCATTGCGCTCCGTGCGGCAGGCGCGCCAGCCCCAGCTTCACGATGAGCCAGGTGATCCCGAAGACGCCCACCAGCTTGCCCACGATCAGCCCGCCCGCGATGCCGAGGGGAAGGGGCAGCAGCAGGTCCGCCGGCGCGATGCCCGCAAGCACGACGCCGGCGTTCGCGAAGGCGAAGATCGGCAGGATCATGAAGTTGACCCACGGCGTCAGCCCGTGTTCGACCGAATGCAGCGGCGACTTGCCGTACCGGTCCTTCAGCGGAATGAAGAAGGCGGTGACCACGCCCGCGATGGTGGCGTGCACGCCCGACTTCAGGACGAAGAACCACATGATCGTGCCGAGGATGATCGCCGGCGCGAGCGCGTGCGTGCCGCGGATGTTGTACCAGACGAGGCCGAGCAGCGGCAGCACCGCCAGCATCAGGTAATCGACCTGCAGGTTCGCCGTGTAGAAGAAGGCGATGATCAGGATGGCGCCGATGTCGTCGAGGATCGCCAGGGTCAGCAGGAACACCTTCAGCGACGCCGGCGCGCGGCTGCCGACGAGCGCGAGGATGCCGAGGGCGAAGGCGATGTCGGTCGCGGCCGGGATCGCCCAGCCCTGAATCGACGGCAGATCCCAGTTCAGCCAGACGAAGATCGCGGCCGGCAACGCCATGCCGCCCACCGCCGCCATGCCGGGCAGGACAATGTCGCGGGGGTTCTTGAGCTTGCCGATCAGGATCTCGCGCTTCAGCTCCATCCCCACGAGGAAGAAGAAGATCGCCATCAGACCGTCGTTGATCCACAGGAGCAGCGGCTTCTCCAGCCCCTCGCCGTTGAGCGTGACAGCGAAGTACGAGGCGAGGGCGCCCTGGTAGTAGGGAGCGAGGGCCGAGTTCGCGACCATCATCGCCGCGGCGGCCGACAGCATCAGAAGGACCCCGCCTGCGGCCTCGTGCTCGAGGAGGCGGCCGATCGCCGTCCGGTGGTACCTTTGAGTGCTGTCCATCCGCTTGTTCCCGTCCCTTTTCCGTTGGAATTGTGTGTCGACCTAGGAAATCGGGCAACCCGTTCAAGGAGGCGTGATGCGGCTGGATCACCTGGCGATCGTGGGGGCGGACCTTGCCGACGCCGCCGCCTGGGCGGAGGCGCGCCTCGGGGTGCCGCTGCGGCCCGGCGGGCGGCATGCGCGGTTCGCCACCTGGAACCGTCTCGTGCGGCTGGGGCCGGGCGAATACCTCGAAATCATCGCCCCCGATCCGGAGGCGCCGGACCCCGGCCGGCCGCGGTGGTTCGGGCTGTCCGCACCGCCCGCCGCCCCTCGTCTCGGCAACTGGATATGCGCCGTGCCCGACATCGCGGAGGCCCTTGTTCCCTTGCCCGAGGCGGGTCCGGCACTCGACCTTGCACGGGACGATCTGCGCTGGCGGATCGGCGTGCCGGAGGACGGGTCGCTGCCCGCGGAGGGCGGGCTGCCGACGCTGATCGAGTGGCAGTCCGGCACCCACCCGGCCGAGCGGCTGCCGGACGACGGGCTGTCCCTCGCCGCACTGGAAGTCCGCCATCCGGAGGCGCGCGCGCTGGCCGACCGCCTCGCGGGACGGCTCGCGGATCCCAGGGTGCGGTTCATCGTCGCGCCCGCCCCGTCGCTGTCCGCGCGCCTGTCGACACCGGCCGGCGAGGTCGTCCTGTGATCCGCCCCGCGACCCCGGCCGACGCCGCCGCCATCGCCGCCATCTGGAACCACTACATCCGCGAGACGACCGTCACCTTCCTGCCGGACGAGAAGACCGATGCCGACATCCGCGCGACCCTCGCCGCGGACCGCGGCCTGTTCGTGCACGAGGGGCCGGACGGGGTGGACGGGTTCGCCCGCTACTTCCAGTTCCGCGGCGGCGCCGGCTATCGCCATACCTGCGAGCATACGGTGCTGCTGGCGCCGGGAACGGGCGGACAGGGGGCCGGCCGCGCGCTGATGGCGGCGGTGGAGGACCATGCGCGGGCGGGCGGGGTGCATGCGCTGTTCGCGGGCGTCTCGGCCGAGAACCCGGGCGCCGTCGCATTCCACGCGCGGATCGGCTTTGCCGAGGTGGCGCGGCTGCCCGAGGTCGGCCGCAAGTTCGGCCGCTGGATCGACCTCGTGCTGATGCAGAAATTCCTGTGAATGCCGCGGTGCGGCGGTTCCGCGTGGCCGCGCCGGGCGGTAAGCTGCCCCCCATGTCGATCTGGACCCGCATCGCCGACGCCCTGGCCGCCCTCGCGAACGGCGAGAGCCTGGCGTCCGTGTTCGATCGGCTGCGCACGCCGCCCGAGCGGTCGGTCGGCTTCGCGATCGCGGTGATCGCCCTCGGCGCCAAGATGGCCAAGGCCGACGGCCTCGTCACACGCGACGAGGTGACGGCCTTCCGCGAGGTGTTCAGCATCCCGCCGCAGGAGGAGGCGAACGCCGCGCGGGTGTTCAACCTCGCCCGGCAGGACGTGGCGGGGTTCGACGACTACGCCCGCCGGATCGCGACGATGTTCCGCGGGCCGGACGGGCCGCTGTCCGATCTGCTGGAGGGCCTCTTCCACATCGCGGTCGCCGACGGCGCGTATCACCCGGCCGAAGACGCGTTCCTGGCTGAGGTGGCGCGGATTTTCGGCATCGGCGAGCGGCCCTTCGCCTCCATGCGCGCCCGCTTCGTCCCCGATTCGGAGCCCGACCCCTACGAGGTGCTGGGCGTCGCGCCGGACGCGCCGACGGCCGAGGTGCGGGCGGCCTGGCGGCGGCTGGTGCGCGACAGCCACCCCGACCGCATGCTGGCCCGCGGCGTGCCGGAAGAGGCGGTGAAGCTGGCGGAGAAGCGTCTCGCCGCGGTCAACCGCGCCTGGGAGCAGATCGAGGCCGAGCGCGCCTGAATGCGCCTCGCCACCTACAACGTCGAATGGTTCGACCATCTGTTCGACGAGTCCGGCCGTCTGCTGGCGGACGGCGGGCGGTCGGGGCGCGAGGGGGTGACGCGGGCCGAGCAGGCCGAGGGGCTGGCGGCGGTGTTCGGCGCGCTGGACGCCGACGCGATCCTCGTCGTCGAGGCACCCGACATCGGCCGCCGCCGCGACGGCCGCGCGGCGCTGGAGGGCTTCGCCGCGCACGCGGGGCTGCGGGCGCGGCGGGTGCTGGCAGGGTTCGCGAACGACACCCAGCAGGAGCTGATGCTGCTCTACGACCCGGACGTCCTGTCGGCGCGGCACGATCCGCGCGGCTGGCCACCGGGCCGTCCCGGCGCCGGCAGCCCGCGCTTCGACGGCACCCTCGACGTGGATCTCGACATTGACGGCCGTCCCGACGCCGTCCGCTGGTCCAAGCCGCCGCTGGAGGCGGAGCTGACGGTGCGCGCCTCTGGCCGCGTCGTGCGCCTGATCGGCGTGCACGCCAAGTCGAAGGCGCCGACGGGCGCGCGGGGCCGCGACACCGTCATGCGTCTCGCGATCGAGAACCGGCGCAAGCAGATGGCGCAGGCCGTCTGGCTGCGGGCGCGGGTGGAGGAGCATCTGAGCGCGGGCGACAGCCTGATCGTCGCGGGGGACTTCAACGACGGCCCGGGCCTCGACGCCTACGAGCGGCTGTTCGGCCGCTCCAGCCTCGAGATCGTGGCGGGCGAGGGCGATGCGCTGCGCCTGTTCGACCCGCACGCGCGGGAGGTGCGCGGCAACCCGACGACGGCGCAGCCCGCCTCGGCCCGCTTCGCCCTGCCCGGCGGGGCGCGCTGGCTGTCGGCGATGCTGGACTACCTGATGGTGTCCGAGGATCTGGCGGCGCTGGCGCCGGTCTGGACCATCTGGCACCCGTTCGACCACCGCCCCTGCTACGAGGACGCGGCCCTGCGGCAGGCGCTGCTGCATGCCTCGGACCATTTCCCGGTGACGCTGGACATCGCGCTGTGACGTGGCCGGCGCGCGTCCGCGCCCTATATCTGCCCCATGAGACATGCGCTTGCCCTCACCGCCCTCCTGCTCGCCCCGCCCGCGCTGGCGCAGGAGACGCCCGAAGACGACGGCCCCGGCCTGATGCAGCAGGGGGCCGACATGTTCTTCCGCGGCCTGATGTCCGAGATGTCGCCGGCCGTGGAGGATTTCCGCGACTTCGCCGAACAGGCGGGGCCGGCCCTGCGGACCTTCATCGACGAGATGGGCGACGACTTCCGCACCGTGATCGCCACCGTGGACGACCTGTCGAACTACGAGGGGCCGGAATTCCTGCCCAACGGCGACATCATCATCCGCCGCCGCCCGGACGCGCCGGACTGGGTGCCACCGGCGCTGCGCGACGGCGAGGTCGAGCCGGGCGAGGAGATCGACCTCTAGCAGGACGGCGTCCGGCGCTCGCGCGCGCCTTTGGCGGCGCATCGCCCCGCCCGCCGTCCCCGGCGATGGGGCGCTTCCCATATCGGCGTTCTAGGGGGGCCGAGCCGGGGTCGCCTTTGCTGGGGAAGCGGTTCAGGGGCAGGTATGCCCTGAACGCGCCTCTTGTTAGCGTGCTGCGATTCGCCGGAGCGTCAAGGATGCCCGGCTGCGCCGGCGCGCTTCGCGCGTCCTTGACCCTCCGCCGAATCGCGAAGGGGCGCTCAATCCCTGGGGCGGATCACCTTGCCCTCGGCGCCGAGGGACGAGACGAGGGCGGCGAAGCGTTTCTCGGCGACCTCGCCGAACAACTGCCGGCCCTCGGGCGCGACCTTGATCTCCAGCACCTTCTTCTGCGAGCGCCAGGTCAGCGCCGCCGGCACGCCGCCGCCCGCGAGCCACAGCATCGCGCCGAGGCGCATCGCCTTGCCCAGCACCTCGGCCTCCTTCAGCTCGCGGTCCTCCAGCAGCGAGAACAGCGGCTCGTAGCGCGAGCCTTCGCGCTTGTTGGTGTAGCGGTGCAGGAGGGCGAGGCCGAGATAGACCCGCTCCCAGTGCTTCAGCCCGCCGAGGTTGGCGCGGGTGGCGTTGTCGAAGCAGACCTCGGGCCGGTAGTCGGGATGCGCGCGCCAGCTGACGTCGTGCAGCAGGCAGGCGGCGCGGATGATCCGCTTCTTCTGCCAGTCGGCGCGCGGAAACAGCGGCGCGACGAAGTCGTACAGCTTGGCGCCGAAGCCGGGCAGGCGCGCATCCTTGTTCTCGGCGAAGCGGCAGGCCTCGATCAGCGGGTCGCGCAGGCGCATCGCCTCGGGCATCTGTTCGTACAGCATGCCCTCGCGGATGCCGTAGCTGCTGACGGTGATGTCCTTCGGCTTGAAGGTCTTCACGACCTGGTCGAGAACAAGGACCGCAAGCGGGACGAGGCTCATCCGTTCGGCCGAGATCGACAGCTTGCCGCGCAGCGCCTCGATGTCGGCGGTCTCGATGTATTCGCGGGTCTCGGCGACCTGCCGGGTCGTCATCCGGTATTCGTGCAGCACCGTGAGCGGGTAGCCGCGCCGCTCCATGTCGACGCGGGCGATGGCGCGCCAGCTGCCGCCGACGAGGAACAGGCGCATCCCCGTCTCCTCGGCCATGTTGGCGTGCAGGGTCGAGACGATGCCCTTGATGTGCGCCTTCAGCCCCTTCTTGCCGCCGGAGACGGTCTTGAGCTTGAGCGGGCCGAGGGGCGAGGTGAGGCGGCGGCCGACCTGTCCGTCGGCGAGGTCGGCGAGTTCCATCGACGAGCCGCCGATGTCGCAGACGAGGCCGTAGGACCCCGGCCATCCGAGCAGCACCCCCTGCGCGGAGAGGCGCGCCTCCTCGTTGCCGTCGATGACGTGGACGGTCAGGCCGGTCTTGCGCTCGATCTCGTCGCAGAAGTCGGCGCCGTCCTCGGCCTCGCGCACGGCGGCGGTGGCGACCACGGTAAGGGACGAGACGTTCATGCCCTCGCCCAGCTTGGCGAAGCGGGCGAGCGCGCCCTTGGCGCGGGTGCGCCCCTCGGGGTTCAGGCGGCCGGTCTCGGAGAGGCCGCTGCCGAGGGCGCACATGATCTTCTCGTTGTAGAAATAGGCGGGCGAGCGGGCGGCGCCGTCGAACACGACCATCCGGACCGAGTTCGATCCGACGTCGACCACGCCCACGCGGCTGAGGTCCTGCGCCTCGGGGTCGGCGAAGAGGGGCCGTCCGAAGGGGCCCCAGTCCGGCGCCGCGGCGCCTTCGGTCTGTCCGTCCATGGGCCCCCTCAGGCTGGATCGGTCCGACCATGTAAGCCGGGCGGCGGGGTGTCAACATTGGGGGACGGCGGCGTGCCGGACCGGCGGGCGTCAGTCGTCGGAGTGGGTCAGCTGGGGCACGTCGTCGGCACCGGCGGAGCCGCGGCCCGACAGGGACGGGTTCTCCATGAAGAACCGGTGGCACGAGAAGGCCCGCCCGTCCTCGGGCAGGGCGGCGCGGGTGAAGCGGCCGTCGGGCCCCATGGTCCAGCTCGACGCGACGTCGGCGAGGTTGGCGGCCATGATCTGCTCCATGATCTGCGCCTTGACCGTGGGGTTCACCGCCTCGACCAGCGTCTCGACCCGGCGGGTCAGGTTGCGGCCCATCCAGTCGGCGGACGAGAAGAACACGCGCGCGCCGCGCCAGGGCAGGGCATGGCCGTTGCCGAAGCAGACGATGCGGGAATGTTCGAGGAAGCGGCCGACGATGGATTTCACGCGGATGTTCTCGCTGAGGCCCGCGACGCCGGGGCGCAGGCCGCAGATTCCGCGGATGACGAGGCTGATCCGCACCCCGTCGCGGCTGGCGGCGTAGAGGGCGTCGATCACGTCCTCCTCGATCAGCGAGTTCATCTTGGCCCAGATCTCGCCCGGCCGGCCGGCGCGGGCGTGCGCCGCCTCGGCGGCGATCAGCTCCAGCAGGCGCGTCTTCAGCCCGTCGGGCGACAAAGCGAGGTTCTCCAGCCCCAGCGGCTCGGCATAGCCGCCGACGTAGTTGAAGAGCTTGGAGGCGTCGCGCCCCAGCGCCGGGTTGCAGGTGAAGAGCGACAGGTCGGTGTAGATGCGTGCGGTGACCGGGTGGTAGTTGCCGGTGCCGAAGTGGCTGTAGGTGACGAGGCGCTGGCCCTCGCGCCGCACCACGACGCTGACCTTGGCGTGGGTCTTGAGCGTGGTGAAGCCGTAGACGACATGGGCGCCCGCCCGCTCCAGCCGTCTGCTCTGGCGGATGTTGGCGGCCTCGTCGAACCGCGCCTTCAGCTCCACCAGCGCGGTCACCGACTTGCCGTCCTCGGCCGCCTCGCAGAGGGCGTCGACGATGGGGGAGTTCTTGGAGGTGCGGTAGAGCGTCTGCTTGATCGCCACCACGTCGGGGTCCGTCGCCGCCTGCTTGAGGAAGCGCACCACCATGTCGAACGTCTCGTAGGGGTGGTGCAGCAGCATGTCCTTCTGCCGGATCGCGGCGAACATGTCGCCGTCATGGTCCTGCACCCGCTCGGGGATGCGCGGGGCGAAGGCGGGCCAGAGGAGGTCGGGGCGGTCGTCGGTGACGAGGGTCTTGAGGTCGCCGATGCCGATCAGGCCGTCGACCTCGACCACCTCGCGCTCGGTGATGTGGAGTTCCTCGGTGATGAGGGTCTTCAGCTTCTCCGGCGCGCCGGCGGACAGCTTCATCCGCACCACCTCGCCCCGGCGGCGGCGCTTCAGGGCGACCTCGAACTCGCGCACCAGGTCCTCGGCCTCTTCCTCGACCTCGAGGTCGCTGTCGCGCAGGACGCGGAAGATGCAGCTGGCCTTCAGGCGGTAGCCGGGAAAGAGTCGGTCGAGGAAGAGCAGGCACAGCTCCTCCAGCGGCACCCAGCGGCGGGCGCCGCCGTCGGTCGGCAGCGCGACGAAGCGGTCGACCTGGGACGGCACGGGGAGGAGGGCGCGCAGCGCGCGCTTGTCCGACGTCCGCTCCAGCTGCAGCGCCAGCGCCAGCCCCTCGTTCGGGATGAACGGGAACGGGTGCGCGGGGTCGATGGCGAGCGGCGACAGGACCGGGAAGACGTCGTTGAGGAACGTCTCGCGCAGGTAGTCGAGGTCGGCCTCGTCGGTGATCGCGGCACGCGTGAGGACGTGGATGTCCTGCGCGGCCATCTCGTCCAGCAGGCACTTCAGCACCGACTGCTGGCGGAACATCAGGTCGCGCGCCTCGGCGTCGATCTGGCGCAGCTGCTCGGCCGGGGTCAGGCCGTCGATCGAGGGCGTGGTGTTGCCGGCCATCGCCAGTTCACGCAGGCCGGCGACGCGGACGGTGTAGAACTCGTCGAGGTTGCTGGCCGAGATCGACAGGAAGCGCAGCCGCTCCAGCAGCGGAACGCGGGGGTTCTCGGCCTCTTCGAGGACGCGCCAGTTGAAACCGATCCAGCTGAGCTCGCGGTTGAAGAAGCGGCCCGGCCCCGCGGGGTCGAGATCGTCCAGCGCCTGGGGCGCCGGGAAGTCGGCGGAGAGGAAGTCTGCGGTCGGCACGTCGGGCCGGATATCGTCGGCAGATGACAGGTTCATGGCAGCGCTCCCGCGGGCCGGACCGACTATCACGCGGCGGCGTCCCCGTTGTCCAGAAGCCGCCGGGCGAGGCCGGTGCCGATCCGCTCGCCGCTCGCCAGCGCGGCGCGGTCGAGGCGGTCGACGATCCCGGCCGCGGCGGCGTGGCTGCGCTCGATCCGCGGCACCAGCCAGCGGATCAGGGACGGCGGGGCGGCGATCTGGCGGTCGTAGAACAGCTTGGCCAGCAGCGCGGAGAGGAGCGCGTCGTCGGGATCGACGATCCGAACCACGTTCGTCGCCTGCATCCGGCTGGCGAGGTCGGGCAGCAGGATCGGCCAGGCCGAGGGCGGCCGGTCGGCGGTCAGCAGCAGCCGCCCGCCGCGGGCGCGGATCGCGTTGTGGACGTGGAACAGCGTCTCCTCGGCGCGGCGGGGCAGGCGCTGGACGTTCTCGACCGCCAGCGCCGCGCCGGGCCGGAAGTCGTCGCCCAGGTCCTCGGCCGCGACGACGGCGCCGCCGCTCTGCTCCTGCCAGACCCGGACCAGGTGGCTCTTGCCCGAGCCCGGCGGGCCGACCAGCGCCAGCTTGCCGTCGGGCCAGGGGCCCTCGGCGCCGGTGACCATGACGTAGGCGGCGCGGTTCGAGTCGGACACGAAGAAATCGGCAGGCCCCTGCCGGACCCGGGCCGGCAGTTCGAACGTCAGCTGCCGCGCCATGACTCAGACCTCTCCGGGTCCGCGGTAGAGGGCGCTGTCCTTGTAGCGGTCGATCAGGAAGCGGGCGATGACGCCGATGACGGCCGCCACCGGCACCGCGACCAGCAGGCCGACGAAGCCGAAGAGCGCGCCGAACACGGCGAGCGCGAACAGCAGCCAGACGGGGTGCAGACCGACGGAGGAGCCGACCAGCCACGGTGTCAGGATGTTGCCCTCGACGAACTGGCCGCCCTGGAAGATCGCCCAGACGGCGAGGATCCACCACCACTCGCCCCAGAACTGGAACAGCGCCATGCCGATGGCCAGCGCCCCGCCGACCAGCGCGCCGACGTACGGGATGAAGGTCAGGAAGCCCGCGACCGCGCCGATCACGAGGCCGAAGTTGAGGCCCACCAGCGCCAGCGCGACGGCGTAGAAGACGCCGAGGATCAGGCAGACCGTCCCCTGGCCGCGGATGAAGCTGGCCAGTGTCTCGTCGATGTCGGCGGCGAGGGCGCGGATCGTCGGCGCATGCTCGCGCGGGAGCATGTCGTCGATCCGCGCCACCATCCGGTCCCAGTCGAGCAGGAGGTACACGCTGACCACGGGCACGATGATGACGAGGAACACCACGTTCACCACCGACGCCGCCGAGGCGAGGACGGTCTGCAGCAGCTCGCCGCCCCGCGCCTGGATCGCCTCGCCGATGGTGACGAGCTGGCGGCGGATCGCGCTGCCCTCGTCCATCATCTCGGGAAAGCGCTGGTTCAGCCAGGTCTGCAGCCGCGACGCCATCTCGGGCGCCGTCGCGACGAGGCGCGTCGCCTGGTCGACCAGCGTCGGGATCACGGCGACGACGAGGAGGACGAACAGCATCACGCTGAGAATCGTGATGACCGCGACCGACAGGCCCCGGCTGAGGCCGATCCGCTCCAGCCGGTCGGCGAGCGGGTCGAGGAGGTAGGCAATCGCCCCGCCGAGGATGAAGGGCAGGATCACGTTCCCGAGGAACCACAGCAGCAGGACGAAGATCGCGGCGGCGATCCCCCAGTATTTCAGCTGCTGCTGGATCGTCAGGGTCATGCCGGCACTCTTGGGCGCGAAGTGGCCTTGGATCAAGGGGGCAGGGGGGCGAGGCCGTCGTTGAGCGGCGCCAGCACCTCGGCCACCAGGCCGCGCAGCCAGCGGTGCGCCGGGTGCGCGTCGGTCCGGCGGTGCCAGTACATCGTGATGACCGGCGCCGGCACCTCCATCGGCGGGGCGTAGAGGGCGAGGCCTTCGCGGGCCGCCGCGGCGCGGGCCAGCTGCGCCGGGACCAGCGCCACCGCGTCCGTGGTCGCGACGGTCCGGACGATGCCCGAGAAGAACGGCGTCGTCATCCGCACCCGCCGCTGCCGCCCCAGCGCCTCCAGCGCGGCATCGCCCATCGCCTTGAGCTGCCCGGAGGGCGAGCACAGGATCTGCGTCAGGTCGCAGAACAGGTCGAGCGGGACGGTGTCGCCCTCCGCGAGGCGCCCGAGGCGCGGGTTGCCCCGGCGCGCGATCAGCACGAAGGGCGAGCGGAAGACCGGCCGGCTGGCGACCCAGGCCGGCGTCTCCAGCTGCGGCATGAGCACGATGTCGATCCGGTGCTGGTCCAGGTGCTCGAACGACAGGCCGGGGATGAGGTCGAGGAACTGCACCTTCATCTCCGGCGCCTCGGCGAACAGGCGGGCGGCGAGCTGCGGCATCAGCATCTCGGCGAAGAAATCGATGCCCGAGATCTTCAGCGCCTCGTCCGCCTCCTCCGGCTGCCAGCTGCCGGTCGCGCCGGCCATCGCCTCGATCCCGTCGAGGATGTGGCGCAGGGGGCGCTCCAGCCCGAGCGCGAACTCCGTCGGCGCCAGGCCCTGGCCCGCGCGCACGAACAGCTCGTCCCCGAAGGACAGGCGCAGGCGGCCGAGCGCGGCCGAGACGGCGGGCTGCGACAGGCCGAGGCGCTGGCCGGCGCGGGTGACGGATCCCTCGCGCAGGAGGGCGTCCATCACCTTCAGCAGGTTGAGGTCGAACCCGGCCAGATTCATCGGACGGCTCCATCCATCGGACGGATGAACCTTATATCAACGTTCGATTGGTCAGGACGATAGGCCGGCGGATATATCCTCGTCCATCGCCTCCGGCAGCCGCCGGGGCGAGCAGACCCAAACCATTTTCAAGCCTCTGTCCGGGGGTGCGTGCGGCGCGTCCGCCGCCCCCCGGGCCATTGATACGGAGACATCCCATGCTCGATTCCCGCCTCGGCCCCGGCTCGCTCGACTGGAACGGCACCCTCTACCGCACCATCCTGTCCACCGCCGACACCGGCGGCGCGATGTCGGTCACCGACAGTGTCTCGCCGCCACGTTCCGGCCCGCCACGCCATGTCCACCACGCCGAGGACGAGACCTTCGTCGTCCTGACCGGCGAGGTCGAGTTCTGGCTGGAAGGCGAGCGCTTCGTCCGCGGCCCCGGCGAGACCGCCTACATCCTCCGCGGGAGGGAGCACACCTACCGCACCGCCAGCGACGTCCCCTCGCGCCACCTCGTCATCCTGACGCCCGGCGGGTTCGAGGGCTTCTTCGCCGAGATGGCGCAGAACGCCTATCAAATCCCGGCCGACATGGACGCGATCGTGGAGTCCGCTACGCGGCACAACCTCGCCTTCACCGGCCCGCCGCTTGGCGACGTCGACTGACGGAAACGGGACAGACAGACCCGGCCGGCCTCCCGGACCCTGCGCCGCAGCGGCCGGGGAGGGCCGGCCGCACATCGGGAAAGGAACAGGACGTGAAAGGTCTCCCCTTCGCTTTCTTCGCGGCCGCGGTGATCGCGGTCACCTGCGGCATGGGCCTCGGCATCTTCATGGGCGCCAGCGGCGATCACAGTTACGCCGACACCCACGCGCACCTCAACCTCATCGGCTGGGTCACGATGGCGCTGTTCGGCGTCTACTATCAGCTGACGCCCCAGGCGGCGCGCACGACGCTGGCCCGGGTGCACTTCGCCGTGGCGCTCCTCGGCGTGGTCACCATCGTGCCCGGCATCGCCATCGTCACCCACGGCGGGACCGAGCTGTGGAGCAGCATCGGCAGCCTGCTGACGTTCGCATCGATGCTGATCTTCCTGTTCGCGGTGTTCCGCCACGGCCTCGGCGCCGGTGCCGGGCAGGGGCGGAGCCTTCCGGGCGGCGTGCCGGCGGAGTGACGACAGGTCCGGGTCGGGCGATCCCGCCTTGCCCGGACCGGCCGCGCCGGCCTATCCTTCGGTCATTGATCGACCTCGACGGATTTGACCCATGCGCATTAATCTCGCCGCGGCCGTTGCCGCCACCCTCGCCACTGCCGCCGCCGCCGGCTTCTTCGGCACGCCCACCGGCGGCTGGGGCTTCGACGATCCGCCGCCGCGGCCGGCGCAGCCCAGGCTCCCCTGACCGCCGCTTGCCGGTCCGGGGGCGATGTCCTAGACGTCTCCGGACCCTGATCCGGAGCCTCCTCCCATGCGCCTCAGCCGCTACTTCCTGCCCGTCCTGAGGGAGACCCCCGCCGAGGCGCAGATCGCCAGCCACCGGCTGATGCTGCGCGCGGGAATGATCAAGCAGCAGCAGGCGGGCATCTATTCCTGGCTGCCGCTCGGCTTCCGCGTGCTGAAGAACATCGAGCGGATCGTGCACGAGGAGCAGCAGCGCGCCGGACACATCCCGCTGCTGATGCCGACGCTGCAGCCGGCCGAGCTGTGGCGCGAGTCCGGCCGCTACGACGCCTACGGGCCCGAGATGCTTCGCATCCGCGACCGGCAGGACCGCGACATGCTGTTCGGGCCGACGAACGAGGAGATGATTACCGACATCTTCCGCAGCCACGTGTCGTCCTACAAGGACCTGCCGCTGACCTTGTACCACATCCAGTGGAAGTTCCGGGACGAGATGCGCCCCCGCTTCGGCGTGATGCGGGGGCGCGAGTTCCTGATGAAGGACGGCTACAACTTCGACGTCACGAAGGAGGACGCCCTCCACGCCTACAACCGCCACATGGTCAGCTACCTGCGCACCTACGAGCGGATGGGCCTGACCGCGATCCCGATGCGCGCCGACTCGGGGCCGATCGGCGGCGACGACACGCACGAGTTCCTGGTGCTGGCCGAGACCGGCGAGAGCGAGGTCTTCTACGACGACCGGGTGACGAACCGCGAGCTCGGCAAGCGGGACATCGACTACGACGACCGCGCCCAGGTGGCGGCGGTGTGCGAGGAGTTCACGCAGCTCTACGCCCGCACGGACGAGACCCACGATTCCGGCATCTGGGAGGCCGAGGTCCCCGAAGAGCACCGCAAGGTCGGACGCGGCATCGAAGTGGGACAGATCTTCTACTTCGGCACCAAGTATTCCGAACCAATGGGCGCCACCGTGCAGACCGCCGACGGCGCCACGGTGCCGGTGCACATGGGCTCCCACGGGATCGGCGTCAGCCGCCTCGTCGGCGCGATCATTGAGGCGAGCCACGACGACAGGGGCATCATCTGGCCCGAGGGCGTGACGCCGTTCCATTGCGGCATCGTGAACCTGCGCCAGGGCGACGCCGAGACCGACGCGGCCTGCGAGGCGCTCTACCGCGATCTGCAGGGGAAGGGCCTCGACCCGCTCTACGACGACCGCGACGCGCGGGCGGGCGAGAAGTTCGCGACGATGGACCTGATCGGCCTGCCGTGGCGGATCACCGTCGGCCCTCGTGGCCTGAAGGAAGGCAAGGTCGAGCTGACCTCGCGGCGGACCGGCGACAGCGAGGAACTGACGCCGGCGCAGGCGGTGGAGAGGGTCGCCGGGATCTACGCCGGGCGCTGAGGCCGCGATTTCCACGCGGAAATCGGGCACGGAAATCGCGCGATTTCCGTGCCGCTCTCACGGCTCGTAGATGAAAATCTCCTCCAGCGGCTTGTCGAAGGCGGCCGCGATGCGGAACGCCAGCTCCAGCGTGGGCGCGTACTTGGCGTTCTCGATCGCGACGATGGTCTGCCGGGTCACGCCGACCGCTTCGGCCAGCGCCTTCTGCGTCATCTCGCCGGCGTCGAAGCGGTGCCGGCGGATCGTGTTGCGGATCGGCAGCGCCATCACGCCGCCCGCCGGTAGAGCGCGAGCCGCAGCACGTTGCCGACGAGGTCGGACAGGGCGAAGCCGGCCAGCACGATCGTGAACGCCGCCAGCGCCCCCCAGCCGACCGCGAGCGCCCCGAGGCCGAGGATGAAGCCGGCCGAGGCGACGATCACCGTCGCCACCATGCCCCGCAGCCGGATCGCCCGGTCGCGCTCGTCGAAGCCGGTGTCGGGCGAGCCGTCGCCGGTGGCGATGCCGTAGAGGATGTTCACCAGGATCGCCGCGACGGCGGTGGCGACGGCCGACACCGGGATCACCCACAGGACCAGCCGCGCCCAGTGGACGAGGCCGTCCTCGCCGGCGTAGCCGTCCCAGCCGGTCCAGATGCGGCTGCCGAACCAGGCCACCACGGCGAGGTTGACGAGGATGGCGGCGATCACGTTGCGTTCTTCGTAGGTCATCGGAGGAGGTCCATGTCTTGTCTGGTGGACCTCAGGTACGCCCGAGCCGACCTTGTGTAAAGTATACTTAACATGTGGTCCGGAAAACCCGACCCCTTGACCTGGCCGGGCCGTCGCCTTCAGATGCGCCGGCAAAGGGCAGGGAGGACGAGATGGCCGAACGCGCACTGATCACCTGGGGCGGCTGGCCGGGGCACGAGCCGGACAAGGTCGCGGACCTCTTCGCCGGTCTGCTGCGGGGCGAGGGGATGGAGGTCGAGGTGACCGACAGCCTCGACTGCTTCGACGAGGCGGACCGGCTGACGGAGCTGTCGCTGATCGTGCCGGTCTGGACGATGTCCAAGCTGTCCAAGGAAGCGGCGACCAACGTCTCCGAGGCTGTGGCACGAGGCACCGGCCTCGCCGGGTGCCACGGCGGCATGTGCGACGCCTTCCGCGAGAACGTGCTTTGGCAGTTCATGACCGGCGCCAACTGGGTCGCCCATCCCGGCGGCGACGGCGTGCCCTATACGGTCGAGATCGTCTCCGACGATCCGCTCGTCGCCGGGATCGGCGAATTCGAGGTCGAGAGCGAGCAGTACTACCTGCACACCGACCCGGCGAACAAGGTGCTGGCGATCACCCGCTTTCCGACCGTGCCGTGGTACCATTCGGTGAACGGCCCGGTGGAGATGCCGGTGGCGTGGACCCGCGGCTGGGGGCACGGGCGCGTCTACTACAATGCGCTCGGTCACAAGGCGTCGGTGATCGAGGACGGGCCGGCGTTCGAAATGCTCAAGCGCGGGCTGCTCTGGGCCGCCGCGGGCAAGGCCGGAGCGGCGGACGATGTCTCGTCGTTCCAGAGCGAGGGCAACCACTACTGACAGGGGCCCCTGCGACGGCGGCGTCGGGTGGGTGAAACCCACAGACGCGATCCCGGTGGCTCAGCCCCCCACCCCTCGGCGCGACGGAGGGCAGCGTCCTGCTGGGGGGCCAGCGGCTGTTTCGGGCCGGAGAAGCCGACGCCGGTTCCACCGACCCGCCCCGGCCCGAGCCGGGGGCCGATGATCGGCAGGGCGCCGGGCCCAAGAGGCCCCGGGTCGAGCCCGGGGCGGGTTTGCGAACGGCGGCCGTGGTCAGAACTTCGCGCCCCGGCCTTGAGCCGGCGGCCTAGGGTGGGTGAAACCCACCACCGCGAGTCCGGTAGCTCAGCCCCCCGCCACTCGGCGCGAAAGAGGGCAGCGCGCGGCCGTGGTGCGGCCAGCGGCTGATCCGGACGGGAGAAGCCGACGCCGGTTCTACTGACCCGCCCCGGCCCCGAGCCGGGGGCCCGATGATCGGCAGGGCGCCGGGCCCGCGAGGCCCCGGGTCGAGCCCGGGGCGGGCTTGCGAACGGCGGCGGTGGTCAGAACTTCGCGCCCCCGGCCTTGAGCCGATCGGCGGCGTGGTCAGAACTTCGCGCCCCGGCCTTGAGCCGGGGCCTCGTGGGGCGGGGGCGCACCGTATCCGCAGGCCCCCCGGGGCAGGTCCCCCCGAAGGCCCTCCGCCCTCACCTCTGCCGCCGGTACTCCCGCCGCGACGCCTCGTGGATCGGCCAGGGCTGGACCGTCACGCCGATCTCCACCTGCCGGTGCGGCTCCACCGCCGGGCGGGTGCCGCCGCCCTCCGGCTCGCCCCAGACCAGGGTCAGCCGCGTCCCCGGCTCCGCCTGTGCCGCCTCGACCGTCGCCAGCGACAGCCACGCCCGTTCGTTGGCCGAGTAGGAGGCGGAGGTGGACAGGCCGACCAGCCGGTCGCCGTCCCGGACCTCGTCGTAGGGGTGCGTGGCGTAATGCGCCGTCGGCCATTCCAGGAACTTCGGCGCCAGCCCGTCGCGCATCGCGCCGCGCACCACCTCCAGCACGCTCTCCTCGTCCCAGACCAGCGTCACCTTGTGCCGCCTCGGCTGGTCCGCCGCCATCGCCTCCAGCGCGGCGCGGCCGGTGAAGTCGTGGTCGAACTTCATCACCCGGTCGTACTCCAGGTCCCACGGCGTCATGTAGTAGTCCGCGATGTCGTCCGACAGGAATGACCCGCCCAGCGAGCACGCCGCCTCGAAGCTGCGGTCGGTCAGCCAGTCGCGGTAGGCCGCGGTCGACCCGCCTGAATAGACCGCCGGCAAAGGAGAGCTGATCCAGCCCGACTCGGTGTTCGCCGTCGAGTAGGCCCGCCCGCCGGCCGGCCGCAGGCCGTGGGCGCGGCCGGCCCCCAGCAGCGCCTCGCGCACCGCGGGGCCGTCCTCGGCGGGACCCCAGATCTCCAGCCCCTGCGCCCCGCCCATGCCGTGGGCGAGCGTCCGCGCGGTGCGGCCGGCGATGGTGATCTCGCCCATGTTGAAGAACTTCGTGACGAGCGGCCCGCCCTCGTTCGCCGCCTCCAGCACCGCCATCGCGGCGGGGCCCTGCACTTCGAACCGATAGGTCTTCCGCGCCGCGTCCGGCGCGTCCAGCCGCCGCTCGTCCCGCTCCACCGTCACGTCGTAGTCGCCGGTCTCGGCGTGAAACTGCACCCAGTTCGGCACGCAGGGGCGGCCGACGATGTTGACCGCGTCGTCTTCCAGCCCGAAGAGGATCGCGTCGCCGACGAGGAAACCGTCCTCGGTGCAGCAGACGATCTGCTTGGCCTTGTTGCGGCCGAAGCCCTTGAAGGAGTTGATCCCCAGATCCGAGATCAGCCGGATCGTGTCGGGGCCGGAGACGTAGAGGTCGGTCATGTGCACCGACTGGTCGAACAGCACCGCCGCCTCGCGCCAGGCGCGCACCTCCTCGATCCAGGTGGAGAACTCGGGCGCGATGGGGAACTGGTAGCGGCCCGTGGGCGCGGTGCGCAGCATCGTCACCGCCGAGGGGTACCCGGCGAGCTTGTCCGACAGGGAGGGCATGGGAGGTCTCCTATCCGATCATGGAGTTGGGCAGGATCAGCGTGATTGCCGGGAAGGCGACGAGGATCAGCAGCGTCAGCAGCATCGCCAGCCAGAACGGCGCGACTCCGCGGAAGATGGTGCCCAGCGGCACCTTCGGCGCGACCGACTTCACGATGAAGACGTTCACCCCCACGGGTGGCGATATCAGCCCCATCTCCAGCGTCAGCACGACGAGGACGCCGAACCAGATCGGGTCGATGCCCAGCTGCTGCACGATCGGAAAGAAGATCGGCATCGACAGGACGAGCATCGCGAAGCCTTCGAGGAAGCACCCCATTACGAGGTATGCGGCCAGCATCAGCAGGAGGATGCCGACGGTCGGCAGGTCCAGCCCGGCGAGGAACATCCCCAGCTCGGTCGGGATGCGGCTGAGCGCGAGGAACGGGATCAGCATGTAGGCGCCGATCAGGATCAGCATGACGGTCGCGGTGGTGACGACCGACGACTTCGTCGCTTCCCAGAAGGCGCGCAGGCTGAGGGTGCGGCTGATCAGGCCGAGGATGATGACGAAGCCGGCGCCGACCGCCGACGCCTCGACCGGCGAGAAGAAGCCGCCGTAGATGCCGCCGATGGTCAGCAGGATGATGCCCACGATCGGCGCGGCGCCGAAGATCGCGCGCCGCTTCTCGGCCCAGGTCGTCTCCGGGCCGGCGGGGCCGAGGGCGGGGTTGAGGCGGCACTGCACCCAGACGGTCAGGCAGAACATCGTCAGGAGCAGCAGGCCCGGCAGCACGCCGGCGAGGAACAGGCGGCCGATGCTCTCCTGCGCGAGGATGGCGTAGATGACGAAGCCGGTGGAGGGCGGGATCAGGATGCCGAGCGTGCCGCCCGCGGCGACGACCCCGGTGCTGAGGCGGGGGTCGTAGCCGAACCGGTCCATCTGCGCGAGGCTGACCTTGCCCATCGTCAGGGCGGAGGCAACGGACGAGCCCGACAGGGCCGCGAAGCCGCCGCAGCCGATGACGGTCGCCGAGGCAAGGCCGCCGCGGACCCGGCCGATCAGCGCGTAGGCGGCGTCGTAGAGGCGGCGGGACATGCCCGTCTCGGTCGCGACGTTGCCCATCAGGATGAAGAGCGGCACCACCACCAGCTCGCCCATCGAGGCGAGGGTGAAGCTGTCCGCGGCGAGGTTCGACAGGGCTGCGGCCGGCGAGTTCAGCAGCGACTGACCGACGAAGCCGACGGCGAACATCGACAGGGCCACCGGCACCCGGAACGCGAGCAGCAGGAACAAGGCCGCCATGCCCCAGAGGCCGAGCGCGAAGGGGGTCACAGCGGGTCGTCCTCCAGTCCGTGGCGGCCGGGCCAGCCGCGGCCGGCGATGAGAGAGGCGGCGCGGATCAGCATGCCGAGGGCGGTGATCAGCGACATCACGATGACCGCATACTGGAACCAGGCCTTCGGCAGGCGGATGATGTTCGTCGACAGGTTGAGCATCCGACTGAGGGCCGCGCTGTCCCACATCGTCCAGGCGATCCCGAGGAACACGGCCGCCCCCAGCAGCGCCGAGAACACGTCGCCGGCCCGGTTCAGCCAGGCGGGGAACGACCGCTCCAGGATATCGACCGAGATGTGCCCGCCGACGCGGTCGCACAGCGCCATGCCGCCGAACACGATGAGGACGAGCGTCATGGTCGAGAGGTCCTGCGCACCGCGGAGCGGGGCGCCGAAGTAGCGCCCCGTCACGTCGATCAGGATCACGATCACCTCGACGATGAGCCCGAGCGTGCCGATGAGGGCGGAGAGGGCGATCAGCCTCTCCGCCACACGGTCGAGCCGTGCGAGCACTTACATGCCCTGCATCGTGTCGAGGACCATCTGCCCTTCATCGACCGAACCGACGATCTGCTCGGTCACCGGCAGGGTCAGTTCGCCGAAGGCCGCGGCCTCCTCGTCGGACAGGTAGTAGACGTCGTTGTCGCCGGTCGCCTCGAGCGCGTCGAGCGTCTCCAGCGCGCGGGCGTTCCAGCCTTCCTCGGCGCTCTGCGACAGCGCGCGGCCGGCGATGGAGTCGAGCGCGGTCCGCTCGGCCTCGGGAAGCGCGTTGTACCGCGCCTCGTTCATCACGAGGTAGAAGCTGATGCGGCCCAGCGGCGCGCCGATGGTGTAGCTGTTCGCCACCTCGTCGAGGCGGAAGTCCGCGACGGCCGAGGCGCCGGTGACGACGCCGTCGATCAGCCCGGTCTGCAGCGCGTTGTAGATCTCGCCCGCGGGCATCTGCACCGGCGTCGCGCCCAGCGCCTCGATCGTGGCGGCGGCGGCCGAGCCGGAGACGCGGATCTTCAGGCCCTGCAGGTCCTCGGGCGTGCGGACGTCGATGTCCTTCATGATGAAGATGTTCGGCTCGGACAGCCACAGCGCCAGCGGCACGGTGCCCGGGAACTCGTCGGCCAGCTGGCCCGCCTCGTAGGCGTTCCAGATCAGGTCGTAGCCGTTCATCCCCTCGGGCAGGGCGCCCGGCAGCTCGGACAGCATGGTCCGCGGGAACTGCGAGGAAGTATAGCCCTGCAGGCCCCAGGTGATGTCGGCGACGCCCTGCACGGCGCGGATGTACTGCTCCAGCGGGCCGGCGCCCAGCTCGCCGCCGGGATAGACCTCGATCTCGAGGCCGGAGCCTTCGACGGCCGCCTGCAGCGGCTCGATCGTGGACGAGGTGAGGACGTGCTGCGGCGGCACCCAGTGGGCCAGCTTCAGCGTCTCGGCCATCGCGGGGCCGGCCAGAAGGGCGGCAGCGGTCGCGGTCGCCGCCAGGCGGCGGAGCATCGGTGTCATGACAATTTCCTCCCGTGGGCGCCCGGTCGTTGCCGGACATTGCTGGTGACGGTAGGCCCCGAAGGGCCTGCCGTTCAATTCATTTGTGCGGCCCGGGCCATAAGCCCGGGCTATGGCGACCTCAGCGGCGGGTGCGCCAGCTGTCGGCGTAGCTGGTCCGCGCCTCGGCCGCGTAGGGCGTCGGCGACACGCGCACGCGGATCGTCGTCTGCTCGTGCGGCTCGGTCGAGGTCTTCTTGGTGGTCTCGGGCTCGCCCCACTTCATCGTCAGGACGTCGCCCTCGTTGACCGAGGTATCGACCACGCCGAGGGACAGCATGCAGCGCTCGTTCCAGGAATAGCCGTTGAACATCGACATGCCGACCATCGTGCCGTCCTCGGTCTCCACCCGGTCGGCGGAGGACGAGGCGTAGTTCGGCTGCGGGAAGTCGATCCACTTGAACGGCGTGCCCTTCTCGAAGCCGGAGGCGATGACCTTGAGGACATCGTCGCGGTTCCACTCGAAGGTGACCTTCTTGCGCTTGGCGCCCTCGGCCTTGATCTTCTCCAGCGCGGCCTTGCCGACGAAGTCGTCCTTCTTCCAGCCGATGTAGAAGTCGTAGCCCAGCTCGAACGGGTTGACGTAGTAGTCCTCGATGTTCTCGCTGACGTAGGAGCCGCCGATCGCGCCCGCAGCCTCGTAGCTGTCGGCGCCCAGCCACTGGCGGTAGTCGGCGAGCATGCCGTCGCCGGTGTAGATGCCGGGCAGCGGCGAGGGAATCCAGCCCGATTCCAGCGTGTTGGTCGAGTAGGCGCGGCTGCCGCACTGGACGAGGTTCACGCCGGCATCCTTGGCCGCCTGCATGATGACGCTGTGGACGTAGTGCTTGTCGGCGTAGGGGCCCCAGATCTCCAGGCCCGGCGCGCCGGACATGCCGTGGCGCAGCGCCTGCACCTTCTTGGAGCCGACGTTGATCCAGTCGACGTGGAAGAACTTGATGTCCGGGATCGGGCCGCCGTTCATCTTTTCGAAGATCTTCGGCGCTTCCGGCCCCTGGATCTGGTAGCGGTAGTGCTCGCGCAGGACGCGCTCGCCCTCGGGACGGCTGGGGGAGCGGGGGTCGTGGCGGATGCGCACGTTCCACTTGCCCCAGGCGGCGCAGAACATCAGCCAGTTCGACGTCGGCGCGCGGCCGACGAGGATGTACTTCTGCTCGCTCTCGCGAAAGATGATGTGGTCGCCGATCACGTGGCCGGCGGGGGTGACGGGCACGAAGTGCTTCGCCCGGTTCAGCTCGAAGTTCGAGAAGCTGTTGATGCCGTGGTAGCTGAGGAACTCGGTCGCCTGCGGACCCTCGACGATCAGCTCGTCCATGTGGTGCGACTGGTCGAACAGCACCGCGCTCTCGCGCCAGGCGGCCTGCTCGTTGCGCCAGTTCTGGAATTCGGGCGCCACGACCGGGTACACGTACATCCCGATCTGCGAATTGCGCAGCATCTCGACGGTGTTGCCGTGCGCGTCGATCTTGTCCTGAAGGCTTGTGGGGGCCATCGCTCGTCGTCTCCTCCCTTGGGGTGAATGTATACATTCATAGGGCGGGAGGCGGATTGCGCAAGGCGCAATCGGCAGCCGTCAGCCGACGATCATCGCCATGCCCGGCAGCGGCGCGCCGGGCTGCCAGCCGGCGTCCAGCGCCGCCTCGAGGTTGCCGCGGGCGATCTGCGCATGCTCGCGTGCGATCGCCTCGGCGCGCGTGCCCTCGCGCCCGGCGATCGCGCTCACCAGCGCCCAGTGCTGCGCCTGCCCGACGATGAGGGAGCGCGCCTCGGTCGCGCGGTCGCCGGTGCGGAACACGAAGGCCGAGGGCGAGGCGAAGGGCAGGGAGCGGACGCGGGCGAGTTCGCGGGCGATGACGTCGCTGCCTGCGAGGCGGCCCAGCGCCTCGTGGAAGGCGTGGTTCTGTTCGCTGTAGATGCCGAATGTCTGCGCGGTCATGCCGTCGGCGAACGCGGCGTCGATCCGGGCGAGCCCGTCGCGCAGCCGCGCCAGCTCGTCCTCCGGCGCCCCGCGCTCTGCCGCGCGGCGGGCGGCGGTGCCCTCCAGCACGCCGCGCAGCTCCACCGCGTCGAGCGCATCGCGCAGGGTGAAGGACCGCACCTCGAATCCGCCGCCGCGGGCGCGGACGAGCAGCCCCTCCTCGGCCAGCCGCGACATCGCCTCGCGCACCGGCGTGCGCGAGATGGCGAGATCGTCGGCCAGCGCCACCTCCGTCAGCCGGGTGCCTCCCGGCAGCTCGCCGGAGACGATGCGCCGGCGCAGCGCGTAGGCCGCGCGCTGGGTCTGGGTGCTGCCGTGGGCGGGGTCCATGGGGGCAGAATGTATACATGAGGCGCGCGAGGCAAGGGAGTTCACCCCGGCAGCGCCGCCCGGATCGCCAGCGCCACCAGTCCCAGCGCCGCCACGCTCGCGGCCCAGATCGCCGCGAACCACAGGACGCGCCGGACACCCGTCCTCAATGGTAGCCCTCCTCGGGGTCCACCTTGCCGCGGAACACCCAGTAGGCGTAGGCGGTGTAGGCGAGGATGATGGGGATCAGGACCGCCGCCCCGACCAGCGCGAACCACAGCGAGGATTCGGGCGCCGCCGCCTCCTCGATGGTGAGCGAGGGCGGGACGATCATCGGATAGAAGCTGATCCCGATCCCGATGAAGCTGATCACGAATAGCCCCAGCGACGCCAGGAACGGCGTCCCGTCCCGCCCGCCCGACAGCCCCCGGAACAGCGCCAGCGCGCAGCCGAGAAGCAGCACGGGCACCAGCACCGTGAACAGGCTCCCGGGGAGCGAGAACCAGCGGCGGAAATACTCCGGCTCCTGGAACGGCGTGGCGAGGCTGACGAGGCCGATGAAGCCGAGCGTCCCGACCGCCAGCGGCCAGGCATAGCGCCGCATCCGGTCGTTCAGCGGGCCGTCCGTCTTCATCACCAGCCACGTCGCGCCGAGGAGGGCGTAGCCCGTCACCAGCGCCACTCCGGTCAGGACCGAGAACCACGACAGCCAATCCCACCAGCCGCCCGCGTAGCCGCGGCCCTCGATCTCGATCCCGCGCACCAGCGCCCCCAGCGCGATGCCCTGGCACAGCGTCGCCACCAGCGAGCCGCCGAAGAACGCCGCGTCCCAGATGTGCCGCCGGTGGACCGGCGCCCGCCAGCGGTACTCGAACGCCACGCCACGAAAGACGAGGCCGAGGAGCATGAGCAGGATCGGCATGTAGAGCGCCGGCATGACCACGGCGTAGGCCAGCGGGAACACCGCGAAGAGGCCCCCGCCGCCGAGGATCAGCCACGTCTCGTTGCCGTCCCAGACCGGCGCGACGGAGTTCATCATCACGTCCCGCTCGCGGTCGTCCTCTGCGAAGGGGAAGAGGATGCCGAGGCCGAGGTCGAACCCGTCCAGGATCACGTAGACCAGCACGGCGAAGGCGATCAGCCCGGCCCAGATGAAGGCGAGAAGCTCGTGCTCCATGTCCTCAACCCTCCTGCGGCGCGTCGAGCCGCTCTTCCGTCGGTCCCGGCGTGATGCCGGCGGTCCGGATCGGCCCGTCCCGCAGGCCCAGCTTCGCCGTGGCGGCAGGCTTGTTCATCATCCGCAGGATGAACAGCGTGCCGGCCCCGAAGACGAAGAAGTAGACGATGACGAATGCCGCGAGCGAGGCGCCGACCGCCGGCGCGTCGATCGGCGACAGCGACTCGGACGTCCGCATCAGGCCGTAGACGGTGTAGGGCTGCCGCCCCACCTCGGTCGTGATCCAGCCGGCGAGGACGGCGACGAATCCGGCCGGCCCCATCGCCACCGCGACCCGGTGCAGCAGGCGGTCGTCATAGAGGCGGCCGCGCCAGCGGCTCAGCAGGCTCCACGCGCCGACGCCCAGCATCAGGAAGCCGAGGCCCACCATGACGCGGAACGAGAAGAAGACGATGGTGACCGGCGGCTCCTCGTCGTCCGGGATCGTGTCGAGCCCGGCGAGGGGGGCGTCCCAGGAATGTTCGAGGATCAGCGAGGAGAGGCCCGGGATCTCGACGGCGTAGTCGATGCGCTTCTCCTCGGGGTTGGGGATGCCGAAGAGGATCAGCGGCGCGCCGTCCGGGTGGCTGTCGTAGTGGCCCTCCATCGCCATCACCTTCTGCGGCTGATGCTCCAGCGTGTTCAGCCCGTGCATGTCGCCCGCGACGATCTGCAAGGGGGTCACCAGCGCCGCCATCCACATCGCCATCGAGAACATCCGCCGCGCCTCGCCGTCCGTGCGGTTGCGGATCAGGTGCAGCGCCCCCACCGCGCCCACCACGAAGGCGGTCGTGAGGTACGCGGCGAGGACCATGTGGACGAGGCGGTAGGGGAAGGACGGGTTGAAGATGATCGCCCACCAGTCCTGAGGCACGAACTGCCCGACCTCGTTGATCGCGTAGCCCGCGGGCGTGTGCATCCACGAATTCACCGCCAGGATCCACGTGGCCGACGCCAGCGTGCCGAACGCCACCATCGCGGTCGCGACCATGTGCAGCCCGTCGCCGACCCGCGTGCGGCCGAACAGCATGATGCCGAGGAACCCGGCCTCGAGGAAGAAGGCCGACAGCACCTCGTAGGCCATGAGCGGGCCGATCACCGGCCCCGCCCGGTCCGAGAAGACCGACCAGTTGGTGCCGAACTGGTAGGACATGACGAGGCCCGAGACGACGCCCATGCCGAAGGCGACGGCGAAGATCTTCTTCCAGTAGTCGAACAGGTGCAGGTAGGTCCGGTCCCTCGTTCGCAGCCACAGCGCGTTGAGGACGGCGAGGAAGCTGGCCAGCCCGATCGAGAAGGCGGGAAAGATGATGTGGAACGACACGGTGAAGGCGAACTGCACCCGCGCCAGGATTTCCGCGCTGTAGCCTGCGAGCATGTCGTCCGCTCCCCTTCCGCTTCCCTTAGCATAGTTAAGGGGCGGGCGGGCCCGGAGAATGCGGCGCCGCGCCGCGCCATGTGGACATGGGGCCGCGGCCGGGGCATTTAGTTTCCGGGGAAACAAGGGGGGCCCTTCCATGCGCACGCAGGTCTGCATCATCGGCGGCGGCCCGTCGGGCCTTCTGCTGTCCCAGCTCCTGCACCGGCAGGGGATCGACAGCGTCGTGCTGGAGCGCAAGACGAAGGACTACGTCCTGTCGCGCATCCGCGCCGGCGTGCTGGAGAGCGGCCTCGTCGACCTGATGCGCGAGGCGGGCGTCGCGGACCGGCTGGACGCCGAGGGCTACGTCCACGATGGCACGGTCATCTCCACCGGCGACGAGGAGATCCGCGTCGACTTTCGCGAGCTGACGGGGCGGACGGTGGTGGTCTATGGCCAGACCGAGGTGACCCGCGACCTCTACGCCGCGCGCGAGGCGGCGGGCGGGGCGATCCTCTACGAGGCCGAGGATGTGACGATCCACGACGCGGACGGCGAGGCGCCCTACGTCACGCTTCGCACGCCGGCCGGCGAAGTGCGGATCGATTGCGACTTCGTCGCCGGCTGCGACGGCTTCCACGGCGTGTCGCGCAAGGCGATCCCCGAGGAGAAGCGGCGGGAGTTCGAGAAGGTCTATCCGTTCGGCTGGCTCGGCATCCTCAGCGAGACGCCGCCGGTCCATGACGAGCTGATCTACGCCACCTCCGACAGCGGCTTCGCCCTCTGCTCGATGCGCAACGCGCATCTGTCGCGCTACTACGTGCAGGTGCCGATGGAGGACCGGGTCGAGAACTGGTCCGACGACGCCTTCTGGGACGAGCTGCGCCGCCGCATCCCCGCGCCCGTCGCCGAGCGGCTGGTGACCGGCCCGTCGATCGAGAAGTCGATCGCGCCGCTCCGGTCCTTCGTCTGCGAGCCGATGCGCTGGGGCCGCCTGTTCCTGTGCGGCGACGCCGCCCACATCGTCCCGCCCACCGGGGCAAAGGGGCTGAACACCGCGGCGTCGGACGTGCACTACCTGTATCACGCGCTGGTGCGGCACTACCGGGACGGCGACGATGCCGGGATCGAAGGCTATTCCGCACAGGCGCTGCTGCGCGTCTGGAAGGCCGAGCGCTTTTCCTGGTGGATGACGACGCTGCTGCACCACTTCCCGGGGCAGAGCGCCTTCGACCGCCGCATGCAGCAGGCGGAGCTCGCGTTCCTGCGCGACGACCGCGCCGCGCAGGAGGCGATGGCGCGGAACTACGTGGGGCTGCCGTACTAGGGCCCTCGGCCCCTGGAATGCCCGTCCCGGGCCTGCCCCGGGACCCCGATCGACCGAGCCGCTCCGTTTCATCGGGGCCCCGGCTCAAGGCCGGGGCGGGGACACAAGGGTGGGCGGCGTTTCAGCCGGGTCCAGTTCGGACGACCCCGCTCGCAGGACCAAGGCGATGCGGCGCCTCATCGAAGGCCCGTCCCGGGCCTGCCCCGGGACCTCGATCGACCGAGCCGCTCCGTTTCATCGGGGCCCCGGCTCAAGGCCGGGGCGGGAGCGCAAGTGGGGGCGGCGTTTCAGCCGGTTTCAGTTCGGACGACCCCGCTCGCAGGACCAGGGCGATGCGGCGCCCTATCGAACGCCCGTCCCGGGCCTGCCCCGGGACCTCGATTGACCGCGCCGCTCCGTTTCATCGGGGCCCCGGCTCAAGGCCGGGGCGGGGGCGCAAGGGAGGGCGGCGTCTGCCCGGGTCCAGTTCGGGCGACCCCGCTCGCCGGAGCAAGGCGATGCGGCGCCTTATCGAACGCCCGTCCCGGGCCTGTCCCGGGACCTCGATCGACCGCGCCGCTCCGTTTCATCGGGGCCCCGGCTCAAGGCCGGGGCGGGGGCGCAAGGGAGGGCGGCGTCTGCCCGGGTCCAGTTCGGGCGACCCCGCTCGCCGGAGCAAGCGATGCGGCGCCTTATCGAACGCCCGTCCCGGGCCTGCCCCGGGACCTCGACGCAAATGTGGCACTCCGTTCCCGCGGGGCCCCGGCTCAAGGCCGGGGCGGGTTCTTTCAGATCGGACGGGGTCGGGGCCCCACGCCCGCCGCGTCACGCCGCCGGCAGCGGCGCGCCTTCGTCCAGCTCCGGCGACCCGGCTCGCAGGGCCTCCACCCGGTGCCAGACATCCTTCGGCAGGTCGCCCTTCCACACGCCGGTGAGCGCGTAGCGCAGGCGCGGGGTGGCGTCGGCCTCCATCGCGTCCAGCGCCACGACCCCGTGGTGCGTCAGCAGGTCCTCCAGCGGTCCGGCCGCCAGCGACGCCACCTCCTCCGGCGTGGTCAGCAGCGCCAGCACGGCGCGGATCGCCTCCAGCGCCTGCGCGGGGCGTTCGCGCACCAGCTCCTCCATGACGAGCCAGGTCCAGAATTCGGCATGCCCCGCGCCCTCGTCCCTTGCCGCGGCGGCGACGAACTCCGCGTGCCGCTCGGCGAACCGCGCCATCGGCAAGTCTCCGTCGGGCAGGGCATGGGGCGGCAGCTGCGTTGCCTCGGCGACCAGCTCGCGCGGGATCGAACTCACGTCATCATCTCCTTCGTCGCCGTCAGGCGGATCTCGGGATGGTCGCGCTCGATCCGGTCGATGTCCCATTGCAGGCGCGTGAGGTAGACGAGGTCGCCGTCGTTGTCGTGGGCGATGTGCTGCTTGTTGGCGGCGGCGAAGGCTTCGACCTTGTCCTTCGGCCCGGCAACCCAGCGGGCCGACTTGAACTGCGAGGGCTCCAGCCGGACCGGCAGGCCGTATTCCAGCTCGATCCGGCTCGCCAGCACCTCGAACTGCAGCTGCCCCACGACGCCGACCACGAAGCCCGAGCCGATGGCGGGCTTGAATACCTTCGCCGCGCCCTCCTCGGCGAACTGCATCAGCGCCTTCTCCAGGTGCTTGGCCTTCATCGGGTCCCCCGCGCGAGCCGTCTGCAGCAGCTCGGGCGCGAAGGACGGTATGCCGGTGACGCGGATCGCCTCGCCCTCGGTCAGGGTGTCGCCGATGCGCAGCTGGCCGTGGTTCGGGATGCCGATGATGTCGCCGGCCCACGCCTCCTCCGCCAGCTCGCGGTCGGCGGCGAGGAAGAGGACGGGATTCGTCACGGCAAGCTGCTTCTTGGCGCGGACGTGGGTCAGCTTCATCCCGCGCTCGAAATGGCCGGAGGCCAGCCGCACGAAGGCGACGCGGTCGCGGTGCTTGGGGTCCATGTTGGCCTGCACCTTGAAGACGAAGCCGGCGACCGTCTCCTCCTCGGGCGCGATCTGCCGCGGCTCGGCCGATTGGGGCTGCGGCTCGGGGGCGTAGGCGCCGATCCCCTCCATCAGCTCCTTCACGCCGAAGGAGTTGATCGCGCTGCCGAACCAGATCGGCGTCATCGTCCCCTCCAGCACCCGGGCGGGGTCGAGGGGCGGCAGGAGCTCGCGCGCCATCTCGACCTCCTCGCGCAGCTTCTCCAGCAGAGCGGGCGGCACGTGCTGCTCCATCTTCGGATCGTCCAGCCCGGCGATCCGTACCGTCTCGGCCACGCGGTTGCGGTCGGCGCGGTCCATCAGCTCCAGCCGGTCGTGCAGCAGGTCGTAGCAGCCGAGGAAGTCGCGCCCGACGCCGATCGGCCAGCTGGCGGGCGTCACGTCGATGGCGAGGTTCTCCTGGATCTCGTCGATGATCTCGAACGTGTCCCGGCTCTCGCGGTCCATCTTGTTGCAGAAGGTCAGGATCGGCAGGTCGCGCAGGCGGCAGACCTCGAACAGCTTCTGCGTCTGGCTCTCCACCCCCTTGGCGCCGTCGATCACCATCACGGCGGCGTCCACGGCGGTCAGCGTGCGGTAGGTGTCCTCGGAGAAGTCCGAGTGGCCGGGCGTGTCCACGAGGTTGAAGCGGAAGGTGTTGCCCGCGCCCTTGAAGTCGAACGACATGGCGGAGGCCGAGACCGAGATGCCGCGGTCCTTCTCCATCTGCATGAAGTCCGACCGGGTGCGCCGCGCCTCGCCCTTGGCGCGGACCTGGCCGGCCATCTGGATCGCGCCGCCGAACAGCAGGAACTTCTCGGTCAGCGTGGTCTTGCCCGCGTCCGGGTGACTGATGATCGCGAAGGTCCGGCGGCGCGCGATCTCGAGCGGCAGGGCGGGGCGGTTGGTCGGGGCGGCGGTCTGGCTCATGGGTGCGGACATAAGAGGGGGCGCGGCGGGGCGCAATCGCGGCCGCGCCCTCGCCGGCACGTGGCGGAATGGACGCAGGCCTCGACATTCGCGGCCGGCTGCATCGCGGCAGGTGCGCGGATCATGCGCCGACCCTTACGCAGATGAACGACCTGTCCCTGATTCTCAACGGATGGTCATGATGTTGCGCGGTTCTCTCCTTCTTTCCTCCGTCCTCGCCCTTGCGGCCTGCGGCAGCAGCGGCTCCTCGGACGCACCGACCCCGCCGACCCCCGGCGAAGCCTTCGACGCGGCCGTCCGGCAGGCCGCCGACATGGCCGATCCTGCCTCCCTCGGCATGCCGACCTTCGCGTCGAACCGGCCGGACACCGGCGCGGCGGTCTTCGAGGGACCGGCGCTGATCACGATGAATGACGGCGCGCGCGAGCCGGCCTTCGCGGGATCGGCCGAGATCCGCGCCGACTTCGCGACGTCGACCGTCAGCGGGGTGATGACCGACTTCCTCTTCGCGGCCGACACCGACGACACCGGCGCGGCCGGCCCCGTCATCCCGGCCGCGGGCAACCTGACGGTCGGCCCAGGCGCCATCGTCTCTGTCCCGCGGGGGCCCGGAATGGCCCGGGGTCTGGGAAGCGACAACCTCGTCACCGGGGTCCTCGTCGCCGGCGGCGACAGCTACCGATTCAACCAGACGGTCGAGGGCGTGTTCTTCGGGAATCCCGACCCGCGCAGCGTCGTCATGTCCGGCGACGGGGTCGTCGGCGTCGGCACCGACAGCCTCGACTCCTCGATTCTCGTCGTCGCCGACTAACCTCTTCCGAAGCGACGGGCCGGGTGCGCGGGGAACATGCGCCCGGCCGGGACGTTTTCCGGACGTCACAGCCCGGAGGTGAGAGCCATGGCCAAGAACCACGGTCCGCAGATCAAGAACGACGAGGCCTACGAGTCGATGCGCGACGACGGCATGCCCAAGGAGAAGGCCGCCCGCATCGCCAACGCGCAGGCCAACCCCGACCAGCATCCCGGCCAAAAGGGCGGCAAGGCGCCGTCCTACGAGGAATGGTCGAAGGACGACCTCTACGGGCGGGCGCAGGAGCTCGACATCGAGGGGCGGTCGGACATGACGAAGGACGAGCTGATCGAGGCGCTGCGGAAATAGGCCGCGGCGGAGGGTCCGCGCCCCTGTCTGCGCAGGATGGGTTTCTTACCCGTCTGCGCCTAACTGGCCGACGCCCTCCGCAGGAGCGCCGCCGCGTCCCCTCTCGACAGCAGCTGTTCCGCCACCTCGTAGCCCATGTGCGCGCGAAAGCGGTGCGCGCGTTGGGACTCAGGGGGCAGAGCGACGCGCGTGCGGGGATCGACCAGCAGGCTCTCGGCCGCGATTCCCTCGGCATAAACGATCTGGTGCTCGTCGAAGAGCAGCTGGAAGTAATCCACGAACCCGCCCGTCCGCTGGTACACGCTGGTCCCGTTCACGAGGTGCCGCGCCTTCACGAGGACTTCGGAGCGGCCGGCGCCCAGCCGGTCCTCGCGCTGCCAGACGAATATCCGGTGATCCGGTGCGACCACCAGGTCGCCTTCGTTGTGCAGGGCGCCGGCGGCGATGACCACGGGCGCGAACTCGCCCACCGCGCGCAGGGTCTGCTGCCCGACCCACCGCACCGGCTGCGCCCCGTCGTCGCGGGTGAGGATGCGGTCGCCCGCCCGCAACTCCTCCACCGGCCGCAGCTCGCCCGAGGCGAGCGCAATGCGGGTGCCCCGGGTGAAGGAGCCGCAGGCGATCTCGGCCATCCGCGTCGTCGCGGCGCCGCGGTCGATGCCGACCAGACGGTAGTCGTGCTTCTCGGTCAGCGGCGCCAGCGGCAGGAGGTGGATGTCCGCGACCGCGCCATCCTCCACCTCGACCAGCACGAGCGCCTCGAGGGTGGAGCCGTCGCGGGCCATGAAGGTCAGGCAGGAATCGAGATGGACGATCCGCCCCGGCTCTCCCCGTTTCGAGGCCGCGGCGATCACCAAGCAGCCCGGCGCCTCGGTCCCCCTCAGAACCAGCGTGCCCGTCGGCGAGTCCGCCCGCAGCTGGTAGACGTCGTCCATCACCAGCTCGTCCGCGAACGAGACGGGTTCGCCCAGGGCGACGCCTTCGGTGACGACCACGTCCTCGCCGGGATGGACTGCGAAGGCCTGTTCGGCCAGTGTCTCGCTCGGATCGGTCATGGGCCCCGGGATGACTCCTGAATGCGGCCTGAGTTCGGCATGGACGGAAAGGAGACGACGGATGGACCTCGGGATCAAGGGCCGGCGCGCGCTGGTCACGGCGGCGTCGAAGGGGCTGGGCCGCGGCTGCGCCGAGGCGCTGGCGGACGCCGGTGTGGCGCTGACGATCAACGCCCGGACCGAAGGCCCGCTGATGGAGGCGGCCGAGTCGCTGCGGACCCGCGGTGTCGACGTGACGGCGGTCGCCGCCGACATCACGACCGAGGACGGCCGCAAGCGGGTGCTGGACGCGGCGGGCGACATCGACATCCTGGTCACCAACGCCGGCGGCCCGCCGCCCGGCATGTGGTCGGACTGGGACCGGGATGATTTCATCCGCGCCCTCGACGCCAACATGCTGACGCCCATCGCGCTGATGAAGGCGTGCCTGCCGGGGATGATCGACCGGGGCTGGGGCCGGGTCGTGAACATCACATCGCAGTCGGTGAAGGCGCCGGTGCCGGTCCTCGGCCTGTCGAACTCGGCCCGCGCGGGGCTGACCGGCTATGTCGCCGGGACGGCACGGCAGGTCGCGCCGCACGGCGTGTGCATCAACAACATGCTGCCCGGCATCCACGCCACCGACCGTGCGGATTCGCTCGACAAGGGCGTCTCGGAATCCGAGGGCATCCCGATCAACGAGGCCCGCGAGAAGCGGATGCAGACGATTCCCGCCCGCCGCTACGGCAGCGCGGCGGAGTTCGGCGCGATGTGCGCCTTTCTCTGCTCGGAGCATTCCGGCTTCATCGTCGCCCAGAACATCCTGATCGACGGCGGCGCCACGAACGTCACGCTGTGAGGCTGATCTATTTCAGCCACCCCGAGGTAGTGATCGACCCGGCGGTGCCGGTGCCCGACTGGTCCCTGACCGCGCCCGGTCGGGCGCGGCTCGCGCCGCTGGTGGCCCTGGGCTGGCCCGGCGACGGCGTGAGGATCGTCGCCAGCCCCGAGCGCAAGGCGCAGGAGACTGCGGCGGCGCTCGGCCGGCCGTTCGTGACCGATCCGGAGACCGGCGAGATCGACCGCTCCTCCACCGGCTACCTGCCCGCGGCCGAGCACGAGCGGCAGGCCGACCTGTTGTTCGCGCATCCGCAGGACAGCGCGAACGGGTGGGAGCGGGCGGTGGACGCGCAGGCCCGCATGGTCGCCGCGCTGGCGCGGCACGGGGCAGGGGGCGACCTTCTGTTCGTCGGTCACGGCGCCGTCGGCACGCTCCTGTGGTGCCACGTCTCGGGGCGGCCGATCGCCCGGGCCGAGGACCAGCCGCGCGGCGGCTGCGTCTGGATGGCCGAAGGGGACCAGGGCGGATGGCGGCCCCTCCATCCCTGGCGGCCGGTGGAGGCGCTGGACTGAGCCGGCACCCGCCCGGCCGGCTGCCAGCCGGTCAGCCCAGCCGGACGCCCTTGCGCCCCGCGAGGTCGGTGAAGAACTGCCACGCGACGCGCCCCGACCGGGCGCCGCGGGTGGCCTGCCACTCGATCGCCTCGGCCCGCATCTCCTCCTCGCCCACGTCGACGCCGTAGGCGTCGCAGTAGCCGCGGATCATCGCGAGGTAGTCGTCCTGGTCGCACGGGTGGAAGCCCAGCCACAGGCCGAACCGGTCGGAGAGCGAGACCTTCTCCTCCACCGCCTCGCTCGGCGAGATCGCGGTGGAGCGTTCGTTCTCGATCATGTCCCGCGGCATCAGGTGCCGCCGGTTCGAGGTGGCGTAGAGGATGACGTTGTCCGGCCGCCCCTCGATCCCGCCGTCGAGGACGGCCTTGAGGCTCTTGTAGTGCGCGTCGTCGTGACTGAACGACAGGTCGTCGCAGAACAGGACGAAGCGCTGCGGCGCCGGCCGCAGCAGGGCGAGGCAGCGGCCGATGCTGGCGAGATCCTCGCGCTGGATCTCGATGATCTTCAGCTCTTCGTGCTCGACATTCACCGCGCCGTGCACCGCCTTGACGAGACTGGACTTTCCCATTCCCCGCGCCCCCCAGAGGAGGGCGTTGTTCGCGGGCAGCCCCTCGGCGAAGCGGCGGGTGTTGGCGAGCAGCGTGTCCCGCGCCCGATCGACGCCGACGAGGAGGTCGACGTCGATCCGGTTCACGCGCCGCACCGGAGCCAGCCGGTCCGGCTCGGGGTGCCAGACGAAGGCGGGGGCCGAGGTGAAGTCCGGCGCCGCCCCTTCGGGCGGGCTCATCCGCTCGAGCGCGGCGGCAATCCTCTCGAGCGGCTCGCTCACGTACGCGGCTCGTCCTCGGCGAGGTCCGCTTCTTCCTCGTCGTCGACCCACAGGCCCTGTTCGCGCAGCTCGGCCTCGCGCTTGCGCTCTACCCGGGCGACCAGGAAGATCGACACCTCGTAGAGGCCGTAGACGACGGTGAAGAGGATCACCTGGCTGATGATGTCGGGCGGCGTCGCGAGGGCGGCGACGACGAGGATGCCGACGACGGCGTACTTGCGCACCGACCGCAGGCCCGCGGCGCTGACCAGCCCCGCCTTGCCCATGAGCGTCAGCAGGACAGGCAGCTGGAAGCACAGGCCGAAGGCGACGATGAACTTGATCGTGAGACCCAGGTAGGCCTGCGCCGATCCCTGGAAGGCGATGCCCGCCACGGCCGTCTCGGCCTCGGGGCCCTCCAGGAGACTGCCCGGCTGCTGGAAGCCCAGGAAGAAGTCGAAGGCCAGCGGCGTGATGACGTAGTAGGCGAACGCCGCGCCGAGAAAGAACATCACCGGCGAGGCGATCAGGAACGGCAGGAACGCGTTCTTCTCCTGCCGGTACAGCCCCGGCGCCACGAAACGCCACATCTGGTAGGAGATGATCGGGAACGACAGGACCAGCCCGCCCAGAAGCGAGATGTTGATCGCGACGAAGAAGCCTTCCTGCAGCGCGATCAGGATCAGGCCGCAATCCTCGCGCCCCTCCTCGGCCAGCGCCTGGCAGAGCGGACGGGTCAGGAAGTCGAAGATCGGGTTCCAGACGGTGAAGCAGATCACCATCCCCACCACGAAGGCGAGCAGGGAGTAGATCAGCCGGGTCCGAAGCTCGGCCAGATGCTCGATCAGCGGGGCCGAGCTGTCCTCGATGTCGTCCTGCACGGTGCTCACGGCTGGCTACCCGACTTCGTCGTCTCCTCGGACGCGGGCTGCGGCGCGGGCGCGCTGTCCGGGGCGGGGGCCGCCGGGTCGACCACCGGTCCGTCCGCCGTCGCGGGGCCGGGATCGGGCTGCGCCGCCTCGGCCTCGCGGGCGCGGCGTTCGGCGGCGACGCGGGCGGCGTTGTCGCGGATCTTGGCCGACGCCTCGGCCCGCTCCTTGGTCATCCGCTCGGTGGCGCCGCCGGGCTTCAGCCCGGAGGAGAAGTCGCTCGCCTCGCGCAGCTTCTGCACGCCGAAGGATTTCGGGTTGGCCGCCGCGCGCAGCGTCTTCTGCACGTCCTTGACGCCCGACTCGTCGGCCGCCGCCTCCATCGCGCGGGTGAACTCGCGCGCCATGCCGCGCGCCTTGCCCATGAACTGGCCGGCCGTGCGGAACAGGCCGGGCAGGTCCTTGGGCCCGACGACGATCAGGGCCACGATGCCGATCAGGAGCAGCTCGCTCCAGCCGAGGTCGAACATGATTGCCTCGCGGGGACGGCGTCAGGCGCGGTCGCGCTGTTCCTCGGGGGTGACGTCGCGGGCGTTGGTCGCCGACGCTTCCTCGATCTCGTTCTTGCCGTCCTCGACGCCGCGCTTGAAGGCGGTGATGCCCTTGCCGACCTCGCCCATCAGCGACGAAATCTTGCCGCGGCCGAACAGGACCAGCACCACGACGGCGATGAGGAGAAGGCCGGGAAGGCCGATGTTGTTCAGCATGTCCTTGGCTCCCTTTCGGACGGCTTCACGTGGCGCGGGGCGCCGGGTCGGGACGGTGATAGCCGACGCGGGGGGCGGGGCGAAAGGGCGGATCGGGCGTCCGGGCCGCCCGCGGAGGCGTCGGGAGGCGATTTCGGAATGTGGAAGGCCAACTGCCATTTATCGGACAGGAGCGCCGTGATAGGCTCCGGCATGGCCAGCCGGTCCGACACCGCCGCCCGCCGCGAGGCGATCCTGCGCCTCATGCGCGACGGACGCCTGTGGCGCGCCGCCGACCTCGCCCGGCGGCTCGGCGTCAGCGAGCGGACGATCTGGCGCGACATGGAGCGGCTGACGGCGGCCGGGCTGCCGGTCGCCGGCGTCCGCGGCCTCGGCTACGTCGCGACGGCCGAGGTGGCGCTGCCGGCGATGCACCTGACGGCGCTGGAGATGGAGGCGCTGTCGACTGCCCTCGCCTCGCTCGCCGATACCGGGGGAGAGCTGGGCGCAGCGGCGTCGGGTCTGCTGGCGCGGATCGGCGCCGAGGGGGCCGAGGCGCGGGGCCTGGGGGCGGCGCCGCTGGCCCGCGAGGCGGGCGCCCTGCCGCACCTCGCCCCGGCACGGGCCGCGATTCGGGCGCGGCAGGTGCTGCGGGTGACGCTGGACGGGGAGACGGCCGAGGTGCGGCCGCTCCGGCTCGACTACTGGGGCGGCCTCTGGGCGCTGATCGCGTGGAGCGAGACGGCGGGGGATTTCACGGAGGTGCCGCTGCATCGGGTCGAGGCGCTGGCGCCGCTGCCGCGGCTGTTCGCGGAGGAGGCGGACAAGGGGCTGGAGGCGTACCTGTCGCGGCCGGCGTGAGAGTGTCCGCGGGATCCCCACCCCCGAGCTCGCCCTTGGGCCTCGCGGAGAGAGGGCGCCGCCGGGGCCGGCGAGGTCCCGGGTCGAGCCCGGGACGGGATGCCCTTGCGTCTACGGGCCGCGCGGAAGGCCCGGGCACCGGCCGTCCGCCGCTGCAACGGCACCGGCGGGGGCGGACCCGGCTACCGCCGCACCGGGAACACGAAGCACCGGTCGCGGCGGATCATCAGCCACAGCGGCGTGCCCACGCGCGGCAGGAACACCGACGGCACCTCGGCCTTCAGGATCGAGCCGTCGAACTCCATGCGGAACTCCACCAGGCTGACAGAGCCCATGAACCGTGCCCGCTCCACCACGCCGCGGGCGGGGGTGCCCTCGATGGCGGTGGGGTTGGGGCCGCGGCCCTGGCGGTCGAAGTCGATCCGCAGGTGCTGGGGCCTGATGACGATCTCGACCTCGGTGCCGTCGGGCACGCCGGGGGCGAGGAACTGGCCGAACGGCGTCTCGGTCAGCGCACCGCGCACGGTGCCGCGGATCACGTTGATGTCGCTGAAGAACGCCGCCGCCTCGCGGTCCACGGGGGCGTTGTAGATGTTGTAGGGCGCGCCGCGCTGGACGATCCGGCCGTCGCGCATCAACGCGATCTCGTCGGCCATGCGCATCGCCTCGGCCGGCTCGTGGGTGACGAGGACGACGGCGGCGCCGGCCTCCTTCAGCACCGCCAGCGTCTCGTCCCGGATGCCGTCGCGCAGGCGCTCGTCGAGGCCCGAGAAGGGCTCGTCCATCAGCATGATCCGCGGCCGCGGCGCCAGCGCGCGCGCCAGCGCGACGCGCTGCTGCTCTCCCCCCGACAGTTCGTGCGGATACTTCGCCGCGAAGCGGGTCATGCCGACGCGGGCGAGCATCTCGTCCACCCGCGCCGCCACCTCGGACCGGCCGCCGGCGAGGCCGAAGCCGACGTTGCGGGCGACGTCGAGGTGGGGGAACAGCGCGAAATCCTGGAACATCAGGCCGATGCCGCGGCCTTCCGGCGGGACGTGCCCGTCCGCGCCGTGCAGGACGCGGCCGTCGGCGCGGATCTCGCCGGCCTCCGGCGTCTCGACGCCGGCGATCATCCGCAGCGTCGTGGACTTGCCGCAGCCGGAGGGGCCGAGAAGGCACGTCACCTGCCCGGCCGGGACCTGCAGCGACACGTCGTCCACGACGCGCCGCCCGGCGAAGGACCGGACGAGGCCATGGACCTCCAGGCGCGGAGACTCGCTCACCGGGACGGCAGATCCCGGCCGGCGGGAGGGAACGCGGTGCGACGCATCAGGGCAGGTACTCGGTCGGGTCGCGGCTCTCCATTCCGCGGCGCACCTCGAAGTGGAGGAAGGCCGGGTTGCCCGCCCGCACCGCGCCGATCTGCTGGCCGCGGCTGACGCGGTCGCCGCGGGCGACGCTCAGGTTGTCGAGGTGGGTGTAGACCGTCAGCAGGTCGCCGTCGTGACGGATCACGACGATGTCGATCCCCTCGGTGTTGGTGGTGATCGCGGCGACCGTGCCGGCATCGGCGGCCCGGACCGGCGCTCCGGCCGACGCGCCGATGTCGATGCCCTCGTTCCGCCCGGCGGCGTAGTCGCGGATGATCGAGCCGGCGGCCGGCATCACCATCTGCGCCTCGCGCGTCTCGGTCTGCTGCGCGCCGAGATCGGGAGAGGGGACGGCAGGCGCCGGCGGCTCGGCGGCGGGCGCGGGGGTCGTCGCGGTGCCGGAGGGGGCGGGCGCGGCGGCGGGTTCCACCCGTTCGTCCGGCAGCGGGACCACGGCCGAGGGCGGGACCGGCGTGACCGATCCGGCGCCGGGCTCGGGCTGGGCCACCTCGACCGGCAGGTCGGCCGCCGGGGTGCCGCCACGGGGAATCAGCAGTTGCTGCCCCTCGCGGATCGCGAGGTCCGGGCCGAGGCCGTTCCATTCGGCGATGGTGCGCACCGGGACGCCGTACCGCCGCGCGAGGATGTAGGCGGTCTCGCCGCGCTGGACCTGGTGGCGGATCGGCTCGGCCCCCGCGGGCGGCGCGAAGGGCTGCCCCGAGGCGGCGGGCGCGGCGGCCGCCGGCTGCGCCGGTGCGGCGCGGTCGATCGCGGCCGAGGCGAGTTCGGTCACGTTGACCGCCGGCGCGGCGGTGGGGGCGGTCGCCGGGGCGGGCGCCGCGACCGGCGTGACGGCGCCGGGCACCCGGTCGGGCAGGGCGATGATCTCGTCCCGGCGCAGCACCGTGTCCGGCTGCACGCCGTTGTATTCGGCCACCCGCTGGGGATCGAGGCCGAGCCGGCCGGCGATGGAGGTGACGGTGTCGTCGCGGCGGGCGACGACGACCTGGTAGTTCGGGTAGGTGATGACGCCGCGTTCGTCCGGCCGCGGCCGGTTCGCCGCCTCGGCCGCCGCGGTCGCGGTGGTGAACCCGTCCGCGCGCGACCGCAGGTCGAGGTCCATGGGACCGCCGTTGCAGGCCGACAGGGTCAGCGCCGCGAGCGGGATCGCCAGCCGCGCCGTACCAAGGGTAATCCGGGGGCCGAAGGCCGGAAGTTGCCGCATCGATGTCACCACTCGCCTGTCGGCCGGTCTTGGCGCCGGCCTGTCTGTCGTCCGTTCCCGCGCGGGGTCAGTCCTCGCCCACGCCCTCGACCAGGGGCACGAACCGGACGGCGCGCAGCTCCTCGTACTCGTACCCCGTCTCGTGACGGGTCACGCGGATCAGGCTCTGCACCGCGTCGGACTGGCCCACCGGCAGCACCATGATACCCCCGACGCGCAGCTGGGCCAAGAGAGGCGACGGCGCGTCCTCGGCCGCCGCGGTCACGAGGATACGGTCGAACGGTGCCTGCTCGGGCAGGCCGAAGCTGCCGTCGGCGGTGATCGCCGTCACGTTGGGGATACCCAACTCCTCGATCACCGCGCGGGCGGCCACGACGAGGCGGCGGTAGCGGTCCAGCGTGTAGACCCGCCGCGCCAGCTGCGCGAGGATCACCGCCTGGTAGCCCGCGCCGGTGCCGACCTCGAGGACCTTGTCCCGCGGATTGATCTGCAGCGCCTGGGTCATCAGCCCCACGATGGACGGCTGGCTGATCGTCTGGCCGCAGGCGATCGGCAGCGGCATGTCCTCGTAGGCGCGCTCGGCGAAGAGGCCCTTCACGAAGGCCCGGCGGTCGATCTTCTCCATCGCCGACAGGACGCGCGCGTCCGTCACCCCGCGCGAGCGCAGCGCGTAGAGGAACTGCATCTTGCGCTCGGCCTCGTCGGTCACGTCAGCCTCTCGGCCAGCGGGGCGAGAAGGTCGTGGGCGGTCAGGTCGCAGCGCATCGGCGTGACCGCGATATAGCGGTCGAGCGCGGCGGTGACGTCGCTGTCCTCGCCCGCGGTCACATCCTGCCGGCCGCTCCTGACCCAGAGGAATCGTCGGCCCGAGGGCGACATGTGCGGCTCGGTCTGCATGCCGCCGCCGGCCCGCGCGCCCTGCGGGGCGACGCGCCGGCCGGCGACCTCGGCGGCGCGGACGGGCGGGAAGTTGACGTTGTAGAAGATGCCGTAGGGGCCGTCGGCGGCGAGGCCGGCGGCGAGGATGTCCCGGACCACGGCCGCCCCATGCGCGGCCGCGGCCTCGAACGGGTCGTCGAGGGCCGAGTTGCCGGGGCCGTAGTACTGCGACAGCGCAATGGCGGGCAGGCCCTTGAGCGCCGCCTCCATCGCGCCGCCCACGGTGCCGGAATAGAGGACGTTCTCGCCGGCGTTGTTGCCCCGGTTCACGCCCGACAGGACGAGGTCGGGCAGCGCGTCCGCCATGATGTCGCCCACGGCGGCGAGGACGCAGTCCGCTGGGCTGCCCTCGGCGACCCAGCGGCGCGGGGCCAGCTCGGCGATCATGGTGGGGTGGGTGTAGCTGATGGCGTGGGCGACGCCCGACTGCTCGAACGCCGGGGCGACGGTCCAGACCTCGCCGCCGGGGCCCGCGACCTCGGCCGCGATCCTCTCCATCACCTCGAGGCCGGGGGCGTTGATCCCGTCGTCGTTGGTGATGAGTATGCGCATCTCGCCCCCTCGGCCCACGGTTCTTCCTAAGCCGGGGCGCCGCCGGACGGAAGGGCCGCGCACCGGCCGGCCCGGGCCGTGGCCGGAGGGTCACGCTCGCAGATGTCGAGGGGGCGCTTCAGCCGGGATACCAGACCTTGCGCGGATCGTCCGCCGCCCGCTCGTAGGCGAAGGCGCGTTCGATCATCTCCCGCAGGTCCACCCGCGGCCGCCAGCCGAGGCGCAGCCGCGCCTTGGCGTTCGACAGCCAGTTGGAGTGCCAGGGGCCCCGGACCTCCACCGGGACGAAGTTCTGCTCTGCCAGGATGTCGCCGACCGCGGCGTAGTCCACCGGCTCGTCCATCGCGATGTTGAACAGCTCGCCTTCCGCCGCGGGATGGACGAGCGCCGTCAGGATCGCGGCGACGAGGTCCGAGACGTGGACGAAGTTGCGCTTCAGCGGCGCGCCCTGATGGTCGAGGAGGACCGGCACCGACGGCCGCGCCCGCGCCGCGGCGAGGGCGTCCGCGTCCATCACCTCCTCCCACGCCGGGCCGCCGAACTGGTCGGTGAAGGACAGCGCGTGGCGGAAGTCGTCCTTCTCCACGATCCAGGGCGCCCGCAGGCAGCAGGTGTCGAGGCCGTACTGGATCCGCGCCTGCTCCAGCATCACCTCCTCGAGCACCTTGGTCAGGGCGTAGCAACCCGGGTAGGCGCGGCGCGGGCTGTCCTCGGTGATCGGGCCGGGATAGGCGTGGAACATGTGTCCGACGCTGCAGTCGCCGCCGAGGAGGAGGAACCGGCCCGGCGCGCCCTCGTGGCGGAACGCCTCGAGAAGGTGGAACATGCCCTTCACGCCGACCTCCATGGCGAGGTCGGGGGATTCCTTGACCGCCGCCATATGCAGGACATGGGTCACCCCCTCCATCGCCCGCGCCACGCCGGCCGCGTCGGAGAGCGAGCCGGTGACGGTCTCGATCCCCGGCCGATCGAGGGGGCGGCTGTGAACCAGGGCGCGGATTGCGGCCCCGCGGTAGCGCGGGTCGATGGCGAGCGCGTCCAGGACGTGGTGCCCGACCTTGCCGGTGGCGCCGGTGATGAGCAGTCGCATAGGTGGTCCTTCCGTTGCGGCAGGCGGCACGCTAGCGGAAGGGAAGGGCGGAGGCTACGGGAAGGGTGGCGCTCGCCCCGGCCTCGAGCTGGGCCTCGCGCAGCCGGGCGCTGGATCCCGGCGAGGCCCCGGCTCAGGGCCGGGGCGTGTCGTTTGGGCTGGGTCCGGCCGCCTAACTGCCGGTCGGGGCCGGGCACCGGCGGGACGTCAGCCGGTGATCTCCGCCAGCAGGCGGGCGGCCTCCTCCCGCGGGTCCGCCAGTGCGGTGCGGTCCTCGCCGGGATGGAAGCGGGCGCGGACGGCGGTGGCCATGGGACGGGGGCGCAGGATCAGGACGGTCGGCCCGACGCGCATCGACTCGGCGCGCCAGTGCTCGGCGAGGCCGATCTGGGCGCGCTTGGTGGCGCCGTAGGCGGCGAAGAACTTCTCGCCGCCGCGCGGGTCGTCGAAGAACACCGCCCGGCCGCCCTCCTTCAGCAGGGGCGAGACGTAGCGGATCAGCCGCGCGGTCGCGGCGACGTTGGTGGCGAGCGAGCGGTCCATCTCCTTCTCCGCCACGTGGTCGGCGGGGGAGAGGGGCGCCGCGTAGATCGCGCAGTGCAGCCACAGCGAAAGCCCGCCCCAGCGGTCGTGGATCGTCCGGCACAGGGTCTGCATCGCGCCGTCGTTGGTGACGTCCATCGGCGCCAGCACCGCCTCGCCGCCGGCGGGCTTGATGCGGTCGTCGAGCTCTTCCAGCGCCCCTTGCGTGCGGGCCACGGCGATCACCGGGCGGTCGCCGGCAAGCGTCTCGGCGAAGGCGGCGCCGAGACCGCGGGAGGCGCCGGTGATGAGGGCGGGAAGCGTCATGCGCGGGGCTCCGTGGCGTTGTGGACGACCGCGATCTCGGCGCGGGCGGCGGCGAGGTCGCCCGCCGCACCGGTCCAGCCGAGGAAGGCGTCGAAATCCGCCGCCAGCGTCTCGAGCCGCATCGGCATGACGTGGGACTTGTCCTTGAGGAAGTGGCGGATGTTCTGCGTGACCGTGTCGACGTAGTCGCGGCACTCGTCGATCAGCGGCCGGCCCGTCGCCCGTCGGCGCGAGCGGGCGAGGATGTCGGTCCGGTAGGCCCGCAGGATGCCCTGGCGGGCGCGGGCGGCGAAGCTCTCGGCCACCGCCTCGGGGTCGCGGGTCAGGTGGACGTAGGCGGCGTCGTTGCCGAAGGCCGCGTCGAGCCGTCCGAGGAACCAGCTGAGCCGGTTGTCGATCTCGATGTGCCGGTCCGGGTAGGCGAGCCGGGCGGCACCCGTCAGGTGCGTCCGGCTCTCGTGCGCCGCGGTCCAGTTCGACAGGTGCCCGCAGGCGCGCGCCAGCGTCATCGAGCCGCAGCGCCCGGTGTTGAGAACGAAGACGTTGGCCGGAAAGCTCACGCCCCCGCCGTCCCCGGATCCGTCGCCGGCGCGCGGGACGGCGGGCACGCGTCGAAGTCGGGCATGTGGCGGGCGTCCTTCATTGCCTTCCCATATCCGCGCCCCGCGGGCGAGGGCAAGGCGGAGCGCTCAGCCCGGCAGGGTCAGCGCGGTGGCGCGGCCGCCCTCGTCCAGCTGCAGGCCGCTCTCGTCGATCGCGACGATCTCGGCCTCGCCGACGCGGGTGCCGACGCCGACCTTCACGATCTGGCCGTCGGAGAGGCGCAGGAGCGCGGTCGGCGTCTGGCCGAGGAACACGCCGATCAGCGCGGTCTCGTCCATCGGCAGGATACCTTCGTGAGAGGCCGCCGCGGCGGTCTCGGGGGTCGTGGTCTCGGTCATGGGTAAGCCTCCTTGCGGGCCGGCGTTGCGGGTGCCGTGCCCGTCAGCGGCGCGGGACGTATGACGCCGCACCGCGGCATGGAAGGGGCGCGCATGTCGCGTGGCGGGTTTCTGCCGGCGTCCGGCGCTCGCGCAGGCCTGCGGCCGCGCATCGCCCCGCCCGCCGTCCCGTCTCGGTGACAAGGTGGTGAGGTCGGGAAGTGGGGAGAGGTCGGGATCGTGCTGGGGAGGCGGTTCAGGGGCAGGTCTGCCCTGAACGCGCCTCATCGATGGTTCTCGCGATTCGCCGGAGCGTCAAGGATACCCGGCTTCGCCGGCGCCTGCGGCGTCCTTGACCCTCCGCCGAATCGCGGACGGGGGCGCTACTCGGCGGCGCGGAGTTCGAAGCCCCGGTCGATCATGTCCGACGGGGCGACGGGGTAGTCGCCCGAGAAGCAGGCGTCGCAGTAGGCGGGGCGGGCGGGGTCGCGGCCGCCGGCCTCGCCCACGGCGCGGTAGAGGCCGTCGAGGGAGATGAAGCGCAAGCTGTCCACGCCGAGATGGTCGCGCATCTCGTCCTCGGACATCGTCGCGGCCAGCAGCTTGGACCGCTCGGGCGTGTCGACGCCGTAGAAGCAGGGCCAGGCGGTCGGCGGGCTGGCGATGCGGAAATGCACCTCGGCCGCGCCGGCGTCGAGGATCATCTCCTTGATCTTGCGGGAGGTGGTGCCGCGCACCACGCTGTCGTCGACGAGGATCACCCGCTTGCCGCGGATCAGCGCGCGGTTGACGTTCAGCTTCAGCCGGACGCCCATGTTGCGGATCTGCTCGGTCGGTTCGATGAAGGTGCGGCCCATGTACTGGTTGCGCACGATGCCCATGCCGTAGGGGATGCCGGACTGCCGGGCATAGCCGATGGCGGCGGGCGTGCCGCTGTCGGGGACCGGGCAGACGAGATCGGCCTCGACCGGGGCTTCCTTCGCCAGTTCCACCCCGATCGCCTCGCGCGTCTCGTAGACCGAGCGGCCGCCCTGGATGGAATCGGGGCGGCTGAAATAGACGTGCTCGAAGATGCAGAAGCGCTGGCGCTTCTGGCGGAAGGGGAAGTGGCTCTCGACGCCCTCGTCCGAGATCACGACCATCTCGCCGGGGGCGATCTCGCGCAGATACGTGGCGCCGATGATGTCCAGCGCGCAGGTCTCGGACGCCAGCGCCCAGCCGGGCGCGCCGCCGCCGGTGTCGATCCGGCCGAGGACCAGGGGGCGCACGCCCAGGGGATCGCGCACGCCGATCAGCTTCGTCCGGGTCATCGCCACCACGCTGAACGCGCCCTCGACCTTGCGCAGCGCCTCTTCCATGCGGTCGGGGATGGTGGCGCCCATCGAGCGGGCCATCAGGTGGATGATGCACTCGGTGTCGGACGAGGACTGGAAGATCGAGCCGCGGGCGATCAGCTCCTTCCGGAGCGCGTTGGCGTTGGTGATGTTGCCGTTGTGGGCCACCGCCGCGCCGCCCATCGAGAACTCGCCGAAGAACGGCTGCACGTCGCGGATCGCCGTCTGGCCCTTGTGGCCGGCGGTGGAGTAGCGGACGTGCCCGATCCCGAGCGAACCGGGCAGGCCCGCGATCACCTCGGGCGAGGTGAAGTTGTCGCGCACGTAGCCCATGCGCCGGTCGGAGTGGAAGCCGGTCCCGGCATCGTGGGTGACGATGCCGCCCGCCTCCTGCCCGCGGTGCTGCAGGGCGTGCAGGCCGAGGGCGACGAAGCTGGCCGCGTCCGCGACGCCGATGACGCCGAAGACGCCGCATTCCTCGCGCAGCTTGTCTCCGTCGGGGTCCCACGCCTCGCGGTCGAAGGGATGGGCGGGCAGGGCGACGTCTGGCAGGGGGGCGGTGCGGGACGGACGCGGGTCGGACAACGGGGCAGCTCCGATTCCGGGGAGGTCGCGCCTGACATAGTCGCTCGGGTCCGGAGTGTCACGAAAGGATCACGAGAAGGTGCCGCGGTGCGGCGATGCGGCGCCGGATCAGCTGCCGCGCCGGCCCTGGGGGCCGAGGACGCGCGCGGCGTCGGGGTCGCGCGGCACGCCCTTGGGGCCGCGCGCCGCCGCCATCAGCAGGGTGAGGCCGGCCAGCACCATCAGCAGGATGCCGCCGGCCAGCGCCGCCGTCGCGGCAGTCCAGCCGTCGCTGGCGAGCGTCCCGGCCAGCGGCGCGAGGAACGGATAGATGCCGAAGAGCAGGACGAAGCCGAGAAGGGCGTAGATTGCGCGGCGCATCGGCGTCTCTCCTCAGTTGCCGGCGTCGGCGTCCGGTGCGGCCCCGGGGGCGACGGGGGTGGCGGCCTCGACCGGGGCGCCGCACTCGCCGACCAGCTGCTCGTACTGACGGGTGATCCAGCCCAACGCCTCTTCGGGGCGCTGGTTCTCGATCTGGCCGGTCCAGTCGGCGAAGATCGCGGCCGAGCGGCTGTTCTCGACCATGTCGATCGACTGCGCGGCAAGGACCGTGTCGTAGACGAAGAAGCCGACCGCGACGAGGAGGATGCCCCGCAGCACGCCGAACAGGAAGCCGAGGCCCTGGTCGACGCCGCCGAGGGCGGAGCGCTGGATCACGCCCGAGAAGAGCGGCGTGAAGATCGAGAAGATCACCAGCGCCACGGCGAAGACCGCGGCGAAGGCGGCGATGATCGACAATTCGCACGAGTCGCCGATGAAGTCGCCCACGACCGGCAGCTGGTTGATCAGCGGCTGCACCTGGTCGGCGAAGATGAAGGCGAGGATGGTGGCGCCGATCCAGCCGGCGATCGCCAGCGCCTCGCGCACGAAGCCGCGCGAATAGGCGAGCAGCGCGGAAACCACGATGATGAGCGCGACCGCGCCGTCGATCAGGGTGAAGCCTTCCATCTGCCCTCTATCCTCGTCCCGGGGTTGCGTCCCCGAAGGTGTCCGTCACGAAGCCCGGCACGTCCCGGACCTCCCTGAGCGCCAGCCCGTGGGACGCGCCCCGCCGCGTCCGGGCGGGCAGGATGGCCGTGGAGAAACCAAGTTTGGCTGCTTCCTTCAAGCGATTCTCCGTCTGCGCGACGTCACGGACTCCACCGGACAGGGCAAGTTCGCCGAAAATGACACACTCCTGTGGCAGGGCCGCGTCCTCGCGCGCGGAGACGAGCGCCGCGGCGACGGCGAGGTCGGCTGCGGGTTCGGTCACCCGCAGGCCGCCGGCGACGTTGAGGTAGACGTCCGTCCCGGCGAAGGACAGGCCGGCCCGGGCCTCGAGGACGGCCAGGATCATCGCCAGGCGCGAGCCGTCCCAGCCGACGACGCTGCGCCGCGGGCTGCCGCCGGGGGCGGGGGCGACGAGGGCCTGGATCTCGCACAGGATCGGGCGCGTGCCCTCGATCCCGGCGAAGACGGCGGCGCCCGGCACCGGCGCGCCGCGCTCGCCCAGGAACAGGGCCGAGGGGTTGCGCACCTCGATCAGGCCCTTGCCGGTCATCTCGAAGACGCCGATCTCGTCCGCCGGGCCGAAGCGGTTCTTGTGGGCGCGCAGGATCCGCCAGGAGCCGCCGCGATCGCCCTCGAAGTAGAGGACGCAGTCGACCATGTGCTCGACCACCCGAGGGCCGGCGAGGGCGCCCTCCTTGGTGACGTGGCCGACCATGACGACCGAGATGCCGCGCCGCTTGGCCGCCTGGGTCAGCTCGTGCGCGGCGGCGCGGACCTGGGAGACCGAGCCGGGGGCGGCGTCGACGCTGTCGGACCACATGGTCTGGATCGAGTCGATGATGGCGAGGTCCGGCTGCTCGGCCTCGAGCGTGGCCAGGATGCGGCCCAGCGACGTTTCGGCGGCGAGCATGACGGGGCTGCCTTCGAGCCCGAGGCGGCGGGCCCGCATCTGCACCTGCCCGACCGATTCCTCGCCGGTGACGTAGATCACCTTCAGCCCCTGTCGCGCGAAGCGAGCGGAGGCCTGCAGCAGCAGCGTCGACTTGCCGATGCCGGGATCGCCGCCGACGAGGAGGGCGGAGGCCTTGACGAGGCCGCCGCCGAGGACGCGGTCCAGCTCCTCGACGCCGGCCCTCGTGCGCGGCGGCTCGGGCTCGGCGCTGCCGAGGTCGGTGAGGTCCAGCGCGGCGCCGCGGGCCTGCCGTTTGCCGGCGGGGCCGGGGGCGAGGGGCGCCTCCTCGCGGATCGTGTTCCACTCGCCACAGGCGTCGCAGCGGCCGGACCACTTGCCGTGGGTCGCGCCGCAGGACTGGCAGACGTAGAGGGCATCCCTGGCCATGGCGCGCTACATCGCCGATGCGGGGGGCGCGGGCAATGGGGCCGGCGTCCGGCGCTCGCGCTGCGCGCATCGCCCCGCCCGCCGTCCCGTCGTGGGGGCTCCTGCCGATGGCGTCGGGCGTGGCGGATGGTTGCGCCTTTGCTTGGGAAGCGGTTCAGGGGCAGGTGTGCCCCTGAACGCGCCTCCCGTCAGCGTGATGCGATTCGCCGGAGCGTCAAGGATACCCGGCTGTCGCCGGCGCGCTGACGCGCGTCCTTGACCCTCCGCCGAATCGCGGAAGGGGCGCGGGCTCAGCCGTAGAGGCTGTAGGCCCAGAGGCCGAGCAGGGCGAGGAGGGCGAGGATGTGCAGGACGTCGATGCCCCAGAAGCGGCGGCCGGTTGCGTAGCTGGACAGCAGCAGCGGCAGCGAGGCCGAGGCGAGGGCGAGGAGGCCGCCCCAGGCGTTGCGCCAGCGGCTGCCCCAGGCCACCAGCGGGCTGTCGTAGACGTTCAGCCAGCCGGGGACGATCTGCACCGCGATGCCGAGGGTGGCGATGACTGCCGCCAGCAGCGCCAGCCAGCGCGCGGCGCGGCGGGCGAAGGCGACGCGGACCAGCGCCAGGACCAGCACGAACGGCAGCCACGCGGTCTGCTTCACGGCGAAGAAGACGAGCAGGACCGGGTCGGGGCGCAGGAAATCCATCTCAGGCTCGCGCGCAGATCGGGCCGTCGGCGCGGCCGTGGATGACCGGCTGAGAGCCGGGATCGGGGGCGGGGGCGGGAGCGGGGGCGGCGCGGCCGCGGACGGGCGCTGGGGCGGGCCGCGCGCTCACCCCGTGTAGCGCCGCTCGTAGCGGGCGCCGAGGGAGGTCAGCACCTCGTAGCCGATCGTGCCGCAGGCGGCGGCGAGATCGTCGACGCGCTGGTGCTCGTCCAGCACCGCGAGCGTCTCCGGGATCTCGGGCAGGTCGGTGATGTCGACTGTGATCAGGTCCATCGAGATCCGCCCCACCGCCGGGCAGGGCGTCCGGCCGTGCCACAGGCGCAGTCCGCCCTGCAGCGCGCGGGGCAGGCCGTCGGCGTAGCCGGCGGCGACGGTGGCGATCCGGGAGGGGCGCGCCGCCTGCCAGGAATTGCCGTAGCCCACGACCTCACCCTCACCGAGCTCGCGCACCTGCACGACGGGCAGATCGAGGCGGACGACGGGGTGCGCGCCGTCGAACGGCAGGCCGCCGTAAAGGCCGACGCCGGGGCGGGTCAGGTCGAACTGGTAGTCGGCGCCCAGCTGGATGCCGCCCGTCGCGGCCAGCGAGCGCGGCACGCCGAGGCCGTCGGTCATCTGCCGGAAGAGGTCGAGCTGGTAGGCGTTCATCGGGTGGTCGGGCTCGTCCGCGCAGGCGAGGTGGCTCATCAGCAGGATCGGGCGCTGCTGCAGGGCGATCTCGGCCACCGCGACCCATTCGTCCCACTCCATTCCCAGCCGGTTCATGCCGGTGTCCAGCTGGATGCCGAACGGGTGGCCCGGCAGCGCCTCGAAGTGCCGGGTGAGCTGGTCGAGCGAGTTCAGCATCGGCGTCAGCATCAGATCGCCGATCATGTCGGTGTCGCCGCGCATGTGGCCGGAAAAGACGCCGATCTCGGGGCCCGGGCCCACCGCCTGGCGCACCTTCGCGCCTTCGGAGGCCATCGCCACGAAGAACCGTCGGCAGCCGGCATGCGCCAGCGTCCGCGCCACCCGGTCGGCGCCGAGGCCGTAGCCGTCGGCCTTGACCACCGCGCCGGTCTCGCACGCGGTCAGGGCGTCGAGCGCCTGCCAGTTGGCGGCGATTGCCGAGAGGTCGATGGTGAGCTGCCCGCTGGCCATGGCGCCCCTTCTGGCAGGGGCGGGGGAGGCGGGCAAGTCCGTACGCTCCCGGCCGCGCCCGGGACCCGGGACGCGCCGCCCCGGTTGGCCTTCCCTACCAAGGAGAGAGGCGCACCCCATGTCCTACATCCGCTTCGGACTGATGATCCTTACCTCGACCCTGGTGATGTTCGTCCTGATGTACCTCAACACCTACGCCTGGGAGCATGTGTCCTTCTCCGAGACGCGGGTCTGCACGGCGATCCTGATGGGTGCCGTCATGGCGGTCATCATGCTGGCCTACATGCCGGGGATGTACACGAACCGCGCGGCGAACGCCGCGATCTTCGTCGGCGCGGTGACCGTCTTCGCGCTGTCGCTGTGGCTGGTGCGCAGCCAGGTCACGGTGTCGGGCATCAGCTACATGCGGGCGATGATCCCGCACCATTCGATCGCGGTCATGACGTCCGAGCGGGCGGGGATCGAGGACGCTCGGGTCCGCAAGCTGGCGGACGAGATCATCGGCGCACAGCGGCGCGAGATCGCCGAGATGCGCTACCTCGTGGCTCATGTGCCCGAGGATCGGGCGGCCGAAGTATATCAGGACCCCGAGCCGCAGGTGGGCGGCGTCGATGCGGCCCACTCGAACATGCTGCCGGCGCGGCTCGACCCCGCGTCGCTGACCGCATCGCAGGCCGCCGAGGCGATGACCGGCCCGCCTGCACCTTCAACCGCAGCCCCGAGACCGACCCCATCCTCTGGGCCGGTGTGGACGGGACGGCGGCGGCGATGCTGCTGAACGGCGTGCTGGTGCCGCTGGAGGGGCAGGGCGATCTGGCCTTCGCGGCGGACGGGGTGTCGATGACCGTGACGCCGCTCGGCGCGGACGCCGACTGGCGCTCCGACGCGGAGCTGGTCTTTGCGCTGCAGGACGTGCCTACGGTGGGCTACCGGGGCTTCTGGTCCTGCGATTAGGTGGCGTCGTCCGGCACGTCCGGCGCCTCGGGCAGGTCGTCGGGCGTGGTGACGAGGTCGTAGCGGTCCAGTTCCTCCGGCAGCAGGAGGTAGATCTCCTCCGGCGGCGTCATCAGGGCCGGCTGCATCAGGCCCGGATCGACGCCCATCTCGATCAGGTAGGCCATCACCTCGCCCTGGCCGCGCTGGATGTCCGACACGGCGAGGAAGGCGGGCAGGGCGGTGTTCTCGTCGAAATAATGCTGGTGCACGCCGACCCAGGCACCTTCCTCGACCGTCCGCTCGGTCCCGGCGGCAAGGATGTAGGGACAGGCGGAGAGGCAGATGTCGCTTTGCGTCATCGCGGTGTCGACGCCCGCCTCGCGCAGCCAGTCCCCGATCGCCAGCGCGTCCGCCACCGATCCGCCGGGCGAGTTCAGGAAGACGCGAAGCGGCGGCTCCAGCGTCAGCTCCTCGGCGAGGCGCGCGGCGTCTCCGGGGGCGATCTGGCCGGTCAGGACGAGGGCGGGGGCGTCCTGCCACGTCGTGAACTCGGCGAGGAGGCGGGTCGGCATCGTGTCGGTCGCGGGCAGCGGGCGCGACCCCGGCGGCGCCTCCCGCGGGGAGATGCGGGCGGGGGAATAGCGGCGGGTCTGATCGCCGGGCCGGGCCGGCTGGGTGAGGGAGGGGGCGGACGAGGGGGACAGCGCCAGCGGCAGGACGCGGGCAAGGTCCGAGCCGAACAGGATCAGCGCGAACATGACCTGCACGCCGAGGATGGCGTAGAGCCACTTGCGCGTCTCGCCGCTGGCCTGGCGCGGCTCCGGCGCCGCCTCGGCGTCCGTCCCGGCCGCGCTGCTGGCGCCGGCGGCGCGCCTGCGGCGCCACCTCATCCCTCCACCAACTCCCGCAGCTGGTGAAGGCTGTGGTCCCAGCCGTGCCGGTTGGCGACGGGGTCGATGGCCGGCGGGATGTTGCGGCAGACCGCCCGCAGGCGCGTGCCGAAGGTCGTCTCCTCCAGCGTGATCTCCACCTCCATCTCGCCGCGCAGGCCGGGATCGTCGCCGTCGAAGGTGAAGACCTCGACCAGCCGCGACGGCGGCTCGACCTCGACGAAGCGGCCCCGGCAGACGTCGCCAGCCGGCGTCTTGGCCTCGTCCGCGCGCTCGGGCGGCATCGTCAGCACGTAGTGGATGGCGCCGCCGGGGCGGGCGTCGAAGGCGTGCATCTCGCAGGTCATCGGCGGCGGAGGCAGCCAGCGCAGGGCGAGGTCGGGGGTCGTCAGCGCCTCGAAGACCTTCTGGGGCGAGGCGGCGATCGAGATCTCGTTCTCGCTGTGGCCCCCCGCGCCGCCGGTGCCCGTGATCATGTCGTGCCCGCTCATTCCGCCGGCCCCCGCGAGACAACCGTCACGCCGCCCGGCCGCGGCGCGGCCCGCCGCGCGTCGCCCTCGTCGTCCGCCTCCTCGACGCGGTTCAGCGCGAGTTCGACGTCGCGCATGGCGTGCAGGGCGGCCCGCAACTCGGCCAGCGTCATCTGGTCCTCGGCCGCCGCCGGCTCGCGCCCCGCGCGCACCGCGGCCTGCGCCACCATGACGATGAAGACGAGGACCGCCGGCAGCAGGTCGATCGCGATCGCCCCCGCCCAGGAGGGGATGAAGTTGCCGGCATAGAGGATCACCGCGTCGGCGGTGGAGATCGGCGTGTAGATCGTCTCGACCGGCGCCTCCATCGCCATCACCTGCTCGGCCGCGAGGCGCAGCGTCTCGGCCCGCTGGACGAGGACGCCGAGGACGCTGTCGATGGTCGCCTGCTGCCCGGCGCGGGTGTCCGCGCTGGTCCCGTCGAGCTGCGGCAGGACGACCGAGGCCGACAGGTCCTGAGCCGCCCGAACCACCAGCGGCGCGACCGACAGCTGCCGCAGCTGGGTGATGACGTTGGCGAGGCGCACCGCCTCTTCGCTGAAGGTGACGGAGCGGGCCTCGACCGGCCCCGGCTCCACCGTCAGGGCGCGCATCCGACTGAGGATCGCGTTGCCGTCGGCGAAGGCGGCGGCGACGGCCGGCTCCTGCGCGGCGATCTGCGCCTCGAGCGCGGCCAGTTCGTCCGCCTTCTGCCGCAGCAGGCGGAACACGGCGCCGCGCCCGGCGAAGCCCGAGAGATCCCCCGACGCCTCCTGCTCGGCCAGGTCGGTGAAGCTGGACCGCACGCGGGCCACGTCGCGCTGCAGGCCCTGCGCCGAGACGGCGATGGTGTTGGCCCGCTCCAGCGCCTGCTGGTAGTTCTGCACCGTGGTGGCGAGATGCTGCTCCACCGCCGCCGCCCCGGCGAGCGCGGCCGCGTTCAGCCAGGACGACATCGCGATGATCGCCACCGAGCCCAGCGCCATCGAGGCCAGAAGGCCGAGGACCGACGCCATCGACCGCATCGCCGGCAGAAGGCGCATCATGTAGGACCAGAAGACGAAGATTCCGACCGACACGGCGACCGAGTAGGCCATCGCCGCGAAGACCGACAGCGCACCGGTATCGTCGAGGAGCGACGACACGCCGAGATAGGTGTAGATGCCCGACGCGACGGCCAGCACGGCCAGGGCCGCCCCGGTGATGGAATCGAGCCAGCCGAGGTGCCCCTCGATCTCGCGCGCCTGCCGAAGGCCCCGCGCCTCGGTCCGGCTGAGGCCGTCCTCGCTCATCCGTTCCCTCCCGCCCCACCGGCGTTCTTGACGAACTTACGCGATCGGCAGAGCAATGCGAGTCTCTCCGGCGCTCGGCGTCACGTCAGATGCAACCGCCGGCCACCTCACGCGTTCGCGAGAAATGCCAGCCTCAGACACCGCCGAACCCGCAGCCCCCAAGCCCCGCCCGCGCCGCAGCCCGGGGTCCATCCCCATGCTGATCCTCGCGATCCTCGCCATCTTCGGCGTGATCGTGATCGCCCGCAGTTTCCTGATGCCGGTGTTCCTGGCGTTCCTGCTGTCGATCACCGTCTCGCCGATCCGCCGGGCGCTGGCAAAGCGCGGCATCCCGTCCGTCGTCACCGCGGCGGTGGTCGTCGCCGGCCTGCTCTTCGGCGTCGTGGCGCTCGCCTATGCCCTGTCCGGTCCGGTGCAGGAGTACGCGCGTCATTCCGAGACGATCGCCCGCGAGGTCGAAAGCAAGCTGCGCGGCGTCAACGAGGCGATCGAGGCCGTCGCCGAGGCGACCGAGGACGTCCAGTCCATGGCCGGCGCCGACGAGGACGACGTGAAGGGCGAACAGACGCAGACCGTCGTGGTGACCCAGGGCCCGGGAATCCTGTCCCGACTTGCCACGACGGCTCCCGCCGTCGTGGGCCAGGTGGTCTTCACGCTCGCGCTGCTGTTCTTCCTGACCGCCTCGGGCGACATGTTCTACCGCAAGATCGTCGAGGCCTCGCCGCGCTTCTCGGACAAGCGCCGCGCGCTCGGCATCGCCTTCGACATCGAGAAGAAGCTGAGCCGCTACTTCCTGACGATCACCGTCATCAATGCCGGCCTCGGCGTCTGCGTGGGCGCGGCGCTGTGGTGGGCGGGCATGCCGAACCCGCTGCTGTTCGGCGTCGGCGCCTTCGCGCTGAACTTCATCCCCTACCTCGGGGCGATCGCCGGCGTGGCGCTGACCTTCTTCCTCGGCATCGTCTCGATGGAGACGATCGGCCAGGCGGTCCTCGCCGCCGGCCTCTATCTCGGCCTCACCTCGCTGGAGGGCCAGTTCGTCACGCCCTACGCCGTGGGCCGCTCGCTGAAGCTCAACCCCGTCGTCGTCTTCGTCTCGGTCGCCTTCTGGGGCTGGGCCTGGTCCTTCATCGGCATGTTCATCGCCGTGCCGACCCTGATCGCGATCCGCGTCTTCGCGGACCACGTGCCCAAGATGAACGCGCTCGGCATCTTCCTCTCCGGCATCGACGACGACGACGAAGAGGACGACGGCCACCGCTCCGCCACGAAGCACGAGGCGGCCTAGCGGACTCCCAATTCCACGCCCGGCCGATCCACGATCTGCCCGACGCGATCCTTCAGCCAGCATGCGCCTCCGGCCCGGACGAAGGCGAAGGCGCGGCAGCGGCGGTCGATCTCGCAGGCGAGATAGCAGCGGGTGAGTCGAGACCGTCGAGGCGCGAATAGTCCCCGCCGGGCGAGTCGGAGTTGCCCAAGACCCTCAGCGTGGCGCGCACCAGCGACCCCTCGTAGGCCGGCAGATAGCCCCCGACCGCCGCGTCGTTCGCCATCAGGATGGCGGCGTCCGACTTGAGGAAGCAGTAGCCGTTCGAGGTGTTGAAGGTATAGGCGGCGCACTGACTGTCGGCCCGGCATTCCGCCTCGCACGCGGCGAGCGTGCTGTCCCCGTGGTGGCGGTAGTCGAATCCGAGGACGTCGAAGCCCGGCGCCCGCATCATCTGGGCCACCGGCGCCGTGACGACCGGGGCAGGGGCCGGGGTGGGCGCCCGGGCGATCGCCAGCGGCGGCGCGGCGCCCAGGCAGTCCAGCAGCAGGGTCGACTCCGCGATCCGATCCACCAGTCCCGGATCGGCCGGGGCACCGGCCTCCGCCCGGTCGTAGTCGATGCCCGCATGGTCGAGGAAGGCACGCACCTCCGACATCGCCAGCGCGAAGTTGATGTTCTGAGCGTTGTCGCCCAGGTATCGAGCGGTCACCACGCCCACGACGGCGCCCTCGGCGTCGATCAGCGGCCCGCCGGAATTGCCGGGCTGCACCGGGGCCGAGAACTGGAAGAACCTTCGGTCGCCGTTCATCCCCTCGCGCGCGTTCACCGTGCCGCTGGTCACCCGGATTGCCGTCGACAGCACGTCGGTGAGCGGATAGCCGAGGGCGTGAACCGGCTCCGCCAGCCGCGGCGGCGCATCGCGCAGGGCGAGCGGCGCCGCCGGCGCGGCGGCGAAGCGCAGGGCGGCGAGGTCCGAGACGGTGTCCGGTACCACCTCCAGCGCCGAGCCCAGTCCGGCGAACGCGACGCTGTCGCAGCCGTCGACGACGTGGGCGTTGGTGAGCACCCAGCCTCCGTCGTTCAGGACGAACCCGGTGCCGCGGCCGAGTAGAGACTGCGCCGACGCGTGGTGCGTCGCCAAGAGGGCCAGCATGAAGATGATCCGACCAAGCCGCATGTATCGTTCCTCCCGCCCGATATGAGCGTAGGGGTGGCCGGCGAGCGTGGCAATCTCAGGGTGCGCCCCACCAGCGGTTCTGCTGCCACAGCCGCTCGCCGATCAGGCAGTCGTAGGGCGCGGCGCCCTGGGCCGGGACCACCGCCGCCTCGGGCGTCCGTCCGGCCAGTTCCAGCACCAGCTTGCGGCCCACCGCGGCGGCGAAGTCCGGCCAGTCCGTGACCGCCAGGACGAAGGCGCCGGGGCCGCCGATCACGCATTCGGCGTAGTAGACGTCGAGGTCGTCGATCCGCCAGGCCGCGCCCTCCGGCTCGCGGGTCATCAGCGGCAGGCCGTTCACGACGATGCCGTCCGCCACCGCCGCGTCCCGCGCTTCGGTCACCGGCGCGCCCTGGTTGTTCGGCCCGTCGCCCGAGATGTCGATGACCCGCCGAAGGCCGGCGAAGCCGTTGCCGTCGAGGTAGGCCGATCCGAACCGCAGGGCGCCCGAGATGGAGGTCCGGCTCTGGGTGTAGGCGCGTCCGGCCCGCAGGGCGTCGGCGATGGCCTCCAGCTCGTCCGGGCCCTCCACCAGCGTCCAGTCCACGACGATGCGCTGCAGTCCCGCGCCGGCCCACTCGACGTAGGCGACGGCGATCCGGCCCGTCATGCCCCCGACGATGGCGCGGACCACCGGCTCCGAGGTCAGCGCCTCGGCATAGCCGCGCCGCTGCAGGTCCAGCTCGGACGCCGACATCGAGCGCGAGACGTCGACGAGAAGGAGGAGTTCGACGTCGACCTCCTCCTGCTGCGCGGCGGCGGGGCCGGCGAGAAGGGCGAGGCAGAGGGCGAGCGCGCGCATGGACGAAGCCTGGGGCAGGGGGTGCGGCCCTGTCCATTCAGGATCGCGCGAGCCGTCAGGTGACGGTGACGCCCGTCTCCGGATGGGCGCGATAATGGGCGAGCCGGCTCTCCAGGTCGCCCGCATGCAGCTCCACCCGGTGCCCGTCGGGGTCGAGGACGTAGACCGACGCCCCTTCGGAGCGGTTCTCCTGCCATTCCGGCGCTGCCGCCCGGAGCCGCTCGGCGAGCCTGTCGAAATGCCCGGGCGCACAGGACAGGGCGAGATGCGTGTAATCCTCCCGCGCGGAGACGGGCCCCACCGCGAGGCACAGCCAGAGCGTCCCCAGCTCGAGATACGCCCCGCGCGCCCAGCGCGCCCGCACCCGCCCACCGAGCACGCCCTGCCAGAAGCCGAGCGACCGGTCGAGATCCGCAACGGCCAGCGTCACGTGGTTCACGCCGGTGATCACGCGCCCGCGTCCCTCCCTCTCATCGAGCCACAAATATCCCGGGGGGAGGTCCGCCCCGGCGGACCCGGGGGGCAGCGCCCCCCGCGGGTCGCCGCCGGGAGGCGGCGGGCCGCACCCGCCCGAAGGATCAGAACGACTCCTCGCCCGTCTGCCACGGCTTCACCAGGTTGCCGAAGCGCGTGAACCGCCCCTCGAAGGACAGGTCGACCGTGCCGATCGGCCCGTGGCGCTGCTTGCCGATGACCACCTCGGCCTTGCCGTGCAGGCGCTCCATCTCCTCCTGCCAGGCGGCCATCTTGTCGAGCTCGTGCTCGCCCGGCTTCTCGCGCTCCTTGTAGTATTCCTCGCGGAACACGAACATCACCACGTCCGCGTCCTGCTCGATCGAGCCCGATTCGCGCAGGTCCGACAGCTGCGGCCGCTTGTCCTCGCGGCTCTCCACCTGGCGGCTGAGCTGGGACAGCGCGACGACGGGGATGTCCAGCTCCTTGGCGATCGCCTTGAGCCCCTGGGTGATCTCCGAGATCTCGTTCACCCGGTTCTCCGACCGGCCGGCGCCGCGGACCAGCTGCAGGTAGTCCACGAAAAGCGCGTCCAGACCGTGGGTCCGCTTCAGCCGGCGCGCGCGCGCGGCGAGCTGGCTGATCGGCAGGGCCGGCGTGTCGTCGATGTAGAGCGGGCACGATTCCAGCGCCTTCGCCGCCTCGACGAAGCGGCGGAATTCGGCCTCGGTCATGTCGCCGCGGCGGATCTGCTCGGACGGCACCTCCGACGCCTCGGAGAGGATACGGGCGGCCAACTGCTCGGCGCTCATCTCCAGCGAATAGAACCCGACGACGCCGCCGTTCACCGCGCCTTCGGTCCCGTCGGGCAGCTGCCCGCGCTTGTAGGCCTTGGCGATGTTGAAGGCGATGTTGGTCGCCAGCGACGTCTTGCCCATCGAGGGGCGCCCCGCGAGGATCAGCAGGTCCGACCGGTGCAGGCCGCCCAGCTTCTTGTCGAGGTCGGTCAGGCCGGTGGACACGCCGGCGAGGCCGCCGTCGCGCTGGTAGGCGGCGTTCGCGACCTGCACCGCCTGGATCGTCGCCTGTAGGAACGACTGGAAGCCGCTCTCGCTCTGCCCCTGCTCGGCCAGCTTGTAGAGGGCCTGCTCGGCCTCGACAATCTGCTCCTTCGGCTCGGAGGCGACGTCGACCTTGGCCGCCTTGGCGCTGATGTCCTGGCCGAGCGCGATCAGCTCGCGCCGGATCGCGAAGTCGTAGATCATCTGCGCGTAGTCTCGCGCCGCGAAGGCCGAGATCGCGGCCCCCGCCAGCCGCACCAGGTAGGCCGGCCCGCCCAGCGATTGCAGCCCCTCGTCGTCCTCGAGGAACGCCTTCAGCGTCACCGGCGAGGCGAGCGCGTTCTTGGCGATGCGCTGGCCGGCGATCTCGTAGATGCGGGAATGGACCGGCTCGTAGAAATGATGCGGCTTCAGCAGCATCGAGACCCGGTCGTAGACGTCGTTGTTGGTCAGGATGGCGCCGAGCAGCTGCTGCTCGGCCTCGACCGATTGCGGCATCCGGTCGGCGGTCGCCGCCTCGGTCCCCGTCGCGTTGAAGATGGCCAGATCGTTCATGCCCGCTCTTGCTCCTGTCCCGGTGGCGGTCGGACATGGCGCGTCGCCCGCCGCTCGCCCGGGCTCCCTCCTGGGGCGCGGCTGCGCCTGCTGCCCGACTCGATGTTGGTGCCTGTGACGGTCCTGTTACCCGAGCCGCGGCGAGCCGGGCAAATTGTATGTTGTCGGGGACACCCGTGTGGATAACCTGCCCGGCCGCGACTGTCGCCCACATCCTGCGATGTGGGGGCCGGCCGCGTCAACATCTGGTTGGCCGGTCTCAGTACATCGACCTGGCGTAGGCCTCCTCGAGCCCGGCATCGAGCCTGGCCATCTCCTCGCCGTCCGGCGCACCGGTCGTCTGGTCGAGGATCATCTTCGACAGGCTCGGCATCTCGGACCGGTCCTGCCGCGCCTCGGGGTCCCACAGCCGCGAGCGGCGGAATGCCTTGGCGCAGTGCAGGAAAACCTCTTCGATGCGCACCACCACCGCCAGTCGCGGCAGCCGCCCGTTCACCGCCATCCGCTCCAGCAGATCCGGGTCGGTCGACAGGTGCGCCCGGCCGTTGATCCGCAGCGTCTCCTCGTAGCCGGGGATCAGGCAGAGCAGGCCGACCGACGGGTCGGCGACGATGTTGCTCAGGGAGTCGAGCCGGTTGTTGCCCGGCCGGTCCGGGATCGCGAGCGTCCGGTCGTCCAGCACCAGGACGAATCCGGGCGCGTCGCCGCGCGGGCTGACGTCGGCGCGGCCCGAGGGGCCTTGCGTGCCGAGGATCAGGAATGGCGAGCGGGCGAGGAAGGCGCGGGAATGGACGTCGAGCGCGGGCAACGACTTCAGCTTCGCCAGCCCGGAGACTTCAGGGTACAGGGCCCGCAGCGCGGCCTCGCTCGCGACCACATGGGGCGCCCCGGTCCCGTCGTTCGTCATCGTCCGTCCCTTCGGCCCCGCATTCGCGGGCAGACTGGCCCGCTACCGGAGCCGGCGCAAGGCGCGGGGTCAGGCGTGGGCGGCCTGCCAGCCGGCCGGGTCGCGGAGGAACGCCTCGACGCCGTCGAGGGTCGCGCCGTCAAACGCCGCGGTCGCGCGCGCCTCCGCCAGCACGTCCCACCAGGTGCACAGGTGGTGCAGGCGCACGCCCTCGGCCGCGAGCGCCTCCTCGACGCCCTCGTAGATGCCGTAGAAGAAGATCACCGCGGTGTGGCCGCAGGTGGCGCCGGTCTCGCGGATGGCGTTGACGAAGGAGACCTTGGAGCCGCCGTCGGTCGTCAGGTCCTCGACCAGCAGCACCCGGTCGCCCTCGCTCATCCGCCCCTCGATCCGCGCGTTGCGGCCGTAGCCCTTGGGCTTCTTGCGGACGTAGGTCATCGGCAGGGCCATCCGTTCGGCCACGAAGGCGGCGAAGGGAATGCCCGCGGTCTCGCCGCCGGCGATGTTGGTGAAGGCCTCGAAACCGGCCTCGCGCATCACCGTGACGGTCAGGAAGTCCATCAGAGTGGAGCGGATGCGCGGGTAGGAGATCAGGCGCCGGCAGTCGACGTAGGTGGGGGCCTTCTTTCCCGAGGCGTGGGTAAAGGGCTCGGCCGCGTTGAAATCGACCGCGCCGACCTCCAGCAGCATCCGGGCGCTGAGGCGCGCGATCTCGTCCCTGGGCGGAAACGACGTCGGGATCATCCGGCTGCTCCCCTATCTTGCAGGCAAATACTCCAGCGACCGGCCGCCGCGCGCCCTCCGCTCGGGACGGGGCGCCTCACCGCTCCACCCGCCAGTGCAGCGGAAAGCCGGGGTCGAAGACGGTGACCGGCCCGTCGGCGGTCTCGATGGCGCCGGGGTAGGTGACGGGCGCGTCCTCGCGGACCAGCGTCACCGTCGCCTCGTTCGGCGGCAGGCCGTAGTAGCGGGGGCCGTTCAGCGAGGTGAAGGCCTCCAGATCGTCCAGACGCCCCGCCGCCTCGAACACCTCGGCGAGGCAGGACAGCGTGTTGGTCGCGGTGAAGATGCCGGCGCAGCCGCATTCCATCAGCTTGCGCGAATCCACGTGCGGCGCGCTGTCGGTGCCGAGGAAGAACCGCCGGTCGCCCGAGACCGCCGCCTCGACCAGCGCAACGCGGTGCCGCTCGCGCTTCGCCACCGGCAGGCAGTAGTAGTGCGGCCGGATCCCGCCCGCGAGGATCGCGTTGCGGTTGATGATGAGGTGGTGCGTGGTGATCGTCGCGGCCAGCCGGGCCGGCGTGTCGCGGACGTAGTCGACGGCGTGGCTCGTCGTCACGTGCTCCATCACGATCCTGAGGTCCGGCACCTTCTTGCGCAGCGGCTTCAGCACCTTGTCGATGAAGACGGCCTCGCGGTCGAAGATGTCGACGGACGGGTCCGTGACCTCGCCGTGGATGCACAGCGGCATGCCGATCTCGGCCATCCGGTCGAGGACCGGGCGCACCTTCTCGATGTCGGTCACGCCGGAGGCGGAGTTCGTGGTGGCGCCGGCCGGGTACAGCTTCACCGCCGTCGCGATGCCTGCGGCATGGGCGCGGGCGACGTCCTCGGGGTCGGTGTCGTCGGTGAGGTACAGCGTCATCAGCGGCGTGAAGTCCGCGCCCGGCGGCAGGGCGGCGCGGATGCGGTCGCGGTAGGCCGCCGCGTCGGCGCCGGTCACGACCGGCGGCACGAGGTTCGGCATGACGATGGCGCGGGCGAAGTCGCGCGCCGTTTCCGGCAGGACGGCCTGCAGAACCGCCCCGTCGCGCAGGTGCAGGTGCCAGTCGTCGGGCCGGCGGATCGTCAGGCGGGTGGGCGCGGTGGCGGGCATCTTTTGCCGCTTACACAACGGCAGGGGCGAGGGCCAGAGGAAGGAGCGTGCGGCCTGTCCGTCCCGGCCCCGAGCCCGGTCTTGCCGAGCCGCGGCTCGGCGCCCGGCGGGGGACCGAGCGGACGTCTCGAGCGGCTGCTTCCCGGCGGGCGCGCGAGGGCTCGTCCGGCTGTGCCGTGCCGGACCGGCGCGCCTCCACGAGCGGGGACCCGGCTCGGGGCCGGGGCGGGTAGCTCTGTGTTGGGCCGGCCGGCATGGCATAGCGACCGCGTGCTCGCCGGCGCGTGACTACGCCTCCAGCGGGTTCTTGATCGGGCGGGACCCTCCGGGGATAAGGACCGTACGGGACAGGCACGGGGAGCTAAGACCATGTTCGCATTCATTCTGGGGCTGATCGCGGGGTTCGTCACGCCGCACCTCGACGAGCCGGTGGCCCGGCCGCTCGCGCGGGGCGTCGCGAAAGAGATCCCGGTAGAGCCGAACGAGGTCCGGCTGGTCTCCTTCATGGCGGCGCTGCTGGCCGCGGCGCTGATCGCCGAGATCTTCGACAGCGAGGCGCTCGTCGGCCTCACCTTCGGCGCGGTCCTCGGCTATTTCGCCACCCGCCTCGTCGCCGCGGTCCGGCGGGCGATGGATACGCGCGGCAGCATCGACTGATCGCCGCTCCAGGCCGTTGCGGGGGCTGGTCAGGCGCCCGCGTCACCGGCAAGATGCCGCCACGTCCGATGCAGATTATCGAGCCCGGGGAGGGGTTCATTCCATGTCATTCATCCGCGTCATTTCCGCGTCCGCCGTCGCCGCGGTCGCCTTCGCCGCCTCCGCTGCGGCGCAGTGCTACACCTCGGCCGACCTGACCCGCGGTCTTCAGGTCCGGTTCGAGAACGGCGACTACACCACGTTCAAGCGTACGAACGACGGCTTTCTCGACGTGACCGAGAATTATTCCGACGGGTCGAACCCGATCCTGTTCCGCGCGTGGAAGGGCGTCTACTTCACCTCCGAGCACGAGATCGACGCGATGGGCAACGCCATCCCCGGCACCCGGCTCGACATCGAGTTCGAGTCCGACGTGACCCGTCTGCCCGAGCCCTATCCGGGGGTCAGCTGGACCGGCCCGACCGTGAACATCTTCGAGGCAGGCGGCAGCCGGAACGAGGTGACGACCGCCACCTTCTCGGCTCATCCGGACGTCACCTTGTCGGGTTGCGACTACGAGGCGGTGCAGGTCGACCTGCGGTACGACTGGGGCGCCGATGGCGGGCTCGACCTCGTCTACATCTATCTGCCGGCGATCGGGACCGCCTATATCCGGTCGAACCAGTTCGACCGCGATACGCTCAATTCGACCAGCGCGGTCGCGCTCGAGCCGATGACGAAGTGATCTCAGGCCGCGGGCTGGGGCTCCACCGCGAGACCCAGCTCGCGCGCCCGCGGCGCGTAGAGCGCGGCGTCCGAGGTCTGCAGGCCGTAGCGGCAGATCCGCCGGGACAGATCCTCGCGCCCCGCGCCTTCTGCGCGGCGCAGCAGCAGGCGGGCGTAGGGCACGATCTCGCGCCGGCCGCGCCAGATGCGGCCCCACTCCGCCCGGTCGAGGGTCCCGTCCATCGCGGCGGACAGCAGGCGCGGGGTCGCGTCCATCAGTTCCAGCATTTGCTCCAGCCGCGCGCCGGCGAGCGGGGCGCGGAGAAGCGTGACGTTCGGCCGCCGGAACAGGGCGGCATGCATCGCGTCGGGCGCGTGCAGCGGGTCGTGGACCACCCAGGCGGCGAGGGCGGCATCCACCATCTCGGGCGCGAAGCCGTAGCGCGTCGTGAAGTCGAGCCGCCGGGCGCCCAGGTCGCGCCGGTCCCAGCCGGCGACTGCCGGCTCAAGCGTCGCGACGGGGCGGTGCAGCAGGACGCGGCAGCCGGGCGCGGCGACCGAGTAGGCGCCTGCGGCGTATCCGCCCATGCCCGAGCCGTGGAACAGGACGCTGTCGAAATCCTCGAAGAAGCCGTCGTCGACCTGCCGGTCGACGAACCACGTCATCGCGTCCGAGCGGAACCATGTCGGCCCGTCGGCGATGAAGGCGAGCAGCGACCAGCCTTCGCGGGCCGCCATCTCGAACCCGCGGGGCCGGGCGCCGGGGGCGCGGCGGATCGCCGACGCCTCCTCGAACGTGACCAGCAGCTTGGGTCCGGCGTCGATGAACAACGCCGAATGATCCGCCCCGATGGGCAGGAAGTAGCCGTGCTCGTCGCCGATCGCGTCGAGACGCGCACGCCACTCGTCGGGGGACAAGCCCCGCAGATCGACCTCGAGGGTCGGTCCGTCATCCAGCATCGCCTTCGCACCCCCCCGGGTGACGTGTGTCGCGAACCTCAGACGAAGGCCTGCAATCCCGTCTGTGCGCGCCCCAGAATGAGGGCGTGCACGTCGTGCGTGCCTTCGTAGGTGTTCACCGTTTCGAGGTTAATCATGTGTCTGATGACTTGGAAGTCTTCAGAGATGCCGTTGCCGCCATGCATGTCGCGGGCCATCCGGGCTATTTCCAAGGCTTTTCCGCAATTGTTCCGTTTGATGAGACTGATCGTTTCCGGCGCCGCGGTGCCGTCCTCCATCATCCGGCCGACGGTGAAGGCGGCATTCAGGCCCAGCGCGATCTCGGTCTGCATGTCGGCCAGCTTCTTCTGGAACAGCTGCGTCTGGGCGAGCGGGCGGCCGAACTGGCGCCGGTCGAGCCCGTACTGGCGCGCGGCGTGCCAGCACGCCTCCGCCGCGCCCATCGTGCCCCAGGCGATGCCGTAGCGGGCGCGGTTGAGGCAGCCGAACGGCCCCTTCATCCCCGAAACGCCGGGCAGCAGGGCCTCCTCGCCGACCTCGACGTCCTTCAGGACGATCTCGCCGGTGACGGAGGCGCGCAGGGACAGCTTGCCGGTGATCTTCGGCGCGCTCAGGCCCTTCGTCCCCTTGTCGAGGACGAAGCCGCGGACCTTGCCGTCGTGCGCCTCGGACTTCGCCCAGACGACGAAGACGTCGGCGATGGGCGCGTTGGAGATCCAGGTCTTGGAGCCGTTCAGGACGTAGCCGCCGTCGGTCTTCTTCGCCGTCGTCTTCATGCCGCCGGGATCGCTGCCGGCGTCGGGCTCGGTCAGGCCGAAGCAGCCGATCAGTTCGCCGGTGGCGAGGCCGGGCAGGTACTTCGCCCGCTGGGCGTCGCTGCCGTAGGCGTGGATCGGGTACATGACGAGCGAAGACTGCACCGACATCATGGAGCGGTAGCCTGAATCGACGCGCTCGATCTCGCGGGCGATCAGGCCGTAGGTGACGTAGCCGGCGCCGAGGCCGCCGTACTCCTCGGGGATGGTCGCGCCGAGAAGGCCGGCCTCGCCCATCATCGGAAAGATCTCGGGGTCCGTCGTCTCCTCGCGGTAGGCGTCGGTGACGCGGGGCTGCAGGCGCCCTTGCGCGAACTCGCGGGCGGCGTCGCGCAGCATCCGCTCGTCCTCGGTCAAACGGTCCTCCAGCCGGAACGGGTCGGACCAGTCGAAGGGGCCGAGGTCGGGGCCGTGGCCGATCGGGGCGGCGATGGGGCGGGTCTCGTTCATGGGAGCCTCCTTTTGCCCTTGATAGGCCGGCCGGGGCGGGCGGGGAAGGGCGCGGGGCCCCGGCAGCAGGCGGCGGATGGCCGCGCCGTCCGGGCCGCCGCTCGCGGCGGGCCGGTCCGGACCGGCTCCCCGGCAGGGTCCCGGCACCCGATCGGCCGTCGCGCCGCTACAGGAAACTCTGCGGGTCGATGTCGATTGCGAGGCGGACGTTCGGCGGCACCTTCACCTGCGCGACCCATTCGGCGAGGGCGGCCTGGATCGGGGCGCTCTTGGCGGCCTTCACCAGCAGGCGCACGCGGTGACGGCCGCGGACGCGGGCGATGGGCGCGGGCGCGGGGCCGAAGACCTGGGCGCCGATCCGGCGCAGCGGGCGGTCCGCGCGGGCGAGCGCGGCGCCGAGGTCGAACACCTCGGCCGCGTTGGGCGAGGACAGGACGATCCCGGCCATCCGGCCGTAGGGCGGCACGCCCGCGGCGCGGCGCTCCTCGGCCTCGGCGCGCCAGAAGCCCTCCTCGTCGCCGGAGAGGATCGCGCGGATCACCGGATGCTCGGGCTGGTAGGTCTGCAGCATCGCCTCGCCCTTCGCCTCGCCCCGGCCGGCGCGGCCGGCGACCTGGCGCATCAGCTGGAACGTCCGCTCGGCGGCGCGCAGATCCGAGCCCTGGAGGCCGAGGTCGGCGTCGATCACGCCCACCAGCGTCAGGAGCGGGAAGTTGTGGCCCTTCGCCACCAGCTGGGTGCCGATGACGATGTCGGCGCCGCCCTCGGCGATCTGCGCCACGTGCGCCTTGAGCGCCCTCGCGGAGCCGTAGAGGTCGGAGGACAGGACCGCGATCCGGGCGTCCGGAAAGCGCGCCGCCGCCTCCTCGGCCAGCCGTTCGACGCCGGGACCGACCGGGGCGAGCTTGCCCTCGACCTTGCACTCGGGACAGGCCTCGGGGATCGGCCGGGTCTCGCCGCACTGGTGGCACATCAGGCGGCGCAGGAAGCGGTGCTCGACGAGGCGGGCGTCGCAGTTCGGGCAGCCGATCTGGTGGCCGCAGGCGCGGCAGATCGTGACGGGGGCGTAGCCGCGGCGGTTGAGGAAGAGCAGCGCCTGCTCGCCACGGCCGATCCGCTCCTCGACGGCCCGGGACAGCGTGCCGCCGATCCAGCGGCCCGGCGGCAGGTCCTCCACCCGCATGTCGAGGGCACGCATCGTCGGCAGCTCCGCCGGGCCGAACCGGTCGGTGAGGTCGAGGCGCGCGTACTTGCCGGCCTCGGCGTTGGCCCAGCTTTCCAGCGACGGCGTGGCGGAGGCGAGGATCACCTGCGCACCGTTGATCGAGGCGCGCAGCACGGCCATGTCGCGGGCATTGTAGAGGACGCCCTCGTCCTGCTTGTAGGACGTGTCGTGCTCCTCATCCACGACGATGAGGCCGAGCTCGCGGAACGGCAGGAACAGGGCGGAGCGGGCGCCGACCACGAGCCGCGCGTCCCCGCTCGCCACCATGTGCCAGGCGCGCCGCCGCTCGGTCTGGGTGATGCCGGAGTGCCATTCGGCGGGGCGGGCGCCGAAGCGCGCCTCGACCCGCTCGAGGAACTCGCCGGTGAGCGCGATCTCGGGCAGGAGGACGAGGGCCTGGCGGTTCAGGCGCAGGCATTCGGCGACGGCTTCGAGGTACACCTCGGTCTTGCCGGAGCCGGTGACGCCGCGCAGCAGCGTCGCGCCGTAGCTGCCGGCGCGGAGGCCCCGTTTCAGCGTCTCGGCCGCGCCCGCCTGCGCCTCGGTCAGCGGCTTGCCCGGGATGTCGGGGTCCAGCGGCGGGTAGGGCGCGTCGCGGGGCGCTTCCTCCTCGACGACGGCGCCCTGTTTCGCGAGGCCCTTCACGACGGCGGTGCCGACGCCGGCCATCTCGGCCAGCTCGCCCAGCTGGAAGGCGGCGCCGCCGAACTCCTCCAGCACGGCGATGACCTTGGCCCGGGCGTCGGTCATCCGGTCGGGCGCGCGCTCGCCCAGGCGGTAGACGCGGCGGGCGGCGGGCGGCGCGCCGAGGTCGGGGGCGCGGGTCGCGAGGCGCAGCATCGCCGGCATCGGGGTGAGCGTGTAGTCGGCCGCCCGGCCGAGGAAGAGGCGCATCTCCTCGCGCAGCGGCGCGGCCTCCAGCACGCGGGTGGCGGGGCGGACCTTGCCGGGGTCGAAATCGCCGCGGCCGGGTCCCCAGACGACGCCGAGCACGCGGCGGGGGCCGAGGGGGACCTCCAGAAACGCGCCCAGCCAGCAGCCGCCCTCGGGCGCGCGGTAGTCGAGCAGGCGGTCCAGCGGCTGGGTCGTCAGGACCGCGACCAGCTCGCCCTCGTGGAAGAAGTCCTGCGCCATGGGGGCGGATGTAACGGCGGCGGGGAGCGGGTGGAAGGGCCGGCGGATCCGGCGGAGCGCCTCGCGGCGCGTTCCCTTGTCTTGGGGGGGCGTCCCGCCCCCGTCCGCTGGCGCGGACTCCCCCTGGGGATATTTATGGCTCGATGAGAGGGGGAAGGGGCTGCGCGAGCGCGGCCGCGCGCGCCGGGTCAGGGGCGGGAAGGGGCCGTGCGGGACGTGGGTGGTCCCGGGCGCGGCGGGGCGATCTCGGCGGGCCGGAGGGGGCGCGGCGCAGGCGGCGGCGGGCCGAACGGGACCGCGAGCCGATGGCGGCGGGGATCGGGGCGTGGCCGGGCTGCCCGTCTGAAACGACGAAGGCCCGGGCGTGGGACCCGGGCCTCGTCTCGATGCGTCGGTGGCGGGGAGGCTCAGGCCTCGGCGGCGGCCTTCGCGATTTCCTTCTTCACCTTCTGCGCGGCCGGCGACAGCTCGTCGTCCTTGGCCCGCGCGAGGTAGGCGTCGAGCCCGCCGCGGTGGTCGACCGAGCGCAGGGCGGCCGAGGAGATGCGGAACTTGAAGGTGCGGCCGAGCGTGTCGGACTGCAGCGTCACGTCCTGCAGGTTCGGCAGGAACCGGCGGCGGGTCTTGTTGTTGGCGTGGCTCACGTTGTTGCCCGTCATCGGGCCTTTTCCGGTCAGTTCGCAGCGGCGCGACATTTGGGGCCTCTTCATCTGTCTTCGGTCGGGCGCGGGGGCCCGAAACTGGAAAGGCCCCGCACCCGCAGGGCCTGCAATTCGGTCCGCGGGCTTTAGGGGGATTCCGGGGAGGCGTCAAGGCCCGGGGGCGGCGTGGCGGCGAGGGGGCGGAGCGCCTCGGCCGCGGCGGCGGCGGGGGTGGTTCGGCCCGCTGCCACGTCCTCTTCGAGTCGGGCGAGGCGCGCCTTCAGGTCCGGATCGCGCGTCAGGAGAGTGAGCATCTCGGCCCGCAGCTCCTCGGCGAACCAGTGGCGGGCCTGCTCGGCGCGGGTGCGGTTCAGGATGCCGGCGGCGCGGCGCAGGTCCGCTAGGCGGGTGACGGCGTCCCAGGCGATGTCGATGCCGGCGCCGGTGGCGGCGGAGACGGTGAGGGCGAGGGGGTAGCCGTCCGGGTCCTGCGGCCGTTTGCGCAGGAGGCGCAGGGCGCCGGCATAGTCGGCGGCGGTGCGCCGTGCCTCGGCCGCTAGGTCGCCGTCCGCCTTGTTCACGAGGAGGATGTCGGCGCTCTCCATGATGCCGCGCTTCACGCCCTGCAGCTCGTCCCCGCCCGCCGGGGCGAGGAGGAGGACGAAGACGTCCACCAGCTGCGCCACCATCGTCTCGGACTGGCCGACGCCCACCGTCTCGACCAGCACCACGTCGAAGCCGGCGGCCTCGCACAGGCTCACCGCCTCGCGGGTGCGGCGGGCGACGCCGCCGAGCTGGGATGCGGCGGGGGAGGGGCGGATGAACGCGGCGGGATCGCGGGACAGGCGCTCCATCCGGGTCTTGTCGCCGAGGATCGAGCCGCCGGAGCGGGCGGAGGAGGGGTCGACGGCGAGGACGGCGACCTTGAGCCCCTGCGCGGTGAGGTGCAGGCCGAGCGCGTCGATGAAGGTGGACTTGCCGACGCCGGGGGTGCCGGAGAGGCCGACGCGGAGAGCCTGCCGGGACGGGTCGGCGAGGCGGGCGAGGAGGTCGGTGGCGGCGGCACGGTGGTCGGCGCGGCCGCTCTCGACCAGCGTGATGGCGCGGGCCAGCGCCCGGCGCTCGCCCCGGCGGACGGCCTCGGCGAGGGCGGCGTTGTCCATCAGACGAGGCCCCGCCAGCGCAGCCAGGCGACGAGGGCGATGCCGATGAGGAGGAGATTCAGCGCGATCAGCGCGAGCCAGTCGAGAATGCGGCGGCGGCGCTCGGCCTTCGGGTCGATCGCCCTGAGGTGCGCGGCGGCAAGCCCGTGCGCGGCCTCGACGCCGGCGAGGTCGATCTGGCGCGACAGCTTCGGATGCTGCGTCAGGCGGGCGGCCTCGTCGACCTGTGCCGCCGCGCGGCGGACCTTGCGGGGCAGGCGGCGGCCGGCGCGGGCGAGCGCGCGGGTCAGGTCGGGCGCACGCAGGCGCAGACGCTCCTCGATCAGCGCCCTCAGGTCCTCGGCCCAGCCCGTGATCTTGCCCGCGTCCATGCGGCGGGACACTATCGGTGGGGTCCGGCCTTCTCAATGGGCGGCGAAGGAGGCGGGATGCGGCTGAACCGGGTGGAGTACGACAGCGAAGGTGGCGCGGTGCCTGTCCTGATCGCGCACGGGCTGCTGGGGTCGGCGCGGAACTGGGGCGTGATCGCCAGGCGGCTGTCGAACCGGGGGCCGGTGATCGCGGTGGACATGCGCAATCACGGCGACAGCGACTGGGCGGACAGCCAGTCCTACCCCGACATGGGCGGCGATCTTGCCGACTCGATCGACGGAACGTGGGACGTGGTGGGCCACTCGATGGGCGGCAAGGCGGCGATGTGCCTGGCCTTGGCGCACCCGGGCAAGGTGCGTCGGCTGGTCGTCGCGGACATCGCGCCGGTGGCCTACACCCACACGCAGCAGCAGAACATCGACGCGATGCGGCGGGTGGACCTCGCCACCGTGGAGAGCCGGTCGGAGGCGGCGGCGCAGATGGGTGTGGAAGACCCGGGCGGGTCGGCGTTCCTGCTGCAGTCGCTGGATCTGAAGGCGCGGCGCTGGCGGCCGAATCTCGACGTTCTGGCGGCCGAGATGCCGGGGATCGTGGGCTTTCCCGAAGTGACGGGCTCGTTTCAGGGGCCGGTGCTGTTCCTGTCGGGGGCGGAGTCGGACTACGTCCGGCCCGAGCACCGGGAGCGGATCAAGGCGCTGTTCCCGAGCGCGCGGTTCGCGAAGATTCCCGGGGCCGGGCACTGGCTGCACGCCGACAGGCCGCGGGAGTTCGAGGCGGCGGTGCGGGCGTTCCTGGACGCGTGACGGCGGGCGGGCGGCCGTTTGCGCTGACGGCGGGGACACGCCGGGCGGGGTCCCGGGTCAGGCCCGGGACGGGGACACCCGGGGGGCGGCGCCGGGCTCCTCTTGCGTCGGGCCGCCTCGGCGCCGCCACTCACCCGTAATGCGCGACCGGGGTGCCGGCGAGGGCGCTGATGTTGAGCAGGCCGCGGGCGGTGATCGAGGGCGTCACGATGTGGGCGCGGTTGCCCATGCCCATCAGGATCGGCCCGACCTCCAGCCCGCCGCCGCGCATCTTGAGGATGTTGCGCACGCCCGAGGCCGCGTCGGTGTTGGCGAAGATCAGCGCGTTGGCGGCGCCCTTGAGGCGCGAGCCGGGGAAGATGCGCTCGCGCAGTTCCTCGTCGAGGGCGGCGTCGACGTGCATCTCGCCCTCGTAGGTGAAGTCGCGGGGGGCGGCGTCGAGGATCGCCAGCGCCTCGCGCATGCGCCGGCCGGTACCGTGCTCGAGGTTGCCGAACTGCGAGTGCGAGCACAGCGCGATCTGCGGCTCCAGCCCGAAGCGGCGGACGTGGCGGGCGGCGCCGATCACCGTCTCGGCGATCTGCTGCGGCGTCGGCTCGGGGTGGATCTGGGTGTCGGCGATGAAGAGGGGGCCCTCCTCGTGGATCATCAGGCTGAGGGCGCCGACCGGGTGCAGCCCTCCGGTGCCGAGCACGGCGTCGACGTAGTTCAGGTGCCACAGATACTGGCCGAACGTGCCGCAGATCATCGATTCGGCCTCGTCCCGGTGGACCATCACCGCCGCGATGGCCGTGGTGTTGGTGCGCATGATCGCGCGGGCAAGGTCGGGGGTGACGCCGCGGCGGGCCATGATGTGGTGGTAGGTCGACCAGTATTCGCGGTAGCGCGGATCGTCCTCGGGGTTCACCAGCTGGAAATCGGTGCCGGGGCGGATTTTGAGGCCCGCCCGCTCGCACCGGGTGGCGATCACCTCGGGGCGGCCGATCAGGATCGGGCTGTCGGTCGTCTCCTCCATCATCGCCTGGGCGGCGCGCAGCACGCGCTCGTCCTCGCCTTCCGCGAAGACGATCCGCCGCTCGGCCGAGCGGGCGGCGTCGAAGACCGGGCGCATGATGAGGGCGGAGCGGAAGACCTGGCCGTCCAGCTTTTCCTTGTAGGCCTTGAGGTCCTCAATCGGGCGGGTGGCGACGCCGGTCTCCATCGCGGCGCGGGCGACGGCGGTGGCGACGACCCCCATGAGGCGGGGGTCGAACGGCTTGGGGATCAGGTAGTCGGCGCCGAAGGTCATCTGCTCGCCCTTGTAGGCGGCGGCGGCCTCGGCGCTGGTGGTGGCGCGGGCGAGGGCGGCGATGCCCTCGACGCAGGCGACCTTCATCTCCTCGTTGATCGTGGTCGCGCCGGCATCCAGCGCGCCGCGGAAGATGAAGGGAAAGCACAGGACGTTGTTGACCTGGTTGGGATAGTCGCTGCGCCCGGTGGCGATGATCGCGTCTGGCTGCGCGGCGCGGGCCTCGTCCGGCATGATCTCGGGGTTGGGGTTGGCGAGGGCGAAGATGATCGGCCGGGGGGCCATCCGGGCCGCCATCTCGGCCGTCAGGACGCCGGGGCCGGAGAGGCCGAGGAAGAGGTCGGCGCCCTCGATCACGTCGATCAGCGCCTTCGGCTCGGTCCCTTGCGCGTAGGCCGCCTTCTGCGGCGTCATGTCCTCGGCCCGGCCCTGGTGGACCAGCCCGTGCAGGTCGCACAGGAACACGTTCTCGCGCCGCACCCCCAGCGTCAGCAGCATGTCGAGGCAGGCGATGCCGGCCGCGCCGCCGCCGGTGGAGACGACCTTGATGTCGGCCCAGTCCTTGCCGGCGACCCGCAGCGCGTTGGTCGCGGCGGCGCCGACGACGATGGCCGTGCCGTGCTGGTCGTCGTGGAACACGGGGATGTTCATCCGCTCGCGGCAGAGCTTCTCGACGATGAAGCAGTCGGGCGCCTTGATGTCCTCGAGGTTGATCGCGCCGAAGGTCGGCTCCAGGGCGCAGACGAGGTCGGCGAGGCGCTCGGGGTCGGACTCGGCCAATTCGATGTCGAAGCAGTCGATGCCGGCGAACTTCTTGAACAGGACCGCCTTGCCCTCCATCACCGGCTTGGAGGCCAGCGCGCCGATATTGCCGAGGCCGAGGACGGCGGTGCCGTTGGTGACGACGGCGACGAGGTTGCCGCGGGACGTGTAGTCGCGGGCGGTGTCGGGGTCGGCCTTGATCTCGAGGCACGCCTCGGCGACGCCGGGAGAGTAGGCGCGGGCGAGGTCGCGGCCGTTGGCGAGCGGCTTGGTCGCGCGGATCTCGAGCTTTCCGGGCCGCGGGTGGCGGTGGTAGTCGAGCGCCGCCTGGCGAAGCGCCTCGCGCGTGGTGTCGTGCGACGTGTCGGCCAAGGTGGCGCCCTCCCTCTGGATGCCCTGCACTATGCCGGGTGGGCGGGGCGGGGCAAGCGGTCGCCCCGGCTGCCGCCGCGGGCGGCTTGAAACCGGGGGCGGAAGCGGGACAACTGCGGCCGCGCACATGGACGGGAGCGGACGGCGATGATTCCAGTGAGCGGGTTCGAGGGGCAGACCGTGGCGCTGCTCGGCCTCGGCCGGTCGGGCCGGGCGACGGCGCGGGCGCTGAAGGCCGGCGGGGCGTATCCGGTGGCGTGGGACGACAGCGTGCCCGCCCGCGAGGCGGCGGAGGCCGAGGGGATCGAGCTGCGGGATCTGTCGCGGCAGGGCGCGCTGCACGGCGTCGCCTGCCTCGTCACCTCCCCCGGCATCCCGCACCTCCATCCCCGCCCGCACCCCGCCATCGCGGCGGCGCTGGAGCGGGGGATTCCGGTCGACAACGACATCGGCCTGTTCTTCCGCTCGTTCGGCTCTGCCGCGTTCGGGGAGTTCGACACGGTGCCGCGGGTGGTCGCCGTCACCGGCTCCAACGGCAAGTCCACCACGTCGGCGCTGATCCACCACGTCCTGACCGAGGCGGGGCGCCCGGCGCAGCTGGCCGGGAACATCGGGCGCGGGGTGTTCGACCTCGACCCCGCGCGGGACGGCGAGGTGATCGTGCTGGAGCTGTCGTCCTACCAGACCGAACTGGCGCGGGCGCTGACGCCGGACGTTGCGATCTTCACCAACCTCTCGCCCGACCACCTCGACCGGCACGGCGGGCCGGGCGGCTACTTCGCCGCCAAGCGCCGGCTGTTCGCCGAGGGCGGGCCGGACCGCGCGGTGGTGGGCGTGGACGAGGTGGAGGGCCTGTTCCTCGCCGGGCAGCTGTCCGAGGGGCCGGCGGACGCGCGGGTGATCCGGGTGTCGGTGTCGCGCAGGCTGGAGGACGCGGCGTGGTCGGTCGTCGCGCGCAAGGGATGGCTGGCGGAGTGGCGGCACGGCCGGCAGGTCGCGTCGGTCGACCTGCGCGGGGTGAAGGGGCTGCCGGGCAGCCACAACCACCAGAACGCCTGCGCCGCGTGGGCCGCGGCGCGGGCGCTGGGGCTGGGGCCGCGGGAGATCGAGCCGGGGCTGAATTCCTATCCCGGCCTGCCGCACCGCAGCCAGCTGATCGCCGAAGCGGGTGGCGTCGCTTACGTCAACGACAGCAAGGCGACGAACGTGGACGCCGCGGTGATGGCGCTGAAGGCATTCCCGCGCATCCGCTGGATCTGCGGCGGGCTGGAGAAGGAGGGCGGGCTGGACGCGCTGCTGCCGGCGGCGCAGGCGTCGGTCGCCCGGGCCTACGTGATCGGCCGCGAGGCCGAGGCGTTCGCCCGGCGGCTGGACGGCATCGACGCCGAGGTCTGCACCACGATGGACGCCGCGGTGGCGCAGGCGATGGCGGAGGCGCAGCCCGGCGAGACGGTGCTGCTGGCCCCGGCGGCGGCGAGCTTCGACCAGTACGACAACTTCGAGAAGCGGGGCGAGGATTTCGTCCGGGCGGTGACGTCCCGGCTCCGTTGAAGGGTGACGTCGGGGCAGTCGGCTGCTAGCCTCGCGATCCTCAAGCAAAGGAGCCTGCCGATGCGCCTCACCGTCCTGTCCTTGCTCGCCCTCTTCGCCACGCCCGCCGCGGCGCAGGAGTGCCGGACGCTGCAGTTTCCCGAAGGATTCACCTCCGGCCAGGTCACGGGCGAGGCGTCGAGCGAGGTCACGGCCTGCTTCCTGCTCGTCGTCCCACCAGGCCAGAACATCTCGATCGATGTGGAAGGTCCGGGCATGGTCCATGCCATGCCGGGGCAATGGGACGCGATGGATCAGCGGATGTTCCTCGGCGATTATCCCGGCCGCCCGAACCCCCTGCAGGTGAACGTCGCGCCCCTGATGCGGGCGCCGATGACGCCGTTCACGCTGACCGTGCGGTTCGAGCCGCCGGGCAACGGCTGAAGGGGCGCTGCGTGGGCGGGGCGCTTTTCCGCCGATCCACGGGCGCGGGGACGTGGCGGCGCTAGCTGCTTCCTCAACCGTATCCTTCCGAGGTGACCCCATGTTCCGACCCCAACGACTGTCCATTGCCGCGCTCGTCGCGGCGAGCCTGTCCGGTCCCGCCTTCGCCCAGGAGGCGACCGACGGGATTTCCGTGACCGCGGACGACCTCGTCTGCCAGGAGACGACCCTGCCGGCCGGGACCGCCGAGGCGCAGCTGGAAGGCATGGCCTCGGGCAGCGAGGCGGCCTGCTTCCTCATCACCTTCCCGGACGACACCGCGCTGACGGTGACGCTGGCGGAGGAGGAGGAGACGCTGGTGGAGGAGGAGATGACCGAGGAGGAGCTGGCGATGCAGATGCATCTCGGCATCTCGCCGGTGACGCCGACGCAGACCCGCGTCATCGTCGGCCAGATGGACGAGAGCGCGCCGATGGCGCCGTTCACGCTGAACGTCTCGGTCGAGTGACCGGGGAGGTGCCGCACGGCGCACCGCCGCCGCGCGGCACCCCAACGCGGGGCTGGCGCGGCCGGTGACGACGCGTTAGACTCGGGCCAGATCCGGGGACAACCCGGGCGTCAGTGGCAAACGAGCGGTACCAGACATGACCGAGATGGTGCACGGGGTCGCCCCCCTTGCGTCCGGCGATCCGGTCCTCCCCCGGTGGTGGCGGACGGTCGACAAGTGGACGATGTCCTGCATCCTGATGCTGTTCGCGATCGGGCTGCTGCTGGGGCTGGCCGCCTCGCCGCCGCTCGCCTCGCGCAACGGCCTCGACCCGTTCTACTACGTCAGCCGGCAGGCGTTCTTCGGCGGCGTCGCGCTCGCGATCATGCTGATCGTCTCGATGATGAGCCCGGTGCTGGTGCGCCGCCTTGCCGTCCTCGGCTTTCTCGCCTCGTTCGCGGCGCTGGCGATGCTGCCGGTCCTCGGCACCGATTTCGGCAAGGGGGCGGTGCGCTGGTACTCGCTCGGCTTCGCCTCGTTCCAGCCGTCGGAGTTCCTCAAGCCCGGCTTCGTCGTCGTCGCCGCGTGGCTGATGGCCGCCAGCCAGGAGGTGGGCGGCCCGCCGGGCAAGACCTGGTCGTTCGGGCTGACGGTCATACTCGTCGCGCTGCTGGCGCTTCAGCCGGACTTCGGGCAGGCCGCGCTGGTGCTGTTCTCCTGGGGCGTGATGTACTTCGTCGCCGGGGCGCCGATGCTGCTGCTGATGATCCTCGCCGGGGTCGTCGTCTTCGTCGGCACCGTCGCCTACGAGAATTCCGAACACTTCGCCCGCCGCATCGACGGCTTCCTGTCGCCCGACGTCGATCCCACGACGCAGCTGGGCTACGCCACCAACGCGATCCGCGAGGGCGGGTTCTTCGGCGTCGGCGTCGGCGAGGGGCAGGTGAAGTGGTCGCTGCCGGACGCGCATACCGACTTCATCATCGCCGTCGCGGCCGAGGAATACGGGCTGATCTGCGTCGCCGTGATCATCGCCCTCTACGCGATGATCGTTGTGCGCTCGCTCCTGCGGCTGATGCGCGAGCGCGATCCGTTCATCCGCCTCGCCGGGACCGGCCTCGCCTGCGCCTTCGGCGTGCAGGCGATGATCAACATGGGCGTGGCGGTGCGCCTGCTGCCGGCCAAGGGGATGACCCTGCCGTTCGTCAGCTACGGCGGCTCGTCGGTGATCGCGGGCGGCATCGCCGTCGGCATGCTGCTGGCCTTCACCCGGACCCGCCCGCAGGGCGAGATCGGCGACATCCTGGGGCGGCGGGGCCGGTGAGCCGGGCCAGCGCAGGGCGCGGCCGGATGCGGGCGCGTCAAGCCGCGGCGGCGCGCGGGCGGCGCGGTCGCGATGCGTATTTGAAGACATGCAATGGACAGGGCGGAGGCGCCGCATGAGCGCGCCGCTCCTCGTCATCGCGGCCGGCGGCACCGGCGGACACATGTTCCCGGCCCAGGCGCTGGCCGAGACGATGCTGGCCCGGGGCTGGCGGGTCGCGCTGTCTACCGACGCGCGGGGCGCGCGCTACACGTCCGGCTTTCCGGAGGCGGTGGCGGTCGAGGTGATGTCCTCGGCCACCTTCGCGCGGGGCGGGATCCTCGCCAAGGCGGCGGTGGGCCCGCGGATCGCGGGCGGCGTGCTGCAGGCGGTGCGGCGGATGCGCGGCGACCGGCCCGCGGCGGTCGTCGGCTTCGGCGGCTATCCGGCGATCCCGGCCCTGGCGGCGGCGACGCTGCTGAAGGTGCCGCGCATGATCCACGAGCAGAACGGCGTCCTCGGCCGGGTGAACCAGCTGTTCGCCAAGCGCGTGGACGCCGTCGCCTGCGGCACCTGGCCGACCGAGCTGCCGGACGGCGTCGAGGGGGTCCACACCGGCAACCCCGTCCGCTCGGCCATCCGCGACAAGGAGGGCGCCAGCTACATCCCGCCCGGCGACTACCCGATGGAGATCCTCGTGACCGGGGGCAGCCAGGCGGCGCGCGTCCTGTCCGACGTCGTGCCGCCCGCCATCGCCGAGCTGCCGCGCGAGCTGCGCGTGCGCCTGCGGGTCAGCCACCAGGCCCGGCCCGAGGACGTGGAGCGGGTGGCGACCTACTACGACGAGCAGCTGGTCCAGGCGGACGTGCAGCCGTTCTTTCACGACATGCCGCGGCGGATCGCCGAGGCGCAGCTGGTGATCGCGCGGTCCGGCGCGTCGACCGTTGCAGATCTGACAGTCATCGGGCGGCCGGCGATCCTGGTCCCCCTTGCGTCCGCGATCCGGGACGAGCAGACGGCCAACGCCCGCGCCATGGTCGAGGCCGGCGCGGCGGTGCTGATGCCCGAGGCCCGGTTCGACGTGGTGCCCCTGTCCGGGGTGATCGCCGACATCCTCGGCGACCCGGACGGCGCGGCGCAGATGGCCCGCGCGGCACGATCCCTCGGGATTCCCGATGCGGCGGAACGGCTGGCCGGCCTTGTCGAAGGCCTCGCCGGCGGCGATAGACAGGAGACGGACCAATGATGGACGGAAATCCGCGGCTGATGAACGCGACGATGCTTCCCCTCGATATCGGGCCGATCCACTTCGTCGGGATCGGCGGGATCGGCATGTCGGGCATCGCCGAGGTGCTGCTGAACCTCGGCTACGATGTCCAGGGCTCGGACCTGAAGGCGTCGAAGATCACCGACCGCCTCGCCGCGATGGGCGCCCGCGTCCATGTCGGCCAGACGGCGGAGAACCTGGAGGGCGCCGAGGTCGTCGTGATCTCGTCCGCGATCAAGAAAGGCAACCCCGAGCTGGACGAGGCGCGGCGCCGCGGCCTGCCGGTCGTGCGCCGGGCCGAGATGCTGGCCGAGCTGATGCGCCTGAAGTCCAACGTCGCGGTCGCCGGGACCCACGGCAAGACCACGACGACGACGCTGGTGGCGACGCTGCTGGACGCCGGCGGGATCGACCCCACGGTGGTGAACGGCGGCATCATCCACGCCTACGGCTCCAACGCCCGGATGGGGCAGGGGACCTGGATGGTGGTGGAGGCGGACGAGAGCGACGGCACCTTCAACCGCCTGCCGGCGACGATCGCCATCGTCACCAACATCGACCCCGAGCACATGGAGCATTGGGGCTCCATCGAGAGGCTGCGCCAGGGCTTCCTCGACTTCGTCTCCAACATTCCGTTCTACGGTCTCGCCGTCTGCTGCACCGACCACCCCGAGGTGCAGGCGCTGGTCGGCCGCGTGACCGACCGCCGCGTCGTCACCTTCGGCTTCAACGCGCAGGCGGACGTGCGGGCGGTGAACCTGCGCTACGCCAAGGGGATCGCGCACTTCGATATCGCCTGCCAGGGCGACGGCACGCTGATCGAGGGCTGCACCCTGCCGATGCCGGGCGACCACAACGTTAGCAATGCGCTCGCCGCCGTCGCGGTGGCGCGGCACCTCGGCGTGCCGGCGGACGTGATCCGCGAGGCGCTGGCGCGGTTCGGCGGCGTGAACCGGCGGTTCACCCGTGTGGGCGAGGTGAACGGCGTCACCATCATCGACGATTACGGCCATCATCCGGTCGAGATCGCCGCGGTGCTCAAGGCCGCGCGGCAGGCGGTGGACGGGCAGGGCCGCGTGATCGCGGTGCACCAGCCGCACCGCTACTCGCGCCTCTCCAGCCTGTTCGACGATTTCTGCGCCTGCTTCAACGAGGCGGACGTGGTGGGCATCGCCGAGGTCTACGCCGCGGGCGAAGACCCGATCCCGGGCGCCAGCCGCGACGACCTCGTCGCCGGGCTGATCCGCCACGGCCACCGGCACGCCCGCGCGGTGACGTCCGAGGACGATCTGGAACGGCTGGTGCGCGAGCAGGCCAAGCCGGGCGACCTCGTGGTCTGCCTCGGCGCGGGGACGATCAGCGCCTGGGCGAACGCCCTGCCGGAGCGTCTGCAGGGTTGACGGACAGGGCAGGCGCGCGGCCCCTGCCTCGATTCCGCCGTAATCCGCGACAATGAGGGGCGGCGAAGGTGATTGTCCCCATGTCGCTCCCCCTGTTCCTCGCCTGCCTGTGGGCCATCCTCGGGACCGTCACGGCGCTGCTGCCCGTCCGCAGGCAGATGATCCCCGGAAGCGTTCTCCTTCTGGTTGCGCCGATCCTGCTGATCTGGCTATCTGTCGCCCATGGGTGGTGGATCGGAGGACTCGCCGTGGCAGCCTTCCTGTCGATGTTTCGCAGGCCGCTGGGCTATCTGATCGCGCGGGCGCGCGGGCAACGGCCGGAGCTGCCGCGATGAACGCGCCGCTGATGGCGGCGTGCCTGTGGTTCGTGCTGGCGCACGTCCTGGCGCTGATCCCGTCGAACGACCATCACTGGCGCCGGGCCTATTTCCTGATCGCGGTCGGCATCCCGATCCTGGGCTGGGTCACGGCGACGAGCGGGCCGGTACTCGGCCTCCTGGTCCTCGCGGCGGGGGCAAGCGTGCTGCGCTGGCCGCTGGTGCACCTCGCCCGCTGGGTCCGCCGCGGCCTGTCGCCGGACCGCGCCGAGAGCGTTCCCGGCGAGTGACACCGTCGCAATCGTCGCGCGCGGCCGCGTTGACCCGGGCCGGCGGCGCTGCGACTGATCGGGCATGACCTACATCCTTCCGATCCTCGCCCTCGCCCTCGGGCTGACCGGCGGCGCCCTCGTCGCGCGGCGCCGGGCGCTCGTCGTCCTCGGCGCGGCGCTCGTCGTCGATCTGCTCGTCTTCGTCGCGGCGCTCTGGTGGGGCAGCCTGCAGCCCGGATGGGACGGGATGGGCCTTGCCGGGTTCGCCTGGATGATCTGCCTGCCGGTCTTCTTCGGGCTGATCGTCGGCGGCGCGCTGGGCTGGCGCCGCCGCCGCAGGGCGGAGCGGATGCGGTTCCGGTGAGCGGGAGGCGCTGTCCCGAGCGGTGGACGGCCCCCGGCGGCCACGCCCTCTTGCGCCGGCGCGGCCGAGCGGACAGGACAGGGCCATGAGCGATCTTCCTCCCCTGCGCGGCACCGCCACCCCCGACCGGCCGCTGGCCGACCTCACCTGGATGCGCGTCGGCGGCCCGGCCGAGTGGCTGGTCCAGCCGGCGGACGAGGACGACCTCGCCGCGTTCCTCGCCGCGCTGCCGGCGGAAATGCCGCTGTTCCCGATGGGCGTCGGCTCCAACCTCATCGTCCGCGACGGCGGGATCCGCGGCGTGGTCATAAGGCTCGGCCGCGGCTTCAACGGCATCCGGGTGGAGGAGGGCCGGGTGATCGCCGGCGCCGCCGCGCTCGACGCGCATGTGGCGCGGCGGGCGGCGGAGCAGGGGCGGGATCTGACCTTTTTGCGCACCATCCCCGGGGCCATCGGCGGCGCGGTGCGGATGAACGCCGGCTGCTACGGCACCTACGTCGCCGACGTGCTGGAGAGCGTGCGCCTCGTCCGCCGCAACGGCACGGTCGAAACGCTGCCGGCCGACGCCTTGGCCTTGCGCTATCGCCAGAGCGACCTGCCCGAGGACGCGGTCGTCGTCGAGGCGACCTTCGCCGCCCCATCCGGCGATCCCGAAGATCTGGCCGCCCGGATGGAGGCGCAGCTGCGGAAGCGGGACGAGACGCAGCCGACGAAGGACCGCACCGCCGGCTCCACCTTCCGCAATCCGGCCGGCTTCTCCTCCACCGGCCGCGCCGACGACACGCACGAGCTTAAGGCGTGGAAGGTGATCGAGGATGCCGGGATGCGCGGCGCCCGGCGCGGCGGGGCGGTGATGAACGAGATGCACGCCAATTTCCTGACCAACGCCGGTGGCGCAACGGCCGCCGACCTCGAAGGTCTGGGCGAGGAGGTCCGGAAAAAGGTTTACGCGGACTCCGGCATAACGCTAGAATGGGAAATCATGCGGGTGGGCGAACCGCTCGCGTAATTTCCTTCCGATAGCCGGGCGGCGCCTCGACAGGCCGGGGCGACGGCAAGAACCCGGGATCGGAGTCCACGACGGACGCGAAGACGTCCGCGGGCGGTGAGGCAGGTTGACCATGTCGGGCGGGGCAGGCCCCAGAATCGTTGTGCTGAAAGGCGGTCCGTCGGCCGAGCGCGAGGTGTCGCTCTCGTCCGGGACGGAGTGCGCCAAGGCGCTGCGCACCGCCGGCTTCGAGACGGTGGAGATCGACGCCGGCGTCGACCTGCCGGATCGCCTGGCCGAGGCGCGTCCCGACGTCGTCTTCAACGCGCTGCACGGCCGCTGGGGCGAGGATGGCTGCGTCCAGGGGCTGCTGGAATGGCTGCGCATCCCCTACACCCATTCCGGCGTCCTCGCCTCCGCCCTCGCGATGGACAAGGAGAAGACCAAGGCGGTCTACCGCCGCGAGGGCCTGCCGGTGGTCGAGAGCATCCTCGCCCCGCGAGAGGAGGTCGAGGCCGATCACGTGATGGCGCCGCCCTACGTGGTGAAGCCCTTCAACGAAGGATCCTCGGTCGGCGTCTACATCGTCGCGGCGGGGTCGAACCGGCCGCCCGTCCTCGGCCCGCAGATGCCGGGGGTGGTGATGGTCGAGGCGTTCGCGCCGGGGCGCGAGCTGACCGTGGCGGTGCTGGGCGACCGGGCGCTTGCCGTGACCGACATCCTCACCGACGGCTGGTACGACTACTCGGCCAAGTACACCGTGGGCGGCAGCCGCCACGTCTGCCCCGCCGAACTGCCCGAGGAGATCGCCAACGCCTGCCTCGACTACGCGCTGCGGGCGCACCGGGCGCTGGGCTGCCGCGGCCTCAGCCGTACGGATTTCCGCTGGGACGAGGCGCAGGGATACGCCGGGCTGGTCGTGCTGGAGACGAACACCCAGCCCGGCATGACGCCCACCTCCCTCGCGCCGGAGCAGGCGCTGGCGGCGGGCATGGACTTTCCGGCGCTCTGCCGCTGGCTGGTGGAGGACGCGTCGTGCGATCGCTGAGCCTGCCGTTCCCGGCCCTGTCCTTCCGGCGCCGGCCCGACCCCGTCCCGGGCCCGCGCGATCCGGCGCCCAGCCGCTGGGGCTATCGCTACCAGCGGCTGATGCTGACGCCGCTGTTCCGGGCCACGGTGCGGGTCGGCCTGCCGGCCTTCGTCGTCGTCTTCGGCGCCGGCCTGTGGTTCGCGAACGAGGCGAACCGGGCGCTGGTGACCGACCGGATCGCCGCGGTGCGCGACCAGATGGAGAGCCGGCCGGAATTCATGGTCACGGGCCTCGACATCGACGGCGCCGACATCGCGCTGGCCGCCGCGATCTCGACCACGCTCGGCGATCTCGACGTGACCTTCCCGGTCTCGTCCTTCGACCTCGACCTCGAGGCGATCCGCGCCGGCGTCACCGACCTCACCGCGGTGAAGGACGCGGTCGTGCGGGTGCGGCCCGGCGGCACGCTGTCGATCGAGGTGAACCAGCGCCAGCCGGTCGCGATCTGGCGCCACATCGACGGGCTGCGCCTGCTGGACGCCGAGGGCGTGATGACCGGCATGATCGTCTCGCGCACCGACCGGCCGGACCTGCCGCTCCTCGCCGGGGACGGCGCGCGGGCGGCGACGGCCGAGGGGATGGCGCTGATCGAGGCGGCGGCGCCGCTGGCCGAGCGGGTGCGCGGCCTCGTCCGGATGGGCGAGCGGCGCTGGGATCTGATGCTCGACCGCGACCAGCGCGTGCTGCTGCCGGAGGAGAACCCCGTGGCGGCGCTGGAGCGGCTGATCGCCCTCGACGACGCGCAGCCGTTCCTGGAGCGGGACATCAGCGTCATCGACCTGCGCAACCAGCAGCGGATCACGGTGCGGGCGGGGCCGATGGCGGCCGACGCGCTGCGGGCGTCGGACGAGCGGTAAGAGACGCGACACGACGACAAGAAGACAAGGCCAACAAAAACAAAAGGCAGGCGGATACGGGCGATGCGGGACCTCTACCAGAGCCAGAGAGCGATGCGGAACATGCGGCGCGCCGCGATGCAGCGGGGCGTCGTCGCGATCCTCGACGTCGGCACGTCGAAGATCGCGTGCCTCGTGCTGCGGTTCGACGGGCCCGAGGTCCTGCGCGAGGACGGCGTCGGCGCGATGGCCGGGCAGAGCCAGTTCCGGGTGATCGGCGCGGCGACCACCCGGTCGCGCGGCGTCCGCTTCGGCGAGATCGACGCCATGCAGGAGACCGAGCGCGCGATCCGCACCGCGCTGCAGGCCGCGCAGAAGATGGCGAACGTCCGGGTCGACCACGTGATCGCGTGCCTCTCCGGCGCGCGGCCGCGCAGCTACGGCCTCGACGGGGCGGTGGACGTGGAAGGGCAGGTCGTGACCGACAGCGACATCGGCCGCGTGCTGGCCGCCTGCGACGTGCCGGACTTCGGCGGCGGGCGCGAGGTGCTGCACGCCCAGCCGGTGAACTTCGCCCTCGACCACCGCTCCGGCCTGTCCGACCCGCGGGGCCAGATCGGCAACCGCCTGACGACCGACCTGCACCTGCTGACGGTGGACGAGACGGCGGTGCAGAACCTGCTCTACTGCATCAAGCGCTGCGACCTGGAGCTCGCGGGGCTTGCCTCGTCGGCCTACGTGTCCGGCATCTCGTCCCTCGTGGAGGACGAGCAGGAGCTGGGCGCCGCCTGCATCGACATGGGCGGCGGCGCGACCGGCATCTCGATCTTCATGCGCAAGCACATGATCTTCGCCGACAGCGTGCGGATGGGCGGCGACCACGTCACCGGCGACATCTCGATGGGCCTGCAGGTGCCTCTGGCGGTCGCCGAGCGGATCAAGACCTTCTACGGCGGCGTCGTCGCGACCGGCATGGACGACCGCGAGATGATCGAGATCGGCGCGGATTCCGGCGACTGGGAGAAGGATCGCCGCACCGTCAGCCGGGCCGAGCTTATCGGCATCATGCGCCCGCGAGTGGAGGAGATCCTCGAGGAGGTCCGCGCGCGTCTCGACGCCGCCGGCTTCGAGAGCCTGCCCTCGCAGCAGATCGTGCTGACGGGCGGCGGCTCGCAGATCCCGGGGCTCGACGGACTGGCGAGCCGCATCCTCGGCCAGCAGGTGCGCCTCGGCCGGCCGCTGCGGGTGCAGGGCCTGCCGCAGGCGGCCACCGGCGCCGCGTTCGCGGGGGCGGTGGGGCTGTGCCTCTTCGCCGCGAACCCGCAGGACGAGTGGTGGGACTTCGAGGTGCCGGCGGAGCGGTACCCGTCGCGCTCGCTGCGCCGCGCGGTGCGGTGGTTCCGGGACAACTGGTAGGCGGCAAGGGGTTTCTCGTCAGGGGCTACGATCAGGCCGGGCGGAGCGCCCGGCCGTCGCCCCGGATCGGGCCGAACGCCATCTGAAAAGCACCCGCCCGGAATCAGCCGCGTCAGCGGCCCGGGCAGCGTCTGGCCGCCCCCCGGCCAGACGCTACCTCGCCGCCTGCGAGACGTTCGGGGTTGTCCGGGGGAGGCGAGATAAATCGCACTTACCGTGGCGTCGGAGCGTCTGACCGCGGCCAGACACCGCCCTCCGCTACGTCAAGTTCACGCCCGCTCCGGACTTGTCTCAGGGCCTCGCCCGGCTACGCGCGCCAGCGGTACGAGGCCACGTCTCGGGGCCGGGGCGGGTGTTCCCGTGAAAACCGGTTGCCGTTGTCGCCTCCCGGCATCAGCCGCAGACGCGGCCCAAGCGTTCGCCCGACCCTCCGGCCAGCCCCCGCCATGGGACACGTCGCCCCGGCCGCGGCGCCCCCTCCCGGCGACATCCGGCGCATCCTGCCGCCGCCCCTTCCACCTCCGCGCTGCCCCTGCTAAACCTTATCCACAGACGGGCGACGAACGCCCGCGACGGGGCGAGGCACGGGCAGTGCTGCCACCGAAGACCGAATCGGGACGTGCCGGACCGGCGCGACCGCGTCATGGACCGACCGCCAGCCGGTTTCTACGGCTGGTGGCACGATCCCGTCGCCCCACTATCGGCGGGGTGGCCCCCGAGATCGCGCGAGTCTCGGCGGGGATCTGCCCATATTTTGTGGAAAACTCGTGTTTACTGGATGACGCCGGGGACTGGCGGCAGTAGACTCATCCCATTCAGGCGAGTGAACGCCCGGTGGGACGGGCCAACCAGAGACGAGGCGGACAGCAGATGACTTTGAACCTCTCCCTGCCCGGGCAGGACGATCTCAAGCCCCGGATCACCGTGTTCGGCGTGGGCGGGGCAGGCGGCAACGCCGTCAACAACATGATCGAGAAGCAGCTCGACGGGGTGGAGTTCGTCGTCGCGAACACCGACGCCCAGGCGCTGCAGCAGTCGATGGCCACCAGCCGCATCCAGATGGGCGTGAAGGTGACCGAAGGCCTCGGCGCGGGCGCCCGCGCCTCCGTCGGCGCCGCCGCGGCCGAGGAGTCGATCGAGCAGATCGTCGACCACCTCGCCGGCGCGCACATGTGCTTCATCACCGCCGGCATGGGCGGCGGCACCGGCACCGGCGCCGCCCCGATCATCGCGCAGGCCGCGCGCGAGCTGGGCGTGCTGACCGTCGGCGTGGTGACCAAGCCCTTCCAGTTCGAGGGCGCCAAGCGGATGAAGCAGGCCGAGGACGGCGTCGATGCGCTGCAGAAGGTCGTCGACACGCTCATCATCATCCCGAACCAGAACCTCTTCCGGCTCGCCAACGAGCGCACGACCTTCACCGAGGCGTTCGCGCTGGCCGACGACGTCCTGTACCAGGGCGTGAAGGGCGTGACCGACCTGATGGTCCGTCCGGGCCTCATCAACCTCGACTTCGCGGACGTCCGCGCCGTGATGGACGAGATGGGCAAGGCGATGATGGGCACCGGCGAGGCCGAGGGCGACAACCGCGCCGTCGAGGCCGCCGAGAAGGCGATCGCCAACCCGCTGCTGGACGAGATCAGCCTCGAGGGCGCCAAGGGCGTGCTCATCAACATCACCGGCGGCCACGACCTTACCCTGTTCGAACTGGACGAGGCGGCGAACAAGATCCGCGAGAAGGTGGACCCGGACGCGAACATCATCGTGGGCAGCACCCTCGACGCCGGCATGGAAGGCATGATGCGCGTCAGCGTCGTCGCCACCGGCATCGACGCGGTGAAGAAAACCGACGAGGTGCCGCTGCCCCGCCGCTCGATGGCGCGGCCGCTGCGCGAGACCGTGAGCGTCGAGGACGAGGCGCCCGCCCAGCGCGAGCCCGTCCGCGCCGATCGTCCGGCCCCGGCCGCGCGTCCCGCGCCGCAGCCGGCGCCCCGCGCGGCGGAGCGTCCCGCGCCCCAGCCGGTCGCCCGGATGGAAGAGGTCGAGCCGGAGGAGGAGCCGAACCTGTTCGACGCCAGCCAGTTCTCGGTGGCCGACGGCCATGACGAGTACGCCGGCTTCGATGCCGCCGCGGACGAGGGCGAGGAGGACGGACTTCCGGCCCCCGCCTACCAGCCGCGGGCCGAGGCGCCGATGAGCCACAGCCCCGAGAGCTTCGTCGCGCCCCGCGCGCCGGCCGCCACGGCGCCCGGCCAGCCTTCGCCCGAGGCGCTCGCCCGGCTGCGCGCGGCGACCCAGCGCCAGCCCGAGGCCGCCCCGGCCCGCTCCGAGGCCCCGCGCCCGGCCGCCGGCGCCGGCGCCGGCCAGGGCGAGCCGCGCCCGCGCTTCGGCTTCAACTCCCTGATCGGCCGGATGACCGGCGCCCAGGCCGAGCAGGCCGAGCAGCCGCGCCAGCAGCCGCCGGTCCGGCAGCAGGCCCAGCCGGTCGCCGAGGAGGATCCCGATCAGGAGCGGATCGAGATCCCGGCCTTCCTGCGCCGCCAGGCCAACTGACGGCACAGGTCCGACGCACCGATACAGGGGCCGCCTCCGGGCGGCCCTTTCGCGTTCAGCACCCGCAGCTTGGACTGCGACGGTCGCGTCCCGGATGGCCTGTTACATCCCGTTGCAAAGAGTGAGTTGAGGATCCCGGGCCCGCCTCCTAATTCGCTCCGTGAATTAAAGAGGCGTTGACCATGACGCGACAGACCACCCTCGCGCGCGACATCACGATCACCGGCACCGGCCTGCATTCGGGCCGGCCGGCGCGGTTGCGCCTGCAGCCGGCCCGGGCCGGGCACGGAATCGTCTTTTGCCGCGCCGATCTTGCGCGGGCCGGGCGGCCGGCCGACGTGGCGGCGCTCTGGTCGAACGTCCCCGGCGAGCCGTTGAACACGCGCCTCGCCGGCGCGGACGGCGTCAGCGTCGGCACGATCGAGCACCTGATGGCGGCCCTCGCCGGCACCGGCGTGCACAACGTCCTCGTCGAGATCGACGGGCCCGAGGTGCCGATCCTCGACGGCAGCGCGCGCGGCTTCGTCGGCGCGATCCTCTCCTCCGGGCTGCGCCGTCTCGGGGCCCCGCTCGAGGCGATCGAGGTGCTGCGCCCGGTCGAGGTGCGCAGCGGCGAGGCGGCGGCGCGGCTCGACCCCGCGGCGGGTCTCGTGATCGACTTCACGATCGACTTTCCCGACGCCGCCATCGGCCGCCAGCAGCGGACGCTGGCGATGGGCAACGGCGCCTTCGTGCGGACGTTGTGCGACAGCCGCACCTTCTGCCGCCGCTCGGATGTCGAGGCGATGCAGGCCGCCGGCCTCGGCCTCGGCGGGACGCTGGAGAATGCGGTGGTCGTGGACGGGGCCGACGTGCTGACGCCCGGCGGCCTGCGCCACGCGGACGAGGCGGTCCGGCACAAGATGCTGGACGCGCTCGGCGATCTCGCGACCGCGGGCGCGCCGATCCTGGGACGCTACACCGGCCTGCGCGCCGGCCACGCGATGACGAACGCGCTGCTGCGCGCGCTCTTCGCGGACGCCGCGAACTGGCGCCGGGTCACGGTGGACGAGGTGCAGGCGGCGGAGCTGCCGGGCGTCGGCGTGACCCCGGCCGATCTGCCGGACGTGGCCTGACCTGCACCTTCGGATGACGCCGGCGCGTTCCGGTCACGCTCTCCGGCGGCCGCGCCTTTGGGCATTTTGCACCCCGGCGCCTTGTGCTAGACCGGCCGCGCAAGCGCCATTTCAAGGCGCGGCGCGAGGGACGGGGCAGAGGGAAGGCTCAATGGCAGGCGATCGTCGACCCGCGCTGCGGACCCGGGCTGGCATGGTCCTCGGCCTTGTCGGTGCGCTCCTCCTGACCGGCTGCAACATCTTCGACGCCCGGACGCCCGGCGCGCTCGACACCTATCCGCCGGAAGAGATCTACCAGCGCGGCGAGGTCGAGCTGGAGCGCGGACAGGCCGACGACGCGGCCTACTATTTCGGCGAGATCGAGCGGCTGTACCCCTATTCGGCCTGGGCCAAGCGCGCGCTGATCATGCAGGCCTTCAGCTACCACCGCGACCGCGACTACGAGAACAGCCGCGCCGCCGCGCAGCGCTACCTCGACTTCTACCCGGCCGAGGAGGACGCGGCCTACGCAGCCTACCTTCTCGCGCTCAGCTACTACGACCAGGTCGACGAGATCGGCCGCGACCAGGGGCTGACGTTCCAGGCGCTGCAGGCGCTGCGCTACGTGATCGAGACCTATCCCGACAGCGAGTACGCCCGCTCGGCGATCCTGAAGTTCGACCTCGCCTTCGACCACCTCGCGGCAAAGGAGATGGAGATCGGGCGCTTCTACCTCGCCCGCGGGAACTTCGCCGCGGCGGCGAACCGGTTCCGCGTGGTGGTCGAGGACTTCCAGACCACGACCCACACCGCCGAGGCGCTGCACCGCTTGGTCGAGGCGTACCTTTCGCTGGGGTTGACGAACGAGGCGCAGACGGCCGGCGCGATCCTCGGCTACAACTACCAGTCCACCGAATGGTACCAGTCCAGCTACGCGCTGCTGACCGGGCAGGGGCTGGAGATGCGGGCGGTCGGCGACAACTGGCTGGCGCAGATCTACCGGCAGATGGTCCGCGGGGAGTGGATCTGAGGCGAGACGCCGTGCGGCGCTCGGCCTGACGGCCATCGCCCCGCCCGCCGTCCCCGGCGGCAGGGCGCTGTTTGCCGGGATGTCGGGCAGGAGGCGGCGTTTTCGCCTTTGCTTGGGAAGCGGTTCAGGGGCAGGTGTGCCCTGAACGCGCCTCCTGTCAGCGTGCTGCGAGTCGGCGGAGCGTCAAGGATGAACCGGCTTCGCCGGCGCGCTGACGCGCGTCCTTGACCCTCCGCCGACTCGCGGGCGCGTGGGCGCCGGCGGGGCGGCATTGACGGGGACGGGGCGGGGATTCATGTAAGGCTATGCTGCGGCATCTGGCGATCCGGGACCTTCTGATCATCGACCGGCTGGACCTCGAGGTCCGGCCGGGCCTCAACGTGCTGACCGGCGAGACCGGGGCGGGGAAGTCGATCCTTCTCGAGGCGCTCGGCTTCGTCCTCGGCTGGCGCGGCCGGGCCGAGCTGGTGCGTGCGGGCGCCGCCCAGGGCGAGGTCACGGCGGAGTTCCGGCTGGCGGACGGACATCCCGCGACCGAGGTGCTGGCCGAGGCCGGGATCGCGCTGGAGGAGGGCGAGCTGATCCTGCGGCGCGTGAACGCCGCCGACGGGCGCAAGACCGCGTGGGTGAACGGCGTGCGCGTCTCGGGCGACGTGCTGCGGCAGCTCTCCGAGCGGCTGGTGGAGCTGCACGGGCAGCAGGACGACCGGGGCCTTCTGAATCCGCGGGGACACCGGCTGCTCCTCGACGCGTTCGGCGGGTTGGGGGAGCGGGTGGACGCGGTGCGCCGGGCCTGGCGGGCGCGGCGCGCGGCGGTTGCGGCTCTGGCCGAGGCCGAAGAGGCGCGCGCGGCCCTCGAGGCGGAGGAGGAGTTCCTGCGCCACGCGGCGGGCGAGCTCGGCGACCTCGCACCCGAGGCGGGCGAGGCGGAGCGGCTGGATGCCGAGCGGCGGCTGATGCAGGCGGCAGAGCGAATCCGCGGCGATGTCGGGCGCGCCCATGCGGCGCTGACCGGGGAGGGGGCCGAGGGCCTGATCACCGACGCGATCCGCTGGCTGGACGACGCGGCCGAGGCCGCTGACGGCCGGCTCGACGCGCCGCTGGAGGCGCTGGCGCGGGCGATGGACGCGCTCGGCGAGGCCGAGCAGGGGGTCGCGGACTGCCTGGACGCGCTGGCGGGCGACCCGCGGCGGCTGGAGGCGGTGGAGGAGCGGCTGTTCGCGATCCGGGCGCTGGCGCGCAAGCATGGCGTGGCGCCGGACGAGCTTCCGGCGCTGGCGGCGGACTTCGCCGGGCGGCTGGCGGCGCTCGACGGGGCCGAGGGCGACATCGCGGCGTTGCGCGATGCGGCGCGCGAGGCGGACGCGGCCTACGAGACGGCGGCCGCGGCGCTGACGGAGGCGCGCCGGGCGGCGGGCACGCGCCTGTCGGCGGAGATGGCGGGCGAGCTCGCGCCGCTGAAACTGGAACGGGCGGTGTTCTCGGTCGAGGTGGCCGGGGGCGAACCGGGGCCGGAGGGGCGGGACGACGTCGCCTTCGTCGTTGCGACGAACCCCGGCGCGCCGGCGGGGCCGCTCAACCGCATCGCCTCGGGCGGGGAGCTGAGCCGGTTCCTGCTGGCGCTGAAGGTCTGCCTGACCCGGGACGCCCAGGGGCTGACGCTGATCTTCGACGAGATCGACCGCGGGGTCGGCGGCGCGACCGCCGACGCGGTGGGGCGCCGGCTCACGCGGCTGGCGGCGGATGGCCAGGTCCTCGTCGTCACGCACTCGCCGCAGGTCGCGGCCCGGGCGGCGCATCACTGGCGGGTCGAGAAGGCGAGCGACGGCGCGGCGACGGTGAGCCGGGTGGTCCCGCTCGACGAGAGCGCCCGCATCGACGAGATCGCGCGGATGCTGTCGGGCGACACGGTGACGGAGGCGGCCCGCGGCGCGGCGCGCGAACTGCTGCAGGACGAAGCCGCGGGCTAGGTGTCGGCGCCGGGCGGCGCGGGCGGCCCGGCCGGCTGCGGCGCAGGCGCCTCGCGGCGCGACATTCCCATGACGACCTGCACGCGCAGGTCCGTGCCGAGGATCGTCAGGACGGGTAGTCCGTCGTCGGCGAGCAGAAGGACCGCGGGAGAGCCTTCGGCGTGACCATCTGACCCCACCTCGACCCTCCCGCGCATGGCCGGACGATATCGGCCGCTTATTCTGAAAATGGTCGGCCCTGCGAGCCACTCACCTCCCGCCGGACCTCGATCTATGTGCTCTGTGCCTTTCGGCGATCACCAACCAACGTCTCAATGACTCCGTGGTACGGCGAGTTCCGGCGCCTGTCATACCCCATATGGTCTAATCTGCCCTCGTCCGGGCCGCGCGGTCCGTCAGGAGCGGCGCCAGCACCGCCAGGACGTCGCGCCACTTGAGGAAGAACAGCAGCTGACCCGCGTCGGGCATGACGCGGAAGTCGATCCACGGATAGTCGGCGCGATGCTCGGCCAGCGTCTCGGCCGGGACCTGCGGATCCTGCAGCCCGTTCAGGAACGTCACCGGCAGGCCGCTCTCGCGCAGCTGGTCGATCTCGTCGGTCCAGTCCGTCGTCTCGTGGCTGATCACCTCGCGGGAGAACGCGTCGTGGGCGGAGTGGGTGTCGCTGAGCGAGACGTCCGAGCCGCAGACCATCGCCTCGAACACCTCGGGGATCTCGAAGGTCGCGACGTCCGCCGGGCACTTGCCGTAGACGGCGTGGACGAAGCCGCGCTTGCCGAGGCGCCGGGCCAGCGCGAAGCCGGCCTTGACCATGAACGGCAGGAGGTGCGGCGTGTAGCGGGCGCCGGCGAGGATGAAGCGGTGCCACTTCTCCATCCGCTCGTACTGTTCGGGGCGGGTCAGGGGCAGGACGCCGGCGGCGCAGACCAGCGCCGACACCCGCTCGGGGAAGGCGGCGTGGAACGCGATGGCGAGGAAGCTGTCGCCGCCGAGGGTCAGGATCGGGCAGCTGTCGATCCCGTGGTGGTCCATCAGCCGGGCGAAGTCCTCGCACAGCTGGGTGACGTAAGGCGTGCCGCGGGGGATCGGGTCGGACGCGCCGTAGCCGGCCCGGACCGGAACGACGATCTTGATCCCCCGGGCCGCCGCCTCTGCCTCGGCGGAGGCGGGCCAGCGGACGAGACCGTAGTCCAGCGGGAAGAACAGGATGGGCGTGCCGTCCGGATCGCCGAGGACGAGATGGTCGGAGCGGCGGCCGTCGGGCAGGATCAGGGTCCGGAACGGCCTCGGCTCCAGCGTGCCGGTTCCCCGGCTGGCATGGGTCAGGCGGGCGGCTTCGTCGTCCGAGAAGCGCGCCATCTCCATCGTCGAGAGGGTGAGGCGCACCAGCTCGGTCTGGCTGCGGGTCTCGGTCTTGGCCATGATCGACTTGATCTGCGCCCGGATCGTGGCGACCGAGCGGCCCCGCGCCTCGGCGATCTGCTCGGCGCGGGCGCCCTCGGCCAGGGCGCGCACCACCTCGACCTCGGCCGGGGTCAGGTCGAAGGCGCCGCGCAGGAGGTCCGAGAAGTCGTCGGGCCAGCCGAGCTCGGACGACACGGCGAGGACGAACGGCTCGTCCATCCGCTCGCGCACGATCCGCAGGTGCAGCAGCACGACGCGGCCCTCGGCCGCGCCGCGGGTGCGCATGACGACGGGCGCCGGACTGTTGGCCGCGAACATGCGGCCGATCTGCCGGGCCACGAGGTCGGCCTCGCCCTCGGACAGCGCCAGATCGGCGATCCGCGCCCCGACGGCGACGCCGAAGACGTGACTGGCCGCGGTGTTCACCGCGACGATCGACAGCGCCCGGTCCACGGCGAAGGCCGCCGCGGTCTCGACCCCGCGCACCATGCCGGACGGGCCGTCGCGGGTGCCGTCGGCGATGGCCCGGTCGAGCACCGCGTCGGCGCGCTGGATGTGGCTCTCGAGACGGCGGAGACCGAGGGCGAGCCCCTGGTCGGGCTCCGGCCGGCCATTGGCGGCGACGCGCTGCGGCGCGATCATCGCCTCCCAGTGGTCGAGCAGGGCCTCGTAACGCGTGGGATCGATCGCCACCTCGTAGAGGCGGTCGATCAGATCCTCGGCCGGATCGGTATCGTCGCCGCCCGGGCGGGCGGGCCGGTCTGCTACGGTCATCGGCGCCCCCCTTGGCAGCCGCTGGTTTGACCATCCGGTCAAAACCTTCCGCAACGTTAATCCCGTTGGCCCGCGAGATCCACCCTGACGCGAGCTGCCGGTCGCGCCGGCCGCGCCTTCCGGGCGGGAGCCGCATCTCCTATCAGGGGCGGAAAGAGTGCGGATGAGGGGAGGCATGCGGCAGAGGATCAACAGGGCGGCGCGGACCGGCTGGGCGCTGATGCTCACCCGCGGGCCGAGCCAGGCGCAGTTCTGGGTGCTGGCGCTTCTCCTCGGGATCGGGGCGGGCGGGGCGGCGGTGCTGTTCCGGCTGGGAATCAGCTGGCTGCAGGCGACGATCTACGGCACGCCGGACATCCTGACGCTGCACACCTTCGCCGCCTCGCTCGCCTGGTACTGGATCGTGCTCATCCCCGTCGCGGGCGGGCTGACGGTCGGTCTTCTGGTGCATCACCTGACGCCCGACGGGCGTGTGCGGTCGGTGCAGGAGGTCATCGAGGGCGCCTCTCTCTACGACGGGCGGGTGGAGCGCCGGGCCGGCCTCGTCTCGGCCTTCGCGTCGCTGATCACGCTGTCCACGGGCGGCTCCTCGGGCCGCGAGGGGCCGGTCGTGCACCTCGCGGCTATTCTCTCCTCCTACGTCGCCGTCTTCATCCGGGCGAGCGGGGTGACGGGGCGCGAACTGCTGGGCTGCGCGGTCGCCGCCGCCGTCTCGGCGAGCTTCAACGCGCCACTCGCCGGGGCGCTGTTCGCGCTGGAGGTGGTGCTGCGGCACTACGCGGTCCACGCCTTCGCGCCGATCGCGATCGCCAGCGTGGCGGGCGCAGTGATCAGCCGGCTGACCTTTGGCGACGTGCAGGAGTTCGACCTGCCGGTGCAGTCGGCCCTCGGATTCTACGTCGAGCTGCCGGCCTTCCTGATCCTCGGCCTCATCTGCGGCGCCGTCGCGGTCGTCTTCATGCGCGCAATCTTCTGGGTGGACGACCTCGGCTCGTCGCTGCAGGCGCGCCTTCGGCTGCCCGGCTGGCTGCGGCCGACGGTGGCAGGCCTGCTGCTCGGCCTCATCGCGACGCAGTTCCCGCACGTGATCGGGGTCGGCTACGAGACCACGAACCGGGCGCTGGCGGCGGAGTACGGGTTCCTCTTGGCCGTCGTCTTCGTCGCGGTGAAGGTGGCCGCTGTCGCGATCACGATAGGCGGGCGGATGGGCGGCGGCGTCTTCTCGCCCTCGCTGATGGTGGGGGCGCTGACCGGCCTCGCCTTCGGCTCGGTCGCGACGGCGATCTTTCCGGACGTGTCGGGGGAAGGATCGCTCTACGCGCTGTCCGGCCTCGGCGCGGTCTCGGCCTCGGTCCTCGGGGCCCCGATCTCGACCACGCTGATCGTGTTCGAACTGACGGGGGACTGGCAGGCGGCGGTGGCGGTGATGGCGGCGGTCTCGACGTCGGTCGCGGTCTCGACCCGGCTGGTCCACCGCTCGTTCTTCCTCACCTCGCTGGAGCGGCGGGGCATTCACCTCGCCGCCGGGCCGCAGGCCTGGCTCCTTGGCACGCTGAAGGTGGAGGAGGAGATGCGCAGGACCGAACATCCCCGCGCCGCGCCGACGGATGCCTGCAGCAAGCTCGTGGCGGACGGCACCTACCTGCGGCTCGGCGCCACGCTCGAGGCCGCCATGCCGCTGTTCGAGGCGACGGGGGCGCCGTTCATCCCGGTCGTCCGGTTCCCCGGTGGCGACACCCCGCCCGAGCTGCTGGGCGCGCTGTTCCAGACCGACGCGCTGAAGGCGCTGAACGAGGCGCTGGTGGAGATGGCCGAGGAGGAGCATGCGTGACGGGATCCAGGATTCCCGCGACACCCGCCCCGGGCCTGACCCGGGGCCTCGCCGAAGCCGAGCGCCGGGACGTGCGAGGCCCCGGGTCGAGCCCGGGGCGGGCGGATAAGGGCGCGCGGGCGGTCTGCTGAGTCTGGGGTAAGCCCCGCGAAGAGCGCATCAGGGGGCGCGGTCGGTCCGGGCATCGCTTGCGCCGCACCAAGTGCGTCCCTGCGACCGCCGGGGGCGCTGCCCCCGGACCCCCGGGATATTCGTGGCTCGATGAGAGGGAGAGACGTGGTCCCGGGCGCGGCTGTCCGTCCGCGGCCCGGCCGGCAGCCTCGCGGGGACGGCGGGGTCGGGCGATCCCGACTTGCGTCACAAGCGCTCTGCGGAAAAGCTTCGGCCACCCCGGCCCACACGGAGTGTCCCATGCGCCTCCTCCTCGCCCTCGCCGCGATCTGCCTCGCCACCGCCGCCTCCGCCGAGCGGAGCGATTCGCTGCGGCGCCTGCTGGATCAGGTGCCGCAGACCCTGATCGGTGGCCTGGACGGTCCGGTGATGCTGGAATTCGGCAGCCTGCGGGGCGGCGTCGTGGGCGTCTCGCGGGCGCAGACGAGCATGATGTCGGAGCCGGAAGGGCCGGTCTTCCGCTCGATCCCGCCGACCTTCGCCCAGACGATCATGCTGGGGCTGGACGGCGGCTGGCGGCGGTCCGTCGGCTTCAATCCGAACGAGGCGGAGGCGATCCTCGCGATTTCGGCCCCGCCCTTCGGCGGCGCGGTGTTCGACGTGACGCCGATGGCCGCCGTACGCGTCCCGGTCGCGCTGACGTCCGCCGGCTACGAGGTCGACGGCGCGCTGTTCGTGCGCGGCGGCGAGGACGGTTCCATCGACATCGAGAACCGCGATCCGGCCGATCCGCTGGGCGGGATGCTTGGCCGGGCGAGCCGGGTGGCGCTGGTCGGCGACTTGATGGTGTGGTCCACCACCCGGGACGGCGCGACCGCGCTCGCGACGGCGGCGTCCGACGGGTCGGTCGCGGCGCGGCCCGACGTCGCGGCGCTGCTGGCCGCGCTCGATGCGCCCGAGGCGGGCCAGGGCACCCTCGTCCGTGCCCTCGTCTTCGCGGACGGGACCGAGCTGATGCCGGGCTCCGGCCTCGCCGGCCCGGTGTTCGTCGCCGACCTCAGCGACGGCCGGACCGAGACGGCGCTGGTCCTCTACGTCGTCGAGACCGCGCAGGCCGCCAAGGAGCGGGCGCAGGTGATGGAGACGGCCTGGGGCGAGGCGACCTCGTTCGTCACCCGCCGCCCGTGGGCGGAGATGCTGCCGGAGGCGCAGGTGCAGGGCATCGCCTTCGCCGGAACCGGCGCGCCGGTGGTCGGCCTCAGGATCGACACCCCGACGCCGGAGGGCGGGGTGGAGATGAACCTCGGCTACCAGCGCCTGCTGTCGTCCATCTTCGCCCGCGACATGACCTGGCTCGGCGTCGAGCTGCCGCCCGATCCGGCGTCGGTCCTGCTGCAGGGCGACGAGTGACGCCCCCGCGGCGTCAGACCTCCTCGACCGTCACCTTCCCGGGGTAGAAGGCGATGTGGCCGGCGATCTGCTCCATCCCCGCCTTCGGCGTCTCGTAGGACCACGCCGCGTCGCGGATCGTTTCGGCCTCGGCCACGATGTTGAAGTAGCTCGCCTCGCCCTTGTAGGGGCAGGTGGAGCGGGTGGGCGAGGGGTCGAGGAACGCCATCGCCAGGTCCTCGCGCGGGAAGTAGATGACCGGCGGGTAATCGCCCTCGGTCAGTTCCAGCGCGCGGGCGCTCTCGCCGAGGACCGCGCCGCCGGCGCGGACGACCCAGGGGCGCGGGGCGGGCCGGATCTTGATGTGGTCGGCCATGACAGTCTCCTCCGGACGGGGGCGAGGCGCCGGCGCGCGGCGCTCGCCTTGCGGGAATTGCAGAACCCTTTCGGGAAGGGGCCGCGGGTCAGATCGGCGCGCAGGCCGCCTCCAGCCATGCGCGCGGCCCGGCGTCGAGGCGCGGCCCGATGCGCGAGAGTGTATCGGCGTGGTAGGCGTTGATCCAGTCCCTCTCCGGACCGGTCAGGAGGTCCGGGAGGATCAGCCGCCTGTCGAAGGGCACGTAGGTCAGCGTCTCGAAGGCGAGCCACGGCCGGTCGTCCTGCTCGGGCAGGGGCGGGGCGTCCTCGACCACGATCAGGTTCTCGATCCGGATGCCCCAGGCGCCCTCGCGGTAGTAGCCCGGCTCGTTCGACAGGATCATCCCCGGCTCCAGCGGTACGTTGGAGCGCCGCGACAGGCCCTGCGGCCCTTCGTGGACCGACAGGTAGGCACCGACGCCGTGCCCGGTGCCGTGGTCGTAGTCCTTGCCGTCCAGCCACAGGGCATAGCGGGCGAGGACGTCGAGGTGCGCGCCGGCGACGCCCTTCGGGAAGCGCGCGCGCGAGATCGCGACCATGCCCTTCAGGACCAGCGTGTACGCCTCCGCCGCGCCGGCGGGCGCGTCGCCGATGGTGACGGTGCGGGTGATGTCGGTGGTGCCGTCTATGTACTGCCCGCCCGAATCGACCAGCAGCAGCTCGCCCGGCGAGACGGCGCGGTCCGACGCCTCGGTCACCCGGTAATGCACGATGGCGCCATGGGGGCCCGAGCCGCAGATCGTCTCGAACGAGATGTCGAGAAGCGCGTTGGTCGCGCGGCGAAAGCCCTCCAGCGCCTCCACCACCGCGATCTCGGTCAGCTCGCCCTTCGGCGCCTCCTCGTCCAGCCAGGCGAGGAAGTTCACCATCGCCACCGCGTCGCGCTGCTGCGCGGCGCGGGCGCCGTCCAGCTCGGCGCCGGTCTTGCGGGCCTTGGGCAGGCGGCAGGGGTCGTCGCCGTGGGCGATCTCGACCTCGGCCGCCGTGAGGGCCTCCGCCACCGCGACGGGGCAGCTCTTGGGGTCGATCCGGGTGGGGCCGTCGAGGCTGGCCACCGCGGCGAGAAGACCGTCCTCGGGCAGCACCGCCACGTCGGGGCCGAGGTGATCGGCCACGGCGTCGGCCTTGCCGTGACCCGCGAAAAGCTGGCACGTGCCGTCGTCCATCACGATGGCGAAGGCGTGGGGCACCGGATTGCGCACCGTGTCGGTGCCGCGGATGTTCAGCAGCCACGCGATGGAATCGGGCAGCGTCAGGATCGCGGCGCGCTGTTGCGCCTCCTTCAGCTCGGCCGCGACCGAGCGGCGCTTGTCCGCCGCGCTGCGGCCTGCAAGGTCGTCCGGGTAGGCGGTGAAGGCGCCGGACGGCGGCGCGGGGCGGTCGTCCCAGACGCGGTCCACGAGGTTGGGCGACTCCGTCACGACGATCCCGGCGGGCCGCAGGGCGGCGCGCAGGCGGTCGATCTCCTCCACCGTATGGAGCCAGGGGTCGAACGCCACGGTCGCGCCCCGCGGCAGCCGCTCCTTCAGCCAGTCGGCGAGCTGGGTCTCGGGCCAGTTCACCGGGGAGAAGACCGGGTCCGCCTGGGACCGGACCTGCACCCGGTAGCGGCCGTCGACGAACAACCCCGCTTCCTCTGCCAGCACGGCGCAGAAGCCGGCGGAGCCGGTGAAGCCGGTCAGCCAGGCCAGCCGCTCGTCCGCGGGGGCGACATACTCGCCCTGGTGGGCGTCGGCGCGGGGAACGAGAAAGGCGGCGACGCCCTCCTCCTTCATCTCGTCCCGCAGCGCGGCCAGCCGCGCGGGCCCCTGCTCGGGAGTGCTGGTGACGGCGAAGGTCTGGAACATGGCGCGGCTCCCTTTCCTGGCCGGGCGGACGATGCGGCAGCGGCGGCGGAAAGGCCAGAGCGGTCGGTCGCCGCCGGCGGCCCCGGCGCAAGGCCCGCGCCCGCCAGCCGCGATTTCAGCCTGATCCCCGGGGCTGCCGCCCCTTCACCCTCTCATCGAGCCATAAATATCCCACGGGGGTCCGGGGGTGTGAAACCCCCGGCGCTCTCGGCCGGGACCGCCGTCACGCCACCCGCTTCATACCCAGCACCCGCGCCCGCTTGCGCGGGTCGGTGTCGAACAGCGAGGCGAGCTGTTCGGTCATCGCGCCGGCCAGCTGCTCGACGTCGGTGATCGTCACCGCGCGCTGGTAGTAGCGGGTCACGTCGTGGCCGATGCCGATGGCGATCAGCTCCACCGCGCGTCGCCTCTCCACCATGGCGATCACGTCGCGCAGGTGCTTTTCCAGGTAGTTGGCGGGGTTCACCGACAGGGTGGAATCGTCCACCGGGGCGCCGTCCGAGATCACCATCAGGACCTTGCGCACCTCGGGGCGGGAGAGCATCCGCTTGTGCGCCCATTCCAGCGCCTCGCCGTCGATGTTCTCCTTCAGCAGCCCCTCCTTCATCATCAGGCCGAGGTTCTCGCGCGTGCGCCGCCAGGGCGCGTCGGCGGACTTGTAGACGATGTGGCGCAGGTCGTTCAGGCGGCCGGGCGCGGCGGGGCGGCCCTCGGCCAGCCACTTCTCGCGGCTCATCCCGCCCTTCCAGGCGCGGGTGGTGAAGCCGAGGATCTCGACCTTGACGTCGCACCGCTCCAGCGTCCGGGCCAGCACGTCGGCGCAGATCGCGGCGATGCTGATGGGGCGGCCGCGCATCGAGCCCGAATTGTCGAGGAGGAGGGTGACGACGGTGTCGCGGAACTCGGTGTCCTTCTCGACCTTGAAGCTCAGCGGCGTCGTCGGGTTCGCCACCACGCGGGCGAGACGGCCGGCGTCGAGCGTGCCTTCCTCGAGGTCGAACTCCCAGGAGCGGTTCTGCTGCGCCTGCAGGCGGCGCTGCAGCTTGTTGGCGAGGCGCCCGACGGCGCCCTTCAGCGGCTCCAGCTGCTGGTCTAGGTAGGCGCGCAGCCGCTCCAGCTCGGCCGGCTCGGCGAGGTCCTCGGCGCCGACCTCCTCGTCGTAGTCGGTGAGGAAGACCTTGTAGTCGGGGTCCGCCTCGCTGACCGGGGCGGGGGGCGGGGGCTCCAGCGGGGCCTCGCCCTCGGGCATCTCCTGCTCCTCGGCGTCCTCGGCGTCGGCCATCTCGTCCATCGAGACCTGGGCCTGCGTGTCGTCCTGGGTCTCGTCCTGGGACTGCTCGGGCGAGCCTTCGGCCTCTTCGGTGTCGCTGTCGTCCTCGCCGGTGGAGTCCTGATCCTCCTCGTCCTCGGTTCCCTCGGCCTGGTCCTCGTCGTCGTCGTCGAAGCTGTCGGGATCGTCGCCCAGCTGGTCGCCGTAGCCGAGGTCGCGGATCACGTCGCGGGCGAAGCGGGCGAAGTCCTTCTGGTCGGACAGGCGGTCCGCGAGGTTGTCCAGCCGGTCGCCGGCCTGATCCTCGATGAACCCGCGCCACAGCTGCATCACGTTGTCGGCGCCGGGCGGCATCTCGCGGCCCGTGGCGAGGTGGCGGAACAGGTAGCCGGCGGCGACCGACAGGGGCGCGTCCGACGCCTCGCGAATTTGGTCGTAGCCCTTGCGCCGCGCCTCGGTCCCGATACGCGCGTCGATGTTGCCCGCGGTGCCCGGCATCCGCTCGGCCCCCAGCGCCTCGATCCGGGCCGTCTCCATCGCCTCGTAGAGGTCGCGGGCCATCTGGCCCTGCGGCAGGTAGCGGCTGTGAACCCCGGCATCGTGGTAGCGGTGCCGCAGCGCGAAGCTGTCGGCGGTGCCGCGGGCGAGCAGCACCTCGTCGCGGGTCATCCGGCGGCTGACCTGCGGCAGGCGGATCGTGTCGGGCGACTGGCCGGGCGGGTCGACGGAGAAGCTGACCGTCAGGTCGGGATCGTCGGCGAGGACCTTGGTCGCCTCGGCGAGCGCCTTCTTGAACGGATCGGCCGGATTGTCGGGCGGTTTGCTCATGGTCCCGACATCGGTCATGGGCGCCGTTTTGGCAAGGGCGGGCAGGGGGCCGGGCGCGCGCGCCTCACGCCGTTCTGTGCGCCAATGCGGAAACCATGCGCGGGAGCGCGGCTTTTCTCTCTCGAACCGGATGCGATCTATGCCGTGAGACCAGACACAAGGAGCCCCCCCAATGCCCGACAAGGTGAACCTCGCCCTCGTCATCTCTTCCACCCGTGAGACCCGCTTCGCCGACAAGCCGGCGGCCTGGGTGCACGAGGTCGCGGCCGAGCGGTCCGACCTCACGCTGAAGACGCTGGACCTGCGCGACTTCGACCTGCCGTTCTTCAACGAGAAGGCGTCGAACCTGTGGATGCCGTCCGAGGATCCGCGCGCGGTCCGCTGGCAGGAGGCGGTGGAGCCGTTCGACGGCTACGTCTTCCTGACCGCCGAGTACAACCACTCGATCACCGGCGCCCTGAAGAACGCGCTGGATCAGGCGTACAGGCAGTGGGTGCGCAAGCCGTTCGGCATCGTCGGCTACGGCGGCGTCGGCGCGGCCCGCGCGGCCGAGCACCTGCGCGGCATCGGGGTGGAGCTGCAGATGGCGCCGATCCGGCACGCGGTCCACATCGGTGGCGGCGAGTTCGGCAAGGTGAGCCCGCTGGGGCAGAACCTGCCGATGTCCGAGATCGACGGCATCCTCCGGCCGAGCGCGACGGCGATGTTCGACGACCTCGTCTGGTGGGCCCGCGCGCTGCGCGAGGCGCGGAGCGAGACCCTGGCCCAGGCGGCCTGACGTTCAGTATTCGTTGACGATTGCCCGCTAGCCTGCCTCCCGTATCAACAAGCGGGGGCAGGTCATGCGGCGAGGGTTGCGATGGGCCGGTCCGGCGACGCTGATCGCCGGACCGGCCGTCGCCCAGATCGAGGTCGGCGGGCGCATGGCCCTGCAGGGCGACGCACTGCGCGAGATCACCGTCGCGCTCCTGATCGGTCTGGCGCTCCTCTTCGTCAGCGGGGCGGGGGCGATCCTTGCGGCGCGCCTGCGGATCCGCCGGCGTGAAAAGCGCTTCCCCTGCAGCCTGTCGGTCCGGACGGAGCCGCCTTTCGGCGACCGGGTGCGGATCATCGACCTGTCCCGCCGCGGGGCCCGACTGCGGATCGTCCCGCCGCCCGTGCCGGGAACGAAGGTCAGGATCATCTGGCAGGACCTTCGGCTCGACACGACGGTCGTCTGGTCGGGCGAGGTCTTCGCCGGCGTCCGCCTGCACCGCACGCTGCCCGCCGCCGCGATGCGCCGGATGCTCGCGGCGGGACCCGTGCGGCACGCCGCGCCCGGCATGGTGACGAGGCCCGAGATGCAGGCCTGACGACGTCGCGACGGTACGAGCGGCGCGCCGGGCGCCTTCCCTGCACCGCCCCTGCCGGTCGCCGCGATCCGCCGGACGCCCGCTGCGGAACCCGTGCGGCATTACGCGGCCGGCATGGCGGCAAGGCGCGGAATGCAGGTCTGACTAAATCGCGTTGGTACGAGGGGCTGGCCGGGCGCCTACTTCATTGCCATCGAGGCGGCGCTCTCCGGCAGTTCCTCTGCGAAGCAGCGCTGGTAGAACTCCGCCACCGTCTGCCGCTCCAGCTCGTCGCACTTGTTCAGGAACGACAGGCGGAACGCGTAGCCGACCGAGCGGAAGATCTCGGCGTTCTGGGCCCAGTTGATGACCGTCCGGGGGCTCATCACCGTGGAGAGGTCGCCGTTCATGAAGGCGGTCCGGGTCAGGTCGGCGACCGTCACCATCTGGCCGATCTGACGGCGGCCCTTCTCGGTGTTGTAGTGCGGGTTCTTGGCCAGCACGATCGCCGTCTCGGCGTCGTGGGACAGGTAGTTCAGCGTCGCGACGAGGGACCAGCGGTCCATCTGCGCCTGGTTGATCTGCTGGACGCCGTGATAGAGCCCCGTCGTGTCGCCGAGGCCGACGGTGTTCGACGTCGCGAACAGCCGGAAGTACGGGTTCGGCGTGATGATCTCGTTCTGGTCGAGCAGGGTCAGCTTGCCGTCATGCTCCAGCACCCGCTGGATCACGAACATCACGTCGGCGCGGCCGGCGTCGTATTCGTCGAACACGATGGCAACCGGGTTGCGCAGCGCCCAGGGCAGGATGCCCTCGTGGAACTCGGTCACCTGCTTGCCGTCGCGCAGCTTGATCGCGTCCTTCCCGATCAGGTCGATCCGGCTGATGTGGCTGTCGAGGTTGACGCGCACGCAGGGCCAGTTCAGCCGGGCCGCGACCTGCTCGATGTGGGTCGACTTGCCGGTGCCGTGATAGCCCTGGATCATCACGCGGCGGTTGTGGGAGAACCCGGCCAGGATGGCGAGCGTGGTGTCGGGGTCGAACTTGTAGGTCGCGTCGATCTCGGGCACCCGGTCCGAGCGGTCGGCGAAGGCGCGGACGTGCATGTCGGTCTCGATCCCGAACACGTCGCGGACCGAAACCTCCTCGGTCGGGCGGGTCCCTGTCTCGATGCTGCCGTCGGCCATGGCTCGTCCTCATCCGATTGCCGCGCCCTCTTGGAGCATATGCCCGCAGGGTGCAAGGGCAAGGCAGGCGCGCCTGCGCCGGCGCCGCGGATCGCGTGCGGGGCCCGGCGTGACGGGATCGCGAAACGGTCTGTTCGCGATCCGCGGGGGCCCCTTCGCCGCCGTCCCCCGCTACAGTCCCGCTGTCCGACGGTGCCGATCCTGCATGACCTACCTGTCCAGACCCACCACGGCCGGCGAGCGCGGCCTGCTGATCGGCTATCTCGCGATGGCTGCCACCTCCGCGTTCGTCGCGTGGGTCGTCCTGACCCATATCGGACCGGGACGGACCAGCGTGCCGCCGGGGCCGTACTACACGGCGTGGATGGTCCTGTCCGGCGCCATCGGCGGGGCGGTCGCGCTGCACCTCGTGCGGCACCGGCTGGGCCGGCCCGGCCTGTCTGGCGTGGTCGGAACGGGGCTCGCGGCCGTCTGGGCGACGGTCCTGGCCGGGCTGATCGGCGGCACGCTGGCGCTGCCGCTCTACGGCACGATGTTCGGCCCCTTCACGCTGTTCGTGACGCTGGCGGCCCTGCCGGGCCTGGCGGCGGTCTGGGTGGGAACGTTCGTGCTGGCGCACCTCAAGGTGCGGTCGTGGCACGCCGAGCGGGACAGCATCTTCGCTCCCGCGCCCCGGCGCCACCGCTGAGGCGCCGGCGGGCGGGCCCTGTCAGCCCGCCTCGCGGAAGTTGCGGCTGACCTTGATCTGGTCCCAGGCCCAGACGACCTCGGCCAGCTGGTCCTCGTGGCTGCGGTCCCCGCCGTTCATGTCGGGGTGCAGCACCTTGATCAGCGCCTTGTAGACCTTGCGGATCTCGGACTTCGTCATCGTGTCCTGCACGTCCAGGATCTCGACCGCCTTGCGCTCGGTCGGGGGCAGGCGGCGCTGGCCGCTCTGGGCCTTGCCCGGATTGCGCGTGGCGTTGTCGCCCAGCACCTGGTGCGGGTCGTCGACGCCGAGACGGGCCCAGGCGCGTTCCTCGGCCGAGCGCTTGAACGGCTTGGTCTCGCGGTCCCAGACGCGGTCGCGGCTCACCTGGTCCAGATACTCCTGCTCGGTCGCGCCGTCGAAGAAGTTCCACTTCAGGTTGTACTCGCGGACGTGGTCCTTGCAGAACCAGAAATAGTCGTCGAGCACGTCGGGACTCTTGGGCGCGCGGTACTGCCCCTGCTCCTCGCAGCCGGGATGATCGCAGACCCGCGTGGACGTCTCGAACGCACCGGTCATCCCGCGCCGGCCGCGCGGGTTCTTCTTCTTGGACGCCGACACCGAGATGTCGAAGCCGAACGGGTCGGGTTTGACCATTCACCTGCCTCATCTTTTCGACTCGGACGCCAGAGTTTAGTGAACGGGGCCGGAGAGAGAAGAGGGCCTCGCGAAATTATGGGACTTGAAGCGGAGATTCGCGGGGCGCTGGAGAGCGCGTTCTCGCCGACGGAGCTGAAGGTGGAGAACGAAAGCCACCGCCACGCCGGTCACGCCGGGGACGACGGGTCGGGGGAGTCGCACTGGCGGGTGCGGATGGTGGCGGACGCCTTCTCCCCGATGAGCCGGATCGAGCGGCACCGGGCGGTCCACGCCGCGCTGGGCCCGGCGATCATGGGCCGCATTCACGCGCTGGCGCTGGACCTCGGCGCGCCCTGAGGCGGCTACTCGGCGGCGTGCCGCTTGTCGCCCGGCGACAGCGTCGCGCCGATCCGGTCCGGCTTCGGCAGGCCGTCCTCGCCGTCCTCGAAGAGCTCGCCACGGTCGTCCCGGTCGTTCGGCCCGTCGGCCGCCGGCGGGGCGAGCGCCTTCGGCGCCTCCGCCTCCGGCGCAACGGGGTCCGGCTCGGCCGACGCCGCGTCGGCGGCAGGGCGACGGAAGACCAGCAGGTTCTGGAACACCGTCGTCCGACCGGTCAGGCCCTGGCGTTCCTCGCAGGGTAGGGTGTCGGCACGCAGGTACTCCCACCCCTCGGCGGCGAGATCGTTCATGGCCGTCGAGACGGCGTGGGCGAACTGCTCCTCGGAGCCTTTCAGGCCCTTGGCCTTCACGCCCCGTTTCGGGGCGGGCACGACCTTGTATTCGTAGTTCCGCATCCGGCTCTCCCGCCTGTTCTCGCCCCGGCCAGACGATAGCGCCCGCCGGGCCGCCGTCCAAGGCGGCGCGTTCCCTTGCGTTCGGGGGGCGTTCCGCCCCCGTCCGGCTGGCGCCGGACTCCCCCTGAGGGATATTTGTGGCTCGGTGAGAGGGTCAGAGGCCGAGCTTGGCCGCCACCAGCTCATTCACCGCCTTCGGGTTCGCCTTGCCGCCGGTGGCCTTCATCACCTGCCCGACGAACCAGCCGGCGAGCTTGGGGTTGGCCTTGGCCTTCTCGACCTGCGCGGGGTTCTCGGCGATGACCTGGTCGACCGCGGCCTCGATGGCGCCGGTGTCGGTGACCTGGGTCAGGCCCTCGGTCTCGACGATCTCCTTCGGCTCGCGGCCGGTGGTGTAGGCGGTCTCGAACACCTCCTTGGCGATCTTGCCGTTGATCGTGTCCGCCGCCATCAGGTCGAGGATCTGGCCCAGCTGCGCCGCGCCGATCGGGCTGTCCGTTATGGGATGGCCGTCCTTGTTCAGCCGGCCGAACAGCTCGTTCAGGACCCAGTTCGCGGCCTGCTTGCCGTCGCGGCCCGCCGCCACCTCCTCGAAGTAGCGGGCGGCCTCCAGTTCGGCGGTCAGCACGCTGGCGTCGTAGTCCGTCAGGCCGAAGTCCGCCATGAAGCGAGCCTTCTTCTCGTCCGGCAGCTCGGGCAGGGCGCTCGCGATGTCGTCGACCCAAGCCTGCTCGATCTCCAGAGGGAGGAGGTCGGGGTCGGGGAAGTAGCGGTAGTCGTGCGCCTCTTCCTTGGACCGCATGGAGCGGGTCTCGCCGCGGTCGGGGTCGAAGAGGCGGGTTTCCTGCACGACGGACTTGCCGTCCTCGATCAGGGCGATCTGGCGGCGCGCCTCGTATTCGATGGCTTGCTGGATGAAGCGCATCGAGTTCATGTTCTTGATCTCGCAGCGGGTGCCGAGGTGGCTGAAGTCCTGCGTTTCCTGGTACTTCTCGTAGTCGCCGGGGCGGCAGACGCTGACGTTCACGTCGGCGCGCAGGTTGCCGTTCTGCATGTTGCCGTCGCAGGTGCCGAGGTAGCGCATGATCTGCCGCAGCTTGCCGACGTAGGCGGCGGCCTCCTCCGGGCCGCGGATGTCGGGGCGCGAGACGATCTCCATCAGCGCGACGCCGGTGCGGTTGAGGTCCACGAAGGACATCGCCGGATCCATGTCGTGGATCGACTTGCCGGCGTCCTGTTCGAGGTGGATGCGCTCGATCCGGACGCGGCGGGCGATCCCGGCGCCCATTTCGACGATCACCTCGCCCTCGCCGACGATGGGGTGGTACAGCTGGCTGATCTGGTAGCCCTGCGGCAGGTCGGGGTAGAAGTAGTTCTTGCGGTCGAAGGCGGACCACAGGTTGATCTGCGCCTTCAGGCCGAGGCCGGTCTTCACCGCCAGCGCCACGCAGCCCTCGTTGATGACCGGCAGCATGCCCGGCATCCCTGCATCGACGAACGCGACGTTGGAGTTCGGTTCGGCGCCGAATTGCGTCGAGGCGCCGGAGAACAGCTTCGCGCGGGAGGCCACCTGGGCGTGGACCTCGAGGCCGATCACCAGCTCCCAGTCGCCGGTGGCGCCGGAGATCACCTTGGGTTTCGGGGCGTCGAAGGTCAGGTCCAGCACGGCCGGCATCCTCGTCTCGGGGCAGAACGGGCCCGTCCTAGGCCCTGCCGCGCGGCCCTTCAAGGGCGGGCGGTCGTCGGCGCGTTCGGCGGAAAGCCCCGCCGTGGTTCGGCAGGTTCCTGCGCAAATAGAGGGGTGCACCGCCCGCGGACTCGACCCCGGGCGCGGGTTCGGGGTCTAGAACCGCCTCAGCTGCCACAACTTGAAGACCGACATGAACGTTAAGATCGCTCTCGCGCCGCTCGCTGCCGCGGCGCTCCTCTCCGCCTGCGCCCCTCAGCCCGTCCCCGAGGACCTGCCGACCATTCCCGAGGCGCTGCCCGCGATGGCGTGGGATCACCGGCCCGAGGCCGACGAATGGACCGAAGCGACACTCGATGCGCTGCAGGACGAGGGCGCGGTCCTTCTGTCCACCCTTCCCGCCGACATCGGCACCTGGTGCCCCGGCTTCGCCTCGGCCCCGCGCGAGGACCGCGCGGCCTTCTGGAGCGGGCTGTTCTCGGCCCTCGCGAGGTTCGAGAGCACCTGGAACCCCCGCGCCGTCGGCGGCGGCGGCCGCTGGTTCGGCCTGGTGCAGATCGATCCGCGCACCGCCCGCGGCTACGGTTGCGAGGCGCAGTCGGGCGAGGCGCTGCGCGACGGCGCGGCCAATCTGGAATGCGCGGTACGCATCGCGGCGCGGCAGGTCGCGAACCGCGGGACCGTTTCGCGGGGGATGCTGGACTGGGGACCGTTCCACCATGACGGCCCGCGGGGCGAGATCCGCGCCTGGGTCAGCCAGCAGGATTACTGCCAGCCTGAGCGGACTTCAGCCGATTGATGACCTCTGCGCCGTAAGGCGTTGACCTATATGGAAACTTGCAGCTTGCCCCGGCGCGGCCGAGAGGGCATTGTCCGCCGCATGCTCGCGAGCACGAGAATCCTGGGGGGGATTCTGGCGGTGGTCTGGGGGTTGGCCGCGATCGCCGAGGAAGACCTCGCCGAAATGGCCACCCCCGGCGCCCTTGCCGGGGAGGCCGCTCCCGTCGAACTGGCCGCAGATCCGGCGGTTCTCGGCCCGATCCCCCGACCGCTGTCGCGTCCCGGCGCCCCGGTCGTGCTGCACCTCTACCCAGCGCCCGTCCGGCCCCGCGCCCGCGACCCGTACCTACCGGCCGCGCAGTGGAACGACCGCCCCGAGGGGCCGCTCTGGACGCGCACCATGATCTCGGCGCTGGAAGGGCACGGGCACGAGGTGATCGAGACGGTGCCCGACGACATTTCCGAATGGTGCCCCGCCTATGCCGGCAACGACGCGGACGAGCGCGCGGCCTTCTGGGTCGGGCTGATGTCGGGCGTCTCGCACTACGAGAGCCGGCACATCCCCGACGTGGTGGGCGCGGGCCTCTACTACGGCTTGCTGCAGATCTATCCGGGCACCGCCGACGCCGTCGACTGCCGCGCCGACAGCGGAAGCGAACTGCGCAGCGCGGTCCCGAACCTCAGCTGCGCCGTGCGGATCATGTCCGTCGTGGTGCCGGATCATCAGGCCGTGGGTCTGCGCCGGGGTGGCTGGCAGGGGATCGCAAACCAGTGGGGGCCGATGACCCGTAACTTCGCGCGCGAGGCGATCCGCGACTACACGCGGTCGCAGGACTACTGCCAGGTGGGCATGATCCGCTCGGCGCCGCGCCCGCCGGCACGGCCCTACGACCTCGTCAGGACCGCAGGGCCGGACGACGCGTCGCGCGGACCAGGCTGACCGTCGGGTCGCCCGCATCCTCGCCGAGGGCGAGGGTGATCCGTCGCAGCATCTCGATCCCCTCTTCCGACGAGGCCGGAATGGCCGCGGGCGAGATCTCCTCGCCGACGGTCAGGCGATAGGGCTGGCGCGCCTTGTTCAGCGTCTCGTGGAACAAGGTGATGTCCCGCAGGGTCGGGTGGATCCGGTCGAACAGGTAGAACAGGATCGAGTTGCGGGCGCGGATCTTGATCGGAATCACCGGCAGCTCGAACTTGCGGGCCAGCATCGCGGCCGAGGCCATCCATTCGCGTTCGTGCAGGCGAAGGCCACGCCGCTTGGCGAGGCGCCCGGACGGAAAGATGACGCCGAGCCGGCCCTCGGCCACGGCCTGGCGGGTGAAGGCCATCGTCTCGCGCGTCTTGCCGTGGCTGCGCTTCTCCTTGCGCCATTCGACCGGCGCGATCGTGTCCTCCATCTGGGGGACGACGCGCAGGATGTCGCGGTTGGCATAGACGTACATGTCGGGACGGATCGCCGTCAGCACCTTCCACAGGACGATGCCGTCCATGATGCCGGTCGGATGGTTGGCGACGATGAGGGCGGGTCCGTGGCGCGGAATGTTCGACAGGCCGGTGACCTGAACGTCACGGGCCAGCAGCGCGGCAAGGTCGTCCATCAGCTGGGCGGTTGTCCAGTCGCGGTACTTCTCTGCAAGCTCCACCGTGCGATCGTAGCTGAGGCCGAGGTGCAGCAGACCGCGGGTCCAGCGGATCATCGGCCCCCGGCGATACATCCAGGGGGCGCGCTCTGCGATGAGCGGATCGAGGCGATTGCGCATGCTCGCCGGCGGGGGCGGGGCGGTCTCGCCCGGCAATTCCATGCTGTCCTTCATCAGGCCCGTCCAGGAGATCGCGGACGATGTAGGTCACGCCGCGGTAATGGTTCAATGACAATTGAGGGTGAAAAGAGCGGAAATCAAGCAAGGCCGGAACAGGGGCACGGGGCCGGCGAGCACTCGCCCACCGGCCCCGGGTATGGCCGATCAGGCCGCGCTGCGGGCGTGGTCGCCCTCTTCGATCTCCTCGACGATCTTGTCGATGAAGGCCGGCAGGTCGTCCGGATTGCGGCTTGTGATAATGCCGTTGTCCGTCACGACTTCCTTGTCGTGGACGTTCGCGCCGGCGTTCTTCAGGTCGGTGCGGATCGACGGGTAGGAAGTGACGTCCCGGCCGCGCACGACGTCCGCCTCGATCAGCAGCCACGGGCCGTGGCAGACGGCGGCGACGATCTTGCCCTGGGTCACGGCGTCCTTCACCAACTGCACCGCCTTCGGCTCCAGGCGGAGCTTGTCGGGGTTGATCTGGCCGCCGGGCAGGACGACCGCGTCGTAGTCGGCAATCTGGACGTCGGCGAGCTTCAGGTCGGATGAGACGCTGTCGCCCCAGTCGGTCTTGTCCCAGCTCTTGATGTCGCCGCCCTCGGGCGAGGCGATGTGGACCGTCGCGCCGCGCTCGCGCAGCTTGTCCAGCGGCTGACGCAGTTCGCTGCGCTCGTAGCCGTCGGTGGCGACGATCAGGACCTTGGCGTCGGTGATCTTGGTCATGGCATCCTCCTTCGGGTGCTTGCCGGGGAGAACGCCTTGCGCCGGCCCTCGTTCCTAGTCCCCCAGCATCCTCTGCACCATTTCGCCGAGGTCGCGGCTGAGCCGGTCGGTCCCGGCGATCCGCCGCAGGCAGGCGCGGATTTTCCCTTGCCGCTCCGCGTCGTAGCGGCCCCACGTCTCGAAGACCTTGCTCATGCCGGCGGCCGTCTGGGGGTTCAGCGGGTCGAGTTTCAGCAGCCAGTCGGTCACGAACTCGTAACCCCGGCCGTCCGCGCGGTGGAAGCCGGCGTGATTGTTCGCGAAGCCGCCGACGAGGGCGCGGAAGCGGTTCGGCGTCTTCCAGTGGAAGGCCGGATGGCGGGCCAGCTCCTGTGTGGTGTCGAGGGCCTGCTCCGCCGGGGCGAGACCGGCGCGGAGGCCGAACCAGCGGTCCATCACCAGCCGCTCGCCCTGCCAACGGTCGTGGTAGGTCTGCGATTGGTCCTCGCCCGCGCCGATGGCGAGGAGGGCGGCGAGCGCGGCGACGGACTGGGTCATGTTGTCGGCGGCGGCGAACTGGGTCCGGGCGCGGGCGCCGCCGTCGATCCGGGTCAGCAGCGCCAGCGCGGCGTTGGCGAGCGACCGGCGGCCGGCGTCGTCGGCGTCGGGCCGGTAGGGGCCGGTCGGCTGCATCCGCTCGTGCAGGTCGGCGAGGGTCGCCTCGTGCGCGCCGGCGATCGCCTCCTGCACCGCTCGCCTGCCGGCATGGATGGCGTCGGGGTCGGGCGTCGTGCCGGCCGCATGCAGCGCCTGCGCGATCTCGTCCTCGGACGGCAACGACAGGACGAGGGCGCGGAAGGCCGGGTCCAGCGTCTCGTCCCGCAGGGTCCGGCCGAGGCCGTCCAGGTAGTCCGCGCCGGGGGCGGTGCCGTCGGTGGCGGCGGCGGTCAGCGCCGACATCGCAAGCGCCCGGCCGGCGTCCCACTTGTTGTAGGGGTCGGTGTCGTGGGCGAGGAGGAAGGCCCTCTCGGCGTCCGTGGTCGCACGGTCGAGCCGGACGGGGGCCGAGAAGTTGCGCAGGATCGACGGGACCGGCCGGGAGGCGAGGCCGTCGAAGGTAAAGCTCTGCTCCTCCTTCGTCATCTCCAGCACGGTCGTCGGGACGACCTCGTCGCCGTTGGGGTTCAGCAGGCCCACCGCGAGGGGAATGACCAACGGCTGCTTGTCCGTCTGCCCCGGCGTCGGCGGAGTCTCCTGCCGGAAGGTCAATGTATAGGTGCCGTCCTCCCATTGCTCGCTGACCGTCAGGCGCGGCGTGCCGGCCTGCGAATACCACAGCTTGAACTGCGACAGGTCGCGCCCCGTCGCCTCCTCGAACGCGGCGAGCCAGTCCTCGATCGTCGCGGCCTCGCCGTCGTGCCGCTGGAAATAGAGGTCGACCGCCTTGCGGTAGCCGTCGTCGCCGACCAGCCGCTTGAGCATCCCGATCAGCTCCGCCCCCTTCTCGTAGACGGTGATCGTGTAGAAATTGTTGATCTCGACGAAGCTCTCGGGCCGGACCGGGTGCGCCAGAGGCCCGCCATCCTCGCGGAACTGGCGGGTGCGCATCAGGCTGGCATCCTCGATCCGCTTCACCGCGGCCGAGCGCATGTCGGACGTGAACTGCTGGTCGCGGTAGACCGTCAGCCCCTCCTTCAGGCACAGCTGGAACCAGTCGCGGCAGGTGACCCGGTTGCCCGTCCAGTTGTGGAAGTACTCATGCGCGATCACCGCCTCGATCCGCTCGAAGGTCGCGTCGGTCGCGGTGTCGGGGGAGGCGAGGACGAGGGCGGAGTTGAAGATGTTCAACCCCTTGTTCTCCATCGCGCCCATGTTGAAGTCGTCCACGGCCACGATGTTGAAGACGTCCAGGTCGTACTCGCGACCGTAGACCTCCTCGTCCCAGCGCATCGACGCCTTCAGCGCCTCCATCGCGAAGGCGCAGCGGTCCTCGTCGCCGGCGCGGACCCAGATCCCGAGGGCGACCTCCCGGCCCGACATCGTGACGAAGGTGTCCCGGTGCGCCACGAGGTCGCCGGCGACCAGCGCGAACAGGTAGGCGGGCTTCGGCCAGGGATCGTCCCACTCGGCCCAGCCGTCGCCGGACCCGGCCGGGTTGCCGTTCGACAGGAGCACTGGCAGGTCCGACTCGATCCGCACCCGGAACGGCGCCATCACGTCGGGGCGGTCGGGGTACCAGGTGATCTTGCGGAAGCCCTCGGCCTCGCATTGTGTGCAGTACATGCCGTTCGACATGTAGAGGCCCTCGAGCGCGGTATTGCCGGCCGGGTCGACCTCGACCTCCGCCTCCCAGGTGAAGGCGCCGTCCGGCACGTCCGCCTCGATACCGCCCGGCACTTCGCGCGGCGTCACCTCCGCCCCGTCGATCCGTGCCGAGAGCGTCTTCAGCCCCTCTCCATGGAGGAAGAAGCGCCGGTCGGACGTGGCCGGGTTCGGCACGAAGCGGATGCGCGACAGGACCCGCGTCGCGGTCGGCGCGAGGCGGAAGGTCAGCTCCACCCGCTCCACCAGCCACGGCGGCGGGGCGTAGTCGGCGAGGTGGATCGTCTGGGGGGCGGCGTCCTTCATGTGACCTCTCGGGGCAGGAACCGGGGGCGGCAGACAAGCGTAGGTCCGGCGAACGCTGCCCGCAATGGGCGTCTAGGAGGCATGGAATGTCCGCACCCAAGACCGACGTCGACAAGCAGGCGCGCCGCCACCGGCCGGCGATCTGGGGAATCACCATCGCCGTGCTGTTCGGGGTCGCGCTTCTGGTGGTCCGCCTGTTCTGGTGGGCCGAGGACGGCACCGATCCCGAAGGCGCCGAGCTGCAGAACGAGCTCGGCATCGAATCCGAGATAGAACCCGCCTCGGAGTAGGAGCCGGGCGGGGTTGTCGCCGCGGGAAAACGTGGTCTAGTCCGGCCGGACACACGGCTGGAGTACGCCATGACCGACCGCGCCCCGCGCCACGGCCTTCAGGTCGCCGCCGCCCTCGCCGAATTCATCGAGACCCGCGCCCTGCCGGGCACCGGCGTCGATCGTGATGCGTTCTGGAGCGGCTTCTCACGCCTCGTCCACGACCTCGCGCCACGCAACCGGACGCTGCTGGAGCGGCGGGCGGACCTGCAGGCACGGATCGACGCGTGGCACGCGGCGCATCGTACCGGACCCCACCATCCGGCGGAGTACGAAGCGTACCTGCGCGACATCGGCTACCTGCTGGACGAGGGTCCCGATTTCACGATCGAGACGACGGGCGTCGATCCCGAGATCGCCGAGGTGGCGGGGCCACAGCTGGTTGTGCCGATCACCAACGCCCGCTTCGCTCTGAACGCGGCCAATGCCCGGTGGGGCAGCCTCTACGACGCGCTCTACGGCACCGACGTGCTCGGCCCACCGCCGTCGGGCGGGGGTTACGACGTCGACCGCGGGGGGGCGGTCATCGCGCGGGCGAAGGCGTTTCTCGACGAGGCGGTGCCGCTCGACGGCGCGCGCTGGGACGAGGTGACGGGGATCGAGGCGGGACGGGAGCTGGGCCTGCGGACGGCGCGCGGCGCGGTGGCGCTGGCTCGGCCGGAGCAGTACGGGGGCCATGCACAGGATGGCGACTGGGGCTTCGTCCTGTTGCAGAACAACGGCTTGCGGATCGAGATTCTGGTGAACCGCGACCACGAGATCGGATCGACGGACCCGGCCGGCATCGCCGCGGTGAACCTCGAATCCGCGCTGACGGCGATCATGGATTGCGAGGATTCCGTCGCCTGCGTCGACGCCGAGGACAAGGTCCTCGCCTATTCCAACTGGCTGGGCCTGATGAAGGGCGACCTGACCGAGACCTTCCGCAAGGGCGGCGAGGAGGTGACGCGCAAGCTATACGGCGACTTCACCTACACCGCGCCGGACGGATCGGACCTGCCGGTGAAGTGCCGCGCGCTCATGCTGATCCGCAACGTCGGCCACCTGATGACGAACCCGGCGATCCTGCTGGAGGACGGCTCGGAGATCCCCGAGGGGCTGATGGACGCGATGGTGACGACGCTCGTCGCGATGCACGACCTGAGGAAGACAGGCGGGCCGCGCAATTCGTTCACCGGCTCCGTCTACGTGGTGAAGCCCAAGATGCACGGGCCGGAGGAGGTCGCCTTCGCCGTCGAGACCTTCGACCGGGTGGAGGAGGTGCTGGGCCTGCCGCGCAATACCGTCAAGCTCGGCATCATGGACGAGGAGCGGCGGACGTCCGTAAACCTCAAGGAGTGCATCCGGGCGGCGAAGGCGCGGGTCTGCTTCATCAACACCGGCTTCCTGGACCGGACGGGCGACGAGATCCACACCTCGATGGAGGCGGGGCCGATGGTCCCCAAGGGCGAGATGAAGAACTCCGCCTGGATCCGGGCCTACGAGGACCGCAACGTTGATATCGGGCTGGCCTGCGGCTTTCGCGGGCGGGCACAGATCGGCAAGGGCATGTGGGCGATGCCGGACCGGATGGCGGACATGCTGGAGCAGAAGATCGGCCATCCGGAGGCCGGGGCCAACTGCGCCTGGGTGCCGTCGCCGACCGCCGCGACGCTGCACGCGATGCATTACCATCAGGTGGACGTGGCCGCCCGGCAGGCGGAGATCGCGGCCGGCGGGCCGCGGGGGACGCTGCGCGATCTGCTCACGATTCCCGTGGCTTCGGGCCGGAACTTCACGGACGAGGAGGTGGCGCAGGAGGTGGAGAACAACGCGCAGGGCATCCTTGGCTACGTGGTGCGCTGGATCGATCAGGGGGTCGGCTGCTCCAAGGTGCCGGACATCCACGATGTCGGGCTGATGGAGGACCGGGCGACCTGCCGGATCTCGTCGCAGGGCCTCGCCAATTGGCTGCACCACGGGGTGGTGAGCGAGGACCAGGTGATGGCGGCGATGAAGAAGATGGCCGCCGTGGTGGACCGGCAGAACGCGGATGATCCGCTCTACCGGCCGATGGCACCCGAATTCGATGGCCCCGCGTTCCGCGCCGCCTGCGCGCTGGTGTTCGAGGGGCGGGCGCAGCCCTCTGGCTATACCGAGCCGGTGCTGCATCGCTACCGGGCCGAGGCGAAGGGCGCCTGATGTCGGTCCGCCGCGATTTTTCCGATATCCCGCCGATCTGGGCGTTCGGCGTGCTGGTGGCGCAGGGCCTGCTGGCGCGGTGGCTGCCGCTCGTCACGTGGGAAGGCGGGCGCCTTGCCGGCATGGCCCTTCTGGGCGCCGGGCTGGCGCTGGTCCTGTGGGCGTCGCTCTGGTTCCGGCGCAAGCGGACCAGCATCGAGCCGCGCGAGCGGCCGTCGGCGCTGATCGTCGAGGGGCCGTTCCGGGTGAACCGCAACCCGATCTATACCGGCATGGCGCTGGCGCTCCTTGGCGCCGGCATCGGCCTCGGCGCGCTCTCGGCGGTGCTGGCGGCTCTGGTCTTTCCCGTCGTCATCGACCGCCGCTTCGTCCGCGGCGAGGAGGCGGCGCTGCGGGACGTCTTCGGCGCCGAGGCGGAGCGCTACATCGCCGCGACCCGCCGCTGGTAGGTCAGGGCGACAGGCGCAGGTCGAGGCGCGGGATCGAGCGGATGCCGAACCGCCGGCCGTAGGTCGGCGGGCGGGCCGGGTCGGCAAGGGCGAGGTTCGGGAAGCGGGTGAACAGCCGCCTCAGCGCGACGCGCACCTCGGCGCGGGCGAGCTGCATGCCGAGGCAGACATGCGGGCCGAAGCCGAAGCCGAGGTGCGGGTTCGGCAGGCGGTCCGGGTTCAGCGTGTCCGGCACCTCCCAGCGGTCCGGGTCGTGGTTTGCGGCGAGCAGGAACGCCGACAGGCGCTCGCCCTTGCGGACGGAGGCGCCGAGGAAGTCGAGATCCTCCGTCGCGGTCAGCATCTTGGTCATCATGACCGGCGAGTGGAAGCGGAAGAACTCCTCCACCGCGACCTTGAGGTGCGCCTCGTCGCCGAAAAGGCCCGCCCGGAGGGACGGCTCCTTCGCGAGGCTCCAGGTCGCATCGGCGATCATGTGCACGGTCGTCTCGTGACCGGCCATGAACAGCAGGACGACGAGCGACAGGATCTCGTCCTCGGTGAGCCGGGCGCCGTCCTCTTCCGCCGCCACGAGGTGGCGGATCATCACCGTGTCCGCCTCCGCCCCGCGGCGGATATCTCTGCGGAAATGTCGGATCGTGCGCCACATGCCCGGCATCGCGCGGAAGAAGGTGACCGCGTTGATCGAGGTCAGCGGCGCCATCCAGCCGGCGATACGGTCCCGGTCCGCCGGCGGCACGCCGAGCAGGATCGAGATGGCGTGAAGGGGCAGCGGCCGGGCGTAGGCGCGGACGATGTCGACGGGGGCGGCGGGGTCGAGGCGGTCCAGCAGGCCGTCGGCCACCGCCTCGATCTGGGGCACCATGTCGTCTATGGTGGCGCGGGCGAAGGCGAGCTCGACCAGCGTGCGCAGGCGCCGGTGGTCGGCTCCGTCCTTGAGGATCAGGCTGTCCAGCATCGGCGAGAGGAAGCGCGGCAGGAACCACAGCGTCTGCGCCATCGTCCGGCCGGTGACGGCGCGCGGGTCGCGCACGAAGCGCGGGTCCTTGAGGAGGGCGCGGGCGCCGGCGTCGCTGGTCGTCAGGCGCACGCGCCCGATCAGGGGGACCTTGGCGTCGTACAGCGGCCCGGCGGCGCGGAGGCGCGCCAGCGTCGGGCCGGGATCGGCGAGGAAGGCGGGATCGGTAAGTCTGACGGCGGACGGACGGGCAGGGGCGACCCCCGCTGCCTTGGAAAGCGGCATGTGCGTCATGGCAGCCCCTCCCGTGCGGCACGTGCGGCTTTCCACTGCGGAACGAAGCGCCTATCTTCGGGCAAAATCAAGAGGCGCCCGCACATGGCCAGGCCCGTCATCGGCATCATCGGCAACAGCCAGCTGATCAACGACCAGTACGCCACCCACGCCGGCGGCACCATGAACTCCGAGGCGGTGGCCGAGGTGTCGAAGGGCCTGCCGCTGATCGTGCCGGCCGATCCGGCGCTGGTGAGCGTGGACGAGCTGCTGGAGGTCTGCGACGGCTTCCTGCTCACCGGCGGCCGGCCGAACGTGCATCCCAGCGAGTACGGTGAGGAGGAGACGCCGGCTCACGGCGCCTTCGACCGCGGCCGCGACGCGATCGTCCTGCCGCTGGTGCGGGCCTGCGTCGCGCGCGGGCAGCCGTTCTTCGGCGTCTGCCGCGGCTTTCAGGAGGTGAACGTGGCGATGGGCGGCACGCTGTGGCCCGAGATCCGCGAGCTGCCGGGGCGGATGAACCACCGGATGCCGCCCGACGGCACGCTGGAGGAGAAGTTCGCCCTGCGCCACAAGGTGACCTTCACGGAAGGGGGGCCGTTCCACCGGCTCATGGGCGCGCGTGAGGTGATGACGAACACGCTGCACGGGCAGGGGATCAAGACGCCCGGCGCCCGGGTGGTGGTCGACGGACTCGCCCCCGACGGCACGCCCGAGGCGGTGTGGATCGAGGGCGCACCGGGCTTCACGCTGTCGGTGCAGTGGCATCCCGAGTGGCGGGCGAGCGCCGATCCGGTGTCGCGGCCGCTGTTCGAGGCGTTCGGGCGGGCGGCCTCGGCCTGGGCGGAGGGCAAGCGGCCCGTGAGCGTGCGCGAGGTCGCGTAAGGGCGGCGTTAACCAATCTGGGACGAGGGTGCGGCATGACCGCCGGACCGCCCACCCCGCCCCAGTTCTTCGCCGAAATCTTCGGTTCGCGCGCCGCCCGTAACGGCGAGGTGATCCGCCGCAAGGTCCGCGACATCGAGCGATACGTCGGGCGCGAGGCGTTCCTTGGCGAAGTCACCCGCCGCGGATACTCGGTCGTCGAGAATGCCGGGCAGTTCGTCGTGTTCTGCAATCGCGAACCTCTGCGCCGTTTGCGCTGACACGATTTCCGCGCGGAGATCGTGCACGGAAATCACGCGATTTCCGTGGCGCCCTTGGCAACGCGGCGCGAACCCGCGAAGGTCGCGCCGACCCCACGGGAGGACCGCCGCATGAAACGCAGCCGCATCAACGCCATCATGGCCGAGGCCGACGCGATGATCCGCGCCCACGGCTTCACCCTGCCGCCCTTCGCCCGCTGGACACCGGCCGAGTTCATGGCCCACCGCGAGGACGCGCGCCACGTGATCGACGCCCGCTGCGGCTGGGACATCACCGACTACGGCGCCGGCCGCTACGACGAGATGGGCCTGTTCCTGTTCACCCTGCGCAACGGCCTCCTCTCCGATCTCACCGCCGGGCGGGGCATGTGCTACGCCGAGAAGCTGCTGATCTCCAAGCAGGACCAGCTCTCGCCGATGCACACCCACGTCATCAAGGCCGAGGACATCATCAACCGCGGCGGCGCGACGCTGGTGGTGGAGCTTCACGGCTCGGACGACGAGGGGCGGTTCGCGGGCGATCGCGGCGGCACCGTGATGTGCGACGGCATCGCGCGCCCCTTCCAAGCCGGCGAGAAGCTGCGTCTCGCGCCCGGCGAGAGCGTGACGCTCCGCCCCGGCGACTGGCACGCCTTCTGGGGCGAGGGCGGCGACGTGCTGATCGGCGAGGTCTCGACCGTCAACGACGACGAGACCGACAACGTCTTCCGCGAGCCGATCGGCCGGTTCTCGCAGATCGAGGAGGACGAGCAGCCGACGCACCTCCTCGTCAGTGATTACCGGGAGTGGCTGGGGTGAGGCGGTTGCGACAGGATCTTGCGCCGGCTATTGCAGGCATGACAGACCATTGCGCCGGGGAGCAGCGATGAAGATCGGAGCGCCGAAGGAAATACAGCCGGGCGAGGCCCGGGTGGCGATGACCCCCGCCTCGGTGAAGGACCTGGCGAAGCTGGGCCACGACAGCGTGGTCGAGAGCGGCGCGGGCCTCGCCGCCGGCTTCACCGACGACGCCTATCGCGCGGCGGGCGCGACGGTGGTCGACGCCGCCGCCGGCCTGTGGTCGCAGGCGGACGTGATCGCCAAGGTCCGCCCGCCGACGGACGAGGAACTGGACCGGCTGACGGCCGACAAGACGCTGATCTCCTTCTTCTACCCCGCTCAGAACGGCGAGCTGCTGGAACGGGCCAAGGCCACCGGCGCGACCGTGGTCGCGATGGACATGGTGCCCCGCATCAGCCGGGCGCAGAAGATGGACGCGCTGTCCTCGATGGCGAACATCGCCGGCTACCGCGCGGTGATCGAGGCGGGCAGCAACTTCGGCCGCTTCTTCACCGGGCAGGTGACGGCCGCGGGCAAGGTGCCGCCGGCGAAGGTGCTGGTGATCGGCGCCGGCGTCGCAGGCCTCGCCGCCATCGGCACGGCCACGTCTCTGGGCGCCGTCACGCTGGCCTTCGACGTCCGGCCGGAAGTGGCCGAGCAGATCGAGTCGATGGGGGCGGAGTTCGTCTACCTCGACTTCGAGGACACGCAGGATTCGTCGTCCACCGGCGGCTATGCCGCCCCGTCCTCCCCCGAATTCCGCGAGAAGCAGCTGGCGAAGTTCCGCGAACTCGCGCCCGACATCGACATCGTCATCGCCACCGCGCTGATCCCCGGCCGCGACGCGCCGGTCCTGTGGACCCGCGACATGGTCGAGGCGATGAAGCCCGGCTCCGTCATCGTCGACCTCGCGGCCGAGCGGGGCGGTAACTGCGAGCTCACGCAGCCCGACGAGAAGTTCGTGACCGAGAACGGCGTCACCATCGTCGGCTACACCGACTTCCCCAGCCGCATGGCGGCGCAGGCCTCCACGCTCTACGCCACCAACATCCGCCACATGCTGACGGACCTGACCCCCGGCAAGGACGGCGTGCTGAAGCACGACATGGAGGACGACGTGATCCGCGGGGCCACCGTCGCCCACAAGGGCGACGTCACCTGGCCGCCGCCGAAGCCGAAGACGCAGGCGATCGCGGCGGCGCCGCGCAAGACCGCGGTGAAGGAGCCGACGCCGGAGGAGCGGCGGGCGAACGAGCTGGCCGCGTTCAAGGCGCAGACCCGCAGCCAGGTGACGCTCCTCGCCGTCGGCGCGGCGCTGATGCTGATCGTGGGCGCGGTCGCGCCGGAAAGCTTCATGCAGCACTTCATCGTCTTCGCGCTGGCCTGTTTCGTCGGCTTCCAGGTGATCTGGGGCGTCGCGCACTCGCTGCACACGCCGCTGATGGCGGTGACGAACGCGATCTCGGGGATCGTGATCCTTGGGGCGCTGCTGCAGATCGGGTCGAGCAACCTGCTCGTGGTGTTCCTCAGCGTGATCGGCGTGCTGATCGCGACGATCAACATCGTCGGCGGCTTCCTGGTGACGCGCCGGATGCTCGCCATGTTCCAGAAGTCCTGAGGGGGCGCGCATGTCCACCGGTCTCGTCTCCGCCGCCTACATCGCGGCCGCCATCCTGTTCATCCTGTCCCTGGGCGGCCTCCGGAACCAGGAAAGCGCCAAGCGCGCGATCTGGTACGGCATCGCCGGCATGGCGCTCGCCGTCGTCGCGACGATCTTCGGCCCCGGCGTGTACAACGTCCTTCTGATCCTGCTGGCCGTCGCGGTCGGCGCCTGGGCCGGCACGAGCGTCGCCCGCCGGGTGCAGATGACCGAGATGCCGCAGCTGGTCGCGGCGCTGCACTCCTTCGTCGGCCTCGCCGCGGTGTTCATCGGCCTCAACGCCGAGATCATGCTGCAGTCGGTCGCGGGCTTCCTCGCCGGGAACGGCTACAAGACGGGCGGGGAGTGGAGCGAGGCGGGCCTCGCCTGGCTCGCCACGCCGGACGGGCGGGCGTGGTACGACGGCCTCACCGGCTTCGGCCAGAAGCTGGCGATGAAGGACGCGGTCGAGATCGCGATCCTGAAGGTCGAGGTCGCGCTCGGTATCTTCATCGGCGCGGTGACCTTCACCGGCTCCATCGTCGCCTTCGGCAAGCTGGCCGGGCAGATCGACGGCAAGCCGCAGAAGCTGCCCGGCGGGCACGTCTGGAACGCGGGCGCGGCGCTCCTGTCGCTGATCCTGCTGATCATGTTCGTGAACGGCGCGCCGATCTGGACGATGATCCTCGTCACCGTCCTCGCCGGCTTCGTCGGCTGGCACCTGATCATGGGTATCGGCGGCGCCGACATGCCGGTCGTCGTGTCGATGCTGAACAGCTATTCCGGATGGGCCGCCGCGGCCATCGGCTTCACGCTGGGCAACGACCTGCTGATCGTCACCGGCGCGCTCGTCGGCTCCTCCGGCGCGATTCTCAGCTACATCATGTGCAAGGCGATGAACCGCTCGTTCGTCAGCGTCATTCTCGGCGGCTTCGGCGGCACGACCGGCCCCGCGATGGCGGTCGAGGGCGAGATGGTGCCGATCGACGCCGACGGCGTGGCCGCGCTGCTGGAGGACGCGGACAGCGTCATCATCGTCCCCGGCTACGGGATGGCGGTGGCGCAGGCCCAAGCGTCGGTGGCCGAGCTGACGCGCAAGCTGCGGGCCGAGGGCAAGAATGTCCGCTTCGGCATCCACCCGGTCGCGGGGCGGCTGCCGGGGCACATGAACGTGCTGCTGGCCGAGGCGAAGGTGCCTTACGACATCGTCCTCGAGATGGACGAGATCAACGACGACTTCCCGCAGACGGACGTCGCCATCGTCATCGGGTCGAACGACATCGTGAACCCGGCGGCGCAGGACGATCCGAACTCGCCCATCGCCGGCATGCCGGTGCTGGAGGTCTGGAAGGCGAAGACCGTCATCGTCTCCAAGCGGGGGCAGGGGACGGGCTACTCGGGCATCGAGAACCCGCTGTTCTACAAGGAGAACACACGCATGTTCTACGGCGACGCGAAGAAGTCGCTGGATCAGCTGCTGCCCAAGCTGGCCTGAACCCTCGACGACTGTCCGGGTGGAGCGCTGACGTCTTGCCGGAGGCGAGCTCCGCCAGACCCCGGAACACTCATGGCTCAGTGAGAGAGGGGGCGGGGCTCTTGGCGACGGCCGGCTGGGCGTGTCATGCTGGGCGGGCACAACAGGGGCGCGCCGCATGAAGCTGACCGACCTTCCGGGCCTCGACCCGGAACTTGCGACTCACCTGAGCGCCCTGGGGATCACCACGATCGAGGGGCTGGCCGCGGCGCCGGTCGAGACGCTTCTGACGGTGCGCGGCGTGTCCACCGAAAGGGCGGAACGTCTGCGCGCCGCCGCCCGCGCGGCGAGCGAGCCGCCGGACGAGACGACGCGCGGGGCGGTGCCCGCCGATGCGGCGGCGGATGGCGGACTGGACGGCGAGGTGACCGAGCCGCCCGCCCCGCTGGGCGAGGCGGCGAAACCGAGGGAGAAGGACTGACTGCGGTCTGCCCTTCCGTTCCTCAGAGCGTGTTGAGGAAAGAGAGCATCCGCTCGCGGCAGAGACGCGCGCTCTCGGCGTGGTAGTCCGGCAGGGCCGGGTCGAGGAAATAGTGCCCGCCGCCCTCGTAGCGGTGCATCCGCAGGTCGACGCCGGGATTGGCGCCGGCCCACTCCGCGAAGTAGGCGTCGTCGTCGAACGGGTCGGGCCTGGCGATATGGGCCTCGACCGGCATGGCGCGGCGAAGGGACGGGGCCCACTCGCAGGCGCCGGCGATGAGGATCGCGCCGGCCATGTCCGGCCGCTCGCCCCAGGCGTCCCGACGATGCCCGCGCCCATCGAGACGCCGGACAGAACCGCATCCATCGGGGCGGAGCCGATCGCGGCTGCCCCGCGGCCGGCCACCGTCTCGCGGCCGATCTCCTTGAGGATCTCGAAGCCGCCATCGTACCCTTCGGCGCTGCGGCCCTCGTACAGGTCGGGAAGTGTGACGTGGTGCCCGGCCGCCTCCCACTCGCGGGCGAGGTCGCGCTCGATCTCCCGCAGGCCGAGGACGGAGTGGATGAGGACGACGTGGGCCACGGTGCAATCTCCGTTGGGGATAATCGGGAACATATCATGAACGCCGGGCTGGTCAAATCCCGGCTGTCTGTCCCCGGGCGACCACCGCAGCGTGCAACGAAAAAACCTGTCCGTCCGCTCCATTTTCCCTTGATCGACTCGGGCGTTTGCCCCAAATGCCCCGCCTACAGACGCCAACGCACGCGCCTCTGGCCACGCCCGGGAGGGTCCCCTGCAAGGGCCCACTTGGACCGGCACGCGTTCATGCAGCGACGGTAACGTCTCCCTTGGTACTGGTCGGGACCGTTTGGCCCCGGGTCTATTGGAGATGACGATGACTGCAGCGAACGCCGGCGCTTCCGCGCCGCAAATCCGTGCCGCCAACCGCCTCGAAGCTTTCGCCGCGACGGCCGAGTTCGACCGCCCGACTCTGGTGCTCGACGTCGACCGGGTCGAGGCGCAGTACCACGCGCTGAAATCCGGCCTCGGCCGCGCCGACATCCACTACGCGGTCAAGGCGAACCCGCACCGCGCCATCCTGGAGCGGCTGATCGCGCTGGGCAGCCACTTCGACGCCGCCTCGCGGGGCGAGATCGAGCTGTGCCTGTCGCTCGGCGCGAAGGCCGAGCACATCTCCTTCGGCAACACGATCAAGCGGGCGGCGGATATCGCCTGGGCGCATTCGGCCGGCATCACCGTCTTCGCCGCCGACGCGGACGAGGAGCTGGAGAAGATTGCCGCCCATGCCCCCGGCGCGTCGGTCTACATACGCCTGATCGTCGAGACCTCCAACGCCGACTGGCCGCTGACCCGCAAGTTCGGCTGCGACCGCGACACCGCGCTGCGCCTGCTGGACGTGGCGAAGGACCTCGGCCTCACGCCGCTCGGCTTCTCGTTCCACGTCGGTAGCCAGACCCGCCGGGCGGAGTTCTGGGAGCCGACGCTCGACGAGATGGGCGCGATCTGGCAGGCCGCGCGCGACGCCGGCCACGACCTCGGCCTCATCAACATCGGCGGCGGCTTTCCCGCCTTCTACGGCGAGGCGATCCAGGCGCCGGCGGAATACGCCGCGCGGGTGATGGAGATGGTGGAGGCGCGCTTTCCGGGCGCGGCCAAGATCATGGCCGAGCCGGGCCGCGGCCTCGTCGCCGAGGCGGGCGTGATCGCGTGCGAGGTGATGCTGACCTCCCGCAAGTCCGAGCGGGACGTGCACCGCTGGGTGTACCTCTCGATCGGCCGCTTCTCGGGCCTGGCCGAGACGGAGGGCGAGGCGATCCGCTACGAGTTCGCGACGCCCCACGACGGCGGCCCGACCGGTCCCTGCATCCTCGCCGGGCCGTCCTGCGACAGCGCCGACGTGCTGTACGAGAAGCGGCCCACGCAGCTGCCGCTGGCGCTGGCCGCCGGCGACCGGGTGCTGATCCGGAACACCGGCGCCTACACCTCGACCTACTCGTCGGTCTGCTTCAACGGCTTTCCGCCGCTGGACGTGGTCGCGATCTGAGGAAGGGCAGGTCCGGCAGGCCGGTCCACAGGCCGGTGCGGCGGATCAGGACCACCGCGCCGGCGGCGCCGAGGACGTTGGCGATCGCCGCCGCGCCGAGGATGCCGGGATAGCCGAACAGCATGACCCCGCCCCACGCCAGCGGCAGGTAGACGGCGAGGATGCGCGCCAGGCTGAGGCCCATCGAATAGAGCGCCCGGTCGCGGGCGTTCATCGCCGCGTTGCCGATCACGACGAAGCCGTAGCCGAACAGCGTCCAGCCGACGACCCGCAGGTAGAGGGCGGCGATCCGCCGCTCCTCGTCCGAGGGCGTCAGCAGGCCGGCGATCGGGCCGGCGAGGGCGAAGAGGATCGCGCCGGCGGCGAGGCCGTAGACGGTGGCGGCGGTGAACGCCCAGCCGACGCCTTTCCCGGCGCGCTCCCGCTTCTCGGCGCCCCAGTTCTGGCCGACGACGGGGCCGATGCCCGAGGACAGCGCGAGCAGCGGCACGATGGCGAGCGACTGCACCCGCGTGGCGGCGCCGAACCCGGCGACCGCGCTCTCGCCCAGCGTCGCGACGGCCGCGGTGACCGCGGCCATGCCGGCAGGGTTGATCGCGTTCGAGAAGGCGGCGGGGCCGCCGATGCGGGCGAGGGAGACCAGGCTCTCGCGCAGGTCCCGCAGCGGCTGGCCGCAGGGGGCGAGAACGCCTTCGCGCCAGGCGTAGAGCAGGACGCCCACCGCCGCCGCGACACGGGCGATGCAGGTGGCGAGCGCCGCGCCGCCGGTGCCGAGGCCGGGCACGGGCCCCCAGCCGAAGATCAGCAAGGGATCGAGAGCGATGTTCAGCGCCGCCGCGCCCAGCATCGTGACCGAGGCGACGCCGGCGCGGCCGTGGGCGCGGAACACCGCGTTCACCTGCATCATCAGGACGAGGAACGGGAAGGACAGCGCCCACCACGGCACGTACTTCGCGATCTCGCCCGCCGCCTCGTCACGGGCGCCGATCAGGCCGAAGAGCGGGCCGGAGGCGAGGTAGAACAGCCCCGCCACGGCCAGCGCCAGCACGCCGCCGGTGACGACGGCGTGCAGCGACAGGCGATGCACCCGCGCCCCGTCGTCGCCGCGGCCGAGGGCCTGGCTGACGGTGGCGTTCGCGGCGGCGGAGAGGCCGATGGACAGCGACGTGATGGCTGTGGTGACGGGGTAGATGTAGCCGACCGCCGCCAGAGGTGCGCCCCCGAGGCGGGAGAGGAAGAACGCATCCGCCAGCCCCACGGACAGCACGGCGGCGATGCCGAGGAGCATGGGCCCCGATACCGTGGCGAGCGCCCGCCAGACGGGACCTTGCGTGAGGTCGCGGGTTCCCGCGCTCATCGGGAGAGGATCGGGCTGTCGGTCATCCCGTCGGCAACGGGGGGACCGCAGGACGGTTCCGGCCTCAGGCCGCGGCGGGCTGCCGCAGCTCGGCCAGCGCCTCGGCCGCCAGCGTCAGGCTGCGGCGACGGGCCTCGGGGTCGTACATCATGCCGGTGATCATCAGCTCGTCCGGGCGGTAGCGCTCGATCAGGCCGGCGAGCTGGCGGCGGACGGTCGCCGCGCTGCCGGTGGCGGAGACGGACATCGCCTCGCGCGCGCCCTCCAGCATCTGCGCCGGGACGTGGGCCGCGACGTCGCGGACGGGCGGCGGCAGGCGCCCGGGCGCGCCGGTGCGCAGCCGCGCGAAGGACAGCAGCTGCGAGGAGCGGTGATACTCCGCCTCCTCGTCGGTGTCGGCGGCGAAGACGCCGGCGGCCATCATGAAGTACGGCCGGTCAAGCCGCGCCGAGGGGCGGAAGGTGCGGCGGTAGACGTCGGCCGCCTCCTCCAGCATCGCGGGGGCGAAGTGCGAGGCGAAGGCGTAGGGCAGGCCGAAATGCGCCGCCACCTGCGCGCCGAACAGCGACGAGCCGAGGATCCAGACCGGCAGGCCCGGCGCGGGGACGGCGCGGACGGGGGCGGTCCCTTCGGCGTCGTCGAGGTAGCCGATCAGCTCCACCACGTCGTCGGGGAAGCGGTCGGCGCTCTCGAAATAGCGCCGCAGCGCGCGGGCGGTCAGCCCGTCGGTCCCGGGCGCCCGCCCGAGGCCGAGGTCGATGCGGCCCGGATGCAGGGCGTTCAGCGTCCCGAACGCCTCGGCCACGACCAGCGGCGCATGGTTCGGCAGCATGATGCCGCCGGCGCCGACGCGGATCGTCTTCGTCGCCTGCGCGGCGTGGCCGATGACCACGGCGGTCGCGGCAGAGGCGATGCCGGGCATGTTGTGATGCTCGGCCAGCCAGTAGCGGTGGAAACCGAGCGCCTCGGCATGCTGCGCGGTCCGGGCGACCTCGGCCAGCGCGTCGGCGGGGGTCTGCGCCTCGGTGACGGGGGCGAGATCGAGAAGCGAGAACTTGTCCATGCGCCCGAGATAGGGGCGCGGCGCGGGGCGCGCCAGTCCCCTGGGAGGCGGCACCGGTATGCGCGGGCGGAAGGGGGGCCGTCGCCGCTGAGCGGGTCCGGCGTCGCTCTCCCGAAGGGGTGAAGTCGGCGGGTCAGGGGCAGCATCGGGGGCTTGTGGCGGCGGCGCGCGCCCCTAGATCCCGTGTTCAGCCAGGACGAGGTGCCCGCGATGTTCGAATTCCTGAAAACGAAGGACGAGATGGTGTCCGAGGCCGACGCCCTGCCGGGCCGCGACCGGGCCCTCCCGACGGCGGATCGGCATTTCGTCAGCGGCGAGCCGATCACGATGGACGTGCCGGACGGCATGGAGGTCGCGGTCTTCGGCATGGGCTGCTTCTGGGGCGTCGAGCGGATGTTCTGGAAACTGCCGGGCGTGCACCTGACGCTCGTCGGATACGCCGCCGGCTACACGCCGAACCCGACCTACCAGGAGGTCTGCACCGGCCGGACCGGCCACAACGAGGTGGTCCGCGTGGTCTACGACCCGGCCATCGTGTCCTACGACGAACTTCTAAAGGTGTTCTGGGAGGGCCACGACCCGACGCAGGGCATGCGGCAGGGCAACGACCGGGGCACGCAGTACCGCAGCGGCATCTACTGGACGACCGAGATGCAGCGCGATGCCGCGGAGGCGTCGAAAGCGGTCTATCAGCAGGCGCTGGACAGGGCCGGGCGCGGGCGGATCACCACCGAGATCGTCGAGGCCGGCCCGTTCTACTGGGCCGAGGACTATCACCAGCAGTACCTGGCCAAGAACCCGAACGGCTATTGCGGGATCGGCGGCACCGGCGTGACCTGCCCGATCGGCACGGGCGTCGCGGCGCAGTAGCGCCCCTTCGGGGCCCTGGCGTGCCTCAGCGGCGCGGCAGGGTGTCCAGCAGCTTCAGCGTCTCGATCCGGCACTTCGCCTGTGCGCGGGTGAGCACCTTCTCCACCTGCTCGCCCGTCTTGCGGCAGAGCTGCGCCAGCTCTTCCTTCTGGGACCTCGTCATCGGGCTCGTCATCGTCTGGGCCATCGTTCGTCGTCCGTGTTGCTTGGCCGCCGGGTCGGTCCCGGCGTGACCTTGACGTAAGGGAGGATTGCGCCACGCTTTCGGCGCGCCTTTGGCGCGGGAGCGGCGTTTTGCAGTCAGTTGTCGCCCGCGATCTCGCGCAGCTTGCCGATCCGGTGGTCGGCCTGGCTGCGGCTGAGGCTGGGGTCGAAGACCTCGCCGGTGCGGTCGCACAGCGCCTTCAGCTCTTCTTCCTGGCGCGACGTCATCGCCTCGGCGCCCTCGCCGGAGCGCTCGGCTTCGGGTTCGGGCAGGACGGCCTTGCTCGGGGGGATCATGGGGCGGCTCCTCGCGGGGTCTCGGGGTGCGGGTTCCCAAAGGCAACGACGCCACGGACGGCGGGGTTCCGCCTTGCAATCGGGGCAGGGGCCGCCGCAGGGTGGGCGGGCAAGGAGACCCGCCGATGTCCGACACCGACAGCCTGATCCAGAGCGCCCGCACGATCCGCGAGCGCGCCTATGTGCCCTATTCCAACTTCAAGGTCGGCGCCGCCATCCGCGCCGCCTCGGGCCGGGTCTACCAGGGCGTCAACGTCGAGAACGTGGCCTACCCCGAGGGCACCTGCGCCGAGGCCGGCGCCATCGCAGCGATGGTCGCGGGCGGCGACACGGCGATCGCGGAGGTGGCGGTGATCGCGGATTCCCCCCTGCCGGTGAGCCCCTGCGGCGGCTGCCGGCAGAAGTTGGCGGAGTTCGGGGCGGGCGACGTGCCGGTAACACTCGCCACGCTGGACGGCGGACGGCTGGCGACGACGCTGGGCGAGCTGCTGCCGGGCGCCTTCGACAAGGGCTACATGGAGCGGGCCTGATGGGCGCCCGCGCCGTCAACGCCCGGCTGCGCCGGGGCGACCCGGTCGATCCGGACGAGCTGCGCGCCTTCGCGAAGGGGCTGGCCGATGGGTCTGTTTCGGACGCGCAGGCCGGCGCGTTCGCGATGGGCGTCTGCCTCCGGGGCCTCGGGGAAGAGGGCCGGGTGATCCTGACCGAGGCGATGCGGGATTCGGGCGATGTCCTGCGGTGGGACCTGCCGGGGCCGGTGATCGACAAGCACTCCACCGGCGGCCTCGGCGACTGTGTGTCGCTGGTGCTGGCGCCGGCGCTGGCGGCCTGCGGGGCCTTTGTCCCGATGATCTCGGGCCGCGGCCTCGGTCACACCGGCGGGACGCTGGACAAGATGGAGGCGATCCCCGGCGTCAGCGCGCAGATTTCCGAGGAGAAGCTGCGGCAGGTCGTGGGGGAGGTCGGCTGCGCCGTCGTCGGCGCGACGGGCCGGATCGCGCCGGCGGACCGGCGGCTCTACGCCGTGCGCGACGTGACGGGGACGGTGGAGTCGGTGGATCTCATCACCGCCTCGATCCTGTCCAAGAAGCTCGCCGCGGGGCTGGAGGCGCTGGTCCTCGACGTGAAATGCGGCTCGGGCGCGTTCATGAAGAGCGGGGACGAGGCGCTGGCGCTGGCGCGCTCGCTGGTGACGACGGCGAACGGGGCGGGCTGCCGGACAGCCGCGCTCATCACCGACATGGACGAGCCGCTCGCGCCGGCGCTGGGCAACGCGCTGGAGGTGGGGATCTCGATGGAGGTGTTGTCGGGCAACCGGGACGCGGCGCCGCGGCTGCACGACCTGACCGTGGCGCTGGCCGCCCGCGCGCTGGCGCTGACCGGCGAGGACGAGGACGCGGCGGCGGCGCGGGTGTCGGACGCCATCGCCTCGGGCGCGGCGATGGAGCGGTTCGCGCGGATGGTCGCGCTGCTGGGCGGGCCGCCGGACATGGACGCGGACTGGCGGGCGCATCTGAAGCGCGCGCCGGTGGTGGGCGACGTGGTGGCGCCCGCGGACGGCGTGCTGACGGCCTGGGACGGCGAGGCGCTCGGCCTGGCCGTGGTCGCGATGGGCGGCGGACGGCAGGTGGAGACGGACCGCATCGACCCGGCGGTCGGTCTTTCGGACGTGCGGCCTCTGGGGACGCGCGTCGCGCGGGGCGAGCCGGTGGCGACGGCCCACGCCGCCGACGAGGCGAGCGCCGAGGCGGCGGCGCAGGCGGTGCAGCGGGCGCTGACGCTGGGTGAGGGGTTCGCCGGGCCGGACCTCGTGATCGGGCGGGTGGAGCCGTGAGGACCACCCCGTCCGCAATCCGGGAGGCGCCACCAGAGGGTAGCGGATGGCCGCGGACAGCCGCTCCTGTCCCCTCGACCTGGCACTTTATCCATCCTCCCCGCATGACGGCCATGTCGCGCAAACCGCTGGCGAAGCGGCTGGCCGGGGGGCGGCCAGCCGCTGCCCGGGCCACTTGCGCGGCTGATTCCGGGCTGGTCGGAGGGGTGAGGGAGCGCGGCGGAGAACCGTTCTTGCTGACCGTGCAACAACGAGAAGGCCGCGGATGGCCGCGGACAGCCGCTCCTGCCCCGTCGACCTGGCACTTTATTCCTCAACACCGCCCGATGCCCGTGTCCCGCTCCACCGCCGGCGAAGCGGCTGGCCGGGGGGCGGCCAGCCGCTGCCCGGGCGGCTTGCGCCGCTGTTCCGGGCGGGAGATCGGGGCTGACGGCAGCGCCCCTTCCACGACGAGCCGGATCGAGCCCCCTGCCGGCCGGGAGAGACCTTGATGAGCCGCGCCTTCCTAGTCGTCCTCGACAGCGCCGGCATCGGCGGCGCGCCCGACGCGGACGCCTTCTTCAACGGCGACACCCCCGACACCGGCGCCAACACGATCGGCCACATCGCCGAGGTCTGCGCCGCCGGGCGGGCAGAGGACGGCCGCTCCGGCCCGCTGCAGGTGCCCGTCCTCGCCTCCCTCGGCCTCGGCGCCGCGCTGGAGGCCGCGTCCGGCATGACGCCGCCTCCGGGCCTGGACGGTCCCGTCACCGGCGCCTGGGCCGCCGCGACCGAGGTGTCGAAGGGCAAGGACACGCCGTCGGGCCACTGGGAACTCGCGGGCGTGCCGGTGCCGTGGGACTGGCACTACTTCCCCAAGGCCGATCCCTGCTTCGACGACGACCTCGTGGCCGAGGTCTGCCGCCTCGCGGGAACGGACGGCATCCTCGGCAACCGCCACGCCTCCGGCACGCTGATCATCGAGGAGGAGGGCGCGCGCCACATCGAGACGGGCTGGCCGATCTGCTACACCTCGGTCGACAGCGTCTTCCAGATCGCCGCGCACGAGGAGACGTTCGGGCTGGGTCGCCTGCTGAAGCTGTGCGCCGACCTCGCCCCGCGGTTGCACGCAATGAAGGTCGGCCGCGTCATCGCGCGGCCGTTCGTGGGCACCCCCGAAGACGGGTTCGCCCGGACGAAGAACCGCAAGGACTACGCCATCGCGCCGCCCGCCCCGACGCTCTGCGACTGGGCCCACGCCGCCGGGCGGCCGGTCCACGCGGTCGGCAAGATCGGCGACATCTTCTCGATGCGGGGCATCGACGACGTGGTGAAGGGTTCGGACGCCGACCTGATGGAGGCGCTGGGCGCGCTGGTCGACGGGGCCGAGGACGGCGCGCTCGTCTTCGCCAACTTCGTGGAGTTCGACAGCGTCCACGGCCACCGCCGCGACGTCTCGGGCTACGCCCGGGCGCTGGAATGGGTGGATGCCGAGCTCGGCCTGCTGATCCCGCGACTGCGGCCCGGCGACCTGCTGGTGGTCACCGCCGACCACGGCAACGACCCCACATGGACCGGCACCGACCACACGCGCGAGCGGGTGCCGGTGCTGATGCAGGGCGTGGGGCAGGGGGCGCACGGGCTGATCGCCTTCGCCGACGTCGCCGCCACCGTCGCGGCGCATCTGGGACTGGACGAGACGGGGCCGGGAAGGAGCGTTCTGTGAGGGATCTGCCGAAGATCGAGCTGCACCTGCATCTGGAGGGCGCGGCGCCGCCGGCCTTCATCCGCGGTCTGGCGCGGGAGAAGAACATCGACCTCTCGGGCATCTTCCGCGAGGACGGCGGCTATGCCTACAAGGGCTTCGACCACTTCCTGCAGGTCTACGAGGCCGCCTGCACCGTTCTCACCGGCCCCGAGGAGTTCCGCCGCCTGACCCTCGCCGTGCTGGAGGAGAGCGCCAGCCACGGCGTGATCTACACCGAGGCGTTCCTGTCGCCGGAATTCTGCGGCGGCGCCGACCTCGCCGCCTGGCGCGACTACCTCGCCGCCATCGAGGACGCGGCCGCCGAGGCGGAGCGGACCTTCGGCATCACGCTGCGCGGCATCGTCACCCCGATCCGCCATTTCGGACCGGAGCGGGCGAAGGCGACCGCCCGTTGCGCCATCGAGACGTTCGGCCCGTTCATCCGCGGCTTCGGCCTCGCCGGGGCCGAGATGATGCACCGGCCCGGCGACTTCTCGTGGTCTTTCGACGCGGCGCGCGAGGCGGGGATGCACCTGACGGCGCATGCGGGCGAGTGGGGCGGGCCGGACATGGTGGCGGACACGATCCGCGACCTTCGCCCCGAGCGGATCGGCCACGGCATCAACGCCTCCCGCGATCCCGCGCTGGTCGAGGACATCGCGGAACGGGGGATCGTGCTGGAGGTCTGCCCCGGCTCCAACGTCTTTCTCGCCGCGGTGCCGTCGTGGCGGGACCATCCCATCGCCGACCTGATGGCCAGGGGCGTGAAGGTCACGGTCTCGACCGACGATCCGCCTTTCTTCCACACCACGATGACGAAGGAATACGAAACGCTGGCGAAGGTCTTCGACTTCGGCGAGTCCGAGTTCGAGACGTTGCTTCAGACGGCGCTCTCGGCGGCGTTCTGCGACGAGGAGACGCGCGGGCGGGTGAAGGCGCGGATCGAGGCGCGGCGCGGCTGACGCGGGCTTTACCCGCGCGCGCCCAGAGGCTACCGCAGCGGGAGCGATCGAAGAGGGCCCGCCGATGACCGACCACCTGACCGTCGTCACCCACCCCCTGGTCCAGCACAAGCTGAGCCTGATGCGCGACAGGGACACCTCGACCAAGTCCTTCCGCCAGCTGCTGCGCGAGATCAGCCTGCTTCTCGCCTACGAGATCACCCGCGAGCTGCCGATGACGACCACGCGGATCGAGACCCCGCTGGAGCCGATGGACGCGCCGGTGATCGAGGGCAAGAAGATGGCCCTCGTCTCGATCCTGCGGGCGGGCAACGGGCTGCTGGACGGGATCCTGGAGCTGATCCCCGCGGCGCGGGTCGGGTTCGTCGGCCTGTACCGCGACCCCGACACGCTGCAGCCGGTGCAGTACTACTTCAAGGTGCCCCAGTCGCTGGAGGACCGGACGACCATCGTGGTCGACCCGATGCTGGCGACGGGCAACTCCTCGGCCGCGGCCATCGACCTGATCAAGCAGGCCGGTGCGCGGGACATCCGCTTCATGTGCCTGCTCGCCGCGCCCGAGGGCGTGGCGCGGATGAAGGAGGCGCATCCGGACGTGCCGATCGTGACCGCTGCGCTCGACTCGCACCTGAACGACCACGGCTACATCGTGCCGGGCCTGGGCGACGCGGGCGACCGGATGTTCGGCACCAAGTGACGGCGGCGGGGGCGGGCGCGTGCGGGACAAGGGGTTTCCGGGCGGGCGCCAATCCCTTTACAACCTAGCGTCAGTCGGGCATCGTCTCTACCACATCTTGTGGGGATTACGATGATCCAGCTGCCGTCGCCACGGCGCTGCGGTCGGGGGGTCGCGGTGGTCGCCGCTCTTCTGTCCGGCAGCGCCCTGAACGCCCAGACCGCCTTGCCGGCCGAGATCCCGCCGTCGTCGTACCAGGGCAACCAGTATGTCGACAGCGCCGGCTGCGTCTTCATCCGCGCAGGTGTCTCGGGGCTGACGACGTGGGTGCCGCGCCTGTCGGCAGACCGCGAACAGCTTTGCGGCTTCGCCCCCACGCCGGTGTCGGGCGGGGCGGCCGCGCCGTCCGCGCCGCAGGCGCCGATCATTGCCGGGGTCCTGGGGACGGAAGAGGCGCCTCCCGCCGCCGCGCCCGAGCCCGCCGCACCGCCGCCGCAGCAGGTCGCGGCGCCCGCGCCGGTGACGATCACGTCGCAGCCGGGCGGACCGGCGACGGGCGATCCGATTCCCACGGTCGCGGGCCTCGGCCTGCCGACCTCGCCCCAGGTCGTGCCGCCCCGCGCAGCGCCCGCGCCCACCCCGGCCGCCGCGCCGGAGCCGGCGCGGATGACCCTGGCGGAGTTCTGCGAGGGCCGGACCGGGCCGCAGCCGGGCTACGTGAACGCGGACACCCGCGAAACCATCGACTGCGGCGGCGCCGCGCCGGTGCCGGTGACTGCGCCGGCCCCGTCCGCGCCCGACGTTCAACTGACCGTCGGCCAGTTCTGCGAGGGTCGCACCGGACCGCAGCCGGGATACGTCAACGGCCGGACCGGCAGCGTCGTCGATTGCGGCGGCGGGCCGGCCCCGGCGCCGGTCACGCTCGCCTCGGCGCTGCCCGCGGCGACAGGGCCGGGATCGGTGATCTTCGCCGGCGGGGTCGAACCGGTGCGCACCAGCATCGACGCCCTGTGCGCCGAAAGCGCGCGCACCGGCGTGCGCTACGTCTATCGCGACAGCGGCGCGCCGCTGGCCTGCGGCGCGGCTCCGGCGCCCGCGCCCATCATGATCGCCGCCGCGACCCCGGCCGCACCCGGCGGTCCGGCCGGGATCGGCGGCATTGGCGCGCCGGCCGCCGCGGGAACGGTGCAGACGACGTTCGTGCATCCCTGCCGAGATGCGATGGGCGCCTACATGACCGGCGGCGGCAACGGCGCCGTGCGCTGCGGCCCGCAGGCCCAGTCCCCGTCCGGCGGCGCGCCCGCCGTCGCCGCCGGGCCGCAGGTGGCGCGGGCGGAATGGTTCGCCGAGCCGGTCCCCGCGTCCAATCCGGTGGTCGCCCCGTTCCCGACGCGGCCCGTACCCGGATACGAGCGCGTCTGGGACGATGGCCGGATCAACCCGCACCGGGGCCTCCCGGCGCACTATTACAGCCCCTTCGCCGATCCCGCGCAGGTCGCGCGCGCGGGCGGCACCCCGACCAGCGGCGGCCTGTACCTCCGCTGACGGCCGGCAACCCGAACCGGCTGCCGCGCGCCCGTCCTTCCCCTCGAGGACGGGCGCGTTCGTTGTCGGTCAGGGCATGTCGCGCGGCGAGCGGATCGCGCGGTTCCGCTCCCCTCGGCCGGAACGTCCGGCTCGGAAAGGGGGGACCCGCATCGCGGGCGTCAGCCCCGGCAGATGCCCTGGATGCTGACCCAGTCCCCGTCGCTCATCACCTCGGGCGGGGACCGTCCCGCGAGCGGGTCGCTCGCGGCGAGGGCGTCGTCGCCGACCGCTTCGGCCCAGGGCGCCAGCGGGACCTGCGTCACCTCGAAGGCGGCGGCGAGGTCGTCGGCCCCGGCCCGGGGCGGCGGGTTGGTCAGCAGGCGCTGGGCCTGGTCGACAAGGGCCGTCTCGGGCAGGTCGCCGGTGGTGAAGAGCGTCACGGTCGCCCGGGTGCCCGCGGCGCGCAGGATCGGCGCCAGCGGATCGGCCTCGGTCCGGCTGACCGCGGCGGCGAGGATGTGGCCGGCGACGACCGCGCCCTCCGGCGCCCCCTCCACCATCTCGCGCGACAGGACGATGATGCCGCCCGGCAGGTACAGCGCCCCGGGCAGCCGCCCGGGCACGACGACGACCTGCCCCGGCGCATCCTCGCCGAGGACCCGGGTCTGCAGCCGCCCCAGCGCCTCGACGCCGAGCGGGTTTCGGCAGGCGGGCCCGGTGGCGCGCTGGAGGTGACCGAGGAGGGTCGCGCCGATCTCGGACCGCTTGACCGGCGGCACCGAGGACAGCGCCTGTCGCAGCAGCGCGCCCGGCAGCCAGAAGACGACGATCAGCGCCGCCGCCGCCACCGTGCCCCAGATCGCGGTCTGCCGCAGGCGGCCGGGCCGCGCGCGGCGCTTCTCCAGCGTGCGGCGCACCGTCTCGATCGCCTCGATCATCTCGCGGTCGTCGATCTCGAGCGTCTCGGTGCCCGCGCCGTCGGGGGCGAAGATCGCCGGCCGCTCACCCGGGTTCATCCGCTCCACCGCCGGCAGGGACCAGTGGGTCAGCGGCCGCCCGGCGCCGTCCATGACGACGAGCGTCGCCTCGCCGAACGCAACGCCCACATCCCGGCGCTGCGCGTCGGGCGCAGGCCGCCACAGGCCGCCGCTTTCCAGCCGGGCATATCGCTTCAGCGCCGTTACGTTCCGGTCCAGGGGACTGCTCCGCCTCCCGTTTTGATCGGCAGCATACCGCCCGCGCCGGGCGAGCGACAGCGCCGATTCGGCCCTATCAGCAAGCGCCGGACTTCAGAAGGGTCCTGAGCTCGAACTTCTGGATCTTGCCGGTGGAGGTCTTCGGCAGCTCGCGGAAGACCACCTTCTTCGGCGTCTTGAATCCGGCGAGGCGGGAGCGGACGTGGGCGATCAGCTCGGCCTCCGACGCCTTCGCCCCGTCCTTCAGCTCGACGAAGGCGCAGGGCACCTCGCCCCACTTCTCGTCCGCCATCGCGACAACGGCGCACAGCGACACTGCGGGGTGCGCCATGACCGCGGCCTCGACCTCGACCGACGAGACGTTCTCGCCGCCCGAAATGATGATGTCCTTTGCCCGGTCGGCGATCTGGACGTGCCCCTCGGGGTGCTGCACGGCGAGGTCCTCGGAATGGAACCAGCCGCCGCGGAACGCCTTCTCCGTCGCCTCGGGGTTGCGGTAGTAACCCTTCATCACGCCGTTGCCGCGCATCACGATCTCGCCCTGGTGGCCGCCGTCGCGGGGCAGGGGGCGGCCGTTCTCGTCCCAGATCACCACCGGCTCCATGAACGGCATCGCGACGCCCTGGCGGGCCTTCATCGCGGCGCGGTCGTCACCCTGCAGGTCGCCCCATTCCTCGCGCCAGTAGCACTCGGTCGCCGGCCCGTAGGTCTCGGTCAGGCCGTAGACCTGGGTGACGTGGAAGCCCATGGGCTCGATCCGCGACAGGATCGAGGGCGCGGGCGGGGCGCCGGCGGTGAAGACCTCGACCACGTGATCGAAGGTGCGGCGGTCCGCCTCCTTCGCGTTCACCAGCAGGTTCAGGACGATCGGCGCGCCGCCGAAATGGGTGACGGTCTCGTCCGCGATGGCCTCGAAGATCGGCTTCGCCGCGATGTCGCGGCAGCAGACGACCGTGCCGCCGATCGCCGGCATCATCCATGTGTGGCACCAGCCGTTGCAGTGGAACAAGGGCACGATGGTGAGGTAGCGGGGATGCAGCACCATCCGCCACGACAGCACCTGCCCCATCGCGTTCAGGTAGGCGCCGCGGTGGTGGTAGACGACGCCCTTCGGCCGCCCGGTGGTGCCGGAGGTGTAGTTGAGCGCGAGCGATTCCCACTCGTCCTGCGGCATCCGCCACGGCGCCTCCGGGTCGCCGCCCGCGAGGAAGTCTTCATAGGTCGTGTGCCGTCCGGTGGCGGCCACCCCCGCCTCGTCGTCGGGGCACTCGACGATGCGGGGCGCCTCGTCTTCCATCATCGCGACCGCTTCCTCCGCCAGCGGGACGAAGGCGCTGTCGCACAGGATCAGCCGCGCCCCGCCGTGGCCGAGGATGTAGGCGACCGTGTCGGCGTCCAGCCGGACGTTGATCGCGTTCAGCACCGCGCCGGCTGCGGGGACGCCGAAATGCGCCTCGGCATGGGGCGGCACGTTGGGCAGGAGCGTGGACACCACGTCCCCGGGCGCGATCCCGGCGCCCGCCAGCGCCGAGGCGAGGCGCGAGACGCGCGCGGCGTAGTCGGCATAGGTCCGGCGGGTGCGGCCGTAGACCAGCGCCTCGCGGTCCGCGAACACCTCCCGCCCGCGGGTGAGGAACGACAACGGCGTCAGCGGCACGTAGTTCGCCGCGCACCTGTCGAGGCCGGTCTCGTCCGCGAGCCATCCCATTGGCATCTCCTCCCATGATCTCGCCACCAGATTAGGCGCGCCTCCCGTCCGCCCGCAACGGCGGCGCAGGGCGCGGGCGCGGCGCGGCATGTCGCGGACAGGACAGCGCCGCGCCGGCGGCCGGGCGAGGGGAGAGGCATGACCGAGGACACGGGCAGGACACCGGCCGCGATCGCGATGGTGCTGGGCGGCATGGCCGTCTACGGCTTCGTCGACAATTTCGTGCGCCTCGCCGCGCCGGAGGGGAGCCTCTGGCAGTTCCACCTGATGCGCTCCGCCCTCGCGATGACGCTGATCCTCGCCGCGGCGCTGCTGCTGCGGCAGAGCCTGCGACCGCAGCGCACCTCGGCGGTGCTGCTGCGCTCGGCCGTCGCCACGATCTCGATGGTCATCTACTTCGCCTGCCTCGGCCTGCTGCCCATCGCGCAGGTGGTCGCGGGTCTCTTCACCGCGCCGATCTTCGTCGTCCTCTACGAGGTGGCGTTCTTCGGCCTGCGGATCGGGCCGCGGCGCATCCTCGCCGTGCTGGTGGGCTTCGTCGGCATCGTGGTGGCGCTGCGGCCCGGGTCGGGCGAGGTGACGTGGCTCACGCTCCTGCCGGTGGTGGCGGGGGCGCTCTACGGCGCGGGCAACGTGGTGACGCGGCGGTTCTGCGCGACGGAAGGCACGCTGACGCTGCTCCTCGGCTTCTTCGGCGGGATGGCGACATGGGGGGCGCTGGGGCTGGTGGTCGTCGGCATGCTGGGGATCGCGGCCCCCGAGGGCCCGGCGGGATGGCCGCTGCGCGGCTGGGGCACGCCGGACGACGCCTTCCTCCTTGTCGTGGTGCTGCAGTCCGTCGGCTCCATCGCCGGAGTCGGGCTGTCGATCCGCGCCTACCAGCTGGCCGACGCGACGACCGTGGCCGTCTTCGAGAACACGCTGCTCGTCTTCGCGACGGCATGGGCGGCGATCCTGTGGGGCGAGGTGCCGACCGGGAGGACGCTTGCGGGGCTGTCGCTTATCGCGGGGGCAGGCGTCCTCATCTCGCTGCGCACGGACGCGCCGCAGCCGCTGCGCAGCCCCGCGACCGGGGCCGATGCCGAGCCCCTCGAATAGGGGGAGCGACACGCGAATCGTCCGTCGGCCGCCAGGCGGCGACGGATTGGTTACTAAGCGGTTAATCGCTTACCCCGAATGGGCCATTTCGGATACAATTCTCCTCGAAAATACGAATTTGTCGCGGCCACGGGCCGATCGCCATAGCAACGCCCCATTCCGGCCCTGTGAAAGGCATGGCGGGATCGCCTGATGGTCCCACCGATCACGAAGACTGCGCCGCAGATGCGGCTGTGCCGAGAAGAGGCCCGACATGCTCAACGAGACGCGCGCGCCCCGCCAGGACACATCGGCCATGGCCGAGCCCTGCCTCGACGGCGCCTTCATCGGCGGGACCGTCATCGCCACTGCGCTGGGCTGGCGTGCGGTCGAGGCGCTGGCGCCGGGCGACAGGGTCCTGACTTTCGACCACGGCATGGTGCCGCTGACCGACGTGATCCGCGGCGGCTACGGCTACGGCGACGCGGTGCCGGCGATCGGCGCACTGCGGCCGCTGCACGTGCCCGCCGGTGCGGTCAGCAACGAGACGGCCTTCGACGTGCTGCCCGGCGCCTATCTCATGATCGAGAGCGATCTTGCGGAAGAGCTGTTCGGCGACCCCTTCGTCCTGCTGCCCGCGCGGGCGCTGGAAGGCTTCGCCGGCATCGCGCCGGCGCCGGTCTCGGGCCGGCCGCCGTCGCTGGTGCGGCTGGAATTCGCGGAGGACGAGATCGTCTTCCTTCGCTCCGGCGGGCTGCACCATTGCCCGAAGGCGGGCGATTTCCTGCAGGCCGTCGCCGACACCGGCCATTGCGGGCCCACCGCCGCGCTCACCCTCGCCGAGGCGCGCGAGTTTCTCGCGATGATGGACCCCTCGATCTCCGGCCATTGCCCTGATGGGCCGGGGGCAGCGGTCGGGGTCGCCCGGGCCTGATGCTCCCCGGCCGCCCCGACCGCATTTCTCAGGCGGCCGCCGCGCGGCCGTCCCCGTACTCGCCGTAGAAGGTCGCGCCCGACGCGGCCATCCGGCGCAGCAGCGCCGGCGCCTCGAACCGAGCCCCGTGCTCCGCCTCCAGCGCCTCGCAGATCTCCACCGCACGGCCCGCGCCGAGGAGGTCCAGCCACGAGAACGGCCCGCCCGACCACGGCGCGAAGCCCCAGCCGAGGATCGCGCCGACATCGCCCTCGCGGATGTCGGTGAGGACGCCGTCCTCGAACGCGCGCACCGCCTCCAGCACCTGCGCGAAGAGCAGGCGGTGCTGCACCTCGGTGACGTCCGGCTGGTCGTCCGAGACCGGATAGCGGGCGGCGAGGCCCTCCCAGATCCCGGTGCGTTTGCCTTTCTCGTCATAGGCATAGAAGCCGGAGTTCGACTTGCGCCCCAGCCGCCCCTCGTCCGCCATCCAGAACAGCACCTCGTCGACCGCGTCGTCGGGATAGGCGTCGCCCATCGCCGCCTTGGTGGCCCTGGCGATCTTCACGCCGAGGTCGATCGACGTCTCGTCCACCAGCTGCAGCGGTCCGAGAGGCATGCCGACCAGCCGCGCCGCGTTCTCGATCAGCGCCGGCTCCACCCCCTCGGCCACCATGCGGATGCCCTCGTTGATGTAGGGGATGATGCAGCGGTTGGCGTAGAAGAAGCGGGCGTCGTTCACCACGATCGGCGTCTTGCGGATCTGCCGCACGAAATCGAGCGCCTTGGCGACCGCGCGGTCGCCGGTCTTCGCGCCCTTGATGATCTCGACCAGCAGCATCTTGTCGACCGGGCTGAAGAAGTGGATGCCGATGAACTGCTCGGGCCGCTGGCTGGCCTTCGCCAGCTCGGTGATCGGCAGGGTGGAGGTGTTGGTGGCGAAGATCGCGTCCGCGCCGACGACGGCCTCGACCTTCCGGGTCATCTCGGCCTTGACCTTCGGATCCTCGAACACCGCCTCGACGATCAGGTCGCAGCCCTTCAGCGCGTCCAGATCGGAGGTCGCGGTGATCCGGCCGAGCACCTCGGCCTTCTTCTGGGGCGTCACCTTCTTGCGGGCGACGCCCTTGTCCAGCAGCGCCTCTGAATGCGCCCGCCCCTTGTCCGCCGCCGCCTGGTCGCGGTCGATCAGCACCACCTCGACCCCGGCGTTGGCTGACACATATGCGATCCCGGCGCCCATCATGCCGGCGCCGAGGACGCCGACTCTTGCCACTTTCTGATCCGGGGCCTCCGGACGGTTGGCGCCCTTCTCCAGCGCCTCCTTGTTGAGGAAGAGCGAGCGGATCATCGCCTCGGAGGACGGGTTCATCAGGACGGAGGTGAACCAGCGCGCCTCGATCTTCAGCGCCGTGTCGAACGGCACCAGCGCGCCTTCGTAGACCGCAGACAGCAGCGCCTTGGCCGCCGGGTAGACCCCTTGCGTCTGCCCGTTCACCATCGCCGAGGCGCCGACGAAGGTCATGAAGCCGGACGGGTGATAGGGCGCGCCGCCCGGGAACTTGTAGCCCTTCTGGTCCCACGGCTTCACGATGTCCGCGTCCGTCGCGGACAGCACCCACGCCTTCGCCCGCTCCATCAGCTCGCCCGCTGGCACCACCTCGTCGATCACGCCCGCGGCCTTCGCCTTCGCCGGATCGTTCAGCTTGCCCTCCAGCAGCAGCGGCGAGGCCGCCATCGCGCCCAGCTTGCGCGACAGGCGCGTGGTGCCGCCGGCGCCGGGGAAGATGCCGACCTTGATCTCCGGCAGGCCGATCTTCGCCTTGGGATTGTCGGCGGCGAAGATGCGGTGGCAGCAGAGCGGCAGCTCCAGTCCGATGCCGAGCGCGGTGCCGGGCAGGGCGGCCGCGATCGGCTTGCCGCCCTTCAGGGTCTTGGGGTCCATGCCCGCCCGCTCGATCCGGCGCATCAGGCCGTGGATCCGCAGGATGCCGTTCAGCAGCCCCTCGGCGCCCGCTTCCTTCATCTTCGCGATGACGCCCAGATCCATGCCGCCGGCGAAGCTGTCCTTGCCGGACGTCAGCACGATTCCCTTCACGGCCTCGTCCGCCAGCACCTCATCGACGATGGCCTCGAGCTCGTCCCAGCCGGCCATCGACATCACGTTCATCGACCGCCCGGGCACGTCCCAGGTGATGACGGCGACGCCGTCGGCGTCGGTTTCCATGGTGAACTCGGACATCTCGGTCCCTCTCATTTCTTGTGCAGGGCGTCGTCGGCGCCGAGCCGGTCGATCCAGTCGGCGTGGCCGATCGTGTGCGCGTTGGCGACCGCGCGCCAACGGTCCGTCTGGCGGCGGATGGTGATGGTGGAGCGGTAGGGCGCCGCCACGACGCGCGTCCCCCCCAGAAGCTGGGTCTCGTAGATCCCCGAGACGAGGTCGCGGCCGAGCGCATCGGCCCGGATCAGGCTGTGCCTCACCCCCTCGAAGCCGAGCGTGTCGAGCCCGGCGAGGAAGAGGGTGAAGTGATCGGCCATGTCGTCCTCATCGATGAAGATGCGCGTGTCCGTGGCGGTGATGATGACGTAGGGCAGGGCGATCAGGTCGAGATAGCCCGCCCGGTCGCGGCGGTCGACGACATGCATGATCTCCGTCAGGAAACCCTGCACATCGAGGAAGAGCTGGTCCCGGACAGAGCTCATTTCGCTCACACCCGCTCGATCACCGTGGCCGCGCCCATCCCGGACGCGACGCAGAGCGTGGCGAGGCCGGTTTCGCGGTCCGTGCGCTCCATCTCGTCCAGCAGGGTGCCGAGGATGATCGCGCCGGTCGCGCCCAGGGGGTGGCCCATCGCGATGGCGCCCCCGTTGGGGTTCACGCGCTCGGGGTCCACCTCGAACCGCTGCAGGAACCGCAGCACGACCGACGCGAAGGCCTCGTTCACCTCGAAGAGGTCGATGTCGCCGATCCCCATGCCCGCCTCGCCGAGGATCTTCTCGGTCACCGGGACGGGGCCGGTCAGCATGATCGTCGGATCGGTGCCGATCTTGGCGGTCGCGCGGATGCGGGCGCGGGGAGTCAGGCCCCACTTCTCGCCGAACGCCTTCGAGCCGACGAGGACGCCGGCCGCCCCGTCCACGATGCCGGACGAGTTGCCGGCATGGTGGACGTGCTCGATCTTCGCCAGGTGCGGGTACTTCATCATCGCGACCTTGTCGAAGCCCGGCATCACCTCGCCCATCTGCTGGAACGAGGCGTTCAGCGCGCCGAGCTTCTGCATGTCCGTGTCGGGGCGCAGGTATTCGTCGCGGCCGAGGATCTCGATCCCGTTGCGGTCCTTCACCGGAATCACCGACCGCGCGAACCGCTCCGCCGCCCAGGCGGCGGCGGCGCGCCTCTGGCTCTCCACCGCGAAGGCGTCGGCGTCGTCGCGGGTGAATCCGTACTCGGTCGCGATGATGTCGGCGGCGATGCCCTGGGGCACGAAGTAGGTCTCCATCGCCAGCGACGGATCGACCGCGATGGCGGCGCCGTCGCTGCCCATGGGCACCCGGCTCATCATCTCGACCCCGCCGGCAATGTAGGCCTCGCCGGCGCCGCCTTTGATCTGGTTGGCGGCGAGGTTCACCGCTTCCATGCCGCTGGCGCAGAAGCGGTTGATCGACAGGCCGGGGATCGACTGGTCGAGCTTCGACCCCAGCACGGCGGACCGCGCCAGGCACCCGCCCTGCTCGCCGACCTGCGTGGCATTGCCCCAGATCACGTCCTCGACGGCATGCCCCTCCAGCCCGCTCCGGTCCTTCAGCGCGTCCAGCACCTGCGCCGACAGCCGGACGGCGGTGACCTCGTGCAGGCTGCCGTCGGGCCGGCCCTTGCCGCGCGGGGTGCGGACGGCGTCGTAGATGTAGGCGTCGGTCATGTCGGTCCTTTCTCAGGCGCCCGGAAAGGCGCGCTGCATCATGTCGTAGGGGTGCTGCCAGCCCGGCAGGGCGGCGATCCGGTCGAGCCAGGCGGACGTCGCGGGCGCCGCCGCGCGGTCGAAGCCGAACGGCTCGGGGTAGTAGAGGTAGCCGCAGCAGGCGAAGTCGGCGAGCGTGGGGGCGTCGCCCACCATCCACTCCCGGCCGTCCAGATGCCGCTCCAGCGTGCCGAGCGCGGCCTGCACCCGGCCCGACAGCCAGCCGATCGCCTCCGCCGGGCGCTTGTCCTCGGGCAGGAAGTTCATCAGGAACCGCAGGCTCCCCTGCTGGCCCGATCCCTTCTGCGCGTCCCAGAACAGCCAGCGCAGGATTTCGTTGCGGTCGCCGTCGAGGAACCTCCCCGTCCGCTCCGCCACGTGCAGCTGGATCACGCAGGACTGCGTCAGCGTCGTCTCGCCGTCCACCAGCACCGGCGCCTCGCCCATCTCGTTGATCGCGCGGAACTCGTCCGTGCGGGCCGCCCCGCGGAAGAAGTCGAGATGCACCGGCTCCCAGTCGTAACCGGCCAGCGTCATCGTCAGCGCCGCCTTGTAGGCGTTACCGCTCTCGCCGAAGCAGTAGAGTTTCGCGGTCATCTCGATCTCTCTCCCACGCTCGGGGCAGGGCGCGCCGCCCCTGTCCCCTATCTTGCTGCAAATACCTCTCGGGGGGGCGGCGCAGCCGCGGGGGGCAGACAGCCCCCCTCCACCGTCCCCGCCGGGCGCGTCGCTACTTCTTGCGCGCCTCCAGCTCGGCGTTGAACAGGCGCAGCCGGTGGCCGAACGTGTCCTCGTCGATGACGCTGTCGAAGTTCTCGAACAGGAACGACAGCGCCTCGCCCTCGTCGAGGCCGGCCTCCTGGGCGAACCTCTTCAGGCGGCGGTAGGCGTCCTCGGTCATCGCGATCGGCATGCGGCGCGTCAGGCGCAGGCGCTTGGGCATCTGTCTCCTCCGTCAGGGGCGGCAGGGCGCCGCCCCCGCAGGATGGGCTTGCGACCCATCGTCGTCAAAAGTTCGCGGCCTCCAGCGCCATCACCGGCTCGGCGCCCGAGGTGATCCGGGCGAGGTGCATTCCCGTCGCCGGCAGCTGGCGGGCCATGTAGAACCGGCCCGTCGCCAGCTTGGCGCGGTAGAAGTCCTCGTCCGAGGCGCCGGCGGCCAGCGCGTCCTTCGCGGCCCTGGCCATCATCGCCCACATCAGGCCGAGGCAGACATGGCCCATCATGGTCATGAAGTCGTAGGACCCGGCCAGCGCGTTCTGCGGGTTCTTGGTCCCCTCGGCCATGAAGTACATCATCGCCGCCTGCAGGTCCTTGGACGCCGCCTTGAGAGGATCGAGGTAGCCAGCCTTCAGCTCGGCATCCCCCTCGTTCTCCTTGATGAAGGTCTTCACCAGCTCGAAGAACGCCATCGCCGGCTTGCCGCCCTGCGCCGCCAGCTTGCGGCCGACGAGGTCGAGCGCCTGGATGCCGTTCGCGCCCTCGTAGATCATCGCGATGCGGGCGTCGCGGACGTACTGCGACATGCCCCATTCCTCGATGTAGCCGTGGCCGCCGTAGACCTGCTGCGCCAGCGTCGAGATCTCGTAGCCGCGGTCGGTGAAGAAGCCCTTGATGACCGGCGTCAGCAGCGAGATCAGGCCCTCCGCGTCCGCGTCGTGCATCGTCTCGGCCCGGTCGAGCAGCATCGTCGACCACAGGCCGAAGGCGCGAGCGCCCTCGACGAAGCTCTTCTGCTCCATCAGGCTGCGGCGGACGTCGGGGTGCACGATGATCGGGTCGGCCGGCCCCTCGGGGTTCGCGGGGCCGGTGATGTCGCGGCCCTGCAGCCGGTCGCGGGCGTAGGCGAGCGCGTTCTGGTAGGCCACCTCGGCCTGCGCGAGGCCCTGCAGGCCGACGCCGAGCCGGGCGTCGTTCATCATCGTGAACATCGCCCGCATGCCCTTGTGCGCCTCGCCGAGCAGCCAGCCGGTCGCGCCGTCGTAGTTCATCACGCAGGTGGCGTTGCCGTGGATGCCCATCTTCTCTTCGAGCTTGCCGCAGGAGACCTCGTTGCGGTCGCCCAGCGATCCGTCCTCGTTCGGCAGGAACTTCGGCACGATGAAGAGGGAGACGCCCTTGATGCCGTCCGGCCCGCCCGGGATCTTCGCCAGCACCAGGTGAACGATGTTGTCCGCCATGTCGTGCTCGCCGGCGGAGATGAAGATCTTCTGCCCGGTGATCCGGTAGCTCCCGTCCTCCTGCGGCTCGGCCTTCGTCCGCATCAGGCCGAGGTCGGTGCCGCAGTGCGGCTCGGTCAGGTTCATCGTGCCGGTCCACTCGCACGAGACGAGCTTGGGCAGCCACTCGGCCTTCTGCGCCTCGGTGCCGTGATGCAGGATGGCGAGGTAGGCGCCGTGGGTCAGGCCCTGGTACATGTTCAGCGCCATGTTGGCCGAGACGAACGCCTCGTTGGTCGCGGTGCGCATGATCGCCGGCAGGCCCTGGCCGCCATATTCCTCGGCGCAGTCGAGGGCGGTCCAGCCGCCCTCGCGCAGCTGGTCGAACGCCTCGCGGAAGCCGGTGGGCGTGCGCACCACCCCGTTCTCCAGCCGGCAGCCCTCGCGGTCGCCGACGGCGTTCAGCGGCGCCAGCACCTCTGACGACAGTCGGCCCGCCTCCTCGATGATGGCGGCGGTGAAATCGCGGTCGAGGTCGGCGTATCCGGGGATGTCGCTGTCGGAGATCTTCAGCAGGTCGTGCAGGACGAACTGCAGGTCGCGGGTGGGGGCGGTATAGCTCGGCATCGTCTTTCCTTCGTCGTGCCGGGGCCCGGGGGCCCCGAGGTCAAGCCATGCCGCCCCGGCGGTCCCGGCCTGAGGCCGGGACCGATCGCCGCCCTCGTCAGGCGGCGGCGCCGGTGCGGCGCTTCTCGAGTTCGGCGGCGCACCAGTCGATCTGGCCTTTCAGCTCGTCGATCGCCTGGGTCAGCTCATCGCGCTGGCCTTCCATCTCGGCCAGGTGCGTGCGGGCCACTTCGTAGGTCCGCTCGAGCTGCGTCTTCTGCGCGTCGCCCATGTGATACAGGTCCAGAAGCTGCCGGATCTCCTCGAGGCTGAAGCCGAAGCGCTTGCCGCGCAGGATCAGCTTGAGCCGCGCACGGTCGCGCCGGGTGAACAGCCGGCGGGTGCCCTCGCGGATCGGGAAGAGCAGCTCCTTGGATTCGTAGAAGCGAAGCGTGCGGGGGGTGACGTCGAAGCTGTCGCACATTTCGCGGATGGTCATGGTCTTTTCGGTGTCGGTCATCACGAGCTCATCTCACGTTGCGGATGTGGGGGAGTGTTCCGCGGCGTGAGGTGCGCCCACTGACGGCATCTTACAAGACGAAGTGACGTGTACGTAAACGAAACGCGGCGTCAAAAATTCGTTGACGAAAGGTCACGAAACTTTCGCAACCCGAGCGCGAAATTTTTCGACCTGATGGTCAAATTCCGGGGCCGCGTCATCGGTGCGTCTTCGCACATGAGCCGGTGTTCCTGGCGGGCGCAGCCGAATCAGCCGGTCAGGACAGCCCGTTCGCCGTCTGGTCGCGCAGCCGCTTCAGCTCTTCGATCGTATCCTCGAGCTGCGCCTTCTCCTCGGCGAGACGGACCAGCTGTTCGTCGGCGAGAGAGACCCAGCGCCGCATCTGCGCCTCGGTCCCCTCGTTGTCGTAGATCAGCAGCCACTGGCGGATGTCCTCGAGCGCGAAGCCGAACTTGCGGCCGCGCAGGATCAGCGTCATGCGCGCGATCTCGGTCGGGCCGTACCAGCGGGCGCGACCATCGCGCTCGGGCGACAGCAGCTCGATGTATTCGTAGTAGCGCAGGGTCCGCGGGGTCACGTCGAACCGGGCGCACATCTCCTTGAACGACAGTCGCTCGGTCACTTCGGCCCTCCCCACGTCCGCCGGGAATCTAGTCGCCAAGGGCGGGCCGGACAACCGGATCGCGCGGCGGTCCCTGCAAGGTCGACGAGATACGCCTTGCCCCCGCGCCCCCAAGCGGCAAGTTGGACCGCACGCGGGCGGAGAGGACGATGGCCGAGGACGACGACATCGCGGAGCGGCGACTGGCCTTCGGCCGCGCCTTCATCGGCGCGCTGCCGCACGCACGGGCGCTGGGCATGACCCTGGTGGACCTGACCGAGGGCCGCGCGGTGATGGAGATGCCCTACGACGCGCGCCTGATCGGCGATCCCGAGACCGGGGTGATCCACGGCGGCGCCGTCTCGGCGCTGATGGACACGTGCGGCGGGGCGGCGGTGATGGCGCACGCGCAGACGCCCGCCGGCACGGCGACGCTGGATCTGCGCATCGACTACATGCGCTCCGCCACCCCCGGCCGCGCGATCCGGGCCGAGGCGGTGTGCTACCACATGACCCGCTCGGTCGCGTTCGTCCGCGCCACCGCCACCGACGGCGAGGAGGGGCGGCCCGTCGCCTCCGCCACCGGCGCCTTCACCGTGGAGCGCGGCCGATGAGCCCGCGGCAACGGCCCGAGCCGGTGCAGGTGGTCAAGGGCCGCCGCGACCGGGCGCTCGCCGGTCTGGTCGGTTCCATTCCCTACGCCGCCTTTCTCGGCATCACCGTCGACCGCCGCGGCGACGAGTTGACCGCCGTGCTGCCGTTCGACGACAAGCTCATCGGCAATCCCGGCCTGCCGGCGCTGCACGGCGGGGTGACGGCGGCCTTCCTCGAGACGACGGCGATCCTGGAACTCGCCTGGGCGGTCCTTTGGGACGACATGGAGGGCGGGCGCCTGCCGGAATACGGCGACGCCCCGCCGCCGCGCCTGCCCAAGACCATCGACATCACCGTGGACTACCTGCGCTCCGGCCTGCCGCGGGACGCCTACGCGCGGGCGCGGGTGAACCGGTCGGGCCGGCGCTACGCGTCGGTCCATGTGGAGGCCTGGCAGGACAACCGCGCGCGCCTGTTCGCGCAGGCGACGGGACATTTCCTGATGCCCCCGCGCGAGGGCTGAGCGCGTGGCCGCGGCGCTGACCCACCGCAGGGTGCTGAACGTCGCGATCCCGATCGTGCTGTCGAACGCGACCGTGCCGATCCTCGGCGCGGTGGATACCGGCGTCGTCGGCCAGCTGGGCGAAGCGGCGCCGATCGGGGCGGTCGGCATCGGGGCGATTATCCTGACCGCGCTCTACTGGGTCTTCGGCTTCCTCAGGATGGGCACGACCGGCCTGACGGCGCGGGCGGCGGGCGAGGGGAACGGCCCCGAGGTCGCGGCGCTGCTGTCCCGGGCCCTGCTGATCGGCGCGGCGGCGGGCGTGGCGATCATCGCCCTGCAGCTGCCGCTGTTCTGGGCGGCCTTCCGCCTCTCGCCGGCGAGCGCCGAAGTCGAGGGCCTCGCGCGCCAGTACATGGCGATCCGCGTCTGGTCGGCGCCGGCCGCTATCGCGATCTACGGCATCACCGGCTGGCTGATCGCGCAGGAGCGGACGCGCGCCGTCTTCGCCATCCAGCTGCTGATGAACGGCACCAACATCGTGCTCGACCTCCTCTTCGTGCTCGGCCTCGGCTGGGGCGTCGGCGGGGTGGCGACGGCCACCTTCATCGCCGAATGGTCCGGCCTCGCCCTCGGCCTGTGGTACTGCCGCGACGCCTTCGCCGGGACCGACTGGCGCGACCGGGCGCGGGTGTTCGACCCCGCCCGCCTGAGGCGGATGACGGTGGTCAACGTCGACATCCTCCTGCGCTCGCTGCTGCTGGAGGCGGTCTTCGTGTCGTTCCTGTTCTGGGGATCGGACTTCGGCGACGTGCAGCTGGCGGCGAACCAGATCCTGCTGCAGTTCCTGCACATCACGGCCTACGCGCTCGACGGCTTCGCCTTCGCGGCCGAGACGCTGGTGGGGCAGGCGATGGGCCGCCGCGACCGGCCGGGGCTGCGCCGCGGCGCCCTGCTGACGTCGGGCTGGGGGCTGGCGATCTGCGCCGGGCTCAGCCTCGCCTTCGCGCTGGGCGGCGGGGCGATCATCGACGTGATGACGACCGCGCCGGACGTGCGAGAGGGGGCGCGCCACTACCTGCCGTACATGGTCGCCGCGCCCGTCGCCGGAATCGCGGCCTGGATGCTGGACGGCATCTTCATCGGCGCCACCCGCACCCGGGACATGCGCAACATGATGGCGGTGTCGTTCGTCGTCTACCTGATCGCGGCGCTGACGCTGGTCCCGGCCCTCGGCAATCACGGCCTGTGGCTGGCGCTGCTGATCTCCTTCGTCGCCCGCGGCGTGACCCTCGGCCTGCGCTACCCCTCGCTCGAGGCCGAGGCGGAGGCCATCCCGCCGGCCGCCGCCTGACCATGCGAGCCTTGCCCGGGGGGGAAGCTTCCGGCAGGAGTGGGTCATGACCAAGCCTGCCGCTCGCCCCGTGAACCAGAAGGCCCGGATCGGCGTCCTGCGCGCCGTGTTCGTTCTCCTGCTGCCGATCCTCGTCTTCACCCGACCCGTCTGGGATCTCGAGTCGCCGCTCGTCGAGACGATGGAGCAGGTGGGCATCTACTGCGTCATCTTCGCGGTGCTCGGGCGCTTCTGGTCGATCCTCTATTCCGGCGGCGCCAAGAACCGGCGGGTCGTGCGCGAGGGGCCGTACTCGATGGCGCGGCACCCGCTCTACTTCTTCTCGACGCTGGGCGTTGCGGGCCTTGGCCTGATGAGCGGGTCGGTGCTGCTGGCGCTGGCGCTGACCGCGACCGTGGGCGGCATCCTCGCGATCACCGCCCGGCTGGAGGAGGAGTACCTGCGCCGCAGCTTCGGTGCCGCCTACGAGGAGTATGCCGCCGAGGTGCCGATGATCCTGCCGAACCTGCGGCTGTTCCGCACGCCCGAGCGGATCGAGGTGACGCTCCGCCCGCTCTACGGCAACTTCTTCGACGCGTTGGTCTTCCTCGCCTTCATCCCGGTCTCCGAGACGCTGGAATGGCTGAAGGACGACAGCGTCTACCCCACGGTCGCTATCTGGTGAGCCAGCGGTCGCGGTCGGTCCCGACCGCGTCGGCGACCGAGGCGAAGCCGTCCCGCGCCAGCAGGGCGTCCAGCCCCTCGGCCACCTCCCGCGCCAGCGCCAGTCCGCCGTAGACGAGTGCGGTGTACAGCTGCACCGCGCTCGCCCCCGCGCGGATCTTGGCGTAGGCGTCCTCGGCCGAGGCGACGCCGCCCACGCCGATCAGCCGCAGGCGGGTCAACGTCGACAGGCGCGCCAGAACGCGGGTGGACCTTTCGAACAGGGGAGAGCCGGAGAGGCCGCCTGTCTCCTCCCGTCTTGCACTTTTCAATCCGTCGCGCGTGATCGTGGTGTTCGTCGCGACGATCCCCGCCAGGCCCGCCGCCTCGGCCACCTCGGCGACCTGGGCGAGCTCGCCCTCCTTCAGGTCGGGCGCGATCTTGACCAGGACCGGCACCGGCCGGGCGAGGGCGGCGTTCGCCTCCATCACGCCGGCCAGCAAGGCGGCCAGCGCCTCGCGGCCCTGCAGGTCGCGCAGATGCTCGGTATTGGGGGACGAGACGTTGACGGTCGCGAAGTCGATCCGGGCGCCGCAGCGCGTCAGCACCTTCGCGAAGTCCGCTGCGCGGTCGTGGCTGTCCTTGTTGGCGCCGAGGTTCAACCCGAGCACGGTCCCCTCCGGCCGCTGCGCCAGGCGCCCGGCCGCCGCCTCCATCCCGGCATTGTTGAAGCCGAAGCGGTTGATCGCGGCGCGGTCCTCGGCGAGCCGGAACAGCCGCGGCCGCGGGTTGCCGGTCTGCGCCCGCGGCGTCACCGCGCCCACTTCGAGGAAGCCGAACGCGGCGCGCGACAGCGGCGCCAGCACCTCGGCGTTCTTGTCGAACCCGGCGGCCAGGCCGACCGGGTTCGGCAGGTCGAGCCCCGCCAGGCTCGTCCGCAGCCGCGGCGACGTCACCGGCCCGCCGCGGGGGCCGAGGCCCGCCTGCAGCGCCTTCAGCGCCAGACCGTGCGCCGTCTCGGGGTCGATCCGGTGCAGGACGGCGAGGCCGAGCTTCTCTATCACGACAGGTCGGGCAGGCGGTGGTCGCCGTCCACCAGCGGCATCGCCCGCGCCGCCGCGACATCCGACAGGCGCAGCTCGCGGTACAGGTGCGGGAACAGCTGCCCGCCGCGCGACGGCTCCCACTTGAGGTCGTCGCCGAGGGCGTCCGCCTCCACCGACAGCAGCATCAGCCCGTCCTCGCCGGCGAAATGCTTCGCCGCCGTCTCGGCGACCTGCGCGGCGGTGGAGAAGTGGACGTAGCCGTCGGCGACGTCGACCGGCGCGCCGGGGGTGGATCCCGCCGCCTGCAGCTCTGCCCACTCGGGGGCGCGGAAAATCTTGTAGATCAGCATGGCGCCTACCCACCGCAGCGCGAACGCCGCGTCAAGAAGCAGCGTCACCTCCCCGTCATCCGCTGACGTTACGGCGTCGGAACCGCGGCCTTTGACACCGGGGACCGGTGGACGCAAGGTTGACCGCAGACAACAACACCGACGGGGAAATCCACATGAAACGCCTCCTGCTCTCGTCCGCCGCGCTCCTGCTGCCGGCCGGCACGGCGCTCGCCGACTTCTCGATGACGATCCTGCACACCAACGACTTCCACGACCGGTTCGAGCCGATCAGCGCGTTCGATTCGACCTGCGACGCCGAGACCAACGCCGCCGGCGAGTGCTTCGGTGGCACCGCGCGCCTCGTCACCGCGATCGAGCAGGCCCGCGCCGAGAACGAGAACACCATCCTCGTGGACGGCGGCGACCAGTTCCAGGGCACGCTGTTCTACACCTACTACAAGGGCTCGATGACGGCCGAGTTCATGAACCAGCTCGGCTACGACGCGATGACTGTCGGCAACCACGAGTTCGACGACGGCCCCGAGGTCCTGCGCGAGTTCGTGGACACGGTGGAGTTCCCGATCCTGATGTCGAACGCCGACGTCAGCGGCGAGCCGCTGCTCGCGGACGCGATCATGAAGTCCACGACGATCGAGGTCGGCGGCGAGACGATCGGCCTGATCGGCCTGACGCCGCAGGACACCGACGAACTCGCCTCGCCGGGGCCGAACGTGATCTTCACCGATCCGTCCGACGCCGTTCAGGCCGAGGTCGACGCGCTGACCGAGGCCGGCGTGAACAAGATCGTCGTCCTCAGCCACTCGGGCTACGGCCTCGACCAGACGGTCGCCGAGAACACGACCGGCGTCGACGTCATCGTCGGCGGCCACACCAACACGCTCCTGGGCGACATGGAGGGCGCGCAGGGTGCCTACCCGACGATGGTCGGTGATACCGCCATCGTGCAGGCTTACGCCTACGGCAAGTACCTCGGCATGCTGGACGTCACATTCGACGACGACGGCAACATCATCGAGGCGTCCGGCCAGCCGCTGCTGATCGACGCGAGCGTCGAGGAGAACCAGGGCGTCCTGGACCAGATCGCCGAATACGCCGCGCCGCTGGACGAGATCCGCAACGAGGTTGTCGCCGAGACCTCCGAGGCGATCGAGGGCAACCGCGACATCTGCCGCGCGATGGAATGCTCGATGGGCAACCTCGTCGCCGACGCCATGCTCGACCGCGTGGCGGACCAGGGCATCGACGTCGCCATCGCCAACTCCGGCGGCCTTCGGGCGTCGATCGACGCGGGCGAGGTGACGATGGGCGAGGTGCTGACGGTGCTGCCGTTCCAGAATACGCTGTCCACCTTCCAGATCACCGGCGCGCAGCTGATGGAGGCGCTGGAGAACGGCGTGTCCCAGGTCGAGGAAGGCGCCGGCCGCTTCCCGCAGATCGCGGGCATGACCTTCACCGCCGACCTCAGCCAGGAGCCGGGCAGCCGCATCACCGAGGTGACGGTCGGTGGCGAGCCGCTGGATCCCGAGGCGACCTACGGAGCGGTGTCGAACAACTACGTCCGCAACGGCGGAGACGGCTACTCGATGTTCGTGAACGCCGAGAACGCCTACGACTTCGGCCCCGATCTGGCCGACGTGACGGCCGAGTACCTGGCGGCGAACGGGCCCTACACGCCCTACACCGACGGCCGGATCACGATCGAGAACGCCCCGGCGGCGGAGTAAGCTCACGCGCGAAGGAAATTCGACGAATTTCCCTCTGCGCCAGAACGAATTTCTCGAAATTCGTTCGCGCCTTGCCTTCAGGAGCGGTCCCCTCAGGGGCCGCTCCTTTCGTCTCAGGCGTTCCGCCGGTACAGCCGCAGCGTCACCGGCATCAGCACCAGCGCCAGCGCCGCCGGCGCGGCGAGCGCCGCCACCACCTCGCCCGCCGTCGCCGTTCCGCTCAGCAGCCCCCGCATCGCCGTCGTCATCCAGCTGATCGGATTGGCCCGCACGAACGCCTCCAGCCATCCCGGCATCGTCTCGGGCTGGACCATGATGTTGGACGCGAACACGACCGGGAAAAGGACGGAGAAGCTGAGGGTCAACACCGTCGTCGGCGTCCGCACCAGCAGGCCCACGACGAGGAACACCCAGCCGAAGCCGAACCCGATGGCCAGCAGCAGGACGAACGCCGCCAGCACCCCCGGCACCCCCGCCTCCGGCCGGTAGCCGAGGATCAGCCCGATCCCGAGGATGATCCCGCCCGCGATCAGGTGCCGCAGCACGTCGCCGACGATCAGCCCCGCGAACGGCGCCAGCGACCAGATCGGCAGGCTGCGGAAGCGGTCGAACAGCCCCTTGGTGATGTCGGTGCACAGTCCCATGCCGGAATAGACGGCGTTGAAGATGACGGTCTGCACCAGGATGCCGGGCAGGAAATACTGCAGGTAATCGCCCGTGGACCCCGCCAGTGCGCCGCCGAAGACGAAGGTGAAGAGCAGCGTGAACATGATCGGCGTCATGACGAGGTCGAACAGCTGCTCGGGCACGTGCTTGAACTTCAGAACGGCGCGCCAGCCGAAGGTCAGCGCGTTGGCGAACGGGCCGGGCGGGGCAGGGCGGGTCGTGCGGGCGAAGGCGGGGTCGGTCATGGGCGGCTCATCGGTGGGGGAGAGGTTCGGCGGGTTCGATGAAGGCGCGAGGCCGATCGGGGTCCCGGGTCAGGCCCGGGACGGGCGGAAAGGGGTGCGGAGGAAGCACCCGGCGAGGACCGGGGATCGCGGCTGACCAGCAAAGACACCCGCCCCGGCCCCGAGCCGGGGCCCCGCGCAGCCAGAGCGCGCGGCTCCCAGCCCCTCACTCGGTCGCCTCGCGCCCGGCGCCCGGCCCGCCGGTCAGCGCGAAGAACACCTCCTCCAGGCTCGGCGCGCCCATGGAAAAGTCGGACGGCTCGATCCCCGCCGCGATCAGCGCAGCCAGCGCCGCGTTCGCCTCGGCGGCGGAGCCGGCGCGGACGGTGAGCCGGCTGTCCTCGGCATTCCGGCCCGGGCGCGCGCCGAGCTGCGCAGCGAGGAGGTCGGCAGCCTCGTCCAGCCGGGACGCGTCGGCCAGCGTCACAGACAGGAACCCCTCGCCGACCTGCGCCTTCAGCTCGCGGCTGGTGCCCTCGGCGATCTTGCGGCCGTGGTCCACCACCGCGATCCGCCGCGCCAGCTGGTCCGCCTCCTCCAGGTACTGCGTCGTCAGGAGGATCGTCACGCCCGATCCGGCCAGCTGGCGGATCAGCCGCCACACCTTCTGCCGCGCGGTCGGGTCGAGGCCGGTCGTCGGCTCGTCCAGGAACAGCACGCCCGGCGTCACGATCAGCGAGGCCGCGATGTCCAGCCGCCGCCGCATGCCTCCCGAATAGGCCTTCACCTGCCGGGTCGCCGCGTCGGCGAGGTCGAAGTCGGCAAGCAGCGCCTCGGCCCGCGCTCGCGCGTCGCGGCGGGAAAAGCCCCACAGCCGCGCCAGCAGGATGAGGTTCTCGCGCCCCGTCAGATCCTCGTCCAGGGACGCGAACTGCCCGGTCAGCGCGATGGCGCCGCGCACCGCCTGAGGGTCGGCCGTCAGGTCGTGGCCAAGCACCGTCGCCTCGCCCCCGTCCGGCGTCAGCAGCGTCGCCAGCATCCGGATCAGCGTCGTCTTGCCCGCGCCGTTGGGGCCCAGGATCGCGAAGATCTCGCCCCGCGGCACATCGAGGTCGATCCCGTCCACCGCGGCGAGATCGCCGAAGCGCTTGATTAGGCCGCGGGCGCGGATCGCGGGGTCGGTCGGGGGGATGTCGCTCACTTCGGCGCTCCTTCGTTCGCTACCGGACCGTCGGCCGCGGCCGCCCGGGCGTCAAGCGGGCAGGGCATCGGGCGCCCGTTGGAAACGTCAGCGGGTTGGTCCGCGACCTCGTGGAAGAGACATGCGCCGCAGCTGGCTGCGGGGAGGGCGGCGCGGCGGGTCCGCTCCGCCCTGTGCATATCGTCCGGCGGATCCGTCCCGTCCGGCCGCCGACCTTTCCACGCCGGACCGCCCGCACTAGGGTGACCCGCGATGAACGACGCCACCCCCTCCCGCCCGCCGCGGCGCTCGCGCCCCGTGAAGGTGGCGGAGGCGATCAAGGACTGGGTCGTCTCGAAGGGCCTGAAGACCGGCGACCGCCTGCCGGGCGAGGCCGATCTGATGGCGCGCTTCGGCATGGCCAAGAGCACGATCCGCGAGGCGATGCGCATCCTCGAGGCGCAGGGTCTGATCGAGACGCGCACCGGTCCCGGCGGCGGCAGCTTCGTCGGCCGCGTGTCCACGGGCCGGGCGCGGGCGCTGCTGGCGAACTACTTCTACTTCCGCGGACTGACGATCGGCGACATCTACCAGATGCGCCGTGCGCTGGAGCCGGTGATGGCCGAGGACCTCGCCGGCCGGCTGACCCCCGCGCAGCTGGACGAGCTGCGTGCGCTGGCCGACGCCTGCGCCGAGCCGGCGACCGACCTCGACGAGGAGCGGGCGCAGCACGTCGCCTCGCTGCGCTTCCACGCCCGGCTGGCCGAGCATGCGGGCAACGAGCTGCTGGGCTTCGTCGTCGGCTTCATGGCCGAGGTGCTGTCCGACATCACCGTCTCGCGCGAGCTGTTCGCGCCGCCGAACCCCGAGCTGCGCCGCACGGGCCACGCCTACCAGATAGAGCTGATCGCGGCGCTCGCCCGGGGAGACGGCCCCGCCGCGCGGCGCGTCATGGCCGCGCACATGGAGACGGCGCAGCGGCTGATGGAGGGGCAGGAGGCCCGCGTCCTCAGCCGCTTCATCGAGGGCTGACGCACCGATCTCCGGCGAAGATCGTGACGGACATCGCCGAAGTCCGGGTCAAACCCCGTGACGGCGTCCGGTCAGTCCGGCGCCTGCCAGCGGTGCGGATCGCCGATGACCGGCACCACCCGCGTCCAGTCCGCGTAATCCCCGCTCGTCGCGCAACTGTGCAGCCGCTCCAGCGCCTCCAGCGGGTCGTCGGCCAGGTCCACCCGCAACGTCAGCGGCGGCCGCCGCGGCGCGAACACCAGCAGCGCCGCGGACAGCAGCCCCCGTGAGTCGCCCCCCGCCTCGCGCCCGGCGACCAATGCTGCCAGCAGCCGCGCCGAGACCGCGCCCGTCGCCCGGGCATAGCCGTCCAGCACCGCCTGCGGCACGTCGGCGTTCGACAGCAGGTTCCCCGCCGCCACCGCGCCCGGCGCCTCCGCCGCGCAGGCCGAGGCGATCGACTCCGCCCCGGTGAAATGACCCGTCCCGCCGCCGCAATCGAGCGCGGTCATCTGCCGGTGCGCCCGGCCGGGGTCGGAGGAGGTCAGCCGTCGCACCGCCTCGGCCGCCGGGGTGCCGCCCGCCATCAGGTCCAGCGCCTCCTCGCCCCAGAACGTGGACGGCGCGGAGCCCTGGCTCGCGCTCATGCCTGTATCGGGCCGGCCGCGCAGGACCCAGCCGCCCACGCACAGCGACCCGGTGGTCGCCGCACCGCCGATGGTGCCGGTTTCTTCGTCGCGGACGAGGATCGAATAGGTCACGGGCTCTCCTGCCTGTCATCGCGCTTGACATTTATCATGATAATTTGGTCCGCTTGACGCAAGGACCGCGCGTCAAGACGTGGCCCGCCCCACTTCGCCGAACAGGAGAGGACCGCACCCCATGACACTTCTCAACTGGACCCGCCGGGCGCTTCTGGCCACCGGCGCCGCCGCGACGCTGGCGCTCGCCGGTCCCGCCGCCGCGCAGACGCCGCCGGGCGTCCTCGTCGTCGGCCAGATCGCCGAGCCGAAGTCGCTGGACCCGCAGACCGTCACCGCGGCGAACGACTTCCGCATCCTCGTCAACATCTACGACGGCCTCGTCGGCTACGAGAGCGGCACGCTGAACATCGTGCCGAAGCTGGCGACGGACTGGGAGATCAGCGACGACGGGCTGGAATACACCTTCAACCTGCGTGAGGGCGTCACCTTCCACGACGGCACGCCGTTCAACGCCGACGCCGTCGTCTTCACGTTTCAGAGGATGCTGGACGAGGCGCATCCCTACTACGACACCGGCCCGTTCCCGCTCGCCTTCTTCTTCTCCTCGGTCGAGAGCGTCGAGGCGGTGGACGATCTGACGGTGCGGTTCACGCTGACCGAGCCCTTCGCGCCCTTCATGTCGAACCTCGCCTCGCCCACCGGCGCCATCGTCTCGCCCGCCGCGGTCGAGGAGTACGGCGCCGATTTCGGCCGGAATCCGGTCGGTACCGGCCCCTTCCACTTCGTCGAGTGGCAGTCCAACGAGGCCGTCGTGGTCGAGGCCAACGCCGACTACTGGAACGGCGCGCCCGAGCTGCAGGCGGTCGTCTTCCGCCCGCTGACCGACGCCAACACCCGCGTGGCCGAGATGCTGGCCGGCGGGATCGACGTCATGGTCGAGGTGCCGCCGAACGCGCTGACCGAGTTCGAGGGCGACGGCTACGAGATCTACGAGGCCGCAGGCCCGCACGTCTGGTTCCTCATCCTCAACATGCGCGAGGGGCCGTTCGCGAACCAGCAGGTCCGCCAGGCCGCGAACTACGCGATCAACAAGGAGAGCCTCGTCGAGGACGTGCTCGACGGTACCGCGCAGGTCGCTGCCGGCCCGACGCCGCCCGCCTTCGGCTGGGCCTACAACGACGCGCTGGAGCCCTATCCCTACGATCCCGACCGCGCCCGCGAGCTTCTGGCCGAGGCCGGGATGGAGAACCCCGAGGTGACCTTCTACGTCACCGAGGGCGGCTCCGGCATGCTCGACCCGATCGCCATGGGCACCGCGATCCAGGCCGATCTGGAGGCGGTCGGTTTCGACGTCACCATCGAGACCTACGAGTGGAACACATTCCTCGGCGAGGTGAATCCCGGCCTCGAGGGCAAGGCCGACATGGCCGAGATGGCATGGATGACCTCGGACCCCGACACGCTGCCGTTCCTCACGCTGCGCACCGCCGCGTTCCCCGAAGAGGGCGGCTTCAACTCGGGCTACTATTCCAACCCCGAGGTGGACGACCTGCTGGACCGCGCCCGCGTGGCGACCGACCAGGACGAGCGCGCCGAGCTTTACAAGCAGATGCAGGAGATCGTGGTCGAGGACGCGCCGTGGGTGTTCGTCGCCAACTGGGTGCAGAACGCGGTGGCGAACGACCGCGTCGGCAACTTCGAGCTGCAGCCGAGCTTCTACCTGCTGCTGGAAGACGTGACCAAGGAGTGACGGAGGCGGGCGGCGCGCTTTCGGCGCGCCGCCCGACTGCGGCACCTGTAGGGTGGGTGAAACCCACCGCGCGCGACGTCCGGAATGGTGGGTTTCACCCACCCTACATCGCCCGAGGCGGCCCCGCTGCCGCGCCGGCCCACCCGGAGGGAGCCCGATGGGCAGCTACATCCTCAAGCGCCTCGTCTCCGCCGTCCCGGTGGTCCTCGGCCTGACCATCGTCGTCTTCCTCATCATGGCGATGATCCCGGGCGATCCCGCGACCGCCATCCTCGGCGCCTACGCCACGCCCGAGAACGTCGCCCGCATCAACCGCGACCTCGGCCTCGACCAGCCGCTGCCCGTCCGGTATTTCATCTGGCTTACCAGCCTGCTGCAGGGCGACTTCGGCCGCTCCTACTCGCTGAACCGCCCCGTCCTCGACGAGGTGTGGGAGCGGTTCCAGGCCACGCTCCTGCTCGCCGGTGCCTCCTTCGTCATCTGCTCGATCCTCGGCGTCGCCGCCGGCGTCGTCTCGGCCGCGCGGCAGTACGGCACGGCGGACAAGGCGATCACCTTCGCCGTCCTCCTCGGCATCTCCATCCCGTCCTTCTTCCTCGGCATGATGCTGATCCTGATCTTCTCGGTCTCGCTGGGGTGGTTCCCGCCCTCCGGCATGCAGGGCCTCGCCTATCTCGGCGGCGGCGGGTTCCGGGACGTGGCGCACCACCTGGTCCTGCCGGCGACGGCGCTGGCCCTCGTGGCGCTCGGCGTCATCGCGCGCCTCTCCCGCTCCGCCATGCTGGAGGTGCTGCGGCAGGACTACATCCGCACCGCCCGCGCCAAGGGCGTGGACGAGCGGGGCGTCGTCTGGCGCCACGCGCTGAAGGCGGCGATGGTCTCGATCGTCCCGGTCCTCGGCCTGCAGGCGGGGTTCGTGCTGTCCGGCGCGGTCTACATCGAGAAGGTGTTCGAGTGGCCGGGCGTCGGCCGGATGCTCGTCGACGCGATCCTGCAGCGGGACCTGCTGCTGGTGCAGGGCGGCGTGGTCCTCGTCGCAACGCTCTACGTCCTCTTCAACATCATCGTCGACGTGATCCAGGCGATGCTGGACCCGAGGATCAAGACGTGACGACCCTCGCGCTCATCGCCCGCAACCGCCTCGCCCTCTGGGGCGGGATCGTCCTGATCCTCGTGATCCTTCTGGCCCTCGTCACGCCGTGGCTGCCGCTGTACCCCCCGAACGCCACCGATCCGTCGATCAAGAACGCCTGGTTCGGGGAGGAGGGGCACCTCCTCGGCACCGACCATCTCGGCCGCGACATCCTCTCGCGCCTCCTGTGGGGGACGCGGGTGTCGCTGGCGATCGGCTTCGCCTCCGCCGTGATCGCCGCGGTGCTGGGGGCCGCCATCGGCATCGTCGCGGGTTATTTCGGCGGGCGGACGGACAACATCCTGATGCGGCTGATCGACCTCATCATGGGGTTTCCCTACATCCTGCTGGCGCTCGCCATCGTCGCCGCCCTCGGCCCCGGCCTGATGAACGCGCTGATCGCGGTGGCGGCGGTGAACATCCCGTTCTTCGCCCGCAACATCCGCGGCGTGACCGTCGGCATCGCCCACAAGGAGTTCGTGGACGCGGCCAAGCTCGCCGGGATGGGGCATGTCCGCATCATCCTGACAGAGATCCTGCCGAACGTGGTGCCGGTGATCGTCGTTGCCGCCTCGACCACGGTCGGTTGGATGATCCTCGAGACGGCGGGCCTGTCCTTCCTCGGCCTCGGCTCGCAGCCGCCGGACCCGGACCTCGGCTCGATGCTGGGGCTGGCGAAGGACTCGCTCATCACCGACCCGCATGTCAGCTATCCGCCGGGCCTGATGATCCTGATCATCGTCATGTCCATCAACCTCCTCGGCGACGGCATCCGCGACGCGCTGGACCCGCGCTTGCGCTCCGGCGCGCTGTCGCGGCCCGCCGCGGCGACGACCGTGGACCGCAGGGGCGCAGCGCCGGCCTTCCGCGACGAAGGAATCCTCGAGATGACCGACCTCTCGACCGAGTTCCGCCTCAAGCGCCGCACCTACAAGGCGGTCGGCGGCGTCACCCTCGCGGTGAAGCCCGGCGAGTGCCTCGGCATCATCGGCGAAAGCGGCTCCGGCAAGTCGGTCACCGCGCTCTCCGTCATGGGCCTCGTCGCCTCGCCGCCCGGCGTCATCACCGGCGGCGCGGTCTATGTCGAAGGCGAGGACACGGTCGGCATGCCCTATCGCCAGCTCCGCGCGCTGCGCGGCGACCGCGTCGCCTACATCTTCCAGGACCCGCTCGCCACGTTGCACCCGCTCTTCACCGTCGGCGACCAGCTGGTGGAGGCGATCCGCGTGCACCACCGCGTCTCGGACAAGGAGGCGCGGGCGAAGGCGCTGGAGCTGCTGAAACAGGTCCGCATCCCGAACGCCGAGAGCCGCATCGACAGCTACCCGCACGAGATGTCGGGCGGCATGCGCCAGCGGGTCGGCATCGCGATGGCGCTGGCGAACGACCCCGAGGTCATCATCGCCGACGAACCGACGACCGCGCTGGACGTGACCGTTCAGGCGCAGATCCTGTCGCTGCTCTCGGACCTGCGGCGCGAGCGCGGCCTCGCCATCGTCTTCATCACCCACGATTTCGGCGTCGTCGCCCAGCTCTGCGACCGCGTCGCCGTCATGTATGCCGGCCGCATCGTGGAGGAGGGGAGCACCTCCGACATCCTCCGCTCGCCCGCGCACCCCTACACGAAACGCCTCATCGCCTGCGTCCCCGAACTGGGCGAGGGCAAGCGCGCGCTCGCCGCGATCCCGGGCCTGCCGCCGGCGGTGGACCGGCTGCCGGACGGCTGCCACTTCGCCGACCGCTGCCCGAAGGCGCGGGACGTCTGCCGGCAGGACGACGTGGCGCTGATGGGGCAGGGCGGACGCGCCGTGCGGTGCCTGTTCCCCGAGGCCGAGGTGCCCGGCGCGCCCGAGGCGGTCCCCGGCCCGCCGGTGGAGGCCGAGCCGATCACGGCAGACAGAGTGGAGGCCGCTCAATGAGTGCTGCGCTGAAGCTGGAGAACCTCACCAAGGACTTCCCCGTCGGCAAGCGGATGTTCGGCCCGCCGAGGGGGGTGGTCCATGCCGTCCGGCCGGTGACGCTGACGGTGGAGACGGGCGAGACGCTCGGCATCGTCGGCGAGAGCGGCTGCGGCAAGTCCACGCTGGCGCGGATGCTGGTCGGCCTGCTGTCGCCCACCGACGGCACGATCGAGATCGAGGGCGCCGCGCTCGACAACGCCGACCCGTCCGAATTCGGCAGGAAAATCCAGTACGTCTTCCAGGACCCGATCTCGTCCCTGAACCCGCGCAAGACGATCCGGCAGGTGATGGAGGCTCCGCTGAAGCACCTGCATTCCATGCCCAAGGCGCGGCGTCGCGAGCGGATCGCCGAGATATTCGACGCCGTGAACCTGCGGGAGGAGTTCCTCGACCGTTACCCGCACGAGTTCTCCGGCGGACAGGCGCAGCGGATCGGCATCGCCCGGGCGCTCGCGGCGGAGGCGCGCATCCTGATCCTGGACGAGCCGGTCTCGGCGCTGGACGTCAGCGTGCAGGCGCAGGTGCTGAACCTGCTGGCGCGGCTGAAGGCGGAGCTGGGGCTTACGTACCTGTTCATCTCCCACGACCTCGCCGTGGTCGAGGCGGTGTCCGACCGGGTCGCGGTGCTCTACTTCGGCGCGGTCGTGGAGGTGGGGCGCGCCGAGGACGTCTTCCGCGCCCCCCGGCACCCCTACACGAAGTTGCTCGCCGACAGTGCGCCTGTCGTGGGCCGCGATCTCAAGGCACCCGAAGGGCGGGAGACCGAGTTGCCCGATCCGCTGAATCCGCCGACGGGCTGCGCCTTCCGCGCGCGATGTCCGCGGGCGGTGGACCGCTGCGCGGCGGAGGACCCGCCGTTGATGGAAATGGGGTCGGGGCAGCTTGCGGCGTGCTTCAATCCGGTGCCTGAGGGTGAGGCGGCCAAGTGACTTCGCCCCGTCTTTAGGACCGTTCGATCCGATCCCCACAACCCGTCCCGCCCGGGCGGCGGCGCCAGCCGCCCGGGCAACGGATGGCCGCCCCCCGGCCAGCCGCTTCGCCAACGTCTTCCGGGACGTCCGCGTCCGGCGTGGTTGAGGGATAAAGCACTCCGGGCGATGGCTCTCGCACGGCTGACCGCGGCCATCCGCTGCCCTCTCGTTTCAAGCCTCCTGGACTCGCCGACCGATACGCTCTCGGGGCGCGAAGAGGTCCTTCAGCGCCCCGGCATGGTCTCGAAGGATGCGATGAACCAAGCCGGGGCCGGGGCAGCGGGTTTCACGCACCTACGCCCGCTCCGCCTCAACCACCTCGTCCTCCGGGAAATGACACGCTGCCGGGTGCGGCGTCCCCTCCAGAGCCGGCCGGACCTCGCGGCACACGTCCTGCGTCTTCCAGCAGCGCGGCGCGAAGGGGCACCCCGGCGGCACGTTCAGCGGCGAAGGCAGCTCGCCCTTCAGCTCGATCCGCCGCCGACCCGCGCCCGGCTCCGCCCGCGGCGTGGCCGAGAGCAGCGCCCGCGTGTAGGGGTGCCGTGGCCGCTCGAACACCTCGTCCTTCGGTCCGGTCTCCACCGGGCGGCCAAGGTACATCACCACCACGTCGTCCGCGATGTGCCGCACGACGGACAGGTCGTGGCTGATGAACAGGTACGCCAGCCCCAGCCGCTCCTGCAAATCCAGCAGCAGGTTCAGGATCTGGCTCTGGATCGACAGGTCCAGCGCCGAGACCGGCTCGTCCAGTACCAGCAGCCGCGGCTCGAGCATCAGCGCCCGGGCCACCGCGATCCGCTGCCGCTGACCGCCCGAGAACATGTGCGGGTAGCGGTCGTAATGCTCGGGCCGGAGGCCGACGAGGCGCATCATCTCGCGCCCCTTCTCCTGCCGCTCCTTCGCCGACATGTCGCGGCGGTTGATCTTCAGCGGTTCCTCCAGGATCGCCCCGACCCGCTGGCGCAGGTTGAGCGATCCGTAGGGGTCCTGGAAGACGATCTGCACCTCGGTCCGCAGGCGGTCCCAGTTCTCCGGCACCGTGGGGATGCCGGCGATCGACAGCTTCCCGCGGGTCGGTTCCTCGATGAGCGTGACCATGCGGGCGAGGGTGGACTTGCCGCAGCCGCTCTCGCCGACGACGGCGAGGGTCTTGCCGGGGGACAGGGTGAAGGACGTGTCGGTGACCGCCCGGACGAGACCGGGCTTGCCGAAGAGGCCGCCGCCGACCTCGTAGTCGCGGCCGAGATCCTCGGCGATCAGGACGGGCTCGCTCATGCCGCCACCTCGGGTGCGTGCAGGGGATAGTGGCAGCGCGCGCGCCCCAGCTCCGCCGGCTGGACCGGCGGCGGCACGGTGCGGCAGCGCTCGTCCGCGAACTGGCAGCGGGGCGAGAAGAGGCAGCCCTGCGGCCGGTCGTGCTGACCGGGGACGACGCCGGGGATGGTCGCCAGCCGGCGCTCGGTCGCCCGCTCGGGCAGCGCGGCGAGGAGGGCGGCGGTGTAGGGGTGGTGCGGCGTGGCGAAGAGGTCGGCGACCGGCTGGTCCTCGACCTTCTGGCCGGCATACTGCACCGCCACCCGCTCCGCCGTCTCGGCCACCACGCCCATGTCGTGGGTGATCAGGATCAGGCCCATCCCGGTGTCGCGCTGCAGCCCGGTCAGCAGGTCCAGGATCTGCGCCTGGATCGTCACGTCGAGCGCCGTCGTCGGCTCGTCCGCGATCAGCAGGCGCGGCCGGCAGGCGATCGCCATCGCGATCATCACCCGCTGGTTCATGCCCCCCGACAGCTGGTGCGGAAACGCCTTCAGCCGCCGCTCTGCATCGGGGATGCCGACCATCGTCAGCAGCTCCACCGCGCGGTCCTGGCGCTGTCGGGAATTGAGGTCGGTGTGCTGGCGCAGCGCCTCGCGGATCTGGAAGCCGGTGGTGAAGCAGGGGTTCAGGCTGCTCATCGGCTCCTGGAAGATCATGGCGAGGTCGCGGCCGATGATCTGCCGGCGCGCGCGGCCCGACAGGCGCCGAAGGTCCTGCCCGTCGAAGCTCATCTCGTCGGCCGTGATCGTCGCGGTCCAGGGCAGGAGGCCCATCGTGGCGAGCATCGAGACGGACTTGCCCGACCCGCTCTCGCCGACGATGGCGAGGATCTCGCCCTCGCCCACGTCCACGTCCACGCTGTCGACCGCGCGGAACTGGCCGCCGCCGGTGGCGAACTCGACGGTCAGGTTGCGGATGCGCAGCAGGCTCACAGGCCCACCGCCTTGCGCAGCGCGTCGTTCATCCGCGTCTGCCATCCCGGCCCGTCCGCCTTGAACCGCTCCACCACGTCGGGGTCGAGACGCAGCGTAGTCTGAACCTTGGGATTGGGCGCGCGGGGGCGACCGCGGGTGCCGGCCTGCAGTACGCCGGTCCTGCGGATATGCGCCTCCCACTCCGGGGTCGAGATGTCAGGGATGTCGTCGTCCTCGAACACGGTCTCAGTCTCGGCCTGCGAGGTCCGGCGCATACTTTCGTTTCTCGCGTTCATTGGCTTTCCTCATGCTTATGACCCGTCGCCGGGACCCGCGCTCGGTCCACACGACGATGGCGAGACGCGCTCCGATGTAGCCGACGGTCACGATCCGGTTCTCGCGGTAGTCCTGCCGCATGTCCGGGAAGTCGAGATGCGGTCCCTCCCAGATTTCAGCGGCGAGAGCCACATCCAGACCACGCTCCGCCAGGATGCGCCGCCGCTTGTCCTCGTCGTACTCTACGTCCATTTCATGTAGTTACGAAAAATCCTTCGGTCAACTCCGCTTCAGCTTCGGATCCAGGGCGTCGCGCAGGCCGTCGCCCATCAGGTTGATCGAGAGGACCGTCACCAGGATCGCGAGACCGGGCAGGGTGACGACCCACCAGGCGCGCAGCACGAACTCGCGTGCGTCGGCGAGCATGGTGCCCCATTCCGGCGTCGGCGGCTGCGCCCCCATGCCGAGGAAGCCGAGGGCGGCGGCGTCGAGGATGGCGGTCGAGAAGGACAGGGCCGCCTGCACGATGATGGGCGCGAGGCAGTTCGGCAGCACGGTGACGAACATCGTCCGCAAGGTGCCGGCGCCCACGACGCGGGCGGAGGTGACGTAGTCCTTCGTCCGCTCGTTCAGGACCGAGGCGCGGGTGAGGCGCACGTAGTGCGGCTGCAGCACCAGCGCGATCGCGATCATCGCGTTCAGCAGGGTCGGCCCCAGGATCGCCACCAGCACCAGCGCCAGCAGCAGCGACGGGAAGGCGAGGATGATGTCCATCAGCCGCATGATCACGGTGTCGAGCCAGCGCGGCGCGAACCCGGCGATCAGGCCGAGGAGGATGCCGCCCGTGGCGGCGACCACCACCACGACGATGCCGACGAAGAACGAGAAGCGCGCGCCGTACAGCAGCCGGGACAGCATGTCCCGGCCCACCGCGTCGGTGCCGAGGGGGAAGGCCCAGGTGCCGCCCTCCTGCCAGACCGGGGGCTGCAGCGTGTGCGCGCGGAACTGCTCGGTCGGGTCGTAGGGGGCAAGGAGGTTGGCGAAGACGGCGACGAACACGAACACGGCAAAGACGTAGAGGCCGATGACGGCGCCCCGGTTCTCGCGGAAATAGCGCCAGAACTCGGCGAGACGGCCGGGGCGCGTGCCGATGGTGCTGCGGGCGGTGGCGGAGGAGGCGTCGGACATCAGCGCTTGCGGATCTTGGGGTTGATCAGGCCGTACAGGATGTCGACCGTCAGGTTCACGATCATCACCATCAGGGCGATGAGGAGGAGGCCGCCCTGCACGACCGGGTAGTCGCGGCGGAAGATGCTGTCGACCATCCACTTGCCGATGCCCGGCCAGGAGAAGATCGTCTCGGTCAGGATCGCGCCCGCCAGCAGGGTGCCGACCGACAGGCCGATCACCGTGATCACCGGGATCAGCGCGTTGCGCAGCGCATGGATGCCGTTCACCCGGCCGGGGGTCAGTCCCTTGGCGCGGGCGGTGCGGATGTAGTCCTCGCTGAGGACCTCGAGCATCGCGGAGCGGGTCTGCCGGGCGATGACGGCGAGCGGGATGGTTCCCAAGACGATCGACGGCAGGATCAGATGCTGCACCGCGCTGCCGAAGGCGCCGTCCTGCCCGGACAGCAGCGAATCGACCAGCATCAGCCCCGTCACGTCGTCGAAGAAGTACATCAGACCGATCCGGCCCGAGACCGGCGTCCAGCCGAGGTTGCCCGAGAAGACGATGATCAGCAGCAGCGCCCACCAGAAGATCGGCATCGAGTAGCCGACGAGCGCGGTCGACATCAGCGCCCGGTCGAAGAACTTGCCGCGGTAGACCGCCGCGATGACGCCGGCGGGCAGGCCGAGGAGGATGGCGAAGAGGATGGCGCAGAGCGACAGCTCCAGCGTCGCGGGGAACAGGGTGAAGAAGTCGGTCCAGACGTCGCGGTTGGTGACGAACGAGGTGCCGAGGTCGCCCTGCAGGACGCCGGTGAGGTAGTCCCAGAACTGCACGTAGATCGGCTGGTCGAAGCCGAACTGGACGACGTATTCCTGGTAGCGCTCCTCGCTGAGGCCGCGCTCGCCGGCCATGACGATGATCGGATCGCCCGGCAGCACGCGGATGAACGCGAAGGAGATGAGCGTGACGCCGACGAAGGTCGGCACGAACGTGAGCAGGCGGGAGAGGATGTAGCGGATCATGAGCGGACGGCTCCCGACAGGGGCCACCCGTCCCGGGCCTGACCCGGGACCTCGCGCGGACGCGCGGGCCGATCGAGGCCCCGGCTCAGGGCCGGGGCGGGATCCTTGCGCGGGCGCCCGAGTTCCCACCCGTCCCGGGCATGACCCGGGACCTCGAACGGCATCGCGGGTCGAACGAGGCCCCGGCTCAGGGCCGGGGCGCAGAGCTTGCGGCTAGGGGCCGAGGCGGGCAGGGCGGCCACGGCGCTCATCCGACCACCCTCAGCTCGCGCGGGAAGGTCGTCAGCGAGCGACAGCCTTCCTCGGTCACCAGCAGGTCGTCCTCGATCCGGATGCCGAACAGGCCCTCCTTCTTCAGGCTCGGCTCGTTGGTGAAGACCATCCCCGGCTGCAGGACCTGCGAATTGCCGCGCATGATGTAGGGCGCCTCGTGCACGTCGCGCCCCAGCCCGTGCCCGGTCTTGGAGCCGATGCGGTCGGCGTAGGGCGACGCCTCCAGCACGCTCATGACCGCGTCGTCTACGTCGTGGGCGGTGATGCCGGCGCGCGTCACCTCGTGGCCGCGGGCGTTGGCGGCGCGGACCACCTCGTAGACGTCCGCCGCCTCGTCCGTCGCATGGCCGACGAAGAATGTCCGCGTGATGTCGGCGCAGAGGCCGCCCCAGCGGGCGCCGAAGTCGATCAGCAGCGGATCGCCGGCCCGCAGCGCATAGTCGGCGCGGGCGTGGCCGTGGGCGCGGGCGGAATTGTCGGCGGCGACCACGATGGGCGAGAAGGCGAGATCCTCGGCGCCGGCGGCGAACATCGCGGCGATCAGGCGGCTCTCGACCTCCTTCTCGGTCATGCCGGCGCGGACCACATCCAGCGTCTCGGCCAGCGCCGTCTCGGTGATCGCGATCGCGCGCTCCATCGCCGCGATCTCGTCCTCCGTCTTGCACAGGCGCAGGCCCGAGATGGCGGTCTCGCCGTCGACGATGCGCAGATCGCCGTAGGCGGCCTTGAGGGCGTGGTGGACGAAGACGCGCATCACCTGCCCCTCGACCGCGAGGGAGGAGACGGGGACGGCGCGGGCCAGCGCGGCGAAGGCATCGGCGTAGCCGGACTGGTCGCGCCAGTCGAACACCTCGCCGGGAAAATCGAGAAGCGCCCACGAGCCCAGCTCCAGCTGCGGCACCACGGCGGCGGGCGGGCCCTCAGCCGGGATCACCGCGACGAGCGGGCGTTCGTTGGTGCCGAAGTCGGCGCCGAAGGTGCGGGCGAAGTTGGGGCCGGGGACGAGCGCCACGGCATCGACCCCGAGCTCGGCGCAGAGCGTCCGGAGGGGTGCGAAACGGTCTGACATGGAACCTCGGGGGAGAAGGGGGCGGGGCCGCGAACGGCCCCGCCCGAACGGCTCACTCGGCGAGCGAGACCTCGGTGAAGATGTGGCCGCCCAGCGGGTGGACGACGTAGCCTTCGACTTCAGGACGCATCGGCATGAACACGACCGAGTGCGCGATGGTCGCCCACGGGGCCTGCTCCTTGAAGATGACCTGCGCCTGGCGGTACAGTTCGGCCCGCTCTTCCTGGTCGGTCAGGACCTTGGCTTCCTGGATCAGGTCCTCGAAGGGCTGATGGCACCACTGCGCGCGGTTCGAGTTCTCGACGCCGTCGCAGCCGAGGAGGACGGCCAGGAAGTTGTCCGGATCGCCGTTGTCGCCGGTCCAGCCGAGGAGCACGGCGCCGTCACGGTCGAGCGCGGAGGACCGCTCGAGATACTCGCCCCACTCGTAGGACACGATCTCGACGTCGACGCCGATCTCGGCGAAGTCTTCCTGGATCAGCTCGGCCATGCGGCGGGCGTTCGGGTTGTACGGCCGCTGCACGGGCATCGCCCAGATCTTCATGGACAGGTCCTCGACGCCCGCGTCGGCGAGCATCTGGCGCGCCGCCTCGGGATCGTAGGAATCATCCTCGATCTCTTCGTTGTAGGACCACATGGTCGGCGGGATCGGGTTCGTCGCGACCTCGCCCGAGCCCTGGAACACGACGTCGAGGATCGCTTCCTTGTCGATCGCCATGTTCAGCGCGCGGCGCACGTCCGGGTTGTCGAACGGCGGCTGCTGGGTGTTGTAGGCGAGGTAGCCGACGTTGAGGCCTTCCTGCTCCATCACCACGATGTTCGGATCTTCCTGCATCGCGGCCACGTCCGCCGGGGCGGGGTAGGGCATGATGTGGCACTCGCCCGCCTGCAGCCGCTGGTAGCGGACGGAGGCGTCGGGCGTGATCGCGAACACCAGGTTGTCGACCTTCGGCAGGCCTTCTTCCCAGTAGTTCTCGTTCGCGGCGTAGCGGATCACCGCGTCGGTCTGGTAGTCGACGAAGGTGAAGGGGCCGGTGCCGATCGGACGCTGGTTCAGCATCTCGGGCGTGCCGGCCGCTTCCATCGCGTCGGCGTACTCCTTCGACACGATCGAGGCGAAGTCCATCGCCATGTTGGCGATGAAGGGCGCCTCGGGCCGGGTGAGGTTGAACACGACGGTCATGTCGTCCGGGGCCTCGATCGACTCGATCAGGTCGCCCATCGACATCGAGTTGAAGTACTCGCCCGAGAAGCCTTCCTCCATCTGCCGCTCGAACGAGTAGATCACGTCCTCGGCGTTGAACTCGCGCGTGGGCGTGAACAGGTCGTTGGAGTGCCACTGCACGCCGGGGCGCAGGTGGAACGTGTAGGTCAGGCCGTCGTCCGAGGCCTCGTAGCTCTCGGCCAGCGCCGGCTCGGTCTCGGTCGTGCCGGTCACGAACTGGACGAGCTGGTTGTAGATCGGGTGGCTCGAGGCGTCGAAGGTGGTGCCGGCGGTATAAAGCGCCGGATCGAAGCCCTCGGGCGAGCCTTCCGAGCAGTAGACGAGGGTCTGCGCCGCGGCGCCGCCCGCGCCGAGGGTCAGCGCGATCGCGGCCGCCCCCAGCTGTCGCATCGGTGTCATGATGGTCTCCCTGTGGATTGTCGTCGCGTCCCGTCCTTGCCGGCGAGGCCGGAGGCGGAACCTGCGCGAGAGACTACTAGGCGGCGGCAGGATGGCAACCCGTGCCCTTGCGGCGGCTGCGGCCCGTCCCGGCCCCTTCGTGCGTCGTCGCGGCGCCGTCCAGCTTGACCCGCGCGCCCCGGTGGCGTAGCGACCCTAGGCGCGGCGGGTGTGATGTAATGGTAGCCTGTCAGTCTTCCAAACTGATCGCGCGGGTTCGATTCCCGCCACCCGCTCCAGCCCTCCCGCCCGCCCTCGCGCTTGCTGCGGCCCGCGTCGCTGTCTAGGTAGCCGGCGGGGACCGGGAAGGGACGCGATCATGGCCGACGCACCGAGACAGGCCGTCGAGGACCGGGCCGCATCGCGCCGCATCGGCGCGCTGGCGGCCCTCTGGCCCTTCCTGCGGCCCTATGTCGGATGGCTGTCGCTGGCGCTGGTGGCCCTGGTATCGACGGCGATGATCTCGCTGGTGATGCCGATCGCCGTGCGCCGCGTGGTCGACAATTTCGGGCAGGCGCCCGAGCAGCTTCTCGACAGCTACTTCCTCGCCGCCATCGGCATCGTCGCGCTCCTCGCCGTGGGCACGGCGCTGCGCTACTACCTCGTCACCCGCCTCGGCGAGAGGGTGGTCGCCGACATCCGCAAGTCCGTCTTCGACCGCATGATCGGCATGAGCCCCGCCTTCTACGAGCGGATCATGACCGGAGAGGTCCTCAGCCGGATCACCACCGACACGACGCTGATCCTGTCGGTCATCGGCTCGTCCGTGTCGGTCGCGCTGCGCAACGTCCTGATCCTCTTCGGCGGCATCGCCCTGATGGTCTGGACCAGCGCCAAGATGGCGCTTCTGGTCCTGTGGCCGATCCCGCTGATCCTGCTGCCGATCGTCCTGATGGGCCGCTCGGTCCGGCGCCTGTCGAAGGAGAACCAGGACTGGATCGCCGCCTCGTCCGGCGGCGCGTCCGAGCAGTTGCTGGCGGCCCAGACGGTGCAGGCCTTCACCCACGAGGGGCAGAGTCGGGCCGGTTTCGCCGAGGTCACGGAGCGCAGCTTCGACGTGGCCCGCCGCCGCATCCGCACCCGGGCCATCATGACGGCGATCGTGATCTTCATGGCCTTCTCGGGCGTCGTCGGGTTCCTGTGGATGGGCGCCAACGACGTCCGCGACGGCACCATCACGGTGGGCGAGCTCGTCCAGTTCCTCATCTACACGGTCATGGTGGCGGGCGCGGTCGGCGCCCTGACCGAGATATGGGGAGAGCTGCAGCGCGCCGCCGGCGCGACGGAGCGGCTGGTGGAGCTGCTGACCGCCGAGGACACCGTTCTCGACCCCGCCGCCCCGGTCGCGCCGGCCGTCCCCCGCCGGGGCGAGATCGAGTTCGACGACGTCACCTTCCACTATCCCTCGCGGCCCAACGTCTCGGCCCTCGACGGCGTGTCGCTGAAGGTCGCGCCGGGCGAGACGGTCGCCCTCGTCGGCCCCTCCGGCGCCGGGAAGACGACGATCATCCAGCTGATCCTGCGCTTCTACGACCCGCAGTCGGGCGCGGTCCGGCTCGACGGGGTGGACCTGCGCGATCTGGAACGCGAGGAGTTCCGCCGCTCGGTGGCACTGGTGCCGCAGGACCCGGTGATCTTCGCCGACACCGCGCGCGAGAACATCCGCTTCGGCCGCCCGGACGCGACCGACGCCGAGGTCGAGGCCGCCGCCCGCGCCGCCGCCGCGCACGACTTCCTGGTGGAGCTGCCCGAGGGCTACGACACCTACGTGGGCGAGCGCGGCGTCATGCTGTCCGGCGGGCAGAAGCAGCGCATCGCCATCGCCCGCGCCATCCTGCGCGCGGCGCCGGTGCTGCTGCTGGACGAGGCGACCTCCGCCCTCGACGCCGAGAGCGAGCGGCTGGTGCAGCAGGCGGTGGACGGGCTGGCGGAGGGGCGGACCACCCTGATCGTCGCCCACCGCCTCGCGACGGTGAAGAAGGCCGACCGCATCTTCGTGTTCGAGGCCGGCCGCATCGTCGCCACCGGCACCCATGACGAGCTGGTGGCCGGGGGCGGTCTCTACGCCCGCCTCGCCCGGCTGCAGTTCACCGAAGGGCTCGCCGCCGAATAGGGCAGGTGGCCCGTTTCGCAGCGTTACCACTTGCCCCGAGGGCCGCGACCGCCGCAGAGTCAGGCGCAAGAGGCCGCTCCGGGAGAGGCGGCTGTACGACAAAGGGGAGGAGACGGCAGATGGGCTTTGCCTCGGTCGCCGATCGCGACGCCATCGAGAACGAAGCGGCGTGGGACGCCCGGGACTGGCCGGCCACGACGTGGGGCCTGATCGAGCGGACGACCGCGAAGTATCCCGAACGGCCCGCCGTCACCTACCAGATGTTTTCCGACCCCAAGGCTCCGGACGAGACGCTCAGCTGGACCGAGCTGAAGGGCGAGGTGGCGCGGACTGCGAACTTCCTGCGCTCGCTCGGCATCGGCGAGTCCGACGTCGTCGCCTACCTGCTGCCGAACTGCACCGAGACGGTGCTGACCTACCTCGGCGGGCAGACCGCCGGCATCGTGAACCCGATCAACCCGCTGCTCGACCCCGAGCACATCGCCGGCATCCTGCGGCAGACCGGCGCCAAGGTGCTGGTGACGCTGCGCGCCTTCCCCAAGACCGACGTCGCCCAGAAGGCGGCCGAAGCGGTGAGGCTGGCGCCGAACGTGAAGCACATCGTGGAGGTGGACCTCCTGCGCTACCTGACCGGGGTGAAGCGGCTGATCGTGCCGCTGATCCGGCCGAAGGTGAAGGCGCCGGACGGGGTGACGGTGCACCAGTTCCGCAAGGCGATCGCCGCGCAGCCGACGCGGCTGACCTTCGAGGCGCCGACGAAGGACCGCGTCGCGGCCTACTTCCACACCGGCGGCACCACCGGCATTCCCAAGGTCGCGCAGCACCGCTTCAAGGGCATCGTCTACAATGCCTGGCTCGGCCAGCGGCTGCTGTTCGAGCATGACGACGTCGAGATCTGCCCACTGCCGCTGTTCCACGTCTTCGCGGCGACCGTCGCGCTGGGCTGCGCGCTCGGCTCGGGCTGCCAGATCGTGTTCCCGACGCCGCAGGGCTATCGCGGCGAGGGGGTGTTCGACAATTTCTGGAAGCTGGTGGAGCGGCACAAGGTCACCTTCATGATCACCGTGCCGACGGCGATGTCGGCGCTGATGCAGCGCCGCGTCGACGCCGACATCTCGTCGCTGAAGCTCGCCTTCTGCGGCTCGGCGCCGCTGCCCTTGGAGCTGTACAAGCGGTTCGAGAGCGCGGCCGGCGTGACCATCTGCGAGGGCTACGGCCTGACGGAGGCGACCTGCCTCGTCTCGATCAACCCGCCCGAGGGCGAGAAGAAGGTCGGCTCCATCGGCGTGCCGTTCCCGCATTGCGAGGTGCGGATCATCCACCACGAGACGGGCGAGCCCTGCGCCGCGGACGAGGTGGGCGAGATCTGCGTCTCCAACCCCGGCGTCTGGCCGGGGCATACCTACACCGAGGCGAAGAAGAACGCCGACATGTTCCGGGCCGAGCCGGGCGGGGCGAACGATCCCAAGTACCTGCGCACCGGCGATCTGGGGAAGATCGACGCCGACGGTTACGTCTGGATCACCGGCCGGGCGAAGGATCTCATCATCCGCTCGGGCCACAACATCGACCCCGCCGAGATCGAGGAGGCGCTGGCCGGCCACGACGCCGTCGCCTTCGTCGGCGCGATCGGCCAGCCCGATTCCTACGCTGGCGAGCTGCCCTGCGCCTACGTGGAGCTGGTGTCGGGCGCGACCGTCACCGAGGCCGAGCTCATGTCCTACGCGCAGGAGCGCATCCATGAGCGGGCGGCGCATCCCAAGTACCTGGAGATCCTGGACGAGCTGCCGAAGACGGCGGTCGGCAAGATCTTCAAGCCGGACCTGCGGCGCCGCGCGATCTCCCGCGTCTACGGCAAGGCGCTGTCCGACGCCGGCCTCGCGGCCGAGGTGGACGATGTCTACGAGGACCGCACCCGCGGCCTCGTCGCGAGGGTGCGCCGCACCGGGGCCGTCGACGAGGCAGCCGTCGCGCGCGTACTCGGCGACTACACCCGCCCCTGGGAATGGGTGTGAATGGCCCGCAGGGATGAGGCCGGAGATCCCGGCGTGGGTCTCGTCGGTGCCGCTTGATCCTCGGCATGAAAAGGGCGTGGCCGATGCGGCCACGCCCGATGTCCGGTCAGCGGGGAGGGCGCGGCCTGCGCCTCATTCCTTCCGCAGGTTTCCCGCCATCTGCCGCCCGTCGCGGCCCTCGATCAGGTCGTATTCCACCTGCTCGTTATCGGCGAGGCCGGTCAGGCCGGCCTGCTCGACCGCCGAGATGTGGACGAAGATGTCCTTGCCGCCGGTCTCGGGGGCGATGAACCCGTAACCTTTCGTGGTATTGAACCATTTCACGGTGCCCTTGGGCATTTGCGCCGTCTCCATGTCGTCGCCCCGTGCGGGGCAGGGGGGCAGGTCGTCCGGCGCTGTCTCAGAAGCAGTCCGTTCACCTTCGGGGCGTAAACGGAAAACGCCAGCGGCAGGTTCCAAGCCGGGGGCCGTTTCCTCCGTCCGCGGCCTGCGCTAGGGTCGCCGCTGAAGGGGGGAATCATGCGTTTCCTGGGCCTTAGCAACTGCGACACCTGCCGCCGCGCCCTGTCGGAGCTGCGGGAGGCGGGGGTGGAGCCCGAGGTGATCGACGTGCGCGAGGGCCTGACGCCGGACCTCGCCGCCGCGATCCTGACGGACGTGGGCGAGGCCGCGCTGAACCGCCGCTCCACCACCTGGCGCGCGCTCCCCGAGGCGGAGCGCACTGCCGATCCCGCCGCCCTGCTCGCCGCCCATCCGACCCTCCTCAAGCGGCCCGCGATCGAGGTGGACGGACGCTGGTCCGTCGGCTGGGACGCCGCCGCCCGCGCGCGGGCGCTTGGCTAGGCCGCTCGCGCTTCCTATCTGGCTGGCATCACCGCACGAAAGGCCCCGTCCCATGCGCAACGCCGCACTCGTCCTCGGCATCGTCGCCGGCCTGATCGGCATGATCGTCGGCACCGTCTCCTACGGCTGGACGACCTTCGTCGCTGCGAACCCCGAGGCCGAGATGTGGAACTTCGCCAACCCCGCATTCGTGCAGGCGGTGTCGGTCGGCGGACCGATCCTTGCCCTCGCGGGCGGGGCGATGGCCAAGGTGCACGCACTGATCGGCGGGGTTCTGTTGCTCCTGTCTTCGGCGCTGATGATGCTGGCGTTCGGCTTCAACGTGGGCACGATGTTCCCGATCGCGCTCGCCGCGCTGGCGGGTCTCCTCGCCATCGCCGCGGGCAAGCCGGACGAGCCCAGGGCGCACTTTTGAAGACCAGCCGGTCCAGCGACAGCGGCCCGGCGCCCCGCCACCCGCACCATGAGCGCCGGCATCCGGAGCACCCGCTGATCGAGGATCAGCGCGTCCGGTCCCCGTGTCGGACCAGGCGCCGACGGTCGAGGTGTCCGCGCCGTTGCCGACGATTCTCCGCATTTCCGCCGTGGTGCGGACGGGGATCCGCCTCGCGACGATCGCGGGGGCGGTGACCGGGGGGCGGGTGCTGCGGTCGTGAGGGTGGTTCTTGCCACCCCAGCAAGGCGTCCGGGTCGTCGTGGGTAGTGACGGCGGGTTCCGACCCAGCGGCGGGTCTCCCCGCCCCGGACAGGTCGCCTGCCCGCAGGGTGGGAGACACCCGCCGCCGACCGCGGTTACGCCAGGTCCGGTGGCGTCGCCTCGCGCCCCAGCGCGCCGATCACGTCGTCCAGCGCCGACACCTCCGTCGCCTTCTCGCCCAGCCGCCGCACGGTCACGGTCCGTTCCGCAACTTCGCGGGCGCCGACGGCGAGGATCACCGGCACCTTGCCGACCGAGTGCTCGCGGACCTTGTAGTTGATCTTCTCGTTCCGCGTGTCCGCCTCGGCCCGGACGCCGGCCGCCTTCAGCGCGGCCACCACCTCGTGCACGTAGTCGTCCGCCTCGGACACAATGGACGCCACCACCACCTGCCGCGGCGCCAGCCAGAACGGCAGCTTGCCGGCATGCTCCTCGATCAGGATGCCGATGAACCTCTCGAACGAGCCCAGCGTCGCGCGGTGCAGCATGAAGGGCCGGTGCTTCTCGCCGTCCGGCCCCACGTACTCCGCGTCCAGCCGCTGCGGCAGGTTGGGGTCCACCTGGAAGGTGCCGCACTGCCAGACCCGGCCGATCGCGTCGGTCAGGTAGAAGTCGAGCTTGGGGCCGTAGAAGGCGCCGTCGCCGGGTTCCAGCGTGTAGGTGCGGCCCGTCTTGCGGATCGCCTGCTCCAGCGCGTTCTCGACATAGTCCCAGCTTTCCTCCGTGCCGACGCGCTTCTCCGGCCGGGTCGCGAACTTGATCTCGAAGGTGGGGAAGCCGAGTTCGGCGTAGATGTCGGCGAGGAACTCGATGAAGCGGGCGCACTCGGCCTCGATCTGATCCTCGGTGCAGAAGATGTGCGCATCGTCCTGGGTGAAGCCGCGCACCCGCATGATGCCGTGCAGCGCCCCCGAGGGCTCGTAGCGGGTGCAGGAGCCGAACTCGGCGAGGCGCAGCGGCAGGTCGCGGTAGGATTTCAGGCCCTGGTTGTAGACCTGCACGTGGCAGGGGCAGTTCATCGGCTTCAGCGCGTTCACCCGCGTCGCGGCCTTGTCGCGCACGGCGGCGTCGTCATCTTCGCCGTCACGGCTCTCGTCCACCTCGACGATGAACATGTGGTGCTGGTACTTGTCCCAGTGGCCCGACGCTTCCCACAGCTTGCGGTCCACCACCTGAGGCGTGTTGATCTCGCGGTAGCCGCCGGCGCGCTGCTTGCGGCGCATGTAGTCCTGCAGCGTCGTGTAGATGGTCCAGCCGTTCGGGTGCCAGAACACCTGGCCCGGCGCCTCCTCCTGCATGTGGAAGAGGTCCATCTCGCGGCCCAGCTTGCGGTGGTCGCGCTTCGCGGCCTCCTCCAGCATGTGGAGATGCGCCTTCAGGTCGTCGCGGTTCCGAAACGCCACGCCGTAGATGCGCTGCAGCATCTGTCGCTTGCTGTCGCCCCGCCAGTAGGCGCCGGCCACGTTCATCAGCTTGAACGCATCCGCCGGGACCTGGCCGGTGTTCTGCAGGTGCGGGCCGCGGCAGAGATCCTGCCAGTCCCCGTGCCAGTACATGCGGATCGGCTGGCCGTCGTCGGGGATCGCCTCGACCAGCTCGACCTTGTAGGTCTCGCCGGTCTCCCGGTAGTGCGCTATCGCGCGGTCGCGGTCCCACACCTCGGTCCGGACCGGCTCGCGGGCGTTGATGATCTCCTTCATCTTCGCCTCGATGGCGCCGAGATCCTCGGGCGTGAACGGCTCCGCCCGGTCGAAATCGTAGTACCAGCCGTGCTCGATCACCGGGCCGATCGTGACCTTCACGTCCGGCCACAGCTCCTGCACCGCGCGGGCCATGATATGGGCGAGGTCGTGCCGGATGAGTTCGAGCGCGGGGGCGTCGTCCTTCATCGTGTTGATCGTGATCTCGCCGTCCGCCTCGATCGGCCAGGCGAGGTCCCAGTGCCGGCCGTCCAGCTGCGCGCTGATCGCGCGCTTGGCGAGGGAGGGGGCGATGCTCTCCGCCACCTCGGCGGCGGTCACGCCGGCGGGGTAGGCGCGTTCGCTGCCATCGGGGAACTTGAGGGAAATCTGGGACTGGTCGAGGCTCATGGCCTGGCTCCTCGTCGGTTCGGCGCCCACGGAACGCCCGGTTGCGGGTATGTCGTCGCGCCCGAGATGGCGCAGGCGGGTCGTGCGGTCAAGAGCGGGCGACCGGCAGCGGCTGGACCTGACGGCCGGGTGGGCCAAGTCTGGCGGCATGACCAGCGCGCGCCCCTTCCTCGACCACGAGTTCGACGAAAGTCTCTTCACCACCCTCGCCGGCCAGGCCGGAGGGAGCGATCTGACGGATCACGCGGAGGCGGCGGAGCCGGCGAACGGCCTGCGCCATCTTGCGGCCCTGTCCGCCTCCAAGGTCGCGGACGGGCTGATCGACCCCAAGCTGGTCCTGTCGTGGCTGCTGACGCATCTGGGCGCGGGCGCCGGGGTGACCGGCCTGCTGGTGCCCGTCCGCGAGGCCGGGGCGCTGCTACCGCAGCTCTTCGCCGCGCGGCCCGTCCACCGGATGGCGCGGCGCAAGTGGGCCTGGGCCGGCGGCGCCTTCGTGCAGGGGGCCGCGGCGGCGGGGATCGCCCTCGCCGGCTGGACGATGGCGGGGGCGGCGGCGGGCTGGACGATCCTGGGCCTGCTTGCGCTGCTGGCCGTGGCTCGGTCGGTCTGCTCGGTCAGCTACAAGGATCTCCTCGGCAAGACCGTCGGCAAGACGCGGCGGGGCGCCGTCACCGGCGCGGCGAGTTCCGCGGCGTCGGGCGCCGTCATCCTGTTCGCGCTGGCCCTGATGACCGGGATCGCGAACCGCGAGGGGCTGGTCCTCGGGGCCATCGCGCTGGCCGCTCTGGCGTGGGTGAGTGCGGCCGTGGTGATGGCCCGCCTCGACGAGGAGGACCGGCTTGGCACCGGCGGCGACACGCCGCTCGGCCAGCTGGCGCTGCTCTGGCGGCGGCCGCAGCTTGGCCGGTTCGTCCTCGCCCGGCTACTGCTGGTCGGCACTGCCCTGGCGCCGCCGTACCTCGTCATCCTCGCCTCCACGGCCGGCGACGGCGCGCTCGAGGCGCTGGGCGCGCTCGTCCTCGCGTCCGCCGCGGCGTCGCTGTTGTCGTCGTTCGTCTGGGGGCGGCTGTCGGACCGGTCGTCGCGCAAGGTGCTGATCCTGTCGGGCGTCGCGGGCGGGGTCGCTCTGGCGCTGGCGCTGGGCCTGCACGCCGCGGGTCTGGCGGGGCGCTACTGGGCGATGCCGGCGGTGCTGTTCGTGCTGATGATCGCCTATCACGGGGTGCGGCAGGGGCGGTCGACCTATCTCGTCGACAGGGCGGGCGAGGGCGACCGGGCGACCTATACCGCCGTCGCCAACACCGCCGTCGGCGTCGGCCTCCTCGCCGCCGGGGCGGGGGCCGCGGCGCTGGCAAGCTGGGGCGTGGCCCTTGTCATCGGGGTCTTCGCCGTGATGTGTGGGGCGGGCGCGGCGCTGGCGCTGGGACTGGACGAGGTGGAGGAGGGCGCATGACCGACTGGTTGACGACGCCGCAGGGGCGGCGGATCGCCCTCAACCGGACGGATGGGCAGGGGCCGACGGTGATCTTCCTCGGCGGTTTCCGCTCGGACATGGAAGGCACCAAGGCGCTGCACCTGGAGGCGTGGGCGCGCGCGCAGGGCCGCGCCTTCGTGCGGTTCGACTATTCCGGCCACGGCGTCAGCGAGGGCGCGTTCGAGGACGGCTCCATCGGCGACTGGCGCGACGACGCGGCGGCGGTGCTGGACAGCGTCGCGGGGCCGGCGGTGCTGGTCGGCTCGTCGATGGGCGGATGGATCAGCCTCCTGCTTGCCCGGGACCGGGCGGCGGATGTGGCGGGCCTCGTCACCATCGCGGCGGCGCCCGACTTCACCGAGGACGGTTACTGGGCCGGCTTCTCCGACGCCGAGCGGGCGGCGCTGGCCGAGGCGGGGCTGGTGCTGGTGCCGTCGGCTTACGGCGATCCCTATCCGATCACGCGGCGGCTGATCGAGGAGGGGCGGAACACGATGGTCCTGCGCACGCCCCTGTCCCTACCGATGCCGGCGCGGTTCCTGCAGGGCACGGCGGACGAGGACGTGGACCTGACGACCGCCTACCGGCTGATGGAGCATGCGACGGGGCCGGACCTGCGGCTGACGGTGGTGAAGGGCGCCGATCACCGGTTCTCGGACGACGATTGCCTCGCGCTCATCGTCCGCTCGGTCGAGGAGGTGCTGGCCCGTGCGGGCGCCGCCGCCTGACGATCCCGCCGCGCTGGACGGCTGGCTCGCCACGCGCGAGGCGGCGGTGCCGGCGCTGCGCGCGGGGCAGGCGGCGCGGATCGTCTGGGCCGGACGGCCGGGTCAGGTGACGCGCCTGTCGCTGGTCTACCTCCACGGCTTTTCCGCCGGCCCGCTGGAACTGTCGCCGCTGCCCGAGCGGCTGGCGGCGGAGTTGGGCGCGAACCTCTTCCTGCCGCGACTGACGGGCCACGGGCAGGACGGACCCGCGCTGGGCCGCGCGACCCTGCCGGAGTGGCGCGCGGACGTGCGCGAGGCGCTGCAGATCGGCGCGACGATCGGGGAGCGGACGGTGGCCCTCGGCACCTCCACCGGCGGCACCCTGCTGGCCATCGCGCTGGGGCGGGGCGCGGACCTTGCGGGGGCGGTATTCCTGGCGCCGAACTTCGCCATCGGGCGGGGGTGGAAGCCGCGGCTGCTGGAGGCGCCGCTGGCGCGGCTGTGGGTGCCGTGGATCCTCGGCCCGCACCGCAGCTTCGAGGCGGCGAGTCCGGCGCACGCGGCGAACTGGACGCTGCACTATCCCAGCCGAGCCGTCGTGCCGGTGGCGCAGGCGGTCCGCGCTGCCCGCGCCCTTCGGTACGAGGCGATCCGCACGCCCGCCTTTTTCGCCTTCACCGCCCATGACGAGGTGGTGGATCCGGCCGCGACGCGCCGCGTGATCGACCGCTGGGGCGGGCCGACGACGGCGGATGAGCTGACGATGGGACCGGGCGACGATCCGCGTGGCCACGTCGTTGCCGGCGACGCGATGAGCCCGGGCCAGACCGACGGACTCGTCGCCAGGCTGGCGGAGTGGGTCCGCGGTCTCGGCGGCAAGCCGCCGTCCGGCGGCGGGCCGGCCGATTGACGACGGGCGGCGGGGCGGGCAGGCCGCGCACGTCGTGACGAGGAGCAGCATATGGCGGGACAGAAGACCGAACCGCTCGTCCTCTTGCCCGGCTTCCTGGCCGACGCCGGCCTGTTCCGGCCGCAGGTCGAGGCGCTGTCGGGCGACATTCCCGTCACCGTCGCGCCCACCGCCGGCGGCGAGCGGGTGGAGGAGATCGCCTCGTCCCTGCTCGGCGTGCTGCCGGGGCGGATCGCCCTTCTCGGCCACGGCTTCGGCGGCGTCGTCGCGCTGGAACTGGCGCGCCGCGCGCCGGAGCGGATCGCGCGGATCGCGCTGATCGCCGCCACGCCGCTGGCGGGGACGCCGCACGAGTCGGCCGCGCTGGAGGCGCGCATCGTCGCGGCGCGGAGCGGCCGCCTGTCCGATGCGCTGGAGGCCGAGGTGCCGGCGGCGGCGCTCGCGCCCGGCGCCGGCCGGGGGCCGGTGATGGCCGCGCTGCGCGAGATGGCGAAGCGGACCGGCGGGCCGGGCTACGTGCGCCAGCTGCGCGCCTTCCAGCGGCGCAAGGACCAGCAGGCGGTGCTGCACCGCCTCGGCCGGCCGACGCTGATCCTGTGTGGCGCGCACGACACCCTCGTGCCGGTGAAGCGCCACAGCTTCATGGCCGAGATGGTGCCGGGGGCGACCCTGGAGGTGATCGACGATGCCGGCCACCTGCCGACGCTGGAGACGCCGGACGCGGTCACGCGCGCGATCCGGGAATGGATGGGGCTGCCGCTGGTGCTGGGGTAACCGGTTTCCACCGGAAACCGGGACGAAAGCCGGTCGGGCTTTCGAGGCGATGTCCGGATCGGACACTGCGCCTTCGGTCAGGCCATGCGTGGGCTCCGCCGCTCCGCCTCGGTCAGGCGGCGGGGCCGGGCGACCGGGCGGCCGTCCGCGTCGAAGAACGGGTTCGCCGTCCACCGTCCCGACAGCCGTGCCGGCAGGCTGCGCCGCGCGAGGCCCCACAGGAACGCGGCAGTTCCCGTCGTCTTCGGCTTGCCGCCCGGGGTCGGCACGAACGCCACGCCGCGCACCGGCCCCAGCGGCGCCGGGTCGGGGATCGCGTCGATATAGGCGCTGGCGAACGGCATGCCCTTCGTGCCGGGTGTGTTGAAGAGAGGCGTGCCGCAGCAGTCGGCGTACCAGCGCAGGAACTTGGGGTTGCGCCACGAGAGGCAGGCGAGCCGGTCGGCACCACGCTCGATCCGCACCCGGTCGGGCGTGGTCTGCCAGTAGCCGACGCCGACGTCGGGATCGCGGTCGCGCTGCAGCCAACGCGCGGCGCCGCGGCAGTCGGCGCAGTGGCACGTCACGCGCGTCCCCTGGGCGAGGGCCGGGCCGGCGTCGGTCAGCGTGCCGCCGACGGCGCCGCAGCGGCAGGAGAAGGGGACGTCTGTCATCGGGGCCTCCGGTCTGGACGCCCCTCCGATAGCAGCTTTCCCCTGACAGGTCGCGTCAGCAGTCGCCTGCCGCGCGACCGTCATCTCAGCGCCTACGGCGCGACCGAGGCGTCGTAGATCGACTGGATCGCGCCGCCGAGCATCGAATTGAAATCGTCATCCGACTGCTGCGCCGACAGACCCTCGCTGAGGCCGCGGGAGAAGCTGGCGATCATCCCCTCGTTCTGCGCCAGCAGCGCGTTCGCCTCGTCCCGGCTGTACCCGCCGGAGAGGGCGACCACGCGCATCACCTTGGGGTGCTCGATCAGCGGGCGGTAGAAGTTCGCCTGCGTGGGCAGCGACAGCTTCAGCATGACCTCCTGGTCCTGGCTCTCCAGGTGCTTCAGGATCTCGTCCTGCAGCATCGCCTCGGCCTCGGCCTTGTCGGAAATGGTGATCGTCACCTCCGGCTCGAGGATCGGGACGAGGTCGTGGCCGAGGATGCGCTGGCCGATCTCGAACTGCTGCGCGACGTTCGCTGCGATGCCCTTCTCGTTCGCGGCGCCGATGACCGAGCGCATCTTCGTGCCGAACACGCCCTTGGACGCGGCGCGGGACAGCAAACTGTCCAGATCGTCCATGTCCTTCATCAGCTGGCAGCCGTCGACCTCGGGCATCAGGCCCTTGTCGCACTTGAGGAACGGCACGACCCGCTTTCGCTCCCACAGGTACTGGGGCGCGGGCATTCCCTCGAACTCGCGGTCCATCGTCTGCTCGAACAGGATCGCGCCGATGACCCGGTCGCCGTCGAACTCGGGCGAGGTGACGATGCGGCTGCGCATCTGGTGGATCAGGTCGAACATGCCGGCCTCGTCCGACCAGGCATCCTCGGCCACGCCGTACTGCGCCAGCGCCTTGGGGGTGGAGCCCCCGGACTGGTCCAGCGCGGCGATGAAGCCGCGGCCCTCGCGCATCTGCTGCGCCATCGTCGCGTTCGGCATGGGGAGCCTCCCTTTCCCGTGATTTTCGAGGGTTATGGGCGAGGGGGGCGCCCCCCGCAATCCTGTTAGCGCCGTCAGCCGAGCGCGGCGACGCCGGGCAGATCCTTGCCCTCCATCCATTCCAGGAACGCGCCGCCGGCGGTCGAGACGTAGGTGAAGTCCGGCGCGACGCCGGCCTTGTTGAGCGCCGCCACCGTGTCGCCGCCGCCGGCGACCGAGGTCAGGCCGGCGGTCAGCGTCAGCTCCGCCGCCTTCTGGGCGGCCGCATTGGTGGCCGCGTCGAACGGCGCGATCTCGAACGCGCCCAGCGGGCCGTTCCAGACCAGCGTCTTCGCCTCCTCCAGCACCTGCGAGATGTGCGCGACGCTGTCGGGGCCGGCGTCGAGGATCATCGCGTCCGCCGGCACGTCCTCGACCTTCACCACCTCGCTGTCGGCGCCGGCCTTGAACTCGCGGGCGACCACCACGTCGCGGGGGAGGAGGATGGTGCACCCCGCCTCCACCGCCTTCTCGCCGATCTCCTTCGCGGTGCCGGTCAGGTCGTGCTCGCACAGCGACTTGCCGACGTCGTAGCCCTGGGACGCAAGGAAGGTGTTCGCCATGCCGCCGCCGATCACCAGCGTGTCCACCCGGGTCACGAGGTTGGCGAGGAGGTCCAGCTTGGTCGACACCTTGGCGCCGCCGACCACCGCGACGACCGGGCGGCGCGGGGTGCCGAGGGCCGCGTCGAGGGCGGAGAGTTCCTCGGCCATCAGCCGGCCGGCGCAGGCGGGCAGGAGGTGGGCGAGCGCTTCGGTCGAGGCGTGGGCACGGTGCGCGGCCGAGAAGGCGTCGTTGCAGTAGACGTCGCCGTTGCGGGCCAGCTGTTCGGCGAAGTGGCGGTCGTTCTTCTCTTCCTCGGCGTGGAAGCGCGTGTTCTCCAGCAGCGCGACCTCGCCCTCGTGCAGCCCGTCCACCACCTCGTGCGCGGCGGGGCCGACGCAGTCGGAGGCGAAGATCACCTTGTGCCCCAGCGCCTCCTGCAGCGCGGGGACGATCTGGCGCAGGCTCATCGACGGGTCGGGCTCGCCCTTCGGCCGGCCGAAATGGGCGAGGAGGACCGGCGTGCCGCCGGCCTCGAGGATGTCCTTCACGGTGGGCACGATGCGGTCGATCCGGGTCGTGTCGGTGACGCGGCCGTCCTCGACGGGGACGTTGATGTCGACGCGGGTCAGGACCCGCTTGCCCCGCAGATCCATGTCGTCGAGGGATTTCCAGGGCATCTCGCGCTCCTCCGGTCAGGGTCTGGCGGATAGGTGGCGCGGGGGCGCCCCCCCGTCAACCGCGCTTGCCGCGACCGCCGCACTCGCCTAGCTATCGCCCGAACCGAAAAGGCTACCGAGGAGGAGCCCCATGGCCGAGATCAAGGATCCGGAGAACACGATCGTCATCGAGCTGAAGGACGGCCCGGTCACGATTGAGCTTCTGCCTGACGTCGCGCCCAAACATTGCGAGCGGATGAAGGAACTGGCCCGTGCCGGTGCCTACGACGGCGTCGTCTTCCACCGCGTCATCGACGGCTTCATGGCCCAGACCGGCGACGTGGAGCATGGCAAGGACGGCGGAAACGTGCGCCGCGCCGGCACCGGCGGGTCGGACCTGCCGGACCTGCCGGCGGAGTTCTCGGGCGTGCCCCACGACCGCGGCACGCTCGGCGCCGCCCGGTCGCAGAACCCGAACTCGGCCAACAGCCAGTTCTTCATCAACTTCAAGGACAACCATTTCCTGAACCGGCAATACACGGTCTACGGCCGCGTCATCGAGGGGATGGAGCATGTCGACGCCATCACCCGCGGCGAGCCGCCGGCGAACCCGGACAGGATGATCAGCGTGAAGGTGGCCGCCGATGCTTAAGTACGTTCTTCCCCTGACGCTCCTTGCGTCCCCCGCCCTCGCCACCGGCCTCGAGATCGACGTCGCCGGCGAGGCGAACGGCACCATCGTCATCGACCTGTTCGAGGACGTGGCGCCCCAGCATGTCGAGCGGATCACCACGCTGGCCGAAGAGGGCGCCTACGACGGCGTCGTCTTCCACCGCGTGATCCCCGGCTTCATGGCGCAGACCGGCGACGTGGAGTTCGGCCGCGCGGGCGGCGATACCGGCCGCGCCGGCATGGGCGGCTCCGACCTGCCGGACCTGCCGGCGGAGTTCTCGGACACCCCGTTCACCCGCGGCGTGGTCGGCATGGCCCGGAGCGCGGACCCGAACAGCGCCAATTCGCAGTTCTTCATCATGTTCGCGGACGCGCCGCACCTCGACGGGCAGTACACCGTCGTCGGCCAGGTGACCGAGGGGCTGGACGTGCTCGATTCGATCAAGATGGGCGAGGCTGCCGCCAACGGCGCGATCTCGGGCGAGCCGGACGTCATGTCGGACGTCCGCGTCACCGAGTGAACCGGCGGCGCCGGTCCGTGACGTGACGGGAGGGGGCGGCGCGGCCGCCCCCTTTCCTTTCAGGCGCAGGGCAGGGCGATCCAGCTGCTCCCGCCATTGCCGATGCCGTAATAGGTCAGCCCGTCCGGCATGACGCCGCCGCAATAGGCGGTGAGCGCCGCCTCGGCCCGCGCCTGCGCCTCGTAGGGCAGGGACGCGCCGTCCGGTTCGGTCACGACCAGCGCGCCGATGAGGGGGGAGGGGCTGATGTCCGACCCGTCGGGCAGGGTGGTGGGCGTGTAGACCGCGAGTTCGGGGTCCTCCATCACTACGGCCGGCCCGAACCCGGTCTCGATCACCGCATTCGCGGCGCAGGCCGACAGGCTGGCGAGGATGAGGGCCGCCCCTGCGGCGCGCGCGCTCATGCGCTCAACGCCGCGAGGATGCGGGCCCAGCTGCGGATGCCCTTGTGGAACGAGCGCAGATCGTACTTCTCGTTCGGCGAATGGATCAGGTCGTCGTCCTTGCCGAAGCCGATGAGCATCGAATCCATCCCCAGCTCGGTCTTGAAGTAGCCGGCGACCGGGATCGACCCGCCCGAGCCGATGAAGGCGGCTTCCTTCGGCCATTCGTCCGACAGCGCCTGCCGCGCGATCTCGAAGGCCGGGTCGTCCGTCGCCATCACGCTCGCCGGGCCGGCGCCGTGGCCGTGGAACTCCACCGAGCAGTCGGCGGGGACCATCTCGCGCACCATCGCGCGGAAGCTCTCGCGGATCTTCAGCGGGTCCTGCGTGCCGACGAGGCGGAAGCTGACCTTGGCGCTGGCCTTCGAGGGCAGCACGGTCTTGAAGCCCTTGCCGGTGTAGCCGCCGGTGATGCCGTTGAACTCGCAGGTCGGGCGCGCCCAGATCATCTCCAGCACCGAGCGGCCCTCCTCGCCCGCCGGCACCGACAGGCCGACGTCGCCGAGGAAGGCCGAGGCGTTGAAGCCGAGGCCGTCCCACTGCGCGCGCATCTCGTCCGAGATCTCGGGCACGCCGTCGTAGAAGCCGGGGACGGTGATGCGGCCGCTCTCGTCGTGGAGGCTCGCGAGTATCTTCGCCAGCACCCGGACCGGGTTCATCGCCGCGCCGCCGTACATGCCGGAATGCAGGTCCTTGTCCGGCCCGGTGATCGTGATCTCCTCGCCGAGGAGGCCGCGCAGCATGGTCGTGATCGCCGGCGTGTCGTGGTCGAAGAGGCCGGTGTCGCAGATCAGGGCGAGGTCGGCCCGCAGCTCGTCCGCGTTCTCCCGCAGGAACGGGATCAGGCTGGGCGAGCCCGATTCCTCCTCGCCCTCGAAGAAGATCGTGAGGCGCGAGGGCAGGGACCCGTGGACGGTCTTCCACGCCCGGCACGCCTCGACGAAGGTCATCAGCTGACCCTTGTCGTCGGACGCGCCGCGGCCGCGGATGACCTTGCCCTCCTCGGTCTCCTGCACCTCGGGGTCGAACGGGTCGCGCCGCCAGAGGTTGAGCGGATCGACCGGCTGCACGTCGTAGTGGCCGTAGAACAGCAGGTGCCGGCCGCCCTCGCCGCCGTGGCCGGTGACCATCGGGTGGCCGGTGGTCGGTCGCTTGGCAGCCTCGAATCCCATGGAGGCGAGGTCGGCGACCAGCCAGTCGGCGGCGGTCTCGACATGGCCGTCGTAATCGGAATCGGTCGAGATGGAGGGGATGCGCAGGAGCGACTTCAGACGCTCGACCGCGTCGCCGAGATCGGCGTCGATGCGGGCGAGGACGGGGTCGAGGCGGGGATCGTCGGACATGGGCGGGCTCCTGTCTTGGCGTGTCGGGCAGACCCTGACCTTGCCCGCGGTCGCTGTCCAGCGGCGGGGCGGGATTGCTGATCCAGATCAAGGCGACCCTTGTCGGCAAATGGTTCAACACTACGGAAAACCGCACCTGCGCAGACAAAATGTAGCAGTGTCATCCGCCGCTCGGCGGCGCTATAAGGCGGCGATCCTGCCGCAAGTTGGAAAGGTCACCCGTGGATTTCGACAAGGCACTCGACGGCGCCCTCCGCCGCCTCCACGACGAGGGGCGCTATCGCACCTTCATCGACATCGCGCGCGAGAGGGGGCAGTTCCCCCACGCCACCTGGCACCGTCCCGACGGGACCGAGCGGCCGGTGACGGTGTGGTGCGGCAACGACTATCTCGGCATGGGCCAGCATCCGGCGGTGCTGGCGGCGATGCACGAGGCGATTGACGCGGTCGGCGCCGGCTCGGGCGGGACGCGCAACATCAGCGGCACCACGGTCTACCACAAGCGGCTCGAGTCCGAGCTGGCGGATCTTCACGGCAAGGAGGCGGCGCTTCTCTTCACGTCCGCCTACATCGCCAACGATGCGACCCTGTCGACGCTGCCGCGGCTGTTCCCCGGCCTCATCATCTATTCCGACGAGCTGAACCACGCCTCGATGATCGAGGGCATCCGCCGCAACGGCGGCGCCAAGCGCATCTTCCGCCACAACGATGTGGAGCATCTGCGCGAGCTGATGGCCGCGGACGATCCGGCCGCGCCCAAGCTGATCGCCTTCGAGTCGGTCTATTCGATGGACGGCGACTTCGGCCCCATCGCCGCGCTCTGCGACGTGGCGGAGGAGTTCGGCGCGCTGACCTACCTCGACGAGGTTCACGCGGTCGGCATGTACGGCCCCCGCGGCGGCGGCGTGGCCGAGCGGGACCGGCTGACCCACCGGATCGACATCGTCAACGGCACGCTCGGCAAGGCGATCGGCGTGCATGGCGGCTACATCGCGGCCAGCGCGAAGATGGTCGACGCCATCCGCTCCTACGCGCCGGGCTTCATCTTCACCACGTCGCTGCCGCCCGCCGTGGCGGCCGGAGCCGCGACCTCGGTCGCGTGGCTGAAGGCGCATCCGGAGATCCGCGACCAGCACCAGACGCAGGCGAGGATACTCAAGACCCGCCTGCGCGGCCTCGGCCTGCCGATCATCGACCACGGCAGCCACATCGTGCCGCTGATCGTCGGCGACCCCAAGCACACCAAGCTGCTGTCGGACATGCTGCTCGACCAGCACGGCATCTACGTGCAGCCGATCAACTTCCCGACCGTGCCCCGCGGCACCGAACGGCTGCGCTTCACGCCGTCTCCGGTCCACGGTCCGCGCGAAATAGACGCGCTGGTGCACGCTCTCGATGCATTGTGGAGCAGATGCGCGCTCAACCGGCAGGAGCTGGCGGGCTGAATCGCGCCGATCGGGTCGATTCCGGTTTTCTGCGAATGCAGCCGGTTTTCGTGTATGCTAGCCCCACAAAAGGCAGGCACCGGTTCACGAATCGTCGGGGACGCGATAGCGATCCGGGACAACCTGCTCGGGGGCAGGCGAACGGGACAGCTGCATGATCGGGCGAGTCTACAAGCGCGAGCAGCCGGCGGAGAACGACGCCGAAGCCAAGGGCTTCGATGCGTTCGAGTTGCGGCTGGGCGACGTGATGCGGGGCGAGCGGGCGACGCTCGGCAAGTCCCTGCTCGACGTCCAGCGCGAGCTGAAGATCAAGGCCGCCTACATCGCCGCGATCGAGAACTGCGATCCCACCGCCTTCGACACGCCCGGCTTCATCGCGGGATACGTTCGCTCCTATGCTCGTTACCTCGGCATGGATCCGGACGAGGCCTTCGGCACCTTCTGCAACGAGAGCGGGTTCCGCCCCGCCCACGGCATGTCGCCGTCGGCGTCGGCCGCCCGGACGCCGCGCCCCGAGCAGCGGGTCCCGGACGAAGGGCCCGGTCGCGACATCTTCGCCTCGTCCGCGACCCCGTTCATCCCCGCAGGCGACAGCCTGTTCGCAGGGCTGGAGCCGCGCGCCCTCGGGTCGGTCGCCGTGCTGATTGCGCTGATCGGCGGTCTCGGCTGGGGGGCCTGGTCGGTGCTGCAGGAGGTGCAGAAGGTCCGCTTCGCGCCCGTGGAGCAGGCGCCGACGGTGGTGGCCGAGCTCGATCCCCTCGCCGGTGCGACCCGCCCCGAGGCGGTGGTGGCCGAGGTGCCGGACACCGTCCTGCCCTCGCCCGAGGCGCTGGATCGGCTGTACCGGCCGCAGGCCCTGGATGTGCCGGTGCTGGTCGCCCGGGACGGGCCCATCGCCAGCCTGTCGCCCCGCTCGGTCGGCGCGCTGCTGCCGCAGGTCGACAACGGCGCGCGCCTGCCCGGCGCTGTCCCGGCCGAGGGCGAGCGCTTCGCCGCGGCCGACGAGGCTGCCGGCCCCGTGGAAGCGGAGGTCGAGATTCCCACCGGCTCCGGCGCGGTGCCGCCGCAGCAGGTGGCGGCGTTGGGCGCGGGGCTGATGCCGCCGGGGATCGGTCCGGTGCCGCAGGTGACGTCGCCGGTGCCCGAGATGCAGATCGTCGCCGTCCGCCCGGCCTGGGTCCGCGTCCGGTCGGCCGAGGGCACGACGCTGTTCGAGAAGATCATGGACGCCGGCGAGACCTGGCAGATTCCCGTCACGGAAGAGCCGGCGACCCTGCGCGTGGGCGAGTCCGGCGCGCTCTACTTCGCGGTGAACGGCCAGCATTACGGCCCCGCCGGTCCGCGCGGTCAGATCACGTCCGACCTCGCCCTGTCGGCCGACACGCTGACGAGCGCCTACCAGGTCGCGGATCTCACCGCCGACACCGACTTGGCCGAGTTCGTCCGCTATGCCGAGGCGCAGATCGCCGCCCCGGCCGTGCCGGACGCGGAGGGCGCCGCGTCGGAATGACGCCGGCGCGTTGAAGGGCGGCGGCGCCCGCCATAGGTAGCGGCGCGTGGAGGCCCCGATGAGTCACAATCCCGTCCGCCCCTGGCGGAACATCGACCGGCGCAAGTCCCGCCGCATCATGGTCGGCTCGGTCCCGGTCGGCGGCGATGCCCCGATCTCGGTCCAGACGATGACCAACACGCTGACGACCGACGTCGCCGCGACCGTGGCGCAGGTTCAGGCCGCCGCCGAGGCGGGGGCCGACATCGTCCGCGTCTCGGTTCCCGACGAGGCGTCCTCGAAGGCGCTGCGCGAGATCGTGCGCGAGAGCCCGGTGCCCATCGTCGCCGACATCCACTTCCACTACCGCCGCGGCATCGAGGCCGCCGAGGCCGGCGCCGCGTGCCTGCGGATCAATCCCGGCAACATCGGCGACGCCAAGCGCGTGCGCGAGGTGACGCAGGCGGCCAAGGACCACGGCTGCTCGATCCGCATCGGCGTGAACGCCGGCTCGCTGGAGCGGCACCTGCTGGAGAAGTACGGCGAGCCGTGCCCGGACGCGATGGTGGAGAGCGCGCTCGACCACATCCGGCTACTCGAGGACAACGACTTCCGCGAGTACAAGATCAGCTGCAAGGCCTCCGACGTCTTCCTCGCCGCCGCCGCCTATCAGGCGCTGGCCGAGGCGACGGACGCGCCGCTGCACCTCGGCATCACGGAGGCGGGCGGGCTGATGACCGGCACGATCAAGAGCGCGATCGGCCTCGGCAACCTCCTCTGGATGGGGATCGGCGACACGATCCGGGTGTCCCTGTCCGCCGACCCGGTGGAGGAGGTGCGCGTCGGCTACGAGATCCTCAAGGGGCTCGGCCTGCGGCACCGGGGCGTGAACATCATCTCGTGCCCGTCCTGCGCGCGGCAGGGCTTCGACGTCATCAAGACGGTGGAAGTCCTTGAAAAGCGGCTGGAACATATCAAGACGCCGATGTCGCTGTCGATCATCGGCTGCGTGGTGAACGGCCCCGGCGAGGCGCTGATGACCGACGTCGGCTTCACCGGCGGCGGGGCCGGCAACGGCATGGTCTATCTCGCGGGGCGGCAGTCGCACCGGATGAGCAACGAGGCGATGGTCGATCACATCGTCGAGCAGGTCGAGAAGAAGGCCGCCGAGATCGAGGCGCGGGGCGTGGAGACGGCGACGGCGGCCGAGTAGGGTGGGTGAAACCCACCGCCGGAGCCACGTCACTGGCCCGGCGGCCGCCCGTGGTCACGCGGGGCGCCCGGCGGATCGGGGCCCCGGGTCAAGCCCGGGGCGCGACGGCTCATGCCCGGTGCGTGACACAGCCGGTGTGAAGACCCCGCCCCGGCCCTGAGCCGGGGCCTCGCGGGATCAGGCGCCCGGCCGCCCCACTTGGGACCTTGCCCCTCGCCCTACCGCTCCAGCGCCAGCGCGATCCCCTGGCCGCCGCCGATGCACATCGTCACCAGCGCGCGCCGCCCGCCGATCCGCTCCAGCTCGTACAGCGCCTTCACCGTCAGGATCGCCCCCGTCGCGCCGACCGGATGGCCGAGGGCGATGGCGCCGCCGTTGGGGTTCACCTTGTCGCCGTCGAGGCCCAGAGCCCGGCTGACCGCCAGCGCCTGCGCCGCGAAGGCCTCGTTCGATTCGATCACGTCGAAGTCGCCGGCGGACCAGCCCGTCTTCTCCAGCAGCTTCTCGACCGCCGGGATCGGCCCGATCCCCATCACCTCCGGCCGGACTCCCGCCACCGCGTAGCCGGCGATCCGCGCCCGGGGCGTTAGCCCCGCTGCCTCGGCTACATCGGCCCGCGCCAGCACCACGGCGGCCGCGCCGTCGTTGATCCCGCTGGCGTTGCCCGCCGTCACTGTGCCGTCCTTCTGGAAGACCGGCTTCAGCGCGGCCAGCTTCTCCGCCGACGTCTCCTTGGGATGCTCGTCCCGCGCGAACTGCACCTCGTCCCGCTTCACCCGCACCGTCACCGGGACGATCTGGTCGTCGAACCGCCCCTCGGCGATCGCGCGCGCCGCCCGCTGCTGGCTCGCCAGCGCGAAGGCGTCCTGGTCCTCGCGGGAAATGCCATGCTCGGCCGCCACGTTCTCGGCGGTGACGCCCATGTGCCCGGTGCCGAACGGGCAGTTCAGCGCGCCCAGCATCATGTCGCGCACGCGCACGTCGCCCATCTTGGCGCCCCAGCGCTGCCCGTCGACCACGAAGGGCGAGCGCGACATGCACTCCGCCCCGCCCGCCAGCGCGAAGTCGGCGTCGCCGAGCATCAGCGCCTGCGCCGCCGACACGATGGCCTGCGCGCCCGAGCCGCAGAGACGGTTGACGGTCATCGCCGGCACGCTGTCCGGGATGCCCGCCTGCATCGCGGCGATGCGGCCGACATACATGTCCTTCGGCTCGGTGTTGATGACGTGGCCGAAGACGACGGTGCCGATCCGCCCCGGCTCCACCCCCGCGCGCTCCATCGCCGCCTTGGCCGCGACGGTGCCGAGGTCATAGGGCGGCGTGCCGGCGAGGCTGCCGCCGAAGGTGCCGATGGCGGTGCGCGCGCCGCCGAGGATGACGATGTCGGTCATGAAGGCCTCCCGTTTGCGGAGTGACTCTACGCGCCTCGGCGCGGGCGGGAAGGGAAACGTCCCGTCAGGACCCCTCGGCCCCGGGCCCGCGTTGCGCTAGGACGGGACGGAAAAGGGGGCACCATGAGCCGATTCCTCGACGACATCGCCGGCCGGCTGGACGAGATCCGGGCCGAAGGCCTGTGGAAGACCGAGCGCGAGATCAGCGGCGCCCAGGGGCCGCGGGTGCAGGTGGACGGACGCGAGGTGATCAACCTCTGCGCCAACAACTACCTCGGCCTCGCGGACGATCCGCGGCTGGTGGAGGCGGCCAAGCGGGCGATGGACGAGGCCGGCTACGGCATGGCCTCGGTGCGGTTCATCTGCGGCACGCAAGGTCTGCACCGGCAGCTGGAGCGGCGGCTGGCGGCCTTCCTCGGCCACGAGGATTCGATCCTCTTCGCCGCCTGCTTCGACGCCAACGGCGCTCTGTTCGAGCCGCTGCTGGGACCGGAGGATGCGGTGGTCTCGGACGCGCTGAACCACGCCTCGATCATCGACGGCATCCGCCTGTGCAAGGCGCAGCGGTACCGCTACGCCAACTCGGACATGGACGAGCTGGAGGCGCGGCTGAAGGAAGCGCGGGAGGCCGGCGCCCGGCACGTGATGATCGCGACCGACGGCGTGTTCTCGATGGACGGCTACCTCGCCAAGCTGGCGGAAATCCGGGCGCTGGCGGACCGTTACGACGCGCTCCTCATGGTGGACGATTGCCATGCGACGGGCTTCATGGGGCCGAAGGGCGCGGGCACGCCCGCCCATTGCGGCGTCAGGGCGGACCTGCTGACCGGGACGCTCGGCAAGGCCCTCGGCGGCGCGCTCGGCGGCTACATCGCCGGGCCGCAGGCGGTGGTGGACCTGCTCCGCCAGAGGGCGCGGCCGTACCTGTTCTCCAACGCGCTGCCCCCGCCGGTGGTGGCGGCGGGGCTTACGGCGCTCGACCTCGTGGAGGCGGGGGACGACCTGCGGGCGCAATTGTTCGAAAACACGGCCTACTGGCGCGAGGGGCTGGACCGCCTCGGCTTCGACCTGCTGCCGGGCGAGCATCCGATCGTGCCGGTGATGCTGTACGAGGCCCCGAAGGCGCAGGAGATGGCGCGCGCGCTGTTCGAGGAAGGGGTCTACGTGTCCGGCTTCTTCTTTCCGGTCGTGCCGAAGGGCCGGGCGCGGATCCGCACGCAGATGTCGGCGGCGCTGACGCGCGCCGACCTCGACGAGGCGCTGGGCGCGTTCGAGCGGGCGGGCAGGACGGTGGGGGCGATATGAGCCGGGATGTCGCTGCGGGCCGGCACATCGCGCCCCGGCCCCCGCGCCGGGGCCCCGCAGGCAGGAGGCCCCGGGTCGGGCCCGGGGCGGGTATTCCCGGAGGGACCCGATGAGCAACATGATGCGCGCCCTGCAGAAGACGCACGCCGGCGAGGGGCTGGAGATGGTGCGCGTGCCGGTGCCGGAGATCGGGCCGGACGACGTGCTGATCCGGGTGAACAAGACCGGCATCTGCGGCACCGACATGCACATCTGGGCCTGGGACGAGTGGGCGGCGCGGACGGTGCCGGTGCCGCTGGTCACGGGGCACGAATTCGCCGGCGAGATCGTCGAGATCGGGCGCGACGTGGAGGATCTGAAGGTCGGGCAGCGCTGCTCGGGCGAGGGGCACCTGATCGGCCGCCATTCGCGGCAGAGCCGGGCCGGCAAGTTCCACCTCGACCCCGAGACGCGGGGCATCGGCGTGAACGAGCCCGGCGCCTTCGCCGAGTACCTGCGCCTGCCGGCCTTCAACGTGGTCCCGCTGCCTGACGCCATCGACGACGAGATCGGCGCGATCCTCGACCCGCTGGGCAACGCGGTCCACACGGCCCTGTCCTTCGACCTGGTGGGCGAGGATGTCCTGATCACCGGCGCCGGCCCCATCGGCATCATGGCCGCCGCGGTCGCCCGCCATGTCGGCGCGCGGCACGTCGTCATCACCGACGTGAACCCCGCCCGGCTGGACCTGGCGGCGAAGGTGGTGGACGTGGTCACGGTGAACGTGGCGGAGGAGGAGCTGCGCGACGTGTTCCCGCGGCTCAACATGAAGCAGGGCTTCGACGTCGGGCTCGAGATGTCGGGCAACCAGCGCGCGCTCGACCAGATGGTCGAGACGCTGACGATGGGCGGGCGGATCGCGCTCCTCGGCATCCCGCCCGGCAAGTCGCCGGTCGACTGGAGCCGCATCGTCTTCAAGGCGATCACGATCAAGGGCGTCTACGGCCGCGAGATCTTCGAGACCTGGTACAAGATGATCGCGATGCTCGAGAACGGGCTCGACGTGCGCGGGGTCATCACCCACCGGATGCGCGCGGACGCCTACCGCGACGGCTTCGCCACGATGGGGTCGGGCGCCTCGGGCAAGGTGGTCCTCGACTGGACCTGAGAGCGGTTTGACAAATCCTGTCGACGGGCGCACCCGTGCGCCCGTCCCGTCCCCCCGCGCCGCCCGGAGTCGTCCATGCCGTCCACGCCCTCGCCGCTCCGCCTGCTGCTCGCCGGCGGTCTCGGCTTCGCCATGATGGGCGCGCTGCCCGGCCTCTACGGCCTCGCCATTCCGGCCTGGACCGCACGGTTCGGGGCGGGCGGCGAGGGTCTGGTCCTGACGCTGCACGGCTTCGGCTCGTTCCTGGCGGTGATGGCGGGGCTGTTCGGCGTGCGGGGGTTGACGATCCGCGTGGCGCTGCTGCTGCTGGCGGCCGGGGCGGCGGGCCTCGGCCTCGGCGGCGGCTGGGCGGGGGTGATGGCGGCGGCGTTCGTGACCGGGACCGGCTTCGGGATGCTGTCGCTGATCGTGAACCGCCGCTTCCTGACCGAGTTCGGCGCCCGCGGGCCGGGCATGGTCGGCCTCGTGAACGCGGTCTACGGCGTGGGCGCGATCCTCGCGCCGCAGGCGGTGGTTCTGGCGGGAGAGCGGATCGGGCCGGTCTACCTCGGCCTCGCGATCCTGCTCGCGGCCATCGTGCCGGTTGCCCAGCCGGCGCCGCGGGTGCCGGCGGCGGCGGGGCTGCCGCCGCTGCATGCCGGGCGGCTGTCGATCCTCGGCTTCGTCTTTGCCGCCGTGATGCTGGAGGTCGGGCTGTTCGGCTACGGTCCGTCGGCGCTGCTGGCGCTCGACCTGCCCACGCGGCGGGTGGCGCTGCTGACGTCCGGCTTCTTCGCGGCCTTCCTGCTGGCGCGGCTCTCGCTCTACTGGCTGGCGGACCGGGTGCGGCCCGAGCACCTGTTCCTCGGCGGTTTCGTCGGCGTGGTCGCCGCCATGGCCGCGGCGATGCTCGGCGCGCCCGAGGCGGGCTTCGCCCTGTCGGGCGCGGCGGTCGGCATCCAGTTCCCCACCTTCTACGTCTGGGCCGCGCGGGTCTTCGGCAGCGACCCCCGCTACGGCTCGGTCCCGCTGATCGGCTCGCTCGCCGCGGCTACGCTGGGGCCGCTCCTTCTGGTGCCGGTGCTGGCGGCGGGCGGTGCGACGGCGCTGTTTCCGGCCGCGCTCGCCATCGCGGCGGTGGCGGCGGTCGCCCTCGTCGTCAGCCTGCCGCGGATCGGGCGCTTGGCCGCGGCGTGACGCCCTTCGGCGTTCGCCCGGTCGCAGGGCCTGCTCCTCTCCTTCGTATGTCGGGCAAACACGCCTCGATCGCGGTCGGCTTGCACGACGCCGGGGCGGAGGCGCTGGCGGAGAGGTCGTCGCCTGTGCCGGGGAAGCGATCAAGTGCCGGGTTTCCCCCCAAATGCGCGTCTGTCAGACTTGCTGCGAGTCGTCGGAGCGTCGGGACGAACTGGCTTCGCCGGCGCCTTCGGCGTCCGTGACCCCCCGCCGGGTCGCGAGAGCGGCGCGGGGGGAGGGGAAATCCGGCGGCTGCTCGGGGGGCCACCTCGCGGCGGCGCCGCACCTTCTGGAGGGGCCGGGGGCGTGGTCGAGGTCGGGTCTCCGATGCGGGGCCGGAGTACCTCTCGACGGATCTGTGGGTGGTGCCATGATGGCGATCTGGTTGCTTCAGGGGGCGGCGTTCCTGGCGTGGGCGGCGCTGATGTTCCGCACCCTGTTCCTGCTGCGGCGACGCGCGGCGGACCGGACGGGCGCGATGTTCCCGGGTCCGCTCACGTTCCTGGCGGAGGTTCGCATCTGGCTGCGCGATCCGGGGGAGCGGGGTCCTCGACGGGCGTTGAGCCTCGTCACGCTTGCGCTGATCGGGCTGACGGGACTGAATGCCGCAGCGATGCCGTGACGGCTTTCCCCGCGGCGGCCGCGGCTTAGCTGGGTAGGTCGATGCTGTTGCGTGTGCGCGATCTCACCAAGACCTATCCCGGCGCCGAGGGGCCGGTGCAGGTGCTGTCGGGTATCGACCTCGACCTCGGGGACGGCGAGACCCTGGCGCTGACCGGCGAGAGCGGGTCGGGGAAGTCGACGCTGCTGCACCTGATTGCGGGGCTGGAGCCGGCGGATGGCGGGACGATCCTGCTGGCCGGGAAGGATGTCGGCAAGCTGGGCGACGGTGGCCGCGCGGCGCTGCGCCGCGGGACGGTGGGCGTTGTGTTCCAGCAGTTCAACCTGATCCCGTCGCTCACGGTGGCGGGCAACATCGCCTTTCAGGCGCGCCTGGCCGGGCGTCACGACCCGGACGGAGCGGCGCAGCTGGCCCAGCGGCTGGGCCTCGGCGATCATCTGGCCAAGTATCCCGAAGCGCTGTCGGGCGGGCAGCAGCAGCGGGTCGCGATTGCGCGGGTCCTGGCGGCGCGGCCGCGGCTGGTGCTGGCGGACGAGCCGACGGGGAACCTCGACGAGGCGACGGCGGAGCGGGTGCTGGATCTGATGCTGGAGCTGGTGGCCGAGGCCGGGGCGGCGCTGATGGTGGTGACGCACTCCGAGCGGCTGGCGTCGCGGCTGGGGCGGCGGGCGCACCTGTCCCGCGGGCGGATCGCGTGAGGGGGGGCGGGCAGAAGGGGCGCTGCCCCTCTTGGCCCCGGGACAGGCCCGGGGCCAATTCACCCCGGAGGTATTTGGGGCAAGATAGGGGACAGGAGCGGTGATCCGGGTGGTTCTCGGCGCGCTCCTGTCCGGGTGGCGGCGGGCGCCGTTGCAGCTGGTGACGCTGCTGGCGGGGCTGGCGCTGGCGACGGCGCTGTGGGCCGGGGTGCAGGCGATCAACGCCGAGGCGCGGGCGAGCTACGACGCGGCGGCGGCGACGCTGGGCGAGGGGCGGTTCGACCAGATCGTGGCGGCGGACGGCGGGGCGATCCCGCGGGAGACCTACGTGGCGCTGCGGCGGGCCGGGTGGCTGGTCTCGCCGGTGATCGAGGGGCGGCGGGACGGGGTGCGGGTCGTCGGACTCGATCCGCTGACGGCGCCGGGCGGGCTGGGGCCGGTGGACCTCGACGAGGGCGAGGTCGGCGCGTTCCTCAGCGAGGCGGGCGCGGTCTACGGGCGGGCGGACGCGCTGGCGGCGTTGGGTGACGTCGCGCCGGCGAAGGTCGTGGCGCCGGAGGTGGCGCCGGGGACCGTGCTGACGGACCTGCGGGTGGCGGCGCGGCTGCTGCCGGAGGCGGGGATCGGGCGGCTGATCGTGGCGGACGTGCAGCCGCTGGGGCGGCCGGCGCTGGAGGAGGTGGCGCCCGGGCTCTCGCTGCGGAGCGCGCAAGGCGCGGCGGACGTCGGGCGGCTGACCGACAGCTTCCACCTGAACCTGACGGCGTTCGGCGCGCTGGCCTTCGTCGTCGGGATCTTCATCGTGCACGGCGCGATCGGGCTGGCGTTCGAGGAGCGGCGGCCGGTGATCCGGACGCTGCGGGCGCTGGGCGTGCCGCTGGGGCCGCTGATGGCGGTGATCGGAGCGGAACTCGTGGTGCTGGCGCTGGTCGCCGGGGCGGTCGGGCTGGCGCTCGGCTACCTGATCGCGGCGGCTTTGCTGCCGGACGTGGCGGCGACGCTGGGCGGGCTCTACGGCGCGGAGGTGGCGGGGAGCCTGTCGTTTCGGCCAGGCTGGGCGCTGGCGGGCCTTGGCATGACGCTTGTCGGGACGGCCGTGGCGGGCGGCGGGGCGCTGCTGGCTCTGGCGCGGATGCCGGTGCTGGCGGCCGCGCGGCCGCGGGCCTGGGCGATGGCCGGCGGGCGGCGGCGGGCGCGGCAGACGGCGGGCGGGCTGGCGCTGCTGGTGCTGGCGGCGCTGGTCCTGTGGCGGGGCGGCGGGCTGGTCGCGGGGTTCGCGGGGCTGGGCGCCTTGATGCTGGGCGGGGCGCTGATGCTGCCGCCGCTCCTCGATCTCGCGCTGGCGGCGGGGGCGCGGACGGCGCGACGGCCGGTGGCGGACTGGTTCTGGGCCGACAGCCGGCAGCAGCTGCCCGGCCTGTCGCTGGCGCTGATGGCGCTGCTCCTCGCCATGGCGGCGAATGTGGGCGTCTCGACGATGGTGTCGTCCTTCCGGGTCACGTTCGAGCGGTTCCTCGACCAGCGGCTGTTCGCGGACCTCTACGTGCAGGCAGAGGACGGCGAGCAGGCGGCGCGGATCGAGGCCGTCGCCGTGGCGGCCGGGGCCGAGGTGCTGCCGCGGGTGGGCGTCGAGGCGACGCTGGCGGGCCAGCCGGGCGAGGTGCTTGCGGCGCGGGAGAGCGCGGCGTTCGAGGCGAACTGGCGGTTCCTGGACGCCGCGCCGGAGCCGTGGGCGGGGGTCTGGGCGGGCGAGGGGGTTCTGGTCAACGAGCAGCTGGCGCGGCGGTCCGGCCTCGGCCCCGGCGACAGGCTGGAGGTGGTCGAGGGGACCGGTCTGCCGATCCTCGGGGTCTACGGCGACTACGGCAATCCGGTGGGGCAGGCGGTCGTCGGGGAGGCGCTGTTCCGGCAATTGTACCCGGAGGCGGAGGCGACGCAGTTCGGCATCAGCGGCGCGGATCCGGGCGCGCTGGCGGAGGGGCTGACGTCACAGGCGGGTCTGCCCGCGGGGGCGATCACCGATCAGGCGGCGGCGAAGCGGTTCTCGCTGGCGGTGTTCGAGCGGACGTTCAGCGTGACCGGCGCCTTGAACGTGCTGACGCTGGCCGTGGCGGGGTTCGCGATGCTGATGAGCCTCTTGACGCTGGCGGGGATGCGCCTGCCGCAGCTGGCGCCGGTCTGGGCGCTGGGGCTGACGCGGGCGCGGCTCGGGCGCCTCGACCTGGTGCGGGCGGTGATGCTGGCGGCGTTCACGGCCGTTCTTGCAATCCCGCTGGGGCTGGCGCTGGCGTGGGTGCTGCTCGCGGTCATCAACGTGGAGGCGTTCGGCTGGCGGCTGCCGATGATCCTGTTCCCGTGGGACTATGTCCGGCTGGTCCTGCTGGCGCTGGTGGCGGGCGGCCTCGCCGCGCTGTGGCCGGCGTGGCGGCTGGCGCGGACGCCGCCGGCGGTGCTGCTGAAGGTGTTCTCGGGTGAGAGGTAGGCGCGCCTTCCTCGCGCGGCTCGCGGCGCTGTCGGTGCTGGTCCCCGTGCGCGCGGCCGCGCAGGGCTTCGCCGGCCTCGCGACCGAGGCGGAGGGGTTCACGCTGCCGCGGCCGGACCCGACCTTCTCGTTCCCGGCGGATCACGGGCCGCACCACGACTTCCGGATCGAGTGGTGGTACGTCACCGCCAACCTCAAAGGGCCGGACGGCACGCCCTACGGCGTGCAGTGGACGCTGTTCCGCAGCGCCCTCGCCCCCGCGGAGGCGGAGGGGTGGGACAGCCCGCAGGTCTGGTTCGGCCACGCCGCGCTGACGACGCCCGAGCGGCACTTCGCGACCGAGCGCTACGCGCGGGGCGGCATCGGGCAGGCGGGCGTGACGGCGGAGCCGTTCGCGGCCTGGATCGACGAGTGGCACCTGCAGGGCGAGACGCTGAGCGACGTGGCGATGGCGGCGACGGGGCCGGACTTCGGCTACGACCTGGCGTTGGTGGCCGAAGGACCCCTGGTGTTCCACGGCGAGGGCGGCTTCTCGGTCAAGTCGGACGCGGGGCAGGCGAGCTACTACTATTCGCAGCCGTTCTACCGGGCGGAGGGGCGGCTGCTGCTGCCGTCGGGCACGGTGGAGGTGACGGGGCGGGCGTGGCTCGACCGGGAATGGTCGTCGCAGCCGCTGGAAGAGACGCAGGAGGGCTGGGACTGGTTCTCGCTGCACTTCGAGAGCGGGGAGCGGCTGATGTTGTACCGCCTGCGCGAGAGCGGGGGCGGCGCCTACACCGCCGCCACCTGGATTGCGGCTGACGGCACGGCGGAGGCGGTGCCGGACGGGTATGCCACCGCCGAGCCGCTGGAGAGCGGGGAGGTCGCGGGGCGGCAGGTGCCGCTGGTCTGGCGGCTGCGCTGGCCGGAGCGGGGGCTCGACGTGGTGACGCGGCCGGTGAATCCGAACGCGTGGATGGGGCTGACGATCCCGTACTGGGAGGGGCCGGTGAGCGTGGAGGGTTCGCATGACGGGCGGGGATACCTGGAGATGACGGGATATGAGTGACCTGGCGGCGTTCCTCGCCGAGGGGTGGGCGGCGCTGGAGGCGGCGAGCCGGGACGCGGACGATCCGATGCGGCTGGTGGCGCTCGCCTCGCTGGGGGCGGAGGGCCCGCAGGCGCGGTTCGTGGTGCTGCGGCGGGCGGATGCGCGGGCGGCGGAGCTGGAGGTGCACACCGACAGCGCGACGCCCAAGGTCGAGGAGCTGAGCGCCGATCCGCGGGCTGCGCTGGTGGCGTGGTCGCCCGAACGGCGGCTGCAGGTGCGCGCAACGGGGCGCGTCGGCATCCGGGCGGGGACGGCGGCGGAGTGGGCGTTGGTGCCGGCGGAGGCGCGCGTGAGCTACGGGACGGAGCCGCGGCCGGGGACGCCGATCGACGGCGCCTACGCCTACGACAAGCCGGCGCGGGAGGAGCGGTTCGCGGTGCTGATCCTGCATGTCGAGGCGATGGACCTCGTCCACCTGCCGGAGCGGCACCGGCGGGCGCGGTTCCTGCGCGGCGACGGCTTTCGGGGGCAGTGGCTGGCACCCTGAGGGCGGTCGGCCTATCACACCGGCATGGACAGCCTGCCCCTCACCCGCGACCTCGTGCTGATCGGCGGCGGCCATACCCATGCGCTGGTCCTGCGGCGCTGGGCGATGCAGCGCCTGCCGGGGGTGCGGGTGACGGTGATCGACCCGGCACCCGCGGCCGCCTATTCGGGGATGCTGCCGGGCTTCGTCGCCGGGCATTACACGCGGGACGATCTCGACATCGACCTGCACAGGCTCGCCGCAGCCGCGGGGGCGCGGCTGGTCTTGGGGCGTGCGACGGCGCTGGATCCGGCGGCGCGGTCCGTGTCGGTCGAGGGGCGACCGGACATCCCCTACGACGTGGCCTCGGTCGATATCGGCATCACCTCGGCCATGCCGGAGCTGCCGGGCTTCGCGGAGCACGCGGTGCCGGCCAAGCCGCTGGGGCCGTTTGCAACCCGCTGGGACGCCTTTGCGACGGGAACCGGCGCTGCGCGCATCGCGGTGATCGGCGGCGGCGTCGCGGGGGCGGAGCTGGCGATGGCGATGGCCTGGCGTCTGCGGGGCGAGGGGCGGGCGGCCGAGATCGTCGCGATCGACCGCAGCGCCGCCCTGAAGGAAGCGACGGAGCGGGGGCGGCGCATCCTGCGCGAGCGGCTGGCGGCGCTGGGCGTGACGCTGATCGAGCACGCCTCGGTCGCGGAGGTGACGGCGGACGGCGTGCGGCTGGAGGACGGGCGGCAGATCGCCGCCGATCTGACGGTCGGTGCGGCGGGGGCCGTCGCGTGGGACTGGTTGGCCGGGACGGGACTGGAGACGCAGGACGGGTTCCTCGTCATCGACCGGTTCCTGCGAACGTCCGACCCGGCGGTCTTTGCGGCCGGCGACTGCGCCCACATGGCCGACAGCCCGCGCCCGAAGGCCGGGGTCTACGCCGTGCGGCAGGCGCCGGTGCTGCACGCCAACCTGCGGGCTGCGCTCTCGGGCGGGCGGCTGACGGCGTACCGGCCGCAGAGGGACTACCTGAGGTTGATCTCTCTCGGCCGGAAAGCGGCTGTGGCCGAGAAGTGGGGGCAGGCGATCGCCGGGCCTCTGCTGTGGCGGTGGAAGGACCGGATCGACCGGCGCTTCATGGACCGCCTGAACGACGTGCGCCCGATGGAGCGGCCGCCGCTGCCGCCGCTCGTCGCGGACGGGGTGCGCGAGGCGCTGGGCGACAAGCCGATGTGCGCCGGCTGCGGCGCCAAGGTCGGGCGCGGGGCGCTGCGGGCGGCGCTGGGAGACGGTCCGCCGGGCGACGACGCGGCGGTGCTGGAGATCGGCGGGGCGCGGCAGGTGATCTCGGCCGACCACCTGCGGGCGGTGGTCGCCGATCCGTGGCTCGCGACCCGGATCGCCGCGGTACACGCGCTTGGCGACGTCTGGGCGATGGGCGCCCGGCCGCAGGCAGCGCTGGCGAGCCTGATCCTGCCGCGCATGTCGGCCGAGCTGCAGGAGCGGACATTGCGCGAGATCATGGCCGCCGCGCGTGACGTGATGGACGCGGCGGGGGCGGAGATCGTCGGTGGGCACACCTCGCTGGGGGACGAGCTGACGATCGGGTTCACGGTGACGGGCCTCTGCGCGCGCGACCTGGTGACGCTGGCGGGCGCGCGGCCGGGGGATGCGCTGGTGCTGACCAAGGCGCTGGGCTCGGGCGTGGTGATGGCCGGCGCGATGGCGGGACGCACGCGGGGCGCCGACCTGGCGGCGTGCCACGACGCGATGGCGGCGGGGCAGGGGGCGGCCTCCCGCCTGCTCGCACGGGCGGCGCATGCGATGACCGACGTGACGGGCTTCGGCCTCGCGGGGCATCTCGGCGGGATTTGCGAGGCGTCGGGCGTCGCGGCGGAGGTGGACCTCGCCGCGCTGCCGCTGCTGCCGGGGGCCGAGGCGATGGCGGCGGCGGGGGTGCGGTCGTCGCTGTGGGCCGACAACCGCGGCGGGGCGGGGCCGGTCTTCGGGGCGTCCGGGGCGCGGGGGGACCTGATGTTCGATCCGCAGACCGCCGGCGGGCTGCTGGCGGCGGTGCCGGGGGACATGGGCGAGGGGCTGGTCGCCGAGTTGCGGGCAGCGGGGTACGACGCCGCCGTGGCGATCGGGCGGATCGTGGAGGGCGCGCCCGGGGTGGCCTGCAAGTGATTTGACGGGAGGGCAGCGGCTGGCCGAGGGCAGACGCTCCGACGCTGCGGTAGGAGCGCTATCTCGCCACCCCCGCAGAACCCCTATCGTCTCGCAGGTGGAGAGGAAGCGTCCGGCCGGGGGGCGGCCAGACGCTGCCCGGGCCGCTGGCGCGGCTCATTCCGGGCGGGGGCATGTGGAACCATCGCGCTGGAAACGCTGGCCGGGTCTTGAGCCGGGGATTGGGCCGTACGCCAGGATCCGCGAGGCCCCGGCTCGAGGCCGGGGCGCGGACCGCTGCGTGCGCCGGTCAGTCCGGTCCGCGCTCCATGATCGCGCGGATCTGCGCGGCCGCCGCGTCGAGCGATCCCGTCTCCAGGTCCGGCACCGCGACCTCCGCCAGCACGTCCGCCCCGATGGTGGCGCGGGACTTGGCGTAGGCGGGGTCGTAATGCTGCTCGGCCAGCGCGCGGGTCAGGTCGACGCGGCGGCCCTCGTCGATGAGGGCGAACCAGCCGTCCACGACCTCGCCGCCGCGCAGGCGGCGCAGGTACGACAGCTTTTCCTTCAGGCCCTCGTCGTCGGACAGGATGTCGTCGTAGGCGCGGGCGAGGTAGCGGGCGCGGGACTCCACCGGCGCGGCGACCTCGATGCGCGGCGCGGCCTTCATCGCGGCCCACATCGCGGGCGGGATCAGGATGTCGCCGACCTTGTTGCTCTCCGCCTCGACCAGCACCGGGCGGGCCGGGTCGAGCCGCGACAGAGCGACGGCGAGGTCGGTCTCGAAGGCCTTCTGGTCCGGCTGGCCGCCGGGCATGGCGCCCAGCAGCGAGCCGCGGTGGCGGGCGAGGCCCTCGAGGTCGATCACCTGCCCGCCGCGCGCCGCCACCAGACCGAGGAGTTCGGTCTTCGCCGTGCCGGTGAAGCCGTCGAGCAGGATCAGGCGGTGCGGCACGCGCCCCGCATACAGGCTGGCATGGACGAGGCGGCGGTACGAGCGGTAGCCGCCCTCCACCACCTCGGCGCGCCAGCCGATCTCGCGCAGCATCCAGCCGAACGAGCCGGATCGCTGCCCGCCCCGCCAGCAATAGACCAGCGGCCGCCAGCCGCCCTCGTGATGGGCGAGCGGTCCCGCGATGTGGCGCGCGGCGTTCTGGAAGACGAGCGCGGCGCCGATCTTGCGGGCGAGGAACGGGCTCTGCTGCACGTAGATCGTGCCGACTCGCGCCCGCTCCTCGTTGTCGAGGACGGGCAGGTTGATCGCGCCGGGGACGTGATCCTCGGCGTATTCGGCCGGGGAGCGGACGTCGATCACGGTGTCGAAGCCGTGGGCGAGCAGGTCGAGGAGCGTGTCGAAGCGGAGCGCCATGGGATCGGGCGTAGCCGAGGCGGCGGCGGGGGGAAAGGGGCGCTGCCCCTCTTGGCCCCGGGACAGGCCCGGGGCCAATTCACCCCGGAGGTATTTGCAGCAAGATAGGGGAGCGGGGCGGTCGTCCGATCGGGAAGGGGGCACGGGATGGTCAGGCGGTCTGCAAGGCAGGAGGGGGGGGCGCTTCCCATCCCGCGTGGGGGGCGCTGCTCCTCATGGCCTCCCGGCCCCCTCCGGAGCAGGACAGGGGAGCGGGTCGGGCCTTGACCCCGGCGGCGTGCGCGGCATGACGGGGGCGGGAAGCGCAGGAGGACGCGGGATGGGCAATCCGCTGTGGGAGGCGCTGTTCGCGCCGCACGAGGGGGCCGGGACGCCGTTCCTGCACCTGCCGGACGGGGCGGTGCTGACGCATGGCGCGTTCCTCGACCGGGCGGCGCGGATGGCGACGGCGCTCCGGCAGGCGGGCGCGGGCCCGGGCGACCGGATCGCGGTGCAGGTGGAGAAGTGCCCCGACATGCTCGCCGTCTATGCGGCCTGCGTGAAGGCGGGGATCGTGTTCCTGCCGCAGAACACCGCCTACACGCCGGCGGAGGTCGACTACTTCGTCGGCGATTCCGGTGCGCGGCTGCTGCTGGCGGATCCGGCGGCGGAGGGGCTGGCCGCGGTGGTGGAGCGTCACGGCGCGGCGCTGATGACGCTGGCGGGCGGCGGGGCGGGGAGCCTCGCGGCGGCGGCCGACGGGGCGGCGCCGATGGCGCGGGTGGAGGCGGCGGGCGAGGACGACCTGGCGGCGATCCTCTACACCTCTGGCACGACCGGGCGGTCCAAGGGGGCGATGCTGTCGCAGCGGAACCTGCTGTCGAACGCGCAGGCGCTGGCGACGGCGTGGGGGTTCACGGCGGACGACGTGCTGATCCACGCGCTGCCAATCTTCCACACGCACGGGCTGTTCGTGGCCACCAACATCTCGCTCCTCGCCGGGGGGGCGATGATCTTCCTGCCCAAGTTCGACGCGGACGCCGTGATCGACGCGCTGCCGCGGGCGACGTCGATGATGGGGGTGCCGACCTTCTACACGCGCCTTCTGGCGTCGGAGCGGTTCACGCGCGAGGCCGCGGCGCACATGCGCCTCTTCGTCTCCGGCTCCGCGCCGCTGCTGGCCGAGACGCACCGCGCGTTCGAGGCCCGCACCGGCAGCCGGATCCTCGAGCGGTACGGCATGACCGAGACCAACATGAACACCTCGAACCCGCTGGTGGGCGAGCGGCGGGCGGGGACGGTCGGGCCGGCTCTGCCGGGGGTGGAGGTGAAGGTCTGCGACGGCGAGGGGCGGGAGCTGCCGCGGGGCGAGATCGGCACGGTGGAGGTGCGGGGGCCGAACGTGTTCCTCGGCTACTGGCAGATGCCCGAGAAGACGGCGGAGGAGCTGCGCCCAAGCGGGTTCTTCAACACCGGCGATCTCGGCGTGATGGCGCAGGACGGGTACCTCACCATCGTCGGACGGGCGAAGGACCTCGTGATCTCGGGCGGACTCAACGTCTATCCCAAGGAAGTGGAGGACGCGCTCGACGCCCTGCCGGGGGTCGAGGAGAGCGCGGTGATCGGCGTGCCGCATCCCGACCTCGGCGAGGCGGTCGTCGCGGTGGTGGTGCCGGAGGCGGGGTACGCGCCGGACGAGGCGGGGCTGCTGGCGGGGCTGGCGGATCTGGCGGGCTTCAAGCGGCCGAAGCGGATCGTGCTGGTGGGCGAGCTGCCGCGGAACACGATGGGCAAGGTGCAGAAGGCGGCGCTCCGGGCGGCCCATGCGGGGCTGTTCGGGTAGGGGGTTCGGTATTCCATCGTGGGACGGCCCGTCGCACGAGGCCCCGGCTCGGGGCCGGGGCGGGTCGGTCGGGGTGGCACAGGTCACGCCGGACGATGCCGCGGCCCACCCGTCCCGAGCCTGACCCGGGACCCCGCGCGATGACGCCCTCCCGGAGGTCAGAAGCGGAGTCGGACGGCGGGCGCGGGCTTGCGGGAGGCACCGTCTCGGGGCCGGGGCGGCCCGGGCGGGGCGCGGCGGTCGAGGCGCCGGCGGTCGCGCGGTGCGCAGCCGCTTGCCGTCCCCGCCGCGGCATGTCACCCCGCCCCGGGAAGAGGGGGAGGGGCGGATGCGCATCGGACTGGCGGTTCTGGTGGTGGCCTACGCGCTGTCGCAGTTCTACCGCGCCTTCCTGGCCGTTCTCGCGCCGACGCTGATCGACGAGATCGGCGCGACTCCCGAGGGGCTCGCCACTGCGTCGGGGCTGTGGTTCCTCGTCTTCGCCGGCATGCAGATCCCCGTCGGCTGGGCGCTCGACCGGGTCGGGCCGCGCTGGACGGCGGCGTTGCTGCTGGCCCTCGGCGGGGGCGGCGGTGCGGCGGTCTTCGCCGCGGCGGCGGGGCCGGGCGCGGTCACCTGGGGGATGGTGCTGCTCGGCATCGGCTGCTCGCCGGTGCTGATGGCGTCCTACTACATCTTCGCGCGGATCTACTCGCCGCGGGTCTTCGCGACGCTCGCCGGGGCGGTGATCGGCCTCGGCAGCCTCGGCAACATCGCCGCCGCCTCGCCGATGGCCTGGGCGGTGGAGGCGTTCGGCTGGCGCGAGACGCTGTGGGGGCTGGCGGCCGGATCGCTGGCCGTGGCGGCGCTGATCGCGCTGACGGTGCGCGACCCGGCGCGGGTGGAGGGCGGGGCGCGGGGCGGCCTGCTCGACCTGCTGCGGATCCGGGCGCTGTGGCCGATCCTGGTATTGACGGCGGTCAGCTACGCCCCGTCGGCCAGCCTGCGGGGGCTGTGGGCCGGGCCCTACGTCGGCGAGACCTTCGGAGCGGACGCGATCACCATCGGCCGTGTCGCGCTGATGATGGGGCTCGCGATGATCGCGGGCAATTTCCTGTACGGCCCGCTGGACCGGCTGTTCGGGACGCGAAAATGGGTCGTCTTCGGCGGCAACGCGATCTGTGCGGCGTCGTGCCTCGCGCTTGCGCTGGCGCCGGCGTCGGGGCTGGTGACGGCGACCGCGCTCCTGATGATCGTCGGCGCCTCGGGCGCGTCCTACCCCGCCATCGTCGCCCATGCCCGCGCCTTCGCGCCGGCGCATCTTGCCGGGCGGGGCGTGACGCTGGCCAACCTGTTCTCGATCGGCGGGGTGGGGGTGATGCAGCTGGCCACCGGACCGGTCTTCGAGACGGGCGCGGACCCGGTCGCCGGCTTCCAGAGACTGTTCCTGTTCTACACGGCGCTGCTGGCCGCGGGCCTCGTCGCCTACCTCTTCGCCGAGGACCGGCTGGACTGACCCCTTTCGCCACGGCAGCCCGCGCGATATAGCGCCCCGTCCGCAAGGACGCTGTTTCGCAAAAGGGGCCAGTCGAATGGGCTACAAGGTCGTCGTCGTCGGCGCCACGGGCAACGTGGGCCGGGAAATGCTCAACATCCTCGCCGAGCGGGAATTCCCCGTCGACGAGATCGCCGCTCTCGCCTCGCGCAAGAGCCTCGGCACCGAGGTGAGCTTCGGCGACAGGACACTCAAGACCAAGGATCTCGCCCAGTTCGACTTCACCGGGTGGGACATCGCGCTGTTCGCGGTGGGCTCCGAGGCGACGAAGGAGTACGCGCCCAAGGCGGCCGGTGCGGGCTGCGTCGTGATCGACAATTCGTCGCTCTACCGCTACGACCCCGACGTGCCGCTGGTGGTGCCCGAGGTGAACGCCGACGCGGTCCTCGGCTATTCCAGGAAGAACATCATCGCGAACCCCAACTGCTCCACCGCGCAGATGGTGGTGGCGCTGAAGCCGCTGCACGACCGGGCGCGGATCAAGCGCGTCGTCGTCTCGACCTACCAGTCCGTCTCGGGCGCCGGGAAGGAGGGGATGGACGAGCTGTGGGACCAGACCAAGGCGATCTACAACCCGGTCACCGAGGTCGCGCCGAAGAAGTTCCAGAAGCAGATCGCCTTCAACGTGATCCCGCACATCGACGTCTTCATGGAGGACGGCTCGACCAAGGAAGAGTGGAAGATGGTCGCCGAGACCAAGAAGATCCTCGACACGAAGATCAAGGTCACCGCGACCTGCGTCCGCGTGCCGGTCTTCGTCGGCCATTCCGAGGCGATCAACATCGAGACCGAGGACTTCCTCGACGAGGAGGAGGCGCGCGACATCCTGCGCGAGGCGCCGGGGGTCATGGTCGTCGACAAGCGCGAGCCGGGCGGCTACGTCACGCCGATCGAGTGCGTGGGCGACTTCGCCACCTTCGTGAGCCGAATCCGCCAGGATTCCACGATCGACAACGGCCTCAACCTCTGGTGCGTCAGCGACAACCTCCGCAAGGGCGCGGCGCTGAACGCCGTGCAGATCGCCGAGGTGCTCGGCCAGCGGTGCCTGAAGAAGGGTTGATTCGAGGCGAGTCAGGGATCCGGCGACCTGTCCAAAAGGTCAGGTTGCCGGATCGGGGCGTCCTGCCGTAGTTTATCGTCGGCAGACGTGCAAATTCTGCTTTGCATTTTGGCAATGAACCCGCCGAATTGCGGCGCCGGCGTGGCCAAACCGACCCTTCAGGGCAAAAGCATGGCAGGGGCGCGGCAGGACCACGTCCAGTTTAGTGCCTCTAACGCCAATCCCCACCGCTTCATGGCACAATCTTAGGTTGTTTTCTAGCCTTGTCAGGCGTTTACCCGTGGGGCGGAAACGAGGCGAACTGCAACACAATTCCGCCACGAGCGACTCGGCAAATGTCCCTGTCGGCGGAACGCGAACCACTCTCCGCCGGGCAGCAAACGCAACGGAGACAGACCATGAGCCTTGCAGACAAAGCGCGCCGCAACCGCGAAGCCGCCCTCGAAGCCGTGCGCTGCCGCCGCACCAACATCTTCCACGTCGAGCCGGTTCGCGCCCGCCGCTGAGCCCCGACGAGGAGACCAGGATCACAAGGATACGGCTGTCGTCGGCACCCCCCCAAACGTCAGACGCCCGACGGTAGCCGTCATAGTGGAGGGGCCCCGGAAATTAGTCCGGGGCTCCTCTGCACACCCGGTCCCGGATCCCGCCAATCCTTCTTCGCCCGTCGGGTACGAGCGACCCGCCCCTCAGGAGCCGCCAGAATGAGAGACACCGTCCAGTCCAGCCACGTCCCGCCGCAGATGCGCCTCGAAGGCTGCCTGCCGGGTGCCTCCTTCGGCTCCATCGCCGATGCGATCCGGACGGCGGGTCCCCAGCAGGGCCGCCTGGGCCGCCGCTTCGGCTGATACCCTATTGCCAGAAGACCCTCCTCGGTGGGGCCCGGCCAGTCCGGGCCCCTACTCGTTCGGGGGGCCGGCGTCCGGCCGCCGGGTGCGCGCCGTACGCTCAGACAGGGTGGAAGACGCCGGTCTCGGCGTCCAGCACTTCCAGCCCGCCGGTGGAGATGTCGTTCCAGCAGCCGTGCAGCGTCAGTTCCTCGGCCTCGACCGCGGACTTCACGAACGGAAACGTCATGAGATTGCCGAGCGACGTCATCACCGCCGCCTTCTCGAGAGCAGCGACGCGCGTCGCCTCGTCCCCCTCGGGCAGGTCGGCGTAGCCGGGGCGCAGCAGGTCCATCCAGCGGCCGACGAAGCTGGTCTTGTCCTCCAGCGCCGGCGCGTTGCCCTCGCACATGTCGTAGCAGCCGCGCACGCCGCCGCAGGCGGAATGGCCCATGATGATGAGGTGCGCGACGCGCAGCGTCGTGACCGCGTACTCAACGGCGGCAGAGGTGCCGTGCTGGTTGCCGTCCGGCTCGTACGGGGGGACGAGGTTGGCGATGTTGCGATGGATGAAGAACTCGCCCTGATCGGCCCCGAAGATCGAGGTGACGTGGACCCGGCTGTCGCAGCAGGAGATGACCATCGCCCGCGGCCGCTGCCCTTCCTCGGCGAGGCGGCGGTACCAGCTGCGGTTCTCGGCATAGCTCGTGGCCTTCCAGCCGTGGTAGCGCCGAACGAGGTAGTCGGGAAGGGGCCGGGCCAGCATGGGGACACTCCTGGTGGTTCGCCAATGGTGTAGGACGCATTCGCGGAGAATTCGAGACGGGACGTCGTGCGATCTTCACCGTCTGGAAAGGCCGATCCGCCAGAAGGGCAGGCGGGGGCGCTGCGGCGCGAGGTGGCCAGGATGGTGACGGGTAATGGAAGGGCCGCCGATGCGGCCGGCTGCGTCCGGCTGCGGCATTGCGAGGTCTTGAGGCTGGATCCCGAGCCTCTGATGCGGTTGCGGGCCGGTCTGGGACCGCAGGAAAGCGCGGTCGAGGTCGGCCAGCTGCGGGAGAGGCTGATCGAATTGAGGCGACGGATCGCCGAGACGCTGGCCGAGGGGCGGTGGCACATGGTCGCCGAGGCGGCGGCCGGCGTGGCCGAGCTGGGGTGCCGGCTGGGCGTGCCGGAACTGCACCAGGCCGGGCGGAACCTCGCCGACTGCGCGCGCGGCGCCGACGGGACGGCACTCGTGGCGACGGCCGGCCGCGTCCTGCGGCTTTCGGACCGGGCGGTGACAGCTGTCGGCGCGCTGCGCCGTGAGTCCGACTGACCCGGCGGGGCGGCGGTGGGGCCCCGGCGGGGCTTCCATCCTGCCGCCAGCCCTCAGATCGAGACCCGGGCCAACAGGCCCTCTCGGTCGACCTCGGCCCGCGGGGCGGACAGGACGACCTCGCCGCGGTTCAGGGCGACGAACGTGTCGGCGAGGCGATAGGCGAAGTCGAAATACTGCTCCACCAGCACGATCGCGATCTCGCCCTCGGTCCGCAGCTGCGAAATTACCTCGCCGATCTGCTGGATGATGTTCGGCTGGATGCCCTCGGTCGGCTCGTCCAGCAGAAGGACGCGGGGACGCGTGATCAGCGCCCGCGCGATGGCCAGCTGCTGCTGCTGCCCGCCGGACAGGTCGCCGCCGCGGCGGGCGCGCATCTGCTTCAGCACCGGGAACAGCTCGAAGATCCGGTCCGGCACGCCGCGGTCCCCGGCCGGCAGGCAGGCGAATCCCGATTCCAGGTTCTCCTGCACGCTCATCAGCGGGAACACCTCGCGCCCCTGCGGCACGTAGGCGATCCCGGCCCGCGCCGCGGCATAGGCGGACGGAGGACCGAGGTCGCGGCCGTCCAGCGCGATCGAGCCCGCCTCGAACGGGTGCCGTCCTGCGATCGCCTTCAGGAGCGACGTCTTGCCCACCCCGTTCGTCCCCATGACCGCCGTCACCGCGCCGGGGCGGGCGACGAGGTCGATCCCGTGGAGGATCCGGCTCTGTCCGTACTTGAGGGTAAGTCCCCTGACTTCCAGCATCGCTCAGCGTCCCAGATACACGTCGATGACCTGCTGGTCGCGCGTCACGTGGTCGAGGCTGCCCTCGGCCAGGACCGACCCCTCGTGCAGCACCGTCACCTTGCAGTCCAGGCGGCGCACGAATTCCATGTCGTGCTCGACCACCACCACGGCGCGGGTCTCGGCGGCGCGCTTGAGGAGGTCTGTCGTGTGCTCGCGCTCGGCCGGGGTCATGCCCGCCGCCGGCTCGTCCACCAGCAGCAGGCGCGGGTCCTGCGCCAGCAGCATGCCGATCTCCAGCCACTGCTTCTGGCCGTGGCTCAGCTCGCCGGAGATGCGGGTCAGTTGGTCGGCGAGGCCGATCTCGGCGGCGATGGCGGCGATCCGCTCGGCCTCGGAGCCCCGGTCGCGGCCGAAGAGCACCCGCAGGGGGCCCCGCCGCTGCTTCAGCGCCATGCCGAGGTTCTCGGCCACGGTCTGCGCCTCGAAAACTGTCGGCTTCTGGAACTTGCGCCCGATCCCCTCCTGCGCGATCCGGCTCTCGCTCATCCCCAGCAGGGACGCGCCCTTGTCGCCCCAGAGGACCCGGCCCTCGTCGGGCTTGGTCTTGCCGGTGATGATGTCCATGAAGGTCGTCTTGCCGGCGCCGTTCGGGCCGATGACGGCCCGCAGCTCGGGCTCGCCGATCTGGATCGACAGGTTGTTGATGGCGCGGAAGCCGTCGAACGTGACGGAGACGCCGTTGACCTCGAGCAGGGTGGTCATGCTTCCTCCTGCCCCTCGCGCCGGCGCCACGCGCCCTGGTCGGGGCCGTAATCGCCGACCCGCTCCTCCTCCACCGGGCGGCGGGCGGTGATGAGGTCGAACAGGCCGCCGATGCCCTTGGGGGCGAAGAGGGTGACGGCGACGAAGGACAGGCCGAGCAGCACCAGCCACCAGTCCGTCCACTGGATCACGTAGACCCCGAGGTCGATGGGCGGCGCGCTGCCGCCGGTGAACCAGCTGGAGAGCAGCGACACGAACGCCGCCCCGATGACCGCGCCGTAGAGCCGCCCCCGGCCGCCGATGGCGACCCAGACGGCGAGGTAGATCGACGCGATGGGCGCGACCTCGGCCGGATTGATGATGCCAGCCTGCGGGTAGTAGAGGACGCCGGCGAGGCCGGCGACGACAGCCGTGAGGGTAAACACGAAGAGCTTGAACCCCTCGACCGGGTAGCCGAGGAACCGCACCCGCGCCTCGTTGTCCCGGATCGCGCGGATCACGCTGCCCATCCGGCCCGAGACCACCCAGGCGAAGAGGATGTAACCGGCGCCGAGTGCGAGCGCCGAGGCCCAGAGGAAGACGAGGCTGATTGTGGACTGCGGGACGTGTCCGTAGCCGGGGATGTTCTGCAGGCCGGACAGGCCGTTGTTGCCGCGCAGGCCGCTCTCGTTCTGGAACAGGTAGAGGGACAGGGCGAGCGTCATCGCCTGGGTCAGGATCGACAGGTACACGCCGGTCACGCGGCTGCGGAAGGCGAGCCAGCCGAAGACGAGGGCGAGGAGGCCGGGCACCAGCAGGGCGGCCATGAGCTGCAGCGGCAGCGAATGGGCGAACGCCCAGACCGGCGGGAAGTCGGACGATCCGACCACGCCGAAGATCTGGGACCCGATCGCGTCCGATATCTCCTGCGGCGTCGGCGGGATCGGCCGGGCGGCGAGGTTCTCGGCCACGATCGCCTCGGTCCGGGCGTACATCAGCCACATGCCGATCGCGTAGCCGCCGAGGCCGAAGAACGCCATGTGACCGAGGGAGAGGATGCCGCAATAGCCCCAGACGACGTCCATCGCCACGGCGACGAGGCAGAGGCAGAGTGTCTTGCCCAGCGTCTTGACGAGCGAGGTGGAGACGAGGCCGGCCTGCGCCATCAGCGTCACCGCGAGGGTGAAGAGCGCGAGGAGGAGCAGGAACCACAGGACGGACGGGTTCTTCGCCAGAAAGCCCTGCCTCATGCGCCGGGCCCCGCCGCGTTTGCGCCGCCTTCGACGTCGCCCCACGCCGCGTTCCGCGGCGCGGGGAGGGGGACGCGGTCCCCCTCTTGCCCTGCGGGCAATTCACCCCCCGGAGGTATTTGGAGCAAGATAGGAGCAGCTTGCAGGGCGCAGGGCCGCACCGTCAGAACGAAGGGCAGGGCGGGGGCGAAGGCGAGCGGGTGCATCGGCGTCAGTCCCCCGCGGCGCGGCCCTTGAGGGCGACGATGCCCTTGGGCCGGAACTGGATGAAGAGGATGATGAAGAGGATCATGTAGGTCTGCGCGGCCAGCGTGTTCGAGGGGTTGAACCACTCGATCCCCTTCTGCAGCCCGCCGATCATCGTGGCGCCCGCGAGCGTGCCCCAGACGTTACCGACGCCGCCCACGACCACGGTCATGAAGCTCTGCACGATGTAGCCCGATCCCATCTCGGACGTGACCTGCGCGTAGAGGCCGATGGCGACGCCGGCGATGCCGGCGATGCCGCTGCCCAGGCCGAAGGTCAGCATGTTGATGCGGCCGGGGTTGATGCCCATCGAGGCGGCCATGCCGGGGTTCTGGGTGACGGCGCGGACCTCCAGGCCGAGGCGGGTGCGCTTCAGGATGAAGAGCAGGACGGCGAGGAAGACGAGGGCGAGGGCGAAGATCGCGATCCGGATGTAGGAGATCGAGATCAGATCCGACGGCTCCCACGACCCGCCGAGCCAGGAGGGGGAGGTGAGGGGGCGGGCCTGGGTGCCGAAGATGTTCTTGGCCATCTGCTGCAGCGCGATGGAGATGCCGAAGGTCGCGAGCAGCGTCTCCAGCGGGCGGTGGTAGAGCCAGCGGATCACCAGCCGCTCCATCGCCACGCCGGCGGCGAAGGTGACGGCGAAGGCCAGCGGCAGCGCGATCAGGATGGCGACGGTGTAGTTCGGCACCCAGCCCCATTGCTGGACCACGTAGCCGGTATAGGCGCCCATCATGATGAACTCGCCATGGGCCATGTTGATGACGCCCATCACGCCGAAGGTGATGGCCAGCCCGATGGCGGCGAGGAAGTAGATCGAGGCCAGCGACAGCGCGTCGAGGGCGAGATCGGCGCTCTGCGCCGCCGCGACCTTGAGCTCGGTCGCGGACAGGGCGCGTTCGGCGGCGTCGGTGATGGCGGGGTCGGGTTCGACATATTCGTCCCAGAAGGCGTGGGAGGCGAGGGCCTCGGCGATCCCGTCGTCGGTGAGCCGCGGCTGGACGAGGCCAGCCTCGGCCAGCGCGGCATAGGCGCGGTCGCGCGCGTCCGGGTCGCCGAGCGTCTCGACGGGCACGCCGGCGACGACGCCGTCCGCGAGGTTGGCGGTCAGGGCGGCGAGAACGTCGCCGGCGGGGACGCGCGGCGGGGCGAGCTCCTCGGCCACCAGCATCTCGTACGCCTCGTCCTCGGCGATGGCGCCGCCGGGGCGCAGCTCGCGGGCGATGTTGGCGTCCTCGGGCAGGGCGGCGGCGGCCTCGCGGCGGGTGGCGACGATGCGGTTGAGGATGGCGCGGGCGTCGACGGCGGTCTCGCCGGCGAAGCTCTCGATGGCCGCGATCCGCGCCTCGGGCGTGTCGCCGTAGAGGGCGGTCAGCATGCGGGCGAGGCGTTCCTTCTGGGCGCGCAGAGCGGCGTCGGGCTCGTCCTCGACGGAGGCGGCGAGGGGGGCGAGCTGCTCGGGCTCCATCGCGCGGGCGATGGCGGTGACGGCGGCGCGGCGGCGCGCGGGGTCGGGGTCGGCCAGCTGGAACTCGACCAGGGCCGAGGCGATCTCGCGGCGCACGCCCCCGTTGGGGCGGATCTCGGAAATCTCGGAGGCGGCGGCGGTGCCGACCGGCTCTTCGGTCGAGATGTCGAGGAGGGCGTAGCTGCCGTCGTCCTGCTCCTCGGCGTAGAAGAAGAGGCCGTCGGAGGCGCGGACCCAGACGGCGCGATCCTGCCAGCGTTCGAGGAAGGTCGCGACGCCGGGCAGGTCGCTGTCGTCCAGCGCGTCCAGAACGGTGCCGACGGTGGCGCGTGACGGGCTCTCCACCTCGGCGCGGTGGGCCTGCAGGACGTCCTGCAGCGTCCCCTGCGCGAGGGCCGGCAAGGCGGCGGCGATCAGCCCGCAGGCGATCAGGAGGGCGCGGATCATGTCGGGACCTCGGAAAGTGGGGGCCCGGGGGCGCGGGTGGGAATGCAAGGTTCCCGCGCCCCCGGTTCGGTGCGTCCGGTCAGTAGTTCGAGGTCCGCTGGACGCAGGTCTGGGTCTCGGTGTTGTACATGCCGCAGTCCCACTCGATCCAGTTGCTGTCGAGCACCGCCGACTCGGGCAGGAAGTCCGTCCAGGCGTCGCCCGGCACCGGCTCGGTCTCGGAGATGATGTCGAACTGGCCGTCGGCGCGGATCTCGCCGATCAGGACAGGCTTGCTGAGATGGTGGTTCGGCAGCATCTCGGCCGTGCCGCCGGTGAGGTTCGGATAGGTCTGGCCGACCATCGTGTCGATGATCGTGTCGATGTCGGTGGTGCCCGCCTCCTCGACCGCCTGCACCCACATGTTGAAGCCGATGTAATGCGCCTCCATCGGGTCGTTGGTGACGCGCGCGTCGTCGCCGATGAAGGCGTGCCAGGCCTCGATGAACTCGTCGTTCTCGGGCGTGTCGGCGGACATGAAGTAGTTCCAGGCCGCGAGGTGTCCCTCGAGGTCGGACGTGTCGAGGCCCGACAGTTCCTCCTCGCCGACCGAGAAGGCGACGACGGGGATGTCGTCGGCGCTGACGCCCTGGGCGGCCAGCTCCTTGTAGAAGCCGACGTTGGCGTCGCCGTTGATGGTCGAGATCACGCCGACCTGGGAGCCGTCCGAGGACAGCTCGACCACGTCCGAGACGATGGTCGACCAGTCGGACTGTCCGAACGGCGTGTAGTTGACGAAGATGTTCTCCTGCGGGATGCCGGCGTCGAGCAGGTACTGCTCGAGTATGTTGTTGGTCGTCCGCGGATAGACGTAGTCGGTGCCGAGGAGGGCGAACTTCTCGACGCCCAGCTCTTCCAGGAAGTAGTCGACGGCCGGAATCGCCTGCTGGTTCGGCGCGGCGCCGGTGTAGAAGACGTTGCGCGAGGATTCCTCGCCCTCGTACTGGACGGGGTAGAAGAGAAGGCCGTTCAGCTCTTCCAGGACCGGCAGCACGGACTTGCGGCTGACCGAGGTCCAGTTGCCGAAGATCACGTCGACCTCGTGGGTCTCGATCAGCTCGCGCGCCTTCTCGGCGAACAGCGGCCAGTCGGAGGCGGGGTCGACGACGACCGCCTCGATCTCGCAGCCGAGGAGGCCGCCGGCCTCGTTCTGCCGCTCGATGAGCATCAGCATCACGTCCTTCAGGGTGGTCTCGGAGATTGCCATCGTGCCCGACAGCGAGTGCAGGATGCCGACCTTGATCGGATCCTCGCAGGTCTCCTGGGCCGCAGCTGCCCCGGCGGCCAGCAGCGCGGCCGCGGAAAGGGTGGAAAGAAGGCGGTAGGTCATCTGGTCAAGTGTCCCCAAATCCCGTGCGGCATGCCCGGACGGCGACGAACGGCGCCCCTTGCGGGGGCGCGGCAGGCCGCTACCTGAGAGACCGCAGCAGTCATTTTCTGTTGCCGCCGCGTGGGGACGTCGATCTGTCCAGGGTAGGCGCCCCCGCGCGGCTCGTGCGAGTCGGCGTTGCGCCGACGCCGACCATGAAACGCCCGCCTGTCGCCGCGGCAACGTCGGCCCCGCCCGCTTAGGGGACGCGGTCGCCCCGGTTGATCGCAAATTGGGCATGTGGCCGGCGGGCGCCCATTTCGCAGGCGCAGAAACGACGGGCCAGGGGCAGGAGGCCGTCACGTGGCCATGGCGCCGCGGGCCTACGGCCTCGTGAGGCGCCCGGCCGCGCCGCTTGACCCCGTGCGGGAGGGGGGCGAAACAGGCGGACCTTTCGCCGCCCGGGGATCCCGCGCCATGTCCGATCCGAATACCGGCCCGCGCCCGGCCCGCCGCACGCCGCCCTTCGCGGGGTTCGAGTGGATGATCGCCTGGCGCTACCTCCGCGCCCGCCGGGCCGAGGGCGGGGTCAGCGTGATGACCTGGATCAGCCTCATCGGCGTCACGCTCGCCGTCTTTGCCCTGATCGCGACGCTGGCCGTCCGCGCCGGCTTTCGCGCCGAGTTCGTGGACACGATCCTCGGCTCCAACGCCCACGTCACCGTCTTCCATGCGGTGGAGGTGGATGCGAACGGCAATACCAGCCGCACCATAGCAGACTACCAGGACATGTCCGCCCGCGTGGCCGAGGTGCCGGGCGTGACCCGCGCCGCGCCGCTGGTGAAGGGGCAGGTGATGGCGACGCTGCGGTCGGCCAACAGCGGAGTCGAGGTGTTCGGCATCGCGCCCGAGGATCTGGAGACGATCCCCCGCATCGCCGATCCCGGGACGGCGCAGGGCGACATCGCCCGCTTCGACGAGGGCATCGCCATCGGCTCGGGCGTCGCGCGCGAGCTGGGGGCGCAGGTGGGCGACCGGATCCGGCTCATCAACCCCAACGGGGTGCGCACCGTCACCGGCATCTCGCCCCGCATCTCGGCCTACGAGGTCACCTACATCTTCTCGGCCGGGCGCTACGACATCGACCGCACGCGGGTCTACCTGCCCATCGGGGAGGCGCAGACCTTCTTCGCCAAGGAGGGCGTGGCCGACGAGATCGAGGTCTTCGTCGAGACCCCGGACGAGGTGGAGCGCTACCTGCCCGCGATCCAGGCGGCGGCGGGCGAGCGGGCACTGGTCTGGACCTGGCGCGACAGCGCCGGCAGCTTCCTGCGGGCGCTGACGATCGAGGACAACGTGATGTTCGTGATCCTGTCCATCCTCGTCCTGATCGCGAGCATGAACATCATCTCGGGCCTCATCATGCTGGTGAAGAACAAGGGCCGCGACATCGGCATCCTGCGCACGATGGGCCTGACCGAGGGTGCGGTGCTGCGGGTCTTCTTCATCTGCGGGGCCTCCATCGGCACCGCGGGGACGCTCCTCGGCGTTCTGCTGGGGTGCCTGTTCGCGATCTACATCGACCCGATCTTCTCGGCCGTGAACTACCTCTCGGGCGGCGGCGTGTGGGACCCCTCGATCCGCGGCATCTACGCCCTGCCGGCCAAGCTGCAGCCGGTGGACGTGGTCAAGGCGGTGTCGCTGTCGCTGCTCCTGTCCTGGGTCGTGACGATCTTTCCCGCCCGGCGCGCGGCGCGGATGAACCCGGTGGAGGCGCTGCGCTATGAGTGACGCCCTGCGCCTGACCGGCATCGAGAAGGCCTACAATGCCGGCAAGCCGAACGAAGTGCGGGTGCTGCACGGCATCGACCTGTCGGTCGCGGCGGGCGAGGTCGTGGCCCTGGTCGCGCCGTCCGGCGCCGGCAAGTCGACGCTGCTGCACATCGCAGGGCTTCTCGACGTCGCCGATGCCGGCACGGTGACGCTGGGCGGGCAGGCGGTGACCGGCCTGTCGGACCGCCGCCGCACCGCGCTCCGCCGGTCCGAGGTCGGGTTCATCTACCAGTTCCACCACCTGCTGCCCGAGTTCACCGCGCTCGAGAACGTCGTCCTGCCGCAGCTCGCCGACGGCCGGCCGCGGGGCGAGGCCGAGGCGCGGGCGAAGGGGTTGCTGGCGCAGGTCGGGCTGGAGGCGCGGGGCGACCACCGCCCGGCCGAGCTGTCGGGAGGCGAGCAGCAGCGCGTCGCCTTCTGCCGCGCGCTGGCGAACGCGCCGCGGCTGCTGCTGGCGGACGAACCGACGGGCAACCTCGACCCGGGGACCTCGGACCGGGTGTTCGGGGCGCTGATGGACCTGGTCCGGGGGACGGGCCTCGCGGCGCTGATCGCGACGCACAACCTGGAGCTGGCCGCCCGGATGGACCGCACTGTGCGGCTGGAGGCCGGCCGGATCGGCTGAACGTGCCCGGCCGCCGTCCAGAGGGGGAGGGTGGGTGAAACCCACCGCTCCGCCCGCTCGCCAGGCTCGCGCCCGCCGCGAGGGCAGGGTCTGGCCACGGGCAGACGCTCTGCCGGTGATGGTCAGCGGTTCATGGTGCGGCCCCGCACGACCTCTTTCGCCGCTTGCGCGGCTGAGTCCGGGCGGGAACTCTTCGGCTGCGACGCTGCCGATCCTTCCCGACGTTCCTCCCCATCCCGCCCGCTCACCGCGCCGCCAGCTGCGTGATCACCACCCCCAGCCCCATCACGCCCAGCCCCAGCCCCCGCATCCATGTCAGCGGCTGCGCCGTCGCGGTGAACAGGCCGAACTGGTCGATCAGCGCCGCCGACACCAGCTGTCCCAGCAGCACGAAGAACACCGCGTTGCCGACGCCGAAGCTCGGCGCCACCCAGGTCACCGACAGCACGTAGAAGGCGACGAAGAGGCCGCCCGTCAGCTGCCAGCGCGGCGCCGCCGCGAGGCCGGCCCGGGCCCCGGGCGCGGTCAGCAGCATCACCGCGAGCGCCGCCGCGAACGCCACCACGAACAGCACCGCGGCCGCCGCCGCGGGTGCGCCCAGTGTCCGCCCCAGCGCCGCGTTGATCGCGGCGAGGACGGGGATGCCGAGGCCGGCGGCGAACATCAGGGCGGCGGCGGTGAGGGGCGAGGGGGCCATGGAGAACTCCGGCGTGGGCGACAGGCCGACACTTGCGCGGCGCCCCGCCCGACTCAAGGCGGACCCGCCGGGTCGAGGCAGCGGCGAGACGACCCGGTGCGCTTCTCCAGCAACCATCCGAACCCGGAACTGGACCTGAGCACGCCACTGCCCCATGATGGGGCCGAAGGGCCCGACGTCAGAGGCCCGAAGACGGACCGAGCGGACATGCGACATCTCACAGCCCTTCCGGCGCTCGCCGCCACCCTCCTCCTCGCCGCCTGCGAGGAGCCGGAGGTGGACGGCGCCGCCTTCTTCGCGGACAACTGCACCCAGTGCCACGGCCCCGCGGGCCGCGGCGACGGCCCGCTGGCCGAGGGCCTGGGCACGCCGCCCGCGGACCTCACCCGCATCTCCGCGCGCAATGGCGGCGAGTTCCCCCTCGTCCACGTCATGTCGGTGATCGACGGCTATGCCCGCGGCGACCGCGCGATGCCCGCCTTCGGCGCCGCCGACCTCGGCGACACCATCGTGGTCGAGATCGAGGAGGGGGTGGGCACGCCGGTGCCGTCGATGCTGTGGGCGCTGGCGGGGTACCTGGAGTCGATCCAGGAGCCGTAGGGGGCGGCGGCGCGCGCGAGGATCCTGGAGAGAGCTTCGGTGCGCTGCAAGATGCCCCGGAGGCACGCCCGGACCGGCCCAGGAGCCGCCCGCCCCGGCCCCGGAGCCGGCAACTGTAACCTCAGGGGTTGGCTGTCGCGTAATCCTTGGCGTCGCGGAGCATGGCGTTGAGGACGGTGAGGAGCTTGCGTGCGACGGCGATGATGGCCTGCTTGGGACGCTTTCCGGCGGCCTCGAGGCGGGCGCGGAAGGCGGCGAAGGCAGGGTCCCGGCGCGAGGCCTGCAGGCCGGCGAGGTAGAGCAGCGAGCGGATCACCGGTCGGCCGCCGGCGATCCTGCGGGGCGGGCTGCGCATCCCGGAGTCGCGCGCGACCGGCGCCA
>NZ_KB902311.1 GCF_000379485.1 Wenxinia marina DSM 24838
TGCGCCTCCGTGAACCTCGATGCCTTCATCCGATTCCGCTCCTGTCCCAGCCAGGGAAGCGTAGCCGAAAACTCCAGCTTCGCGCGGTCCAGTTCTCAGGGGGCAGAGCACGTCTCACGATGACGGGCTGGTCGCGCCATCGGGAAAATGCATGGCGATCGGGACGCCGTATCCGATCGCGCTGTGTGGTCGGTCCTCGTCGTAGTGCCTACGCCAATCCTCTGAACCGCGCCGGGTTTGCCGGAGGCTCCCACGCCTGAGTAGGATGGAGCATCATGAGCAAGACCACGAACAAGTTCTCCCCCGAAGTGCGCGAACGGGCCGTTCGCATGGTTCTGGGCAATCCCGGGCAGCATGAGAGCCGCTGGCAGGCGATCGTGTCGGTGGCGGCGAAAATCGGCTGTTCGGCGAACACGCTGAACGAGTGGGTCAAGAAGGCGGAGGTCGGCGGCGGCAGGCGGGCCGGCGTCACCATCGAGATGGCCGAGCGGCTGAAGGCGCTCGAGCGCGAGAACCGGGAGCTGCGCCAGGCCAACGAGATCCTGCGCAAAGCGTCAGCGTATTTTGCTCAGGCGGAGCTCGACCGCCGACCGAAGTCATGATCGCCTTCATCGACGATCACCGTGGAGCGCTCGGGGTCGAGCCGATCTGCAAGCACCTGCCGATCGCCCTATCCACCTACTACGACCATCAGGCCAAGCGGGCCGATCCCGAGCTTCTGTCGGACCGGGCGAGGCGGGACGCCGAGTTGCGCCCCGAGATCCGGCGCGTGTTCGAAGAGAACTGGCGGTTCTACGGCGTGCGGAAGGTCTGGCGGCAGCTCGGGCGGGAGGGCGTCGATGTCGCCCGCTGCACGGTCGCCCGGCTGATGAAGCAGATGGGCCTTCAAGGCGCTATCCGTGGCAAACCGCACCGGACGACGAACCCGGACGAGAATGCGCCGTGCCCGCTCGACAAGGTGAACCGCCAGTTCCGGTGCCGGCGCCGGACCAGCTCTGGGTGAGCGATTTCACATATGTCGCCACCTGGGCCGGCTTCGTTTACGTCGCCTTCGTGATCGACGCCTTCGCCCGCCGCATCGTCGGCTGGCGGGTCAGCCGCACGGCCCATGCCGGGTTCGTTCTCGATGCCCTGGAGCAGGCCGTTCACCAGCGGCAACCAGGTGCCGGTCTGGTGCATCACTCGGATCGCGGTTCGCAAGGCGGTCTCAA
>NZ_KB902312.1 GCF_000379485.1 Wenxinia marina DSM 24838
CCCCGCCGCTCGCCTCGAACACCACCAGCCGGCCCTCCCGCCTCGCCATCCTCGCGAAGGAGCGAAGGACCTTGGGCTCGGTGGCCAGACGGGCCGGTCCGGTCTGCGGATGATGCACGTCGATCCACCGCTTCGAGACGTCGACGCCGATGCNCTCTTCTGTCATGATCTTCTCCTGTCCCTGTCGGTGCGGGGTCTGGTCACGCAGCCCCAAGCAACTGTTCAGGTTGACGATCCAAAGGCGGACGGCTCCCGCGCCGGCTCGCGGGCTCCAANCCCTGGGACCTCACGGGATGCCGTCCGCCACCAGCACATTGACATGATTTCGTTAGACAGGGACCTCCAACCATCGCGAGCGCGCGTTCCCGCGAGGCCCCGGGTCAGGCCCGGGGCGGGTGGCGCCAAGCGCAATGGAAAGGCGTCGGCTGCCCCGGGGGCGGCCAGACGCTGCCCAGCCGCCTGCGTGGCTCAGTCGGGCGGGTTTCGTCGCGGCCGGTCGCGCCCGCGACCCGCGTCCCGGGCTTGACCCGGGACCTCGCTCCACTAGGCGACCAAGCCCCTATCGAGCGAGGCCCCGGCTCAGGGCCGGGGCGACCCGATTCGATCCTTAGGCAACCGCTTCCGCCACCATCTCCCGCACCATCGGGATCACCTTCGTCCCGTACAGCTCGATGCAGCGCAGGTTCGCCTCGTGCGGCAGGGTGCCGTGGCTGTACTTCATGTCGAACCGCTGCGCCCCCAGAGTTGTCACCGTCGCCGCGATCTTCTTCGCGACCGTCTCGGGCGAGCCGACGTGCAGCGCACCGTGGGTCACCTCGCGCTCGAACTGCTCGCGGCTCATCGGCGACCAGCCGCGCTCGCGGCCGATGCGGTTCATCATGTCGCGGAAGTGCGGCCACACGACGTCCTTCGCCGCCTCGTCGGTATCGGCGACGAAGCCGGGGGAGTGCACGCCGAGCGGCTTCGCCGCCTGCCCGGTCTGCTCCCACGCCTCGCGGTACAGTTGCGCGAAGGGGCGGAACCGCGAGGGCGCGCCGCCGATGATCGCCAGCATCACCGGCAGGTCGTGCGCCACGGCGCGGACCACCGATTCGGGGCTGCCGCCGACGCCGATCCAGACCGGCAGGCCGGACTCCGGCAGGCGCGGGAAGACCGACTGGTTCTTGAGCGGCGCACGCGTGGTGCCCTGCCAGCTCACCTTCTTTTCCCGCAGGAGGCGGACGAAGAGGTCCAGCTTCTCCACGAACAGCTGCTCGTAGTCGGAGAGGTCGTAGCCGAACAACGGAAAGCTCTCGGTGAACGATCCGCGGCCCAGGATCACCTCGGCCCGCCCCTCGGAGAGCGCCGCGACCGTCGAGAACCGCTGGAACACGCGGACCGGGTCGTCGGAGGACAGCACCGTGACGGCGGAGCCGAGGCGGATGCGCGAGGTTCGCACCGCCAGCGCCGCCAGCATCGTCTCGGGCGTCGAGACGGCGAAGTCGGCGCGGTGATGCTCGCCCACGCCGAAGAAGTCGGCGCCGGTCTGGTCGGCGAGGATGCCCTCGGCCAGCACGTTGCGCAGCACCTGGTCGTCGGGCAGGGCGCGGCCGTCGGCGCCGTGGGTCACGTCGCCGAAGGTGTCGAGGCCGAGTTCGAGTCGGGTCGGGTGCAGGGTGTCGGGCATCGCGGGGTCTCCGTCTGGATGCCCCTAGCTAGGCGCGCCGGACGCCCCGGCCTAGCCCCCGCCGCGCACAGTCGCGGTGCGCGGCGGGACGGCAACGGTCAGGCGCTGGCCTGCTGCGAGGCCAGGAGGTCGTCCAGCGCCACGAACTGCTCGGGGAAGGCGCCGGTGCTGCCGTCCGTCAACGCGGCGTCGAGCGCCGCCTTCGACGGATAGAGGTCGTGCACGACGACCCGCGTCGCGCCGCCCGTCTCCTCGAAGGTCACCGTCGTGACCTGTCCGCCCTCGTCGCCCTCGGCGTTCGTCCAGACGAGACGCTGGCCCGGCACGACCTCGAGGTACTCGCCGAAGAACGCCATCGGCTGGTCGAAGTCGGGGTGGCCGAACTCGAACCGGTAGGTGCCGCCTTTCCGCACGTCCATCTCGCACGACAGGAACCGGATCCCGAACGAGGCGGGCGCCCACCAGCGCCGCATCAGCTCTGCCTTCGTCCAGGCCTCGTAGACGAGGCGGGCGGGGGCGTCGAAGGTGCGGGTCACGACCAGCTCTCGGTCGGAGGTGCGTTGGGTCGTCGTCTTGTCAGTCTCGGCCATCGGCCTTCTCCTGCTGCTTGAGATCCTCGATCACGTCGGCGAGTTCCTCGAACCGAGCCTCCCAGAGTCTCTGGTACCCGGCGAGCCACGCCGCCTCCTCCTCCAGCCCGCGCCCGCCGAGGCGGCAGGTCCGCACCCGTCCCACCTTCCGCGTCGACACAAGGCCCGCCTCCTCCAGCACCGCCACGTGCTTTTTGATGCCGGTCAGGGTCATGCCGAACCGGGCCGCAAGGTCGCTGACCGTGGCGTCGGCGCGGGAGAGCTGCTCCAGCACGCCGCGCCGGGTGGGGTCCGACAGGGCGGCGAAGGAGGCGTCGAGGCGGGAGGATGAATGCTGAACCATATGGTTCAGTGTCTAGCCTGCCGGAAGGTCATCCCGCAAGCACGATCTTCTCAGAGGGTCGCGGGGTCCCGCATGTCCGCCCGGGACAGCAGCTCCGGCATCCGGCACTCCGGCGTCACCGTCCCCGTCGTCGCCACGAGCGGCGTCGTGGGGTCGATGGAGCTGTCCGCGATCCACGCCCCGTCCAGGCAGACGTCCTGCGCGTAGTTGCCCGAGTTGAAGCCGAACCCCTCCGCGCCGCAATCGTCCACGTCGCCGTCGGCGTTCCAGCCCTGCGACGCGTCGCCCGGGAAGTTGCCGCCCGTCGGGAAGGTCAGCGTCGCCGGCACGAACCGCAGGTGCCACGTCGAGTCCGGCGCCCGCCCCTCGGCCGACCAGTGGCCGATGGGCGTGCCGTGCAGGTAGCCGGTGATCTCGAACGCGGTCACGTCCGCTTCCGTCACCATCGGCGCGACCATCAGCGCGTCGGGAAAGGCGATCCGCCCGGTCAGCGTGTAGCCCGACGCGCCCAGCCAGCAGAACTCGAACTCCGCCGCCCCGGCCGGCAGCGGCGCCAGCGCGAGGCAGAGGAGCGCGGCGCGGATCACCCCCGCGCTTTCGACATCAAGGGCGCGTTGTCGCAGGAGAGGGGATCGCGCGGCGCACCGTAGGTCAGCAGCGGCGTGTCCCAGGCGATGGTGCTGTCGGCGCGGAACACGCCATCGACGCAGACGTCCTGACCCGCGTTGCCGGCGTTGAAGCCGAAGCCGGGGTCGCCGCAATCGTCCACCATCCCGTTCGCGTTCCACGCCTGATACAGGCCGCTGTCGCCGCCGAGCAGGAAGCGCCCCTGCCGCGGCGCGTAGCTCAGCAGCCACGTCGTGTCGGCGGTGCGGTCCGACAGGTTCCAGGAGCCGAGGGGTTCGCCGTCGCGCCAGCCCTCGATCCGGAAGGCGGTCACGTCCGCCTCGGTCACGAGGTCGGCGGCGGCCAGCGAGTCGGGAAACGAGAACTCGCCCGTCATCGTGAACCCGCCCTCGCCACGCCAGCAGATGTACCGCGTCTCGGCGGCGGCGGGGGACGCCATCACCGCGAGGATGAGGAGAATCCGCGTCATCCGTTCACCCTCAGCACGTGGCCCGCGAGGTACAGCGAGCCGCAGATCAGGATGCGCGCCCGCGGATCCTCGGCCGTGAGCGTGTCGATCGCCGCCTCGACGCTGTCCGCGGTCTCGGCGCGGAAGCCGGCCTCCGTGGCGTGGCGGCAGGTTTCCTCCGCCGGGATCGTCGCCGCCTCGCCCGGGATCGACACCGCGATCAGGCGGTCCGCCACCTTCGCCATCGGCCGCAGGTAGCCGCCGATGTCCTTGGTGTTGAGCATCCCGCAGATGAGGTGCGTCGGCCGGTCCGACATCTGCGCCAGCGTCGCCGCCAGCACCTCGCCTGCCGCGGGGTTGTGGCCGCCGTCCAGCCACAGCTCGGCCGGGCGGGCGCGGTCGGCCAGCGCGCCTGCCCTGAGGTGCTGCATCCGCGCCGGCCACTCGGCCCGCGTCACCGCCGCCTCGCAGGCGGCGTCGTCCAGCCCGAGGTGCCGCAGCCCGGCCAGCGCGGCGCCGGCGTTGGTGATCTGGTGCGGCCCGGCGAGGACCGGCAGCGGCAGGTCCAGCAGGCCGCGTTCGTCCTGGAACACCAGCCGTCCGCGCTCCACGCCCACATGCCAGTGCTGCCCGTGGGCCAGCAGCGGCGCCCCCAGCCGCGCCGCCTTCGCCTCGATCACCTCCAGCGCCTCGTCGTGCTGCGGGCCGACGACGCAGGTCACGCCGCGCTTGAGGATGCCCGCCTTCTCGCCCGCGATCTCGCCCAGCGTCTCGCCCAGATACTGCTGGTGATCGAGGTCCACCGGCGTGATGACGGTCAGCGCCGGCCGGTCCACGACGTTGGTCGCATCCAGCCGCCCACCGAGGCCGACCTCCAAGAGGCACCAGTCGGCCGGCGTCTCGGCCATCGCCAGCAGCGCCGCGCAGGTGGTGATCTCGAAATAGGTGATCGGCTCGCCGCCGTTCGCCTCGTAGCAGCGGTCCAGCGCCTCGGTCAGCGCGGCCTCCGGGATCAGGTCGCCCGCGATCCGGATCCGCTCGTGGAACCGGGCGAGGTGGGGCGAGGTGTAGACGTGCACCCGTCCGCCCGCGGCCTCCAGCCCCGCCCGCATCATCGCGACGGTGGAGCCCTTGCCGTTGGTGCCTGCGACGTGGATCACCGGCGGCAGCCGCCGCTCGGGATGGTCCAGCCGCTCCAGCAGGCGCCACATCCGGTCGAGCGTCAGGTCGATGATCTTGGGGTGCAGCGTCATCATCCGCTGCAGGATCGCGTCCGAAGCCGTCCCGCTCATGCCGTCACCCGTGACCGGGCCAGCACCGCGGCCCCGAAGAGAAGATCCACCGACGCGCAGAAGGCCGGCCACCAGCCCGGCCCCGGCGGATCGGCCCGCAGCAGCGCGAGGTCGATCAGACCGTGCGCCACCAGCGCCCCGCCGAGGACGACGAGGCCGGCCCGCGACCCCCAGGCGGCGAGGGCCACGAAGATGACGAACAGGCCGAGATGCCGGCCGAGCGCGGCCCAGTCCCCCTCGGCGATGGCAAAGGCGGGATAGAACGCGGCGATGGCGACGACGGCCCAGGTCAGGCGGGTCCGCCGGCCGGGTCCGCGGGCGAGGGTCGAGAACAGCAGCGCCCCCACGACCAGCCCCGCGGCGACGGCGCCCGGCGACATGCCTCAGCCCTTGTCCGCGACCGCCTCGCCGTCCGCCGGCGTCCCCTGCGGCTCGGGCGTGGCGGGGGCCGGCAGGTCGGCGGCGACCGCGGGCGACTGCTTCAGCAGCATCCGCAGGATCGAGATCAGCTCGCCCCGCAGCTCCTTGCGGTGGGTCACCCGGTCCAGCATCCCGTGGTCCAGCAGGTACTCGGCGCGCTGGAACTCCTCGGGCAGCTTCTCGCGGATCGTCTGCTCGATCACCCGCGGGCCAGCGAAGCAGATCAGCGCCCCCGGCTCGGCGATCTGGACGTCGCCCAGCATCGCGTAGGACGCGGTGACGCCGCCGGTCGTGGGGTGCGTCAGGACCACGATGTAGGGCAGGCCCGCCTCCTTCACCATCTGCACGGCGACGGTGGTGCGCGGCATCTGCATCAGGCTGAGGATGCCCTCCTGCATCCGTGCGCCCCCGGCGGCGGAGAACAGGACCAGCGGCCGGCCCAGCGCCACCGCCCGCTCGGCCGCGGCGATGATCGCGTTGCCGACATACATCCCCATCGAGCCGGCCATGAACGAGAAGTCCTGCCCGGCCGCGACGATGGGCGTGCGCCCGATCTCGCCCTCGGCGACCAGCATCGCCTCGCGCTCGTCCGTGGTGCGGCGCGCCTCCTTGAGGCGGTCGGTGTACTTCTTGCTGTCGCGGAATTGCAGCGGATCGGCGATCGGCTCGGGCACCGCGACCTCGGTGAAGACGCCGCCGTCGAACAGCGCGGCGAAGCGCGCCCGGGGCGTGATCGCCATGTGGTGGCCGCAGTTGGTGCAGACGTTCAGGTTCTCCGCCAGCTCGCGGTGGAACAGCATGGTCTGGCACTTCTCGCACTTGGACCACAGGTTCTCGGGCACCTCGCGCCGGGCGAAGATCGACCCGATGCGGGGGCGGACGTAGTTGGTGATCCAGTTCATCGGGCGGGAGTCCCTCGGGCCGTGGCGTGGCCGTGGAGATAAGCCGCGGGACGCGCGAATGCAAACGGCGGCGCCCCTAGCGGCGCAGCGCGATCCGCCCCGACAGCCACAGGATCAGGACCGGCCATAGCGTGATCGCGAACGCGATCAGCAGGGCGAGCGGCGGCAGCCCGTACAGCAGGTCCGGCGGCCGCGCCGGCACCACGACGAGGGCGAGGCCCGACAGCGGCCCGCCCGTCTCGGCCACCAGTGACGCCATCAGCGCGTTGTTCAGGAAATGCAGCGCCCAAGCCGGCCCGATGGTCCCGGCCCGCGCGGTCAGGTCCGCGGCGGCGAGGCCGAAGACGAAGGTCCAGCCGACGTAGAACACCGCCGGCAGCCCCGGCTCGGCGTTGAACAGGTGAGAGGCCGCGAACAGGGCGCTCGGCGCGACCATCCAGACCAGCGGGCGGTCGGACAGGGCGCGCATCTGCTGCAGCAGGTAGCCGCGGTAGAACAGCTCCTCGACGCCGGTCTGCAGCACGAGGAGGGGCAGGGCGAGGCCCACGGCCCCCAGCCAGGGGAGGGGCGCCCGCAGCATCACCGCCTCGCCCATCGCGGCCGTTGTCGGCAGGACCAGCGCCAGCGCCATCGCCGGCAGCCCCACTGCCAGCGCCGCCCGCCCCTGCGCCAGCGCCAGCGGCGCCGGCCCGCACAGCGAGCCCAGCCCGCGCGCGTGCAGCCGCCGCAGCGCGACGGCCAGAACGCCGAGCGGGATCAGGAACAGCGCCAGCAGCCCCAGCGTGCCGCCGGCCCCGCCCGTCGCCCAGCCGGACGCGCCCAAGAGCACCCCGCCCGCGATATAGGTGCCCCAGACGGCGATCACGGTGACGGCGACCCGCCACGGATCGGTGCGCGGATGCGCGGGTTCGGAAAAGGCGCCCGCGGGGGCGTAGGGATCGGGGGACGTCATGGCGCACACAAAGCCTGCACGGCCTGCCGGGGCAAGGTGTGCGGCGCGCCACGGGCATGCCGGCCACGCCGCGCCGCCGGACCGTGTCCCCCGCGCCCCGCCGGACCTTGCCGCGACCGGGCCCGCTGGCTATCCCGAGGGGACTGACCTGACGGGAGGCGGGAGCATGAGCAGCAACCAGCGGTTCGACAAGGCGCGGCTGCCCAGCCGCCACGTGACCGAGGGGCCGGCCCGCGCGCCGCACCGGTCGTTCTTCTACGCGATGGGCCTCAGCGAGGACGAGATCAACGCCCCCTTCGTCGGCGTCGCCACCTGCTGGAACGAGGCCGCGCCCTGCAACATCTCGCTGAACCGGCAGGCGCAGGCGGCCAAGCTGGGGGTGAAGCGCGAGGGCGGCACCCCGCGCGAGTTCACGACGATCACCGTGACCGACGCGATCGCGATGGGCCACCACGGGATGCACGCCTCGCTCGCGTCGCGCGAGGCGATCGCCGACAGCGTCGAGCTGACGATGCGCGGCCATTGCTACGACGCGCTCGTCGGCCTCGCCGGCTGCGACAAGTCGCTGCCGGGGATGATGATGGCGATGGTGCGCCTCAACGTGCCGTCGGTGTTCCTGTACGGCGGCTCGATCCTGCCCGGCCGCGTCGCGCCGGGCGGCGGCGTGCCCGACGACTTCACCGACCGCGACCTCACCATCCAGGATCTGTTCGAGGCGGTCGGCCGGCACCAGGCCGGGACCATGCCCGACGCCGCCCTCGCCATCCTCGAGCGGCAGGCCTGCCCGTCGGCCGGCGCCTGCGGCGGCCAGTTCACCGCCAACACGATGGCCTGCGTGGCCGAGGCAATCGGCCTCGCCCTGCCGAATTCCTCCGGCGCGCCCGCGCCCTACCAGACCCGCGACCAGTATGCCGAGGAGTCGGGCGCCGCGGTCATGCGCCTGATCGAGAAGAACATCCGCGCCCGGGACATCGTCACCCGCAAGAGTCTGGAGAACGCCGCCCGCGTCGTCGCCTGCACCGGCGGCTCGACCAACGCCGGTCTGCACCTGCCGGCGATTGCCCACGAGGCGGGAATCGAGTTCGACCTGATGGACGTCTGCGACATCTTCCGCGACACGCCCTACTTCGTCAGCCTCAAGCCCGGCGGCGACTTCGTGGCGAAGGACCTGTACGACGTCGGCGGCGTGCCGGTGGTGATGAAGGAACTCCGCAAGGCCGGCCTCCTCCACGAGGACTGCGTCACCGCGACGGGCCGCTCCCTCGGCGAGGATCTCGACATGGTCACGCGCGAGGCGGACGGGCGGGTCATCCACCCCGTCGCGACCCCGCTGTCGCAGACCGGCGGCGTCGTCGGCCTGTCCGGCAACCTCGCCCCCGACGGCGCCATCGTGAAGGTCGCCGGGATGACTGAGGCAGAGCAGCGCTTCGTCGGCCCGGCACGGGTGTTCGAATGCGAGGAGGACGCGTTCGAGGCCGTGAAGGCCCGCGCCTACCGCGAGGGCGAGGTCATCGTGATCCGCAACGAGGGCCCCGCCGGCGGACCCGGCATGCGCGAGATGCTGGCGACGACCGCGGCCCTGTCGGGGCAGGGCGTCGGCAAGAAGGTCGCTCTCATCACCGACGGCCGGTTCTCGGGCGCGACCCGCGGCTTCTGTGTCGGCCATGTGGGCCCCGAGGCGGCCCACGGCGGGCCCATCGCGCTGATCCGCGACGGCGACGTCGTTACCATCGACGCCCGGACCGGCGAGCTGTCGGTCGACGTCGCGGACGAGGACATGGCGCAGCGGCGGGCCGACTGGGCCGGCCCGCGGCAGAACGAGTATGCGAGCGGGGCGCTTTGGAAATACGCCCGGCTCGTCGGCGGCGCACGGCAGGGCGCGGTCACCCATCCGGGCGCCGGGGCCGAGCGTCATGTCTACGTCGACCAGTAGGATCATCCTGGCGGCCGGCGCCGTCGCGGCGCTGGCGCTGTCGGGCTGCGGCGCCGTGCGGTCGCTGCCCTTCGCCGCCTCGGCCGGGCCGGGAGAGATCGCCCTCTACGGTGGTCGCCTTACAGTGGCGGGGGCGGAGGGCTACTGCCCGGACCGCGACGCGAGCCGTCCGGGCGAGGGCTTCGCCATCCTCGCGGCCTGCCCGCTGGTGGGCGGCGACGGGCCGATGCCGGCGACCGATGCCTTCGTCACCGTCCAGGCGGGCGCCCCCGGCAGCGCCGGCGTCGCCGGCAACGAGCCGGGCCTCGCGACGCTGCTGACCAGCCCCGAGGGGATCGCCCTCCTCTCCGCCAGCGGCAACCCGGACGCCGTGACGGTGACCGACGTGGAGCGGTCGGACGGCCTGGTCGCCGTGCGCTTCGCCGACGCGACGACGCGGCGGCCCGGCCTCGCGCCGACGGAGTGGCGCGCCTTCCTCGACCTGCAGGGCCGGCTCACCACCGTCAGCGTCAGGGGCTTCGACCGGGCGCCGCTGTCGCCCTCCGCCGGGGCCGCGCTGCTGCGCGAGACCGTCGCCGCGCTGCGCGCGGCCAACCCGGGTGCGGCCGGCGGGATGGACGCCGCCGCCGCGCCGCAGGTCGCCGTTTCCTTTTCGGATGCCGGCTGGCAGGAATAGGCGCAGGTGGCCGGACCGCCGGCCGGACCGCGATCAGGAGATTTGCAGCGAATGGCGCGCCGCGAACGGGGATATCTGGGGGCGTTCGTCGCGGCCGCCACGCTCCGCCGGTGGAGCCGCATCGCCCGGCGTGCCGAGACCGCGGACCTGTCGGATCTGCAGCGGCAGCGCGCCCGCGCCCGCGCCCTGAAGGCCCGCCTCGACGACGTGGTCGCGATCGCCGACTCGCGCCTCGCCCTGCCGCGCATCGGCTCCAGCGCCTTTCCGCGCCAGCCCGGCACCGACTGGTCCTGGCGACCCCGCCTCTGGCGCGGACCCTGGGGCCTGCGCGGAATGGCGGCGGCCGCAAGCGGCACCGCCATCGGCGACGGCGCGACCCTGTTCCACGATTGCAGCACGAGCGAACTGGCCCTGCGCCAGCTGCGCAACCGGCGCGAGGGGGATCTCGCCCCGTTCGCCCTGAAGATGGAGGTCTTCCGCTTCGACGGCTCGTTCCTGTCGCTGGTGCTGGAGCTGCCGCCCGCGGCCAGCGAGGGCCTGAAGCGCCGGCATCTCCTGCGAGTCGAGATGAGCGTCGAGGTCGAAAGATCGCTGAAGATCTTCCTGCGCCTGAACGTGAAGCACGGCCCCAACGTCGAGCAGCTGGTGCGCGAGCTGCCGCTGGGACAGGAGGAGACGTTCGTGGAATTCGACCTCGCCTACACCCGCCTCAACGAGAAGCGGACCGAGCGGATGTGGCTGGACCTGATCTTCGACGGGCCCGATATGAACCAGATCGTCCTGCGTGACGTGACCTTCGCCCGCTACCCGCGGGCCCAGCTGTGAGGGGCCGCCCATGTCCGCGACCACGCTGACAAGCACCCGCATCGTCGAAGGCGTCTGGGAAGGCGTCCTCACCCGCGTCGGCCAGGACGAGGGCGCCCCGGCCCTCGTCGTCAGCCACCTCGGCGAGGAGGTCGGCGGGCTCGAGGTGATCCCCGCCGGGCCGGGCGAATGGGCCCTGCGCCTGCCGATCCCGGCGCGCCTGATCTCGGACGGGGTGCAGACCTTCGTGATCCGCGAGGCGGACGGGGCGGGCGAGGTGCTGGAGAGTTTCGCCATCGTCGCCGGCGCGCCGCTGGCCGAGGATCTGCGGGCCGAGATCGACCTGCTGCGCGAAGAGCTCGACCTGCTGAAGCAGGCCTTCCGCCGGCACTGCGTCGAGACCGCCTGACGCCGTCCGGCGCTCGCGCTCCCGCGCATCGCCCCGCCCGCCGTCCCATCCGGGCGCTTTCGCCACCGGCCATTGGGGGCGGGTGCGACGGGTGCGCCTGTGCTGGGGAAGCGGTTCAGGGGCAGGTGTGCCCCTGAACGCGCCTCCTGTCAGCGTGATGCGATTCGGCGGAGCGGGCGCGGGCGGTCGCACCACCGCGCGCCGGTCAGGCCATGTACTGGCCGCCGTTCGCCGACAGGGTCGAGCCGGTGATGAACCCGGCCTGATCCGAGGCGAGGAACACTACCGCCCGCGCGATCTCGTCCGCCTCGCCGAGCCGGCCGACGGGAATCTGCGGCAGGATCACCTCGTTCATCACCTTCTCGGGGATGGTGCTCATCATCTCGGTGTTGATGTAGCCGGGGCAGATCGCGTTAACCGTGATCCCGGCACGCGCCCCCTCCTGCGCCAGCGCCTTGGTGAAGCCGATGTCGCCCGCCTTGGCCGCGGCGTAGTTGGCCTGCGCGAACTGGCCCTTCTGGCCGTTGATGGACGAGATGTTCACGACCCGGCCGAACTTGCGCTCGCGCATGCCGCCCCAGACGTTGTGGGTCATGTTGAACAGGCCCGAAAGATTGGTGTCGATCACCGCCGTCCAGTGGTCCGGCGTCATCTTGTGGAACGGCGCGTCCCGGGTGATGCCGGCGTTGTTCACCAGCACGTCGATCGGCCCGTTCTCGGCTTCGACCTGGCCCACGCCCTTGCGGCAATCGTCGTAGTTGGAGACGTCCCACTTGTACGTCTTGATCCCGGTCTCGGAGGTGAAGGCCTTCGCGGCCTCGTCGTTGCCGGCATAGGTCGCGGCGACGGCGTAGCCCTCTGCCTTCAGCGCCTTCGAGATGGCGGCGCCGATCCCGCGGCTCCCTCCGGTGACGAGTGCGACTCGGGGCATGATCTTCTCCTCCTACTGAAATCCGTTCTCTCTCAGGAACTGCCGGCCGTCCTCTTCCCCCGCCTCCCACGTCGCGCGGATCTTGCGCGGATCCGTGAAGTCGATCTTGTCGGCCGGCGTCTCCTCCCTCGGCTCAAGATAGAGCCGGCCGGGCTTTTCCTCCAAGCCATTGTAATGTCGGGTGAGAAGAATCAGCGTCCGGCCCTCGTCGGGGTCCGGCATCGGCGCCTGGTCGATCATCCCGCCGTCGATCACCGGGCGACCGTCCCAGGTCGGCGGGTCGAAGACCGGCGGAATGGCGGCTGCGGCGCAGATCAGGTCGACGAGCCGTCCCTCGCGCGCCGCCTGGTTGGCGTCGACGAGCGTGCGGCCGACGCCGAGGGTCTGGGCCCAGTCGAAATGCGGCCGGCCGCGGCGTGCAGTTCGGCTTCGTAGACGGCAGCGGCGAACGTGCCCGAGGCGCGGGGGTGGGTCTCCACCGGCGGACGACCGATCAGGATCTGCGCCGGCGGCCCGTCCGCCACCTGCCGCTGCGCCGCGGCGTCGAGGACCCGTGAGACCGCCTCGCGGTAGAGACGCTGGTGCGGCGTGATCCCGTCCGCCTCGGGCGTGTCCCAGGCGACGTTGCTGTCGGTGGTGTCGAAGAGGTCCGCCATCGCGTCCAGCATGTCCCGACCCCGCCGCGTGACAAACCCGGCGAGCGACATCGACCCGCCCGACACCCCGACGATGCGCGCGGGCCGCAGTCGATGACGTCCCGCACCACGTGCAGCCACCCGCCCTGCCAGAAGCAGCGGGTGCCGCCGCCCGACAGGACGAGCTGATCGAAGGACATCTCGTCGCGGTTCATCCCCACAGCGGCGGGACGCGCGGCCCCGCCCGCCCGGTCAGGGCCGCTCGAGGCACATGGCGACGCCCATGCCGCCGCCGATGCAGAGCGTCGCGAGGCCCTTCTTCGCGCCACGCCGCTTCATCTCGAACAACAGGGTGTTGAGGACGCGGGCGCCGGACGCGCCGATCGGGTGGCCGATGGCTATGGCGCCGCCGTTCACGTTCACGATCTCGGGGTCCCAGCCCATGTCCTTGTTCACCGCGCAGGCCTGCGCGGCGAAGGCCTCGTTCGCCTCGACGAGGTCGAGGTCGCCGACGCTCCAGCCCGCCTTCTCCAGCGCCTTGCGGCTGGCATGGATCGGGCCGACGCCCATGATCGCGGGGTCGAGGCCGGCGGTGGCGTAGCTGGCGATCCGCGCCAGCGGCTCGATCCCGCGGCGCTCGGCCTCCTCGGCCGACATCAGCAGCGCGCCGGCCGCGCCGTCGTTGATGCCGGAGGCGTTGCCGGCGGTGACGCTGCCGTCCCTGGCGAAGGCGGGGCGCAGTTTAGCCATGTTCTCGATCGTGGCGCCGTGGCGGATGTATTCGTCCTTGTCGACGACGGTGTCGCCCTTGCGGCCCTTGACCGTGAACGGGATCACCTCGTCGTCGAAGCGGCCGGCCTTCTGCGCCGCCTCGGCCTTGTTCTGGCTGGCGAGCGCGAACTCGTCCTGCTGATCGCGGGAGATCTGCCACTGCTCGGCCACGTTCTCGGCGGTCTGGCCCATGTGGTAGCCGTTGATGGCGTCCCACAGGCCGTCGCGGATCATCGTGTCGATGTAGGTGACGTCGCCCATCTTGTGCCCGGCGCGCAGGTGCGCGGCGTGTGGCGACAGGCTCATGCTCTCCTGCCCGCCGGCGGCGACGATGGCGGCGTCGCCCAGCATGATGTGCTGCGCGCCCAGCGCGACGGCGCGCAGGCCCGAGCCGCAGACCTGGTTGATGCCCCAGGCGGCGCTCTCCTTCGGCAGGCCGGCGTTGATGTGCGCCTGCCGGGCCGGGTTCTGGCCCTGGGCGGCGGTGAGGACCTGGCCGAGGATCGTTTCGGACACCTCGGACTTGTCGATGCCGGCGCGGGCGACGAGCGCCTCGAGCACGGCGGCGCCGAGGTCGTGGGCGGGCGTGCCGGCGAAGCTGCCGTTGAAGCTGCCCACGGCGGTGCGGGCGGCGGAGGCGATGACGACGTTGGTCATGGGGGTCCTCTCCGGGTCAGGGCGCGGGCCGGACATGGGCCCGCGGGCTCGGCCCCGGTTCTACGAAAGCCGCCGCGGGGGGGCAAACGGATTCCCCCGCGGCGGCGGTCAGGGGGAGAGGCGCGGCACGCCGACGTGGAAGCCCTGCAGGCAGTCGGCGGCTAGGTCCCTCGCGGCGTCGGCGGCGGCGACGCTCTCGATCCCCTGGACCACGGTGAACATCTCGAACTGGCGGGCGATCGACAGGAGCGCGGCGACGACGACCTGGTCGTCGGCCGAGGCGTCGAGGGTGCGGCCGAAGCGGCGGTCGACCTTCACCAGATCGAAGAGGAAGTCCTTCATGTGGGTGAGCGCGATCGCGCCCGCCCCGAAATCGTCGAGGGCGAAGGCCACGCCCTTCGGCTGCATCTCGGCCATGAAACGGACGGTGATCTCGGGCAGCAGCATCGCCGACGCCTCGGTCATCTCGAGGATGAGGCGGGGGGCGGCGTCGGCGTGGTCGGCGAGCCAGCGGTCCAGCACGCGCCGCCACGCGGCGTCTGCGAGCGAGCGGGCGGACATGTTGACCGACAGGCGCAGGCCGGGCCGGCGGGTCAGCAGGCGCAGCCCGGCGTCCAGGCTGGCGCAGTCGATCTCGCGCCCCAGCGCGCCGTCGGCGACGGTCGGCAGGAACTCCGCCGCGCGCAGGATGCGGCCGCCGTCGTCGAGCAGGCGGACCAGCCCCTCGTGAAAGGCGACGCGGCCGCCGTCCGCCGTGACGACCGGCTGCAGCGCGAGGCGCACGCGCCCCGCGGCGAGCGCGTCGCTGACGAGGGCCGGGACGTCCCGGTCGCGGCTGTCCATCGCGGCGGACAGCGGGTCGGGCGGGGGGTCGGGCGGCGGGTCCGCGAAGGTGGCGGGCAACTCGGTCGGCGTCATCGTCCCTCATCGGTCGCGCATCGGGCGGGACCATCGCGCGGGAGCCGCTAAGGTTGCGTCAACAGGGGGGATTTGCGACGAATCCGCATCGTTTGGCGAGGGAGGGGCGGATGGTCGGTCGGTGCGCCTGGGCGGGGGACGATCCGCTGTACGTTCAGTACCACGACACCGAATGGGGCGTGCCCGAGCGCGACGGCCGCGCGCTGTGGGAGAAGCTGATCCTCGACGGCTTCCAGGCCGGTCTCGCCTGGATCACCATCCTGCGCAAGCGCGACAACTTCCGCGCCGCCTTCGCCGGCTTCGACCCGGCGATCATCGCCGGCTGGGGCGAGGACGAGGTGACCCGCCTCCTCGCCGACCCCGGCATCGTCCGCCACCGCGGCAAGATCGAAGCGACGATCGGCAACGCGCGGGCATATCTCGACATCGAGGCGGCGGAGGGATTCGCGCCCTTCGTCTGGTCCTTCGTCGGCGGCGAGGTGTTGCAGACCGAGCGGGCGTCCCTTGCCGACGTGCCGGCGGAGACGTCGGAAAGCCGGGCCCTGTCGAAAGAGCTCAGGAAACGGGGGTTCCGGTTCTGCGGGCCGACGATCGTCTATGCGTGGATGCAGGCCTGCGGCCTCGTGAACGATCACGTCACGGGGTGCTTCCGCCACGACGAGGTGCGCCGGCTGGAGGTGTGAGGGCTCCGGCGGGAGGGCAGCGGATGGCCGCGGACAGCCGCGCCTGCCCTCTCGACGAGGCACTATCCATCTGCACCGCCGGGCGCTGATGTCGAGCGCCGTCGCTGGCGAAGCGGCTCGCCGGGGGGGGGCGGCCAGCCGCTGCCCGGGCGGCTTGCGCCGCTGTTCCGGGCGGAGCGGGGGGAATGTCGGGAGACGGCCTGAGCGCAGAATCGGACTGGCTTCTTAAGAGGAGTGGCCCCGGGTCGTGCCGGGGCGGCATGGGATCGGGGGCGGGCAAAGCGCCGGATAGCGAGCAGGAGGCTCGGCTACCAGCGGGTGAGGGCGTCCTCGTCGGCGTCCTTCGCCGCGACCCACTCCGCCCCGTCCGCCGTCACTTCCTTCTTCCAAAAGGGCGCGCGGCTCTTCAGCCAGTCCATCAGGAACTCCGCCGCAGCGAAGGCGTCGCCGCGGTGGGGCGCGGCGGTCAGGACCATCATGATCGTCTCGCCGGGCGCGAGCCGGCCGTGGCGGTGGATCACCCGCGCGGCGGTCAGGGAGAACCGCGCCATCGCGTCGTCGCGCATCGCGGCGATCGCCCGCTCGGTCATCCCGGGATAGTGCTCGATCTCCATGTGGGAGAGCCCGCCCGCCACGTCGCGCACCACGCCGGTGAAGCTGACGACGCCGCCCGCGCCCTCCGCCCCGGCGGTGAAGTCCTTGAGTTCCGCCCCCGCGTCGAAGGCCGCCTCGGTGACCAGGACGGACATCAGCCGCCCGTCATCGGCGGAAAGAACGCGACCTCGCGCACGCCGGCGAGGGGCGCGTCGAACGACGACAGCTCCTGGTCCAGCGCCACCCGCAGGGCGGAGGTGTCGGCGAAGGCGGCGGCGTAGCGATCCTCCCGCGCGCGCAGCTCGTCGACGAGGGCGGCGACGGTGGCGGCGGACGTCTCGACCCGCTCCTTCGGCAGGCCGATCCGCTCGCGCACCCAGGCGAAGTAGAGGACGTCGATCATTTCGGATCCTTCAGGTGCGGCAGCGACTTGCGGAAGTACTCCCATCCCGTGACCAGCGTCAGCCCGGCCGCGATCCACAGCAGCACGATGCCGACGAAGGTCGCCCAGCCGGCCGGCCCGTCCGACAGCCGCGCGAGGCCGCCGACGGTGGGTCCGCGCCCCCGCTCCAGGAAGTCGAGGCCGGTGCCGAGGAACAGGATGCCGATGGCGACCATCTGCGCCGTCGTCTTCCACTTCGCCAGCTTGGTCACCTTCAGCGTGCCGGCGGTGGCGCCCAGGAACTCGCGCAGGCCCGAGACGAACGTCTCGCGAAAGAAGATCAGCGTCGCGGGCAGCAGGATCCAGGGGTTCATCCCCGAGAGGCCCGTGATGACGAGCAGCGCGATCAGCACCATCGCCTTGTCGGCGATCGGGTCGAGCATCGCGCCGAACCGGCTCTCCTGCTTCCACAGGCGGGCGAGGTAGCCGTCGAACCAGTCGGTCGCGGCGGCGCCGATGAACAGCGCGAGCGCCAGCCAGTCGGCCCAGGGGCGGTTGAAGTACAGGAACATCACGGCCACGCCGGGCGCCGCGAGCAGGCGCAGGAGTGTCAGCGTGTTCGGGATGGTCCATGTCATGGCGACCGACATAAGGGGTTCGGCCGGCATGCGCCATATCGGGGGCGGACGCCGCCGGGCCGGCCGGAATCTCGCCCGCCGGGGTTGGCGGCGCCCGGCCGAGGGACTAACTGCTGCCGGACAATTTGCCGCAGGCCCCATTCTTCATGACAGACATCGTGACCGTCACCGACCTGGTGAAGCGCTACGACAACGGATTCGAGGCGCTCAAGGGCGTGAACCTCGGCATCCGCGAGGGCGAGATCCTCGCCCTTCTCGGCCCCAACGGCGCGGGCAAGACGACGCTGATCTCGGCCACCTGCGGCATCGTGCGGCCGACGTCGGGGACGATCACCGTCGGCGGGCACGACGTGGTCCGCGACGCGCGGGCGGCGCGCAAGCTGATCGGTCTGGTGCCGCAGGAGGTGGCGCTGGACGGATTCGAGACGGTAATGAACGTCTGCCGCTTCACCCGCGGCCTGTTCGGCAAGCCGCAGGACGACGCCTATATCGAGAGCGTGCTGACCCAGCTGTCGCTGTGGGACAAGCGCGACTCCAGGACGATGGCCCTCTCCGGCGGGATGAAGCGCCGGGTGCTGATCGCCAAGGCGCTGAGCCACCAGCCGCGCGTCCTGTTCCTCGACGAGCCGACCGCCGGCGTCGACGTCGAGCTGCGCAAGGGCATGTGGGAGACGGTGGCGCAGCTGAAGGCCGAGGGCGTCACGATCATCCTGACGACCCACTACATCGAGGAGGCCGAGGCGATCGCCGACCGCGTCGGCGTCATCGCGCGGGGCGAGATTCTTCTGGTCGAGGAGAAGGACCGCCTGATGAGCCAGATGGGCCGCAAGGAGCTGCGCATCACCCTGGCGCGTCCGGTGCAGACGGTGCCGGAGGCGCTGACGCGCTACGACCTCGAGATCGGGCCGGACGGCACGCTCGTCTACCGCTACGACGCGACCGGGCAGGCGACGGGGATCACGCAGCTCCTGTCGGAGCTCAAGGGCGTGGGCCTGACGATGACCGACCTGTCGACCCATCAGTCCAGTCTCGAGGAGATCTTCGTCGGCCTCGTCCACGACAAGGAGACCGAGGACCGGCAGGCGGAGGCCGCGCAATGAACCCGATCTCGATCTGGGCGATCTACGCGTTCGAGATGCGGCGCTTCTTCCGCACGTTCCTGCAGTCGATCGTCGCGCCGGTGATCTCGACCTCGCTCTATTTCGTGGTCTTCGGCTCCGCGATCGGCAGCCGGATCGACCAGGTCGAGGGGGTCGCCTACGGCGCCTTCATCGTGCCCGGGCTCATCATGCTGTCGGTGATGACGCAGGCCACGTCGAACGCCTCGTTTGCGATCTACTTCCCAAAGTTCGTCGGCACGATCTACGAGATCCTGTCTGCGCCGGTGAACTACCTGGAAATCGTCATCGGCTACGTCGGCGCGGCGGCGACGAAGTCGCTGTTCATCGGGACGGTGATCCTCGTCACCTCGTTCTTCTTCGTGGACATCACGATCCAGCACCCGGTCGCGATGGTGGCGTTCCTGATCCTGACCTGCCTGTCCTTCGCGCTGCTGGGCTTCATCATCGGCATCTGGGCCAAGAACTTCGAGCAGCTGAACCTGATTCCGCTGCTGATCATCACGCCGCTCGTGTTCCTCGGCGGGTCGTTCTACTCGGCCTCGATGCTGCCGCCGTTCTGGCAGGCGGTGACGCACTTCAACCCGGTCTTCTACCTGATCTCGGGCTTTCGCTGGGCGTTCTTCGGTCTGGCGGACGTGCCGGTGGGCGTGTCGCTGATGGCGATCGCGGTCTTTACCCTGATCTGCCTGACCGCGGTCTGGTGGATCTTCCGCACCGGCTGGCGGCTGAGGGAGTGAGCGCATGCTGAAGGGGATCGATCCGCTGCTGAACGCGGACGTGCTGTGGGCGCTGGGCGCGATGGGGCACGGCGATGCGATCGTGCTGGTGGACGCCAACTTCCCGGGCGAGTCGGTGGCGCGGGCGACGGTGTCCGGGCGGCTACTGAGGATCGACGCGGACGTGGACCGCGCGGTGCGGGCGGTGCTGTCGCTGATGCCGCTGGACGGGTTCGTGGAGGATTTCGCCGCGACGATGGCTCCGGTCGATGCCTCGATCGGCGTGCCGCCCGCGGTCGCCGCGATCCAGGCCGAGGTCGACCGCGCCGAAGGAGGCTCGCGCCCGGTCCCGACGGTGGAGCGGTTCGCGTTCTACGACCTCGCCAAGGGGGCCTTCGCGATCGTGCAGACGGCCGAGCGGCGGCTCTACGGCAACGTCATGCTCCGCAAGGGCGTGATCGGGCCGGAGGAGTAGGCGGCACCACTGGCGCGGCCTTTCCGGCAGCGGTGCCGGACCTCGGCCCGCCGGGCGCTCCATCTGCGCGAGGCCCCGGCTCGAGGCCGGGGCGGGTCTTCCCGACCACTGCATCACCCGTCCCGGCCCCGAGCCGGGACCCCGAGGGACCAGAGGGCTTCATCTGCGGGGGGCGACGAGCCTCCAGAGCGACTCGAGCCATTCGCCGCATCGCCCCCCGCCTTGTTCCCCCCGGCCCCGCCGCCTATGTCCGCTGTCATGACCTGGCGCCCCAACTTCCTGAAAAAGAAGCCCCTCGTCGCCGTGATCCGCCTGCAGGGGCAGATCGCGAACGCGTCGCGCGGGCTGGACGACCCCTCGATGGGGCCGATCATCGACAAGGCCTTCGCCAGGAAGCCGGTCGCGATCGCGCTGCAGATCAACTCGCCCGGCGGCTCGCCGGTGCAGTCCTCGCTGATCGCCGCCCGCATCCGCCGCCTCGCCGACGAGAAGCAGATCCCCGTCGTGGCGTTCTGCGAGGACGTGGCCGCCTCGGGCGGTTACTGGCTGGCCTGCGCGGCGGACGAGATCCTGATCGACCCCGGCTCCATCGTCGGCTCCATCGGCGTCATCAGCGCCGGATTCGGCCTGCAGGGCACGCTGGACAAGATCGGCGCCGAGCGGCGGGTCCACACCGCGGGCCGCTCCAAGAGCTTTCTCGACCCCTTCCGCCCCGAGAAGGAGGAGGACGTCGCCCGGCTGGAGCGCTGGCTGACGCGCCTGCACGCCGTCTTCATCGACTACGTGAAGGAGCGCCGCGGCGCGCGGCTGAAGGACGATCCCGACCTCTTCACTGGCGAGATCTGGATCGGGCAGGAGGCGGTGGACCAGGGCCTCGCCGACGGCATCGGCCACCTCGTGCCGGTGATGAAGGACCGGTACGGCACCGCCATCCGCTTCCGCCGCTTTGGCCCGCGCCGGTCGCTGTTCGCCCGCTTCGGCGCGCGGATCGTCGGCGACGCGCTGGGCGCGGTCGAGGATCGCGCCGCCTTCGCCCGGTTCGGCCTGTAACGTGATCGTCAAGGTCGTCCTCCTGTTCCTGGTCTTCATGGCGGTGCTCGCCATGTTCGGCCGGCTGCGCCTGCCGGGCCTGCCGCCGAAGCTCGGCGGCAAGTGCCCCGACTGCGGCCGCCCGCGCCTCGGCAAGGGGCCGTGCCCCTGCAAGGCGGGCCGCTGATGGCGTGGCTGTCGGTGGTCGCCGGCCTCGCGATCCTGGTGGTCGCGGGCGACACGCTGGTGAAGGGCGCGGTGAACCTCGCCCTGCGCCTCGGCATCCCCGCCCTGGTCGTCGGCCTGACCGTCGTCGCCTTCGGCACCTCGGCGCCGGAACTTCTGGTGTCGGTGCAGGCGGTGCTGGCCGACCAGCCGGGTATCGCGCTCGGCAACGTGGTCGGGTCCAACATCGCGAACGTTCTGCTGGTCCTCGGCCTGCCGGCGCTGATCCAGACGCTGCATGCCGGGCAGGGCGACACGCGGCGCAGCTACATCATCATGATGCTCGGCTCCGTGCTTTTCGCTGCCCTGCTGTTCACCGGGACGCTGACCATCTGGCACGGGCTCGTCCTCCTTGCCGGGCTCGCGGTGATGCTGTGGGACAGCTACCGCTCGGCGCGCGCGCACCGGAAGGGACGCGCGGCCGAGGCCGAGGCGGCGGAGGTCGAGGGGGCCGATCCGGGGATGCCCGGCTGGAGGATCGCCGCGTTCCTCGTGGTCGGCCTCGCCGGCCTGCCGTTCGGCGCCAATCTCCTCGTCGGCGGTGCGACCGAGATCGCGCGCACCTTCGGCCTGTCCGAGGCGGTGATCGGCCTGACGCTGGTGGCCATCGGCACCTCCCTGCCCGAGCTGGCCGCGACCACCGTCGCCGCCGTGCGGCGGCAGGCGGACGTGGCGATCGGGAACGTGATCGGGTCGAACGTGTTCAACCTTCTCGCCATCATCGGCATCTCGGCGCTGGTGCGCCCGATCGCCGTCCCGCGCGAGATGCTGGTCGTCGACATCTGGGTCATGCTGGGCGCGTCGGTCCTGCTCGCCCCGTTCGTGCTGTGGGGCCGCGACATCGGCCGCGGGGTCGGGATCGCGTTCTGCACGCTCTACGTCGCCTACGTGGCGGCGCTGGTGGCATTCAGCTGAGGAGGCGGCGATGACGGGACGGGCACTGGTGACCGGGGCGGGCGCGCGGCTGGGTCGGGCCATGGCCGAGTATCTCGGCGGCCGCGGCTACGACGTGGCGGTGCACTACGCGCATTCGGCGGACGGGGCGGAGGAGACGGCGGCGGCGATCCGCGCCGCGGGCGGCCGCGCCGCGACGCTGCAGGCGGACCTGCTGGACGAGACGCAGACCGAGGCGCTGGTCGGCCGTGCGGCCGAGGCGCTGGGCGGGCCGCTGACCCTGCTGATCAACAACGCCTCGATCTTCGAATACGACGAGATCGGCACCGCGACCCGGGACAGCTGGGACCGGCACATCGAATCGAACCTGCGCGCGCCCTTCGTCCTGATCCAGCGCTTCGCCGAGCAGGCGCCCGAGCCGGGCACCGACGGGAACGGCGAGACGGTGGCGAACGCGCTCGTCGTCAACATGCTGGACCAGCGGATCGAGAAGCTGACCCCGCTCTTCGCCAGCTACACGATCGCCAAGATGGGACTCTGGGCGCTGACGCGCACCGCGGCGATGGGCCTGGCGCCCAGGGTGCGGGTGAACGGCATCGGCCCCGGCCCCACGATCCGCGGCCACCGCCAGAGCGAGGAGCACTTCGCCAGACAGCGCGCCGCGACCGTCCTGCAGCGCGGCTCGAACCCCGAGGATATCGTGAGGGCGCTGGGATTCCTGATCGATTCTCCCGGCGTCAGCGGCGAGGCGCTGCTGGTGGACGGGGGACAACATCTTGGGTGGCGGACCCCGGACATCCAGGCGGCCACCTGACGCAACGGCAAAGTTGTGCACCGGACGGCCGGAGCGTCATGCGTCTGTCATAATTTGTTAAGAAATCCAGATGGTTGCCGGGGACGCAAAAATTTGTCCAGCCTTTACAGTGCGTTATGGGGATGACCAAAAAATGGGCAATCCGTTGAACCGTCACTGAATCAAGGGATTTTCGGCGCTGGCCGGATTTTCCCCCCGGACTTGTCCACAGGTTCGGTGGACAGCTTCAACCTTGAAGACCCCCAAGCCCTATTGCAGCCGACCGCCAGTATCGGGGATGCCTTTCCCATGTCCGACACCGCCACGCGCCAGACCGGCTATGCCCGGATCCGCTCGTATCTGAAGACGCTCGACGGCTCGCCCGGCGTCTACCGGATGCTCGATGCCGAGAGCCGGGTCCTCTATGTCGGCAAGGCCCGGAACCTCAAGGCGCGGGTGACCAGCTATTCCCGCCCGTCGCCGCAGCACAGCCCCCGGATCGCGCGGATGATCGCCGAGACGGCGTCGATGATGTTCCTCACGACGCGGACCGAGACCGAGGCCCTGCTGCTGGAGCAGAACCTCATCAAGCAGCTGAAGCCGCGGTTCAACGTGCTGCTGCGGGACGACAAGTCGTTCCCCAACATCCTGGTCAGCCGCGAGCACGCCTTCCCGCAGATCAAGCTGCATCGCGGGGCGAAGAAGGAGAAGGGCGACTATTACGGGCCGTTCGCCGGGGCGGGGTCGGTGCGGCGGACGCTGAACCAGCTGCAGAAGGCGTTCCTGCTGCGCAACTGCTCGGATTCGATGTTCGAGAGCCGGACCCGGCCGTGCCTGCTGTACCAGATCAAGCGCTGCAGCGCGCCCTGCGTCGGCTACGTGGACGAGGCGACCTACGACGCCGCCGTCGCGGACGCCGACCGCTTCCTGAAGGGCCAGTCGACGCAGGTTCAGGCGCAGCTGGCGACCGAGATGGAGCGGGCGGCCGAGGCGATGGAGTTCGAGCGCGCGGCGGCGCTGCGCGACCGGATCCGGGCGCTGACGCAGGTGCAGTCGGCGCAGGGGATCAATCCCAGGGGAGTGAGCGAGGCGGACGTGATCGCGCTCCACCTGGAGGGCGGGCAGGCCTGCGTGCAGGTCTTCTTCATCCGCGCCAACCAGAACTGGGGCAACCACGACTACTACCCCCGCCTCGGCGGCGAGGAGGACGCGGCCGAGATTATGGAGGCGTTCGTCGGCCAGTTCTATTCCGACCGCGAGCCGCCGCGCCTGCTGCTGCTGTCCCACGGCCTCGACGATGCCGACCTGATGGCGGCGGCGCTGGCCGAGAAGCGGGGCGGCAAGGTCGAGATCGCGGTGCCGCAGAAGGGCGAGAAGGCCGACCTGGTCGGCCATGCCGCCCGCAACGCCCGCGAGAGCCTCGCCCGCCGGATGAGCGAGAGCGCGGCGCAGGGCAAGCTGCTGGAGGGGCTGGCCGACGCCTTCGGGCTGGAGGCGCCGCCGCGGCGGATCGAGGTCTACGACAACAGCCACATCATGGGGACGAACGCCGTCGGCGCGATGATCGTCGCGGGGCCCGACGGGTTCGAGAAGGGCCAGTACCGCAAGTTCAACATCAAGGGCGAGGGCGTCGCGGGCGACGATTTCGGGATGATGACCGAGGTCCTGACCCGCCGCTTCGCGCGCCTCCTGAAGGAGGATCCCGACCGCGAGAGCCGGGCCTGGCCGGATCTGCTGCTGATCGACGGCGGCGCGCCGCAGGTGTCGGCGGTGCGGGCGGTGATGGAGGAGATGGGCGTCGAGGACATCGCCATGGTGGGCGTCGCCAAGGGAGTCGACCGCGACGCCGGCAAGGAGGAGTTCCACCGCCCCGGCCAGCGCCCCTTCGCGCTGCGCCACAACGACCCGGTCCTCTACTTCGTGCAGCGCCTGCGGGACGAGGCGCACCGCTTCGCCATCGGCACCCACCGCGCCAAGCGCGCCAAGGCGATCGGCGCGACGCCGCTGGACGACGTGCCGGGGGTGGGGGCGACGCGCAAGCGCGCGCTGCTGGCGCATTTCGGGTCGGCCAAGGCGGTGAGCCGCGCCAACCTCGCCGATCTCAAGGCGGTGGATGGCATCTCCGGCAGCCTCGCCGAGACGATCTACGCCTACTTCCACGAGAAGGGCTGACGCCGTCCGGCGCTCGCGCACGCCTGCGGCGGCGCATCGCCCCGCCCGCCGTCCCCGGCGGTGGGGCGCTCGTACCGATGACGCCGGGCTTGGGGAGACGGAGCCGCCTCTGCTTGGGAAGCGGTTCAGGGGCAGGTGTGCCCCTGAACGCGCCTCACCCAGCGTTCTGCGATTCGCCGGAGCGTCAAGGATACCCGGCTTCGCCGGCGCGCGTTCCGCGCGTCCTTGACCCTCCGCCGAATCGCGGCAGGGGCGCCTTTGCCTCAGTCGGCGGTCAGGGCGGCGATGACGGCGGCGGCCTCCGGAGCGGACCAGTCGGCCTCGCCCTGCAGGCGGGCGACCTCGTGTCCCTCCGCGTCGATCAGGATCGTCACCGGCAGGCCGAGGACGCCGAGGTCGCGGGCGAAGGCCTGGCGCGGGTCGGTGTGGAGCGGCAGGTTCTCCACCCCGATCTCGTCGAAGAAGGCGGCCATCCCCTCGGGGCTGTTGCGGCCCGTCGCCACGGTGAGAACCGTGAGGTCGTCGCCCGCCTCCTCGGCCAGCGCCTCGAGCGTCGGCATCTCCTCGCGGCAGGGGGCGCACCAGGTGGCCCAGAGGTTCAGGACCACCGGCGTGCCGGCGAAGTCGGCCAGCGTCGCCTCGCCGCCGTCCTGCAGCGTGAAGGGGGTGTCAGACGTCTCCATCGGCGCGTCATGGACCGTGAGCTTGCGCATGTCGCCTTCGAGCGGGACGTCCGCCAACTGCGCGGCCCCCGCGTTTGCAAGGGCCAGACCCCCCGTGTAGACAGCCGCGACCACGATCCTGCGCATGGGACCCCCTTCAATGACACGCTCTTCCGACGGCCCCTCCAACGCGATGTGGGGCGGGCGCTTCGCCGCCGGGCCCGACGCGATCATGGAGGCGATCAACGCCTCGATCGGGTTCGACCGGCGGCTGGCCCGGCAGGACATCGAGGGCAGCCGCGCCCATGCCGCGATGCTGGCGGCCACGGGCATCCTGACGGATAGCGACGCCGAGTCCATCCGGGAAGGGCTGCTCACCGTCTTGTCAGAGATCGAGGGCGGCGATTTCGCCTTCTCCACCGCGCTCGAGGACATCCACATGAACGTGGAGGCGCGCCTGACCGAGCTGATCGGAGAGCCGGCGCGGCGGCTGCATACGGGGCGGTCGCGGAACGACCAGGTGGCGCTGGATTTCCGGATGTGGGTGCGGGACCAGTGCGACGCGGCGGACGGGGCGCTGGCGGCGCTGCAGCGGGCGCTGCTGGCGCAGGCCGAGGCGGGGGCGGACTGGGTGATGCCCGGCTTCACCCACCTGCAGGTGGCGCAGCCGGTGACCTGGGGCCATCACATGCTGGCCTATGTCGAGATGCTGGCGCGGGACCGGGGGCGGTTCGCCGATGCCCGCCGGCGGATGAACGAGTGTCCCCTCGGCGCCGCGGCGCTGGCGGGGACGTCGTTCCCGATCGACCGGCACATGACGGCGCAGGCGCTGGGTTTCGACCGGCCGGCGGGCAACTCGCTGGATGCCGTGTCGGACCGGGACTTCGCGCTGGAGTTCCTGTCGGCGGCGGCGATCTGCGCGACGCACCTGTCGCGGCTGGCGGAGGAGCTGGTGATCTGGTCGACGGCGCAGTTCCGCTTCGTGCGGCTGTCGGACCGCTGGTCCACCGGCTCGTCCATCATGCCGCAGAAGCGCAACCCCGACGCGGCCGAGCTGTTGCGAGCCAAGATCGGGCGCATCCTCGGCTCGGCCATCGGGCTGTTCACGGTGATGAAGGGGCTGCCGCTGGCCTATTCCAAGGACATGCAGGAGGACAAGGAGCCGGTCTTCGACGCCGCCGACACGCTGATGCTGTCGCTGGCGGCGATGACCGGGATGGTCTCGGACATGGAGGCGCGGCCGGACGTCCTGCGCGCCGCGGCGGCGACCGGGTTCTCGACCGCGACGGATCTTGCCGACTGGCTGGTGCGGGAGCTCGGGCTGCCGTTCCGCGAGGCGCACCACGTGACGGGGGCGCTGGTGGCGATGGCGGAGGGGAAGGGCTGCGATCTGCCGGACCTCACCCTGCAGGACATGCAATCCGTCAATGGCGGGATCACGGAGGGCGTGTTCGACGTGCTGGGCGTGGACAATTCGGTCCGGTCGAGGACAAGCTTCGGTGGGACCGCGCCCGATCAGGTGCGCGCCCGCATCGCCCACTGGAAAGGGGTTCTCGGATGAGACCGCTCGTTCTTCTGTCGCTTCTCGCCCTCGCCGCCTGCGGCGCCGACGGCCCGCCGCAGGCGGCGCCGGACGTGCCGGCTGCGCCGCCGCAGTCCGGCGTGACCTTCAGCGGTCAGGTCACGATGGGCTACAGCAGCTGATGTCGCCGCTGCGGGCGGTCTATCTCGGCCTCGCCGTCTGGGGGGCGATCCATCCGATGTGGTGGTTCGTCGCCTACATGCGCGAAACGGGGACCGGCCTCGGCGGGCTGATCGACGCCTGGTACGCCAACGCCTCGACCACCGGTCTGACGTGGGACCTGACCATCGCGGCCATCGCGCTGACGGTGTGGGTTCTGGCCGAGACGTGGGTGCGCAGGAACTGGGAGGCGCTTCTGGCGATCCCGGCGACCTTCTGCATCGGCGTGTCCTGCGGTCTGCCGCTCTACCTGTTCCTGCGATCCCGGCCCGTCCGCTAGGGACCGTGCGCTAGCGCCTCCCGGTGAATCTGCTATGAGCGCGCCTCGGGGCCGGGACGCGAGGGAAACCGCCGTGGATCACTTTCTCTACCGGGACGGCGCCCTGCACGCCGAGGACGTGCCGCTGGCGGATATCGCCGCCACCGTCGGCACGCCGGTCTACGTCTATTCCACGGCCACCCTCCTGCGGCACTTCCGCCTATTCGACGAGGCGCTGGACGGGCTGCCGCACCTCGTCTGCTACGCGGTCAAGGCGGCGGGGAACGTCGCGATCCTGAAGACGCTCGCCGAGGCGGGGGCGGGGATGGATGTCGTGTCCGCCGGGGAATACCTGCGGGCGAAGGCGGCAGGCGTGCCGGGGGAGCGGATCGTCTTCTCCGGCGTCGGCAAGACGCGGGACGAGATGCGGATCGTGCTGGAGGGCGGGATCCGGCAGGTGAACGTCGAGAGCGAGCCCGAGATGCGGGCGCTGAGCGAGGTCGCCGCGGCGATGGGCGTCACGGTGCCGGTGACGGTGCGGGTGAACCCGGACGTGGACGCGAAGACGCATGCGAAGATCGCGACGGGCAAGAGCGAGAACAAGTTCGGCATCCCCATCGCCCGGGCCCGCGAGGTCTACGCCGAGGTCGCCCGCCTGCCGGGCCTTAAGGCCATCGGCATCGACGTGCATATCGGCAGCCAGCTGACAGACCTCGCGCCGTTCGAGCAGGCGTATCGCAAGGTCGCCGAGCTGACCGAGACGCTGCGCGCCGACGGCCACGGGATCGAGCGGCTGGACCTCGGCGGGGGGCTTGGGATCCCGTACGAGCGGTCGAACAGCGCGCCGCCGCTGCCGGTGGAATACGGGGCGCTCATCAAGCGTACCGTCGGCCACCTCGGCTGCGAGGTCGAGATCGAGCCGGGGCGACTGATCGCGGGCAACGCCGGCCTTCTGCTGGCGCGGGTGACGTACCTCAAGGAGGGCGAGGGGCGGCGCTTCGCGATCCTCGACGCGGCGATGAACGACCTGATCCGCCCGGCGATGTACGACGCCTGGCACGACATCGTGCCGGTGATCGAGCCGGAGGCGGGGGCCGAGACGACGCCCTGGGACGTGGTGGGGCCGGTCTGCGAGACCGGCGACACCTTCGCGCGCGGGCGCGATCTGCCGCCGCTGGCCGAGGGCGACCTCGTCGCCTTCCGCTCCGCCGGGGCCTACGGGGCGGCGATGGCGTCGGAGTACAACGGCCGGCCGCTGGTGCCCGAGGTCCTCGTGAAGGGGGATCACTTTGCGGTCATACGCGCGCGCCCGACCTATGAAGAGATGATCGCGCGGGATAGCATTCCGCAATGGCTCTGAGCCCCCGCGCGGGGAGGAGAGACGAGCAGGGAACTGGCCGCTGACCGACCGGACCGAGATTCCGACAGAGGCGCTGGCGCATCTGCGCTGGCCGATCCGCCTGACCCGTGTGGGTATGGCGGCCGAACGGGCGTTGCGCGCCTTCTGGCCCGCGCTGGCGATCCTGATGGCCGCCCTCTCGCCGCTGATGTTCGGCTGGCAGGACGAGCTGCCGATGGAGGCCGTCTGGACCTTCGCCGTGCTGACCGTGCTCGGCTTCGCCATCGCGGTCGGCTGGGGCGCCCGGCGGTTCCGCTGGCCGTCGTGGGACGCGGCGGTCGGGCGGGTGGACGCCAGCCTGCCGGGCCGCCCGATCTCGGCCATCGCGGACCAGCAGGCGTCGGGCGTCACGGACTCCGCCTCGGTCGCCGTCTGGCAGGCGCACCAGCGCCGCATGGCCGAGCGGACGCGCACCGCCCGGGCTGTGCAGCCCGACATGAACATCGCCTCGCGCGATCCCTACGGCCTGCGCTACATCGCGCTCATCTTCTTCGTGACCGGCCTTCTGTTCGGCTCGCTCTGGCGGGTCGGGACGGTGGGCGAGGTCGTGGCCGGCGGCGGCGGGCAGCAGCTCGCCACCGGGCCGGTGTGGGAGGGCTGGATCGAGCCGCCGGCCTATACCGGCAAGCCGTCGCTGTACCTCGCCGACATTCCGCCGGGGCCGCTGTCGGTGCCGGAGGGGTCGGCCGTGACGCTGCGCCTCTACGGCGACGTCGGCGCGCTGACGGTGGCCGAGACGGTGTCCGGCCGGACCGAGGATGTCGGCGCCGCGTCCGAGGCGCAGCAGAGCTTCGTCGTGACGCAGGACGGCAGGCTGGCGATCGAGGGCGAGGGCGGCGCCGAGTGGCAGATCCGCGTGCTCGCCGATCAGCCGCCGGAGGTGGAGCTGTCGGGCCCGGTCGAGGTCGAGGCGACGGGCGAGATGGCGCAGCCGTTCCGCGCGTCCGACGATTACGCCGTCGTCACCGGCCGCGCGGTGATCGCGCTGGACCCCGAACAGGCCGACCGCCGCCACGGCCTCGCCATCGACCCCGAGGCGCGTGAGCCGCTGGTGATCGACCTGCCGATGCCGTTCACCGGCGACGCGGCGGAGTTCGAGGAGCGGCTGATCGACGACTTCTCGCAGCATCCGTTCGCGAACCTGCCGGTCACGATGACGCTGACCGTCGCCGACGATGTCGGGCAGGAGGGCGCGACCGAGCCGGTGGAGATGATCCTGCCGGGCCGGCGCTTCTTCCAGCCGATCGCGCGGGCGGTGATCGAGCAGCGGCGCGACCTGCTCTGGAACCGCGAGAACGCGGAACGGGTGACGCAGATCCTGCGGGCCGTGGCTTACGAGCCCGAGGGCTTCTTCCCGAACGAGACGACGTACCTGCGGCTCAACTTCACCATCCGCCAGCTGGCGGCCGCGACCGAGGACGGCGCGACGCTGTCCGACGAGACCAGGGACGAGGTGGCGCAGGCGCTTTGGGATCTGGCGATCCAGCTGGAGGAAGGTACCCTCGCCGACGCGCGCGAGCGGCTGGCCCGGGCGCAGGAGCGGCTGGAAGAGGCGATGCGCAACGGCGCGTCGGACGAGGAGATCGCCGAGCTCATGCAGGAGCTGCGCGAGGCGATGAACGACTACATGCGGATGCTGGCCGAGAACGCCCCCGAGGGCGAGAACCAGACCGATCAGCCCGACATGTCCGAGAACTCGATGGAGATCACGCAGGACGAGCTGCAGGCCCTGATGGACCGTATCCAGGAGCTGATGGAAGAGGGCCGCATGGCCGAGGCCATGGAGCTGATGGAGCAGCTGAACCAGCTGATGGAGAACCTGCAGGTCACCCAGGGCGAGGGGCAGGGCGGCCCCGGCCAGCAGTCGATGGAGGACCTGTCCGAGACGCTGCGCGACCAGCAGGAGCTGTCGGACGAGGCGTTCCGCGACCTGCAGGACCAGTTCAACGGCCGCGACCCGCAGCAGGGGCAGGACGGCCAGCCCGGCCAGCCGCAGCCCGGCCAGTCCCCGGGCCAGGCCGAGCAGCAGGGCCAGCAGGGACAAGGCCAGTCGCCGGGCGACCAGCCGAACAGCCAGCAGGGCCAGCAGGACGGCCAAGGGGCCGGCGGCGAGGGCAGCCTCGCCGACCGCCAGCAGGCGCTGCGGGACGAGCTGAACCGCCAGCGCGGCAACCTGCCCTCGCTCGACGGCGAGGCGGCGGACCAGGCGGGCGACGCGCTCGACCGGGCCGAGGGCGCGATGGACGAGGCCGAGGAGGCGCTGCGGAGCGACGACCTCGCCGGCGCCATCGACCGCCAGGGCGAGGCGATGGACGCGCTCCGCGAGGGCATGCGCGCGCTGGGCGAGGCGCTGGCCGAGAACCGGATGCAGGAGCCGGGGCAGGGCATGCAGCAGGGCAACGCCGACGGCCGGCTGGAGCCGTCGCGCCGCGACCCGCTCGGCCGCGAGTTCGGCAACCAGGGCCAGATGGGCACCGAGGAGAACCTGCTGCAGGGGCAGGACGTCTACCGCCGCGCCGAGGAGCTGCTGCAGGAACTCCGCCGCCGCGCGGGCGAGCAGGAGCGCCCGGATCAGGAACTGCAGTACCTCAAGCGGCTGCTGGAGCGGTTCTAGGCGCCGGCGCCCGTGCCGCCTCGGCCGGCATGAGGCGGCGGCCCGCACCCCGGCCCGCGCCCGCGATCCGACCCGCCGCCATGATGGGCCGACGGCCGCGAAGTCAGAGCGCCGCCCCCGTCAGTAATCGTGCACATGCTCCAGCGTCAGGTCGCTGCCGTCCATCGCGCGCAGCCGGTCCAGCAGGTCGCCCACCGGTACGAGAAACAGGTGGCGGTAGTCGTCGCGGCCCTGCCGGGCAAAGCTGTAGAGGGCCCCGTCCTCGGCCGCGCGGGGCGAGATCGCGGTGAACAGGATCTCGTCGTTGCCGGCGATCTCGACCATGTCGGCACCCTCGGCGGCGAGGCGCTGGAGAAGCCGGGTGTAGGCGCGGTAGCGGTCGGTCTCGACCAGCACGCCGCCCTGCGGCACGGGGCCGATCACGTCGATCCCCTCGATCGCCGCCAGTTCGTCCTGCCTCAGCCCGTCCACGACCGACCGCAAGCGCAGCGCATCCGGCCCGACGCCGGCCGCGGCCCGCGCGATGACCTGCGCGTAGGCGCCCTTCGCGGCGTATTCGAGACCGAGGGCGAAGGCCCGCTCCTGGTCGCGGGCCTCGTCGGAGGCGAGGCGCCGCAGCTCCTCGCGGTCGGCGGCGAAGTCCCAGCGATACCACGGCACCTGCTGCAGGAACCCGGCATATGCCGCCGCCTGCTCGGCCGAGACCTCGTCGAGAAGGGCCCGCTCAGGCCCGCGGATCCAGGTGAAGAGGCGGCCCGCCGTCTCCTCGTAGGCGGCCTTGGCCAGCAGCTCGGCGGTGAAGCTGACACCGATCGTGTAGATCGTCAGCTTGGTGTCCGTCGTCACCGGCCCCATCCGCATCGCCTCGGCCTGGAGCGGGCAGAGCGCGGTCCAGAAGCCGGCGATGGCGCGCAGAAAGCCGAACTCGTGCGGGTCGCCATCGGCGATGACGGCGGCGTAGTCGTCGTAGGCGTGGACGATGTGCCATTCGGGATAGGTCAGCAGCGTCCGGCTCTCGGGGCGTTGCCACCCTTCGTCCGCGATGATCGGCTGGCGGTCGTCGGGGGCGATGTCGCCCCGGCAGGTCGCCTCCGTCCAGGCCACGGGGGCGAGCAGCAGCAGGACCAGGACGAGGAGCGCCCCGACGAGCCGCAGGAGGAGGCGCCCCAGCCGCCTCATCTTGGCCGCGCCAGCCCGATCAGCAGGGCCACGAGGCCCAGAAGGATGTGCGGCGTGTTGGCGTAGATCTTGAACATGAGATCGTAGTCCTGCACCCCCCAGCGCCAGATCCCGAGGTCGAGGAACCCGACGCCGGTCCAGAGGCCGAGCAACCCGTCGGCGAGGTAGAGCGCGCCGAAGACCGTGAGGAAGATGCGGGAGGCACGGACGGACGTCAGCGCCGCGACCAGCGCCCAGAGGGCGGAGCCGACGTGCAGCAGGTCGTCGAACGGATCCAGCGCGAAGATCCCGAAGCACAGGCCGTTCTCGTCGATGATGCCCGGAATCGGCAGGTAGTTCAGCGACGCGACGAGGCCGATGACGACGAAGTAGACGAAGGCCGTGACGCGGTGCAGGCCCCATCCCTGCCGGGCCGGAAAGGTCGTGCTCATAGCTTGCTCACGTAATTGTCCCAGAAGACGGACCGAAGGCGCAGGTCCGGGTCGATCCCGCGCTTGGCGGCCGCGAACTCCTCCGCCCGCGGATAGCCGCGGCGCATCTGGTCCAGCGTCGCGTGCGGACGGTACGGCAGGTAGTAGGTGCCGCCGAGGTCGAGGGTGCGGTCGATCAGCGCCTGCGTCATCCGCGCCATGTCGGCCTCGCCGCGGGCGGTCATCTCCTGGCTGAACAGCATCACCGCGGCGATCCGGGGTCCGGGCGCGTAGGCGAGGACCGAAACGGGGTCCGTGTCCACGTAGCGCAGCGTGATGTTCAGCAGTTCCTGGTAGGAGGCCGGGATCGCCTTTCGGCACGCCTGCACGAAGTCAGGGTAGGCCTCCAGCGGCACGAAATACTCGTGCAGGATGTCGGTGCGGGCGGGGTCGCGGTCGTCCAGCGTGAGGACGGGCTCGTTGATGAGCGAATTGCGCGTCACCTCGCCGCCGCCGATCATCGGCCCGATCCGCGTCTCGAAACCCCAGCGCGCGCCCTTCCAGCCCTCGTGGCCCAGCTGTGCGCGGAAGATGTCGCGCGCCCGGCGCGACAGCCAGCCGGAGCCGGAGGCGGGGGGGAGGTCGGCCTGGTCGGCAGCGGGGCGGTAGGCGATGAAGAAGCCGTCCTGAAAGAAGTCCTCGCGGCCGACGGACAGGCGGCCGTAGGCCATGCTCACCTCCGGGTCGGCGACCGCCTCGGAGAAGGCGGCCGCGATCTCGGTGCCGGGGAGGCGCACGTACTCGGGCGTGAGGCGGAGGTTCGGGACGATCTCGACCTCCATGTCGACGATCAGGCCGATCAGCCCGTAGCCGCCCATCGCGAGGGCGAAGAGATCCGGGTTCTCCTCCCGGCTCGCGGTGACGAGGTCGCCCGACGGCATCACCATGCGGACCGAACGGACGGTGGAGCCCATCGGCCCGTGCGGCACCGGCCAGCCGTGGGCGTTCACGCTGAAGGTCGCGGCGACGCCGAAATCGTTGTTCGACTGCATCACCTTGGGCGAGTGGCCGAGCGGGTCGAGCGCGGCGATCACCTCCGACCAGCGGGCGCCGGCATGGACGCGCATCGCGCTGCCGTCCTCCGCCACCGCGACCGTGCCGTTCGCCAGCGTCAGCGCCTGCCCCTCCGGCGGGATCGCATGGCCGCCCATGGAGTGCCGGGCCGCGCCGACATTCACCGGCGGGCCGTCAGCGAGGCGGGCGCGGAACGCCTCGGCCAGCTGCTCGCCGGCGGTATCGAGGGCCTCGTGGCTGGCGACAGGGGTGGGGGACAGCAGGCTGGCGTCGTTCAGCATCCCATCGGGCGTGCCGTCCGGCAGGAGCGGGTTGCCGGCGAGCGACGGCAGGCCGGGCGACAGCGCCCGGGCGGCGCCGTAGCCGAGCGCGGCCCCGCCGCCCAGCAGCAGCGCGCGTCGCGTGGTTCTCATCATGGCCGTCTCCTGCCCGTGCCTCTCCGCCGCGCCATTCTACGGTGCGCGTGCGGGGGTGTAGGTCGGGATTACCCCACTCCGACGTTACGGCATAGTGGCTTGCGGCGGGGGAGGGGCGCTGCCCCTCTTGGCCTGACGGCCAATTCACCCCGGAGGTATTTGGGGCAAGATAGGAGCCTGAAAGAAGGGTTCTGGTCCCGGCGTCGCGCCCGGGGCCGCCGCCGGACGACCGGACCTGCGCGGTCAGGACCGGGGGGCAGCGGCGCGGCGGAGACGGTCGTTGATGGCGCGGCCGAGGCCGCGGTCGGGGATGGGGGAGACGGCGATGCGCTCCGCGCCCATCGCGTCGAGGGCGTGGAGATGGGCGAAGAGGGTCGCCGCGGCCTCGCGTAGGTCGCCGGAGGGGGACAGGTTGAGCTCGGCGCCCGGAGCGTCGCCGAAGCCGAGGAGGGTCTCGCCGGGCTCCGCCTGCGCCGCGTTCAGTCGGACGGTGCCGGCGGGGGCGTAGTGCGAGGCGAGCTGGCCGGGGGCGACGGGCTGCGCCCGGCTGAGGTCGGGGGCGTCGAGCGGGTGGCCGAGGGCCTGCTCGATCGTCTCGGCGGGCAGGCCTCCGGCGCGCAGCAGGCGCGGGCGGTCGAGGCAGGCGACGATGGTCGATTCGACGCCGACGCCGCAGGGTCCGCCGTCGAGGACGGCGTCGATGCGGTCGCCGAGGCCGGCGAGGACGTGCTGTGCCGTGGTCGGGCTGACGCGGCCGGACGGGTTGGCGGAGGGCGCGGCGACGGGGACGCCGGAGCGGGAGAGGAGCGCGCGGGCGAGCGGGTGCTCGGGGGCGCGGACGGCGAGGCTGTCGAGGCCGGCGGTCACCAGCGGCGAGATGGCGGCGCCCGGCTTCAGCGGCAGGACGAGGGTGAGGGGGCCGGGCCAGAACGCCTCGGCCAGGCGGCGGGCGTCGGGGGGGAGGTCGCAGAGCGTTTCGGCCGCGGCGAGGTCGGGGAGGTGCACGATCAGCGGGTTGAAGCGCGGGCGGCCCTTCGCCTCGAAGATGCCGGCGACCGCCGCGCCGTCGTCTGCGCGGGCGCCGAGGCCGTAGACCGTCTCGGTCGGGAAGGCGACGAGGCGGCCCTGCCGCAGCAGGTCCGCCGCGCGGGTCAGGCCGGTCTCGTCGGCAGTCAGCAGGGCGGCGCGGGTCATGACGTGGCGTTCCGGTTGCCTCGGGTCGGGGGCGGGGGACAGGCTCTGGCGCGACGGCCGCGGCCCGTATTGCGGGGTCGTGGATAGCCTCACAGACGGAGCCCCGCCATGCCCTATGCCGCGCCCGTGTCCGAGATCCGCTTCCTCCTCGACCATGTCGCCGGATTCCCAACCGTGTCGGCGACCGACCGCTTCGCCGAGGCGAGCGGCGAGACGGTCGAGGCGATCCTGACGGAGGCGGGCAAGCTGTGCGACGAGGTGCTGGCGCCTTTGCAGCGCAAGGGCGATACCGACCCGGCCCGGCTGGAGAACGGCGTGGTGCGCACGCCTGAAGGCTTCGGCGACGGGTTCCGGGCGATCGCCGAGGGCGGCTGGATCGGCCTCGCGGCGCCGGAGCGGTATGGCGGGATGGCGCTGCCGCAGACGCTGGCCGTCGCGGTGAACGACATGATGTCGGGCGCGTGCCTCGCGCTGGAGCTGAACCCGCTGATGAGTCAGGGGCAGATCGAGGCGCTGGAACATCACGCCTCCGACGAGATGAAGGCGCTCTATATCCCGAAGCTGATCTCGGGCGAATGGTGCGGGACGATGAACCTGACCGAGCCGCAGGCGGGCTCGGACGTCGGCGCGCTCGCCACCCGGGCCGAGCCGAACGGCGACGGGACCTACGCGGTCACCGGGCAGAAGATCTACATCACCTGGGCGGACAACGACTTTTCCGCGAACGTCTGCCATCTGGTGCTGGCGCGGCTGCCGGACGCCGTGCCGGGGACCAAGGGGATCAGCCTCTTCATGGTGCCGAAGTTCCTCCCCGAGGCGGACGGCTCGCCGGGGGCGCGCAATGCGCTGCGCGTCGTCAGCCTGGAGCACAAGCTGGGCCTGCACGGCTCGCCCACTGCGGTCATGTCCTACGAGGGCGCGACCGGCTGGCTGGTGGGGGAACCCAACGGCGGCATGGCGGCAATGTTCACGATGATGAACAACGCCCGCCTCGGAGTCGGCGTGCAGGGCATCGGCGTGGCCGAGGCGGCGACGCAGGCGGCGCTGGCCTACGCGATGGAGCGGCGGCAGGGCCGCGTCGGCGGGTCCGGCACCATCGTGGAGCATGCCGACGTGCGGCGGATGCTGGCGACGATGCGGGCCGAGACGTTCGCGGCGCGGGCCATCGCGCTGATGTGCGGCGTCGCGATCGACCTGCACACCGCGACGGGCGAGGCGCAGCATGCGGCGCGGGCGGCGTTCCTGACGCCCATCGCCAAGGCCTTCGGCACCGAGACCGGGATCGACGTGGCGAATCTCGGCGTGCAGGTCCATGGCGGCATGGGCTTCATCGAGGAGACCGGGGCGGCGCAGTTCCTGCGGGACGTGCGGGTGACGGCGATCTACGAGGGGACGAACGGGATCCAGGCGCTCGACCTCGTGGGGCGCAAGCTGGCGGACGGCGGCGAGGCGGCGCTGCGGCTGCTGGACGAGGTGGAGGCCGGGGCCGAGGCGGCCAAGGCGGACGGCCTGACCGAGCTGGCCGAGGCGGTCTGGGACGCGGCCGAGACGCTGCGCGAGACCACCGAGTGGCTGGTGGCCCAGCCGCCGGCGGAGCGGGGCGCGGCCGCGGTCCCCTACCTCAAGGCGTTCGCGCGGGTGCTGGGCGGGCACGCCCACCTCGCCGCGGCGCGGGCCGGGGACGCGCGGCGCCAGCGGCTGGCGGCGTTCTACATCGCGCGTCTGCTGCCGGAGCATGCGGGCCTCCTGCGCCACGTCCGGGCCGGGGCCGAGGCGCTGATGGCGATCACCGCCGACGACCTGGCGGCATGACGGTCCTGTCCCGCAATGCCTGACGACGGGGCGAGCGCGATCCGGACCCCGTGGGCGGAGGGTCCCGAGGAGGGCCGCGCCATCGAGGTGGCCGACGGCGTCCTGTGGCTGCGCCTGCCGGTGTGGGCGCCGCTGAACCACGTCAACGTCTACGCGCTGGAGGACGGCGACGGCTGGGCGCTGGTCGACGCGGGCCTCGCGACCGAGGCGGGCCGCGCGGCGTGGGCGGCGCTGCTGGCCGGGCCGCTTCAGGGGCGCCCGGTGACGCGGATGCTGGTGACGCACAGCCACCCCGATCATGTGGGGATGGCGGGCGCGTTCGCGCGGGACGGGGCGGAGCTACTGACATCGCGCACAGCGTTCCTGATGTCGCGGATGCTGACCCTCGACGTGCAGGAGCGGCCGTCGGAGGCGGCGCTGGGCTTCTACCGCCGCTCGGGCATGGACCCCGAGCTGCTGGCGCGGCGGATGGGCGAGCGGCCGATGAACTTCGCCGACATGGTGGAGCTGCTGCCGCCGACCTACACGCGGCTGGCCGAGGGCGACGCGCTGAGCCTCGGCGGGCGGACGTGGGACGTGCGGATGGGCGACGGGCACGCGCCCGAGCACGTGACGCTGTGGGCGCGGGACGAGGCGCTGGTGATCGGCGGCGACCAGCTGCTGCCGACGATCAGCCCCAACCTCGGCGTGCACCCGACCGAGCCGGAGGCGGACCCGGTCGCCGACTTCCTGCAGGCGAACGCCCGGCTCGCGGTCCATGCGACGGACGAGCAGCTGATCCTGCCCGGCCACCGCCTGCCCTATCGCGGCCTGCCGATCCGGCTGGAGCAGCTGCGGCTCAACCACGAGGGCGCGCTGCGGCGGCTGGAGGCGCACCTCGCCGAACCGCGCCGGGGCGGCGAGTGCTTTCCTGCGCTGTTCCGGCGCGAGATCGGGGCCGGCGAATACGGCCTCGCGCTGGCCGAGACGATCGGGCATCTCAATCACCTGACGCAGACGGGCCGCGCCCGGCGCTGGCTGGGCGAGGACGGCGCCTATCGCTGGCGGGCGGCTGGACGCGGGGGCGGGGCAGGCTAGGCTCCGCGCCATGCAGGACCCGTCGCCCCACGACCAGATCGCGACCGCCGCCGAGGCGGAGGAGAACGACCGCCTGCCGCGGCTCCACGAGGTCCACGCCGACCCGAACCGGGCGCCGGCCGACGAGGCGACCCTGCCGGCCGCTCTGAAGAAACCGGGCCGCAAGAGCCCCGCCCGCTGGGCCTACGAGCGGCTGATCCTCTACATCCAGAACTTCGAGAAGCAGCTGGATGGCGATCAGGAGGCCGCGATGGGCTTTACCGGCGGCGATGCCGGCGTGATCCGGATCGAGGGCCTCGGCTACTTCGATCCCGACATCGTGACCTTCTACGGCAGCGATCCCGCGGGCGCCCGGACCCAGGTGATCCAGCACGTCAGCCAGCTGAACGTCCTGCTGCGCGCCATGCCGAAGGTGGTGGCCGACGAGGCGCCGCAGCGGATCGGCTTCCGCCTGGCCCGCGACCTGGAGTCGCCGGTCGAGGATGCCGACGAGGCGTGACACCGCCGGAGCGATGCGCTAATCGGACTGCCGATCGACAGGGCAAGGGCAGGGCCATGGCTGAGCAGCACCACGAACACGGCACGATGGACATCACCGTCCAGGAGAAGACGTTCAATGGCTTCATGACCGCGGTGACGCGGACCGCGATCGTCATCGTCGTGCTGCTGATCCTGCTCGCGCTGGTCAACGCCTGATCCGCCTGTGCTGATCTCGCGCCGCGCCTTCGCGCTGGGGCTGCCGGCGCTGCTGGGCGGCTGCGGCGGGGCCCAGTCCGTCTGGGCCCCGGACGACGCGATCCAGCGCGCCGCCTACCGCCATGACGGACCGCCGATGGTGACGCTGTTCACCATGAAGAACGCCGAGAGCGACAACGGCGCCCATACCGGCCTGATGATCAACGCCAGCCAGCGGGTGATCTTCGACCCCGCCGGCACCTTCGGCCACCCGACCATCCCCGAGCGGAACGACCTGCACTACGGCATCACGCCCGCGCTGGAGGAGTTCTACGTCACCTACCACGCGCGGGTCAGCTACTACGTCGTGCGCCAGGACGCGCCGGTGACGCTGGCCCAGGCCGAGGCGGCGTTCGCGCAGGCCCGGGTCGAGGGGCCGGTGCCCAAGGCCGCCTGCACGATGGCGACGGCGCGGGTGCTGCGGGCGATGCCGGGGTGGGAGGACATCTCGGTCACGCTGTTCCCCGACAACCTCGCCCGGCAGTTCGCCCGCAAGCCGGGCGTGACGGAGCGCGAGGTCCGCGAGGACGACAGCGCCGACAAGGACGAGGCGCAGGCGGCCTTCGAGGCGGCGCTGCAGGCGGGGGAATAGGGGCGGTCCCGTTCGACAGGACAACCCGCCCGGGCCTGACCCGGGTCCCCGATCGTTCCGGTAATGCGTCTGCTTCAGAATGGCATGACGGTTGCGCCGGCCTCAACGGAGGGCAGCGGATGGCCGCGGACAGCCGCTCCGACGGCGCTGATCCGCGCTTTATCCCTCCGCACCGCACGACCTGACCGTCGCGCACCAGCCTCACCGAAGCGGCTGGCCGGGGGGCGGCCATCCGCTGCCCGGGCCGCTTGCGCGGCTGAGTCCGGGCGGGGGAAGGAGCCGGACCTTTTAGCAGAAGGTTCCGCCCCGGCCCTGAGCCGGGGCCCCGATCGGCCAAAGGCGCGAGGTCCCGGGTCAGGCCCGGGACGGGTCGCGGCAGCCGCCTCCCTCACCCCAGCCAGTACTCCACCGCCAGCACGCCGTAGAGCGTGACCGCCCCCGCGACGATGGCGAGCAGCGCCTCGCGCCGCCACAGGCCGACGAGAAGCGCGACGAGGGCGGCGAGGATGCGGGCGGCGTCGGGCTGGCCGCCGGTGGCGGCGGGCCAGACGACGAGCGGCGCGACGAGGCCGGGCAGCACGCCGACGCCGGTGTAGCGCAGCAGCCGCAGCACCACCGGCGGCAGCGGCCGGTCGCCGATCAGGCCGAGGAACGACAGCCGGATCAGGTAGGTCCCGATCCCGAGCGCGACGATGACGGTCCAGATCGTCGCTTGGCTCATGCCGGAACCCTCCGCCGTTCGACCCACGTCTCGACCGCCGCGCCCACCGCCATGGCCGGCAGCGCCGCGACGAGCAGACCGAGGCTGTAGGGCAGCCCCGCCAGCAGGAGCGTCAGTGCGACCGACGTGACCGCCGCCGCGACGTGGGCGACGCTCCGCAGTATCGGGCCGATGATCGCGAGGAAGCAGATCGGAAGCGCGAAGTCGAGCGCCAGCCACTCGGGGATCTGCGCGCCGATCAGGGCGCCGACGATGGTGAGCGCGTACCAGGTGGGAAAGACCGGCGCGGCGGCCCCGAAGAAGTAGGCGACCCGCGCCGGCACGCTCCAGTCCGGGTCCCGCTCGAACCGTGCCATCGACAGGGCGTAGGTCTGATCCACGTTGCAGTAGGCGATCAGCGCCCTTTGCCAGAACGGCGCGCGGCCCAGCCAAGGCACCAGCGCCGCCGAGTACATCGCCATGCGCAGGTTCACGGCGAGCGCCGCGACGATGGCGATCAGCGTCGGCGCGTCGTCGGCCAGCAGCGACAGCGCGGTGAACTGCGCGGCGCCGGCGACGACGACGACGGACATGGCCAGCGTCTCGTAGACGCGCAGACCCGCCTCGGTGGCCACGACGCCGAACAGCAGGGCGAACGGGCCGACGACGGCGAGGAACGGGAGCGCGTCCCGCGCGCCCCGCCAGAAGGCGGTTTTCGTGTTGGTGGCTGACATCGCGTCGTCCTAGTCTCGCGCGGTCGGAGAGGCAATCGGACATCGGATGGCGCAGCAGCGGACAGGGAACGGACGGCGGCTGCCGGCGATGATCCTCGCCGGCGGCGGGGCGAGGCGCATGGGCGGCGGCGACAAGGGGCTGGTCCTCCTGGGGGAACGGCCGCTTCTGGCGCACGTGGTCGACCGGCTGGCGCCGCAGGCGGGACCGCTGGCCCTGAATGCGGGCGGCGATCCGGCGCGGTTCGCGGCGTTCGGCCTTCCCGTGGTGCCGGACCCGGTCGACGGGCAGCCCGGGCCGCTCGCCGGCATCCTCGCGGCGCTGGAGTGGGCCGCCGGGCTGGACGCGCCGGCAGTGGTGACGGTGCCGACGGACGCGCCGTTCCTGCCGGCGGACCTTGTGGATCGGTTGTCCGCCGGGCCGGGCCCGGCGGTGGCGGCGAGCGGGGGCCGAGTGCACGGCACGGTCGGGCTGTGGCCGGTCGCGCTGGCACCGGCGCTGCGGGCCGCGCTCGCCGGCGGGACACGCCGCGTGATGGACTGGGCGGAGCGGACCGGCGCGCGCGAGGTGGCGTTCGCGGGCACGGAGCCCGACCCGTTCGCGAACCTCAACACCCCCGAGGACGTCCGCGCCGCCGCGGCCTGGCTGGCCCAAGATGCAGATCGCTAGGGGCTTCGCCGACTCCGAGCGGTCGCAGGTCGCCGCGCTCTACTGGGACGCGTTCGGCGGCAAGCTCGGGCGGGCGCTGGGCCCGCGCGGCAAGGCGCTCGCCTTCCTGGGCCGGGCGCTCGACCCCGCCCACGCCTTCGTCGCGCGGTCGGCCGAGGGCGAGGTGCTGGGCGTCGCCGGCTTCCGCACCGCCGAAGGCGCGCTGGTGGCGGGGCAGACCTCCGACATGATGGCCGCCTACGGGGCGCTTGGCGCGCTGTGGCGGATGGCGGTCCTGGGCATGGTCGCGCGGGACGTGGACAACGCGCGCTTCCTGCTCGACGGGCTGGCGGTCCGGCAGGACGCGCGCGGCCGCGGCGTCGGCTCGCGCCTGCTGGAGGCGGTGGCGGCCGAGGCGGTGCGGCGCGGCTACCGCGAGGTGCGGCTCGACGTGATCGAGGGCAACCCGCGGGCGCGGGCGCTGTACGAGCGGCGGGGCTTCCACGCGGTCGAGGACCAGCCGATCGGGCCGGTGCGGCACCTGTTCGGCTTCTCGGCGGCGACGGTGATGGTCCGGCGGCTGGGGTAGGCGGGGCGACGGAGGGCCGCGACTGTCCCCCGCGAAGGCGCGAAGGACCTTCGGCCCGGTGGCCGGCGGGGCCGGTCTGCGGGTGATGCCCGTAGATCCACCGCTTCGAGACATCGACGCCGATGCCTCCTCTGCCATGAACTGTCCCTGTCGGTGCGGGGTCCGGCTACGCAGCCCCATGCAACTGTTCAGGCTGACGATCCGAAGGCGGACGGGCCTCGACGGCACTGGCGGAACGTAGTCAACGAGATCTCCGGAATGGGCGGGCCCGACGCCGTTGGCGCGACGGCCCGGGCCTACCTCCCCAGATAGGCCTTCAGCGCCGGCGGCGGATCCGCCATCACCTCCGCCGTGGCGAGCGGACCGCTCACCCGCCCGTCCGCCACGATCATCGTCCGCTCCGCCACCCGCAGCGCGTCCTGCGGATCGTGGCTCACCATCAGGATCAGCCGCCCGTCCGCGGCCAGCTCGCCCGCGACCAGATCCAGCATCTCGTCCTTCAGCGCGGGCCCCAGCGCGGCGAACGGTTCGTCCAGCAGGATCAGGGGGCGGCCCGACAGCAGCACGCGCGCCAGCGCGGCGCGGCTCTGCTGGCCGCCGGACAGCTGCCCGGGCCGGTCGTCGCCGCGACCGGCGAGGCCGACGAGGGAGAGGACGGTGTCCACTCGCCCGGCCTGCTCCGCCGACAGGCGCAGGCGGGGGCCGAGGGCGAGGCCGACATTCTGCGCGACGGTCAGGTGCGGGAAGAGGTTGCCGTCCTGGAACAGGATCGAGACCGGCCGCTCGCCCGGCGGCAGGCCGGCGAGATCGCGTCCGTCCCACCGCACGGTGCCGGCTTCGGGCGCGAGGAACCCGGCGATGGCGGAGAGAAGGGTCGACTTGCCGCCGCCCGACGGGCCGACGATCGCGACGATGCCCCCCGGGGGAACCTCGGCGTCGGCCGCCAGCGCGAACCCGCCCTGCCGCAGGCGCAGCGCCTCAAGCGTCAGCACCGACTCGGCCTCCCCTGTCGAAGATCCAGAACAGCGCCAGCGTCAGGGCCAGCAGCAGGAGGCCGGCGCCGGCCGCCGCCTCCATCCGGTAGGCGCCCATCAGGCGGTACATGGCGAGCGGCAGCGTCTCCTGCCGCTCGCCGGCGAACAGGGCGATGACGCCGAGGTCCCCCATCGACAAAGCCGCGGCGAGGCCGGCGGCGAAGCCGAGCGGGCGGCGCAGGCGCGGCAGGAGGACGAGGCGGAGGCGTGGCCAGCCGGTCAGGCCGAGGGAGGTGGCGAGCCGGCCGTGCGCCGCCTCGGCCGACGCGACGGCGGGGACGAGAGCTGCGGTGGCGAAGGGCACGGACATCAGCGCGTTGACGAGGACGGTCACCGGCAGCGCCACGTCGAGGGGCGAGACGACGGGCCGGACGATCAGGAACAGGCCAGTGCCGAGGACCAGCGCCGAGACCGCGAGCGGCAGCGTGCCCGCGACCGTCGCCAGCCGCCCGCCGCGCAGGGCGAGCGCAAGCGCCAGCGCCACGGTCAGCGCGGCGGAGACCAGTGCCACGGCCAGAGAGCGCAGCGCCGCGGCCCAGATCGACGGCGGCAGGTCCGCGAGGCCCGGAGCGCCGCGGGCGACGACCATCGCCAATGGCGCCAGCAGGAACAGCGCGGCCGCGCCGATGACGCCGGCGTCCACCGCCCGCCACAGCGGCCCGCGCGCGTCCCACCGCTGCACCCGCCGGTCGAGGCCGCCGCCGAAGGCCGACGGCAGCGCGATCTTCAGCGCCAGCAGCGTGCCGGCGAGGCAGAGCGCCACCTGCACCAGCGCCAGCGCCGCCGCCCGCCCGGGCGCGAAGTCGAAGCGCAGCGCCTGGTAGATCGCCAGCTCCACCGTCGTCGCCCGCGGCCCGCCGCCCAGGGTCAGGGCGACGGCGAAGGACGTCAGGCACAGGAGGAAGATCAGGAGCAGCGTGCCGGGGACGACGGCCCGCAGCATCGGCGCCTCCAGCAGCCGCCCGACGGGGGCGTTCAGGCTCGCGGCGAGGCGGAATCGTTCGGCCGGGATCGCCAGCCACCCCTGAAGAATCAGGCGCGTGGCGAGCGGCAGGTTGAAGAAGACGTGGGCGAGGACGACGCCCCGGAAGCCGTAGATCGAGACCGGATCGACGCCCGCCAGTCCGAGGGCGGAGTTGAGGATCCCGCCGCGGCCGAAGACGGCGAGGAGGCCGAGGACGGCGACGATCACCGGCAGCAGGAACGGCGCGCCGAGGAGCGTCACCAGCGCGGCGCGGCCGGGAAAGCGCCGCCGCGCGAGCGCGCGGGCGACGGGAACGGCGAGGAGGACCGACAGACCGGCCGAGACGGCGGCCTGCGTCACGGTGAAGCGCAGCGCCGCCCAGTCCGCCGGGCCGGGCGCGAACCCGCCCCCGGCCCGCAACGCCACCGCGGCGAGCGGGCCGAGGACGAGGCCCGCGACCAGCGCCGCGGCGACGGCGCCAGGGACGCGGGGCGGGCCCGGCAGCCTCAGCGGCTGAGCGCGGTGCGCCACGTCTCGAGCGCCGGATCGCGGACCGCCTGCGCCTCCTGCGGCGGCAGGAGGAGCGCGGCGTCCGCCGGCAGCGGTTCGGCGAAGCCCTCGGGCAGGCCGTCCGACGGGGTGGCGACCGGGAACATCCAGTTGGTCGTCGGGATCGCCGACTGCGCGGCGTCGGTGGTCATGAAGGCGAGGAAGTCGCGGGCGAGGTCGGGTTGATCGGTCCCGGCGACGATGCCGGCCACCTCGATCTGCATGTAATGGCCCTCGTCGAAGGTCCAGGCGACCTTGCCGTCGTCCTCCTCGGCGATGACGTGGTAGGACGGCGAGGTCGTGTAGGACAGGACCGCGTCGGCCTCGCCCTCGAGGAACAGGTTGTAGGCCTCGGTCCAGCCCGGCGTCACCGTGACGATGTTGTCCGCCAGCCCCTCCCAGATCGCGCCGGCCTCGTCGCCGTAGGCCGCCTCGACCCAGAGCAGCAGGCCCAGGCCGGGGGTGGAGGAGCGCGGGTCCTCGATCACGATGGACAGGTCGCTGTCCGCGAGCTCGCGGAAGGTGGCGGGCGCCTCGGTGCCGGCGTCCGCGACGAAGGCGAAGTAGCCCCAGTCGAACGGAACGAAGAGCGGGTCGTCCCAGGCGACGGGCAGCAGGTCCATCTCGGGCGACAGGCCGTGCGGCGCGAAGAGGCCGGTATCCGCGGCCGCCGCGGTCAGCGCGGTATCGAGGCCGAGGATCACGTCGGCCTCGGTCGACGGGCCTTCCAGCTGGAGCCGGGACAACAGCGCGGCGCCGTCGCCGGCGGCGACGAAGCGCAGGTCGCAGCCGCACTCCGCCTCGAAGGCGGCCTCCACGATCGGGCCGGGGCCCCATTCGGTGTCGAAGCTGTCGTAGGTGTAGACCACCAGCTCGGGCGTCTGCGCGAGGGCGGGCGCGGCGAGAAGGGCAAGCGGCAGGGCGAGAAATCGTCTCATGTGAGGTCCTTTCCTCATTCGGCCGCGCAGGCGGGCGGCATGAGAGGACCTCACGACCTTCCCTCCGCCGGTGCGAGCCGGTTCAGGTTCGACGGGTTCGCGCTGGCGCGCATCTCAGCCTCCCGCCGATCCGGAGGCACCCCGAGGTGGGGAGGAAGGTAATCGACGGGGCGGCGGGTGCAAGGGGGACGCGGTGCGGCGCTCGCGCGCGCCTTCGGCGCGGCATCGCCCCGCCCGCCGTCCCCGGCGGAGGGCGCGATCGCCGAGGACGTCTTGCGGCGGGGAGAGGTCGGGACCGCTGCTGGGGAAGCGGTTCAGGGGCAGGTGTGCCCTGAACGCGCCCCGTCCAGGGTGGTGCGATTCGCCGGAGCGTCAAGGATACCCGGCTGCGCCGGCGCGCTTCGCGCGTCCTTGACCCTCCGCCGAATCGCGGCAGGGGCGCTTACGCCGCCTGGCGCGCCGAGCCCTTGGACGGACGGCGCGGGCGCGACCGGCGGGGCGGGCGCGACGGGCGGGCCTTCGGCTCGGGCTTCGCCGGGGCGAAACGTGCGCCCGAGGCGACGGGGATCGAGGTGCCCATCGCCTTCTCGATGGCGACGAGTTCGCCCATCTCGTCCGGGGTGCAGAAGGCGATCGCGGCGCCGTCTGCGCCGGCGCGGGCGGTGCGGCCGATCCGGTGGACGTAGTTCTCGGGCACGTTCGGCAGGTCGTAGTTGTAGACGTGCTTCACGTCGGGGATGTCGATGCCCCGCGCCGCGACGTCGGTCGCGACCAGCACCCGCACCTGCCCGCCCTTGAAGCCCTCGATCGCGCGGTTGCGCTGGCCCTGGCTCTTGTTGCCGTGGATCGCGGCGACCGCGAAGCCGGCGTTCATCAGCTGCTTGGCCAGCTTCTCGGACCCGTGCTTGGTGCGGCCGAAGACGATGGCGCGCTCGGCCCGGTGGGCGTCGAGGAGGTCGATGAGGCGCTCGGTCTTGTCCGCGCGCTCCACGAAGTGGACCGATTGGCGGATCCGGTCGACGGCGGTGCCGGGGGGCGCCACCTCGACCCGGACCGGGTCGGTGAGGAAGTCCTTCGCCAGCTCGGCCATCTGCTTGGGCATCGTTGCCGAGAACAGCATCGTCTGGCGCTGGTCGGGAAGGCGCGCGGCGATCTTGCGCAGGGCGTGGATGAAGCCGAGGTCGAGCATCTGGTCGGCCTCGTCCAGCACCAGGAACCGGGTATCGGTCAGGTGCAGGGCGCGGCGGTCCATCAGGTCGATGAGGCGGCCGGGCGTCGCGACGAGGATGTCGGCGCCGCGGGCCAGCCGATGCGACTGGGCGTTGATCGAGGCGCCGCCGGTGACGACCTGGGTGCGCAGGCGCGCGCCCTCGCACAGCGGCTTCAGCGCGTCGGCGATCTGCGCGGCGAGCTCGCGCGTGGGCGCGAGGATGAGCGAGCGGGCGGCGCCGGCGGCGGGCCGCTCGGGCGCGGCGGTGAGGGCGGCGATCAGCGGCAGGCCGAAGGCGGCGGTCTTGCCGGTGCCGGTCTGGGCGAGGCCGATGACGTCGCGGCCCTTCATCGCCGGCGGGATCGCCTGGGCCTGGATCGGGGTCGGGTCGGTGATGCCGGCCGTCTTGAGGCGGGCGACGAGGTCGGCGTCGAGGCCGAGGTCGGTGAAGGAGGTCAAACGTGTCCTTTCGGGCGCCCGGGACGAGCGCCGTCGTGCAGTGTCCGCGCATCGGCGGACGGGTGAGGCGAAGCCGCACGGACCCTGTCCCGGCATTCGGGGAGGGGCGGCTTCAGAACCCTTGCGTGATCTTGGGAACCGATGGTCCCGTCGTCTCGTGTCGACCTCTGTTCGGGCCGGACTGCTCACGCGGCAGGAGACGCGGGGTTGAGGGGCAGCTATAGGCCCGGCCCCTCCGGGTCAAGGGGGGCGGGCGCCGGCCGGCCGGAGTGCGGCGCGATTGCCTCGCGTGGGCGGTTGGGATAGGCCGAACCCGCCTGCGCGAGAGGGGATCGCCCATGTCCTTCAACACTTTCGGCCACCTGTTTCGGGTCACCACCTGGGGCGAGAGCCACGGGCCGGCGCTGGGCGCGACGGTGGACGGGTGCCCGCCGGGCATCGCGCTGACGGAAGACGACATCCAGCCGTGGCTGGACCGGCGGCGGCCGGGGCAGAACAGGCACACGACCCAGCGGCAGGAGCCGGACGCGGTGCGCATCCTTTCGGGCACGTTCGAGGGACGGACGACCGGCACGCCGATCCAGCTGACGATCGAGAACACGGACCAGCGGTCGAAGGATTACGGCGAGATCGCGCGGACCTTCCGCCCCGGCCACGCCGACATCACCTACCACCAGAAGTACGGCCTGCGGGACTATCGCGGCGGCGGCCGGTCCTCGGCGCGCGAGACGGCGGCGCGGGTCGCGGCGGGCGGCGTGGCGCGGGCGGCGCTGGCCGCGCTGGCGCCGCAGGTCGAGATCCGCGCCTACATGATCCAGATGGGGCTGAAGACCATCGACCGGATGCGCTTCGATTGGAACGCGATCGCGCAGAACGACTTCTGGTGCCCCGACCCCGGCGTGGTGGCGGAGTGGGCGGACTACCTGCAGGCGGTGCGCAAGGACCAGAACTCGGTCGGCGCCACGGTCGAGGTGGTCGCGCGCGGCGTGCCCGCCGGGCTCGGCGCGCCGGTCTACGGCAAGCTCGATTCCGACCTGGCGGCGGCGATGATGTCGATCAACGCGGTGAAGGGGGTCGAGATCGGCGAGGGGATGGCGGCGGCGGCGCTGACGGGCCGGGACAATGCGGACGAGATCGTCATGGGCGCGGACGGGCCGGAATACCTGACGAACCACGCGGGCGGCGTCCTCGGCGGCATCTCCACCGGGCAGGACGTGGTGGTGCGGTTCGCGGTGAAGCCGACCTCGTCGATCCTGACGCCTCGGCGGTCGATCGACATCGCGGGCCAGCCGGTCGACGTGGTGACGAAGGGGCGGCACGATCCGTGCGTCGGGATCCGGGCCGTGCCGGTGGCCGAGGCGATGATGGCCTGCGTGATCCTCGATCATCTCCTGCTCGACCGGGGACAGACCGGCGGGGTGCGCGGCGCCATCGGCTGACGCCGCGCCCGGCGCTCAGATCGGCGCCATCGGCCCCGGCGCCATCTCCTCGTCCCCGTCCTCCTCGATCGGCACGCCGGTGACGTAGCCTCCGAGCGCGCCGTCCCAGCGCAAAAGCTCCCACGGCAGGGGATCGTGGCTCTCGCCGAGGCCCATGAAGCCGCCGTGGCCGATCACCGCGGCGGTGATGCGGTAGTTCACCAGCTCGAAGATCAGCTCGTCGATCTGGCCCAGGCGCTCGCCCTCGGCGCCGAAGACCGGGGCGCCGATCACGTCGGCGGTGGTGACGGGTTCGTCCATCATGACCTCTCGGCGGTGGCGTCGTCCGCGGAACGCGCCGGGGCGGGGCCGGAGTTCCCTCGGCCGGCGGAGAGTTGCGCGATGTAGTCGCGCAACAGGGGCACCCGCCGCGGGCGGAAGCTCTCGTCCGTCTCGCGCACCGCCGCGACGCGGGGCAGGCGGAACATGCGGAAATCCTGCCGCAGGCAGCACCAGGCGAGCAGCATCAGCGTGTAATCCAGATACACGATCTGCAGCGGCCAGATCCGCCGCGTCGTCGCCCGCCCCCCGGCGTCGCGGTAGTCGATGTCGAGAGCGCGCTCCTCCCAGCAGGCCTCGCGGAACGGGGCGAGGTCGAAGCGCGGCTGTTCGGGCCGGGAATGGCGGTAGACCATGAGCGCGGTCGTCGCGGCCTGCCGCCGCTGGCGGTCGGGCAGGCGGGCGATCAGCTTGGACATCGCCTGCTCGGCCGCCTCGGCCAGCTCGGCGTCGCCGGTCGCCCGCACCTCGCCGAGGCCGAGGAGCAGCGCCTCCAGCTCCAGCCGGTCGAAGCTCTGCGGCGGCAGCGCCGGATCCTCGGTGAGCGTGTAGCCATAGCCTGCCTCGCCGTCGATCAGCGCCCCCGAGGCGCGGAGCGTGGCGATGTCGCGGTAGATTGTCCGCTCGCTCACCCCCGTCGCCTCGGCGAGGCGCGAGGCGAGGACGGGCGGGCGCATCCGGCGCAGATGCTGCATCAGGGTCAGCAGGCGGTCGGCGCGGGACAAGGGGCGGCTCCTGACGGAAACTGGCAGCGCGGTCACGCTAGCAGAGCGGCGAAGCCATCCAAGGAGAAACCCGATGCTGACCTTCTACCACGCCCCCCGCTCGCGCTCGACGCGGATCCGCAACCTGATGATCGAGCTCGGGATCGTGGACGAGGTGACGACGCGCCTCGTGCAGATCCGGCGCAACGACGGCTCGGGCGGCGCGGACCCGGCGAACCCGCACCTCGACGGCAAGGTGCCGCTGCTGGACCACGACGGCGTGCAGATCTGGGAATCGACGGCGATCATGCTGTACCTGACCGACCTCTTTCCCGAGGCCGGCCTCGGCGTCCCGCAGGGGGACCGACTCCGCGGCCGCTACCTGTCGTGGCTCGCCTGGTACGGCGACGTGCTGGAGCCGGTGCTGGTCCATGCGATGACCGGCCTGTCCCACCCCGCGCTCGACGCCACCTTCCGCGGCAAGGCCGAGGCGCTGGCGCGCCTCGAGTGGGGTCTGTCGGACGGGCCCTGGCTGATGGGGGATCGCTACACCGCCGCCGACATCGTCTGCGCGTCGGCCTTCACCTGGGGGCCGGACATGATGCCGGACAGCCCCGTCCTGCGCGGCTGGATCGAGCGCTGCACCGCGCGGCCGGGCTACGTCCGCGCGGCCCAGATGGACGAGGCGGACGTCGCCCGCGCCTGACGCGGCCCGTCCGGGGGGGCCGAGCACCGCGGGCGCCCGGTGCCGGACGGCGCGCCGGCCCCCGCTCCCTGCGAGGTCGGCGACCCGGTTCCCGATCCTCGGCGCCGGGTTGCAAGGCCCCGAGGACGCTTCACGTGGCCGCCCCCAGCGCTCCCGCGCGCCATGCCTCCTTCGCAAGCCCGAAAAGACGCAGCTGCCCGGCCGCCACCAGGCGCTCCGGTCGGCCCCTGCCGCGCAACCTGCCTCCTTCGCATGTCTGCAAATACGCCTGCGACCGGCCGCCACGGGCGCGCGGGTCCGGCCCTTTCCGCAGCGGGGCGGCTCCGCTAGACCACGGGGGGCAGTCCGCCGAAGAGGGCCACGAAGATGTTCCGACAGTCCCACCTCCTCGGGATCGAGCCGCTCGCCCCGGCCGAGATCACCGCGCTCCTCGACCTCGCCGACACCTATGCCGAGAAGGCCCGCGCCGGCCGCGCGAGGGGCGACGACCTTGCCGGGCTCACCCAGATCAACATGTTCTTCGAGGCGTCCACCCGCACCCAGGCCAGCTTCGAGCTGGCGGGCAAGCGGCTGGGGGCGGACGTCATGTCGATGGCGATGGGCGCCTCCTCGGTGAAGAAGGGCGAGACGCTGATCGACACCGCGCTGACGCTGAACGCGATGCGGCCCGACCTTCTGGTCGTGCGGCATCCGCACTCCGGCGCCGTCGACCTGCTGGCGCAGAAGGTCCATGACTGCGCCGTCCTCAACGCCGGCGACGGGCGGCACGAGCATCCGACGCAGGCCCTGCTCGACGCGCTGACGATCCGCCGCCGCAAGGGCCGCCTGCACCGCCTGTCGGTCGCGATCTGCGGCGACATCGCCCACAGCCGCGTCGCCCGCTCCAACATCCTGCTCCTCGGCAAGATGGAGAACCGGGTCCGCCTCGTCGGCCCGCCGACCCTGATCCCGACCGGCGCCGCCGACCTCGGCGTCGAGGTGTACGAGGACATGGTCGAGGGGCTGCGGGACGTGGACGTGGTGATGATGCTGCGGCTCCAGAAGGAGCGGATGGACGGCGGCTTCATCCCGTCCGAGAGGGAATACTACCACCGCTACGGCCTCGACGCGGCCAAGCTCGCCCATGCGGCCGAGGACGCGATCGTCATGCATCCGGGGCCGATGAACCGGGGCGTCGAGATCGACGGCACCCTCGCCGACGACATCCATCGCAGCGTGATCCAGACCCAGGTCGAGATGGGCGTCGCCGTGCGGATGGCCGCGATGGACCTGCTCGCGCGGAACCTTCGGGCAGCCCGGGGCGTCAGGGCTGCGGAGGCCGTGCAATGACCGACATGACGATACCGGCGAACGAGCGCGGCGCGGTCCGCGTCTTCGCCGTCGATCTGCCGCCCGAGGCGGCGAAGGAGTTCGCGGGCGGCGCACCGGGGACGGTCGCGCAGGCGCTCGGCACCAGCGAACTGGGCGCGCGCCATGTCGAGGTGTTCGACGTCGCCGACCTCAAGGGGGTCGGGCTGGCGTCGTATCTGGAGCAGGGACTGGGCGTCGCGCCGGGCGAGCTGGACGGCGACCGGGCGCGGCTGGACGCCGTGACCGGGACGGTGGCGATCGTCCTGTCGGGCGCGTTCGACGGCGAGCGGCGCTCGCTCGCGGTCTCGTCGCCGCTGCGCTGGCTGGGGACGTGGCACGAGGCCGACGCCGAGACGCCCGAGATCGCGCTGTCGAGCGCGTCGGCCGAGGGGGCCGCCCCCATCGGCGAGGCGGGCGCGCCGGTCGGCGCGTCGCCGGGGTCGCGCGGGCTGATCCTGGTGGTCCTCGCGCTGGTCGTGCTGGCGATCCTCATCTGGATACTTGTGGCCTGATCCCCGCGGGTTGACCGGAGGGGGCCGACCGGGAACAGTGTTGGGCATTGCAGTGCCCGACATTGACACGGACCCTTTTCACATGACCGACAGCACGGGCGACCCGCCCCGTATGGAGGAGCCGCGCGAGGAGACGCCCGCCGGCTGGGAGGACATCCTCGCCCCCGGAGAGCGCATCCTGTGGCAGGGCCGCCCCGCCGGCGGCATCGTCTGGTCCGACCTCGTCTCGGTGCAGACGGTCTTCGGACTGTTCTTCACCGGGTTCGCGGTGTTCTGGACATCGATGGCGTCGGGAATGGGCGTCCCCCGCAACGCCCCGGGCATCTTCAACCTGTTTCCGCTGTTCGGCCTGCTGTTCGTCGGGATCGGCCTCTACCAGGTCGTCGGCCGGCTGTTCTGGGACGCCTTCGCGCGTAACCGCACCCACTACACCCTGACCGACCGGGCGGCCTATATCGCCACCGACCTGCCCGGCAAACGGTCGCTCGAGACGCACCGCCTGAGCGGCGACGTCCCGCCCCGGCTGGAGGACGGCGACTTCGGCACCGTCTGGTTCGGAGAGAAGACGCACCACCGCCCCGGAGGCTGGCGCGGCGGCAAGTATCGTCGCGCCCGCACCTGGAGCACGCCCGTCGGATTCCGCCGCATCCCGGACGCCCGCCGCGTGTTCGGCCTCGTCCGGCAGGCGTCCGCGGACGGCGATGACCCGCGCCGAGGCGCGCGCTGACGCTGCCGCGCGCCTTGCCTTCGGCCCGCCGCCCGCGCTAACCCGCGCTCGGGGCCTCCGAGGGGCAGGGCATGGCCGAGACCGTCTTCACCAACGCGCGCCTGATCGACCCCGAGGCTGGGGAGGAGCGGCGCGGCGCGCTGCTCGTCCGGGACGGCGCCATCGCCGCCGTCGGCGATGTGGCGATCCCCGAGGGCGCGACCGTGATCGACTGCCGCGGCGCCTGCCTGGCCCCCGGCATCGTCGATCTCGGCGTGCAGGTCGGCGAACCCGGCGCGCGCCACAAGGAAAGCTTCCGCTCCGCGGGCCGCGCCGCTGCCGCCGGGGGCGTGACCACCATCGTCACCCGCGCCGACACCGGCCCGCCCATCGACACCCCCGAGACGCTGGAGTTCATCCGCCGCCGCGCCGCCGAGGACGCGCCGGTGAACGTCCTGCCGATGGCCGCCCTGACCAAGGGCCGCGCCGGGGCCGAGATGACCGAGATCGGGTTCCTCAAGGATGCCGGCGCCGTCGCCTTCTCGGACGGCTTCCGCGTGGTCGAGAACACCCGCGTCCTGTCCCGCGCCCTGACCTACGCCCGCTCCTGCCGGGCGCTCGTGGTCAGCCACGTGCAGGATCCGGGCCTGTCCCACGGCGCCGTCACGACCGCGGGCAAGTTCGCCTCGCTCAAGGGCCTGCCGGCGGTCACGCCGATGGCCGAGCGGATGGCGCTGGACCGCGACATCGCGCTGATCGAGATGACGGGCGCCGCCTGCCACTTCGACCAGATCACCACCGCCCGCGCCCTGCCGGCGCTGGAGCGGGCCAAGCGGAACGGTCTCGACGTCTCCGCCGGCGTCAGCGTCCACCACCTGACGCTGAACGAGTTCGACGTCGGCGACTATCGCACCTTCTTCAAGCTGACCCCGCCGCTGCGGTCCGAGGACGACCGCATGGCGGTGGTGGAGGCCGTTGCCTCGGGGCTCATCGACGTCATCGGCTCGTTCCACACGCCTCAGGACGAGGAGAGCAAGCGCCTGCCGTTCGAGGCCGCCGCCTCCGGCGCGGTCGGCCTGCAGACGCTGCTGCCCGCCGCGCTCCGCCTCGTCCATTCCGGGGCGCTGGGCCTGCCGACGCTGTTCCGCGCCCTGTCGCTGAACCCCGCCCGCCGCCTCGGCCTGCCCTGCGGGCGGCTGGCCGAGGGGGCGCCGGCCGACCTCGTCCTGTTCGACCCGGACAAGCCCTTCGTCCTCGACCGCTTCACGCTGAAGTCGAAATCGCTGAACACGCCGTTCGACGGTGCCCGGATGCAGGGCGTCGTCCTCGGCACCTGGGTCGCGGGCCGCCGCGTGACGGAGGACTGAGATGCCCGAGATCGTCAGCCCGCCCTCCGTCCTCCTCCTCTGGCTGGTGCTCGGCTACGCCTTGGGCTCCATCCCCTTCGGCATCGTAGTCGCCCGCGCGATGGGCCTCGGCGACCTGCGCAAGGTCGGCTCGGGCAACATCGGCGCGACCAACGTCCTGCGGACGGGCAACAAGACGGCCGCGTTGCTGACGCTGCTGCTGGACGCCGGCAAGGGTGCGGCGATCGTCCTCGTCGCCCGCGCGCTCGCGGGCGAGGATGCGGGCCAGGTCGCGGGCGTCGCCGCGTTCCTCGGCCACTGCTTCCCGGTCTGGCTGCGGTTCAAGGGCGGCAAGGGGGTGGCGACGTTCCTCGGCATCCTCCTCGCCGCCGCCTGGCCGCTCGGCCTCGCCGCCTGCGCGACGTGGCTCGCCCTCGCGCTGGCGTTGCGGATCTCGTCGCTGTCGGCGCTGGCGGCGGCGGCGCTGTCGCCGCTCTGGGCCTGGCTCCTCGGCGTGCCGGAGGTGATCGCCCTGTGCCTCGCGCTGACCGTGCTGATCTTCGTCCGGCATGCGTCCAACATCCGCCGGCTGATGGACGGGACCGAGCCGCGGATCGGCAAGCGGTAGCACATTCGCCCGAATTTGCAGGATGATCGGCGAAGCTTCGCCGCTTCGCCTGCCTCCGGAGCCCCTTCGGGACGCCGCCGTTGCCCGATCCCCGCCCCTGCGGCAGATTCGGGGGGAGGCAGACCGGAGGGCAGAATGAACAAGATCGGCATCGGTGCCGCGGCCTTGGCCGTGGCCGCGGCAGGCGCCCGGGCGCAAGGGATCCCGGACGGGATCGAGGGCGTGGCGGCGGAGATCCTGCAGGAGGCGGCGGGCTACTGCGCGGCCGAGACGGACGGCGGCGCTCTCGACATCAGGGACCCGGGCGGCGTCACCTTCACCGACCTCGACGGGGACGGGGGGACCGGCGCGGACGGATCGCCCGACGACGTCGTGATCGATTTCAACAACATCTACTGCGACCGGGCCGGCAGCCTGTGGCACGGCACCGGCGGCGCGCCGATCCACCTGATCCTCGACGGCGAGACGTCGGAGAGCTGGACCGCCCATTCGTGGGAGGTGGAGCGGATGGGGCCGGACTATCCGGCCGTCGTCCTCCTCGCCCGGCACGGGTCGGCCTGCGACGGCGCGGGCGCCGCGCCCTGCGTGCAGGCCATCGTCGCCGAGGGCGGCCGGTTCTGGACCCCCGAGGCCCCGCAGGAGGTGGCCGAGCGGATCACGGCGCTGGAGGAGGCCGAGCGCCAGATGGGCGCGATCCTCGACTCGCTGCGCTCGGGCGGCGACCGGACGAGCGAGCTGATCGACCTGCGCGTGGCGCTGGACAGCGCCGAGACGGCGGCGGCCGAGGCCACCGATCGCCTCGCCGCGGCCGAGCGGGCGCAGGCGCGGGCCGAGGCGCGGGCGACCGCGCTGGGCGGCCAGGTGGCGGGGCTGCGCGAGCAGCTGCAGGCGCTGGAGGGCCTCGCCGACAGCGTCGCCGCGGAGGACGGCGACGTCTCCGGCGCGATGGATGACCTGCGGGAAGAGCTGCAGGCGGCGTTGGCGCGGGCCGAGGAGGCCGAGGCGCGGGCCGCATCGCTCGAGGCGGCGGCCGGCGGGGCGGCGGAAGAGGCCGATCTCGACGCCGCCCGGGCCGCCTTCGTCGCCGAGCTGTCGGACCGGCTGGCGGGCGAGGGCGTCGAGGCGGTCGGCGACCGTTTCGCCATCGCCTCCGGCCAGCTGTTCCAGGAGGGCGGCGCGACCCTGTCCGCCAGCGGCGAGGCGGCGCTGGACGAGGTGGCGACGGCCCTGCGCACCGCGACCGACGACGTCGGCGAGTGGACGCTGCGGGTGGACGGGCACACCGACGACGTGCCGGTCTCGGACGACAATCCCTTCGGCTCGAACTGGGCGCTCAGCCAAGCGCGGGCGCTGTCGGTGGTTCAGTACCTGTCCGACGAGGCCGGCATCCCGCCCGACCGTCTGGCCGCCAACGGCTACGGCCAGTACCGGCCGCTGGTCGTGCCGGAGAACGCGGACGCCCGGGCGCGCAACCGGCGGATCGAGCTGGTGCTGATGCGGCGGTAGGGGGCGCGCCGATACACAACCCGCCCCGGCCTCGAGCCGGGGCCCCGAGGGGCGGAGCGGATCGGCCTCCCGCGCGAGGTTCCCGGGTCAGGCCCGGGACGGGTCTTCCAGAGGGTGTGGCATCCCGGCATTCCGAACCCGCCCCGGCCTTGAGCCGGCGCAACCGGCGGATCGAGCTGGTGTTGATGCGGCGGTAGCGGGGCGCGCCGATAGACAGCCCGCTACGGCCTCGAGCCGGGGCCCCGAGGGGCGGAGCGGATCGGCCTCCCGCGCGAGGTCCCGGGTCAGGCCCGGGACGGGTCTTCCAGAGGGTGTGGCATCTCGGCATTCCGAACCCGCCCCGGCCTCGAGCCGGGGCGCAACCGGCGGATCGAGCTTGTGTCGATGCGGCGGTAGCGGGGCGCGCCGATAGACAGTCCGCCCCGGCCTCGAGCCGGGGCCCCGAGGGGCGGAGCGGATCGGCCTCCCGCGCGAGGTCCCGGATCAGGCCCGGGACTGGTTCTCCAGAGGGTGTGCCATCCCGGCTCTCCGAACCCGCCCCGGCCTTGAGCCGGGGCCTCGCCGTTCTAGGCCGGGCGCGTCTGCGTCGAGGTCCCGGGTCAAGCCCGGAACGGGTCTTCCCTCCCGAGCGGCCCGCCAGAAGCCGCACCCGTAAGATGGGCTGCAACCCATCAAGTCCTCAATACGCGAACTCGTCGTAGATCGGCGCGAGCGATCCGCCCCAGGCGCCGTGGTACCGCTCCAGCAGCTCGTCGGCCGGCACCCGCCCCGACTCCACGCTCTCCTTCAGCGCGTCGAGGAAGTGCGTCTCGTCCGGCACCATGCCGCCCGCCGACGGCCGCGCGCGCGCCTTCAGGCCGGCGTCGGCGATCGCGACCACCTCGCGCGAGAGGTCGTGCATCGAGACGCCGTTCACCACCGCGTCCAGCCCCTGCCGCGCCGCCGCGACCCGCAGCCCCTCGCGCGTCTCGGCGGTCCAGCCCTTCGCGAGATCCCACGCCGCGTCCAGCGCGGTCTGGTCGTAGAGCAGCCCGACCCAGAGGGCGGGCAGCGCGCAAAGCCGCCGCCACGGGCCGCCGTCGGCGCCGCGCATCTCGATGAAACGCTTGATCCGCGCCTCGGGGAAGACCGTCGTCAGGTGGTCGGCCCAGTCCGACAGCGTCGGCTTCTCGCCCGGCAGCGCCGGCAGTTCGCCCTTCAGGAAGTCGCGGAACGACTGGCCGAGGGCGTCGATGTACGTCCCGTCGCGGTAGACGAAATACATGGGTACATCCAGAACCCACTCCGCCCACCGCTCGAACCCCATCCCTTCGTCAAAAACCCACGGAAGCATCCCCGTCCTGTCGGCGTCGAGGTTCTGCCAGATGTGGCCGCGCCAGGACTTCATGCCGTTGGGCCGCCCCTCCCAGAAGGGGGAGTTCGCGAACAGGGCCGTCGCCACCGGCTGCAGCGCCAGCGCGACGCGCAGCTTCTGCACCATGTCGGCCTCGGAGCCGAAATCGAGGTTCACCTGAACCGTGCAGGTCCGTCGCATCATCGCGGTGCCGAGCGTGCCGACACTCTTCATGTAGCCGTCCATCAGGGCATAGCGGCCCTTCGGCATCAGCGGCATCTCGTCGTGGGACCAGTCCGGCGCGGCGCCGAGGCCGATGAAGCCGACGCCGATCTCGTCCGCGACCGACTTCACCTCCAGCAGGTGCTGGTTCACCTCGTCGCAGGTCTGGTGGATCGTCTCCAGCGGGGCGCCCGACAGTTCCAGCTGGCCGCCCGGCTCGAGGCTGACGTTGGCGCCGTCCTTCTGCAGGCCGATCAGCTTGCCGCCTTCCTCCACCGGCTGCCAGCCGAAGCGGTCGCGGAGGCCCGACAGGACGGCATGGATCGACCGTTCGCCGGCGTAGGGCAGGGGGCGGTGGCTGTCGGTGCAGAAGCCGAACTTCTCGTGCTCGGTCCCGATGCGCCACTGGTCCTTCGGCTTGCAGCCTTCGGCGAGGTATTCGGCCAGCTGCTCGTGCCGCTCGATCGGGCCGCCGCCGGACTGGGGGATGGACATCGGGTCGGGCCTCGTCTGGCGATCGGTCGGGCGCACAGGTGGCGCGGGCGGGCGCGGCTGTCAATGCCGCGGGGCGGGGAGGATCCGGGGGCGGCGCCAGACGGTCTCGCGCCCGCCGCCGGTCTTCTGCAGCGCCTCGACGAGCCGGCCGGAGGGCAGGCCGGGCAGGGCGGTGAAGGCTTCGAACAGGCCGTCGGCCCCCTCCGCGTCCACGGGGATCGCCAGCGGCGGGCCGCCCGGGCCGGTCAGCCACCAGTGCGCAGGACGCGAGTCGCGGTCGAGGTCGAGTCGCTCGAGGTCGCCGAGATCGGCCGATCCGCCGCCGAGCGGGCCGAAGTAGGTGACCCGCGCCTCGTCCACCTCCACCACGCCGAGGCCGCCGCCGCCGCGCCGGAAGCGGACGGCGCGCAGCGCCGCGAGCCCCGCGGCGACGGACAGCGCCGCGAGCGCCCACCCCAGCCAGCGGAGCGGGCCCAGCGCGGTCAGCCCCCACCACAGGCCGATCGCCGCGAACAGCGCCGCCACCAGCGGCTCGCGCCAGCGCCACATCGCGGCGCGGACCTCGGGGCGGAGGAAGTCAGACATGCTGCGGCCCGTCGAACAGCAGGAGGGTGAAGCTGCCGACGGGGCGGAAGCCGACCGCCTCGTAGGCGCGCACCGCCGCCGCGCCCGAGGCGAAGAGCGTCGCGCCGGTCACGCCCCTCTCGCGCGCCGCGAGAAGGTCCAGCGCCACCGCCCGCCGCGCATGGCCGCAGCCGCGCAGGTCGGGCGGGGTGTAGACGCCGCCCAGTTGCACCATCCGCGGCGCGCGCGCGTTCACGCCGGTCATGGCGAGCGGGGTGGTGCCGTCCATCAGGACGCGGTGGGTGTCCTCGCGCGTCGCCCTTGCCCACCAGGCGTCGACGTTGTCGTGCACCAGGTGTTCGGGCGTCTGCAGCGCAACGCGGTGGTAATCCGCCATCCAGCCCCGCAGCACCTCCTCCGGCGCCTCCGTCATCGGCCGCAGGACGCCCGGCCCGTCCGGCACGATCAGGTCGGCGAGGGCGAGCGAGAGGTGCACCTCGTCGTGGTCCAGCGTCCGCGGCGCGTCCGCGAGGGAGAATACCGACTCCAGCGCGCGGACCTGCGCGGTGGGGCCGAGGATGCCGGTCGGCGGGCGGATGTCGGCGGCGACGGCGGCACCCGGGTCGTCGAGGACCGGCAGCAGGACGCCGTGCGCGGTCTGGCCGAGGAGGCACGCGAGGGGCTCGCCCTCCAGCCAGAACGTCATCGCGAAGGGGTGGTCCTCGCCGAGGCCGTGATCGAGGAGGTTGCCGAGCGGGAACATCGCGCTGTCCATCCGCCCTTCGAGGTAGGCGACGATGGCCGGCACGTCCGCCGCCTCCGCCCGCCTCACCGCCAGTCCCCGAGCGCGGCCTGCCACAGCGTCAGCGCCGCCACCGCCGCCGTGTCGGCCCGCAGGATACGGGGGCCGAGGGCGACGGGATGCGCCCCCTCCATGCCCTGCAACCGGGTTCGCTCGGCGTCCGAGAAGCCGCCCTCCGGCCCGATCAGGATCGCCCAGGGGCCGGGCGCGTCCGGCAGGGCGGGGGGCGTGCCGGCGAGGCCCTCGTCGCAGAACATCAGGCGCCGGTCGGGCCAGCGGTCCAGGAGGGTGGAGAGCCTCGCCAGCTCCGCCACCTCGGGCACGACCGTCGCGCCGCACTGCTCGGCCGCCTCGATGGCGTGGATCTGCAGGCGGTCGGTGCGGACGCGTTCGGAATTGGTGAAGTCGGTCTGGACCGGGACGATCCGGGCCGCCCCCATCTCCACCGCCTTCTCGACGATGAAGTCGGTGCGCGCCTTCTTGATCGGCGCGAACATCAGCCACAGGTCCGGCGGCGGCCGCAGCGGCGCAGTCTGCTCCGACACGGCGAGCACCCCGCCCCGCTTGCCCGCCTCGGCCACCTCGGCGACCCACTCGCCGTCGCGGCCGTTGAACAGCCGCAGGCCCGCGCCGACGCCCAGGCGCATGACGCCGAACAGGTAGTGCGCCTGCTCCCGCGACAGCGGGACGGTTGAACCCGCCCCGAGCGGCTGGTCTACGTAGAGGCGGATATCGGAAGCCATGGGGCGGACCATATGGCCGGCAATCAGGGCACGCCAGAGGCCCACCGGGGAGCGGTGGCGGACGCGGTGAGCGGCAACTGGGTCGACCGCCTCGCCCCCGCGGCGACGCGGCCCTACCTGCGCCTGTCCCGCGCCGACCGGCCGATCGGGACGTGGCTGCTGCTGCTGCCCTGCTGGTGGGGGCTGCTGCTGGCAATCCTCGCCACCGGGACGGCGGGCTGGGGCGACGCGTGGATCGCGCTCGGCTGCGCGATCGGCGCGTTCCTGATGCGGGGCGCGGGCTGCACCTGGAACGACATCACCGACCGCGACATCGACGGCTCGGTCGCGCGGACCCGCTCGCGGCCGATCCCGTCGGGACAGGTCAGCGTGCGGGGCGCGCTGGTCTGGATGGTCGCGCAGAGCCTGATCGCCTTCGCGATCCTGCTGACCTTCTCGCCCGCGGCCATCGCGCTCGGCATTGCCGCGCTGCTGCCGGTCGCGGTCTATCCCTTCGCCAAGCGGTTCACCTGGTGGCCGCAGGTGTTCCTGGGGCTCGCCTTCAACTGGGGCGCGCTGCTGGCCTGGGCGGCGCATGCCGGCGGCCTGTCGGCGGCGCCGGTCGTCCTGTACCTGGCCGGGATCGCGTGGACGCTGTTCTACGACACGATCTACGCCCATCAGGACGCCGAGGACGACGCGCTTATCGGCGTGAAATCGACAGCCCGCCTGTTCGGATCGGACAGTCCGCGGTGGCTGCGGCGATTCCTCGTGGCGTCGGTCCTTTTGATGGGTCTGGCGGTGATCCTCGCCGGCGTCGGCGGATCGCCGCTGGCGCTGGCCATCGCGCTCGGCGCGCCCTGGGGGTTCGGGTGGCACATGACATGGCAGCTTGCCCGCTTCGACGCGGAGGATGGCCCGACCCTGCTGCGGCTGTTCCGGTCGAATCGCGATGCCGGTCTCCTCGCCGTGATGTTCCTCGGCGTCGCCTGCCTGCTCTGATTGCAAGTCCCGGCCCCGCACCTTAGAGAACCCGCGTTGCAAGAGAGACACGGGGACGAGCCGAAAGATGCGGATTTCCTCTCTGGCCATTGCCATCGGAGCGTTCGTCCTCGCCGCCATCCTCGCCGGCGTCGCCGCCCGCACCATCGCCATGACGGTGGAGGAGGCGTCGCTCCGCGGCGTGCAGGAGGCGCTGATCGACGGCGGCCACGAATGGGCCAGCGTGCAGGCGGACGGCCTGCAGGTCATCCTCGAGGGCGAGGCCCCGTCCGAGGCGGTGCGCTTCCGCGCCATGTCGATCGCCGGCGGCGTGGTGGATGCCAGCCGGGTCATCGACGCGATGCGCGTGAAGCCGAGCGAGCAGATCGCCGCGCCCGAGTTCAAGGTCGAGATCCTGCGCCACGAGGCCGGCCTGTCCCTCATCGGCCTGATCCCCGCCGACACCGACCGCGACCGGCTGACCGCGCGCCTGTCGGAAGTGGCTGACGACGCCGAGATCTCGGACTTTCTCGAGATGGCCGACTATCCGCCGCCGCCGACCTGGCGGGGCGCCATGGATTTCGCCGTGCGCGCGCTGGAGCTGCTGCCGCAGGCCAAGATCTCGGTCACGGCCGAGCGGGTCACGGTGCTGGCCCTCGCCGCCAGCGAGGCCGAGAAGCGGCGGCTGGAGACGACGCTCAGCCGCGCCGCGCCGGAGGGGGTGCGGATCACGCTCGACATCGCGGCGCCGCGGCAGGTGGTGACGCCGTTCACCGTGCGCTTCTCCCTCGACGCCGACGGGGCGCGGCTGGAGGCGTGCTCGGCCGACACCGACGTGGGGCAGCGGCAGATCCTGCAGGCCGCCGTGGCGGCGGGGGCCGAGGGGCCGCTCGCCTGCCCGCTGGCGCTGGGCACGCCGTCGCAGACCTGGGGCGAGGCCTCCGCGATGGCGATCTCCGCCGTGGCCGAGTTGGGCGGCGGCACCGTCACCCTGTCCGACGCCGACGTCCGTCTCGTCGCGGCCGAGGGGACCGATCGGGACCTCTTCGACCAGGTGGCCGGGCGGCTGGAGAACGCGCTGCCCGACCTCTTCGCGCTCGACGCGGTGCTGCCCGAGACGCTCGAGGCGCCGCCGGAGGGCGCCCCCGAGTTCACCGCCACCCTGTCGGACGAGGGGGCGGTCCAGGTCCGCGGGCGGGTGCCCGACGACCTCGTGAACGGCATGATCGACAATTTCGCCCGCGCCCGGTTCGGGGCCGAGAACGTGACGATGGCCACCCGCGTGACCGAGGGGCTTCCGCAGGGCTGGTCGGTGCGCGTCCTCTCGGCGCTCGAGGCGCTGTCGATGCTGTCGAACGGGTCCGTGCAGGTCGGGCCCGACAGCCTGGAGGTGCGCGGCAACACCGGCAACGCCCAGGCGTCCGCCGAGATCTCGCGCCTGCTGCTGGAGAAGCTGGGCGAGGACGCGGATTTCGACCTCGACATCTCCTACCAGGAATCGCTGGACCCGATCGTCGGCCTGCCGACGCCCGAGGAGTGCATCCGCCGCATCGGCATCGTCACCCAACAGCGGCGCGTCCTGTTCGATCCGGGCTCGGCCACGCTGACGCGCGAGTCCGAGCAGGTGATCGACGACATCGCCGAGATCCTGCGCCAGTGCATGGACCTGCCGCTCGAGATCGCCGGCTACACCGACAGCCAGGGCAGCGAGGGCGGCAACCTGCGGCTCAGCCAGAACCGGGCGGACGCGGTGCTGACCGCGCTGCGCACGCGCCGGGTGCCGGTGGGCACGTTCACCGCCCAGGGCTATGGCGAAGTCGACCCGATTGCCGATAATGCGACCGAGGAAGGCCGCGAGGCGAACCGGCGGATCGAGTTCCGGGTGCTGCCGGCGGCCGGCGAAGAGGTGGCCGCCGACGGGGCGGAGGACGCCGAGGCCGACGTCGAGGGCGAGAATGCGGAGCCGTCCGAAGAGACGGCGGACGACGCGGCCGAATAGGACGGCCGAGCAAGGGGCAGGCGGGCAACATGAACCGGATGGAATTTATCTTCGCGACGGCGGTCATCCTGTTCGTCGCCTTCTGCCTCGGCTGGTTCGCCGGCTGGCTCGTCAACCGCTTCACCCGCGTGACCAAGGCCGAGATCGGCGAGCTCGACCGCATGGCGCAGGCCCTGCACGAGGCCGAGGAGACCCGCGACCAGGCGATCACCTACCTGCAGCAGCGCGAGGCCGAGATGACCACCCAGCTCAGCCAGACCGAGGCCGAGCTGCGTGCCGCCATGGACGGTCTGCGCGACGCCCGGCGCGAGGCCGAGGAGCTGCGCGCCTACATCGAGCGGCAGAACGCCTGAGGGGCCGTCCCTTTCTCCGACTTCAGTATCGCCCCGCCCGGAACAGCCGCGCCAGCGGCCCGGGCAGCGTCTGGCCGCCCCCCGGCCAGACGCTTCCTCGCCACCTGGACGACGATCGAAGTCATGCGGGGGCGGCGGGATAAATCGCTCCCACCGCCGCGTCGGAGCGTCTGCCCGCGGCCAGACGCTGCCCTCCCGTCTTCCCTGCGCAGTTCGGAGCGTCGGGGTCCCGGGGTCGGGCCCGGGACGGGTGTGACTTCGGACCCGACCGTTTCGTACGTCCCCGCCCGGCAAGGGGCAGCGTCTGGCCGCCCCCCGACCAGACACTTCCACGCCGCCTGGAAGACGATAGATGTCGTGGGGGGGCGGCGGGATGAAGTGCATTCACCGCCGCGTTGGAGCGTCTGACCGCGCCCAGACGCTGCCCTTCCGTCTCAGGCAGTCGAACCGGATCCGTCTGCGGCCCCCGCTCATCGCCCGCAAGCAGACCCCTACACCTCGAACGTCGCCAGCACCGGCACGTGGTCGGAGGGTTGCTCCCACCCACGCACGTCCTTGAGCACGCGGCTGGAATGCGCCGCCCCCGCGATGTCCGGCGTCGCCCAGAGGTGGTCGAGGCGGCGGCCCTTGTCGGCGGCGCGCCAGTCGGGCGCGCGGTAGGACCACCAGGAATAGAGCCTGCCCTCGGGGATGTGCGCCCGTGTCACGTCGACCCAGGCCCCGGCCTCCTGCGCCTCGCCGAGATGAGCCACCTCGACCGGGGTGTGCGAGACGACGCGCAGCAGTTGCCTGTGGCTCCACACGTCGTCCTCGCGCGGGGCGACGTTCAGGTCGCCGACGAGGATCGACCGCCGCGGCGGTTCGGCGCGGAAGGCGTCGCGCATGTCGGTGAGGTAGTCGAGCTTCTGTCCGAACTTGAGGTTCACCTCGCGGTCCGGCACGTCGCCGCCGGCGGGGACGTAGAAGTTGTGGATCACCACCCCGTTCTCCAGCCGCCCCGCGATGTGCCTCGCATGGCCGAGGCCGGCATGATCCAGCGCGGAGACCTCCTCGATCGGCAGGCGGGACAGGATGGCGACGCCGTTGTAGCTCTTCTGCCCGCGGCCCAGCATCCAGCGATAGCCGAGCGCACGGAAGCGGTCGTGGGGGATCTTCTCGAACGGGGACTTGCACTCCTGCAGGCACAGGACGTCCGGCGCCGCCTCGCGCAGCAGCCGCTCGACGAGGGGCGCGCGCAGGCGGACCGAGTTGATGTTCCAGGTGGCGAGGGTGAAGGGCATCGGCGGGTCCGTTGGTGGCGTCCGGCCCTTCTGGTCGGACGGCGGCCGGCCCGCAACCCGGTCCCCGGAACGACGACGGCCCCGCCGGGGGCGGGGCCGCGACATCGGTGGCCGGACGATCAGGGCGTGATCGTATAGGTGTCGATGGCGCAGATGTTCACCACGTCGGTGACCACGTTGCCGTTCGAGAACTCCATCCGGAAGTCGTAGTTGCAGTCCACCACATTGCGGATGCGCATCGAGTAGTTCTGCCCGTTGCCGAGGACGCGGCTGCCCAGCAGTTCGTTCTCCCACGAATTGTTCGACTGGGCGGACGCCCAGAAGTTGACGAGCGTCATGCCCGACCGGTTGCGGACGGTGATGTCCTGGGTCGACTGCGCGACGGCGGTCGTCGCTGTCAGAGCGGCGAGCGCGAGGGCGGGGACGAATTTGCGAAACGAATACACGTCGGTTTCCTCCTAATGATCACCACAGGCCGCCAGCACGGCCTGCGTTCTGGCGGAACGGTAAGCCGACCGGCGAATATCCGCCAAGTGATTTGTTGACGCGAGGGGAGCCAAGAGGGGGAAAGGTCCGGAAATCCGGACCGTTCGGCCGTCCGACAGGCGGGCCGTATACGAGAAGACCCCGGGCCGGCGCCGGCCCGGGGTCCTACGAGGGAATGAATGACGTGACCCCGTCATCAAGGGCTTCGGCCATCAAACGCGTTCCCCATGCGCGGGTTCCACAGGGGTGGAGGAATCTTCGCAGGCCGTCCGCGACCACTCCGCCACCCGCGCCAGACCGGCCTGCAGCACGTCCCCGGCGCAGCCGCAGCCGATGCGGACCGTTCCCTCCACGCCGAAGGCCGACCCCGGCGTGAAGAGGACCGAGGCCTCGGTCGCGAGCCGTTCGCAGAGCCGCGCGGAGGACAGCGGAAGATCGTACCGCAGGAGCGCGGTCGTCCCCGCGGCGGGCGCCGTCCAGGACCAGCCCGGCGTCGCCGCGACCCACTCCGCGACCCGCGCCACGTTGGCGGCCAGCAGATCCCGCCCGTGTCCGAGGATCGCCGGCGCCGCCTCCAGCGCCACCGCCGCGAGCAGGTCGTCGATCCGGCCGACGCTGATCGTCGTGTAGTCCCGGTGGATCTCGACCCGTCGCAGCACCTCCTCCGGCGCGACGATCCAGCCGACCCGCAGGCCGGCGAGGGCGAACGCCTTGGACATCCCGCTGGTGGAGATACCCTTTTCATAGAGGTCGGCGACCGAGGGCGTGCTGTCCGGCGCGAGCCCCCGGTAGACCTCGTCGCACAGGAGCCAGGCGCCGGCTACTCGGGCGATCTCCACCACCGCGCGCAACTCCTCCGCCGGGAGAAGGGCGCCGGTGGGATTGTTGGGGTTGGTCAGCGCCACCAGCCGGGTGCCGGGCGTCACCGCCTCCGCCAGCCGCTCCATGTCGAGCCGCCAGCCTGACGCTTCGTCCAGCTCCACCCGTACGAGGTCGGCGCCGAGGCTCTCGGGGATCGACGTGTGCTGCTGGTAGCTCGGCACCACCGACACGACGCGATCCCCGACACCCACGAGCGCCTGGTAGACCAGGTGGTTCGCGCCGATGGTCCCGTGCGCGACCATGACGTTCGCCGGCGACTGCCGCGCATGCAGGGCCGCGATCGCTGTCCGCAGGCGCAGCGAGCCGGGGATCTCGCCGTAGCCGAGCCAGAGCTCCCGCACCTCGTCCATCGCGTCGGGGGCACCGGCCAGCGCCAGCATCTCGCCCACCGTCAGCGAGTGGATGCAGGTCTCGGCGAGGTTCAGCGACACCCGCGTCTCCCATTCGTTCATCCACTGCTCGACGGCGAAGGGGGCGATGTGCATGGGAACTCTCCGGCGGCGGGACTGTCCCGCCAGCGGACCCTGACCGGTCCGGCCGCGCATGTCACGCCGCCGGCAAAAGAAAACCCGGGCACGACGGCCCGGGCAAGTCCAACAGGGAGGATGGTGACGTGACCCGGTCACCGGCGGGCTTCGGAGGGCGGAACGCCGCTCGGGGCGATCCGGTTTCATCCGCGTCAGGCGACCAGCCGGTATCCGCCGGATTCGGTCACCAGCAGGCGCGCGTTCGAGGGATCGGGCTCGATCTTCTGGCGCAGCCGGTAGATGTGCGTCTCCAGCGTGTGGGTGGTGACGCCGGCATTGTAGCCCCAGACCTCGTGCAGCAGCACGTCCCGCGGCACCACGCCCTCGGCCGAGCGGTAGAGGAACTTCAGGATGTTCGTCTCCTTCTCGGTCAGGCGCACCTTCTTCTCGTCCTCGGTGACCAGCAGCTTCTGCGCCGGGCGGAAGGAATAGGGCCCGAGCTGGAAGATCGCGTCCTCGGACTGCTCGTGCGTCCGCAGCTGGGCGCGGATCCGGGCCAGCAGGACGGGAAACTTGAACGGCTTGGTCACGTAGTCGTTCGCGCCGGCGTCGAGGCCGAGGATGGTGTCGCTGTCGCTGTCGTGGCCGGTCAGGATGATGACCGGGCACTTCACGCCCTGCTTGCGCATCAGGCGGCACAGCTCGCGCCCGTCGGTGTCGGGCAGGCCGACGTCGAGGATGACGAGGTCGAACAGCCCCGCCTTCACCTTGGTCATCGCGTCCGCGCCGTCGGTGGCCTCGAACACGTCGAAATCCTCGGTCATCACGAGCTGCTCGGACAGCGCCTCGCGCAGGTCGTCGTCGTCGTCGACGAGCAGGATCTTCTTGAGTTGTGCCATCACCGCTCTCCAGGTTTTCCGGGTCCTCCGCCCCCTTTCCGGGGTCCGGGGTTCCGCTCATGTGTGTAACAGGTACGTGTAGGGGAAGTTCCCCGTCACACGGCTCACGCAGAGGTGTCGCTGCGTGCGGAAATGTTTCAATCGCGGTGCTTTGCGCCTACATGAGCGGACCGCCAGCGAGAGAGCCGCGATGAGCCTCGTTCCCAGCCTGCCAGAGCGCCTGTCCCGAGCGCGGTCCGACCTGCGGATGGGGCTGCCCGTCATCCTGGTGGGCGAGGGCGGCGCCGCGCTGGCCGCCGCGGCCGAGACGCTGGGCGCGGAGCGGCTGGCCGATCTGCGCGCGCTGGGGGCGCCGGTGCTCGCCATCACCCGCCGGCGGGCCGACACGCTGCGGGCGCGGGCGTACTCCGCCCACGTGGCGCGGGTGGTGCTGCCGGACGCGGCGGACGTGGGCTGGATCCGGGCGGTCGCCGATCCCGCCGACGACCTGAAGGTACCGCTGAAGGGCCCGCTGGAGACCGGGCGGGGCGGCGACGAGTCGCTGGCCCGCACCGCCGTCGCGCTGGCCAAGTCGGCGCGCCTCCTGCCGGCGATGGTGCTGGTACCGCTCGCCGACGGGACCGTGCTGTCGGAGCATACGGGACTCACGCGCCTGCCCGCCGCCGCGGTCGATGCGCTGATGGGCGACGTGCCGGACGTGGCCGAGGCGATCGCGGCGAGGCTGCCGGTCGAGGCGTCCGAGCGGGCGCGGCTGCGCGTCTTCCGTCCCGGCGACGGCGGGGAAGAGCATTACGCGGTCGAGATCGGCCGCCCCTCGCGCGACCGGCCGGTGCTGGCGCGGCTGCATTCGGCCTGCTTCACCGGCGACGTGCTCGGCTCGCTGAAATGCGATTGCGGCCCGCAGCTGCGTGCCGCGCTGGCGCAGATGGGGGCGGAGGGGGAGGGGGTGCTGCTCTACCTCAACCAGGAGGGGCGGGGGATCGGGCTGGCGAACAAGATGCGGGCCTACTCGCTGCAGGACCAGGGGTTCGACACGGTGGAGGCGAACCACCGCCTCGGCTTCGAGGACGACGAGCGCGACTTCCGCATCGGGGCCGAGATGCTGCGCGGCATGGGCTTTGCGCGCGTGCGCCTTTTGACCAACAACCCGGCGAAGGTGGAGCGGCTGTCCGCCTGCGGCATCGAGGTGGTGGAGCGGGTGCCGCTGAAGGTCGGCGAGACCCGGTTCAACCACCACTACCTCGCGACCAAGGCGAAGAAGTCGGGGCATCTGCTGTAGGGGGCCTGCGCGGAGGGCGAGCCGGGCAACGCGACGACGCGACGGAAATGGCGTCGCGCGGTCGCTCCGGCAGACCGATGAGGCGAGGGCGCGCCGTCGCCTCCATCCCCACCCGTCGCGGGCCTGAACCCGGGACCCCGATCCATCGGTCCCTCGGTCTCGTCGAGGCCCCGGGTCAGGCCCGGGGCGGGCATTCCCACCGGCTCCGCTGCGCTTCCCGCAAGCCGTCGACGGGACACCCGCCTACGGCACCACCACCGCCTTGCCCCGCACCTCGCCCCGCCCGACCCGGCCGAGCAGGTCGGCCACGCCGTCAAGTCCGACCGTCCCGGCGACGACCGGCTGCAGGATGCCCGCCACCGCCATCGCGGCGACGCCCTCCGTCACCTCGCGCCCCGCCCGCACCGCCAGGACGCGGACGCCGCGCCGCCACAGTCTGCCGACCGCGAGAGGCAGCAGCGTCCGCACCGGGCCGCCGACCGCGCGGTAGGTGCCGCCCGGAGCCAGCGCCCGCGCCACGACCGACCCCGGCCGCGTCGCCACCATGTCGAGGATCAGGTCCCAGCGCCGCCCCGTCGCGGCCCAGTCGACCGCGCGGTAGTCCAGCACCTCGTCCGCGCCGATCCCGCGCAGCCAGTCCAGCTTTGCCGCGCTGTCCACCGCCGTCACGTGCGCCCCGGCCGCCCGGGCGATCTGGACCGCCAGCGTCCCCGACCCGCCGCCCGCGCCGTTGATCAGCACCCGCGTACCTGGCCCCACGCCCGCCATGCCCTGCACCGCGATCGCGCCGGGCTGCGGCAGGGCCGCCGCCGTCACATCGTCCAGCGCGTCCGGCACCGGCGCGAAGGCGGCCGCCGGCCCGCAGGCGACCTCGGCGAAGCCGCCCTTCGTCGTCACCACGTCGCCCATCACCCGCTGGCCGAGCGCGAAGCCTTCGACCGCCTCGCCGAGGCCGATCACCTCGCCCACGACGTCCGAGCCGAGGATCTTGCGCCGCGGCCGCCGGAGGCCGCCGAGGCGGGCATAGGCCGGGCGGCCGGTCAGCCCCTCCCAGTCCGACAGGTTCGCGCCGCAGGCCAGGACGCGCAGCTGCACTTCCCCCCGGCGCGGCTCGGGCGTGGGGACGTCGGCCAGCCGCAGCATGTCGGGGCCGCCGTAGATGTCCTGCAGGATCGCCTTCATGGCTTGAACTCTGGCCGTCTCTCTGGACCTTGTCACCGGATGAAAACCTCACCCGCCGACCTCGTCCTGACGCCGACCGGCCTGCGCGCCGGAGAGCGGCGCCTGCCCTGCACGATCGGGCGGGGCGGGTTGCGCGATGCCTCCACCAAGCGCGAGGGCGACGGCGCGACGCCGCGGGGGGTGCACCGGATCGTGGGGATGCTCTACCGGTCCGACAGGATTCCCCGTCCCGCGCCGTGGGCCGTTCCGATCGGTCCCGCGGACCTGTGGTCCGACGACGTCGCCGATCCCGACTACAATCACCGCGTCCGGGCGCCGCACCCCTTCTCGCACGAAAGGCTGCGGCGGGCGGATCCGATGTACGACCTGGTGCTGGTGACGGACTGGAACTGGCCGGAGGCCGTGGCGGGCAAGGGCTCGGCGATCTTCGTCCACCAGTGGCGGCGGCCGGGGTGGCCGACGGCGGGTTGCGTCGCGCTCTCGCGGCCGGACCTGCAGTGGCTGGCGGCGCGGATCCGGCCCGGCGCCCGCCTGATCGTCCGCTGATCCGTGGGCGCCTAGCCCGTCACCCGCTCGCCGAAGATCGCCGACCCGACGCGGACATGGGTCGCGCCGTGGGCGATCGCCTCCTCGAAGTCGCCGCTCATCCCCATCGACAGGCCCTCGAGCCCGTGCTCCGCGGCCATCCGCGCCAGCAGCGCGAAGTGCGGCCCCGGCGGCTGGTCCACCGGAGGAATGCACATCAGCCCGACGAGGGGGAGGGACAGCCGCCGCGCCTCGCCGATCAGCGCGGGCGCGTCCGAAACCGAAACCCCGGCCTTCTGGGATTCGTCCCCGGTGTTCACCTGCACGAAGAGGTCGGGGCAGGCCCCCGTCTCGTCCGCGATCCGCGCCAGCGTCGCGGCCAGCTTCGACCGGTTCAGCGTGTGAATCGCGTCGAACAGCGCCATCGCCGTGCGCGCCTTGTTCGTCTGCAGGGGGCCGATCAGGTGGACCTCCACCGGTCCGAACCTGTCGCGGAAGGCGGCCCACTTGCCCTCGGCCTCTTGCACCCGGTTCTCGCCGAAAAGGCGATGCCCTTCCTCCAGCACGGCGGCCACCCGCGCCTCCGGCTGGACCTTGGACACGGCGATCAGGCGCACCGAGGCGGGGTCCCGCCCGGCCCGTTCGGCCGCCTGCGCCACGCGGTCCGCGATCTCCGTCAGCCCCATGCCAAGCCCCCGTCATGTCTCGCAAATCGAGACCTAGCCCGGCGCGGCGGCGGTGTCATCCCGGCCGTCGCTGCCGGATATGTGTCCCTCGTGCATCATTTCCGGGGCGCGGTCCCGCGCACGGGGCAAAGCTCTTGATGTGTGCCGGTCCGAGGGAGCATAGCCATCGTCAATGCTAGTTGGACTGGCATTCTCGGGAATGCAAAACACGAGGGAATATCCATGAAGAGCATCCTCCTCGCTTCTGCCTCGATCGTCGCCTTCGCCGGCGCCGCCGCGGCCGAAGTGACCTTCGAAGGCTCCGCCACCGTCGGCTACCAGGACACGGACAGCCCGGCGAAGGCCGACGACGACTACGGCTTCTACTGGGACGCGACCCTGTCGACCACGTTCTCGATGGAGCTGGACAACGGCGTCACCGCCGCCGCGACCTTCGACATCGACGTCGCCGATGACGACACTTCCATCGACCTCGAGTCGGCCGGCTACCTCTTCAGCCTGACCGCCGACATGGGCGCGATGTACTTCGGCGAGACCGCCTTCGCGGCCGAGACCTACTGGTCGCCGGTCGGCGATATGGAGCAGGACGGCTTCTCCGAGGCCGACGGCGAGACCGTGCTCCGCGGCGAAGTGATGTTCGGCGGCGTGACCGCCGGCGCGTCCTACGTCGTGGCCGATGCCGGCAACGACATGGTCGAGGACAGCTCGGACCAGATCGTGGACCAGCTCTCGGTCGGTGCGACCGGCGAGTTCGCCGGCTTCACCTTCGCGGTGGCCTACCAGGAAGAGTCGGACTTCGCTGACGACGCCGACGAGGACGCCGTTAGCGGCCTCTACGACCCGGTCGACGAGAACGGCGACTTCAACCCGGACGAAGTCTTCGGTGTTCGCGTCGGCGCGACCTTCGCCGGTGCCGACATCGCGCTGGGCTACGCCCAGAACATGACCGACGACGCCAGCTCGCTGGGCGTCCAGGCCTCGTACCCGATCGGCCCGATCACGGCGACCGCGTACTACGTCCTGGAAGAGATCGACGGTGTCGACGACGTCGAGGACAACTACGGTCTGACCGTCGCCTACGCGTCCGGCCCGATCGCCGCGACCGCCGACTACGACTACGACCAGGGGACCAACAAGTTCAACGTTGATGGCTCCTACGACATCGGCAACGGCGTGATGGTCGTCGCCGGTCTCGAGTACCAGACCGACCCCGACAAGGGCACCGACTACTACGCCGGTGTGGTTGTCGACCTCGGCTCGGGCGCCGAAGTCCTCGCCGCCTACGCTGAAGACGGCGATGACGACGATGCGGATCAGGAGATCGGCACGTACGAGCTGGAAGACGGCATCACCGTCGAGGCCTCGTTCACCTTCTGATCGACCCGATCGGAACGAACACGCGGGAGCGGCCCTTCGGGGCCGCTCTTTGCGTTTGCGGCCAAGGGGATGGCGCGCCTGCGGCGGCGGGCTTCCCGGCTTGTGACCGCGCCTCCCGTCCGCTAGCATCCGGCCACGACGACGCCAGGGCCCTGGGGAGGGGCGAGACGTGACCCGCACCAGCCGATCCCTGACCCGTACCGCGGCGATTGCCGCCCTCGCGCTGGGCCTGACCGCGTGCGGCTTCACCCCGTTCGGATCGCTCGCCCCCGACGTCCAGCCGGCCGTCCGCCAGCCGGCCCGCGCCGCCGGCGCCGAAAGCGTGGCGGTGAACCGCTACCTCTGGACCGCGGCGCTCGACACGCTGTCGTTCCTGCCGATCCAGTCGGTCGACCCGTTCACCGGCGTCATCGTCACCGGCTACGGCACGCCGCCCGGCGGCTCCACCGCCTACCGGGCGACCGTGCACATCAGCGACCCGGCGCTCGACGCCCGCGCGCTGAACGTGGCCCTCGCCACCCGGTCCGGCCCCGTCCCGGTCGAGACGCAGCGCGCGGTCGAGGACGCGATCCTGTCCCGGGCGCGCGAGTTGCGGATCCGCGACGGCGGTCTCTGACGCTTCTGGAATCCACTGCCCGAACGGGGTAGGTCCAGCCTCGACGCCCTGAGGGGCAAGCCGAAGGTATGCCGATGTCGCGCTATTCGCCGTCCGAGATCGAACCGAAATGGCAGGCCGCCTGGGACGCGGCCGGCACCTTCCGCGCGGAGCGGGACGAGAGCCGGCCGAAGTACTACGTCCTCGAGATGTTCCCCTACCCGTCGGGGCGCATCCACATCGGCCACGTCCGCAACTACACGATGGGCGACGTCATCGCGCGCTACAAGAAGGCGCGCGGCTTCAACGTCCTGCACCCGATGGGCTGGGACGCCTTCGGCATGCCGGCGGAGAACGCGGCGATGGCCTCGGGCGGGCATCCGCAGGACTGGACGTACAAAAACATCGCCGAGATGAAGGCGCAGATGAAGCCGCTCGGCTGGTCGCTGGACTGGTCGCGCGAGCTGGCGACCTGCGATCCGGAGTACTACGGCCAGCAGCAGGCGCTGTTCATCGACATGCTGGAGAAGGGCCTCGTCTACCGCAAGAACGCGGTGGTGAACTGGGATCCGGTCGACATGACCGTGCTCGCGAACGAGCAGGTCATCGACGGCAAGGGCTGGCGCTCGGGCGCCGAGGTGGAACGGCGCGAGCTGACCCAGTGGTTCTTCCGCATCTCCGACTACTCGGAGGAGCTGCTGGCCGCCCTCGACCGGCTCGACAACTGGCCCGCCAAGGTCAAGCTGATGCAGGCCAACTGGATCGGCCGGTCGCGCGGACTGCAGTTCGCGTTCGGGATGACCGAGGCGCACGGCAACTTCGACCGGATCGAGGTCTACACCACCCGCCCCGACACGCTGATGGGCGCGTCCTTCGTCGCCGTCTCGCCCGACCACCCGCTCGCCCGCCAGCTGGAGCGGGAGAGGGCGGACGTCGCCGCCTACTGCGCCGAGGCGCGCAAGGGCGGCACGACCGAGGAGGCGCTGGAGACGGCCGAGAAGACCGGCTTCGACACAGGCCTGACCGTCCGCCACCCGTTCGACACCGGATGGGAGCTGCCGGTCTGGATCGCCAACTTCATCCTGATGGATTACGGCACCGGCGCCATCTTCGGCTGCCCGGCGCACGACCAGCGCGACCTGGACTTCGCGCGGAAGTACGGCCTGCCCGTCGCCTCGACCTTCGAGCCGGCGGAGGTCACGGGCGACTACGCGGCGCCGGAAGAGGGGGCGGCCGCCTATGTTCCGCCGAAGGACCAGCCGGTGCGCTACGTCCGGCTGATCGCGGGCGATGAGGTCCAGACGGGCGCCGACGGGGTTGAGGCCGCCATCGCCTTCTGCGAGGCGAACGGCGTCGGCCGCGGCGTGACGAAGTACCGCCTGCGGGACTGGGGGCTGTCGCGCCAGCGCTTCTGGGGCTGCCCGATCCCGGTGATCCACTGCGAGGCATGCGGCGTCGTGCCGGAGGCGAAGGAGAACCTGCCGGTCGAGCTCCCCTATGACGTCTCCTTCGGTATTCCGGGCAACCCGCTGGACCGTCATCCGACCTGGCGGAACGTCAAATGCCCACGTTGCGGCGGCGACGCACAGCGCGAGACCGACACGATGGACACGTTCGTCGATTCGTCCTGGTACTTCGCCCGCTTCACCGCGCCGAATGCCGACACGCCGACGGTGGCCGAGGATGCCGGCTACTGGATGAACGTCGACCAGTATATCGGCGGGATCGAGCACGCGATCCTGCACCTGCTCTATTCCCGCTTCTTCGCCCGCGCGATGCACCAGACCGGCCACCTGCCGGAGAGCGCGATTGAACCGTTCGACGCGCTGTTCACGCAAGGCATGGTCACGCACGCGATCTTCCGGACCGAGGACGCGGCCGGCCGCGCCGTCTATCACTTCCCCGAGGACGTGGAGCTGCGGGACGGTGGGGCGTTCCTGAAGGACGGCACGGCGGTCGAGATCATCCCCTCGGCCAAGATGTCGAAGTCCAAGAAGAACGTCGTCGACCCCGACGACATCGTTCGCGACTACGGCGCCGACACCGCCCGCTGGTTCGTCCTGTCCGACAGCCCGCCGGAGCGGGACGTCGAATGGACCGCCGCAGGCGCCGACGCCGCGCAGAAGCACCTGGCGCGCGTCTGGCGCGTAGCGCTGGACGCGGCCGAGGCGGAGGAGGGGCAGGGGCCGGGCGACGCGGATCTGCGGCGGACGCTGCACCGGGCGATCCACGACGTGACGATGGGGCTGGAAAGCTTCGGCTTCAACGCCGCCATCGCCAAGCTGTACGCGCTGACGACCGCCCTGCAGAAGTCCGACGCCGGCGGCACGGCCCGCCGCGAGGCGGCCGGCGTGCTGGCGCAGCTCATGGCGCCCTTCACGCCGCACCTGGCGGAGGAGGTGTGGGCGGCGCTGGGCCGGGACGGCCTGATCGCCGACGCGCCCTGGCCCGAGGCCGATCCCGCGCTGCTGACCGACGACAGCGTCACCCTGCCGATCCAGGTGAACGGCAAGCGCCGGTCCGAGGTGACGGTGCCCAAGGACATGGGGAAGGGCGAGATCGAGGCGCTCGTCATGGCGGACGAGGCCGTGCAGAGGGCGCTCGCCGGCCAGCCGGTCAAGAAGCTGATCGTCGTCCCCGGGCGCATCGTCAATGTGGTGGCCTGAGGGCGCCACGCGGCGCGGCGCGGTGCTCGCGCTGCTGGCGCTGGGCGCCTGCGGCTTCACCCCCGTCTACGCCCCCGGCGGCCCGGGCGAGGTGCTGCGCGGCCAGGTGGCCTACGCCACGCCTGCCACGCCCGCCGGCTACCGCCTGCGGGCGCGGCTGGAGGATCGTCTGGGACGGAACGAGGGGGCGCCGCTGGGCCTGACGGTGACGCTGGAGATCGCGGACGAGGCGACGGCCATCGGCGCCGACGGGGCACAGACGCGGTTCACCCTGCTCGGCCGCGCGCCGTGGCGCCTCGAGTCGCGGCCCGATGGCGCGGTGATCGCCGAGGGCGTCGCCGACGCCTTCACCGCCTATTCCGCCACCGGCTCCACCGTCGCGACCGAGGCGGCGGCGCGGGACGCCCGCGACCGGCTGGCCGTCATCCTCGCCGACCAGATCGTCACCCGGCTGCTGGCCCTGTCGCCCGATCTGGCCGCGCGATGAAGCTGTCCGGCCGCGACGTCGCGGGGTTCTTCCGGGCGCCGCCGTCGCCCCTGCCGGCGGTGCTGATCCACGGCGAGGACGCGATGCGCGTCGCGCTGAAGCGGCAGGAGCTGATTCTCAAGCTGATCGGCCCGGAGGGCGAGGGCGAGATGCGCCTCGCCCGGATCCCTGCCGCCGACCTGCGCAAGGATGGCGCGGCCCTCGACGCCGCGATGCGGGCGCAGGGCTTCTTTCCGGGGGCGCGCGTCGTCTTCGTCGAGGAGGCGACCGATGGCCTGGCCGAGACGATCGGCGCCGCCCTGGCGGACTGGCGCGAGGGCGACGCGACCGTGGTCGTGACGGCGGGCCAGCTTTCGGCGAAGTCGGCCCTGCGCAAGATGTTCGAGAGCGACCGGCGCGCCGTGGCCATCGCGCTCTACGACGATCCGCCGTCGGAGGGCGAGGTGATGGACCTGTGCGCGTCCACGGGCCTCGCCCCGCCGGACGGCGACGGGCGCGCCGCGCTGATGGCGCTGTCCCGGGACCTGTCGCCGGGCGATTTCCGCCAGACGGTGGAGAAGCTGGGCCTGTACCTGCACGGCGAGGGGCGCGGTCCCACGGCGGCGGATGTGGCGGTGATGGCCCCGCAGTCCCACGAGGCCGACCTCGACGACCTGATCGCCGCCGTCGCCGACGGCGGCCGCGAGCGAATCGCCGAGGTGCTGCGCCGGCTCTATGCGCAGGGGGTGCAGCCCGTCGGCCTGTGCATCGCGGCGCAGCGCCATTTCAGGCGGCTGCACGCCGCGGCGTCGGACCCGGGCGGCCCTGCGCAGGGCGCCGGTCGCCTGCGTCCTCCGGTCTTCGGCCCGCGCCGCGATCGCCTGGTCCGGCAGGCGGAGGCCTGGGGCCGGCCCGCGCTGGAACGGGCGCTCGACGTGCTGGTGGAGACGGACCTCGCGCTGCGCTCGGCCGGCCAGACGGCCCCGGCGGCGGCGCTGACGGAACGGGCGCTGATCCGGCTCGCCATGATGGCGAAGGGGCGCGGCTGAAAGATCGGCCTCGTGCCGCCGAATCAAAATGCCGTCCCGCCGGATGGCAGGACGGCATCGGAGCGATCGAGGATCGCGGTAATCTTAGGACGCGTCGTCTTCGTCGTCGCTGTCGTCACCCGAAACGGCCAGCGCCACCAGACCGGCGACGAGGACGGCGGGAATCACCCAGCCGGGGAGCGAGCCGCGGGGGGCAGCGGGCTCGACGATCTGGACCGGCGCGACCGGAGTCTCGACGATCTCGTCGGCGAAGCCGCCGGCGAAGGACGCGGTGGCCATGGGGATCGCGACGAGCGCGGCGACGAGGGTCTTGGCGAGGGGCATGGAAACTCTCCTGTATGAGTGCCAGTCGGCACAATACCGGGCTATTGGGCCAGTTCAAACCCGTTGACCGGTGATGGCTGAAAATTGCCGAGGCGCTGCGGCCACGGCTCACTGAATCAGAATGCGGCGGAGTCTTCGTCATCGTCGCTGTCGTCGCCGGACACGGCGAGAGCGACGAGGCCGGCCACGAGGACGGCCGGGATCACCCAGCCCGGCAGGGAACCGCGGGGGGCGACGGGTTCGACGATCTGGACGGGGGCTTCGACGATCTCGTCGGCGAAACCGCCGGCGAGGGCAGCCCCGGCCGGCAGGGTGGCGAGGGCGGTGGCGATCGCCAGCTTTCTGAACGGCATGGGCTGTCTCCTTGGTTCATGCTGTGGGACGAGCCTATTGCGCTCACCCCACGTTTCAAGGCGTCAGTCGGGATTCGTTGCGAGTAAAGCGCCGCCGATGCCGCGGCCGCAGCGGGAAAGGGCAATTCCCGCACGACAAAAAAACCGGCGGCCATGGGCCGCCGGTTCCGGATCGACGCGAAGCGTCGATCGACGATCAGTCTTCTTCGTCGTCCGAGTCGTCGCCCGAGACGGCCAGGGCCACCAGGCCGGCCACCAGAACGGCGGGGATCACCCAGCCGGGGAGCGAGCCGCGGGGGGCGGTCGGCTCGACCACAACCACCGGAGCTTCGACGATCTCGTCGGCGAAGCCGCCGGCGAAGGCGGTGGAAGCGGCGAAGGTCGTGGCGACCGTGGCGGCGAGGAGGGTCTTGGTGAGGCGCATGTCTCTACTCCAGTTGATAACAAAGCGTTGAGTTCGCTATATCGCCAGTCCTAGGGTCCATCAAGCGTGTCCCCTAGTGGAAACAGCGGCCTACGCGATTCACAGTCGGTTGCTGCGCAAATATGCAACAGTCTGCGTAACGAACTGGCGGGAGGCCACGATGTCGCCCCGATCGTCCAGCCAGTAGAGATTTTCGAACTGGACGAAGGCGTTACGGCAGCTCTCGACGAATTTCCGAGCGACGACCGTGCGCACGCCCAGGTCGACCTCCTCGCGCCCGTCGGCGGAAACGGTGCAGTCGTAGCGCTGCTGCTCGATCTGATCGAGGCCGTCGAGCGTGTCGTGGATGCGGACCGCCGTGCCGCCGCCCGCCCGCAGGGCGCTGCGCACATCGGCGACGTAGGCGCCCATCAGGTCCTCGGTCAGGCCCCGCGTGCCGACCAGGAACCCGTCGCGAAAGGCCGCGTCGAAGCCGTACTGGCTTTCCAGCGTCAGGTCGCCGCCGTTGTTCTGGATGATTCGGGCGAGGCCGGGGCTGGTGAAGGTCGGCAGCCACATCAGCTGGAACGCGGCCGGTGCGGCGGCGAGATCGGTCGCGGCGAAGCCGGGCGGCTGCGCCGTCTGCTCGGCGCCGCCGCCGAGGCCGGGGATGATGCCCGACAGGCTGCCGAGCAGGCCGGTGGGGCCGCCGCCGGGCCCGCCGGACGACGAGTCGCCGGTGGCGCATCCCGACAGAAGACCGACGCCGAGCGCGGCCACGAGGGCGGTGAGCGTGCGTGCCATCGTCATCTCCAGAACCGGCCCCAGGTATCCTCCAGCCCCGACAGGCGCGCGTCGCGGACGGTGTCGTAGAGCCGCCCGTCCACGCCGAGTCGGGCGCCGCCGTCGCGGGTCAGCGACGCGAGGCTGTTCGAGGCGGTGGTCCGCGTCGGCGTGCCGAGGAACCAGTCGAAGGGGATCGTGACCCGGATCCCCTTGTCGAACGACCCTTCGCCGTAATCCTCGAACGAGACGTCGGTCAGGGTCGCGTAGGCCCCGACGCTCCACCCGTTCTCGAACTCGCGGTCCACCGCGACCGTCGCGCCCCAGTCCCCGGCAAGGTAGCGGCCCACGTCGAGCTGGCCGTGGAAGCCGTTCTGGAAGTCGTAGTAGGCCGAGACGTGGCCGGTGACGACGTCGTAGTCCTGGAACCCGAAGAGCTGATCGAAGTCGCGCTGCCGGACGTAGTTCACCTCGGCGCCGAGGGCGTAGTTCGCGTCGACCGGCGCCCAGAGGACCTCGGTCGAGATGCCGCCGTACATCGATTCGAGGTATCCGACGGTGACCCGGCTGTAGAGGTTCCGCGCCGGCCGGCCGTAATAGGCCAGCGTCAGGTGCTGGATCCCGGGGTTGCCCTCGCGGATGTAGTCCGCGGCGTCGGTGCGCACCGGGTACAGGACCGGCTCGTCCCGCTCGGGGTCGTTGTCGTCGGTCGGCGTGACCCGGTACCGGACCGCGCCGGACAGGACGAGGTTCGGCGTGATCTCGTAGCTCGCCCGCGCCTCGATGCCGGCCACCACCTCGGCCGGGCCGTCGAAGATCACGAAGTTCAGGTAGGGGCGCACGCCCCAGTCGAACCGGTCCTCGCGCGGCACCGGCGTCAGCGGCGGCAGGCCGCCGGCGTCTCCGATCCGCGCGCGGTCGAGGATCTCCTGCGCGCCGCCGGCGGTGTTCTCGAGCTGCTCGAGATCGGTCCGGCTGAACGTGTTGGACGAGATCGGGATGCCGCGCTGTGACGGCTCCAGCACGAATGTCCCGAAGTCCGCCGGCAGCAGCGTCGTCAGCACCCGCGCGGCGCGGCCCATCGCCTGCGCCTCGGACCGGTAGCGCGTGTTGGTATAGCGCACCCGCGCCGTGCCGCCGCTGAGGTCGATGCCGTCGAGGATCAGGCCCTCGGTGGCGAGTCCGCGGCGGATTCGGTCGGTCAGCGTGGCGACCGGAAGGGTCGCGCGGTCCCAGGACCGGGCGATGTCCGGATCGGCGCCGCGCACCGCGACCGGGACCGGCGCGGGGTCGAGCCCGCCGCCGAAGGGCCGCATCGCGGGGTCGAGAAGGACGGTGCCCCAGATCGCGATGTCGGAGCCGTGCATGTAGGCCGCGCCCAGCTGAACCCCATCGATCGGGCGGTACGCCAGCCCGATGTTGAAGGGAGAGTTCACCTCGACGATGCCGAGGTCGGTCTCCTGTTCGTAGGCGTCGGAGGAATACTCCGCCTTGATCGTCAGCGCGTCCGTGGCGGCGTACTCGATGCCGCCGAAGACGGCGACGTCGCCGCGGAAGAACTGGTCGAATTCCACCTCGCCGCCGCTGCCGAAGTCGCGCTCCGGCCGCTCGCCGAAGGGCATGCCGAGGGAGTCTGCGGTCGCGAGGCGCCCCCAGCCCAGGCCGGCCGTGACCCGGAACGAATCGCCCAGCGTCTTGGTCGCGACGATGTATTCGCCGCTGAACGTGCCGGTGCCGAGGAAGTCCTGCAGGCCGACCGCGACGGCGGGGACGTACTCGCCCTCGTCGAGGATCTGGTAGCGCAGGTCGAAGCTGCGGTCGTAGTAGAACTCGTCCTCGTCGATCAGCGGATTCCCCGGGAGCGAGTAGCCCTGCAGTCCCGAGTACCGGAACGTCCCCGACAGGCGCGGGGTGATCTGGAAGGTGAAGTTGCCGCGGATCTGACCGGAGAAGCCGCCGACGGTGGCGGTGATCTGCCCGTCCGGCGCACTCAGCGCCGTGGGCATGTCGATCAGGCCGACCTGGCCGTACATGTTGTAGCTGAGCCCGCGTTCCTGCGCCGTCGCCGGCAGGGCGGCGAGCAGCGCGAGGCAGCTGCCGCCAAGGGCGGAGCGGAGGCGGATCGGGGAAGGCGGGCGGCAGGCCATGCGCAAAGGTCTCCGTGTGTGTCCCGGGACCTTCCTAGCCGCTTGGCCGGACAGTGGAAAGCGCTGGTCGGGGGGGGCAGCGATCCATCGCCGGTGGCCGTGTGGCGTGGGACTCACCCACAAGGCGCAGCGCCGCCCGCGCGGGCGGCGGCCGCACGTCCTGCGGCGCGCCCGGTGGCGAGGCTCGCGGTGATGAGCCAGCCGCCGGTCGGCGCCTCCCAGTCCAGCATCTCGCCCGCGGCGAAGGTGCCCGGCCGGTCCTTCAGCTCCAGCCCGTGAAGAGCCTCGAACGAGAGGCCGCCGGCGGTCGAGATCGCCTCGTCCAGAGGCCGGGGACCGGCATGGCGGACCGGCAGCGCCTTGAGGAGAGGCGCGAGGTCGCCCGGCAGCGGCCGGCCGAACTCGTTCAGCAGCGAGATTCGCGCCGGATCGAGGCCGAGGTTGCGGCGCAGGCGGTTGGACAGGCTCTGCCGTGCCGGTGCGCTGGCGAGGCGGGCGCGGATCTCGCCGGAACTCAGGTCCGGCAGCAGATCGAGACGGAGCTCCGCCCCCTCCCGCACTGACCGGCCGATCGCGTAGATGCCGCCGCCCTCAAGTCCCCGCTCCGAGATCACGAACTCGCCGCGGCTGGTCGTGGCGCCCGCGTGCAGCGCCGCGCCCTTCACCGGCGTACCGAAGAGCGGCGACATGTGCGGCGACCAGTCCACCCGCAGGCCGACGTTCGCAGGCGCGAAGGGCGTCACGCCCGTCCCGATCCAGCCCGCCCACGCCCCGTCCGATCCCAGCCGCCGCCAGCTGGCGCCGCCGCAGGCGAGGACGGTCGCGTCCGGCCGTTCGGTCCGCGGCCCGTCGGGCGTGTCGAAGCGCAGGCCGCCCCCGTCCCACCCCGTCCACCGCCAGCGCGTCCGCAGCGCGACGCCGAGGCCGTCCAGCCGCCGCAGCCAGGCCCGCAGCAGCGGCGAGGCCTTCATCGCGACCGGGAAGACGCGCCCGGTGGAGCCGGTGAACACCTCCTGCCCCAGTCCCCGCGCCCACGCGGCCACCTCGGCGGGCCCGAATTCGGCGACGGCCGCGGCCACGGCCGGAGGCAGGCCGGGACCGAACCCGTCCAGGAAGTCCGGCAGCGGGCGGTCCATCGTCAGGTTCAGGCCCGACTTGCCCGCCATCAGCAGCTTGCGGGCGGGGGAGGGCATCGCCTCGGCGACCGTCACGGCCAGGCCGGCGCGGGCCATCTCCTCGGCGGCCATGAGGCCCGCCGGGCCGGCGCCGACGACCAGCGCGGTCCTTGCCGCGCCGGACGGGCGGCTCACATCCTGCCCCGATGGATCCATCCGACCCGATCTGCCCCCTGTGCCTGCGCCCGATCCCGCCTGGCGTGCCGCAGAGCGTCCACCACCTGGTGCCGCGCCTCAAGGGCGGCGCGAAGGGGCCGACGGTCCTGATGCACCAGATCTGCCACAAGGAGATCCACGCCACCCTGACCGAGGCGGAACTCGCCCGCGACTACAGCACGCCAGAGGCGCTGCGCGCCCATCCGCGCCTCGCGACCTTCGCCGCGTGGGTGGCCAAGCGGCCTCCCTCGTTCACGTCGAAGGTGCCGGGCGCGCGGCGACGGCGCTGAACGGCGGGCGGTCAGAGCCGCGCCTTGATCGCCTCGGCGAGGCCGGGGCGCGAATCGATGGCCGGGGCGATCCAGTTCCGCGCCGCCGCCACCACGTCGCCGTCGGCCCGGCGGTCGACGAGGCCCCAGGTGAGCGCGTCGTCCAGCTCCACCCGCTCTCCGAGGAGGAGCATCCGACGCGCCCGCGCCGGACCGACCAGCGCGGCCAGCCGCGGGGGATCGGCCGGCTGGGGCAGGTAGCCGGCGCCGATGACGGGGTAGAAGAGGCGGGTGCCGAGCACCGCGATCCGCAGGTCGCAGGCCAGCACCATGCCGAGAGCGCCGCCCGCCACCGTGCCGTTCAGCGCCGCCACCGAAACGCCGGAAAAGGCCGCCACCGCGTCCGACAGGGCGTCCCAGAGCGGGTCGGTCGGCAGCCCGGTGTCCGCCTCGGCGAGGTCCATCCCGGCGCTGAACACGCGCCCCGCGCCGGTCAGGATCAGGCCGCGTGCGCCGGCTTCCGCCGCCCCGGTCACGCCGACGCGCAGCTCTTCCAGCATCGCTTTCGTGAGCGCGTTGGCCTTGTCCGGCCGGTCGAGCGTCAGCGTCCAGACCGCGCCGTCGCGGTCCGTGCGGATCGTCACGCCACGCCCACGCGGCTGCGGATCGCCGGATCGCGGAGCGAGACCTCCTGGCCGACGAACTCGTCCGCGTCGGCACCGCACATCCAGACCAGCGCCTCGGCCGGCCATTCGGGGGGGATGTGGTCGTCCCAGTTCAGCTGGCTGACCGGGTTGATGCCGCTGCGCTTGATCTCGCGCTGCATCTCGGTCGCGACCGTGCCCGGCGACAGGCCCATCGCACGGATGCCGCGGCCGCGATATTCGAGGTCGAGGCACGAGGTCAGCATCGCCGCGCCGGCTTTGGACGCGCAATAGTGCGACCACGCCTCCACCGGGTTGTGCGCCGCCCCGGACGAGACGGTGAGGATCGTGCCGCCGCCCTGCGCCAGCATCGGCCGCAGCGCCGCGCGCATCCCGTGGAACACGCCCTTGAGGTTGACGTCGATGACCCGGCTCCACTCCTCGGGATCCACATCGGCCATGTGGGCGATCGGCTCGATCGCGCCGGCATTGCCCACGAGCACGTCAAGCCGCCCCCAGGTGCCGACGACGGCGTCGACCGCCGCCGCGACCTCCCAGTAGCGGGCGACGTCGCAGGGCACGGCCAGCGCCTGCTCGCCGATCTCGGCCGCCAGCTGTCCGAGGGAATCGGCGCTGCGGGCGGTCAGCGCGACCCGCGCTCCGCCGGCCGCGAAGGCCCGCGCCGCCGCCGCGCCGATGCCGCGGCTCGCTCCGGTGATCAGGACGACCTTGCCTTCGACGCTCATGGCTGCACCTCTCGTTCTTTCGTCGGCCCCGACATAGAACCGCCGCTCCGGACGGTCCAGTTTTCCCGACCTTGACCATGCCCTGCCGCCGTCCGAGAGTCGGAGCGGATTTCGACAGGGAAGGGTATTACCGTGAAAGCCAGCAGAATTCTTGGCACCACCGTGTCGGCCGCCGCTCTGGCCTGGGCCGGTGCCGCCGCCGCCGACGTCACCGCCGAGCAGGTGTGGGAGATGTGGCAGACCAACCTCGACATGTACGGCGAGGGGATGGTCACCTACGACGAGCCGACGATGTCGGGCGGGTCGCTGACCGTGCCCAATCTCGCCATCGCCATGAGCACGCCCGACAGCTCCATCGAGGCGCCGATGGGCGACCTCGTCTTCACCGAGAACGGCGACGGGACCGTCGACGTCGCGTTCCCCGAAGAGTTCACGATGACCTTCAGCCCGGGTCCGGCCATCACCGAGACCGACCGGGCCGTGGTCGCCGTGCGCGTCGGCGACAGCACCCTCACGGTCAGCGGCACGCCCGAGGAGATGACCTTCGACATCTCCGCCCCGCGCTACGAGATCGAGCTGGAGGAGGTGATCGTCGAGGGCCAGCCGATGCAGGCCGAGGCCCTGCTGGGGTTCACGAACACCACCGGCACCTACACCATGCGCGAGGGAGATCTGCGCGAGGTCGACTACGACCTGTCGATGGACAATGTCGACATCCTGATCGACGCCACCGCGCCCGAGGGCGAGGAAGGCGCGTTCTTCCTGTCCGGCCAGTTCTCCGACCTCGCGTTCGACGCCAGCGTGGCGATCCCGCCCGACATGGACATGAACGCCCCGCCGGAAGAGATGGCGATGGTGTTCCAGCAGGGTCTGGCGATGTCCGGCGGCTACAGCTTCGGCTCGGGCACCTACATGTTCAACTTCTCGGACGGCATGGAGAGCGGGGAAGGCACCGCCTCGGTCGGGTCGGGCGAGCTGACCGCCAGCTTCGACGCCAGCGCGCTGTCCTACAACACCCGCGTCACCGACCTGGCGCTGAACATCTCGTCCTCCGAGCTGCCGTTCCCGATCGAGCTGTCGGCGGCGGAGTACGGCCTCGGCCTGTCGATGCCCCTCGAGTCGACCGACGAGCCGGCGGACTTCTCGGCGTCGGTCAACCTGACGGACGTCACGGTCAACGACATGATCTGGTCGATGATCGACCCGTCGGGGCAGCTGCCGCATGACCCCGCGACGATCGTGATCGGCCTGTCGGGCACCGCCAGGCTGCTGTTCGACGTCCTCGACCCGGCGCAGGCCGAGCAGATGGCGACGGCGGACATGCCGGCCGAGCTGCACTCCCTCACGCTCGACGAGCTGAACGTCTCGCTCGTCGGGGCGCAGCTGACCGGCGGCGGGTCGTTCACGTTCGACAATTCGGATATGACGACCTTCCCGGGCATGCCGCGCCCGCAGGGCGAGCTGGGGATCAGCCTGACCGGCGGCAACGGCCTGCTGGACACGCTGGTCGAGATGGGCCTGGTGCCGCAGGACGCGGCGATGCAGGGCCGGATGATGATGGGCATGTTCGCCACCGTGACCGGCGACGACCAGCTCGAGACCACGGTCGAGGTGAACGACCAGGGCCACCTGATCGTCAACGGCCAGCGCCTGCAGTAAGGCGGCGCGGCCGACAGGCCGCCCGAGCGAGGGTTTGGGACGCCCCCCACCGGCAACGGCGGGGGCGTTCTTTTTCTTGAGGAGAGCCGCCCCATCTTTGCGGCGCGAAACGCCCCGGGGCCCCTGCCCGGAATCAGCCGCGCAAGCGGCCCGGGCAGCGTCTGGCCGCCCCCGGCCAGACGCTTCCGTGCCACCTGCGAGACGATAGAGGTCGTCCGGGGGTGGCGGGATCAACCGCCTCTACCGCGGCGTCGGAGCGTCTGACTGCGGCCGGACGCTGCCCTCCGTCACGACCTCGGGTTGCGAACGTCGTCCCCTGCCCCTGACGCCCCGCCCTCACTCCGCCTCGCGCATCTCCGCGAACGTCTTCTTCGCGATCGCGATGGCGTGGTTCGCTCGCGGCACGCCCGCATAGATCGCGACGTGCAGCAGCAGCTCCATCACGTCCTCCTCGCTCGCGCCGGTGCGCGCCGTCGCACGCACATGCATCGCGAACTCGCCGTCCAGCCCCAGCGCCGCGAGGATGGCGAGCGTCAGCATCGACCGCTCGCGCAGGGGCAGCGTGTCGCGCGCCCAGACCCGCGCCCAGGCGCTTTCCGTGATCAGCTCCTGGAACGGCACGTCGAAATCCGTCTTGTTCGCCTCGGCGCGGTCCACGTGCGCGTCGCCCAGAACCGTCCTGCGGATCGCCATGCCGCGGTCGTAGCTCTCGCCCATCTCTCGATCTCCCTGATGACCGACCCGCCCTAGCACCTCCCCCCGCCACGGGGAACGGCGGCGCCCTTGCGGGGCCGCGCGGGCCGGACTACCTGCGACGGACCCCCGCCGGACCGGAGTCCCGATGCCCCACGACCTGCCCGCCCTCGCCGACGCGCTCCTTTCCGCGGCCCGCCATGCCGGGGCCGACGCCGCCGACGCCCTCGCGGTCAAAAGCACCTCGCTGCAGATCGGCGTCCGCGCCGGGGCGCTGGAAGAGGCGGAACGGTCCGAAGGGGTCGAGCTGGGCCTGCGGGTCCTGATCGGCCGGCGGCAGGCCTGCGTCTCCTCGTCGGACGCCCGTCCCGACACGCTGTCGCGGATGGCCGAGCGCGCCGTCGCGATGGCCCGCGAGGCGCCCGAGGATCCCCATGCCGGCCTCGCCGATCCCGGCCAGCTCGCCACCGACCTCGACGCCTCGCGGCTGGAACTGGCGGACCCCGCGGCCGAGCCCGACCCCGCCGCTCTGGAGGACGCCGCGCGCGAGGCCGAGGCGGCCGCGCTGGCAACTCCCGGCGTGACGCAGGTCCAGTCCGCCGGCGCCGCCTACGGCCGCACCTCCGTCCATCTCGCCGCCAGCAACGGCTTCGCCGGCGGCTACGACCGCACCGACAACGCGCTGTCCTGCGTCGCCATCTCCGGCACCGGCACGAAGATGGAGCGGGACTACGACCACGATTCGCGCGTCTTCGCCGCCGACCTGCGCGGCGCAGCCGAGATCGGCCGCATCGCGGGCGAGCGGGCCGCCGAACGGCAGGGCGCCCGGCGCCCGAAGACCGGCCGCTACCCCGTCCTCTACGACGAGCGCATCGCCTCGTCCCTGATCGGCCACCTCGTGCAGGCGATCAACGGCACCGCCGTCGCCCGCGGCGCGTCCTTCCTGCGCGGCGCGCTGGGCGAGGCGGTGCTGCCGGACGGCCTGTCGCTGATCGAGGAGCCGCACCGCCCCCGCATCCGCGGCTCGCGCCTGTTCGACGCCGAGGGGCTGCCGACCGCCCGCCGCGCGCTGGTCGAGGACGGCATCCTGCAGGGCTGGACCCTCGACCTCGCCACCGCCCGAAAGCTGGGGATGGAGAGCACGGCCAACGCCGTCCGCGGCCCCGGCGGCCCCCCCTCGCCCTCCGCCGGCAACCTGACTCTGACGCAAGGGACCGCCAGCCGCGCCGACCTGATCGCGCAGATGGGCACCGGCCTCGTCGTCACCTCGATGATCGGCGCCACGATCAATCCCAATACCGGAGACTATTCCCGCGGCGCCTCCGGCTTCTGGATCGAGAACGGCGAGGTCGCCTACCCGGTGAGCGAGATCACCGTCGCCGGCAACCTGCGCGACATGCTGCGCCGGATCGTGCCCGCGAACGACGCCCGCGGCTGGCTCGGCCGCGTCGTGCCCTCGCTGCTGGTCGACGGGATGACCCTTGCCGGCGACTGACCTCGATCTTCTGGTCGAGGCGGCGACGGGCGCGGGCGAGATTGCTCTGGCGATCCGCGCGCGCGGCTACCGCACCTGGCACAAGGGCGACGAGGGGCCGGCGACCGACGCCGATCTTGCCTCCGACGCGCACCTCAGGGACCGGCTGATCGGGGCCCGTCCGGACTACGGCTGGCTCTCGGAAGAGACCGAGGACGGGCCGGAGCGCCTGTCGCGCGAGCGGGTGTTCATCGTCGACCCGATCGACGGCACCCGCGCATTCATGGAAGGCAGCCGCGACTGGGGGGTCTCCGTCGCCGTCGCCGAGGCCGGGCGGATCGTCGCCGCCGCCGTCGCGATGCCCGCCCGCGGGACGCTCTATGCCGCGGCCGCGGGGCAGGGCGCGACCCGCGACGGCGCGCCGATCCGCGCCAGCGGGGCGGCGGACATGGCCGAGGCCGAGGTCCTGTGCGCGAAGCCGACCCTCGCCGGACAACTGTGGCGCGGCGGAGCGCCGCCGCCGTTCCGCCGCGCCTTCCGCTCGTCGCTGGCGTTCCGCCTATGCCTCGTCGCCGAGGGCCGGTACGACGCGATGCTGACGCTGCGACCGACGTGGGAATGGGACGTGGCGGCCGGCGCGCTGATCGTGACCGAGGCGGGCGGATCGGCGACGGACCGCGCCGGACTGCCGCTGCGCTTCAACGGGGCGGTGCCGCGCCTGCCGGGCATCGTCGCCGGTGGCGGCGTGCAGGCCGCGCTGGTCGAAGCATTGATGTGAGAGGAGATGCCCCGGCGCCGCCCGCTGGGTGGGGGCTGATGTTCGGACGGCGCCGGGTGAAGCCTTGCAGCTACAGGGACCTTGATCCCCGACCGCCGCGGCGGGAGGATGATCCGAACGCGGCGCTTTCGCGACATTGTCCGCGAGACGCGGACGATCCGCCGGCGGCGGGCCGGGATAAGGAGCGAAAATGAGAACAGTCGTGATCTCCGGCGCCGCCCGCACGCCGATGGGCGGCTTCCAGGGCGCCCTGGCGCCGCTCTCCGCGCCCGAACTCGGCGGATCGGCGATTCGCGCCGCCCTCGACGGGGCGGGTGTCGGGACGGTTGACGAAGTCCTGATGGGCTGCGTCCTGCCCGCCGGGCAGGGGCAGGCCCCGGCGCGGCAGGCGGGCTTCCACGCCGGCCTCGGCGAGGAGGTCCCCGCCACCACGCTGAACAAGATGTGCGGCTCGGGCATGAAGGCGGCGATGATGGCCTTCGACCAGATCGCCCTCGGCCACGCCGGCACGATGGTCGCCGGCGGCATGGAGAGCATGACCAACGCCCCCTACCTGCTGCCCAAGATGCGAGGTGGCGCCCGGATCGGCCACGGCCAGGTGCAGGATTCGATGTTCCTCGACGGGCTGGAGGACGCCTACGAGCCCGGCCGCCTCATGGGTACCTTTGCCGAGGACTGCGCCGAGCGCTTCCAGTTCACCCGCGCCGCCCAGGACGAGTACGCGCTCGCCAGCCTCGAGAACGCCCGGCGCGCCCAGCGCGACGGCGGCTTCGCAACCGAGATCGCGCCGGTCACCGTCCCGGGACGCGGCGGAGACACCGAGGTCGCCGAGGACGAGCAGCCCGGCAAGGCGCGCCCGGAGAAGATCCCGCATCTGAAACCCGCGTTCCGGCAGGGCGGCACCGTCACCGCCGCCAACTCCTCCTCGATCTCCGACGGCGCCGCCGCCCTCGTCCTCGCGGCCGAGCAGGTGGCGAAGGCGACCGACATGCCGGTCCGCGCGCGCATCCTCGGCCACGCCTCCCACGCGCAGGCGCCCGGCTGGTTCACCACCGCCCCGGTCCCCGCCGCGCAGAAGCTGCTCAAGCGGCTCGGCTGGACGGTGGACGACGTCGACCTCTGGGAGGTGAACGAGGCCTTCGCCGTCGTTCCCATGGCCTTCATGCACGAGATGGGCCTCCCGAGGGACCGCCTCAACGTCAACGGCGGCGCCTGCGCCCTCGGCCACCCGATCGGCGCCAGCGGCGCCCGCATCCTCGTCACGCTGCTCCACACGCTCGAGGCCCGCGACCTCAGACGCGGCGTCGCCGCCATCTGCATCGGCGGCGGCGAGGGCACCGCCATCGCGATAGAGCGCCCCTGACCCTGCTCCTATCTTGCTCAAAATACCTCCACGGGGGTCCGGGGGTGTGAAACCCCCGGTCCGCCCTCACAGGCCGGAACCGACGATGCACGCAGACTACCCCGACCTCCACCAGCGCCTCACCGCCCTCGCGACGGACGAAACCGACGAGATCGCCCTCATGGCCACCGTCGCCTGCGAGCTCCATCACGCCGACGACCGCTTCGACTGGACCGGCTTCTACCGCGTCACCGCCCCCGGGCTCCTCAAGATCGGCCCCTACCAGGGCGGCCACGGCTGCCTGACGATTCCGTTCGACAAGGGCGTCTGCGGCGCCGCCGCCCGCACCGGCGACGTGCAGATCGTCCCCGACGTGGAGGCGTTCCCCGGCCACATCGCCTGCTCCTCCTCCACCCGGTCCGAGATCGTCCTCCCCGTCCGCGACGCCGCGGGCCGCCTCCTCGGCGTTCTCGACATCGACAGCGACCGCCCGGACGCCTTCACGCAAGAGGACGCCGACGGCCTGTCCGCAATCCTGACAGCTGTCTTCGCCCGATGATCCGCGGCTCGTGCCTCTGCGGCGGCGTCTCGTTCGAGGTCGCGGATCCGCGCCCCTCGGTCACCTTCTGCCACTGCTCGCTCTGCCGCGCGTGGAGCGGCCACTACTGGGCCTCCACCCGCGCCGAGGCCGCCGACGTCCGCTTCACCGCCGACGAGACCCTGCGCTGGTACGCCTCTTCCGACATCGCCGAGCGCGGCTTCTGCGACCGCTGCGGCGCCAGCCTGTTCTTCCGTCCCGACGGCGCCGGCCATATCGGCATCGCCGCCGGCGCGCTGGAGACGCCGACGGGCCTGACTCCGGGCAAGCACATCTTCACCGCGGACAAAGGCGATTACTACGACCTGCCCGCCGATGCGCCCCACATCCCCGATTGAGGCCACGGGCCCGGGCGGGGTCGCCGGCCGCTGCCTCTGCGGCGCCTTCGCTTTCACCCACGCCGCCCCGGTCGGGGCGATCACCGCCTGCCACTGCACCCAGTGCCGCCAGCTCTCCGGCCACTACGCCGCCAGCTCCGACGCCGACGAGGGCCGCCTCGCCTGGACCGCCACCGGCGGCCTCGGCACATGGGCCGGCCCCGCCGGCTCCACCCGCGGCTTCTGCCGCACCTGAGGCGCGTCGCTGTGGTTCCGCGACGCCGCCGGCACCCTCTCGATCGAGGCCGGTCAGCTCGTCGCACCGACGGGAGGCTGCCTGACGGAGCACATCTTCACCGGCGACGCGGGCGACTACTACGACCCGGCCTGACCTGCTAGACGCGGCCCCCATGCACGACGTCTACGCCCCGCCCGACACGCCGCTCGCGGTCCTGCACGAGGATCACGAGGTGCTGCTGGTGGACAAGCCTGCCGGCCTCCTCTCCGTCCCCGGCAAGGGCGAACATCTCGCCGACTGCCTGCTGACCCGCGTGCAGGCCGCGTTCCCCACCGCGCTCCTCGTCCACCGGCTGGACCGCGACACCTCCGGCGTCATGGTCTTCGCCCTGACCCCCCACGCCCAGCGCCACCTCGGCCTGCAGTTCGAGAAGCGCCAGACGAAGAAGACCTACGTCGCCCGCCTCTGGGGCGAGATGACGGACAAGACCGGCACCGTAAACCTGCCGCTGATCGTCGACTGGCCGAACCGCCCCCGCCAGAAGGTCGACCATCAGGAGGGCCGCGAGGCGGTCACCGACTGGCGCGTCCTGCGCACCGGCGACGGCGAGACGCGCGTCCGCCTGATGCCCCGCACCGGCCGCTCGCACCAGCTGCGCGTCCACATGGCCGAGATCGGCCACCCGATCCTCGGCGACCCGTTCTACAGCGCCGGCCCGGCCCGCGACTTCCCCCGTCTGATGCTCCATTCCGAGACGCTGCAGTTCCGCCATCCCGACGGCGGCAAGGGCGTCCGCTTCACGGCGAGGGCGCCGTTCTAGATGACCACGAACCTTGACCCGCCCCGCCCCCGCGCTCGATAGCGATACCGGACCACCAGGAGGAGCCCCCATGCCGACCGACCTGCCCACCCGCGATTTCGGCCGCACCGGCCTGAAGATCACCCCCGTCGGCTTCGGCGCCTGGGCCATCGGCGGCAACATGTGGGGCCCGCAGGACGACGGCGAGTCCGTCGCCGCGATCCGCCACGCGGTCGAGGCGGGCGTGAACTGGATCGACACCGCCGCCGTCTACGGCAACGGCCACTCCGAGGAGGTCGTCGCCAAGGCCCTCGACGGCATGGCGGACGCCGACCGGCCCTACGTCTTCACCAAGGGCGGCATCGTCCGCGACGCCGAGGGCAAGAACCCCCGCCGCGTCTCCGCCGACCTCGCGCAGCAATGCGAGGACTCCCTCCGCCGGCTGAAGGTCGACGTGATCGACCTCTACCAGGTGCACTGGCCCGCCGACGACATCCCGCTGGAGGAGTACTGGGCCACCGCCCTGCGGCTGAAGGAGCAGGGCAAGGTCGCCCATGTCGGCCTGTCGAACCACGACGCGGCGCAGCTGGAGACGGCCGAGGCGATGGGCCATGTCGAGACGCTTCAGCCGCCCTTCTCGATGATCCGCCGCGAGACGGCGGAGTCGATCCTGCCCTGGTGCGCCGCCCACGACACGGGCGTCATCTGCTATTCGCCGATGCAGTCGGGCCTCCTGTCCGGCCGGTTCAGCCGCGCGCGGGCCGAGGGGCTGGACGCGAACGACTGGCGCCGGGCCAACCCCGAATTCTCCGGCGACAAGCTGGAGGCGAACCTCGCGCTCGCCGACGCGCTGCGCCCTGTGGCCGAGCGGCACGGCGTCACGCCCGGCGCCGTCGCCATCGCCTGGACGCTGGACTGGCCGGGCCTGACCGCCGCCATCGTCGGCGCCCGCTCGCCGTCGCAGGTGGACGGATGGATGCCGGCGGCGACCCTTCAGCTGACGGACGAGGACCGCGACACCCTGTCCCGCGCGATCCAGTCGACCGGCGCGGGCAGCGGCCCGGTCCGGGCCTGACGCCCGCGCGCCCGCGCAGAAAAACCGGCCCTACGCCCCTTTGGCGGTTCACCCGGCCGCGCGGTCATGGTTGTCTCCACTCCGGGCCGGCGGTTCCGCCGGGAGGTTCAACGGGGAGTGGACGAATGAAGGGACTGTACGTGGCGGCCGCGCTGGCCGCTCTGGCCACCGGCGCGGCGGCCGAGGTGAAGGTCGGGATGATCACGACGCTGTCGGGCGGCGGCGCCGGCCTCGGCATCGACGTGCGCGACGGCTTCCTGCTGGCGCTGGAGCAGTCGGGCCGCGACGACATCGAGGTGATCGTCGAGGACGACGCGCAGGCGCCCGACACCGCGGTGCAGCTCGCCGACCGGATGATCCAGTCCGACCGCGTGCAGGTGCTGACCGGGATCGTCTGGTCGAACCTCGCGATGGCCGTGGTGCCGTCGGCGGTCAACCAGGGCATCTTCTACCTCTCGCCCAATGCCGGGCCGTCGCAGCTGGCCGGCGCCAACTGTCACGAGAACTACTTCAACGTCGCCTGGCAGAACGACAACCTGCACGAGGCGGCGGGCGCCTGGGCGAACCAGACCGGCTACGCCAACAGCTTCATCCTCGCGCCGAACTACCCGGCGGGGCAGGACGCGCTGACCGGCTACAAGCGCTTCTACGAGGGCGAGCTGGCGGGCGAGATCTACACCGAGCTCGGCCAGACCGACTACGCCGCCGAGATCGCGCAGATCCGCGCGAGCGGCGCCGACAGCGTGTTCTTCTTCCTGCCCGGCGGCATGGGAATCAGCTTCCTCAAGCAGTACGCCGATTCGGGCGTCGACATTCCGGTGATCGGCCCGGCCTTCTCGTTCGACCAGGGCATCCTGCAGGCGGTCGGCGACGCGGCGCTCGGCGTGGTCAACACCTCGCAATGGTCCAAGGATATCGACAACCCCACCAACGCCGCTTTCGTCGAAAGCTTCCAGGCCGAGTACGGGCGCCTGCCCTCGCTCTACGCCTCGCAGGGCTTCGACACCGCCAACCTGCTGATCTCGGCGCTCGAGGTCGCGGACCCGTCCGAGGACCCGGACGCCTTCCGCGCCGCGCTCGAGGCGGCGGACTTCGACAGCACGCGCGGTGACTTCGAGTTCGGCCCGAACCATCACCCGATCCAGGACATCTACGCCCGCGAGGTGGTGCAGGAAGGCGACGTCTTCACCAATCGCATCATCGGCGTGGCGCTGGAGGATCGCGGCGACGCCTACGCCGAAGAGTGCGCCATGTGAGACGGCCGGGCGGCGCGCCGGCACAAGCGCGCCGCCCCCCTCTCACCGAGCCATAAATATCCCGCGGGGGTCCGGGGGCGCGAAGCCCCCGGCGCTCTCCGCTCGGACGGACGGCCGGAACGATGTCCCTGATCCTCATCCTCGAACAGGTGCTCAACGGCCTGCAGGCCGGCGTGATGCTGTTCCTGATGGCGGCGGGCCTGACACTGATCTTCGGCGTCATGGGCCTGATCAACCTCGCCCACGGCTCGCTCTACATGGTCGGCGCCTTCGCGGCGGCCGGCGTCGCGGCGGCGACGGGGTCGTTCCTGCTGGCGCTGGTGGCGGCGCTGGTCGCGGCGGCGGCGGCGGGCGTGGTGGTCGAGACCGTCGTCATGCGCCGGCTTTACGCCCGCGACCACCTCGACCAGGTTCTCGCCACCTTCGCGCTGATCCTGATCTTTTCCGAACTCACCCGCTGGGCCTTCGGCTCGTTCCCGCTGTACCTCAATCCGCCGGACTGGCTGTCGGGGCCGGTGACGCTGCCCGGCGGCATCCGCTACCCCGTCTACCGGCTGGCGCTGATCGGCATCGGCCTCGCCGTCGGCCTCGGCCTCTGGGCGCTGACCCGGCGCACCCGGCTCGGCATCCGCATCCGTGCGGGCGAGAACGACCGCGAGATGATCGCCGCCCTCGGCGTCGATATCGGCCGGCTCTACACGCTGGTCTTCGCCCTCGGCGCCGCGCTCGCGGGCCTTGCCGGGGCGCTGGTCGGTGCGATCCAGTCGGTGCAGGTCGGGATGGGAGAGCCGGTGCTGATCCTCGCCTTCGTCGTCATCGTGATCGGCGGCATCGGCTCCATCCGCGGCGCGTTCGTCGGGGCGCTGCTGGTCGGCCTGACCGACACCCTCGGCGGCATCTTCCTGCCCGAGCTGTTCAAGCTGGTCACCGATCCCGCCACCGCCACCCAAGCGGGCGCGTCGCTGTCCTCGATGTCGATCTACATCCTGATGAGCCTCGTCCTGATCTGGCGTCCCACCGGCCTGTTCGGGGCGAAGGCGTGAGCGAGCGCTGGGTCACGCTGGCCGCCCTGGCGGCCCTGCTGGCGCTGCCGCTCTGGGCGCTGGCGGCGGACGAGCCCTTCACCATCACCCTCGCCACCCGCGCCGCGATCCTCGCGCTCGCCGCGACGGGGCTCAACATCGCGCTCGGCACCGGCGGCCTCGTCAGTCTCGGCCACGCGGCCTTCTTCGGGATCGGCGGCTACGCGATGGGCATCCTCGCCAGCCACGCGCAGACCTTCGCGCCGTTGTCCCTCGGCCCGTGGGAGGTGCCGGGCACGCAGTCCATGCCGGTGATCTGGCTGGTGGCGATCGCCGCCTCGGCCCTCGCCGCGCTCGCCATCGGAGCGCTGTCGCTGCGGACGGCGGGCGTCTACTTCATCATGATCACGCTCGCCTTCGGGCAGATGTTCTTCTACTTCGCCACCTCCTGGCGAGCCTATGGCGGCGAGGACGGGCTGTCGATCTGGGTGCGGAACGGCTTTCCCGGGCTCAATACGCTGGTGCCGATCCAGTTCTTCGGCCTGTGCTTCGCCGTCCTCCTCCTCGCCATGCTGCTGCACGGGCGGCTGATCCGCGCCCCCTTCGGCCTCGCCCTCGACGCCGCGCGGCAGGCGCCGGCGCGCGTGCTGGCGGTGGGCCTCAGCCCCTACCGCCTGCAGCTGGCGGCGTTCGTGCTGTCGGGGGCGATCACCGGCCTCGCCGGCGCGCTCTACGCCGACCTCAACCGTTTCGTCAGTCCCGCGATGCTGTCCTGGCAGATGTCGGGAGAGCTGATCGTTCTCGTCATCCTCGGCGGCGTCGGCCGTCTCGCCGGGCCGCTGATCGGCGCAGGCCTGTTCGTGGCGCTGGAGCACTGGCTGGGCGGCGCGACCGAATACTGGCACGCCTGGCTGGGGGCGATCCTGCTCGCCATCGTGCTGTTCGCGCGGGGCGGGATCGTCGGGCTGCTGACCGGGCAGGGGGATCGCCGTGGCTGAGCCGGTGCTGTCCGTCCGCGGCCTGACCAAGCGCTTCGGCGCGTTGGTGGCGAGCGAGGACGTCTCGCTGGACCTGGCGCCGGGAGAGATCCACGCGGTGATCGGCCCGAACGGCGCGGGCAAGTCGACGCTGATCGGACAGGTCTGCGGGACGATCCCGCCGGACGCCGGGACAGTGCGGCTGGCGGGGCGGGACGTGACCGCGGACGGGGCGGCGGCCCGCGCGCGCGCCGGGCTGGCGCGGACGTTCCAGGTTTCGGCGCTGGCGATGGAGCAGACGGTGCTGCAGAACGCCGTCCTCGGCGCCATCGGCGCCGCCGGCCGGCCGTGGCGCCTGTGGCGGCCGGCGCTGTCCGACCGTGACGCGGTGGCGACCGCCGAGGCGGCGTTGACGCGGGTCGGCCTGTCGGACCACGCCGCGTCGCGGGTCGCCGACCTCAGCCACGGCCAGCGGCGGCAGCTGGAGGTCGCGGTCGCGCTGACGCTGGCGCCGAAGGCCTTCGTGATGGACGAGCCGATGGCCGGCCTCGGCGCCGACGGCTCGCGGGGCATGACTGCGCTGCTCGCGGACTTGAAGCACGAGGCGCCGATCCTGCTGGTGGAGCACGACATGGACGCCGTCTTCGCCCTCGCCGACCGGATCAGCGTGCTGGTACAGGGCCGCGTCATCGCGACCGGGACGGTGGCCGAGATCCGGGCGAACGCGGAGGTCCGCGCGGCCTACCTGGGGGAAGACGCGTGAGCCTCCTGACGGTCGAGAACTTGACCGCTCACTATGGTCCCGCTCAGGCGCTGTTCGGCGTCGATCTCACCGTCGACGAAGGCGAGGCGGTCGCGCTGATGGGCCGCAACGGCATGGGCAAGTCCACGACGGTCAAGGCGATCTGCCGGATGATCGGCTCGGAGGGCCGGCTGACCTTCGACGGGCAGGATCTGCACCGCCTGCCCAGCCACCGCGCCGCCCGCGCCGGCATCGGCCTCGTCCCCGAGGGCCGGCGCTGCTTCCGCGACCTCACCGTTACCGAGAACCTCCTCGCCGCCGCCCGCCGCGGCCCGTGGGACCTGCCCCGGATCGAGGCGCTGTTCCCCCGCCTCGCCGAGCGGCGGCGGCAAAGGGCGGCGTCGCTTTCGGGGGGAGAGCAGCAGATGCTGGCGATCGGCCGGGCGCTCGCGACGAATCCCCGCCTGCTGATCCTCGACGAGGCGACCGAAGGGCTGGCGCCGCTGGTCCGGCAGGAGATCCGCGCCGCGATCCGGCAGGTGCGGGACGGCGGCATGGCCATCCTCATCATTGACAAGTCGCCGCGGGAGCTGGCGGAGGTGGCCACCCGCGCGGTGATCCTGGCGCGGGGCCGGACCGCCTGGTCCGGCCCCTTCGCCGAGCTGACGCCCGACCGCGCCGAGGCGCTGGTCGGGGTCTGAGGCCCTATTCCGGCAGGGCGTAGGCGATCACGGAATCGCCGACCGGCGTCTCCATGAAGTGGTGCCCCATCGCGGTGACGAGGACGTACTGCCGCCCGTTCACCTCGTAGGCGATGGGGTTCGCCTGACCGCCGGCGGGCAGGACGTCGCTCCACAGCGTCTCGCCGGTCTCGATGTCGATGGCGCGGAACAGGTTGTCCGTCGCCGCGGCGATGAAGATGAGGCCGCCGGCCGTGACCACAGACCCGCCGTTGTTCGGCGTGCCGATGTTCAGCGGCAGATAGGACGGGATGCCGAACGGGCCGTTGCGCCGCGCGGTGCCGAGGGGCCGGTCCCAGACCGTCTCGCCGGTCTCGAGGTCGATGGCCCGGATGCCGCCGTAGGGCGGGGCGACGCAGGGCATGCCCGTCACCGGGTTCCGCCAGCCGGCGTTGACGTTGATCCCGTAGGGCGCGCCCACCTGCGGATCGGCCGCGCCCTCGGGGCCGGTGCCACGCTCGTCCTGTTCGTAGATCGGCACGCCCTCGACCTCTTCCCGGGGGACGAGGCGGTTGTAGTTCGGGATGTCGTTGTAGTTCGCGACGATGATCCCGCGCTCGGTATCCACGGCGACGGAGCCCCAGTCCGAGCCGCCGTTGTAGCCGGGATACTGGATCCACGGCGCGTCCGACGAGGGCGGCGTGAAGTAGCCCTGGTAATTGGCGCGGTGGAACTGGATGCGGCACCACAGCTGGTCGAGCGGGGTGGCACCCCAGGCGTCCTTCGGCTCCAGCGGCTCCATCCGCAGCGTGTGCCACTCGGAGTAGGGCTGGGTCTCGGAGATGTAATCCGGCTCGATCTCGCCCTGCGGCAGGTCGGTCAGCTCGCCCACCGGGGTCAGCGGCTCGCCCGTCGCGCGGTCGAGGATGTAGATGTCGCCCTGCTTGGACGGCAGCAGGATCGCCGGCGTGCCCTGCCAGTCGAGTAGTGTCGCCTGGCTGCCGAGGTCGTAGTCCCAGACGTCGTTGATGACGGTCTGGAAGTGCCACACCTCCTCGCCCGTCGTCGCGTCGAGCGCGACGAGGGAGGTCGCGAACTCGTTCTCGGCCTCGGAGCGGTTGGAGCCGTAATAGTCCACCGCCGAGTTGCCCATCGGCAGGTAGACGTAGCCCAGCTCCTCGTCGGCCGTCGCGGTGGTCCACATGTTGGGCGTGCCGCGGGTGTAGACCTCGCCCTCGGGCGGGCCGTTTCGGTTCTCTTCCGGCGCGGCGAGGTCCCAGGCCCAGGCCAGTTCGCCGGTGCGGGCGTCGAAGCCGCGGATGACGCCGGAGGGCGAATCCTCGGCCTGGCCGTCCTTGACCTGCGCTCCGGTCACGACGACGCCGCGGACCACGACGGGCGGCGCGGTGACGGCGTACCAGCCGGGCACCCGCTCTCCGATGTCCTGCCACAGATCGACGGTGCCGTTCTCGCCGAAGGACTCGCACGGCGAGCCGTCGGCGATGTCGACCGCGACGATCTTGGCGTCGAGCGTCCCCTGGATCACCCGCGTCGCGCAGGGCTCGTCCTCGGCCGCCTCGGGATCGGTCCAGACCGCCACGCCGCGGCAGGTCGCGCCGTAGGGGATCGCCTCGTTCGGCACGCCGGGATCGAAGCGCCAGTTCTCGTCGCCGGTGGCGGCATCGACCGAGATGAGGATGTTCATCGCCGAGCACATCAGCAGGTCGTCGCCGATCTTCAGCGGCGTCACCTCGGGCGAGTAGGTGCCTTCGGCCGTGCCCTCGGGCAGGTCGCCGGTATGGTACTCGAATACCCGCTCGAGCTGGGACACGTTCTGGGGCGTGATCTGGTCGAGCGGGGTGTAGCGCGTGGCGTCGGTGTCGCCGCCCCAGAACGGCCAGTCGGCGCCGACCTCGGGCTGCGGCTGGGGCGCTCGGGCCGCGGCGACCTCGGCCGGGACCTCGTCGCCCTCGGCCGGGGCTCCGGCGTCCCCGGTGTCGGCTCCGATGTCGGTGTCGGTCTCCGTCGCCGGATCAGCCGCCTCGGCATCCGGGGCCGCGTCGGTGGCGGGCAGCGTGTCGGGGGCGGGCTCGTCCTGCGCGAGAAGCGGGCCGGCCGCCGTGAGCGCGGCGACGAGCGCGAGCGAGTAGGGAGTTCGGGGCATGGTGCGTCTCCGTGTCGTCACCGGCCGCGCCGGTACAGGGCGGGCAGGCAGAGAAGGACGAGAATCAGGATGAGCGTCGGCGCGAGGAGGCGCGGGACCTGCATCCACCAGTCGTCGCCGACCTCCCACCAGGCCCAAGCGACGGTGCCCAGCCAGGTCACGAGGTAGACCCAGACCGCGGCCATGTGCTGCCGCGTGAGCAGGAGGCCCGTGGCGATCAGGCCGATGCCGGCGAGGGCGTAGTACCACGACCCCCCCAGCACGATGAGCCAGACGCCGCCGGCGAGGAGAAGGAGGCCGAGCAGCACGCAGACCCAGCCGAGGATCGTCACCGCCCAGTTCCGATGGCGTGGAACGGTGGTGGTTGAATGGGCGACCATGAGGCGCCTCCGTCATGTCGTTGAAATTCGCGGAGGCGCGGCGCACCGGCCCCTCGCAGGCTAAACGAGGCTCGGGGGTGAGCCGTTCCTTGCCGGTTCCTTGCGCATCGACCAGCGCCGGTCACATCCGCGTATGCTGGTCGAACAGGATCCAGACCGTGCCGCCAACCATCAGCGCGACGATGAGGGCCGTGAACAGGATGAGCTGCAGGTCGTCGCGGTGCGAGCGGGCGAGGTCGATATGCAGGAAGAACCGGAAATGCGCGGCGATCTGGACGATCGCGAGCGTGCACAGGACGACCAGCGCCGTTCCGCCCGAGACGTAGCCGGACCCGACGAGCCCGAAAGCCGCCAGCGTCAGCGCCAGCGTGGCCACGGCGCCGCGGATGTACTGCCGCCGCTCCGCCGCCTCGCCGACATCCTCGCTGCGGGGAAGGTCGTGGTCGTCGCTCATGGCGCCAGTCCCGACAGGAAGACGAAGGAGAAGATCGCTACCCACACCACGTCGAGGAGGTGCCAGTAGATCGCCAGCCGCATCAGCCGCAGCTTCACCGCGCCGTCCAGCCCGAAGATCGCCAGCTGCGCCGCCATGACCAGCATCCAGAGCAGCCCCGCGGCGACGTGCACGAAATGTGTCCCGGTCAGCAGGTAGAAGATCGACAGGAAGCCCGAGACCTGCGGCGTCGCGCCATGCTCGGTCACCATGCGCGCCCAGTCCCGCGCCTCGAGGCCGAGGAACAGCGCACCGAGGACGAACGTCGCGCCGAGCCACAGCGACAGTGCGCGGCGGTCGTCGTCGTACTTCAGCGCCAGCGCCGCCATGCCGAAGGTGAAGCTCGACGCCAGCAGCGCGAGCGTCTGCCAGAGGGTGCTCTTGAGGTCGAAGATCTCCACCGGGGCGGGACCGCCCGCGATTCCGTGGACGGACATCGCCGCATAGGTGGCGAAAAGGACCGCGAACAGCGCGAGGTCGCTCATCATCAGGACCCAGAAGCCGAAGACCGTCTCCTCGGCGGCGTCGTGGACGGGCGAGTCGGTCGTGCCGAGATTCAGGCCGGGGTGACGGACGTCGCTCACAGCGGCTCCTCCGCGAGGCCGCGGTTCTCGGGGGTCAGTTCGTCCCGGCGGTGGACCGGCGTCGCGGCGGCGACATCGGCCAGCCAGGCGCGGTGGGCAGCCTCCACCTCGGCGGCGGGGATCGTCCGCTCGGTGTCCCGGACGAAGGACCGGCCGATGACGACGGCCCAGACTCCGGCGAAGGCGAGGGCGGCGGTGGCCCAGGCCTGCCAGACCATCGCGAACGCCGCCAGGCCGGCCAGCGCGCCGATCACCACGGGCACCGCGCTGTTCCGCGGCATCTCGATGTCCTCGTACGTTTCCTGCCGGCGGTACGCCTCGCCCTGCGCCTTCAGCGCCGTGAAGGCGTCCACGTCCTCGACCTTCGGCTCGCCCGCGAAGTTGAACTCGAACGCCGGCGCCGGCCCCAGCCATTCCAGCGAGCGGCCGTCCCACGGATCGCCCGCCGGTACGGCGAGCGCGTCGCGGCGGCGGACCGACACGACGATCTGCACCACCAGCGCGGCGAACCCGGCCAGGATCAGCACCGCCCCCGCCTCCGCCGCCCACAGCCACGGCCGGAACAACGGGTCCGAGAAGTAGGCCGTCCGGCGCATGCCCCCCATCATCCCCATCGCGTAGAGCGGCATGAAGGCCAGCAGGAACCCCGGCGCCATCAACCAGAACACCGCCCGGCCCCACCCCTCGTGGAGGCGGAAGCCGAACGCCTTGGGAAACCAGAGGTGGATCGCAGCCAGCATCGCGAACAGCGTCCCGGGGATCAGCATGTTGTGGAAGTGCGCCACGAGGAACAGCGAGTTGTGGACGCCGTAGTCGACCGTCGGGTTCGCCAGCAGGACCCCGGTCACGCCGCCCAGCAGGAACGTCACGAGGAAGTAGTTCGCGAACAGCATCGGCACCCGCAGCCGCACCCGCCCGAACATCATCGTCAGCAGCCAGTCATAGACCTTCACCCCCGTCGGCACGCCGATCAGCATCGTCGCGATGCCGAAGGCGGCGTTCACGTTCGCCGACTGGCCCATGGTGAAGAAGTGGTGCAGCCAGACCGTGAAGGACAGGACCGCGATCGCCATCGTGGCGTAGACGAGGCTGAGATAGCCGAACAGGCGCTTGCCGGAGAAAGTCGAGAACACCTCGGACCAGACGCCGAAGGCCGGCAGGATCAGGATGTAGACCTCCGGATGGCCGAACAGCCAGAACAGGTTGGCGAAGTTCATCATGTCGCCGCCCGATCCGACGGTGAAGAAGTGAAAGCCGGCATGCCGGTCCAGCCACAGCATCAGGGTCGCCAGCGTCAGCGGGGCCATCGCGAAGATCATCAGGATCGAGGTGCACAGCACCGTCCAGCAGAAGAGCGGCATCCGGAACAGGTGCATCCCCTGCACCCGCCGCTTGTAGAGGGTGACGGCGAAGTTCATCCCCGTCAGCGTCGAGCCGATCGACGACAGCGTCAGCGCCCAGATCCAGTAGTCCGGCCCCTCGCCCGGACTGATGTCGGCGCCGGTATAGGGGGGATACCCGCTCCACCCGCCGGTCGAGAAGTGGCCGAGGACGAGCGACACCATCACCAGGCCCGCCGCCGCCGCGGTCAGCATCAGCGAGATCGCATTCAGCAGCGGAAAGCTGACGTCCCGCGCGCCGATCTGCAGCGGCATGACGAAGTTCATGATCCCGGTCAGCAACGGCATCGCCACGAGGAAGATCATGATCGTGCCGTGCGTGCTGAACAGCTCGGCGAAGTGGTCCGGCGCCACGAGGCCGGCATCGAGGGCGGCCGTCGCCTGATGGGCGCGCATCACGTTCGCCTCGGCCACCGCGCGGGCGAACATGACCAGCGCGAGCGCGACGTACATGATCCCGATCTTCTTGTGGTCGAGGCTGGTCAGCCAGTCGCGCCACAGGGGCCGCCACCAGCCCCTGACGGTCAGGAGGATGAGGGTGGCGACGACGCCGAGGACAAGCAGTCCGGCCGCCGCGGCGGCGATGGCGTTGTTCAGGTCGGGCGTGCGCCAGAACTCGACGAAGGTGACGTCGTCCCAGCGCAGCGTCCCGAGGAACAGTCCGATCATCGGTGGGCCCCGTGGGACGACGGGGCGGCGATGCGGGCGAAAAGGTCCGCGTCTGCCGCGAGATAAGCTTCCGCGCCGTCTCCCATGGCGATGCGCTGCAGCACGTCCGGGGGCAGGGGCCCGGCACCGTCACGGGTCGCCTCGATGCGGGCGTGCCAGTTAGTCTCCGGCAGCGCCTCGGTCTCGAACCGCTCTTCGGGGAAGAGGGGACCGCTGTATTGCGTGTTCAGCCCGGCATAGGTGCCGGGGGCGAAGGCGGCGAGGTTCAGCTCGGTCGTCATGCCGGGCATCGCGTAGATCTGGCCTGCGAGGCGGGGGACCATGACGCTGCGCAGCACGTCGACGCTGGTCAGCTTCAGTCGCGCCGTCCGGTCCGCGTCGAGGAGGAGGCGGTCGACGGTGACGATGCCCTCGTCCGGATAGAGGAACAGGAAATGTCCTTCGGCGGCGATCGCCTGCACCTCCAGCGGGTCGGGACCGAGGGGGCGGTAGGGATCCAGCGACAGGGTCGCGTGCCAGAGGTTCCAGGCGAGGAAACCCACCACCACGACGGGGACCGACCAGATCGCCACCTCCGCCAGCGGGCTGGCGCCCCAGTCCCGGCGATAGCGTCCGCCGCCGCCGTTCAGCCGGTAGCGCCACAGGATGAGCGGCAGGCCGATCAGCAGCGGCACGGTGACGACCGCCATCCACCACAGGATGGAGACGAAATGCGCGCGCTGCGCCTCGGCCACCGGGCCGGCGGCCCAGAGGAACCCCTGCTCCTGCGCGGCGGCTGGAGCCCCGACGGCGAAGAAGAGGAGACAGGTCGGGAGGATTCGGTCCGGGGTCACTCGGGCATGCGCGGTCCTGAGGGGGCCGACCCCCGGGGCCGGCTTGCCCAGAGCCTACGAACCTGCGTGGTCACGGGTTCCGTCCGCCATGCCGCGCAGGACGTCCTCGACGCCCGCGATCCCGCGCGGCCGCCAGCCGAAGGCCCGGATCCGGTCCGTCGCCATGGCGCTCACGGTCGCGGGGTCGCCCGGTGGCGGAAGCAGGCCGTCGCGGTGAGCAATGCGGGCGTAGGCCGAGAGGAGGTCGCGGCGGTCGAGAACGATGTCCGAGACGTTCAGAAGCGGCGGTGGGTCGGGCAGCGTCAGCGCCAGCGCGACGGCTGCGGCGAGGTCGGCCTCGTGCACCTCGGTCGCGACGCGGGGGCCCACGGTCTCGCCCCGGCCGAAGGCGTCGAGGAGGGGCCGCCACTTGTGCGCCGTGCCCGGCCGCTCGGGTCCGTAGACGCCGGTCGCGCGGAGGGAGACGCCGCCGGGGCGCCGGGTCAGCGCGTCCTCGGCCGCCGCCTTTACTTGGCCGTACAGCGTGTCGGGGCGGGGCGTCATCTCCTCGGTCAGGAGGGTGCCGGGAGGATACGCGCCGTAGACCGCGCGGGTGGACAAGAGGACGATCCGGGGCACGTCGGCGGCGGCTTCGAACAGGTCCAGCGTTCCGCCGAGGTTTAGGCGCAGGAAGCCCTCCGGGTCGTCGCCCTCGCCCCCGCGATACCGGCCGGGCAGGTGCGCCAGCGCGAGGTGCACCAGCGCGTCGGCACGGGCGAGGGCGGACGCGGCGGGATGTCTGCCGGCAGCCTCTTCGCAGAACCGTCCCGCGAGGTCCCACTCCGCGAACGCCGCCCCCGCCACCGGCCTTCGCCCCAGCGCCGTCACCTCGTGCCCGTCCGCCAGCAGCCGCTCCAGCACCGCCGGCCCGACCGAGCCGGTCGCCCCGGTCAGTGCGACCCTCACGCGCGCCACGGCGACGGCAGGTCTGCGAGCGCGGGCACGTCGCCGTCCCCGGCATGGGCCCGCCACAGCGCGATCAGCGGCGCCAGCGCCCCGGCCTTCGCATGCTTCGCCTGCCAGGGCTTCTCGTACTGGAAGTGCAGGACGCGGATCGACGGCCAGTGCCAGAGGTCGGGGAGGTTCAGCCAGACGTACTGCAGCATGTTGCAGGTCACCGGCAGCCCGTGCCAGCCGGGGAAGTACTCCTGCAGGAACGTCTGGTCGGTCCGCCGCCAGAACGCGCCCGGCACGTCCAGCCGCGCCAGCATGTCGCGGAACGTCGCCGCGTCCGGCCGCGCGGTGAAGACGCCGGAATTCAGCCGGTGAAAGTCGGCGAGGCTCTCGTAGACGTTTGGCGCGGCGCAGAATTCGGGGTAGTCCAGCAGGCTGTCGATCGGCTGCAGCACCAGCGTGTCGGCGTCGAGGAAGACGACCCGCTCGTAGTCCAGCTGCCACAGCCGCAGCTTGACGAAATTGTCGAGCGGGGTGTGGAACGCCGGCTTCTCGCCCCTGGTGAAGGGCGCGGCGCCGTGGAGGCGGCCCTTGGCGTGGGCCGCCGCGAACTCCGCCGAGACGGGGAGGAGGTCGGTCTGCACCAGCCGCGCGCCCAGCGCGGCGAGCGGCGCCAGAGCGTCCGCCGACGTCCCGCCGGTATGCATCACCACGATGTCCGCCGCCGTGCCCGTCCGCCGCAGCGAGCGGACCAGCGCGCCCGCCCCAGTGGCGAAATCGTCGTTGGTGACCAGCGTGACGAAGGCGGCGCGCGACGCCGCCGGCCGGTCCGCCGCCAGCACCATCAGGACACCGACCGCAGGCCCTTGCGCTCGGGGTCGCGCTCCACCGCGCGGGCGAGGTCGCGGGTCCAGGCCGACACCGCCGGCACGCGGGAACGGTCGATCCGGTGGGCGTACTTCTTCGCCACCTCGACCACCTCGGACAGCAGGCCGTCCTCCAGCGTCGTCGGGTTCAGCCCCAGCGCCAGGAACTGGTCGTTCTTGACGATCAGGTCGTTCTCGGCCGCCTCCTTCCGCGGGTTCGGCAGCATCGCGACCTTTGCCCCGCTCAGCCGCGCCACCATCTCGGCGAGGTCGCGGACGCGGTGCGTCTCGGTCATCTGGTTGAAGATGCGCACCCGCTCGCCCGCCTTCGGCGCGTCGCCGAGCGCCAGCTCGATGCAGCGCACCGAATCCTGGATGTGGATGAAGGCCCGCGTCTGCCCGCCGGTGCCGTGCACGGTCAGCGGGTAGCCGATGGCCGCCTGGATGAGGAAGCGGTTGAGGACGGTGCCGTAGTCGCCGTCATAGTCGAAGCGGTTGATCAGCTGCTCGTGCCGGCGGGTCTGCTCGGTATGGGTGCCCCAGACGATGCCCTGGTGCAGGTCGGTGATCCGCAGGCCGTCGTTCTGGGCGTAGAACTGGAAGAGGATCTGATCGAGGCTCTTGGTCATGTGGTAGACCGAGCCGGGTCGCGTCGGATACAGGATCTCCTGCTCCTTCTTCCCGCTCGGGGTGTCGATCTCGACGTCGAGATACCCCTCCGGGATCGGCGCTCCGACCGACGAATAGCCGTAGACGCCCATCGTCCCGAGGTGGACGAGGTGCGCGTCGATCCCCGTCTCCACCAGCGCGGCGAGCAGGTTGTGCGTGGCGCGGACGTTGTTGTCGACGGTGTAGACCTTATGGCGGTCGGTCTTCATCGAATAGGGCGCCGCCCGCTGCTCGGCGAAGTGGACGATGGCGTCGGGCTTGTGCTCGGCCAGCCAGCCCTTCAGCCGCTCGTACTCGGTGGCGAGGTTCAGCAGGTGGAAGTGCAGCCGGCGGCCCGTCTCCTGGTGCCAGATGCGGCAGCGCTCCTGGATCGAATCCATCGGGGTCAGGGACTGCACCCCCAGCTCGGTGTCGATCCAGCGGCGGCTGAGATTGTCCACGATGTGGACCTCGTGGCCCTGGTCGCTGAGGTGCAGGGTGGTGGGCCAGCCGACGAAGCCGTCGCCGCCGAGGATCGCGATCTTCATGGGTCTTCCTTCGCTCCGTGCCGCCTACGGGACGGCCTTTGCCGCAGCCACGTATCACGAATGCGACGTCGGTCACTGCCCTTATCGCCCGCCGGGCCGGCGGGAAGCTGCCGTGATCGATGCAACGGAGGGCGGTCGGGCGCTGCCCTTTGGGTCCTGGCGGACCCTTGAGTCCGGGCGGGTCAGAAAAAAGTTTGCGCCGCCTGTCCGATCCCGCGACGCTCGTTCGTCGTGTGGGTATCGGGGCCGATGGTCGGTGCCCGCACCCAAGGTGGAGAGAGACGATGCGGATCATGGTGATCGTGAAGGCGGACGAAGAGAGCGAAGCCGGCAAGATGCCGAGCCAGGGCGTGCTGGAGAAGATGCTGGCCTACAATACCGAGCTGGTGGAGGCCGGGATCATGGTCGACGGTGACGGCCTCAAGGCGTCGTCCGCCGGCAAGCGGATCACCTTCGACGGCAAGGAGCGGACCGTCACCGACGGCCCCTTCGCCGAGATCCGCGAGCTGGTTTCGGGCTACTGGATCTGGGAGGTGCGGGACATGGACGAGGCGGTCGAGTGGGCCCGCCGCGCGCCCTTCGTCGACGGCCAGCTGGAGCTGCGGCCGTTCAACCGGCCCGAGGATTTCGGCGAGGCCTTCACGCCCGAGATGCAGGCGGCGGAGGAGGAGTTGCGCGCCCGCTCCAGGGGCTGACTTGGCGGCGGGCGGGCCGGGGGGCATGATCGGGCGATATGCCCGCATCGGCCCCTCACCTGCCCACCCACCGCGCCGTCGAGACCGTGTTCCGGATCGAGCGGACGCGGCTCATCGCCGGCCTCGCCGCGCGGACCCGCGACGTCGCGCTCGCCGAGGACCTGGCGCAGGAGGCGCTGATCGTCGCGCTGGACGACTGGCCCCGGCGGGGGATCCCCGACAATCCCGGCGCCTGGCTGATGGCAACGGCCAAGCGGCGGGCGGTGGACCTCTTCCGCCGTTGCCGGATGCAGGATCGCAAGCACGCCGAGATCGCGGCGGAGGGCGAGGAGGGCGCAGCGCCGGACATGGCGGCGTGGCTCGACGACGACATCGGCGACGAGGTGCTGGCGCTGGTCTTCACCGCCTGCCACCCGGTCCTGTCGCCCGAGGCGCGCGCGGCGCTGACCCTGCGCCTCGTTGCCGGCCTGACGGTGGCCGAGATTGCCCGCGCGTACCTGTCCGCCGAAGCCGCCATCGCCCGCCGCATCACGCGTGCCAAGGCCGCCATCGCAGAGGCGCGCGTGCCGTTCGAGGTGCCGCGCGGAGCCGAGCGGCGGGCGCGGCTCTCTTCGGTCCTAGAGGTGGTCTACCTCATCTTCAACGAGGGCTACGCCGCCACCGCCGGCGACGCCCCCGTCCGGCGCGAGCTCGCGGCCGAGGCGCAGCGGCTCGGTCGCCTGCTGGCGCAGCGCCTGCCGGACGAGGCGGAGGTCTGGGGGCTGCTCGCGCTGATGGAGCTGCAGGCCTCGCGCCTGCCGGCGCGGGTGGGCGCGGACGGCGTGCCGGTGCCGCTGCCCGATCAGTTGAGCGCGCGCTGGGACCGGCTGATGCTGCGCCGCGGGCTGGTCGCGCTGGAGCGGGCGGAGACCCTCGGCGGCGCTGGCGGCGACTATGCCCTGCAGGCGCGGATCGCGGCCTGCCATGCCGCCACGCTGACCGGCCGGCCGACCGACTGGCGGCGGATCGCGGCGCTCTACGACGACCTGATCGAGGTGCGGAAGACGCCGGTGGTCGCCCTCGCCCGTGCCATCGCCTGGTCGATGGCCGAGGGACCCGAGGAGGGGCTGGTCCACCTGACGGACATCGAGGAAGCCGGCGTCCTGCCCGGTTACGCTCCGCTGCACGCGGCCTTCGGCGACTGCCACTTCCGCGCCGGCCGCCCGGACGCGGCGCGTGCGGCCTTTACCCGCGCCGCCACGCTGTCCGCCAACGCGGCCGAGCGGGCGTTCCTGCTCCGCCGCGCCGCCGCCTGCGACGGGGCCTGAGCCGTCACTCCCCGCGCGGCACGATGCTGATCCCGCCGCTGACCTCCAGCACCGCGAAGTCGATCTGGTCGAGCCGGGCGAGGCCCTGGCCGACCCGCGCCGCCTCCAGCACGTCCTCCAGCGAAACGCGTGCGCGGTGCATCGCCTCCCAGTCCGGCTCGCCCTTCGCGATCAGCACCGTCGGCACGCCATCGATGAACCGGGCGAGCCAGTCGGCGCGCCGCTTGAGGAACGTCAGCAAGATGTCCATCGTGAACAGCGTCACGATCAGCACCGCCGCGTTGGTGACCGAGAAGTCGTCGCCGAGCAGCGCCTGCTGCGTCGTCTCGGCCACGATCAGCAGCAGCACGAAGTCGAACGGGGTCGTCTGCGCGAGCGTGCGCCGCCCCGACAGGCGCACCACGATCAGGAGCACCAGGTAGACGGCGACTCCGCGAAAGACACTTTCCATCGGGCCTTCCTTCTAGGGCAGGACCAGCGTCCAGACCTCGGCGTCCGCAGCGCCGACGCCGAGACGGTAACGCGGCAGCCCGGGACTGCGGGGGCGGATCGAGAAACTGATCTCCGCTCCGGCCCCGGCGTCGAATTCCAGCACCAGAAGGCCGCCGCGTGAGGTCTCGCGATTCGGTCGCGGCGTCACAGTCTCGATGCTGAAGGCGTCGAGGAACGCGGGCTCCAGCGTTACCACGTACGCGTCCGCCTCGGTGGTGAAGCGCACGTCCATCCGGTCCGCCGCCTGCCAGCGGGCCAGTCGGGGCATCTCCACCTCGGCGGCGCCGACGGTGAGCGTCCGGTCGGCGGCCCATCCGCCGGCCCCGGTGAAGCCGAGCAGCGCCGCCGCGACGAAAATGCCGAAGCCCACCCAAAGTCCCCGCTCCAGCCGCCAGTGCAGGCGCTGGACGTCGCGATGCTCGTCGAGCTGGAGGCCGTCGCCGCGGATCGGGATCGCGGTCGCGGGGTCCTTGTGGTCGCCTTGCAATTCTCTCGCCTCAGCGCCTGTCCAACGGCCCCAACGCCCGGCGCCCGACTGCGGTTCCCGCTGCCCGCTACAGGTACCCCGGCAGCCACAGCACCATCGCCGGGAATGCGATCATGATCGCCACGACCACCAGGTCCGAGACGAAGAACGGCACCACGCCCCGGAAGACCTGCAGCGTCGTCACGTATTTCGACGCCACGTTGCGTATGACGAACACGTTCATGCCCAGCGGCGGCGTGATCATCCCGATCTCCAGCAGCTTCACCACCAGCACGCCGAACCAGACCAGGCTGATCCCCTGGTCGCGCAACACCGGCAGGAAGACGGGAAGCGTCACGAGGAGCGCCCCGAACGGCTCCATGAAGGTGCCGAGGATCAGGTAGACGACCACCACAATCAGCATCAGCTGCACGTAGCCGAGGTCGGCGTCCGCGACCCAGGAGTTGATGTAGGCGGACAGGCCCGACAGCCCGAGGAAGCGGGTGAACATCGTCGCGCCGATGCCGATCAGGAACAGCGAGCCGGTCGTCACGACGGTCTCCAGCAGCGACTGCTGGATCACCAGGCGCCCCAGCCGCCCGGTCACCGCCGCGATGAGGATCGTCCCCAGCGCGCCCACCGCGCCGGCCTCGGTGGCCGAGAAGAACTCGGCGAACAGCCCGCCGAAGACCAGGACGATGAGGACGAGGATCGGCACCACGTTCAGCACCGCCCGCCGCGTGCCGCCGTCCATCGGCACCGGCGCGTGCGACGGGATCAGGTCGGGCCGCAGCTTGCAGATGGCGATCACGACCGCGCAGTAGGCGAGCGCGGTCAGCAGGCCCACGGTGATGCCGCCGGCGAAGACGGCGGTGATCGAGGTCTCGGCGAAGACGCCGTAGAGGATCATCAGGATCGACGGCGGGATCAGCGCGCCGATGGTGCCGCCCGCGGCGATGCAGCCCGCGGCGAGGGAGGGGCGGTAGCCGGCGTTCACCATCTCGGGGATGGCGATCCGGCCCATCGCGGCGGCGCAGGCGAGCGACGAGCCCGACACCGCGGCGAAGCCCGAGCAGGCGAAGATCGACGACACGGCGAGGCCGCCGGGCAGCTTGCGCAGCACCAGCTTGGCCGCCTCGAACAGGCCGCCGGTGAGGCCCGCATGGTAGGCGACGAAGCCCATCAGCAGGAACATCGGCACCGCCGACAGCGTCCAGGACGCGACGAAGTCGTAGGGCGTGCTGGCGATGATCCCGACGGCGGGCGAGACGCCGATCAGGCTGACCACGCCGCCGAAGCTGACGGCGATCAGAGCCATCGCGACCGGCACCCGCAGCACGAGGAGGAGCAGCAGGATCGCCACCCCGACCATTCCGGTGGCGATGCTCATGCCGTGCGGCCCTTATGTCCTGCGCCCCTGCGCATCGTGTCCGCCAGCCGCACCGCCACGGCGAGCGTGGCGAGGGCGAAGCCGACGGTCGGGAAGATGTAGCTGGGCCAGGTCGCGTACGGCGTCTGCCCCAGCTCGATCATCGTGCCGCGGCGCCAGTTCGACATCATCGAGCCCCAGGTGGCGTAGGTCAGCGCGGCGTAGATCACCGTCGTGACCGCGGCGACGATGAGGTCGGACACCCAGCGCACGCCGGGGGACAGGAAGCCGTCCACCAGCTCCACCGAGATCATCTCGCCGCGCAGCTCGATCCAGGCGAGCGGCAGGAAGGCGAGGGGGACCATGTAGTAGCGTGCGACGGTGGCGTTGGTGATGTCGAACGAGACGCGGAACAGGTTCCGCGACACCACGTCGACGCAGATGTGCACCATCATCACCACCACCGCGATCGCCCCGATCAGGGCGAGGATGCGCGAGATGTGCGAGGTGACCCGGACGGCGAGGTCCATGATCTGTCAGGCTCCAGTCGGCCGGGGAGGGGGGCCGGCCCGGCGTCGTGCCGGGCCGGCGGGTCTCAGGTCAGAGGCCGTACGTCGACAGGTCGACGTTGCTCCAGATCCGCTCCCAGGCGACGTCGGCCAGCGCCTCGGGGTCCTCGCCCGTCTCGGCGACGATGGCGGTCCACTCGTCCACCAGCGTCACGAAGTCGGCGAGATCCGGGCCGGCGGCGGCGATCTGCGCCTCGCGGTCCGCCTGCGCGAACTCCTCGACCGCGGCGAGAAGCTCGTCCGACGCCTCGGTCACGACGATGTCGCTGTCGGCCACAGCGGTCCGCGCCTCTTCCGGCAGCTGGAACGCCCAGCGGTCGGTGAAGGCGAGGTTGGCGCGGTTGGCGGCGCGCAGCACCTGCTCGCGCTGCTCGACGGTCAGGCCCTCCCACGTCGCGTTGGCGAAGGTGAAGTTCGACGTCGCGTGGTAGGTGCCGATCGGCATCGTGTTGAAGTGCGTCGCCACGTCGATCAGCCGGTAGGACAGCATGTCGACGATCGACGCCATGGAGCCGTCGATGGTGCCCTGGCTCATCGCCTCGAACTGGTCGCCGACGGCCATCGGCACGCCGGAGGCGCCGAAGTTCTCGGCCCAGCGCGAGTAGGGCGCGCCGCCCGAGCGCAGGCGCAGGCCCTGCAGGTCGTCCGCCGATTCCACCGGGACGGTGGTGATCAGGCCGTAGACGTCGGACGAGCCGGCGCCGAGGAACACGCCGCCGAACGCCGCGAACTCCTCCTGGCAGGGCTGGCAGTTCACCACCCATTCGGTGAAGGCGAGGCCCATCGCGTAGGGGTCGCGGCCGAGAAGGGCGAGGTCTCCGGCGCCGCCGGTGATCGGGAAGTCGGCCGCGAAGTAGAGCGGCAGCGAGTTGCCGACGTCGGCGAGGCCGGAGGTCAGCGCGTCGCCCATCTGCGGCAGCGCGACGACCTCGGGCCCGAGGATCGTGGTGCCGATGGAACCGCCGGACTCCTCGGCCAGGAACTCGGCGAAGTGCTCGTACATGTAGTAGGCCGGGTGCGCCGGCGGCGCGGCGGGCGCGAGGCGCAGGTCCTGCGCCGCGGCCGGGGCCGCCGCGAGAACGGCCAGCCCGAGGGCCAGCCCCTTGGTCGTCAGATAGGTCATGATCGCTCCTCCCTGGTTGTCATGACGTCTTCAGATCTTCAGCAGCCGCCTCGCATTCTCCTTCATGATCAGCGGCTTCACCTCGTCGCGGATGCCGATCTTGTCGAAATCGGCGATCCAGCGGTCGGGCGTGATGGCGGGCCAGTCCGAGCCGAACAGCATCTTCTTCTTCAGGATGGTGTTCGCGTACTGGACGAAGAGCGGCGGAAAGTACTTGGGCGACCAGCCGGACATGTCGACGTAGACGTTCGGCTTGTGCTGGGCGACGGCGAGGCCCTCCTCGGTCCACGGGAACGAGGGGTGGGCGAGGATGATCGGCATGTCCGGGAAGTCGACCGCCACGTCGTCGACGTGGATCGGGTTGCTGAACTTCAGCCGCATCCCCATCCCGCCGCGCATGCCCGAGCCGACGCCGGTCTGGCCGGTGTGGAACAGGGCGACGGCCCCCTCCTCGGAGATCGCCTCGTAGATCGGGTAGGCCATCCGGTCGTTCGGGTAGAAGCCCTGCATCGTGGGGTGGAACTTGAACCCCTTCACGCCGAACTCGCGCACCAGCCGCCGCGCCTCGCGCGCGCCGGCGCGGCCCTTGGCCGGGTCGATCGAGGCGAAGGGGATCAGGATGTCGTCGTTCTCGGCGGCGATCTGCGCGACTTCCTCGTTCGAGTAGCGGCGAAAGCCGGTCTCGCGCTCGGCGTCGACGGGGAAGATCACGGCGGCGATCCTGCGCTCGCGGTAGTATTCGGCGGTCTGCTGGACCGACGGCAGCATCCCCTCGCGGCCGGCGGGGTTCTTGAAGTAGGCGGCCATGCCGGCCTGGAACTCGTCGTAGCCGTCGTCGCGGTGGCCCTGGCAGGGCTCCTCGGCGTGGGTGTGGATGTCGATGGCGACGATGTCGTCGAGATTCATCTCGGACCCTCCGGGTCGGGCATGCCGAGATAGGCGCGCAGGAGGCGCCGCAGCTCGGCGTGGTCGGCGTCGCTCAGGCCCCGGCCCGCGACCGCCTCGTGGGCGAGGAACGGGCCGCGCAGAGTCTCCACATGGCAGGCGCCGGCCTCGGTCAGGCGCAGTTCGACCGCGCGGCGGTCGTCGGGGGGCACGCGGCGCTCGATCCAGCCCTTCTCCTCCAGCGCGCGGACCATCTTGGTCATGTGCGCGCGCTTGATGACGAGGGCGCGGGCGAGCGTGCCCTGCCGGATTCCCGGATTCTCGGCCAGCAGCATCAGCACCGACATCTCGCCGGGGCGGACGTCCATCTCGGCGAGGTCGTCGTAGAAATGGCCGAACGCCACCAGCTGCGACAGCCGCAGCAGCAGGCCCAGCGAATCGGCGAGCGGCCCGTAGCGGACCTCTCCGTCGTCGAGGCCGGGCGGCGGCGCGGTGTCGGCCGCGTCACGCATCCTTCGGCGCCTCGACCTTGCCGGCCCGTTTCTCGAGGAAGGCGCGCAGCCGCGCCTCGGCCTCGGGCGTCGCGGTGGTCAGCGCGGACATGATCGACTCGACGAACAGGCCGTCCTCGGACGACATGTCGCGGATGCGGGGCAGCGCGTTCAGCACCGCGTAGTTCGACATCTCGGCGTTCTCGGCCATCCGCTCGGCCAGCGCGACCGCCTTGTCCAGCGCCTCGCCCTCGCCGGTGACGTAGTTGACGCCGCCCCAGCGCTCCATCTCGGCGGCGCCGACCGTGCGGCCGGTCAGCATCATGTCCGCCATCCGGTGCGCGCCGATCAGCCGGGCGATGCGGACCGAGCCGCCGCCGCCGACGAAGATGCCGCGCTGGCCCTCGGGCAGGCCGAAGAAGGCGCCGCTCTCGGCCACGCGGATCTGCGCCGCGGCGGCGAGCTCGAACCCGCCGCCGACCACGGCGCCCTGCATCGCGGCGACGAAGGGGATGGCCCCGCGCTCGATCAGGTCGAACGAGCGGTGCCAGGTGCGGCTGCCCTTCACCGCCTCGATCAACGGCTTCTCCACATGCTCGGCGAGGTCGAGGCCGGCGCAGAAATGCGGGCCCCGGCCGGTCAGCACCGCGGCCTTCGCCTCGGAGCTCGCCCGCACCACGGCCTCGGTCAGCGCGGCGACGACGCGGTCGGAAATGGCGTTGCGTTTCTCGGGCCGATCGAGCCCAATGATCGCGACCTGTCCGCGCAGCTCGTAGGTGACGAGGCCGCTGCTGGCGGGCTGATCCATACGCTTCCCCTCCCGGCCGCGGGTGCGGCCGCCGTTTGTTTCCGAGTAGACAATTTTTTCGCGGCGAGTCAATCTCCCCGCGCCGCCGGCGGAGGAGGAGCCATGACCGAGCGCGACAGCGATCCCCTGTTCTGGACCCCCGACCTGCGCGTCGAGACCCGCCCCGACGGCGTGATGCTGGTGTCCACCGGCACCCCGCTCGCCGACTATCCGCGCAGCATGAACGTCCGCCTCATGGAATGGGCCGAGGCCGCGCCCGACCGCGTCTGGCTGGCCGAGCGCGACGGCGAGGACGGCTGGCGGCGCGTGACCTACGCCGAGGCGGCCCGCGCCGTGCGCGGAATCGGCGCGGCGCTGGTCGAGCGGGGCCTGTCCCCCGAGCGGCCGCTGCTGATCCTGTCCGGCAACTCCGTCGCGCACGCGCTGATGGCGATGGGGGCGCAGCATGTGGGCGTGCCCTCCGCCGCCATCGCGCCGGCCTACGCCCTGGCCGAAGACCTCGGCAAGCTGCGCTCGGTGGTGGAGCAGCTGACGCCGGGCATGGTCTTTGCCGAGGAGGCGGCGCCGTTCCTGCGCGCGGTGGACGCCGAGCTGCCGGGCATCCCGATGGTCACCGTCCGCGGCGACGCCCCGGGACGCGAGCGCATCGCGTTCGACGCCCTCGCCGCGACCGAGCCAACGGACGCGATGGAACAGGCTCACGCCGCGACCGGCCCCGACACGGTGGCGAAGTTCCTCTTCACCTCGGGCACCACGGGCCGGCCCAAGGCGGTGATCCAGACCCAGAAGATGATCTGCGCCAACCAGCAGACGATCCGCCAGTGCTGGCCCTTCCTGCGCGAGCCGCCGGTGGTGATCGACTGGGCGCCCTGGAACCACACGGCCAGCGGCAACAAGGTCTTCTACATGGTGCTGAACAACGGCGGCACCTACCACATCGACGACGGCCGCCCGACGCCCAGGGACATCGGGAAAACGGTCCGCAACCTGCGCGAGGTGGCGCCGACCTGGTACTTCAACGTGCCCATCGGCTACCAGATGCTGCTCGACACGATGGAGGCGGACGCCGAGCTGCGGCACACCTTCTTCTCGCGGCTGAAGATGCTGTTCTACGCCGGCGCGGGCATGAGCCAGCCGATCTGGGACCGCCTGACGAAGATGGCCGAGGACGAGGTGGAGGGCGGCGTGCTCCTCGCCACCGGCCTCGGCTCCACCGAGACGGCGCCGTTCGCGCTGATCTGCACGACGCGGCAGGAGCGGTCGGGCAACGTGGGCATCCCCGCCGACGGGGTGACGCTGAAACTGGTGCCGGCGGGCGACCGGTGGGAGGCGCGGCTCGCCGGCCCCGGTATCACGCCCGGCTACTGGCGCGACCCCGAGCTGACGGCCGAGGCGTTCGACGAGGAAGGCTTCTACAAGCTGGGCGACGCGCTGAGCTTCCACTCCGAGGGCCGGCCCGAGGACGGCTTCCACTTCGCCGGCCGGCTGGCCGAGAACTTCAAGCTGGCGACCGGCACTTGGGTCGCGGTGGGCGAGCTGCGGGCGAAGCTGTGCAACGAACTGGGCGGCCTCGCCTCGGACGCGGTGATCGCGGGCGAGGGGCGGGAGGCGCTGGGCGCGCTGGTGGTGCCGGACTGGTCCAAGGTCCGCGGGGCGGCGGAGGACACGTCGGCGGAGGGCGCCGCGCTGCTGACCGACCCCGGCGTGAAGGCGGCGGTGGCGGCCCGGCTGGCGGCGCACGCGAAGGCCGCCACCGGCTCCGCCAGCCGGGTCACGCGGGTGATGCTGCTGGCCGAGCCGCTGTCGTTCGAGGCGGGCGAGGTGACGGACAAGGGCTCGGTCAACCAGCGCGCGGTGCTGCGCAACCGGCAGGATCTGGTGGACGCGCTGTGGTCCGACGACGACCCGCGGGTGATCCGGGCGGAGGACGCGGCATGAGGCTGGACGGCGCGCACGTCGCCGTCACCGGCGGCGCCTCCGGCCTCGGCGCCGCGACGGCGCGGCTGCTGGCGGAGGAGGGGGCGAAGGTCTCGATCCTCGACCGGAACGGCGACGCGGCGGCCGAGGTGGCGGCGGAGCTGGGCGGACATTCCGCGGCGGTCGACGTCACCGACGAGGCTGCGGGTGCGGCGCTGGAGGCGGCGATCGACGCGCTCGGCCCCCTCCGCGGCCTGGTGAACTGCGCCGGAATCGGCACCGCCGCCCGGATCGCCGGCCGCGACGGGCCCATGCCGCTCGCCGACTTCGAGCGGGTGATACGCGTCAACCTGATCGGCACCTTCAACATGATGCGCCTCGCCGCCGACAGGATGACCCGGAACGAGCCGGTGGAGGGCGAGCGCGGGACCATCGTCAGCACCGCCTCGGTCGCCGCCTTCGACGGGCAGGTCGGGCAGGCCGCCTACGCCGCGGCCAAGGGCGGCATCGTCTCGCTCGCGCTGCCCGCGGCGCGCGAGCTGGCGCGCTTCGGCATCCGCGTGAACACCGTCGCGCCCGGCATCTTCGAGACGCCGCTCCTCGGCGAGCTGCCCGAGGCTGTGCGCGAGGGCATCGCCGCCTCGATCCCGTTCCCCGCCCGCCTCGGCGCGCCTGCCGAGTTCGCCGAGGCGGTGCGCTTCTGCCTGACGAACGCCTACCTCAACGCCGAGGTGATCCGCCTCGACGGGGGCGTGCGCCTGCCGCCGAAATGAGCGCCGACCTCGTCGCCGCGATCCTGGCCGGCACGCCGGGCTGGGGGGCGGCCTCCGGCGGGTTCGACGAGGCGGACGTCCGGCAGGTGCTCGACGAGGCCGGGCGGCTCGCGGACGAGGTGCTGGCGCCGCTCGCGGCGGTCGCGGACCGCGAGGGCTGCCGGCTGGTGGACGGACGGGTGCGCCTGCCGGAAGGGTCGGGAGATGCCTGGCGGGCGCTGGCGGAGGGCGGCTGGATAGCGCCGGACCTGCCGGAAGAGCTGGGCGGGATCGGCCTGCCGCTGCCGCTGACGGTGGCGGCAGGGCTGCTGCTGGAAGGCGCGGCGATGCCGTTCCTGATGGGCGTCGGCGCGACGCGGGCGGCGGCGCACATGCTGGCGGCCGAGGCGCCGGACCTCGCCGCCGACTGGGCGCCCGCGCTGGCGGCGGGAGAGCGGGCGGCGACGATCTGCATCTCCGAGCCGGACGCCGGGTCCGACGTCGGCCGCATCCGGACACGGGCGGTGTCCGAGGGAAACGGCTGGCGCGTCACCGGGACGAAATGCTGGATCAGCTTCGGCGACCACGACCTGACGCCCGTGATCGGCCACATGATGCTCGCCCGTACCGGCCCGGCCGAGGCGGGGACACGCGGGCTGTCGCTGTTCCTCGTGCCCTCCGCGGTGGACGGCGCGCCGAACGGCGTCACGGTCGAACGGATCGAGGAGAAGATGGGCCTCCACGGCTCGCCCACCTGCGTCCTGCGGTTCGAGGGCGCGGCGGCGACGCTGATCGGCGAGGAGGGACGCGGCCTGCCCGCCCTCTTCACGATGATCGAGCTGATGCGCCTGCAGACCGGCACGCAAGGGGCCGGTGTCGCGCTGCGCGCCGCCGCGCTGGCCCGCCGCTACGCCGCCGAGCGGCGGCAGGGCGGGCGGCCGGACGCCGCGCCGCCGCCGATCACGGAGCATCCTGACGTGGCCCGGCAATGCGCCGAGATCGGCGTCCGCGCCGTGCTCGCCACCGCGCTGACGCTGGAGGCCGCGGCGACGCTCGCCGCCGCCCGCGCGGGGGACGCGGCCGCGCAGGCCGAGGCGTCGGTCCTGCTGCCGCTCGCCAAGACCTTCGGCGGCGAGCTGGCGTCCGAGGCGGCGTCGGGCGCGGTGCAGGTGCTGGGCGGCGCCGGCTACACGCGCGAGTGGCCGGCGGAGCGGTGGCTGCGCGACGTGCGGATCCTGACGATCTACGAGGGGACGACGGGCATGCAGGCGCAGGACCTGCTGCTGCGCCGGCTGGTCCGCGAGGAGGGGCGGGGGATCGCGTCTCTCCTCGGGCGGCTCCGTGCGGAGGCGGCAGGGTGGGGGAGCGGATCGCCGCTCCTCGACCGCCTCGACGCGCTGTCGGACGATCTGCGGGCCCGCCCGCCGGCCGCGCTCGCCGCCGTCGCGGACGGCTACCTCCGGGCCTTCTGGGCGGCGCTGTCGGACCACCTCGCCGCCCGCCTCGCCGCCACCTGCCCGCCCGCCGCCGCGGCGGGACGCTGGTGGCGCGCGACCTCCGCCGCCCGGTTCGACCTCGCGCTGGCGGAGATCGCGCGCGGGGTCGGCTGACGGGCGGACGGCGGGCCGGCAACCTTCGCACCGGTTCGGCTTCCTCGGCAGGCCTCAGTGAACGCGGCCGCTGCGCGACCGCGCGTCAGTCGATCGTCCGCCCCGGATCTTAGGTGGGGGCACTCCGTGCCGAGTCGGTTCGACCAGACCCACCACGAGCCACCCGTCCTCGCCCGTCCGGGCGGCTGGACAGCGCCCGGACGATCTGACCCTATCGGCCCCCGTGGCGCAGCGCAGGAAGGGGCGATGTCGGACCGGCTGAAGATCGCGCTCCTCCTCGCGCCGGCGCTGCTGCTGGTGGGCGGGCTGTTCTTCGGCGGGCTGGCGGTCGGTGTCGTGCGCTCGCTCGGCGTCTCGCCGGCGCTCGGCGGCGCGGGACCGACCCTCGCAGCCTATCGCACCCTGCTCGCCGACCCGGAGTTCCTGCGCAGCCTCGCCCTCAGCCTCCACATCTCCGTCATCTCCACGGCGCTCGCGGCCATCATCGGCGTCGCCGCCGCCCTCCTCCTGCGGCGGACCTTCGTCGGGCGGGGCGTCGCGACGGTGCTGTTCCAGCTGAACCTGACCGTGCCGCACCTCGTCGGCGCGATCGGTATCCTGTACCTGCTGTCGCAGTCCGGCCTCGTCGCGCGGGCGGCGCACGGCGCGGGCCTAATCGGCGGGCCGGCCGACTTTCCGCCGCTGACCCACGACCGCTGGGCCATCGGCATCATCCTCGTCTACGTCTGGAAGGAGGTGCCGTTCATCGGCATCGTCGCGCTCGCCCAGATGCAGGCGCTGGGCGAGGACTGGGAGAGCGTCGCCCGCGGCCTCGGCGCCTCGCGCTGGCAGGCGCTGCGCCACGTCCTGCTGCCGCTGATCCTGCCCGGCGTGCTGGCGGCGAGCGTGATCGTCTTCGCCTTCACATTCGGCGCCTACGAGATCCCGGCGCTGCTGGGGCAGAGCTACCCGGCGGCGCTGCCGGTCCTGGCGTGGCGGCGCTTCACCGACCCCGACCTCGCCGCCCGGCCCGAGGCGATGGCGACGGCGCTGGTGATCGCGCTGCTGTCGGCGGCGATGATCTGGGCCTACGTGCGGCTCGTCCGCCGCGGCGTGCGGGCGTAGATGGAGCGCAGCCCGCCGCTCCTGCGCTCGGTCCGCGTGCTGTCGGGCATCCTGCTGATCGTCTGGCTGGTGCTGCCGCTGGTGCCGCTCGTCGTCTGGTCGCTCGCCCGGGGCTGGCGCTATCCCGACCTCCTGCCGGACGCGTGGACCCTGCGGGCCTGGGACTACGCCCTGTCGGCGCAGTCGGGCGTGCTGCCGGCGCTGTGGACGACGCTGGTCGTGGCCGTCTGCGCGACGGCGCTCGCGGTCCTCGTCGGCGTTCCGGCCGGGCGGGCGCTGGGCCTGCACGCCTTCCGCGGCAAGGCGCTGGTCGAGATCGCGATCCTGGCGCCGGTGATCGTGCCGGGCATCGCGGCTTCGTTCGGGTTGCACGCGGTGTTCCTGTCGCTCGGCCTCACGAACGGCATCGCGGGGGTGATCCTCGTCCACCTGATCCCGACGGTGCCCTACATGACCCTCGTCATGGCGGGCGGGTTCGCGAATTTCGATCCGGGCTTCGAGGCGCAGGCGCGCAGCCTCGGCGCCTCGCGCTGGCAGACGTTCCGGCACGTCACGCTGCCTGCGATCCGGCCCGGGCTGATCGTCGGCGCGTTGTTCGCCTTTCTGGTGTCGTGGAGCCAGTACCTCCTCACCCTCGTCATCGGCGGCGGGCGGGTCGTGACGCTGCCGATCCTCCTCTTCAACTTCGCCTCGGCGGGCCGGAACGACCTGACCGGGGCGATCGCGGTCCTGTACGTCCTGCCGGGCGTGGTCGTGCTGATCCTGACGGCGCGGCACCTGTCGGGCCGCTCGGCGGCGCTGGTGGCGGGGCTCGGCCGGTGACGCGGGTCACGCTGGACGCGCTGACGGCGGTCTATCCCGGCGCCGCCGCGCCGGCGGTCGACGGGCTGACGCTGGAGGTGGCGGAGGGAGAGCTGGTCGCCCTTCTCGGCCCGTCGGGCTGCGGCAAGACGACGGCGCTGAAGATGGTTGCGGGGCTGCTGGCGCCGACCTCGGGCGATGTCGCCTTCGGAGGGCGGTCGGTGCTGGAGGTGCCGCCGGAGCGCCGGGGCGCGGTGCTGGTGATGCAGGGCGGGCTGCTGTTTCCCTACATGTCGGTCGCGGACAATGTCGGCTTCGGCCTGCGGATGCGCGGCCGGCCGCGGGACGAGATCCGGCGCCGCGCGGCCGACATGCTGGAGCGGGTGCGCCTGCCGGGCCTCGCCGACCGCAGGCCGGCCGAGCTGTCGGGCGGCCAGCAGCAACGGGTCGCGCTGGCGCGGGCGCTGGTGGTGGGGCCGAAGGTGCTGCTGCTGGACGAGCCGCTGTCGTCGCTGGACGCCCACCTGCGCGGCGAGATGCGCGACCTGATCCGCGAGCTGCAACAGGAGCTGGGGATCACGACGATCATGGTCACCCACGACCAGGAGGAGGCGGCGATCCTTGCCGACCGGGTGGCGCTGATCCTGCAGGGGCGGCTGCAGCAGGTGGACGCGCCGCGGGCCATGTACGACCGGCCGGCGACCGAGGCGGCGGCGCGGTTCTTCGGCGGGCGCAACTTCGTGCCGGGCACGGCGGAGGGCGGGCGGTTCCTGTCGGCGCTCGGCCCGCTCGTCCTGCCGGAGGGCGCGCGCGACGGTCCCGGTCTCCTGACGATCCGGCCCGAAGCGATTCGCCCCGGGGCGGGGCCCGAGAACACGCTCGCCGTCCGCGTCACCGGCCGCGCCTTCCTCGGCACGGCGACGCGCCTGACGCTCGCCGCCGGAGACGTGACGCTCGAGGCGGTGCTGCCGCCGGACACCGCGGACGCTTTTGCGCCCGGCGGGGCGGCGGAGGTGCACCTGCCGCGCTGCGCCCTGTGGGTGCTGCCGCCGGCCTGACGCGACGCGACATGTCGCGAACGGACGCCGGTGTCGCCGCGGGCGCAGCGGCGGCGCGGGCGGCGCGGTAGGGGCGGGCACCGATCCTCCGGACGCCTTTCCCATGTTCGAACGCCGCATCCCCGAATGGCTGCGCCACGCGCCGGCGCCGTCGGTGCGCGGCTTCGCCACGCTCGCCGGGTTCGAGGCGGTGGCGCGCGGCATCCTGATCTCGGTCTTTCCGGTCGCGATGTACGACGCCTTCGGCGACGCCGGCACCGTCAGCCTGATCTACTTCCTCGTCGGCCTCGTCTCGCTGGCCGCCGGCCTGCTGGTCCCGTTCCTGAACCGCTTCGTGCCGCGGCGCATCCTCTATGCCGCCGGCGCCTCGTCCTTCGTCCTCGGCTCGCTGATCGCCATCAACGGCGCTCCGGCGGCGATCGTCCTCGGGCTGGCCCTGATCTCCACCGCGACGGTGGTCTGCTTCGTCTGCTTCAACGCCTACGTCCTCGACTACATCGCGCGGATCGAGCTCGGCCGGTCCGAGACGCTGCGCATGTTCTACTCGGCCCTCGGCTGGACGCTGGGGCCGGTCGTGGGCGTGTCGCTGTGGTCGTGGTGGCGGCCGGCGCCGTTCGCGATCGCGGCGATCGCCTCGGCCGCGATGCTGCTGGCGTTCCTCTGGATGCGGCTCGGCAACGGCAGGCTGATCACCCGCGCGCGGCGGCCGGTGACGAACCCGCTCGCCTATCTGGGGCGGTTCCTGCGGCAGCCGCGGCTGGTCGCCGGCTGGCTCTTCGCGGTGATCCGATCCTGCGGCTGGTGGGTCTACGTCGTCTACCTGCCGATCTTCGCGGTGGAGAGCGGCCTCGGCGACCAGCTGGGCGGGCGGCTGCTGTCGGTGACGAACGCGGGGCTCTTCCTGGCGCCGCTGATGATGCGGTGGATCCAGGCCCATTCGGTGCGCCACGGGGTGCGGACGGGGTTCCTGACCGCGGCGCTGCTGTTCCTCGGCGCGGGCCTCGCGGGCGGGCTGCCGTGGGTCGCGGTCGCGCTCCTCTTCGTGGCGAGCTTCTTCCTGATCCTTCTCGACATCTGCGGCGGGCTGCCGTTCCTGATGGCGGTCAAGCCGTCCGAGCGGACCGAGATGTCGGCGATCTACTCGTCCTACCGCGACGTGTCGGGCATCGCGACGCCGGGCGCGGCCTGGGCGATCCTGCTGCTCGTCCCCGTTCCGGGCGTGTTCGTGGCAGCGGGCGCGGCATGCCTGATCGCGTGGGGCATCGCCGAGCGTCTCCACCCGCGCCTGGGCGCGCGGCGGATCGCGCCGGCGGCGGTGCCGCCGGGACCGGCGGCCACCTAGCCCGATTCGCGCTCCACCAGCGTGCACTCGATCTTGATCTGGTCGAGGTCGGTCAGCCCGCCCGCCCGGTCCAGCAGCATCTGCACGGCCGTCGCCCCCATCTCGTAATGCGGCAGCAGGAACGTCGTCAGCGGCGGGCGCATGAACTGCGCGATCTCGCGGTCGTCGAAGCCGACCACCGCGATGTCCTGCGGGATCCGCAGGCCCAGCTCCTTGAGCGCGTCGTAGCAGCCGAGGGCCATCACGTCGTTGGCGCAGAAGATCCCGTCGGGCGGATCCTCCAGCGCCATCATCGCCATCGTGCCCTCGTAGCCCGCTGTCGGCTCCCAGTTGCCGGGCCAGACCAGGGCGGGGTCGAAGGCGATGTCCGCGCTCGACAGCGCCTGGCGGTAGCCGCGCAGGCGGTCGCGGCTGGCGTCGATGCCGGACTGGCCGTTGATGAGGCCGACCCGCCGGCGCCCGGCGGCGATCAGGCGCTGCGTCGCCGCCCGCCCGCCGAGGAGGTCGCCGGGCAGGACCGACGGCAGGCGCCGGCGGGTGTCGTAGCAGTTCACGAGGACCGAGGGCACGTCGAACAGCAGCTTCGGCGGATCGACCCGGCGGGTCAGCGTGGTGCCGAAGATCAGCCCGTGCAGCGGCAGCCGCGTCAGCGGCTCGTACACGCTGTCCTCTCGGTCGTCCTCGCCCTGGCGTGAGACCAGCGTCATCGTCACGCCGTACTCCAGGGCCTTCTCGCGCGCCCCGTCGAAGGCGAGCGGCATCCAGGGGTCGGTCGACAGCTCGTCCGCGATGAAGCCGATGAGCTTCTCGGCGACCGGCTGGCGGGCGGCGGGGCGGCGGGTCAGGCGGTAGCCCACCGCTTCGGCCGCGGCGCGCACCCGGCTCTTGGTCGCGTCGCTGAGACGCGCGCCGGGGCTGCCGTTCAGCACGAGGGAGACGGTGGCCTGCGACACCCCCGCCCTGGCGGCGACGTCCATCATCGTCGGTTTCGCTGGCTTCCCCGCGTCGTCCAGAGCCGCCTCCTGTGCCTTCACATGTCAGTTGCGCATGTGACGGACCCGATCGAACCCCACGGCGACAACGATGAAGGTGCCGATAAACATGCCCTGCCAGAAGGTCGAGATCCCCAAAAGGATCAGCGAGTTCCGAATCACCTCGATCAGCAGCGCGCCGACCACGGCGCCCGTCGCCGTGCCCTCGCCGCCGGCGAGGTTGGCGCCGCCGATCACGGCCGCCGCGATCACCGTCAGCTCCATCGCCTGGCCGAGGTTGGTGGTCACCGACCCCAGCCAGCCGGCCATCAGGATACCCGCGATCCCGGCGGTGAAGGCCGAGAACATGTAGATCGTCACCTTCAGCCGCTTCACCGGGATCCCGGTCAGCGTCGCCGCCTGCTCGTTCCCGCCGATCGCGAACAGGTACTGGCCCCAGCGCGTCCAGCGGAAGACGAAGCCGGTGACCAGCGTCAGCGCGATCAGGGCGTACAGGGGATGCGGCAGGCCGAGGGTGGATCCGCCGCCGATCCAGAGGAGCAGGTCGTGATCCGGCCCGAACTCCCAGATCATCTTGTTGTTTGACAGGACCATCGCGGCGGACCGTGCGGCCGACAGCATGCCCAGCGTCACCACGAAGGCGGGCATCCCGGCATAGGCGATGAGCGTTCCGTTGATCGCGCCCACCGCCAGCGCGACCAGAAGCGCGCAGATCGCCGACAGCCAGAACGAGTTGCCCGATTCCATCATCGTCGAGATCACCATCGCCGACAGGACGACGACCGATCCGACCGACAGGTCGATCCCGCCGCTCGCGATCACGGCCGTCATGCCGATGGCGATGATCGCGACGAACGCGAAGTTGCGGCTGACGTTGAAGAGGTTGCGCTCGGTCGCGAAGGTGTCGGTCATCAGCGTCAGCGCGAGGCAGGCGAGGACCGCCGCGGCGAACACCCAGAAGATCTGGTGGCTCATCATCCGCGAGAGGGTCCCGCGATGCTGGATCTGGTCGATGGCCTGGTCGAGTGTGCTGGTCATGCGTTCCTCCCTCAGGCCGCTTCGATGGCGCCGGTGATGAGGCCCGTGACCTCCTCCGGCGAAGAGTGCGCCGCCGGCTTGGCGGTCACGAGGCTGCCGCGGCGCAGGACGGCGATCTTGTCGGCGACGGCGAACACGTCCGGCATCCGGTGGCTGATGAGGACCACGCTGATCCCCTGGTCCCGGAGGCGCCGAATCAGGTCCAGCACCTCGGCCACCTGCCGGACCGAGATCGCGGCCGTCGGCTCGTCCATCAGGACGATCTTCGGCTTGGACAGCAGCGTCCGGGCGATGGCGACCGCCTGCCGCTGCCCGCCCGACATCTTGCGGACGAGGTCGCGGGGCCGCGTCTCGGACTTCAGCTGACGGAACAGGCCGGCCGAGGTGCGGTGCATCTCGGCGTAGTCGATCACCTTGATCGGCCCCACCCGCCGCGTCGCCTCGCGCCCGAGGAAGACGTTCGACGCCGCCGTCAGGTTGTCGCACAAGGCGAGGTCCTGGTAGACGACCTCGATCCCCGCGCGCTGGGCGTCGACGGGGCGGTGGAACTCCACCGGCCGGTCGTCCATCCGCATCTCGCCGCGGGTCGGTCTGAAGTTGCCGGCGATCACCTTCACCAGCGTCGACTTGCCGGCGCCGTTGTCTCCCATCAGCCCCAGAACCTCTCCCGCCGCGATGTCGAGCGAGACGTTCTCGAGCGCGTGGATCGCGCCGAAGCTCTTCGTGATGCCCTTCAGGCTCAGTCTGGACATGGTCCTCCCCCGTCGTGTCCTGCGACGCCGTCGCTGCCCGTCTCACCGTGGCGGCGACGCCTCCTCCGGGGCAATCATTACTTGACCGAGCAATATTAGCAAATATTATCACCACATCCCGAAGGAGGATCGGGACCGGCGGCGCCGAGACCATGGCGTGCGCCACCCGGAGGGGGAAACAGGCGGATCGGGGAGCAGGAGGGCGCACCGGGCGACAGACCCGGGCGCATGGACCGAAGGCGGGGACGGGCGGGCGACAGGCCGGCGCGCCCCGGACAGACAGACGACATGGGAGGAGTCTGACGTGAAATCCACTACCGTACTGATGGCCGCGACGGCCGGGGCCGCGCTCTGGGCCGGCGGCGCGATGGCGCAGGACGCCAACACGCTGGCGATCGTGGTCAAGGGCCTCGATAACCCGTTCTTCGAGCAGATCAACCTCGGCTGCCAGCAGTGGCTCGAGGAGAATGCCGACAGCGAATATACCTGCCTCTACACCGGCCCGGCCTCGTCGGCCGACGAGGCGGGCGAGGTGCAGATCGTCGACGACCTGCTGACCGCCGGCGTCGCCGCGATCGCGATCTCGCCGTCGAACGCGCCCGCGATGGCGAACCGGATCCGCGAGATCGCGCCCGACATCCCGGTGATGACCATCGACGCCGACTTCCTCGAGCAGGATCGCGACCTGCGCGCGACCTACCTCGGCACCGACAACTACCTGATGGGCGTCGAGATGGCCGAAGAGGCGATGGCGCTGAAGCCCGATGGCGGCACGGTCTGCCTGCAGCTCGGCAACGTGGCGGCGGACAACATCAACGCCCGCGCCCAGGGCTTCCGCGACACCGCGGGCGGCGAGGAGGGGATCGACCGCCTCACCGGCCAGGGCGGCTGGACCGAGATCGAGGGCTGCCCGGTCTTCACAAACGACCAGGCGGATCTTGCCAACCAGCAGATGTCGGACGTGTTCACCGCGAACCCGGACCTCGACGCATTCATCCTCGTCGGCGGCTGGGCGCAGTTCGCGCCGCAGGCCTACGCGCAGGTGACCGACCAGGTGATGGACAAGCTCGAATCGAACGAGCTCATCATCATCGCCGGCGACACGCTGCCGCCGCAGACCCAGGCGTTCCGCGAGGGCCGCAGCCACGCCCAGGTGGGTCAGCGCCCGTTCGAGATGGGCCTGCGCGCGCCGGACGTGATGATCCAGCTGATTAACGGCGAGACGGTCGAGGATCCGCTCTACACCGGCCTCGACGTCTGCAACGCCGACGATCCCGGCTTCTGCGCGGACAACTGACGAGCCAGCGGCGCGCCGGGGAGGAGCCGGCGCGCCGCGCATCGTGACAGGCCGCGGGGGCGGCCACGGGAGGACCGACATGAAACTCTGGATGACCGCGGCTTCGGCCGCGCTGATGGCGCTCGCCTCGACGGCCGGCGCGCAGGACAGGCCGCAGCTCGCCTTCGTGGTGAACGCCGCGTCCGACTTCTGGAAGCTGGCCGAGGCGGGCGTGAACGCCGCGCAGGCCGAGCTGCCGGACTACGAGGTGCAGTTCCGCTATCCCGCGCAGGGCACCGCGGCGCTGCAGAACGCGCTGATGGACGACCTCGTCGCCGCGGGGACCGACGCGATCATGATCAGCTCGGTCGATCCGGCCACCTCGACCGACGCGTTCAACCGCATCGCCGGGCAGATCCCGCTCTTCACCACCGACAGCGACGCGCCGGACAGCGACCGCATCGCCTATCTCGGCTCGTCCAACACCGACGCCGGCGTGCAGGCGGGCGAGATGGCGGCGGCCGCGATGCCGGACGGCGGCACCTGCATGGGCTTCGTCGGGTTCCTCGGCGCGGACAACGCCCGCGAGCGGATCGAAGGCTTCCGGCAGGCGGTCGAGGGGACGGGGGTCGAGCTGGTGGACGTCCGCGGCGACGACGTGGACTTCGCGCGCGCCCGGTCGAACGTGGACGACGTGCTGGCCGCGAACCCCGAGGTCGACTGCATGGTCGGCTTCTACTCCTACAACACGCCCAAGATCTACGAGGCGCTGCAGGCCGCCGGCCGGCTGGGCGAGATCACGGTCATCGGCTTCGACGAGGATCCGATCACGCTGGGCGGCGTCCGCGAGGGGACCATCGCCGGCACCGTGGTGCAGGACCCCTACCAGTGGGGCTACCAGGGGATGCACCTGATGGCCTCGTACATCGAGGGCGACAGCTCGGAGATTCCGGAGGACGGCCTCATCATCGTGCCGACGAAGGTCATCGACCAGGAGAACGTCGACGCGTTCGAGGCCGAACTTCGCGAGCGGATCGGCGGCTAGGCGGCGTCTCCCTCCGCCACCGGCGGGGACGGCACGGGCGCGACTGGCCGCGTCCGTGCCGTCTCGCCTGTGACGGGGACAGAGCGGGGAGGGCACATGCTGGACCATCCGGGCGGCGGCCGGATCGACCTTGCCCTGCGCGGCATCACCAAGGTCTATCCCGGCGTCGTGGCGCTGAAGGACGTCTCGCTGGACATCCACGGCGGCGAGGTCGTCGGCGTGATCGGCGAGAACGGCGCCGGCAAGTCGACGCTGATGAAGGTGCTGGGCGGCGCCATCGCCCCCGACGGCGGCCGGATCGAGATCGACGGCCACAGCCGCGCGGCGCTGACGCCCGCGGCGGCCGCGGCGCACGGCATCGCCTTCGTCCACCAGGAGCTCAACACCTTCGGCAACCTTGACGTGGCCGGCAACGTCCTGCTGGGACGCGAGCGGACGCGGGGGCCCTTCCGCACCCTCGACCGCCGGGCGATGGCCGACGAGGTGCGTCCGATCCTGACCCGCCTCGGCGCCCGCTTCGCGGCCGAGGACAGCGCCGGGCGGCTGACGCTCGCCGACCAGCAGCTGCTGGAGATCGCGCGGGCGCTGTCGATGCGCACCCGGCTGGTGATCTTCGACGAGCCGACCTCGTCGCTGACGCTGGGCGAGACGCGGCGCCTGCTGACGGTGATCCGGCAGCTGCGCGACGAGGGCGTCGCGATCCTGTTCATCAGCCACCGCCTCGCCGAGGTGGAGGAGATCGCCGACCGCGTGACCGTCCTGCGCGACGGGCGCAACGCGGGCGACCTGGCGCGGGACGAGATCGACAAGGACCGGATGGTCCGGATGATGATCGGCCGCGACCTGACGCGCGGTCGCGGACATGCGCCGCGGACCGCCGGCGCGCCGCTGCTGGAACTGCAGGGCGTGCGGACCGCCGCGTTTCCGGACGTGCCCGTCGACCTGACCGTGCGCGGCGGCGAGATCCTCGGCCTCGCCGGCCTCGTAGGCGCGGGCCGGACCGACCTCGCCCTCGCCTGTTTCGGGGTGGAGCCGCGGATCGGCGGCGAGGTGACGGTGGCCGGACGGCCGCTCGCCTCCGGGTCGGTCGCGGAGGCGATCGAGGCGGGGCTCTGCCTCGTCCCCGAGGACCGCAAGGCGCACGGCCTCGTCCTCGACTTCGCGATCACCCAGAACATCGCGCTGCCGAACCTCGCCCGCCTCGCCCGCCGCGGCGCCGTCGACCGCCGGGCCGAGACCGCGCTGGCCGAGGATGCGCGCACGCGCCTTTCGATCAAGACCGCCGCCCTCGGCCGGGCGGTGGCCGAGCTGTCGGGCGGCAACCAGCAGAAGGTCGTCCTCGCCAAATGGCTGGCGATGGACCCCAGGGTGGTCATCTTCGACGAACCGACGCGCGGCATCGACGTCGGCGCCAAGGCCGAGGTCTATGCCGCGATGCGCCGCCTCGCCGACGCGGGCGTCGCGATCCTGATGATCTCGAGCGACATGGAAGAGGTGATCGGCGTGTCCGACCGCGTGGCCGTGATGGCCCGGGGCCGGATCGCCGGGGTGCTGGAACGGGACGCGCTGGAGGAGGAGGCGATCCTCCGCCTCGCCGTGGCCTGAGGAGGGACGGATGCACAAGAAGGATCTCGGGCTGCTGGCGCTGGTCCTCGTCGTGGGGGCGGTGGTCGCGGCGATCAACCCGCGCTTCCTGTCGCCGATCAACCTCGCCAACACGGCGAACCTGATCGGCCTGTTCGGCCTGTTCTCCATCGCCGAGGCGTTCGTGATCGTCACCGGCGGGATCGAGCTGTCGGTCGGCTCGGTCATCGCGCTGCTGGGCGTGATCTTCGTCGACCTCATCGTGACCCACGACGTGCCGTGGCCGATCGCGCTGGCGATCTGCCTCGTCCTCGGGGCGGTGTTCGGGCTGATCCACGGCTGGCTCGTCACCCGGCTGAAGCTGCAGCCGTTCGTGGTCACGCTGTGCGGCCTGCTGATCTATCGCGGCGTCGCCCGGTTCTACACCGCCGACGGCACCGCCGGGTTCGGCTTCGGCGACAGCTTTCCGATGCTGGAATGGCTGGTCTCGGGGCGGACGGGGGGTGTGCCGCACTCCATCGTCGCGTTCGGAGTGATCGCGGTAATCTCCTGGTACGTGCTGCACCGGACGGTGTTCGGCCGCCACCTCTTCGCGGTCGGCAAGAACGAGGAGGCGGCCCGCTACGCCGGCATCGACACCCGCCGGGTGATCGTCGCGGCCTACGTGATCTGCCTCGTCCTCACCGCGCTGTCGGCGGTGTTCTTCGCCATGTACACGCGCTCGATCCAGCCCTCGAGCCACGGCAACTTCTACGAGCTCTACGGCATCGCCGCGGCGGTGCTGGGCGGGTTCTCCCTGCGGGGCGGCGAGGGGTCGATCGTCGGCGTCTGCCTCGGCGTGGTGCTGCTGCAGATGCTGCAGAACCTGGTGAACCTGCTCGGCATCCCGTCGTCGCTGAACTTCGCCGTGATGGGCAGCGTGATCCTGATCGGGGTCATCGCCGACAGCCAGTTCGCCCGCTACCGCGCCGCCAAGCGGCAGGCCCTCGCCCTCGCCGCGCTGGAGCGGGGCGGCGATGCGGCGGAGCCGGCGCCGCGCTAGCCCCGCTTGCCAGTCGCCCGGCGCCGCGTAGGATCGCCGCCCGGGAGGACACCTTCGATGACGATGCTGCGCCTGGCCCTCGCCGGCCTCACCCTCGCCGGGGCGGCGGCGGCCGAGATCGCCGGCCTGCCGGCGCCGGTCACCGACGCCGCCTACCGCCCGGTCCGCGAGGACGAGGCGCGGCTGGGGCAGCTCCTGTTCTACGATCCGATCCTGTCGGGCGGCCGCGAGGTCGCCTGCGCCACCTGCCACCACCCCGCCTTCGGCACGTCGGACGGCCTGTCGCTGGGGATCGGGGACGGCGGGATCGGGCTGGGACCCGAGCGGGTGGCCGACCCGGACAACCCGCCGGAGGAGCGGGTGCCGCGGAACGCGCAGAGCCTGTGGAACCTCGGTGCGCTGGAATACGTGGCGATGTTCCACGATGGCCGGATCGAGGCGGACGCCAGCCGCCCCGGCGGCCTGCGCACCCCGATCGGCGGCGACATGGCGACCGGCTTCGCCTCGATCCTGTCGGCGCAGAGCATGTTCCCGGTCGTCTCGCCGGACGAGATGGCGGGGCACTATTCCGAGAACGAGATCGCGCAGGCGGTGCGCCGCGGCGTCGTGACCGGGCCGGACGGCGCCTGGGCGCTGATCTCGGCCCGCGTGGCGGCGGTGCCGGAATACGCGCGGCTGTTCGCGGAGGTCTATCCCGACCGCGGCGGCGAGATCGCCTTCACCGACATCTCGAACGCGCTCGCGGCCTTCATCGAGTTCGAGTTCCGGTCGGACACGGCGCCCTTCGACGCGTACCTGCGCGGCGAGGCGGACCTGCCGGCGGAGGCGGTGGCGGGTCTGGAACTGTTCTACGGCGAGACCGGCTGCGCGTCCTGCCATGCGGGCCCATTCCAGACAGACCACGGCTTCCACGCGATGGGCGCGCCGCAGATCGGGCCGGGCAAGCACGCGCGGTTCGAGAGCGACCACCGCGACGAGGGCCGGGCCGAGGTGACGGGCGACCCGGCGGACCGCTACGCCTTCCGCACGCCGAGCTTGCGCAACGTGACGCTGACCGCGCCCTACGGGCACGCCGGGGCGCACCGGACGCTGGACGGGTTCCTCGCGTCCCATGGCCGGCCGGGCGCATGGGACCGGGCGGAGGCGGTGCTGCCGGCGCTGGCGGTGGAGGACTGGCTGGCGCTGGACGATCCGGCGGAAGGGGCGGCCATCGCCTCGGCCTCCGTCGCGGGGCCCGAACTGTCGGAGGCGGAGATCGCGGCGCTGGTGGCCTTCCTCGGGACGCTGACGGACCCGGTGGCGGAGGCGGGACGGCTCGGCATCCCGGCGGAGGTGCCCTCCGGCCTGACGGTGCCCATGCCCTGACCGGGGACCGCCCTGCGGGCGGGTTCGGGGGCGCTGCCCCCGTCCGCGCCTTCGCGCGGACTCCCCCGGGATATTTGTGGCTCGGTGTGAGGGGCAGGGGCGGTGCTTTTTGGTTCGGTCGCGCGGGCGGGTGCCGGGGACCTTGGCGCTCCGGGGGTCCAGCGCCTTTTCGGGTGCCGTCGCGCGGGCGGCGACCGGCGCTGGAGTATTTGTCTGCAAGATAGGAGCAGGGGTTGGCTCGCCCGCCGGACCCAGAAGCGCTCCGGCGATGCGGGGGCGGGCCTTTCGGCCCGAGGCGCGCGTCAGGGGTCGCGCGCGAGGTGGAGGACGGCGTCGCCGGCGGCCTCGGTCTCCGTCCGCGTACCGTCCGGCCAGTCGATGGTCACGCGCGCCTCCGTCGCGGGTCCGAGGCCGAAATGGAGAGGCAAGGCCTCGCCTCCCGCGTGACCGCCGCCGACGGTCACCTCCTGGACCTGGCGGCCGGCCTCCGTCTCCACCGTCACCACGGCGCCGACGGCGCGGGCGTTGCCGCCGGGCTGGGAGAGATCGACGGCGAGCCAGTGGCCGGTGCGCTCGGTGACGTTGCGGTACAGCTCCATAGGCGCGCGGCGGTTCACGACGACGAGGTCGAGGTCGCCGTCGCCGTCGAGGTCGGCGAGGGCGGCGCCGCGGCTGCGGGCGACGCTGGCGACGCCCGCCTCCAGCGCGGCCTGGACGAAGGTGCCGTCGGGGCGCTGCATCAGCAGGTCGTTCGGATCCTCCATCGCGTTCGTCGCCATCTGATCGACGTTGCCCTTGGCGATGAAGAGGTCGGGCCGGCCGTCGAGGTCGACGTCGCCGAACTCGGCGTGCCAGCCGGTGGAGGGGCGGCCGTCGTCGCCGAAATACGGGCGCTGGGCGGCGGTGCCCATCTCGTAGGACGCGTTCGCGTAGGTGCCGTCGGGCTGGGCGATCTGCAGCAGCTGGTCACCCATCGAGGTCAGCATCACCTCGGCCAGGCCGTCGCCGTCGAGGTCGCGGCTGGCGATGCCCATGCCCCACAGCATCGGGCCGTCCCAGCCGTCCGCCTGCGTCAGGAAACGCCGCTCGCCGATGTCCCACATCTGCTCGTGTCCCTCGCGCACGTAGTAGTGGCGGTCGTTCGACAGGCGCAGGGTCGGGCGGCCGCGGGCGTCGCGGGCGGCGAGGATGGAGAGGGCGCAGAAGCCGGGGGTCAGCGGCTCGGCCGCGTAGCCGTCGGCGGACGGGCGCAGGATGGCGTTGTCGTCGCAGGTGCCGAACGGGCCTTCGGGGTCGGCGCGGTCGACGTAGTTCCCGACGGCGAGGACGGGGCGGCCGTCCTCCTCCCACCAGGCGGTGAAGGCGGTGGACCAGGCGTCGTCGGTGGGCAGGCCGAAGGAAGCGGTCGCGTCCTCGAACGCGCAGCCGGGGCCGCCCTTCAGCACCACGTTCGCGCCGACGCGCAGGACGAACAGGTCGAGCCATCCGTCGGCGTCGAGGTCGAGGGGGTAGAGGCCGGTCGTCTCCGATATCTCGGGGAACGGCGCGGCCGAGAAGGCCATTTCGCCGTCGTTGTGCAGCAGGATCGCGGGCGCGGTGCCGCCGGCGGCGGCGATCTCGGGCTGGCCGTCGGCGTCGCAGTCGAAGACGGCCACCCCGCCGCCGACGAAATGCTCCCACCCGCCGGAATAGTCGTGCGGGGGCAGGGTTCCGGACAGGTCCTCGAACCGCGGCTGGGCGGTCGCGGGCAGGGCCGCGACAAGGGCGAGGGTGAGAAACGGACGCATCGGGCAACAGCCTTCCTGGGACGGCGCGGCGCACAGTGCCGCGGGCCGGGCGCGGCGCGCAAGAGGCCTTGGAGTCGGGCGTCGGGGTGCGATCAAGCCTCTTGGCGTTAGCGCTCACGATGCTAAGACTCCCCCGCGGGCGACAGCCCGACCCCGCCCGCAGAGGCGGGGGGAGGAAGACCCAGGGAGAACCACATGCTTCGCAGAACATTCCTGGCCGCCGCTCTCGCGACGGTCAGCACCACCACCCTCGTCGCGGCCCAGGACGGCCTGACCGTCGGCGTCAGCTGGTCCAACTTCCAGGAAGAGCGCTGGAAGACGGACGAGGCGGCGATCGTCGAGGCGCTCGAGGCGGCCGGCGCGACCTACGTGTCGACCGACGCGCAGTCCTCGGCCTCCAAGCAGCTGAGCGACATCGAGAGCCTGATCGCCCAGGGCGTCGACGCCCTCATCATCCTCGCCCAGGACAGCCAGGCCATCGGCCCGGCGATCGACGCCGCCGCCGCCGAGGGCATCCCGGTGGTCGGCTACGACCGCCTGATCGAGGACCCGCGCGCCTTCTACCTGACCTTCGACAACGTCGAGGTCGGCCGGATGCAGGCCCGCGCCGTGCTCGAGGCCGCGCCGGAAGGCAACTACGTGATGATCAAGGGCTCGCCCACCGACCCGAACGCGGACTTCCTCCGCGGCGGGCAACAGGAAGTGCTGCAGGAGGCGATCGACAGCGGCGCCATCACCATCGTGGGCGAGGCCTACACCGACGGCTGGCTGCCGGCGAACGCCCAGCGGAACATGGAGCAGATCCTGACCGCTCAGGACAACGCCGTGGACGCGGTCGTCGCCTCGAACGACGGCACCGCGGGCGGCGTCGTCGCCGCGCTGACCGCGCAGGGCATGGAAGGCATCCCGGTCTCGGGCCAGGACGGCGACCACGCCGCGCTGAACCGCGTCGCGATGGGCACCCAGACCGTCAGCGTCTGGAAGGACGCCCGCGAACTCGGCCGGCGCGCCGGCGAGATCGCGGTGGAGCTGGCCGGCGGCACCGAAATGTCCGCCATCGAAGGCGCAGAGGAGTGGACGTCGCCCGGCGGCACCACGCTGTGGGCGCAGTTCCTGGCGCCGATTCCGGTCACGGCCGAGAACCTGACCACCGTCACCGACGCCGGCTGGATCGACGTCGAGACGCTGTGCCAGGGCGTCACCGACGGCCCGGCGCCCTGCAATCAGTAAGGGCGGGCGCTCCGCGCGCTTGACAAGACGGGGCGGGGCAGCCGAAAGGCTGCCCCGTTCATCCACCGGGGGAGGGGCAGGGACATGACGGATACATCGACCGAAGACGCCGCGACCCGCCCGGCACCGCCGCCCGGCGCGCCGCGCCGCGGCTTCTTCCAGAGCCTCGAGATCGACGTCCGTCTCCTCGGCATGATCGCCGCGTTCGTCCTGATCGCGCTGGCCTTCAACTACTCGACCGGCGGGCGCTTCCTGACGCCGCGCAACGTGTTCAACCTGACGATCCAGACGGTCAGCGTCGCCATCATGGCGACCGGCATGGTCTTCGTGATCGTCACCCGCCACATCGACCTCGCCGTCGGCGCCCTTCTCGCCACCTGCTCCGCCGTGATGGCGATGATGCAGACGCGCTGGGCGCTGGAGCTGTTCGACCTGTCGCTGGGCGACCCGATGCTGGCCTGGATCGCGATCGCCGCGGGCGTCGTGGTCGGCGGCGTGATCGGCGCCTTCCAGGGCTGGCTGATCGGATACCTCACCATTCCCGCCTTCATCGTGACGCTGGGCGGCCTGCTGATCTGGCGCAACGTCGGCTGGTACCTGACGAACGGCCAGACCATCGGCCCGCTGAACGACACGTTCCAGCTGTTCGGCGGCATCAACGGCACCCTCGGCGTGACGTGGAGCTGGGTCGTCGGCCTGATCGCCGCCGCCCTGACGCTGCTGATCCTGTGGAACGCGCGCCGGACCAAGGTCGCCCACGGCTTTCCGGTGAAGCCGATGTGGGCCGAGGCCGTCGTCGCCGGCCTGATCGTCGTCGGCATCCTCGGTCTCGTGGCGATGCTGAACGCCTACGAGGTGCCCGAGCGGGTGCTGGAGCGGGATTTCGCGGCTCGCGGCCTCGAGGTGCCGGAGGGGTACACCGCCGGCTACGGGCTGCCCTACTCGGTCCTGCTGCTGATCGCGGTGGCCATCGTGATGACGGTGGTCGCGCAGCGCACGCGCCTCGGGCGCTACATCTTCGCCACCGGCGGCAACCCCGACGCGGCCGAGCTGTCGGGGATCAACACCCGCCTGCTGACCGTGAAGGTCTTCGCGATCATGGGTGTCCTCGTCGCGCTCGCCGCCGTGGTGGCGTCGGCCCGCCTGACCAACCACACCAACGACATCGGCACGCTGGACGAGCTGCGGGTGATCGCCGCGGCGGTCATCGGCGGCACCGCGCTGTCGGGCGGGATCGGCACCATCTACGGTGCCATCCTAGGCGCGCTCATCATGCAGTCGCTGCAATCGGGGATGGCGATGGTCGGCGTCGACGCGCCGTTCCAGAACATCGTCGTCGGCGCGGTCCTCGTGAACGCCGTGATGATCGACATCGCCTACCGGACCGAAGCGATCCGCTTCCTCGCCGGCCTCGTCATCGTGGCCGAGGTGACGCTGATCCTGTGGGCCTTCTACACGCCGATCTGGGCGCTGCTGTTCCTGGGGATCGCGGGCGGCGCGCTCGTCCTTGCCCGCATGCGGAGGATCGTCTGATGGCTACCCCCCTCGTCGACATGCGCAACATCTCGATCGCGTTCGGCGGCGTGCAGGCTGTGGACGACGTCTCGCTGGACCTGCACGCGGGCGAGGTGGTGGGCCTGCTGGGCCACAACGGCGCCGGCAAGTCGACGCTGATCAAGTGCCTGTCGGGCGCATACCGGCCGGATTCGGGCGAGATCTGGATCGACGGCAAGAAGGCCGACATCGCCAGCCCGCGGGACGCCCGGCACTACAACATCGAGACGATCTACCAGACGCTCGCGCTCGCCGATAACCTCGACGCGCCGTCGAACCTGTTCCTGGGGCGGGAGATCACCAACGCCTTCGGGCTGGTGGACGATGCCCGGATGGAGGCGGAGACGCGCAAGATCATGTCGCGCCTCAACCCCAACTTCAAGAAGATCAACGAGCCGGTCAGCGCCCTGTCGGGCGGCCAGCGCCAGTCCGTCGCCATCGCGCGGGCCGTCTATTTCAACGCCCGCATCCTCATCATGGACGAGCCCACGGCCGCCCTCGGCGTGCACGAGTCCAAGATGGTCGCCGACCTGATCCAGGAGCTGAAGGCGCAGGGCCTCGGCATCTTCCTCATCAGTCACGACACGCGCGAGATGATGGAGCTGTGCGACCGCGTGGCGGTGATGAAGAACGGCCAGCTGGTGGCCGCCGCGAAGGTCGAGGACGTGACCGAGGACGACATCCTGTCGATGATCATCCTCGGCAAGAAGCCGGACCACCTCGCGGCCTGAGGCCGGCCTTCTGCTTCCATACCTTGACAGGCGATATCTATCGCCTCTCATGGTGGCGAACGGGAGGAGGAGGAAACGATGGCCGAAATCGTCTTGGACCGGGTCAGCAAGAGCTTCGGCTCGGTCTCGGTGATCGACAACGTCTCGCTGGAGGTCGCGGAGCGGGAGTTCGTGGTCTTCCTCGGCCCCTCCGGCTCGGGCAAGTCGACGCTGCTGCGGATGATCGCCGGGCTCGAGAGCATCGATTCGGGCACGCTCACCATCGGCGGCAAGAGGTGCGAGCATCTGCCGCCCGGCCAGCGCGGCGTGGCGATGGTGTTCCAGAACTACGCCCTCTACCCGCACATGTCGGTGCGCGAGAACATGGCCTTCGGCCTGCGCAACGTCGGCATCGAGCGGGGCGAGATCGACCGCCGCGTCGCCGAGGCGGGCCGCGTGCTGGAGATGGAGGAGCTGCTGGACCGCAAGCCGGCGCAGCTGTCCGGGGGCCAGCGCCAGCGGGTCGCCATCGGCCGCGCCATCGTGAAGGAGCCGCAGGCGTTCCTGTTCGACGAGCCGCTGTCGAACCTCGACGCTGCGCTGCGGGTCCGGACGCGGGTGGAGCTGGCGCGGCTGCACCAGCGGATCGCCGCGACGATGATCTACGTCACCCACGACCAGACCGAGGCGATGACCCTCGCCGACCGGATCGTCGTGCTGAACGACCGCCGGATCGAGCAGGTCGGCCGGCCGATGGACGTCTACAACCGCCCCGCCTCGCGCTTCGTCGCCGGCTTCGTCGGCTCGCCGGGGATGAACATCCTGCCGGCGATGATCGAGGAGGGCGGGGTGAAGCTGGCGGACGGCGGCCGGCTGGCCGTGCCGCACGGGTCGGCGCCGCGCAGCATCTCGGAGTTCGGCATCCGGCCCGAGGCGGTGGAGGTCGTGTCGCCCGAAGGGGCGGATGTCGTCGCCGAGGCCGAGGTGGTGGAGCGTCTGGGAGAGCGGACGCTGGTCTACTGCCGGCTGGAGGGCGGCGGTCGGCTGATCGCGCAGACCGGCGGCGACACCGAGCTGCGGGCCGGCGACCGGGTCGGCCTGCGGTTCGACACGATCGGCGCGCACGTGTTCGACACGGAAGGGCGGGCGTTCCACTTGGGCGAGGCGGCGTAGGCGGCACGGGCGATGTAGGGTGGGTGAAACCCACCAAGCGGACGCCCGCGGTGGGTTTCACCCATCCTACAAGCCGCGGAGCCGCTGATTTCCCTTATCGAGACGGTGGGAGCTACTCCCGCCCGGAATCAGCCGCGCAAGCGGCCCGGGCAGCGTCTGGCCGCCCCCCGGCCAGACGCTTCCTCGCCACCTGCGCGACGAAAGAGGTCGTGCGGGAGCCGCACCATAAAGCGCTGACCATCGCCGTCGGAGCGTCTGCCCGCGGCCAGACGCCGCCCTCCGTCGCGTGGGTGATCCGGGAGCCGGGTCGGTCTGGGCCCCCGGCTTGCGCCGAGGGCGTTCGGCGCTGAGGACGCTCCACTGGAGCGTCCTCCGGGCGCGCCTCACCCCTTGATGCCCGCCGACAGCGTGATCGCCTGCGTCACCCGGCGCTGGAACAGCAGGTAGGCCAGCGCGACCGGCAGGCCGGCCAGCACCGCCGCCGACATCTGCCGGGCGTAGTAGACGCCGAACGCGTCGTTCACCTGCGTGATGCCGACGGTGATCGTCATCTCCTCGGTCCGGGTCACGGCGAGGAAGGGCCACAGGAACGCGTTCCAGGCCCAGATGAAGGTGACGATGCACAGCGCGGTCGTCACGCCCCAGTTCATCGGGATGTAGACCCGTGTCAGGATCTGCCACTCGCTGGCATTGTCCATCACCGCCGCCTCGCGGAAGTCCCGCGGCACCTGGTCGAAGAACTGCTTGTAGACGATGATCACGACGGGGTGGATCAGCTGGGGCAGGATGATCCCGGCCCAGGTGTTGAGAAGGCCCATCCCGGCGATCAGCGTGAAGTGGTTGATGATGAGGACCTGCGTCGGGACCATGAAGCTCGCCAGGATCAGCCACCACAGCGGCCGGCGTCCCGGAAACCGCAGCTGGCTGATCGCGTAGCCGCACAGCAGCGACGACGATACCGTCAGCACCATCACCCCGATCGCCGTGGCGATGGAATTGAGGTACCAGCGGCCGATCTGCGTCTCGAACAGCGCGAAGACGTAGTGCTGGAAGGTCAGCGTGTCGGGCCACAGCTCGACGTAGGGGCGCACCACCTCGTTCTCGGGCTTCAGGGACGAGATGATGCCCCAGTAGATCGGGAACGCCCAGATGATCGCGGCGACCACCGTGAGCACGGTGACGATCGCCCCCGCGACGTTGAGGCGGCGGACGGTGGTCGGGCTGGACAGCCTCTCGGCCACGGCGGTCATCGGCTTCTCCCCGACAGGCGCGTGAGCTGGAAGTTCAGCACCGACACGACGACGACGATGACGAACAGCACCACGGCGATGGCGGCGGCGCGGCCGCCCTGGTCGCTTTGAAAGGCGCGCTGGAAGATGTAGTAGACGAGGACGAGGTTGTCGTTCACGCGCCCGCCGGTCGAGAACAGGTAGACCTGGTCGAATATCTTCAGCTGCGAGATCAGCTGGATCGTCAGCACCAGCGCCGTCACCGGCCACAGCAGCGGCCAGGTGATCCGCGCGAAGGTCGTCCAGCGGCCCGAACTGTCCAGCTCCGCCGCCTCGTAGATCTCGTCCGGGATGGCGCGCAGGCCCGCGAGGAACAGCAGGACCGAGAAGCCGCAGGTCCACCAGATCGTCACGAAGGCGACGGCGGGCATGAACCATGTGGTGGTCTTGAAGACCGGGATGCGGTCGAGGCCGACGGCGTCGAAGAGGTACATCGCGATGCCGAACTGGAAGTTCAGCGTCCAGTCCCAGATCAGGTAGACGACCGAGACGGGCAGGATGTAGGGCAGGAAGAACAGCGCCAGGATCGCTGCCTGCAGCCTTCCCTTGAGCCGGTTGATCCCCAGCGCGATCGCCAGCGCGACCAGCGTGCCCGGGACGACGGTGAGCAGGACGAAGTAGGCGGTGTTCCAGAAGGCCGTGCCGAAGCGGCGGTCACCCGGAAGACGGGTGTAGTTCTCGAGCCCCACCCAGTCGCCCTCGCCGATCAGGCGGGCGTCGGTGAAGCTGAGCATGAACATGCGGATCGTCGGGTAGACGAAGATCAGTCCGTAGATGACGAGAAAGGGCAGGATCAGCGCGAACGCGATGAGCCATTCCCTGTGGCGGGCGTTCGACATGCGGCTCCTCCCTCGGGTCGGTGCAGGCCCCCGAAAGGGCCTGCACCAGGCGTATCACATGTCGTTCAGCTCGTAGACGATCTCGTCCACCGCTTCGGCCGGGTCCATCTCGCCGTTCAGCGTCGGGACGAAGTAGGTGGCCATGACGTCGAAGATCGGCCCGGCGACGCCGGCGAGCGGGGTCTTGGGGTCGAAGATCATGTTTTCGGTGAGCGACGAGTAGGTCGCGTTCGGCTCCATCGACTGGTAGTCGGCGCTCTCGGTCACCGGGCCGTAGGCCGGGATGTGGCCGGCGGTCGCCCAGAACAGCGAGTTCTGCGCCATCCAGCCCATCACCTCGAGGACGGCCGCCCGCTTCTCGGGGGTCATCTCGGAGCCCTGGTTCGCCGGGATCGCGAAGGCGTGGCTGTCGGCGTAGGTCGCCGCATGGTCGAAGATCACCGGCAGCTCGACGGCGCCCCACTCGAACAGGTTGCCCTGCTCCTGCAGGTCGGTCATCGTCGGGACCTCCCACACGCCGTTGATCATCATCGCCGCCTCGCCCGAGGTGAACAGCGCGACCGTCGCCGGGTAGTCGGTGTAGGTCGACTGCAGGCCCTCGTTCGTCCACTCCTGCAGGACGGACAGGGCGTTCGTCAGCTTCTCGGCGTTGTCGCCGGCGAGGAACTCGCCGTCGGTCATCAGCTCGCCGTCCTGCTGCGCCATCAGCGAATAGATGGTGCGGAACATGAAGTTGCCGTCGGCGGTGACCGAGGCGAGCGGGAACTGCACGCCCGCCTCCTTCAGCTGCATCAGCGTGTCGGTGAACGCCTCGCGGCTGTCGAGGCCGACAGGCAGTCCGTCCTCGGTCAGGAGGCCGTTCGCCTCGAGGATGTCCTTGTTGTAGTACAGGACGATCGGGTGGGTATCGAACGGCAGCGCATACTGCTGGCCGTCCACCGTCACCGCGTCCCAGGTCGCCGGCGCGTAGTCGGCCTCGGACACGCCCATCGCCTCGAAGTCCTCGGCGGTCAGCGGCTGCAGCACGCCCTGGTCCACGGCCAGCGGGATGCGGCTGGCGTGGTAGGTCATGATGTCGGGCGCCTCGCCGACGGCGACCGAGGTCTGGACCTTGGAATAGAACGGCACGCCCCATTCCAGGGTCGTGGCGTCGATCGTGATCTCGCCCTCGTGCGCCGCGTTGAAGTCGTCGATCAGCTGCTTCATCCGCACGCCGTCGCCGCCGCTCAGGAAATCCCACCAGATCACGGTTTCCTGCGCCTGGACGGAGCCTGCCATGATCGACAGGGCCGCCAGCGCGGCGGCGCCGTAGGTCAGTTGCTTGGTCATTCTCTTCCTCCCTCGAGCCTTCGGCGGCGGGGTCGCCGCCCGTGCTCCTGCCAAAATCGTATCGCGATGGCTGATTCGCGCAACGTGGTTTTCGATACGTACCCGAACCCGTGATATGCTCGTCAGAGCTGCACCCGGATCATCGAGTAGGAATGGGGCGGCAGGGTCAGCGCCAGCTTGCCGCCGTCGAGCGTCGCGCCATCGCCCTTCCGCGGCGCGACGTTGTCCGGATTGTCCTCGGTGTTCGTCGCCTGCAGGTCGTCGTGCTTGATCAGCGTGTGCTCCACCGACTTGGCCGCGCCGAACCCGTCGAGGGCGAGGTCGACCTCCATCGCCTCCGCCCCGCTCTTGTTCACGGCGAAGAAGGTGAGCGTGCCGCCATCCGCGTCGTGCACCCCGGCGATGTCGAGGCAGGGCACGCCAGAGGCGGCGTCCGCGTCGTAGGTCGGCCCGTCCACCGACAGTCGCAGCGCGGTGCCGCGGCCGTGGTGCGAGGCGAACTTGAACGGCCAGAAGATCGTCTGCCGCCAGGCGCCGCCGCCGGTCCGCGTCATGATCGGCGCGATCACGTTCACCAGCTGCGCGATGCAGGCGATGCGGACCCGATCGGCCCGCCGGATGAAGGTGTTGAGGATGGAGCCCACCATCAGCACGTCCTCGAAGTTGTAGACGTCCTCGAGGATCGGCGGGGCGAAGCGCCATTCGGTCCCGTGCAGGTAGCTGAGATCCTGCTTGCGGGTGTGGTACCAGACGTTCCACTCGTCGAAGCTGATCGTGACGTCCTTCTTCGACCGCTTCTTCGCCTTCACGAAGTCGATCGTGCCCGACACGGTGTCGATGTAGCGGCCGAGCTTCTCCGAGAGCGCGAGGAAGTTGTTCGCGTTCTTCTCGTAGTTCTCGAAGTACATGTGCAGCGAGATGTGGTCGACGTTGTCGTACGTCGCCTCCAGCACCGTACGCTCCCACTCGGGGTAGGTGGGCATGTCGCTGTGGGACGAGCCGCAGACGATCAGCTCGAGCGAGCGGTCGAAGGCGCGCAGCGCCTTGGCGGTCTCGTTGGCGAGGTGGCCGTATTCGGTGGCGGACTTGTGGCCGACCTGCCAGGGGCCGTCCATCTCGTTGCCCAGGCACCACATCTTGACGTTCCACGGGTCGGCACGGCCGTTCTTCTTGCGGAGATCCGACCAGTACGATCCGCCGGGATGGTTCACGTACTCGACGAAGGCCCGCGCCTCGTCCAGCCCGCGGGAGCCGAGGTTCAGCGCCAGCATCATGTCGATGCCGGCCTTGTCGGCCCAGTCGGCATATTCGTGGATGCCGACATGGTTCGGCTCCACCGTGTGCCAGGCGAGGTCGAGGCGGGACGGACGCTCGTCCTTCGGCCCGATCCCGTCCTCCCAGTTGTAGGCCGATACGAAGTTGCCGCCCGGGTAGCGGCAGACCGGGGTGTCCAGCTCCTTGACCAGCTCCAGCACGTCGCCGCGCATGCCGTTGTCGTCGGCGGTGGGATGGTCCGGCTCGTAGATGCCGCCGTAGACCGCGCGGCCCAGATGTTCGAGGAAGGAGCCGTAGAGCCGGGGGTCGATATCGGCGACGGCATAGCGTTCGTGCGCGGTGACGCGGGCTTTCATTCTGATCCTCCCTCGCCGGATCGGGGAGGTGTCTATCCCGACTTCCGGTCCTTATCCGTTGTGAGGATATGATAGCGTCGAGTCGGCGTCCGCCGTCAAGGGCGCCGACGCCTCGCCCACCAGTTTCAGCCCGATGTCGCAATCGTGGTTGCCGAAGCCCCGGCCGAAGAGGTTGAGGCCGCCGGGGTGGTCCGCGTCCTCGCGGATGCCGAGGCGGACGCGCACCGAGCGGTGCACCTCGAGGTCCAGATCCTCGGCCCGCACGTCGGAAATCCGGTCGTCGCCGATGAACGTCCCCTCGGGCGTCACGCGCCACGTCGTCAGCAGGCCGTACTGCGAGCCGCGCAGCTTCCACCAGGCGGGGGTGTAGGTGCCGCGCGTGTCGCCGAAATCGCCGGGCGAGGTCCAGGTGCCGACCTCTATTCCGTTGATCCACAGGGTGATGTCCGACGGCCAGTTCTCGGACGTGCCCGGCACCTCCGAGCTCAGCTCGGCGGTCAGCGCCAGTTCGCGGACGAGGCTGCCGCGGGTCTTGAGGTTGTTGGGGAACTGGTACTCCACGAACCCGCGGGTGAACCACAGAAGGCCGGCGCGCATCCGGTCGGGTTCGAGGAACGTGTCCGGCACGTCGAGATCGCCGATCACGCCCGAGGGCGCGCACAGGCCGCAGGGCGCGCTGACCTCGGCGCGGGAATACAGGCCGATCGGCATCGACACCTCGACCGCGTCCTCGGCCAGACGGGGTGCGGCGGCGCGGAAGCTGAGAAGCAGGTCGGTGAAGGTGGAGCGGCAGATCTTCTGGTTGCCCTTGCGCGCCTTCTGCGCCCGCGTCTCGACGAGGCCCGCCTCCTCCAGCGTCTGCACGTTCGACGATACGGTCGATTGCGGGAGGCCAAGCTCGGCGGCCAGTTCGTTCACGTTGCGGGGGCCGTCGGATTCGAGGTGGCGCAGGATGCGCAGCCTGATCTCGCTGGCCAGCGCCCGCAGCACGTCGATCCGCTCCAGCGGATCCACCACCTCGAAATTGCGCTGCATCCCGGACCTCCGTGTCGGAGACGATCTGTATCATGAAAGGCGGTACGGAAAAGTCCCACGAGCGGTCGAGGATTTCGGCGAGCGCGCCGCCCGCTGATCGTCGACCGGCCTCGCCCCTGCGCGGGCGCCGGACTAGCCGCCCAGGGCGGCCCGCATCGACGGTTCGGGGAAGCATGTGGGCGCCAGCCCCGCGCTCTCCTGCCAGCGCCCGATGGAGCGGCGGGTGCGGAACCCGGCGAGGCCGTCCGCGCCGCCGACGTCGTAGCCGAGGTTCTCCAGCCCGCGCTGGATCGCCGCGACGTCCGATCGCAGCATGCCGCCGACCTCCTGCCATCGGCCGGTGAAGTCCCCCATGCCGTACTGGATGCGGTCGCCGACATGTCCGACGAACAGGGCGTAGAGATCGCTCTCGTTGTAGTCCTTCAGGACGTAGAAATTGGGCGTGACGACGAAGGCCGGCCCGTGCCGTCCGGCGGGCATCAGGAGATAACCCTCGAGATCCGCCTCGCCTTCCGGGAACGCGGCGCCGGAGACGCGGGCGATCCCCATCGCCGCCCAGTCGCGGATCGGCCGGCCCTGGTCCGGCCCTTCCAGCGCGCAGGAGACGGACGCCGGCACCGTCACCTCGAATCCCCAGTCGCGGCCGCGCTGCCAGCCGTGGTGGGCGAGGTAGCCGGCGATCGAGGCGATCGTGTCCGCCTCGGATCCCCAGATGTCGGCGCGCCCGTCACCGTCGCCGTCCGCCGCGTGACCCAGGAAGCTGGACGGCATGAACTGCGGCTGCCCCATCGCCCCGGCCCAGCTGGAGCGCATGGCGCCGGGCGGCGCGTGCCCGGCCTCGGCGATCCGCAGCGCCGCGATCAGCTCGGCCGCGAAAAAGTCGGGGCGGCGGCCCATGAAGCCGCGGGTGGCGAGGACGCGGAACACGTCGTGCGGGATCGCGGCGGCGCCGTACCCGCTCTCGCGGCCCCAGATGGCGAGGATGATGCGCCCCGGCACGCCGGTGGCCCGCTCCGCCGCCGCCAGCGCGGCGGCGTGGCGCTGCGCCATCTGCCGCCCGACCGACGTCGCCCCGTCGAGCGCCGCGCGCGAGAAGTAGCGGCCGGGCTGCCCGAACTCCGCCTGGCTCTGCCGCTGCGGCACGTCGGGGGCGCCCGGCGGGGCGAGGTCCGGCAGCTCCCAGTCGAGCGTCACGTTGCCGAGGGCCGCGTCGAAGGTTCCGCGCGAGACGCCGGCCGCCGCGGCTTCCGGCCAGATGCTGTCCTCGATCCACGCCCGGAATGCCCTCTCGGTCGCCGCGCGGTCCTGCGCGGTGACGGGCGCGGCGAACAGCATGAGGCAGGCGAGGAGGAGGCGGAGCAGCATCGAGGGCGACCTTTCTGGGACAGCCCGACGCTAGCAGCCCCGGCCCCGGAGTGGAAAGCGCCGCCGGCCCGGTCCGGCGGGCACGTGCCGGCGGGTCAGGCCGTGACCTGTTCGCGCAGGATCGAGGCGGTGAGCGACAGCATCAGGTAGATCCCAGCGAAGACGAGGAACGACAGCAGCGTGTTCTCGAAGGCGCGCGGATAGGTCGCCTCGTCCGGCGCCACCGGCTCCACCCCCAGCGACAGGTAGCGGACCTGGCGGTTCGCCTCGACGCGCGCCGTCTCCATCTGGGTCAGCGCCTGCTGCACGAGGAGGGTCTGGAAGGTGTAGTTCTCTTCCGCCAGCCGCAGCTCGGTGTTCTTGGCCGCCAGCGACGCCTCGCCCGACGAGGCCTCGGTCATCTGTTGGCGCAGGTTGGCGATCAGCGTCTCGATGCTGTCGATCTGGTTCTGCAGGCTCTCGACCTGGGCCTGCTGCGGGCGGGCGACCGACAGCCGCTCCTGCAGGGACAGCATGAGCTGCTGGCGTTCGGTCTCGAGCGCGCTGATCTGCTGCGTCCGGGCCGCGGTCTCGCCCACAGGGTCGATCTGCTGCACCTCCTCCTGGATCGCCAGCCATTCGGCCAGGGCGTCGGCGCGCCGCGCCTCGGCGGCCTCGTAGCTGCTCAGGGCGCCGGCCATCTGGTCCTCGCGCAGGCGCTGGGTCAGCTGGTCGACCTGCTCCTCGGCATAGCCGATCAGCGCCTCGGACCATTGCTGCGACAGGGCCGGATCGGGGGCGATCACCTCCATCTTCACGATGCCCTCGGTGGGGTCGTAGCTGATGCGGACGTGATCCTGATAGACGTCGTAGGCGGCTTCGGTCGTGGCGTCCGCCGGCAGCCGCTGCAGCGGGTCGATGTCGGGCGCCGAGAAGGCGCTCGCGAACCCCTCTTCCTGGTTCAGCCGCACGAGGGCGGCGCGGGAGGTCAGGTAGGACTGGACGGTGATCGAATCCTGCTGCGTCGCCATCGACGTGCCCTGGAACAGACCGCCCAGGCCGGCGGCGCCCGCGGGTTCGGCCTGCTGGATGACGAACTCGCTGACCGTGGCGTACATCGGCGTCGCCATGCGGTAGAAGTACCAGCCGGCAAGGAGCGTCGGCAGCAGCACGAACATCGACAGCCGCACGATCAGCAGGCCCGTCCGCCGCCGGCGGCGGCGGGCGAGGTCACGCTGGATCTTCATGATCTCGCTGGCCCGCCGCTCCGCCGGGCTGACACGCTCGGTCGAGGGAAGATTCCGCGGCGTCTGCGGCACGGTCTGCGGCAGGTGGACGTCGCCGCCCGGGGTCGCGGCATCGCTGCCGGCTTTCGGGGCGACGACCAGCTCGAACACGTTCGAGCGCGAGAACGGATCGACGCCGATCTGCCGCAGCTGGCGGACCGCGTCGAAGTCGGAGGTGACCTCCAGGCCCTGCTTCGCCGCCGCGCGTCGGGCCATGCGGAGCTGCCGGCCGGTCAGACCTTCCTGGCGGATCGCCTCGAGGTCGTCCGCCGGCAGCGTGTCGCGCGTGGGGGCGGGCGGCTCGACCGGGGCGGCGGCCGGCGCGGCAGCCCCGCGGGCGCTGGCCCCGGCAGACATGGCGTCGGCCTGGGTCTCCGGGACCTGAGGGTGGGCCTGCAGTCGCAACGGCTCGGCCGCTGCCGCTGCCGCTGCCGGGGCGGGGCGCCGGACCGGCGCCTCTCCGGCCAGCAGGGAAGAGCTGCGCCGGATGCGGAATTTCCGGACCTTAGGCTTCGTAGTCATACAGCTCTTTCGCTTCTTCGAGTGTCTCGAACATGTGCAGATGGCCGTCCCGCAGGACCGCCGCCGATTTCGCGAACCGCTCCAGCACCGCGGCCTGGTGCGAGACGATCACCACGGTCGTCGTCTCCAGTCGCTCGCGCAGGATCTCACCCGCCTTGCGGTTGAACTCGGCATCGGTCGTGGACGGCATCCCCTCGTCGATCAGATACATGTCGAAGTCGAGCGACAGCATCAGCGAGAAGGTGAAGCGCGAGCGCATCCCCTGGCTGTAGGTGCCGAGCGGCATGTCGAAATATTCCTCGATGCCGCACAGCCAGCGGCAGAAGCTTTCGACATAGTCCGGATCCAGCCCGTACAGGCGTGCCACGTAACGCGCGTTCTCGCGACCGGTGTGGCGCTTGACCACCCCGCCCATGAAGCCGAGCGGGAAAGAGATGCGGCAGCCCCGCACGATCCGCCCCTCGTCCGGCTTCTCGAGGCCGGCCATCATGTTGATGAGGGTCGTCTTGCCGGTGCCGTTCGGCGCCAGAATCCCCAGGGACTGGCCGAGGGGGACCCGGAACGACACGCGGTCGAGGATCACCTTGCGGCTCTGACCCGTCCAGAAGGACTTGCTGACGTCCAAGAACTCGAGCATCGCTCCGACCTGCTGCCCGGGTTTACCATAACGGCCCCCGGCGTCGTCATCACGCCTCGTCTAGTGCCGGATTGGGGCGAGATGCTGTCGAGATTGTCGCCCGCTTTGGGATAATTTCGGGGCAGGGACCGGTCGGTCCCCGCCTCAGGGCTGCTTCTGGACCCGGGTGACCTTGCCTGCGATCAGCGAGACGATCGCCGCGGCAAAGCTGAAGAGCGCGCCCATTTTGGCTGCATCCTGCACCGGCACGTCGCCCAGCATCGTCGAGGCCGGGAAGGCCACCGACGCGATGAACAGCGACACGGTGAAGCCGATCGCCGCGACGCAGCCGATGACGAACAGGTCGACGGTCCGCATCCCGGCCGGCAGGCCGAGCCGCATCGGCCCCGCGGCGAGCCAGCCGAACAGCAGGATGCCGAAAGGCTTGCCGATTAGCAGGCCGGCCAGCACCAGCCAGGTCGGCGATCCGATGGACGAGAATTCCACGCCGGCGTTGCAGAGGCCGAAGAAGAACAGGACCACCTCGACCGGGTGCTTCAGCAGGTGCTCGATGTGGTTCAGCAGGTCGGTCAGGTACTGCTCGGCCTCGGCGAAGAAGCCAAAGGCGCGGTCGGCGTGGGGGATCGTCGGCACGATCGGCAGCAGGCCGAGGGCCGGGTGGATGCCCGCCTCCTGGAAGCCGTACCAGGAGAGGCACCCGGCGATCAGGTAGGGCCACCAGCTCAGCCTGTCGCGCACGAAGGTCGAGTTCGGCCGCAGTTCCTTGTGCCGGTCGAGCCGGCGCGGAAGCCAGTTGAACAGGACGAACACCGCCACCGCCGCCCCCAGCGACAGCAGCAGCCATTCCGGCGCCAGCTCTCCCGACGGATAGAAGACGGCGAGGATGATGAGGCCGGCCGCGTCGTCGGCGATGGCCAGCAGCAGCAGGAACCGCACCGCGGGGTGGCCGGCGCCGAAGACGAGGCGGCCGACCAGGTAGCTGAAGGCGATGTCGGTGGCCGTCGGGATCGCCCAGCCGCGCGCGACCGCGTCGTAGGTCTCGGATCCCAGGATGGCGGCGAGGCCGAGATAGACGGCGATCGGGCCGAACATGCCGCCCGCGGTCGCCACCAAGGGCGTCGCCGCCTTCTTGCCGCGCAGCGAGCCCTGCTCGAGGATGATCGCCTCCCACACTTCCTTGGCGGCGATGGCGAAGAAGAACGCCATCAGCACGTCGTTCACGAGGTAGTGGAGCGTGAGTGTCCGGTACTCGACCTGCCCTGCCGCATCGAGGTGGGCGTGGCCGATGAAGAAGTGGTCGACGATCACCATCTCGACGAAATGGTGATACGCCTCGGGATTGATGTTGGCCCAGACCAGCGCGATCAGGGCGCCGAAGATCAGCAGCAGCGAGTAGTTCGTGAGGAAGTTCCAGACCCGGTACATGCTGACCACCCCTTCTCGCGCCGTATCGCCGTCCGGGGGGAGATACCGAATGGGTCCCGCTGCCGCAAGCGAGCGCACCGGCACGGCGCCGTGAGCGACGTCCGGGACGAGATCGCGGCCTGCCGGCTGTGCAGGGACCGCTTCGCCGCGACCGCGACGGGTCACGCGCCGCGACCGGTCGTGTGGTTCGCGCCCGGCGCGCGGCTGCTGATCGCCAGCCAGGCGCCGGGGCTGCGCGTCCACGAGGCGGGCAAGCCGTTCTGGGACCGCTCGGGCACGCGCCTGCGGCAGTGGCTTGGCCTTTCGGAGGCCGAGTTCTACGACCGCTCGAAGACCGCCATCGTGCCGATGGCCTTCTGCTTTCCCGGCTACGACCGCGCCGGCAGCGACCTGCCGCCGCCGCCGATCTGCGCCGCGACGTGGCGCGACCGGGCGCTGGCGCTGCTGCCGGAGGTGCGGCTGACGGTGCTGATCGGCGGCGCGGCGATGCGCTGGCACACCGGCTCGAAGGCGCCGGTGACGCAGCAGGTCGCGGGCTGGCGCGACCACTGGCCCGACGTCCTGCCCTTGCCGCACCCGTCCTGGCGCAATACCGGATGGCTCAAGCGCAACCCGTGGTTCGAGGACGAGGTGCTGCCGGTGGTGCGCGCCCGCGTCCGGGAGGTGATGGATGGCTGAGACGACCCCCCTCGACCGGGCGATCGCCGTTATGGCGGCGAAGGGCACCGACGCCGCGCGCCTGTCCTTCTACGGTGTCCTCGCCGACACCGAGCTGATGCTGCTGCTGGACGCCGAGCCGACCGACGACGCCATCGCGCCCCGCCTGCAGGAGACGGACGCGGGAACCTGCGTCGTCGCCTTCGACCTGGAGGAGCGGCTGGCCGACTTCGCCGGCGGCGACGCACAGACCGCGCGGCTGCCGGGGCGGGTGCTGGCGGCACTGGCGGCGGAGCAGGGGATGGGCATCGCGCTGAACCCCGGTGGCGCGCCGACGTCTCACATCGTCCCGCCCGACGCGGTGCGCTGGCTGGCCGAGACGCTGTCGGAAGAGCCCGAGGAGGCGCCGGAGCGCCCGGTCGAGGCGCTGAAGCCGAGCCTGCCGCCCGAGGCGCTGGAGGCGCTCGGCAGGGCTCTGTCCCGCGCCCCGGGCCTCGCCGCCTACGCGCTGCTGACGCGGGTCCGCTACCACGGCGGGCGCGAGGGGCACCTGCTCACGGTGATCGATCCCCGGCCGGGATCCGAGGACGCGCTGGTGCGGGCGGTTTCCGAGGCGCTGACCTTCTCGGGCGCGGGCGAGGCGGCGGCGACCGACGTCACCTTCCTTGCCGGCGACAGCCCGGCGGCGGCGCGGCTCGCGAAGGTCGCGTTGCGCCTCGACGTGCCGGAGGCGCCCGCGACCCGGCCGGCGCCCGCCCCGCCGGGCAGCGACCCGGACAAGCCGCCGCGCCTGCGCTAGTAGCCGGCGCTCCGGTCCACGACGTGCAGCAGCGGCTCGCCCGCCTCGGCGCGGCGGACGTTCTCGGCGATGACGCGGCTCGCGCTGGCAGGCCGAGTCTCCGACGCCACGTGGGGCGTCACGGTCACGCGTGGGTGACTCCAATACGGATGGTCCTGCGGCAGCGGCTCCACCCGGAACGTGTCGAGCGTGGCGTGCCCCACCTGCCCGGTCTCCAGCGCCGCCAGCAGCGCGTCGTCGTCCACCAGCCCGCCGCGGCCGGGGTTGATGACGACCGCGCCGTCGGCGAGCCGACCGAGCGCGGGGCCGTCCAGGACGCACTCGGTGTCGGCGGTCAGCGGCAGCAGCAGCACCACGATCTCCGCCCCGTCCAGCGCCGTCGCCAGGCCGTCGTCGGCCGAGTGGCAGCGGATGCCGTCGATCTCCTTTGGCGAGCGGCTCCACCCCGACACGGCGAAGCCGAGCCCTGCGAGGGCGCGGCCGCACGCGGTGCCGAGCGCGCCGAGGCCCAGGATCGTGACCTTCCGGTCCGCCGCCAGCGGCGGCGGGACCGGCCGCCACTCGTGGTCCGGATTGACGATGTGCGCGTCCATCCCGAGGTGGTGGCGCAGGACGTGGCCGGTCACGTACTCGACCATTCCCGCCGTCAGCCCCTCGTCCACCATGCGCGTCAGCGGGATCTCCCGCGGCACGTCGTCGGCGATTCCCTCGATCCCGGCCCAGAGGCTGAGGACGGCCTTCAGCCGACCGCAGCGGGAGAGGTCGAGGCGGTCTTCGGCGGGGGCATAGACGATGTAGTCGGCCTCCTCCGGCGGGAGATCGGTCGAGAGGCGGGCGTCGACGCCAGCGGCGGCGAGGGCGTCCGGGAGGACGGTTCGGTAGTCCGCCCAGCGGTGCGGGGCGCTGTGGAAGAGGATGTTCAGGCTCATGGAGCCCGGTTACCGGGGGCGCGAACGAATTTCGAGAAATTCGTTCTGCGTCAGACGAAAATTCGCCGAATTTTCTTCGCGCCCCGGCCTCAGCGCGGCTTGTGCACGTGCGCGCTCTGCACCAGCCCGAACGCCAGCAGCAGCACCAGCATCGACGAGCCGCCCCACGACACCAGCGGCAGCGGCACGCCGACGACCGGCGCGAGGCCCATCACCATGCCCATGTTCACCGCGAAGTACAGGAACAGCGTCATCGCGACCCCGTGCGTCAGCAGCGCCGAGAACCGGTCGCGGTTGGTCAGGGCGGACGCCACGCAGAAGAAGATGATCCCGGCATACAGCATCAGCAGGGCGAACGCGCCGACGAAGCCGAACTCCTCGGCCAGCGTGGTGAAGATGAAGTCGGTATGCTTTTCGGGCAGGAAGTTCAGCCGGCTCTGCGTGCCCTGCATGAAGCCACGCCCGGTCCAGCCGCCCGACCCCAGCGCGATCTTCGCCTGGGTGATGTGATACCCGGCGCCCAATGGATCGTTCGCCGGGTCGAGGAAGGTGTCGATCCGCCGGTACTGGTAATCCTTCAGCAGCTGCCACGGCGTGCCCCGGCTCTCGATCACCGCCATCACGGTGCCGATTCCGGCGGCGATCACCGTCGCGAAGTACAGCCAGTGCACGCCGGCGAGGAACATCACGGTCCCGCCCCCCGCGACCAGCAGGATCGCGGTCCCCAGATCCGGCTGCGCCAGGGTCAGCAGCGTCGGCATGCCGATGAAGAACAGCGGCACCATGACCCAGAACGGATGGCTCGCCTTGTTGACGGGCAGCCAGTCGTAATAGGCGGCGAGGAACATCACGAGGCCGATCTTCATCAGCTCGGACGGCTGCAGCCGCACGATGCCGAGGTCGATCCAGCGCTGGGCGCCCATGCCGGTCTCGCCCACGAACTCCGTCGCGATCAGCAGGACCAGCGAGACGAGGTAGGCCAGCGCCGCCATGTTGCGCCAGAACCAGATCGGCACCATCGCGACCACGAACATCGCCGCCATGCCGAGGGCGAAGCGCTTCATCTGCGGCTCCATCCACGGCTGGGCGCTGCCGCCGGCCACGGAATAGAGCATCAGGAAGCCGAAGCCCGCCACGGCGGTCAGCAGCAGGATGACGGGCCAGTTCAGGTAGAACAGCTTGCGCGGGCCCGCGGGCACGTACTTGGCGTGGTACGTCAGGTAGGACATCAGGCGCGGTCCGCGGCCGGCGCGCCGGCCGGCACGTAGGCGCGGATCCTCTCCTGCATCGCCTCGGCCGACGCGCGCTCCGAGCTGGGATAAGCGTCGAGCGGCGGCTCGCCCTCGTACAGCGCCTGCAGCGTCACGTCCCGCCCGATGGGGGAGGCGGCGCCGCCGCCGCTGCCATGTTCGACCACCACGGCGACGGCGAATCGCGGGTTCTCGTAGGGCGCGTAGTTCACCCACAGCCCGTGGTCCCGACGCTCCCACGGCAGGTCGGCGTTCGAGATGACGCCGCGGGCCCGCTCCTCGGCGGTGATCCGGCGGACCTGGCTGGTGCCGGTCTTGCCGGCCATCTTCATCCCGTCGGCGACGATCCGGCTGCGGTAGGCGGTGCCGCGCTGGTGGTTCACCACGTCGTACATCGAGGCGCGGATGCGGCGCAGGAAGTTCTCGTTCACGCCCATCGACTCGCCCCGCCCGGTCGGCGTCTCGATCCCGTCGACGGTATGGACGAGGCGGGGGCTCACCGTCCGCCCGGTGGCGAGGCGCGAGGCCATGACGGCAAGTTGCAGCGGCGAGGTCAGGACATAGCCCTGCCCGATGGAGGCGTTGATCGAATCGCCGATCCGCCATTCCTCGCCGCGGACCGTGCGCTTCCATTCCTTGTCGGGGATGTTACCGGCGTTGACGGCCGACATCGGCACGTCGTGCCGCTCGCCCAGGCCGAAGCGGCGGGCCATCGCGGCGATCGCGTCGATCCCGGCGCGCTGCGCCAGGTCGTAATAGTAGCAGTCGCAGGACTGCTTGAGCGATTCGTGCAGGTTGATGTTGCCGTGCCCGCCCGAGCGCCAGCAGTGGAACCGCGTCCCCGCCACCTCGGTGAAGCCGGGGCAGTAGACCGTCTCCTCGGCGTCGATCACCCCCGCCTCGAGCGCGGCGAGCGCGGTCATCATCTTGAAAGTGGAGCCGGGCGGATAGACCCCCTGCACCGTCTTGGAGGCGAGCGGGCGGTAGATGTCCTCGTTCAGGCCGGTCCAGGCGTCGACGCTGATGCCGCGCACGAAGAGGTTCGGGTCGAACGACGGGGCCGAGGCGATGGCCTTGAGATCCCCCGTCTCGGTGTCCATCACCACGACGCTGGCACTCTCGCCCGCGAGCCGCGCCTCGACGTAGGCCTGCAGGCGGGAATCGATGGTCAGCTGGATGTCGGCGCCGGCCTCGCCCTCGATCCGGTCCAGCTCCCGCATGACGCGGCCGACGGCGTTCACCTCGATCCGGCGGGTGCCGGCCTTGCCGCGCAGGCTCTCCTCCAGCTTGGCCTCGACGCCGGTCTTGCCGATCTGGAACTTGGGGATCTGAAGCAGCGGATCGGGATCCTCGATCTGGTCGAGGTCGTAATCGGACACCGGGCCGACATAGCCGACCACGTGCGCGGTGTCGGCGCCGCGCGGGTAGTAGCGCGACATACCGACGTCCGCGACGACGCCGGGCAGCGCGGGAGCGTTCACCGTGACCCGGCTGATATCCTCCCAGCTGACGCGGTCGGCGATGGTGACGGGCACGAACGGCGAGCGGCGCTCCAGCTCTTCCTTGGCGTGCTCGATCGTCTCGTCGTCGAGGTCCACCAGCTCGCGCAGCTTGGCCAGCGTCGCGTGCACGTCGCCGGCATCCTCGCGCACCATGACGATGCGGTAGTTCTGCTCGTTCACGGCAAGCGGCACGCCGTTCACGTCGAAGATGTTGCCGCGGGCCGGCGGGATCAGGCGGATGTTGACCCGGTTCTCCTCGGCCAGCAGGCGGAACTCGTCGGCGTGCTCGACCTGCATCGACTGCATCCGCCAGCCGAGGGCGGCGACGATGGCGGTCTGCGCGCCGCCGACGACGAAGGCGCGGCGGCCGATGCGGCGGGCCGAGGCCTCGGTATCGCGGGGCGGTCGTCTCACAGGCGGTGTCCCAGGGCATCGACGGCGCCGGGCGCGCGTCGGGTGAGTCCGAAGGCGACATACGCGAAACCGACGACCAGCGGGTATGACAGGATGGTGAGGCCCATCTCGATCATGGTCAGCGCCATCGGCGCCTGCGGCATCATCAGCGCGGCGAGCGTCAGGCGCACGCCGAAGGTCAGGCCCACGATCGCCAGCGACACCGTCGCCCATTCCAGCGGGAACGGCATGGTGCGGAAGCCGGCGTGACGCCGGCGCAGCGCCTCGGTCGCGATCACCACGGCCGCGGCCATCAGGCCGGGCGGGCGGTGGAACAGCAGATCCGTCAGCAGGAACAGCGCGGCGACGAGGAGGACCGGCACATGCTCGGGCCGGCGCACCGTCCAGGCCATCGTCGCGGCGAGCAGCAGGTCGGGGGGCGCCCAGCCGCGCGGCAGCGTGTCGAGCGGCAGCAGGCGCAGGAACACGAGGCCGAGCGCGATGCCGGTGAAGGCGAGCCGCCCCATCCAGCGGCGGGTGGCGGGGGTGCCCTCAGCCATCGGTCCGCTCCGCCACTTCCTCGCTGCCGGGCGGCGGCAGCAGGGCCTCGGCCTCGGGCAGGACGAGGCCGCCGGGGTCGACGATCTCTTCCCGCGGCTGGCTGCGCAGCACGCGCAGGAACTCCAGCCGGCCGTAATCCGCGGCGAGGCGCACACGGTGCCGGCCGTCGTTCCCCAGCGCCACCTGCCCGACGAGGAGGTCGGCGGGGAACACGCCCCCGTCGCCGGTCGAGACGACGCGGTCGCCGGGGCGGATCTGGTCGAGGTCCTCGAGGAAGTCGAGGACGGGGTAGATCGTGTTGTCGCCGGCGAGGATCGCGCGCTGGCCGGACGGCTGGATCACCACCGGGATGCGGCTGGACGTGTCGGTCAGCAGGATCACCCGGGAGGTCTGCTCGCCCACGCCGCTGATCCGGCCGACGAGGCCGATTCCGTCCATCGCCGGCCAGCCGTCGGTGACGCCGTCCCGCTCGCCCACGTTCAGCAGAACCGACTGCCGGAAGGGCGACCCCGAATCGGCCATCACGACGCCGGTGATGTAGGTCAGCTGCGGGTCCAGCCGGACGTGGTTGAGGTCGAGGAGGCGGGCATTCTCCTGCTCCAGCTGCAGGGCAGCCTCGCGCCAGGCGCGCATCTGCTGCAGCTCGCGCCGCAGTTGCTGGTTCTGCTCGTGGATGCGCTGGTAGCTGCGGAAGTCCGAGACGAGGTGGATCACCCCTGTCACCGGCGCCATCGCCCAGTCCATCGGCGGCACGACCTGGTCGATCACCATCGCGCGCACCCGCTCCACCCGCGGGCTGTCGATGCGCCAGAACAGGAAGATCGCGACGAGCACGACGACAAGCACCCCGACCAGCAGTCGCCGGATCGGGCGGACGTAGTCTTCGCCTGTCCTGTCCTTCGCCATGGGGCTATCCGTCCCCGAAAGGTCAGCTCTCGTAGTCTATAACGTGCCGGAGCTGCTTTTCATATTCCAGCGCCTTGCCCGTGCCGAGCGCGACGCAGTTGAGGCTCTCGTCGGCCACGCTGATCGCGAGGCCGGTCTGTTCGCGCAGCGCGAGGTCGAGCTGGCCGAGAAGCGCGCCGCCGCCGGTCAGCATCACGCCGCGGTCGACGATGTCGGCGGCGAGATCGGGCGGCGTCGCCTCGAGCGCGGTCATCACCGCCTCGCAGATCTGCTGCACCGGTTCGGCCAGCGCCTCGGCCACCTGCGCCTGGGAGATCTCGGTCTCCTTCGGCACGCCGTTGAGGAGGTCGCGGCCGCGGATGTGCATCGACTGGCCGCGGCCGTCGTCGGGCATCCGGGCGGTGCCGATGGCGGTCTTGACCCGTTCTGCCGTGGCCTCGCCGACCAGCAGGTTGTGCTGGCGCCGCAGGTAGCTGACGATCGCCTCGTCCATCCGGTCGCCGCCGACCCGCACGCTGCGGGCGTAGACGATGTCGCCGAGGGACAGCACCGCGACCTCGGTCGTGCCGCCGCCGATGTCGACGACCATGTTGCCGGTTGGATCGGTGATCGGCATGCCGGATCCAATGGCGGCGGCGATCGGCTCGGCGATCAGGCCGGCGCGGCGGGCGCCGGCGGAGAGGACGGACTGCCGGATCGCGCGCTTCTCCACCGGGGTGGCGCCGTGCGGGACGCAGACGATGATCTTCGGCTTCGAGAAGGTCGAGCGGCGCGCGACCTTGCGGATGAAGTACTTGATCATCTCCTCGGCCACGTCGAAGTCGGCGATCACGCCTTCGCGCATCGGGCGGATCGCCTCGATGCTGCCGGGCGTGCGGCCCAGCATCAGCTTGGCGTCCTCGCCGACGGCGAGCACCTTCTTCTGGCCATCCTTGACGTGGTAGGCCACCACGCTCGGCTCGGACAGGACGATGCCCCGGCCCTTGACGTAGACCAGCGTGTTAGCCGTCCCCAGGTCGATCGCCATGTCGGACGAGAACAGGCCAGAGAAAATCGACATGTCGTGCGGTCCCCGCGGTCCCCAGAACTTCCGAGCGCGCCATTGGACGCGCGGCCGACTCGGGTGGGAGTGCGGCAGAGCGGGGTTATACGGGGAGCACCCGGCGGGCGAAAGGGCAGCCCTGGCGGGTAGCGCAAATTCGCCGGGAGGCGCGGGAGGCGCGGGGGGCCACGGCGCCGGGTGGCTGCTGCGGCAAGGGTCGCAGGTCCGGGACGCACGGGCACCGGGCAGGGCCGGTCGGGCGCCGGGGCGCTATCCGTCGCCGGCCGCTCCACCGGCCGCGACAAGGTCCCGATCCGCGCCGCGCCCTGCGGCCCCGGGACGTTCGGGCGGATCGGCGCCCGCCGGCGTCCGAAGCCCGCTGATCCGGAAGGTCGCCCCGTTGCCGGGCTCGCCCTCGGCGCGGATCGTCCAGCCATGACGCTCCACGATGGTGCGGACGTTGGCGAGGCCGATCCCGCTTCCCTCGATCTCCGAATCGGACTGGAGGCGGACGAAGGGCGCGAAGAGGCGACCGGCCTCTTCCTGCGCGAAGCCGCGGCCGTTGTCGGCGATCTCCAGCGTCCGGCCGTTGTCGCGGCGGGCGATGGTGACGACCGGCGGGCGACCGGGCTGCGCGTATTTCACCGCGTTGCCGATCAGGTTCTCCAGCGACTGACGTAGCAGGACCGGCGCCGCAGCCACGTGGCCGAGCGGTCCGTCGCGGCGAAGCGTCGCGCCCGCGGCGGCGAAGGCAGGGCCGAATTCCATCTCGATCTCGTCCATCAGCGCGTCGAGGTCGACCGGGACCGGGTCCACCGCCTCGGTGCCCGCGCGGGCATGGTCGAGCAGGCTTGCGATCAGCTTCTCCAGACGCTGAGCGCTGGACCGGGCCCGCCCGACGAGGTCGAGGGCGGGCTGCGGCAGGTCGGGCCCGAAATCCTCGGTCAGGAACTGCAGCAGCAGTTCGATGTTCCGCAGCGGCTGGCGCAGGTCGTGGGCGGCGACGGAGGCGAACCGCTCCAGCGCGGCGTGACTGTCCTCGATCTGCCGGCGCAGCTGCCGTTCGCGCGCGGCGGCGGCGGTGGAGTCCGACAGCTGCCTGCGCAGGGCGGAAAAGGCCCTGTCGGTGCGGGAGGGCGGGCCGATGGTGAGCAGGAACGGCGCACCCGCGTCTCTCGACGCGCCGACCTCGACTCGGAGGGGCGGCAGGTCCGGCCGCAGCCTCAGCGCGATGGAGCCGCCGGACGCCGCCGCCCGGATGTCGGCGGCGAGATCGCGGTCGGGCGTTCCGAGGCTGTCGGCGAGGGTATGGCCGGGCCGGACCGAGCGACCGTAGAGCCGTGCGAGGACATCGGCGGCGACCGGATTGACCGCCAAGACCTCACCCTTGCGCGAGACGAGGAGGGCGCCATACGGTAGCGTCTCGATCGGCGGGGCCGATCGGGGGAGCGGTCCGTCGTCGTCCTCAGCCGAAATACTCACGCCCCTCTCCCGTCGGTCCGCGGCCGTCGAGGTGGATCACCACGCGGCATCCCTGCGCGCCTTTCGCGATCGTCTCTTCGAGGAGGACGTGAGCGTAGCCGAGGTTGTCCGCGGCGATGCGTCCGAACACGTTGGACGTCATCATGCACAGCGACGGCTTGCCGTCGGCCGCCCGGCCAAAGGGGCAGCGGTCGTTCACGAGCACGATCCGGTCGTCCGCCAGGCTCTCGACTCGGAAGCCGCCCTCGATCCGGCGCTTGAGGTCGACGAGGGCCGCGGCCACCTCCGCGACGTTCAGGCGGTCCTTGCCGGCGGCCGCGCGGTAGTCGGCGTTCATGGCGGCGGCGGTCCGGTGGCCGACGAGGGCGATGAACCCCTCGGCGAGATCGATCCCGACGTTCGTCTCGAGCACCTCTGCCAGGTCCGTCAGCATGGATTCGAAGAACCGCTCGCGGTCACGGTCGACATCCATGGACTCGAACCGGCGATCGAGCAGGTGAGGGTCGGCAGTCACATCATCCTCCGCATCGTTGCCCAGTTCCGGCCCACAAGACGATATAATCCTCTAGGATGCCTTAATGGGGCACCGACCGGGGGCGGGGCGCTTGGCCGCTTGTCCGCCGGGGCCCAGAACAACTGCGGAACGACAGCGGGAGCGGAACCGCGAGCATGGACACGGACGGGCGGACCGGAGACGGATCGCGGCTTGCCGCGCTCGACCTCGCGCGGCTCGTGTTCGCGGTCGTCGTGGTCCTCGCGCACGGCCGGCTGTTCGAGGATGTGAGCACCCCCCTCTTCGCGGCCTTCGTGAACGGGCCGTCACGCGTGGTGGTGCCGTTCTTCCTCATCGTCAGTGGCTACTTCTTCGAGAGCGGCACGCGGCGAGGGCTGCGGCCGTGGATCGGCGGCATCGTCCGGCTCTACCTGGTGTGGAGCGCGATCTACCTCCCCCTCGCCGTGCTGATCGAGCCGATGCCGCCGGACAAGACGCTGTTCTACCTCGTCACCGGATACGCGCACCTGTGGTTCCTGCCCGCCCTCGCCGGGGGCGGCGCCGTCCTGTGGCTGGTGCGGGGCTGGCGGACGTGGCGCCTGTTCGTCCTGGCGCTGGCGGCGGTGCTGACCGGGGCGACGGTGCAGTACCTGCTGAACTACGTGGTCGGCACCGCGGACCTTCCGCACCGCAACGCATGGATCGCGCTGTCGCGGAACTTCCTGTTCCTGGGCTTCCCCTACTTGGCGTTCGGCTACCTCCTGCGGCGCCGGCCGGTGGCGTCGGGGCCCTGGCTGTGGCCGGCGCTCGCGGCGGCCTGCCTCGTCATCGCGGCCGAGACGTGGGTCAACTACCGCGCGCTCGGCCTCGGCGGGTTCTTCGACATCACCCTCGGCGCGATCGTGACGACGCCGCTCCTGCTGATCGCGCTGCTGCGCTGGAGGGGCGCCCCGGGGGCCGCATGGATGGCGCCGCTGTCGGCGGCGCTGTACCTGGTCCACCCTCTGGTCCTGTATCCGCTGTTCGAGTTCGCGCACCTGCCGCCGCGGATCGTCGCGCCGCTGACGCTCGCGCTGTCGCTTCCGCTGGCCTGCGGGCTGGTCTGGGCGGGGCGCTCGCTGCGGATCAGGCGATACGCCCGGCGGACGACCTGACGCCGGCCGCGGCGCGGACCCTGCCGCGCCGCGGAGCGGACATCAGCCGACGTCCTTGTAGCTGACTTCCTTGCGGTCCGCGCCCGGCGCGACCTTGCCCGCGCGGTGCAGCATCCGATTCAGCGCGTTGATGTAGGCGCGGGTCGAGGCGACGACGGTGTCGGTGTCCGCCGACTGGCCGGTCGCGATCCGCCCCTCGTCCTCCAGCCGGACGGTCACGGTCGCCTGCGCGTCCGTCCCTTCGGTCACGGCGTGGACCTGGTACAGCTGCAGCCGCCCGCCATGCGGAAAGGCCGACTTCACCGCGTTGAAGGCGGAATCGACCGGGCCGTCGCCCTTCGACGTCACCGTCTGCTCGGCGCCGTCGATCTCGATCACCATCTCGGCCTCGGCCGGGCCGCCGGTGCCGCAGACGACGCGCAGCGAGACCAGCTTGAGCCGGTCGTCCACCGCCTCGTTCTGCCGGACCAGCGCGATCAGGTCCTCGTCGTAGACCTCCTTCTTGCGGTCGGCGAGGTCCTTGAACCGGACGAACACGTCGTTCAGCTGGTTGTCGGCCAGCTCGAACCCCAGCTCCTTGAGCTTGGAGCGCAGGGCGGCGCGGCCGGAATGCTTGCCCATCACCAGCGAGGTGGCGGAGAGGCCGACATCCTCGGGGCGCATGATCTCGAACGTCTCGGCGTTCTTCAGCATGCCGTCCTGGTGGATGCCGCTTTCGTGGGCGAAGGCGTTCTTGCCGACGATCGCCTTGTTGAACTGCACCGGAAAGCCGCTGACCGTGGCGACCCGGCGCGAGATGTTCATCAGCTTCGTCGTGTCGATGCCGGTCGACCACGGCATGATGTCGTGGCGCACCTTCAGCGCCATCACCACCTCTTCCAGCGCGGTGTTGCCGGCCCGCTCGCCAAGGCCGTTGATCGTGCACTCGATCTGCCGCGCTCCCCCCGCGACGGCGGCGAGGCTGTTCGCCGTCGCCATGCCGAGGTCGTTGTGGCAGTGGGTGGCGAAGATCACGTCCTCCGCCCCGGGCACCTCGGCGATCAGGCGGCGGATCAGGTCCGCGCTCTCCACCGGGGCGGTGTATCCCACCGTGTCGGGGATGTTGATCGTGGTCGCGCCGGCCTTGATGGCGATCTCGACGACGCGCCTGAGGTAGTCCCATTCGGTCCGCGTCGCGTCCATCGGCGACCATTGCACGTTGTCGCAGAGGTTGCGGGCGTGGGTGACGGTCTCGTGGATCCGCTCGGCCATCTCGTCCTGGGTCAGGTTCGGGATCGCGCGGTGCAGCGGCGAGGTGCCGATGAAGGTGTGGATGCGGGGGGCCTTGGCGTGCTTCACCGCCTCCCAGCAGCGGTCGATGTCCTTGAGGTTCGCGCGGGCCAGGCCGCAGATCACGGCGTTCCGCGACTGCTTCGCGATCTCGCTCACCGCGCGGAAGTCGCCCTCCGAGGCGATGGGAAAGCCCGCCTCGATGATGTCGACGCCCATCTCGTCCAGCATCGAGGCGATCTCGAGCTTTTCCTCGTGGGTCATGGTGGCGCCGGGGCTCTGCTCGCCGTCGCGCAGGGTCGTGTCGAAGATGAACACGCGGTTGTCGGTCATGTCATGCATCCTTGTCTTCTGTCCTAGCTGTCCGGCGCTGACACCCCTCTGAGCGGTCGCGCCGACAGGCACGCTCAGAGGCGGCTAAGGAGAAGAAGCAGGCCGAGCGGACGGGCGGCGCGGGGATCGCGCGGGCCAAGGATATGGGTCCGGCTCGTCATGGGCGGGGATCATAGGGGCGCCGGCGCGAAAGAAAAGGGCGAATTGACCGGGCGGCACAGGGGTCTAGCTCGCCCGGCATGGATGGGAAACGAGCGATCATCACGGGGGCCGGGGGCGGCATCGGCGGCGCCCTGGCCGAGGACATGACGGCCCGGGGCTGGCAGGTGCTGGGCCTGGACCTGAACGCGGATGGGCTGGGGCGGCTGCAGGGCGGGGCGATGACCCGCGTCTGCGACGTGACCGACGAGGACGCGGTGGCCGAGGCGGTGGCGGCGACCGGCTGGGACGGGCTGGATCTGCTGGTCTCCAACGCCGGGATCGCGCGGCCCTACAACACGCCCATCGAGCAGCTGACGCTGGCCGAGTGGCGGCGGCTGACCGACAGCCACCTCCTCGGCGCGTTCCTTTTGGTTCGCGCCTGCGCACCGCTCCTGCGGGCGCGGCGGGGGTCCATCGTGCTCATGTCCTCGGTCCGCGCGTTGCAGTCCGAGCCGGATAGCGAGGCCTACGCGACCGCCAAGGCCGGACTGACGGGGATGGCGCACGCTCTGGCGATGAGCCTCGGCCCGGAGGTGCGGACCAATGCCGTCGCGCCGGGCTGGATCAGCCATGACCCGGACGGCGTGCGCGACATCGACAACACGCAGCATCCGGTCGGCCGGGTCGGGCGGTTCGACGACATCGTCGGCACCGTGCGCTGGCTGACGGAGGCGGAGTTCGTGACCGGGCAGACCATCGTGGTCGACGGCGGCATGGGTCGCAAGATGATCTACGAGGAATGAGCCGGGCGCTGGTGATCGGCGCCTCCGGCGGCATCGGTGCGGCTCTCGCGGACGCGCTGGAGGCGGGGGGCGACGACGTGGTGCGGCTGTCGCGGTCAGCCGACGGGCTGGACGTGACCGATGGCGATAGCGTGGCGCGCGTGCTGGGCGAAGTGGAGGGGCCGTTCGACCTGATCCTGCTCGCGACCGGCATCCTCGCGCCCGAAGGGGCGGAGCCGGAGAAGGCGCTGGCGCGGATCGACGGACCCACGATGGCGCAGGTGATGGCGGTGAACGCCATTGGACCGGCGCTGGTGCTCGCGCAGGTGCCGCGCCTGCTGGACCGGGACGGGGCGGGCAAGGTCGGCGTCATCACCGCCCGTGTCGGCTCCATCGGCGACAACCGGCTCGGCGGCTGGCACTCCTACCGGGCGTCGAAGGCGGCGGCGAACATGATCGTCCGGGGCGCGGCGGTGGAGCTGGGACGCACCCACAACCGCGTCACCTGCGTCGCGCTGCATCCTGGCACCGTCGCGACGCGCTTCACGGCAGACTATCCGGGCCACCGCAAGGTCGGCCCGGACGAGGCGGCGGCGAACCTCATCGCCGTCATGGACCGACTGGAACCGGAGCAGACCGGCGGCTTCTTCGACTACGCTGGGGAGCCGATCCCGTGGTGAGGCTGGTGCTGGTGCTGGGCGACCAGCTGACGGAAGACATCCACGCTCTCCGCGAGGCGGACAAGTCCACCGACGTCGTCGTCATGGCCGAGGTGATGGACGAGGCGACCTACGTCCCGCACCACCCGCGCAAGATCGCCTTCCTCTTCGCCGCCATGCGCAAGTTCGCCGCCCGACTGGAGGGTGACGGCTGGACCGTCGCCTACACGAAGCTCACCGACAACGACAATTCCGGCTCCATCCCCGGCGAGCTGATGCGCCGCGCCGAGGAGCACGGCGCAGGCGAGGTCCTCGCCACCGAGCCGGGCGAGTTCCGCCTGATCGCCGCGCTGGAGGAATGCCCCGTCCCCGTCCACCAGTTCGGCGACGACCGCTTCCTGTGCAGCCACGCCGAGTTCGAGGATTGGGCGAAGGGCCGCAAGTCGCTGCGGATGGAGTACTTCTACCGTCAGATGCGCGAGCGGACGGGCCTGCTGATGCAGGACGGCAAGCCCGCCGGCGGGGCGTGGAACTACGACAAGGAGAACCGCAAGCCGCCGCCCGACGCCGTCGGCTTCGGCGGGCCGATGCGGTTCACGCCCGACGAGACGGTGCAGGAGGTGCTGGACCTCGTCGCCGACCGCTTCGGCGACCATTTCGGCGAGATCGGCGACTTCTGGTTCGCCACCGACACCGGACAGGCCCGGCGCGCGCTGGCGCACTGGGTGACGCACGGGCTGCCCCGCTTCGGCGACTTCCAGGACGCGATGAAGGAGGGCGAGCCGTTCCTCTGGCACTCCATCCTGTCGCTCTACATGAATGCTGGCCTCCTCGACCCGCGCGAGGCCTGCGCGGCGGTGGAAGAGGCGTGGAAGGCGGGCGACGCGCCGCTGAACTGCGCCGAGGGGTTCATCCGGCAGATCATCGGCTGGCGCGAGTACATCCGTGGCATCTACTTCCTGCAGGGGCCGGACTACGCGACACGCAACATCCTGCGCCACACCCGCGACCTGCCGCCGCTCTACTGGGGTGCGGAAACGCGCATGGCCTGCGTCGGGGCGGCGATCGCCCAGACCCGGGACGAGGGCTACGCCCACCACATCCAGCGGCTGATGATCACCGGCAACTTCGCGCTGCTGATCGGCGCGGAGCCCAGCCAGGTGCAGGACTGGTACATGGCGTCCTACGTGGACGCCTACGAATGGGTAATGACCGCCAACGTCATCGGCATGAGCCAGTTCGCCGACGGCGGGCTCGTGGCGAGCAAGCCCTACGTCTCGTCCGGGTCGTACATCGACCGGATGAGCGATTACTGCGCCGGCTGCGACTATGACGTGAAGGAGCGGACGGGGGAGGGGGCCTGCCCCTTCAACCCGCTCTACTGGCACTTCCTGAACCGGCACCGCGACCGGTTCGAGGGCAACCACCGGATGGGGCGGCTCTACTCCAACTGGGACCGGATGGACGAGGAGCGCCGCACGGCGATCCTGAAGGCCGGGGACGAGGTGCTGGACCGGCTCGACAGGGGCGAGACGGTCTGAGGCCCGGACGGGCCGGCGGTCAGTCGGCCGGCGCCTCTTCCGTTTCGCCCTCGACCGCGCCGTCAGTCGCCGTCGCATCGGTCGAAGCCGCCTCAGCGTCATCCGCCGACGGAGCGACCGGCGTCGCGTCGGCGGTCAGCGCGCCGTCCTGCCATTCGCCTTCCTCGACCTCGCCGGTGGCGTAGCGCATGGTGCCCTGACCCTGCCGGCGGCCGTTCTCGAAGTTGCCCTCGTAGACGTCGCCGTTGGCGTAGGTCGCGACGCCCTCGCCCGAGATCTCGCCCTCGACCCACGACCCTTCGTAGACGAAGCCGTCGGGCATCGTGATGGTGCCCTGCCCGTGCCGCTGGCCGTTCTCGAAGCCGCCGCGGTAGACCGTGCCGTCCGCGTAGGTCGCCACGCCCTGGCCCGAGCGCTGCCCTTCCACCCACTCGCCCTCGTAGGTGTAGCCGTCGGCGTAGGTCATCTTGCCGGTGCCGTGGTTGCGGCCGTTCTGGAACTGGCCCTCGTAGACGAGGCCGTTGGGATAGGTCGCGACGCCCGCGCCCTCGATCACGCCGGCCACCCACTCGCCCTCGTAGGTGGAGCCGTCGGGATAGGTGATCCTGCCGGTTCCGCTCGCGAGGTCGTCCTCGAACTGGCCGACATAGACCGAGCCGTCGGGATAGGTGACCTCGCCGCGGCCCTCGATCTTGCCCTCGCTCCACTCGCCGACATAGCGGTAGCCGTCGGCGCCGACGAAGGTGCCCTGGCCGTGGCGCAGGTCGTTCTGGAAGCCGCCGCGATAGACGTCGCCGTTGGCGTAGGTGACCGTGCCCTCGCCGTCGCGCTGCCCGGCGACGAGGTCGCCCTCGTAGATGTCGCCGTTGGGCTGGATCAGCCGGCCCTCGCCCTCGATCTGACCGTCGAGCCACTCGCCCTCGTAGATCAGGCCGTCGGGCATGGTGAGCTTGCCGGTGCCCTCGCGCTCTCCCGCGACGAGTTCGCCCTCGTAGACCGCGCCGTCGGGGTAGGTGATGGTGCCCGTCCCCTCCTTGACGCCATTCACCCACGGCCCTTCGTAGACGTAGCCGTCGGGCGAGGTCATGGTGCCGACGCCGTGGTGCATCGCGTTGCGGAACTCGCCCTCGTAGCGGACGCCGTTGGCGTAGACCGCGACGCCCTGGCCGGTGATCCGGCCGTCGGTCCACTCGCCCTCGTAGGTGCCGCCGTCGGCGAAGGTGATCGTGCCGATCCCCTGGGGCTTGCCGGCTGCGAACTCGCCCTCGTAGACCGAGTCGTTGGGATAGGTCGCCGTGCCCTGGCCGCGGATCTCGCCCTCGAACCACTCGCCGGTGTATTCGTAGCCGTTCGGCAGGCGGTAGGTGCCCTGGCCGTGCTGCCGGCCGTTCAGGAACTGGCCCTCGTAGACCCCGCCGTCGTCGTACTGCTTGGTGGTGACCGTCTGCGCCGACGCCGGGGCGGCGCACAGCGCCGCCAGTCCGGCCGCCAGCACCAGTGCCCGTCCGCTCGCCCTCATGCGCATCCGCTGCCCCCTCGGACCCTTGTTTTCGTTGTCCGGCCGAGACTATCCGCGGCGCCACAGGCTGACAACACCGCGCGCCGCGGCGGCACGGTCACGAGCGCGACAGCGCCTTTTCCCCGGCGGTCCGTCTGCTATGTCGGGCGCGAGGAAAGGGCCGCCGATGACCGACACGTTCCGCCTGACGCTGGCGCAGCTGAACCCCACGGTCGGCGACCTCGCCGGCAACGCCGCGAAGGCGAGGGCGGCGTGGGAGGAGGGCCGCGCCGCCGGCAGCGACCTCGTCGCGCTGCCCGAGATGTTCGTGACGGGCTACCAGACGCAGGACCTGGTGCTGAAGCCGGCCTTCGTCGCGGCGGCGGTGGATACGCTGGACCGGCTGGCGGCCGAGACGGCGGACGGACCGCCCATCGCCATCGGCGGACCCTACCCGACGCCGGACGGCAAGCTGCACAACACCTACCACCTGCTGTCGGGCGGCAAGGTGGCGGCGCGGACGCACAAGTTCTTCCTGCCCAACTTCAACGTCTTCGACGAGGTGCGCCTGTTCAGCCGCGACCGGATGCAGGGGCCGGTGGACGTGGGCGGCGTGCGCCTCGGCATGCCGGTCTGCGAGGACATCTGGTATCCCGACGTGGCCGAGGCGATGGCCGAGAGCGGGGCCGAGATCTTCGTCGTGCCGAACGGCAGCCCCTATTTCCGCGACAAGTTCGACGTGCGCCTCAACGTCGCCACCGCCCGCGTGGTCGAGACCGGCCTGCCGCTGGTCTACCTCAACACCGTCGGCGCACAGGACGACCAGGTCTTCGACGGCGGCTCGTTCGTGCTGAACCCCGGGGGCCGGATGGCGGTGAAGCTGCCGCTGTTCGAGGAGGCGGTGGCGCACGTGGACTTCGACCGGACGGAGGCGGGCTGGCGGGCGCGGGCAGGCGACGTCGCGCTGGCGCCGGACGCGTGGGAGCAGGACTACCACGTCATGGTCCTCGCCCTGGCGGACTACCTGCGCAAGACCGGGTTCAGAAAGGTGCTCCTCGGCCTGTCCGGCGGCATCGACTCCGCGCTCGTCGCCGCCATTGCGGCCGACGCGATCGGGCCGCAGAACGTGCGCTGCGTGATGCTGCCGTCGGAATATACCTCGGCCCACAGCCTGGAGGACGCGGCCGCCGTTGCCCGGGCGCTGGGCTGCCGGCTGGACGAGGTGCCGATCACCGGCCCCCGCGCCGCCGTGACCGAGGCGCTGGCGCCGCTGTTCGAGGGGACGGAGCCCGATACCGCCGAGGAGAACGTCCAGTCCCGCCTGCGCGGCCTCCTCCTCATGGCGCTGTCGAACAAGTTCGGCGAGATGCTGCTGACCACCGGCAACAAGTCCGAGGTGGCGGTCGGCTACGCCACGATCTACGGCGACATGGCCGGCGGCTACAATCCGGTCAAGGATCTGTACAAGACGCGGGTCTTCCAGACCTGCCGCTGGCGGAACGCCAACCACCGGGACTGGATGAGAGGGCCGCCGGGCGAGGTGATCCCGGTCCGGGTCATCGACAAGCCGCCGTCGGCCGAGCTGCGGGCGGATCAGAAGGACGAGGATTCGCTGCCGCCCTATCCGGTGCTGGACGCGATCCTCGAGGGGCTGGTCGATCGCGAGGAGAGCGTCGCCGACATCGTCGCCCGCGGCCACGACCGCGAGACGGTGAAGAAGGTCGAGCACCTCCTCTACCTGTCGGAATACAAGCGCTTCCAGTCCGCCCCCGGCGCCCGCCTCACGCAGAGCGCCTTCTGGCTCGACCGGCGCTATCCGATCGTGAACCGCTGGCGCGATCCGTCCTGACGACGGACGACGCTCGGCCTGCGGCCATCGCCCCGCCCGCCGTCCCCTGCCGGGGCGCCCCTGTCCCGACGGGGCGCCGGACGGGGAGGTCATGCCGGGATATTTATGGCTCGGTGAGAGGGGCAGGGGGTGCGCCCGGGCCGCAGGCCGATGGATCGCGACGCGGGGGGGCTGAGGCACTGACGATGGAGCCGTCCCGGCGGGGCTGGGGACCGGCTGCGCGCGTCAGGCCCACTCGGCGGGAAACGGGCGTGTGTCGAAGGGATCGCGCTCCGGCGCGGGCAGGGCGGCGAGGTCTTCCTCGAATTCGTCGCCGGCGCGGAGTATCCGCGGGCTCTCCTGCCCCGGCGGGTAGGCGCCGACGACGGCGAAGTCGGCGCTGCCTCTCTCGCGCTTGTGGCCGAAGCCGGCGGGCAGGATCAGCCCGTCGCCGGGGCCGATCTCCAGCGTCTCGCCCTCCGGTCCGCCGAGGCGCAGCGTGGCGCGGCCGGCGACGCAGAGCAGCGCCTCGTGCGCGTCGGGGTGGAAGTGGTGATAGTCGAAGACGGTATAGAGCCAGTCGCCGCCCCAGCCGTTCCGGCGGACCAGAGCGCGAGCGCCGTCCGCGCCGATGTCGGCGGGGGCGACGCCGGGCAGAATGAGTGCCGGCCAGCGCGGGTGGTTCGGAACGCCGCCGTTCGGCGGCACGTGGAGGGGGCGGACGTCGGCCATGATGTCGCACCTAGTCCGGCACAGGCGGGAAGCGACCTCGCCGTCGCATTCGGACGCGCGGCGGCAGGCGGCAGCCCGCAGAGCGGCGCGATCATGATCCATGTCCATACCCTCCCCGACGCGCTCACTCCGGCCGAGTGCGACCGCCTCCTCGCCCTCGTCCGCGCCGCGCCCGCGCGGGAGGCCGCGCTCGTCGGGCAGACCCGCGATCCCGGCCAGCGCCGGGCCGAGCTGGTCTGGACCGACGAGGTGCCGGAGGCGCACTGGGTGATGGACCGGCTGATCGCGCTGGTGCGGAGCGCGAACCGGGACGCCTACGGCTTCGACCTCACCGACTTCTCCGAGAGTCCGCAGGTCGCCCGCTACGGCGCCGAGCGGCAGGGCCACTTCGCCTGGCACGCCGACATCGGCGACGGGCCGCTGGCGCGGCGGCGCAAGCTGACGCTGGTCGTGCAGCTGTCTGAGCCGGCGGACTACGAGGGCGGGCGGCTGGAGGTCTGGCCGTCGGGCCATCCGCTGACCGCCGAGACCGCCCGCGGCGCGGCGACGCTGTTCCCCAGCTATCTGCTGCACCGGGTAACGCCGGTCACCGCGGGAGAGCGTTTCTCGCTGACGACCTGGGCGCACGGACCGCGCTTTCGCTGAAACGTCCCGGAGCTGTCACGGACGCGGGGCGAGGATTGACCCATCGTCCAGGACCGACGCCGATACGCGCCGCTGGTCTGCCCGGTCCTTGCCTCTGTCGACGGCCGGGCCGAGACGGGCGTCGCTCCCGGCGGTCGGACCGTCGCGTCGTTCGGGCGGTGGTGGAGTTCCAGGGCGAGGGACGCGCGCCTGACACCAGGACTGCCGGGCGGTGATGGGCGCGCTATGTGACCCCGTCCCGGGCCCGACCCGGGGCTTCGATCCGATCGGGGCCCCGGCTCGGGGGCCGGGGCAGGTCTTCCTACAGTTCGGTCACGGCGCACTCGCTCAGCAGCCGGTCGAAGTCGGCGCGGCTGCACAGCTGGGTGCCGGGACTCATCACCGCGGCCGAGGCGGCGCAGGCGCCGTGGGCGAGGGCGACGTCCAGCCCCTCGCCGTTGGCCAGCGCCAGCGTGAAGGCGCCGACGAAGCTGTCGCCGGCGCCGACCTTGCTGACCACGTCGACCTTCGCCGCCGCGACGTGCAGCAGCCGCCCCTCGGTCGCGAGGACCGAGCCGTCGGCGTCGCGGGCGACGACCACCACCTCGGCGGCGCCGCGGCCGACGAGGGTGTGGGCGAAGAGAGCGGAGTCCTTGCGGTTCGGCAGGGGCCGGCGGGCCAGCTCCTCGGCCTCGTGGCTGTCCATCCGCAGGACGCGGGGCGGCACCTCCTGACCGGCGGCGAGGTGGGCCAGCGTCGGGCCGGACGTGTCGAGGACGATCTTCACGTCGGTGCCGGCGAAGTCCTGGCAGATCTTCGCGTAGAGGTCGGGTGCGGCGCCGGACGGGCCGGAGCCGGACAGGACGAGGTAGCCGTCCTTGGGCGCGGCCGCCTTGATCGCCTCGCGCGCGGCGGCGAGGTCGCCGCGGGTCCATTCCGGACCCGGCAGCATGAAGCGGAACTGGTCGTGGCTGGACAGGTCGGTGACGGCGAGGCTCTGCCGCGTCTCGCCCGGCGCCTCGTGGATTACCGGCTCCAGCCCGAACTCGTGCAGCAGCTTGAGCAGCGCCTGCCCGGTATCGCCGCCGAGCGCGACGAAGCAGCGCGAGCGGCCGCCGAGAAGATGGATCGCCCGCGCCACGTTCAGGCCGCCGCCGCCGGGGTCGAGGTCGGGGGGCGAGCAGCGCAGCTTCACGTTCGGCTGGACGTGCGTGACCGACGTGGCGAGGTCGAGCGCCGGGTTCAGCGTCACGGTCAGGATGTCGTGCATGGCGGGCCTCCCCGGGTTGGCGGTGGGGCCGCACGATGCACGGGGGCGCGGCGGATGCAAGCGTTAGCGCAAACGGCGAGGGGCTGACCGGGCGATGCGGGGCGGATGTCGCGGTAGGATGGGGCATGGACCCATCGTCCCGGTTCCGCCCCTCGCCGACGCTTCGGGCAGAGGGCCCCGCCCGGAACAGCCGCGCCAGCAGCCCGGGCAGCGTCCGGCCGCCCCCCGGCCAGACGCTTCCTCGCCACCTGCGAGACGAAAGACGTCGTGCGGGGCCGCGCCATAAAGCACCGACCATCATCGTCGGCGCGTCTGACCGCGGCCAGCCGCTGCCCTCCTGTCGAAACTCCCCGACAAGGGATGGCTCGCCCGATCCCGCAGCGGTGGGTTTCACCCACCCTACGTGCCTAGCTCCACCACTCGTCGATTGCCGCGATGTCGTCGTCGGACCAGCCGAAATGGTGCGCGAACTCGTGGACGGTCACGTGGGCCACCAGCTCGGCGATGGTCACGTTTCCACGCTCGGCCCATTCGTCGAGGATCGGGCGCCGGAACAGCCAGACGGTGTCCGGCCCCATCGGCTGGTCGAATGACGACTTCTCGGTCAGCGGCACGCCCTCGTAGAGGCCGGTCAGGTCGAACGGCTCCATCTCCATCTCGGCCAGCGTGTCGTCGTCGGCGAACTCCGCGACACGGATCGCCACCTGCTGCGCCCGGCCGCGGAAGGCGTGGGGCAGCTTCGCGACGACCTCGTGGGCGAGGGTCTCGATCTCGTCGCAGCTGGGGGCGGTGTGGTCCATGGGCCGCTCATATGGACATTCGCGGGGGCATGTGAAAGAGGCCGTGACCGATCAGGAGGCCGCCCATGACCGTCACCCGCTTCGCCCCGTCGCCGACCGGCTGGCTGCATATCGGCAACCTGCGCGCGGCCCTCTTCAACTTCGCCATCGCCCGCCAGGCCGGCGGCACCTTCATCCTGCGGATCGACGACACCGACGCCGAGCGCTCGAAGGAGGAGTACGTGGACGGCGTCCGCGAGGATCTGCGCTGGCTGGGCCTGACCTGGGACCGGGAGGAGCGGCAGTCGGCGCGGATGGACCGCTACGCCGCGGCCAAGCAGCGGCTGATCGACATGGGCCGGCTCTACGAGTGCTTCGAGACGCCGACCGAGCTGGATCTGAAGCGCAAGAAGCAGCTGAACATGGGCCGCCCGCCGGTCTACGACCGCGCCGCGCTGGCGCTGTCGGAGGACGAGAAGGACCGGCTGCGCGCCGAGCGGGGCGCCTCGCACTGGCGCTTCAAGCTGGATCTGGAGCGGATCGAGTGGGAGGACGGCATCCTCGGCCCGATCTCCATCGACGCGGCGAGCGTGTCGGACCCGGTGCTGATCAAGGATTCGGGGCAGGTCCTCTACACCTTCGCCTCCGTCGTCGACGACGTGGAGATGGGCGTGACCGACATCGTCCGCGGCTCGGACCACGTGACGAACACGGCGACGCAGATCCAGATCATCCGCGCGCTCGGCGGCGACGTGCCGCGCTTCGCGCACCATTCGCTGCTGACCGGGCCCGACGGCGAGGGCCTGTCCAAGCGCCTCGGCTCGCTCGCCCTGCGCGACCTGCGGGCGAAGGGGGTGGAGCCGATGGCGGTGCTGTCGCTGATGGCGCGGCTTGGCTCGTCCCAGCCGGTGGAGCTGCGGGGGTCGGTGGACGAGGTGGTCGAGGGCTTCGACATCGGCACCTTCGGGTCCGCGCCGACGAAGTTCGACCCCGCCGACCTGGGCCCGCTCACCGCGCGGGTGCTGGCCTCGCGGCCGTACGAGGCGGTCGCGGACGAGGTGCGCGCGGCCGGGGTGCCGGACGATCTGGCGCCCCGCTTCTGGGACGTGGTGCGCGAGAACATCGCCTCGATGGCGGAGCTGGCGGACTGGTGGCAGGTGGTCTCGGGCGGCGCTGCGGCGGACGTGCCCGAGGAGGACCGTGCGTTCGTGGTGGAGGCGCTGGCGCTGCTGGGCGAGCCGCCCTACGGGCCGGAGACGTGGGGCACCTGGACGTCGGCCGTGAAGGACGCCTCCGGGCGCAAGGGCAAGCAGCTCTTCATGCCGCTGCGCCTCGCGGTAACCGGCCGGGCGCGGGGGCCGGAGATGGCGGAGCTGATGCCGCTCATGCAGGTGAAGCCAAAGGCCTGAGACCATCCCGCCCCGGCCTTGAGCCGGGGCCTCGACCAGCCGGGCCCACCCCCTCGTCGGGGCCCCGGGTCAGGCCCGGGGCGGGCCTTCTGACATGCTCCGAGAGGGCGGCGGCTGGCCGCGGACAGACGCTGCCCGGGCCGCTTCGCGGCTGCTTCCGGGGGGCGCAATGTTTAACTGTCGTGCAGTCCGAAGGCCGGCGCTCAAGGGCGGTAGGGTGGGTGAAACCCACCGACCGGGCCGCCGCGGTGGGTTTCACCCACCCTACGCCACGCCCGCCAGATGCCGGTCCACTTCCGCCCGCTCCTCCGCCGTCAGTACCTGCGCCCGCGGATACACCGGCGCTGCCCGGTCGTCCCGGATCGGCCCCCACCCCTCCGTCGTCGCGAAGAACGCGGCCAACCCGTCCGTTCCGTACACACGAAGGAACCCCTGCGCCACCGCGTCGAGGTAGCTTAGAAGGATCGGCGCCGCCTCGGACGCCGGCTGGATCAGCCCCTCGCTGACACGGTAGACGGCGCAGGGGGCGACCGGCCCGTCGTGGGCGACGGCGTGGGTCACGTCGTGGCGGGCGTAGGCGCGCTCGCGCTCGTCCAGCAGCGCCCAGTCGGCGCCGGGGACCTGCGCGACGACGCCGTCGATGGTGACGTCCGGTGCCGGGTCGACCGACAGGAACGCGACCTCGCGCAGGGAGGTCCGCCGCCACACCCGCCGCCAGCCGGTCAGCCGCGCCGGGCGCGGGTCGCGGTAGCCGTGGGTGGCGAGGTTCACGAGGCTGCCGTAGCCGAAGAACAGCGGGTCGGGGCCGTGGGACGGGTCGCTCATTCCCGGGCGCGTAGCACCCCCGCCGGCCGGGCGGCAAGCGGGCGCAGCGCGAACAGCAGCCCCGCCGCCAGCGACGCCAGCACGCCCCCCGCGACGATGGCCAGCGCGTTCGGCCAGACCACCTGGAAGTCGCTCTCCATCACGAAGACCGACACCGCCCAGCCGCCCGCTATCCCCGCCGCCAGCGCCACCGTGCCGGCGGCGAGCCCCAGCAGCGCGGCCCGGAGGGCGAAGCTGAGGAGGATGCGCCCCCGCGTCGCGCCCAGCGTCTTGAGCACCGCGCTCTCGTAGGTCCGCACCCGCTCTCCCGCCAGCGCGGCGCCGATCAGCACCATGAACCCGGTCAGCAGCGTCGCCGCCGCGCCCCAGCGGGTGGCCGAGGCGATGCCGCCGACGAGGCGCGCCACCTCGTCCACCACGTCGCGGATGCGGATCGCGGTGATGTTGGGATAGGCGTCCGCAAGGTCGCGCAGGATGGCCGTCTCGGCCTCTTCCTCGGCATAGACGGTGGCGATCCAGGTGTGCGGCGCGCCCTGCAGGGCCGAGGGGTTCATCGACATCACGAAGGCGATGCCGGCGCTCTGGAAATCCACGTCGCGGAAGTTGGCGATGGTCCCGGTGATCTCGCGCCCCAGCACGTTCACGCCGATCGTGTCGCCGATCTGCAGGCCGATCTCCTCGGCCTCGGCGGCGGAGAAGCTGATGAGCGGCGGGCCGTCGTAGTCCGCCGGCCACCACTCGCCGGTGAGCGAGCGCGTCCCCTCGGGCGGCTCGGCCGAATAGGTCAGGCCGCGGTCGCCCTGGACGACCCAGTGGTCCGTCACCTCGGAGGCGGGGCGGCCGTTGATGGTCGAAATGATGCCGCGCAGCATCGGCGCGGCGTCGACGTTGCTCACCGCCGGGTCGTCGTCCAGCCGGGCGCGGAAGCCGTCGATCTGGTCCGGCTGGATGTCGACGAAGAAGTAGGACGGCGCCCGCTCGGGCAGCTCGCCCTGGATCGCGCGGCGCAGGTTGCCGTCGATCTGACCCACCGCGGCGAGGACGGCGAGGCCGAGGCCGAGGGACAGGACCACCGGCACGGCCTCGTCTCCACGCCCGATCGCGCCGAGGGCGAGGCGCAGCGCCGGCCGGCCGCGCGCGGCGCGGGTGCCGAGGCGGGCGAGGAGTCGCGCGACGATGGCGGCGAGGGCGAGGAGCGCGAGCGCCCCGGCGATGCCGCCCGCGGTCCAGAGCGTCAGACGGACGGTGCCGGTCAGCAGGCTGGCGGCGCCGAGCAGGATCGCGATCAGGACCAGCGTCGCCAGCGCCCACGGCCAGCGCGGCCACGTCGTCTTGGCCCCCGGCGCATCGCGGAACAGGGCGGCGGCGCGGATGTCCAGCGTCCGCGACAGCGGCCACAGGGTGAAGATCGCGGCGGCGAGCGCCCCGTAGAGCGCCGCCTCGGCCAGCGGCGCGGGGTAGAGGCGGAACTCGGCGGGGATCGGCAGCCGCGCCTCGATCAGCGGCGCGAGGGCCAGCGGGATGCCGGCGCCGAGGATCAGGCCCGCCACGATGCCGAGCAGCGTCAGGGCCGCGATCTCGGCGCTGTAGGTCAGCAGGATCGTCCGCCCGGTCGCGCCCAGCGTCTTCAGCGTCGCGATGGCGCCGGTCTTGCCGGCGATGTAGGCGCGCACGGCGGAGGAGACGCCGACGCCGCCGACGGCGAGGCCCGACAGGCCGATCAGGATCAGGAAGCTGCCGAGCCGGTCGACGAACGCCTCCATCCCGCCCGCGCCGCGCCGGGCGTCCCGCCAGCGCAGGCCGCTGCCCTCGAACCGCGCCTCGGCCTCCTCCTCCAGCGCGCCGAGGTCCGCCTCCGGCGGCAGGTCGAGGCGGTAGGCGGTGTCGAACAGGGTCCCCTCCGTGATGAGGCCCGAGCCGTCGAGGCTGGCCCGCCGCAGGATCGTCTTCGGCGCGAGGCCGAAACCGCCGGCGGCGTTGTCGGGGTAGCGGTCGAGGATGGCGGTGAGGGTCAGATCCCGGGTGCCGAGCCGGAACGTCTCGCCGGGCGTCAGGCCCAGCCGGTCGGCCAGCACCCGCTCCATCACCGCGCCGCCGTCCGCCAGCGCCTCGTCCAGCGGCAGGCGCGGGTCCAGCTCCAGCGCGCCGAGGAGGGGATAGGCGGCGTCGACCGCCTTCACCTCGGTCAGCGCCCGGTCCTCGCCGACGGTGGCGAGGGAGCGGAACTCGACGGTTTCGGAGACGCGGGTGGCGACGTCCTCCATCCAGGCGCGTTCGTCGTCGGTGGCGAAGCGGTAGGTGAAGGTGATCTCGGCGTCTCCGCCCAGAAGCGTCGCCCCTTCGCGCGCGAGGCCGGCGCCGATGGCGGAGCGGACGGTGCCGACGGCCGCGATGGCCGCGACGCCGAGGGCGAGGCAGAGGAGGAAGATGCGGAAGCCCGCGAGGCCGCCGCGCAGGTCCCGCGCGGCGAGGCGGAGGGGGAGCGGCGGGGTCATGGGCGAGCGGTCCGCGGTGCGCCGGGTGCGAGGGCGGAGGGGGGTGTCGGTCCGTGATCCCGCCCCGGGCCTGACCCCGGCCCCCGATGCGGGGGGCGCTCGCCGAGGGTTTGATCGAGGGGGGTCACGTTGACCCGTCGAGGTCCCGGCTCAAGGCCGGGACGGGTGGGGCCAGGGGTACCGCAATGCCGAACCCGCCCCGGGCCTGGCCCGGGGCCTCGATCTACAGGGCGCATCCTAAACATGGGGCGCACGTCTGCCCCCCGTGGCCGCGGCTCGAAGCCGGGGCCAGTTGCTCCGGTGAGCGCCGTCACTCCGCCGCCTCCGCCCGGTCGCCTGGCTCGATCCGGCCGGCTCAAGGCCGTGACGGGTGGGGCCAAGGGTACCGCAATGCCGAACCCGCCCCGGGCCTGACCCGGGGCCTCGATCCACAGGGCGCATCCTAAACATGGGGCGCACGTCTGCCCCCCGAGGTCCAGACTTGAGGCCGGGGCCGGTTGCTCCGGTTTGCGCCGTCACTCCGCCGCCTCCGCCCGATCCCCAGGCTCGATCCGGCCGTCCCGCAGGCGCACCACGCGGTTGCAGCGCGTCGCCAGGCGCTCGTCGTGGGTGACGAGGACCAGCGTCGCGCCGTGGCGGTCGCGCAGGTCGAAGAGAAGGTCGGCGATGGCGCGTCCCGTCGCGGCGTCGAGGTTGCCCGTCGGCTCGTCCGCCAGCAGCAGCCGCGGCCGCGGCGCGGCGGCGCGGGCGAGCGCCACGCGCTGCTGCTCGCCCCCCGACAGCTGCGCCGGGTAATGGTCCGCCCGGTCCGCCATCCCGACCGACCGCAGCTCGGCCGCGGCGCGGTCCCAGGCGTCGCGCGCGCCGGCCAGTTCCAGCGGCGTCGCCACGTTCTCGAGAGCGGTCATCGTCGGGATCAGGTGGAAGGACTGGAACACCACCCCCATATTGTCCCGGCGGAACCGCGCCAGCGCGTCCTCGTCCAGCGCCGTCAGGTCGTACCCCATGGCTGCGACGCGGCCGCCGGTGGCGCGCTCCAGCCCGCCCAGGATCATGAGGAGCGACGACTTGCCCGACCCGCTAGGACCGACCAGCCCCACACTCTCGCCCAGCCCGACCGACAGGTCGATCCCGTGCAGGATCTCCACCGGGCCGGCGTTGCCGTCCAGCGTCAGGCGGACGTCGGCGAGCGACAGGACGGGATCGGGCAAGGGGCGGGCTCCTTCCGGGCGCGGTCCTGTCCGATATGGACCGGGCGCCGGGCTCCGCAAGCTCGCTCTCGGCCTGTTCATCCTGTTTCCCGGCGGCGCCATCGCCGAGACCGTGGTCGCCGCGCTGGGAGACAGCCTGACCGCGGGCTACGGCCTGCCGACGGAGGAGGGGTTCGTGCCGACGCTGCAGGCGTGGCTCGACGAGGCGGGCGCCGACGTGCGGCTGGTCAACGCCGGCGTCTCGGGCGACACGACGGCCGGCGGCCTGTCCCGCGTGGACTGGACCCTGACCGACGACGTGGACGCGCTGATCGTGGAGCTGGGCGGCAACGACATGCTCCGCGGCCTCGATCCCGCCGCGGCGCGGGAGAACATCGCCGGCATTCTCGACGCGGCGACGGCGGCGGGGGTCGACATCCTCCTCGTCGGGCTGGCCGCGCCGGGCAATTACGGGCCGGACTACAAGGCGGAGTTCGACGCGATCTGGCCCGAACTGTCCGAGGAGTACGGCACGCTCCTCTACCCCGACTTCTTCGCCGGGATCTCGGAGGGCGACAGGGCGGGCGCCGCGGCGCGATGGCTGCAATCGGACGGCATCCATCCCAACGCAGCAGGGGTGGAGCGGATCGTGGATGCGATCGGCCCCGTCGTTCTCGACCTCGTGCGCGGGGACTGACACGGCCCGGCCGGCTGGTCCTGACCCGGCCGGCGGCCGAGGTGGCGGCCCTCGCAGGCCGGGGCGCGGCGCCGGAGCAGAAGCCGCTCTTCGACATTCAGCCCGGTCAGCCGGTCCTGACGCTGACGCCCGGCGATCTGGGGGGCTGGCTGGAGGGGAGCGAGGCGGAGGCGGCGGCGCTGATGTGGCCGGTCTCGGGCGGGACGCTGCGGGTGGAGCCGGCGGAGGGGGTGGACCGGAGGGGCCTTAGGCGGTGTTTGAACGCGGTCCGCGAGGCGGCGCCCGTCCAAGTCGGTCCAACCCGTCCCGGGCCTGACCCGGGACCTCGGCCAATCAGCCGATGACCTTCGCGCCGCGGGGCCCCGGGTCAGGCCCGGGGCGAGATCCCTGGGGCTCCAGGGGCGCGCTCGGTTCGAGGCTGTCCCCAGGAGCTGGCCAGCCGAGAGCGTCGCCCGCCGCCCCCGTCCCTCACAGATACCCGTTCTCGAACCGCACCAATTCTTCGTAGCTGAAGACCGGCCGCAGCGGCCCGTCGTCCGCGGCGCGGTAGTTCGGATCCTGCGGCAGGCAGCCGCGGCCGCACAGCTGGCGCACCGTCATCGTGTCGGTGTCGACGTACCACAGCCGCCCGCCGGGGGTGGAGATGTAACCGTCGACGTCCAGCGACGCGTCCGACCGCATGTCCTGGCTGGTCGGAAACTCCGAGGCGTAGAGCGGGCTGTAGGTGGAATGGGTGTGGAACGAGGCCAGCACGGTCATCCCGGGGGGAATCGCCGGCAGGGCGCAGCCCGCCTCGACCCCGGCCGAGTACGGCGTGCGCATGTAGTTGCCGTTCGGATCGAGGCCGATGTAGCCGCAATATTCCCGGTTCTCGCGGAACGAGACGAGCTGGATTTCCCGCAGGATGCCGGTGACGAAGGCCCGCTCGGGGCCCGACCCGGTCGCCTCGGCCACCGGCGGGCGCGCACGGGGCGCCATGGCGGCCATGCGCGGCGCCACCGTGCCCGCCAGCGACATGTCCTGAGCCGACCCACGCGGCGTGTTCGCCGGGCCGGGCCGCGGTCCTATGGCGATCGTCGGAACGCCTGCTCCGCCCGTCGGCGCGGGGCCGCAGGCCGACAGGGCGCCCAGAGACAGCAGCAACAGCGCCGCGGCGCCCCGAAGACGACGCGGCGCCACGGATGTCAGGCCAGCGCCAGGTTGATCGCCGATTCGCGGCCGTCGCGGCCGCTCTCGATGTCGAACGTGACCTTCTGGTTGTCGCGCAGGCCGGTCAGGCCCGATCGTTCGACCGCGGAGATGTGGACGAACACGTCCTTGCTGCCGCCGTCGGGCGCGATGAAACCGTAGCCCTTGGTGGCGTTGAACCATTTCACGGTGCCGGTGGCCATCGTGAACCTTCTCCTCGTCTCGTATCTTCCGCTCGCGTAATTGCAGCGGGCCGGCTGTCGTCAGTGCTGATCGAAGACTGGGCCGGGGTCGGAGACAGCAGTCGATAGATAACGGCGCGTCCCCGACTATCGGCCGGGTTGCGAACCAGATCAAGCCTCGACCGCGGAGGGCGGGGCCGGTCGGCGCCGATCGGCGTTCGGCGCGCCCGAATCTCGGCCGGATAGCGCTGCGGCCCGGCACTGGTCGGATGATGGGGATGCGTGTGCTGCGACGCAGCGAACGGCTGCCTGGCTTCAGGCGCAGGAGTCGAAGGTGGTCGGTGCTTGGGAGCGCCTTCGCGGACCGATCAGGCTGCCTCGGCCTGCCGTCGGTCGACGGGCTGCGGACGCGCGGCGCGGGGGATCATCAGCAGGCCGGCCGACAGCGGGCCGGACAGGACCCAGATCGCGATCGCGGCAAGGAGCGGGACGTCCAGCAAGAGCCAACTGGCCGCTCCGCCGGCAAACCCGGCGATGCTTGCGATGAGGACGACGATCACGCCCATTCCGACTCTCCCGACTTGTCCGCCCGCCCAGATGGCAGGGTGATTCTGGCCCGATTAAGGCGAACGCGTGGAGCGGACCGGGCCTGTACGATGAGTTCCTATGCGGTCTCCTGCACTGAATTATTAACACCGCGCGCGCCAAAATCAACCTCTGGTTGTTTTCAGGGCATTCCGTAGGTCAGATCCCGCCGCCGTACGCTCCCCTCCGGGCCCCCGCCTTCGAGGATGGCGATCTGCCCGTACGTGGCCGGCGGCAGGCCCGGTGCCCCCAGTTCGGCCCACAGCGCCGCGAGGTTGCGCTGGTTGCCGACCCAGACCGCCGCGCCCTCCGGCCCCGAGGCCGCGACGAGCGCGCCGGGCAGGTCGAATCCGCGATAGACCACCGGCGTCAGCCCGCGATCGGCGGCGAGGGCGGCGGCCGTGTCGCGGTTGCGCTGGCGATCGGGGATCAGGATGGCCGAGATGGGTTCCCCCGCCAGAGCCTCTGGCAATGCCGCGGCCCGCGCGCGCTCCGCCGGCGTGAGCGCGTCCGCCCAGCCGTCGCGGTCGGCGTGGCGCAGGACGATGATCGTCCAGGCCCGGTCCGGCGGCGCCGCCGGCGCGCACGCGGCCACGAGCAGTCCCGCCGCCAGCCCCAGCCACGTCCGCCTGTCCATGCGCCGCCTCCCTCGTCCCCCTGCCGTAAGGTTAGGCGCCGCCGTTCCCTTCGGTCCAGTCCCGCAGCACCTCCTCCGTCTGCTGGCCGCAGGTCGGCGGGGCGTGGCGGTAGGTCACGGGGGTGGCGGAGAACTTCACCGGGTTGCCGATCAGCCGCACCTCGCCCGTCGCGGCGAGCGGATGGGCCATCGTGACCAGCATCTCTCGCGCCGCCACCTGGTCCGACGCGAAGACGTCGGCGAGGTCGTGGATCGGTCCGCCCGGCACGCCCGCCGCCTCCATCCGCGCAAGCAGGTCGTCCCGCGCGATGCCCTTCAGCAGCCCCTCCAGGAGCGGCACCAGCGCGTCGCGGTTGCGCACCCGGTCGGCGTTCGCCGCGAAGCGTGCATCGTCCGAAAGGCCCGGCGCGCCGATCAGCGCGGCGAAGCGGCGGAACTGCGCGTCGTTGCCCGCGGCGACGATCACGTGGCCGTCCGAAACCTCGAACACCTGATAGGGCACGATGTTGGGGTGGGCGTTGCCATGCCGCTGGGGCACCCGGCCGGACGTGAGGTAGTTGGTGCCCTGGTTGATCAGCCAGGCGATCTGCGTGTCGACGAGGCCGATGTCGATGTGCTGCCCCTCGCCGGTCCGGTCGCGGTGGCGCAGCGCGGCGAGGATGGCGCTCGCCGCGTACATGCCGCACATCACGTCGGCGACCGCGACGCCGACCTTCGTCGGCTCTCCGCCCTCGGGACCGGTCAGCGACATGATCCCGCCGTAGCCCTGCGCCATCAGGTCGTAGCCCGGCTTGGCCGCGTTCGGCCCGGTCTGGCCGTAGCCGGTGATCGAGCAGTAGATCAGGGAGGGGTGATCGCCCTTCAGGTCGTCCCAGGACAGGCCGTAGCGGGCGAGGCCGCCGACCTTGAAGTTCTCGATCAGGACGTCCGCCCGCGCCGCCAGCCGCCGCACCTCGGCCGCGCCCTCCGGCGTCGCGATGTCGAGCGCGACACTGCGCTTGTTGCGGTTGGCGGACAGATAGTAGGCGCTCTCGCTCGTCGGCCCGTCCGGTCCCTCGACGTAGGGCGGTCCCCAGGCGCGGGTGTCGTCGCCCGCCCCCGGCTTCTCGACCTTCACCACGTCGGCGCCGAAATCGCCGAGGAGCTGCGTGCAGGTCGGCCCGGCGAGGATGCGACTGAGGTCGAGCACCCTGATCCCGTCGAGCGGTCCCGTCGTGCGTGTCATGTCCGCTCCCTGCCGGATCGCGCGCATCCTGCGCGGGGGGCCACCTGCGCGCAATCGCGGATCCGGCGCGGCTGCCCGGTGGTGGCGGATCGGGTCCGGCCCTGCCGGGCCGGACCCGCCGGGGCGCTGCCCCGGACCCCGGGATATTTATGGCTCGATGAGAGGGAGGGCGGGGGCACGCCGTCCGTCAGGCGTGGATCGCGCCGTCGCCGAGGGCGAGGGCGGCCTCGCGCACCGCCTCGGACCAGGTCGGGTGGGCGTGGCAGGTGCGGGCGATGTCCTCGGCCGCGGCGCCGAACTCCATCGCGACGCAGACCTCGTGGATGAGGTCGCCGGCGCCGGGGCCGATGATGTGGCAGCCGAGGACGCGATCGGTCTCCTTGTCGGCGAGGATCTTGACGAAGCCGTCGCCGGCGAAGACCGCCTTGGCCCGCGCGTTGCCCATGAAGGGGAACTTGCCGACCCGGTAGGCGCGGCCGGCCTCCTTCAGCTGCTCCTCGGTTGCGCCGACGGCGGCGACCTCGGGGTGGGTGTAGATGACCGAGGGGATCACCTCGTAGTTCACGTGGCCCTTCTGGCCGGCGAGGATCTCGGCGATGGCGACGCCCTCGTCCTCGGCCTTGTGGGCCAGCATGGGGCCGGGGATCGCGTCGCCGATGGCGTAGATGCCCTTTGCGCTGGTGGCGTAGTGCGCGTCGACCTTGATCTGACCGCGCTCCGTCAGCTCCACCCCCAGCTCCGTCAGGCCCAGCCCGTCATGGAACGGCTTGCGGCCGGTGGAGACCAGCACCGCGTCCGCCTCGAGCGTCTGCTCGCTGTCGTCCTTGCGGTTCTTCCAGGTGACGCTTGCGCGGCCGTCCTTCGCGGTGGCCGACTGAACCGCGGCACCGAGGATGAATTCCAGCCCCTGCTTCTTGAGGATGCGCTGGAAGGTGCGGCCGACCTCGGCGTCCATGCCCGGCGTGATGTGGTCGAGATATTCGACCACGGTCACCTTCGACCCCAGGCGGGCGTAGACCGATCCCAGCTCCAGCCCGATGACGCCGGCGCCGATCACGACCATCTCCTTCGGGATCGCCTTGAGCGTGAGCGCCCCGGTGGATGTGACGATCGTCTCCTCGTCCACCTCGACGCCCTTCAGCGCCGTCGGCTCGGAGCCCGTCGCGATGACGATGTTCTTCGCCTCGTGCACGTCGTCGCCGACCTTGACCTTGCCGGCCTCGGGGATCGACCCCCAGCCCTTCAGCCAGTCGATCTTGTTCTTCTTGAACAGGAACTCGATGCCGGACGTGTTCATGCCGATCGTCTCGTCCTTGTAGGCGAGCATCTTCGGCCAGTCGATCCTGGGCGCATCGACCTCGACACCCATCCTGGCGAAGTTCTCCTCCGCCTCGTGGACCATGTGGCTGGCGTGGAGCAGGGCCTTCGACGGGATGCAGCCGATGTTGAGGCAGGTGCCGCCCAGCGTCTCGCGCCCCTCGACGCAGGCGACCTTGAGGCCCAGCTGGGCCGCCTTGATCGCGCAGACATAGCCGCCGGGGCCGGAGCCGATCACGATGAGGTCGTAGGAGGCCATGTTCAACGTTCCTTTCGTCGCCGGGCGTCCATCGGGGATAGCCGCCCGGCCGCTTGGGTCAAGTCAGAAGGGCGATCAGCAGCATCGCCACGGTGGCGAGCCAGCCGACGGCCCAGATCAGCGAGCGCCAGGGCCGCAGGCCCAGCCAGTAGGCGGGGACATAGAGGATGCGGGCGCCGAGGTAGGTCCAGGCGAGGACCGCGGTCAGGCCGCTGGTCTTGTCGCCGAGGACGAGGACGACGACCGCGAGGGTGAACAGGATCAGCCCCTCGAAATGGTTGTTCAGCGCCCGGAACAGCCGGCCTGTCCGGTCGCTCACCTGATCCTCCAGCCGCCCGCCGAGGCGCGAGGGATCGCGCGCGCTCATCGTCTTGCCGGGGCCGAGCTCGAGGTTGGCGGGGACGGACATGAGCACGTACTGCACGACCTGCAGCAGGCCGGCGAGCGTCAGGACGTGGAGTTCGGGGATCATGGGGCGAAGGCTCCGAGGTTCCCGTCCCGGGCCCGACCCGGGACCTCGACCTTGCGGGCATGTCGTTCCAGGCCCCGGCTCGAGGCCGGGGCGGGTCTTGCGAGAATGCGAGCCGCGTCCCGGGCCTGACCCGGGACCTCGATCGTTGGGAAGTGTCGTTCGAGGCCCCGGCTCAGGGCCGGGGCGGGTCTTGCGAGAATGCGGGCCGCGTCCCGGGCCTGACCCGGGACCTCGGCCGTCCGGGCGCGCCGCGCGGGGCCCCGGCTCAGGGCCGGGGCGGGTCTTGCGAGAATGCGGGCCGCGTCCCGGGCCTGACCCGGGACCTCGACCGTCCGGGCGCGCCGCCCGAGGCCCCGGCTCAGGGCCGGGGCGGGGAGGTCCTGGCCCCTCACGCCGTCCTCAGGAAGTCGGCCCGCAGCGCCGCGCCGAAGCCGGACTGCTTGGCCACCCAGGCGTCGGCCTTGCTCCGGTCGTTCACCTCGAACAGCGCCACCACGGCGTCCGGCGTGTCCACGTCGCGCCACATCTGCAGCAGCGTCAGGCCGGCGTGCATCCGGTCCTCGGCGTCGCCGTCGAAGCGCGGTTTCCACTCGTCCCACGAGACGGTGTCGAAGCGGCAGATCATCTGCATGGGTCGTCTCCCGACTGGGTCGCCGTCCGGGTCGGTCCGGGCGGGCGGTGGGGTTCCCCCACCCTACAGGCGACCTGCGCCCGGCGGACGGATTTTCAAGCCGTCCGCCGGAGGCAAGACCCGCAGGATGGGCTTTCGCCCCGTCGTTCAGAGGTCCATCAGCAACCGCCGCGGATCCTCCAGCGCCTCCTTCACGCGGACGAGGAACGTCACCGCCCCCTTGCCGTCCACGATCCGGTGGTCATAGCTGAGGGCGAGGTACATCATCGGGCGGATGACGATCTCGCCGTTCACGACCATCGGCCGCTCCTGGATCTTGTGCATGCCGAGGATGCCGGACTGCGGCGGGTTCAGGATCGGCGAGGACATGAGCGAGCCGTAGACGCCGCCGTTCGAGATGGTGAAGGTGCCGCCCTGCATGTCGGCCATCGACAGCTTGCCGTCGCGGGCCTTCACGCCCAGCTCGGCGATCGTCTTCTCGATCTCGGCGAAGCTCATCGTGTCGGCGTTCTTCACCACCGGAACGACGAGGCCGGTGGGCGTGCCGACGGCGATGCCCATGTGGACGTAGTTCTTGTAGACGACGTCGGTGCCGTCGATCTCGGCGTTGACGTCGGGCACCTCCTTCAGCGCGTGGCAGCAGGCCTTGGTGAAGAAGGACATGAAGCCGAGCTTCACCTTATGCTTCTTCTCGAACAGGTCCTTGTACTCGGACCGCAGGCCCATGACCGCCGACATGTCCACCTCGTTGTAGGTGGTCAGCATCGCGGCGGTGTTCTGCGCCTCCTTCAGGCGGCGGGCGATGGTCTGGCGCAGGCGCGTCATCTTGACCCGCTCCTCGCGATCCGCGTCCTCGGCGGCGACCGGCGCGCGCGGCGCCTGCTTGGGCGCCTCGGCCTTCTTCGGCTCGGACAGCGCCTTCAGCACGTCTTCCTTCATCACGCGGCCGTCCTTGCCGGTGCCCTTCACCTCGTCCGAGGACAGGCCCGCCTCCGCCATCCGCTTCTTGGCGGAGGGAGCGTCCTGCGGATCGCGCGGCCGCACGTCGGCGGAGCCGGCGTCGGTCTGGACCTCCTCCTGCGGGGTCTCGCCTTTCGGCCGGTCCTGGTCGATCGACTCCTCGGCCCTGGCGTCCTTCGGCTCCTGCGGGGCGGTCTTGGCCGGCGCGTCGCCCTCGGCGATCTGCGCCAGCAGGGCGTCGACGCCGACCGTCTCGCCCTCCTGCGCGACGATCTCGCTCAGCGTGCCGGCCGCGGGCGACGGGACCTCGACCGTGACCTTGTCGGTCTCCAGCTCGCACAGCATCTCGTCCACGGCGACGGCGTCGCCGGGCTTCTTGAACCAGGTCGCGACGGTGGCCTCGGTGACGCTCTCGCCCAGGGTGGGAACGCGGACTTCGGTACTCATCATCAGTTTCCTTCGATTCCGAGCGCGTCGCGGACGAGCGCTTCCTGTTGGGCCTTGTGCTGGCTGGCGAGGCCGGTGGCGGGCGAGGCCGAGGCGGCCCGGCCGACATAGGCCGGGCGGGTGACGCGGGCGTCGATGCGGGTCAGCACCCACTCGATGTTGGGCTCCACGAAGGTCCAGGCGCCCTGGTTCTTGGGTTCTTCCTGGCACCAGACCATCTCGGCGCCCTTGAACCTCTCCAGCTCCTTCACCAGCGACAGGGCCGGGAAGGGATAGAACTGCTCCAGCCGCAGGAGGTAGACGTCGTCGAGTCCCATATCGTCGCGCTTTTCCAGCAGGTCGTAATAGACCTTGCCCGAGCACATGACGACGCGGCGGATCCTGTCGTCCGCCTGCAGGGTCAGGTCCGAGTGGCCCTTCTGCGCGTCGTCCCAGAGGACGCGGTGGAAGCTGGACCCTTCGGTGAAGTCGTCCGCGTCCGAGATCGCCAGCTTGTGCCGCAGCAGCGACTTCGGCGTCATCAGGATCAGCGGCTTGCGGAAGGTGCGGTGCAGCTGCCGGCGCAGGATGTGGAAGTAGTTCGCGGGCGTGGTGCAGTTGGCGACGATCCAGTTGTCGCTGCCGCACATCGTCAGGAACCGCTCCAGCCGGGCCGAGGAATGCTCGGGCCCCTGGCCCTCGTAGCCGTGGGGCAAGAGGCACACGAGGCCGGACATCCGCAGCCACTTGGACTCGCCCGACGAGACGAACTGGTCGAACATGATCTGCGCGCCGTTGGCGAAGTCGCCGAACTGCGCCTCCCACAGGGTGAGCGCGTTCGGCTCGGCCAGCGAGTAGCCGTACTCGAACCCGAGGACCGCGTATTCCGACAGGGCGCTGTCGATCACCTCGTAGCGGGCCTGGCCCTCGCGGATGTGGTTCAGCGGGTAGTAGCGGTCCTCGGTCTTCTGGTCGACGAAGGCCGAATGCCGCTGGCTGAACGTGCCGCGGCTGGAATCCTGTCCGGCGAGGCGGACGGGATAGCCCTCGAGCATGAGCGAGCCGAACGCCATCGCCTCGGCCGTGGCCCAATCGAAGCCGGCGCCCTTGTCGAACATCTCGCGCTTGGCGTCGAGGAGGCGGCCGACGGTCCGGTGCAGCTCGAACCCCTCGGGCACGGTGGTCAGCGCCCGGCCCAGGTCGGCGAGCGTGTCCTTCGAGATCGCGGTGGTGCCGCGCTGGTAGCGCTCGTCCTCGCGGTCGAGGTGCGACCAGCGGCCGTCCAGCCAGTCGGCCTTGTTCGGCTTGTAGGTCTTGCCGGCCTCGAACTCGTCGTTCAGCCGCGACTGGAACGCGGCCTTCATGTCCTCGATCTCGCCCTCGGGGATCAGGCCGTCCTTCACCAGCCGCTCGGTGTAGAGCGACAGGGTCGTCTTGTGGCCCTTGATCCGCTGGTACATGACCGGGTTGGTGAACAGAGGCTCGNCGCCCTCGTTGTGGCCGAAGCGGCGGTAGCAGAACATGTCGATGACGACGTCCTTGCCGAACTTCTGCCGGAACTCGGTCGCGACGCGGGCGGCGTGGACTACCGCCTCGGGGTCGTCGCCGTTCACGTGGAAGATCGGCGCCTCGACCATCAGCGCGATGTCGGTGGGGTAGGGGGACGAGCGCGAGAAGTGCGGCGAGGTGGTGAAGCCGATCTGGTTGTTCACCACGATGTGGATCGTCCCGCCGGTGCGGTGGCCGCGGATCTGGCTCAGCTGGAAGCATTCGGCCACGACGCCCTGCCCGGCGAAGGCGGCGTCGCCGTGCAGCAGGATCGACAGCACGCGGGTGCGCTCGGCGTCGCTCTTCTGGTCCTGCTTGGCGCGGACCTTGCCGAGCACGACGGGGTTCACCGCCTCGAGGTGGGAGGGGTTCGCGGTCAGCGACAGGTGCACCTTGTTGCCGTCGAACTCGCGGTCGGACGAGGCGCCGAGGTGATACTTCACGTCGCCCGAGCCGTCGACGTCCTCGGGCTTGAAGCTGCCGCCCTGGAACTCGTTGAAGATCGCGCGGTACGGCTTCTGCATGACGTTGGCGAGGACGGAGAGGCGGCCCCGGTGGGGCATGCCGATGACGATCTCCTCGACGCCGAGGGAGCCGCCGCGCTTGATGATCTGCTCCATCGCCGGGATCAGCGCCTCGCCGCCGTCGAGGCCGAAGCGCTTGGTGCCCATGTACTTGACGTGCAGGAACTTCTCGAAGCCCTCGGCCTCGACCAGCTTGTTCAGGATCGCCTTGCGGCCGTTCTGGGTGAAGCTGATCTCCTTGCCGTAGCCCTCGATCCGCTCCTTCAGCCAGGCGGCCTGCTCGGGATTCGAGATGTGCATGTACTGCAGCGCGAAGGTGCCGCAATAGGTGCGCTTCACGAGGTCGAGTATCTGCCGCATCGTCGCGACCTCGAGCCCGAGGACGTTGTCGATGAAGATCGGCCGGTCCATGTCCTTTTCGGTGAACCCGTAGGATTGGGGGTCGAGCTCGGGGTGGGGAGTGTCGTCGCGCATCCCCAGGGGGTCGAGGTCGGCGATCAGGTGGCCGCGGATCCGGTAGGCGCGGATGATCATCAGCGCCCGCAGGGAATCGAGCACGGCGGCGCGGATCTGCGCCTCGGTCAGCTCGACGCCCGCCGCCTTCGCCTTGCCGGCGATCTTCTCGGCCGCGGCGGCGCCGTCGGTCGCCCACTGCCCGTCCAGAGCGGCTGTCAGCTCGTCGCTCGGCATCGGCGGCCAGTCCATCCGCCCCCAGGACGGCCCGTGCGCCTCGGCCTTGGCGTCGGCGCCGGCGTCGCCCAGCTGCGCGAAGAAGTCCTGCCACGCCTCGTCCACCGAGGTCGGATTGTCGGCGTACTTCGCGTACAGCCGCTCGATGTAGTCGGCGTTCGTCCCCTGCAGGAAGCTGGAGGCGTGGAAGACGTCGTTGGAGGACTGGTCGGTCATGGGGTCACCTCTGGGGGTTGGACCGGGAAAGGGGGAAGGGCGAAGGCGGCCAGGGTGGCGAGGCGGGTTCGGGCGCCGCCGCTGCGTCGCCTGCTCTCTCTCGCCCCCTGCGCCCGTCCCCGCTCCTGCGCTGTGCAGATAGGCGCGCGGGCCGCGGGAGGGCAGCCCCCGCTCTCGCAGGGGTGATGGCCGGACCGGCAGGGGCGTGGCGGTCGGTCATCACCGGACCGGGGGCGGGCCGTATTCGTTCGTCTCCGGCTGGCCGGGCCTGACCAGCCAGAACAGGAAGACGACCGCGATGATCAGGCCGACGATGCCGAGGAGGCCGCCGAAGGCGAGCGCGCCGAAGCCGGGCATCTGCATCGGCATCCCCGTCTCGGGGTCCATCGGCATCTCGGTGCGCGGGCCGATCAGCCGGACGATCAGGTTGTAGATCGAGGGGATGAGGAAGTACCAGCCGGGCTTGCCGATGTCCTGCATCCGCCGCCAGCCGACCGCCAGCGTCGGCAGGAACAGCGCCAGCGCGTAGATCACCGGCAGGACCGGCACGAACGACACGATGATCGCGCCGATGACGTAGGCGAGAACCCACCACCAGAATTCGGACCTCGGGGCGCGGCCCGAGAAGTCCATGTATTTCTGCATGACGACGGTGCGGATGCTGTCCTGGAATGTCATTGGCTTCTGTCTCTGTGGGGAATGGGTAGACTTGAAATGCGGGGTTGCGCGGCCCGCCCGGCAGCCGTCTGAAATACGATGCGGTCGGGGCGGGCCATCGCGGCATCAGCCCTTGTCGATGGCTTCGAGGACGGCCTCGCCCAGCGTGGCGGGGCTGTCGGCGACGACGATGCCGGCGGACTTCATCGCCTCGATCTTGCTCTCGGCGTCGCCCTTGCCGCCCGACACGATGGCGCCGGCGTGGCCCATCCGCCGGCCCGGGGGCGCGGTGCGGCCGGCGATGAAGCCGGCGACGGGCTTCCAGCGGCCCTTCTTCTTCTGGTCGGCCAGGAACTCGGCCGCCTCCTCCTCGGCGCTGCCGCCGATCTCGCCGATCATGATGATCGACTGCGTCTCGTCGTCGTCCAGGAACATGTCGAGCACGTCGATATGCTCCGTCCCCTTGATCGGGTCGCCGCCGATGCCGACGGCGGTGGACTGGCCGAGGCCGCTGTCGGTCGTCTGCTTCACCGCCTCGTAGGTCAGCGTGCCGGAGCGGCTGACCACGCCGACGGAGCCGCGCTTGTGGATGTGGCCGGGCATGATGCCGATCTTGCAGGCGTCGGGCGTGATCACGCCGGGGCAGTTCGGCCCGATCAGGCGGCTGGCGGTGCCCTCCAGCGCGCGCTTGACCTTCATCATGTCCAGAACCGGGATCCCTTCGGTGATGCAGACGATCAGCGGCATCCCGGCGTCGATCGCCTCGAGGATGGAATCGGCGGCGAACGGCGGCGGGACGTAGATCACCGACGCCTCGGCGCCGGTCTTCGCCATCGCCTCGTGCACCGAGTTGAAGACCGGCAGGCCCAGATGCTCCTGCCCGCCCTTCCCGGGGGTGACACCGCCGACCATCTGCGTGCCGTAGGCGATGGCCTGCTCCGAGTGGAAGGTCCCCTGCGAGCCGGTGAAGCCCTGACAGATGACCCTGGTGTGCTTGTCGATGAGAATGGCCATGTGTCGCCTTTCGTTTTTCGGTGCGGGCGCCGCTGGCTCCCGTGTCCGGTTCAGTCCGCGGTCTGCCGCGACAGGGTGAGGATCGCCACGCGCTGGTCGACCACGAGGTTCAGGGTGGCGGCGGGCGGGAAGCCGGGGGTCGCCCAGACCCGCGCGACGCCGGTGCCCGTCGCACCGCCGTAGGCCGTGGTCTCCTCGCCGAGGAGCTCGGCGACGACGGCCTCGGTCGCTTCGGTCATGCCTTCGGGATCGGGCGCGCCGTCGCCGAACACGGTCAGCGTGCAGGACGCCATCGCGCCGCCGTCCAGCGCGGTGCGGACGGCGTTTACCACCGCGACGCCGTCCAGCGCCTCGCCGCTGGCGAAGGTCAGGGCCCCGTCCTCGGTCGCGCCGGCCCCGCCGTTGCCCGAGGTCAGCCCCTCGAGCGCGAGGCGCGGCATCGCCGCGTCGAGGTCGCCGCAGACCTCGATCATCGCGGCGGCGATCTCGTCCGGGGACTGCGCCAGCGCGGGCGCGGCCAGAAGGGCGAGGCAGATCGGGGCGGCGCGGCGCATCGGCATGTCGAGGCTAGCGCGGCTCGTCGAACGGGCAGGGCCGCCCGTCCGGGGTGATGCCGCCAGTGCAGACCGCCGGGTTCAGGTCGGTCGGCGCGGGCTGGACGATCGGGGCGGTCGTCGGGTTGGCGTAGGGGCTCTGGTAGCCGCCGACATTCGCCGACGCCGGAAGCGGCGCGGTCTGCGCGCCCGGGTCGGGGACGGGCACGCCGATCGGCGTGCAGGCGGCGGCGAGGATCAGCAGGGGGGCGAGGCGCAGCATGGCGATCATCCTTTCACCGCTTTCACGATCTTCTGGGCGCCGTCCTTGAGGTCGTCGGCGGCGATGACGTTCAGGCCGGAGTTCGCGATGATCTCCTTGCCCTTCTCGACGTTCGTGCCTTCCAGCCGGACGACCAGCGGAACCTTCAGACCGACTTCCTTCACCGCGGCGATCACGCCCTCGGCGATGACGTCGCAACGCATGATGCCGCCGAAGATGTTGACGAGGATGCCCTTCACGTTCGGATCGGAGGTGATGATCTTGAACGCCTCGGTCACCTTCTCCTTGGTGGCGCCGCCGCCGACGTCGAGGAAGTTGGCGGGCTCCGCCCCGTACAGCTTGATGATGTCCATCGTCGCCATGGCGAGGCCGGCGCCGTTGACCATGCAGCCGATCTCGCCGTCGAGGGCGATGTAGTTGAGGTCGTACTTCGACGCCGCCAGCTCCTTCGGGTCCTCCTCGGTCTCGTCCCGCAGGCTGGCGATGTCGGGATGGCGGTAGATCGCGTTGCCGTCGAAGCCCATCTTGGCGTCGAGGCATTTCAGATCGCCCTTGTCGGTCACGATCAGCGGGTTGATCTCCAGCATCTCCATGTCCTTGTCGACGAACAGGCGATACAGGGTCTCCATCAGCTTGACGCACTGCTTGGCCTGGCTCCCGGTGAGGCCGAGGGCAAAGGCGATGCGGCGGCCGTGGTAGGGCTGGTAGCCGGTGGCCGGATCGACGCTGAAGGACAGGATCTTGTCGGGGGTCGAGGCGGCGACCTCCTCGATGTCCATGCCGCCCTCGGTCGAGGCGACGTAGGAGATGCGGGAGGTCCCACGGTCCACCAGCAGCGCCAGGTACAGCTCGCGCTCGATGTCCGAACCGTCCTCGATGTAGATGCGGTTCACCTGCTTGCCGGCGGCGCCGGTCTGCTTGGTGACGAGGGTGCGGCCGAGCATGCGCTTCGCCTCGGTCGCGGCCTCCTCGACCGACTTGGCGAGGCGGACGCCGCCCTTGTCGCCGGCGTCGGCCTCCTTGAACGACCCCTTGCCGCGGCCGCCGGCGTGGATCTGCGCCTTGACCACCCAGAGCGGGCCGTCGAGCTCGCCCGCCGCCGTCTTGGCCTCTTCGGCGCGCAGGACGGCGCGGCCGTCGGACACCGGTGCGCCGTAGTCGCGCAGGAGGGCCTTGGCCTGGTACTCGTGGATGTTCATCGCTGTCCCTTCCTCGTCCGCCTCGGGCCGTGCCCCCGCTCAAATCACAGGGCAGGGGTTGAGAAAACGCCAATATGCGCTGGCGAGCGCATATTCCGACATTTGTGATCACACCTTTCCGAGGTGTGATCACACGCGGACGGACCGTTAGCGCGCACAGCGAATCAGTTCAGGACAAGCGCGTAGAGCAGCGCATCGCCGCCCATCATCCTCGAGAACAGCATGAGGTTGTCGGCTCCCGCCCGCGGCCCCTCGTCCATGTAGGGCACCAGCGAGACACCGTGGACGAGGCCCGCGAGGTCGAGTGACGGCGGCTCCTCGAAGACCCGCGCGAGGTTGATCCCCGCGCCCTCGCCGAGGCGCCAGAAGGGAAGCAGCAGTTCACCGGTCAGCACCCGCTCGGCGTCGGACAGGACGGCGAGCCAGAGCGTACCGGTTTCGGGCGGAAACCGAAGGCCGGTGGCCGAGGTCTGCGCCTTGTTCGGAATCCATTCGGCGTCGTCGTCGGTCTCGCGCGCCACCCGCCGCCAGAAGGTGCGGTTGTCGGCGACGACCTGCAGGAAATGGCCATGCGCCGCCCGGGAATGCGCGGCGTCCGGCACCCCGTCGAGGGCCATGAGCGCCATCGCGGCGAGGTCGATCCAGGCGGCCTCGTTGGCCGAGCCCATGCCGCTCCACGATGGCGGCTGGCCGCCCAGCCCGTCCATCGACTCGGACGCGTCGTTGATCGCGCCGATCGCCTCGGCCGGTCCGATGGCGAGGACGACCTCGCCGACCCCGGCAAGAAGATGCGCGTAGGCCGACAGCCACGCGGCATCGGCGGTGTCGAACCGGATCGTCGTCGCCGCGATCTGCGGGTCGAGTGCGGCGCCCGCGAGGTCGAGCAGGCCCTCGCCGTCGCTGCGGGCGCCGTCCATGTCGATGTCGAACCACAGATCGCCAAGGGCCACGGACACGCCGACAGCATCGGCATCGCCGATCGTCAACAGGACGTCCGAGGCCGCCTGCATGTCGGTGACGATGTCGGCGAACAGGACCTCCACCGCGTCCGGTGTGAACGGCTCGGGCGCCGGGTTCGCGCCCATCGGCACGCGCAGGACCGGGAGGCCGGACATGACGGCGAGGCCGTCGTGCAGCCCGACGCGGTAGCGCAGCTGGAACGCCCGCTCGATCCCGCGCAGGAACCGAACGCCGCCGAGGGCGAAGCGCTCGTCCGGCGTGGGGTCGGCGATGGCGGAAAGATCGCTCTCGGCGGCGGCGAGGCTGCGGCCGCCGAGGACGGAGGCGAAATCGATGTCCGCCACCGCAGGGCCGGCCGCGAGGGCGGCCGTCAGGGTCAGGGCTGTTCTCATCTCGCTCCTCCGGGGCGCACAGGGCCGTCGGGGGAGTGTCGCGGGCCGCGGACGGCCCGCCAAGTCAGGAATACCCGCTCAGGCGAGGCTCTCGTCGATGCCCTTGCAGGCCTCCACGAGGCCTTTCACGGCATCGACCGACTTGTCGAACATCGCCTGCTCGTCCTTGTCGAGCTTGATGTCGATGACCTTCTCGATGCCGCCGGCGCCGATCACGGTCGGTACGCCGACATACATGCCCTTCAGGCCGTAGGCGCCCTCGACATACGCCGCGCAGGGCAGGACGCGCTTCTGGTCCTTGAGGTACGCCTCGGCCATCTCGATCGCAGACGTGGCCGGCGCGTAGTAGGCGCTCCCGGTCTTCAGCAGGCCGACGATCTCAGCGCCGCCGTCGCGGGTGCGCTGCACGATCGCGTCCAGACGCTCCTGGCTGGTCCAGCCCATCGAGACGAGGTCGGGCAGCGGAATGCCGGCGACGGTGGAGTAGCGGGCGAGCGGGACCATCGTGTCGCCGTGGCCGCCGAGGACGAAGGCGGTGACGTCCTTCATCGAGACGCCGAACTCCAGCGACAGGAAGTGCCGGAAGCGGGCGCTGTCGAGCACGCCGGCCATGCCGCAGACCTTCTCGTGCGGCAGGCCCGAGAATTCGCGCAGCGCCCAGACCATCGCGTCGAGGGGGTTGGTGATGCAGATGACGAAGGCGTCAGGGGCGTTCTTCGCGATGCCCTCGCCGACCGACTTCATGACCTTGAGGTTGATGCCGAGGAGGTCGTCCCGGCTCATCCCCGGCTTGCGGGGCACGCCGGCAGTGACGATGCAGACGTCGGCGCCGGCGATCGCGGAATAATCGTTCGCGCCCTCGAGGGTCGCGTCGAAGCCTTCGGACGGGCCGGACTCGGCGATGTCCAGCGCCTTGCCCTGGGGCGTGCCCTCGGCGATGTCGAAGAGGACGACGTCCCCCAGCTCCTTGATAGCGGCGAGGTGGGCGAGCGTGCCGCCGATCTGACCGGCACCGATGAGGGCGATCTTGGGTCTGGCCATGACGATGGGTCCTTGCTGACTTCCATGAGGTCCGAACGCGTGCCTGCCTAATCCCGCCGGGCGATGCTGGCAAGGCCGCCGCAGCGCGGCATCCGGACAAGAAAACGCCGCCTCCGGCGGGCGGAGGCGGCGCGGGACGGTCGAGCCGGACGCGGATCAGCCTTCGAAGGCGCTCATGCCTTCCAGCTCTTCGCGGCTGGCGTTGACCCTCACCTCGAGGGCGCCCGAGGCATCCTCGCGGTAGATTTCGAGGTCGTCGAAGTTCATCGCGACCGGCTTCTCGCCGATCCCGAGGAAGCCGCCGACGTCGATCACGGCCTGAACCACCTGGCCCTGGTCGTCGAGGATCAGCGAGCTGATCTCGCCGACCCACTCCTCATCGGTGGACGAGCGGACGGTGGCCCCGTCGAGCTCCTCGGCGGTGAGATCCGTGACGGGGACCAGCTGGAAGCCTTCCGGCGCCGCAAGTTCCGCCGAGTCGGCGGCAACGGCGGCGTCGGCCGCGGCCGTTTCGGTCGGGTCCATCGTCTCTTCGGTCATGGCCTCGTCGCCTTCGGCCGTTTCGGTCGCGGCGCCTTCCTCGGCGGTCGCGGCCTCGGCGTCGGCGGCAGCGGTCTCGGCGTCGGCGGCCTCCTCGGTCATGGCCTCGTCACCTTCGGCCATCTCGGCTTCGGCGCCTTCCTCGGCGGTCGCCTCGGTTTCGGTGGCCGCCATTTCGGTCTCGGCGGTCTCCTCTGTCATGGCCTCGTCGCCTTCGGCCATTTCCGTGTCGGTCTCCTCGGCGGTCGCCTCGGTGTCGGTGGCCGCCATGTCGGTCTCGGCGGTCTCCTCGGTCATGGCCTCTTCACCTTCGACCATCTCCGTCTCGACGGCCCCCTCGGTCGCCATCTCCTCGTCGGTCGCCGCCGTGTCGGTCGCGGCCTCTTCGACCGCGGCATCGGCGCCGGCGTCAGCGCCGTCGACCTCGGACGCCTCGCCGATGTCGTTGTCCAGCTCCTCGTATTCGAAGGCCGGCGCGTTCTCGAGCGCCTCCTGGCTCATGTTCACGACGAGGAAGCGGCTGCCGTCGTCGTCGAACGTGGTGGTCAGGTCGTCCATCGAGATCGCGACATCCTTCTCGCCGATGCCGAGGAAGCCGCCGACGCCGACGATCACCGCCTGCACCGAGCCGCCCTCGGACACGACGAAGTCGTTGATCTCGCCGATGTCGTTCCAGTTCTCGTACACGTCGGCGAACTGGGTGTCCGCGGTCAGCTCCTGCTCGGTCGTGTAGAGGCGCGAGCCCAGCAGGTTGGAAGCGTAGAAGTCGCCCTGCTGGACGTCGTAGGTCATGGCGCCTTCGGTCGAGGCGTCCTGGGCGACGGCGGCGCTGCCCATCAGCGCGCCGATGGCCACGGTGGCAAGGAGGTTTTTCATGGAATCTCTCCGGACTTGATCTGCGCGGATCAGCGGTCGGGAAAGACCCGTCCACGCTGGCGCTTCTGACCGCGCTAACCCCAGCCAAACCCAGTGAGTTCCTGAAATATCTTTGCCTTCGCGGCGGGAACCGGCCGACCTGCCGCCGCGTAAGAGAAATCACGCCGGCGGGTCGGTGTTGGGAAGATCCTCGGCAAGGTGCTGGTAGGCCTCTCCGGCGGCGACGAGGCAGGTCGGGCCGCCCGGGATCGTGACGGTGATGGTCCACGTGCCGGTCTCGGCGGAGGCGAAGATCTCGACCACCGCATTGTTCGAGCCGAGGCCGATGGACTGACGGCTCTCGCCGTAGACGGCGGCGAGCCGCTCGACCACGCGGTCGTGTGGGCCGCAGACGCGCTGCTGCGCGTGGAGCGGGCTGGCCAGGGCGGCGGCCCCGAGGCCGAGGGACAAGGCGAAGGCGGTGCGGATCATGACATGTCCTTTGCGAAGGGGCGCAGGTGGCGCGCCGCGTGGGAGGATCGGGCCGCGTCCCCGTCGATAGCGCGACCTCGGGACCGACCCTCGCACGATGGGCCCGAAAACGCGGTTAACCGTCCGGCCGACCGGCCCACCGGCACGCGCAACACGGCCAGATGTCTGTTGAAGCCTTGCCCGCGCAGGGGGCAGGGTGCGCCGACACCGCTCCGAACCCGCGAATCGACGCATGGCCCGCCCCTACCGCTCCGCCCTCTACATTCCCGCCTCGCGCGAGCGGGCGCTGGACAAGGCCCGCGGCCTGTCCTGCGATGCGATCCTCTTCGATCTGGAGGACGCCGTCGCGCCGGAGGAGAAGGTGCGGGCCCGCGAGACGCTGGCCGCCGCGCTGGCCTCCGGGGGATACGGCGCGCGGGCGCGGCTGGTCCGCATCAACGGGCTGGACACCGAGTGGGGGGAAGACGACCTCCGCGCGGCCGCGGGGCTGGCATGCGACGGTGTACTGGTGCCCAAGGTGGACGGGCCGGCGACGCTGGACCGGGTCGCGGCGCTGGTCCCCGACCTGCCGCTCTGGGCGATGATGGAGACGCCGGCCGGCATCCTGAACGCCGCCGCGATCTGCGCCCATCCCCGCCTCGCGGGCATCGTCATGGGCACCAACGACCTCGCCAAGGACCTGCGCACCCGCCCCGGCCACCGGCGCGAGCCGCTGCTGCACGCCCTGTCCGCCTGCCTGCTGGCGGCGCGGGCGCACGGGCGGGTCGCGATCGACGGCGTCTACAACGCCTTCCGCGACGCCGAGGGGCTGGAGGCGGAGTGCGCGCAGGGCCGCGACCTCGGCTTCGACGGCAAGTCGCTGATCCATCCCGACCAGATCGCCCTCGCCAATGCCGCCTTCGCCCCGACCGGGGCCGAGATCGACCTCGCCCGCCGGCAGATCGCCGCCTTCGACGAGGCATCGGCCGCGGGACAGGGCGTCGCCGTCGTCGACGGGCGCATCGTCGAGAACCTTCACGTCGCCACCGCCCGCGAGACGCTTTCCCGGGCCGAGGCCATCGCCGCACTGGAGACGACATGATCTGGCTGATCCTCGGGCTGCTGCTGTGGTCGCTGCCCCACATGTTCAAGCGGCTGGCGCCGGAGGCGCGCGCCCGCCTCGGCGACCGGGCCAGGGGCGGGGTCGCGCTGGTGCTGGTCCTGTCCATCGTGCTGATGGTGATCGGCTACCGGACGGCCGACGGGCCGGTCTGGTGGGGCCGCTCGCCCGCGACGACCGGCATCAACAACCTTCTGGTGCTGATCGCCGTCTACCTCTTCGCCGCCTCCGGCTTGAAGACCCGGATCACCCGCAGCCTGCGCCACCCGCAGCTGACCGCGGTGTCGCTCTGGGCCGTCGCGCACCTGCTGGTGAACGGCGACCTGCCGTCGTTCGTGCTGTTCGGCGGCCTGCTGGTCTGGGCGCTGGCCGAGATGGCCCTCATCAACCGGGCGGAGCCGGCCTGGACCCCGCCGCCGCCCGCCCCCCGGGCCAAGGAGATTCGCGCGATCGTCGGGACCGTCATCGTCTATGCCGTGATCGCCGGCATCCACACCCTCCTCGGCTACAACCCGTTCGGATGATCCCATGAAGGCCTACCGCTTCCTCACCGCCGACGACACGTCGGCCTTCTGCCACAAGGTGACCGAGGCCCTGTCGAAGGGCTGGGAGCTGTACGGCGACCCGCAATACGCCTTCGACCAGGTCGGCGGGGTGATGCGCTGCGGGCAGGCCGTGACGAAGGAGGTCGAGGGCGAGTACTCGCCCGAGGTGAAGCTGGGATCGCTTTGACGAGCGGTGCCAAGACCGGAGGCGGCCGGTTCTTCGAGGACTACCGCGTCGGCGAGACCATCCGCCACGCGGTGCCGCGGACCCTGACCGTCGGCGAGCGGGCGCTGTACCACGCGCTCTATCCCGCCCGGCACGCGCTGCATTCCTCCGACTCCTTCGCCCGCGCCTGCGGACTGGCGGCCGCGCCGCTCGACGACCTGATCGTCTTCCACACCGTCTTCGGCAAGAGCGTCCCCGACATCTCGCTGAACGCCGTCGCCAACCTCGGCTATGCCGAGGGGCGCTGGCTGTCGCCGGTCTGGCCGGGCGAGACGATCACCGCCGAGAGCGAGGTGATCGGCCTGCGGCAGCTGTCCAGCGGCAAGGCCGGCATCGTCTGGGTGCGGACGCGGGGCTTCGCGGACGGGCGGCCGTGCCTGTCCTACGTGCGCTGGGTCATGGTCCGCCGCCGCGCGCCGGGCGAGGCGCCGGAGGCCGTGGTGCCCGAGCTGGCGGAGGCGGTGGCCGCGAGCGATCTCGTGGTGCCGGAGGGGCTGGACTTCGGCGGGTACGACTTCGCGCTGGCCGGAGAGCCGCACCGCCTGTCCGACTACGCCGTCGGCGAGATCATCGACCATGTCGACGGCGTCACCGTCGAGGAGGCCGAACACATGATGGCGACCCGCCTGTGGCAGAACACCGCCCGGGTGCATTTCGACGCCACCGCGCGCGAGGACGGCCGGCGGCTCATCTACGGCGGTCACGTCATCAGCCTGGCCCGGGCGCTGTCGTTCAACGGTCTCGCCAATGCGCAGACGATCGTCGCGCTGAACGGCGGGGCGCACGCCAATCCCTGCTTCGCCGGCGACACCGTCCGGGCCTGGTCCGAGGTGCTGGACCGCGCCAACCTCGGCAATGACATCGGGGCGCTGCGCCTGCGGCTGGTGGCGACGCGCGGCGCGGCGGGGCAGCTGCGGGACGACGCCGGGGCCTATCGGCCGGACGTCCTCCTCGATCTGGACTGCTGGGCGCTGATCCCGGCCTGATCCACCGGGATTTGTGATCACGCCTCGGCGGCGCGTGATCACGAGCCGTCGATTTTAGCGCCATCAGTCGGAATTGGCTCTATCTCCTGCCGTGACACCGCCGCCGAGATGGGGCAGAAACGGCCCCGACCTCGGCGGCCTCACCGCCGGACGCATAGGAAGGGGACGCCATGGCCGACGTGAACCGCGGCAACCGCCCGCTCTCTCCGTTCATGATCGGGCCGTACTACCGGCCGCAATGGACGTCGATGACCTCGATCTTCACGCGGATCACCGGCAACGGCCTGATCGTCGCGGCCGCGCTGACCGTCTGGTGGTTTCTCGCCGCCGCCGCCGGACCGGACGCCTACCGCGTCGCCAACGGCGTGATCACAAGCTGGTTCGGCGACATCGTGATGACCCTGTCCGTCGCGGCGCTTTGGTACCATACGCTCGCCGGCATCCGTCACCTGATATGGGACACCGGCCGCATGCTCGAGGTCGGGCGGGCCGAGAGGCTCGGACAGGCCGCCGTGGCCGGTGCCGTGATCCTGACGATCCTCACCGTCCTGATCGTCTGAGGAGGCGAGACATGCCCTACATGACCGACCGCAAGCGCGCCGTGGGCCTCGGCTCCTCCAAGTCGGGGACCGAGCATCACTGGTCGATGACCCTGTCCTCGGTCGGCCTGCTGATCCTGGTGCCGCTGTTCGTCTTCACCTTCGGCCCGGCCCTCGGCCTGCCCTACGAGGAGATGGTCCTCTACTACAGCCGGCCGTTCCCGGCGCTGGTGGCGGGGCTGACCTTCGTCGTCGGCTTCCACCATTTCCGCGGCGGGGCCGAGATCATGCTGGAGGACTACGTCGGCGGCTTCGCCCGCAAGGCCTCGCTCGCGATCCTCGCCTGCCTGTCCTACGGGCTGATGGCGGCGGGGCTGTTCGCCGTGCTCCGGCTCGCCCTGTGAGGCTGGGCGTCCTCCTGTCGGCGCTGGCGACCGGCGCCGTGGCGCAGGGGATGGCGCCGATCGCCGACCTGGTGCAGGCCGACGGCCCGGTGCCCGCCTACACCCGCTGCGCCGGCTTCCTCGCCGCCCTGCAGGAGCGCGGGTCCGAGGCGGAGTTCGGGCCCGACGCCTGGGCGAACATCGCGGCCGGCCGCGAGGACCTCGAGGCCGCGGCGCTGATCCTTTCGGCCGAGGCGGGTGACATCGCCGACGTGCTGCAGGACATCTACCTGGCGATCGGCGAGACGCGCGACGCCTACTTGGCCCGCTTCGAGACGAACTTCGACGAGAGCGGAGAGATCATCGCGGGCGACCCGCAGCTGGAAGAGGACCTGGGCGTCTGCGCCGGGCTCGCCGAACGCGCGAAGGAAGGAACGAACTGATGGCCGCCTACGAGTACGAGACCCATCAATACGACGTCGTCGTCGTCGGCGCTGGCGGGGCCGGTCTGCGCGCGACCCTCGGCATGGCCGAGCAGGGACTGCGCACTGCCTGCATCACCAAGGTCTTCCCGACCCGCTCGCACACGGTGGCCGCGCAGGGCGGCATCGCCGCCTCGCTCTCCAACATGGGCCCCGACCACTGGCAGTGGCACATGTACGACACGGTGAAGGGCTCGGACTGGCTGGGCGACACCGACGCGATGGAATACCTCGCCCGCGAGGCGCCCGCCGCGGTGTACGAGTTGGAACATTACGGCGTCCCCTTCTCCCGGACCGAGGAGGGGCGCATCTACCAGCGGCCCTTCGGCGGCCACACGACCGAGTTCGGGGAGGGTCCGCCGGTGCAGCGCACCTGCGCCGCCGCCGACCGGACCGGCCACGCGATCCTGCACACGCTGTACGGCCAGAGCCTGAAGCAGAAGGCCGAGTTCTACATCGAGTATTTCGCCATCGACCTGCTGATGGCCGAGGACGGCACCTGCGAGGGCGTGCTCGCGTGGAAGCTGGACGACGGCACGATGCACGTCTTCGCTGCCAAGATGGTGGTGCTGGCGACCGGCGGCTACGGCCGCGCCTATTTCAGCGCGACGTCCGCCCATACCTGCACCGGCGATGGCAACGGCATGATCGCCCGCGCTGGCCTGCCCCTGCAGGACATGGAGTTCGTGCAGTTCCACCCGACCGGCATCTACGGCGCCGGGTGCCTCATCACCGAAGGCGCGCGGGGCGAGGGCGGCTACCTCACCAACTCCGAGGGCGAGCGGTTCATGGAACGCTACGCCCCCACCTACAAGGACCTCGCCAGCCGCGACGTCGTCAGCCGCTGCATGACGATGGAGATCCGCGAGGGGCGCGGCGTCGGCAACGACAAGGACCACATCCACCTGCACCTCAACCACCTGCCGCCCGAGACCCTGAACGAGCGGCTGCCCGGGATCAGCGAAAGCGCCCGCATCTTCGCCGGCGTCGACGTCACGAAGGAGCCGATCCCGGTGTTGCCGACGGTGCATTACAACATGGGCGGCATCCCGACGAACTACTGGGGCGAAGTGCTGAACCCCACGGACGACAGCCCCGACGCCGTCGCCCCCGGCCTGATGGCGGTGGGCGAGGCCGGCTGCGCCAGCGTCCACGGCGCCAACCGCCTCGGCTCAAACTCTCTCATCGACCTTGTCGTCTTCGGCCGGGCCGCGGCGATCCGCGCCGGTCAGGTGGTGGACCGCTCCCGCGCGATTCCGACACCGCCCAGGGCCGCGATCGACAAGGCGCTGGAGCGGTTCGACACGCTGCGCCACGCCGACGGCGGCACGCCGACGGCCGAGCTGCGGCTGGAGATGCAGAAGGTGATGCAGTCCGACGCCGCCGTCTTCCGCACCGACAAGACGCTGGCGGAGGGGGTCCAGAAGATGACCGCCGTCGCCGGGAAGATGGCCGACATCAAGGTCACCGACCGCTCTCTCGTCTGGAACAGCGACCTGATGGAGACGCTGGAACTGACGAACCTGATGCCCAACGCGCTCGCCACCGTGGTCGCAGCCGAGGCCCGCAAGGAAAGCCGCGGCGCCCACGCGCACGAGGACTGGCCGGACCGCAACGACGAGGAGTGGCGCAAGCACTCGCTCGCCTGGATCGACGGCGCCGAGGTGCGGCTGGATTACCGGCCCGTCCACCTCGACCCGCTGACGAATGCGGAGGAGGGGGGGATCGACCTCAAGAAGATCGCGCCGAAGGCGCGGGTCTACTGATGGACGGGCGGCGGCGCATCCGGGGGGCGGCTGATATCGCCTGTCAGAGCCGCGCCGGCCTATCCTGCGGGCCTGAAGCCGCGCCTGCCGCGCGGCCGGTCCGGAGTGTTCCCGTCATGCGTGTCCTGTTCGCCGCCCTTCCCGCCGCCCTGCTGCTCACCGCCTGCGCCCCGCGCGTCTGGTCCCCCGAGGAGGCCGCGCAGGAGTGCGAGCAGCGCGCCCGCGCCGCGCAGGGGCCGACCGGCGCCGTCACGCTCGGCTACAACTCGAACTCCGGCCCCTATACCGGCGTCGCGGTCGGCGTGTCGGGCGACTACCTGACCGGCCGCGACCCGCTCGACGTCTACCGCGACTGCGTGGTGCGGCGGACCGGGGCCGAACCCTACAGACCGCCGCGCCTGCGATGACCGACGACGCCGCGATGAAGGACCGGATCGAGGCCGAGGTGAAGCGCCAGGTGCAGCGCTTCCGCCAGTCGGCGCGCGGCATCACTCCGCGCGAATGCCCGATCTGCGGCTGGTTCGGCACCTTCACCGCCTTCGGCGATCCGCCCCGCTTCGACGCGCGCTGCGCCAAGTGCCAGTCGCTGGAGCGGCATCGCCTGTTCCGCCTGTACGCCGACCGCAATCGCCCGTTCGAGCCGCACCACGTCGTGCTGCACTTCGCGCCGGAGAAGCAGCTCGGCCCCTACATCAAGGACCTCGTCGCGAGATACGAGACGGCGGACCTCAGCGAGCGGCGCCGCGTCACGCATCGCGTGAACATCGAGAGGACGGGCCTGCCGTCGGAGGAGTACGACCGCATCGTCTGCAACCACGTCCTCGAGCACGTGGACGACCGCCGCGCCCTGTCCGAGATCTTCCGGATGCTGAAGCCCGGCGGCATCGCCTTCCTGATGACCCCGGTCTGCGAGGGGTGGGCGCGCACCTACGAGGACCCGGACGTGACCGAGGCGTCCGACCGGCGCGTCCATTTCGGCCAGAACGACCACGTCCGCTATTACGGTCGCGACCTGCGCGACCGGATCCGCGCCGCCGGCTTCGACCTGGCCGAGTACACGGCCGTCGAACCCGACGTCCTCACCTATGGCCTGATGCGGGGCGAGACCCTGTTCATCGGCACCAAACCGCTCTGACGGAGGCACCCCATGGCCGAATTCCGACTGCCCAAGAACAGCCGCATCACCGTCGGCAAGACCTGGCCCCGGCCCGAGGGCGCGACCAACGTCCGCAAGTTCCGGGTCTACCGCTGGAATCCCGACGACGGGAAGGCGCCGCGGGTCGACACCTATTTCGTCGATCTCGACACCTGCGGGCCGATGATCCTGGACGCCCTCATCAAGATCAAGAACGAGATCGATCCGACCCTGACCTTCCGCCGGTCCTGCCGCGAGGGGATCTGCGGCTCGTGCGCGATGATGATCGACGGGATCAACACGCTGGCCTGCATCTACGGCATCGATGAGGTGAAGGGCGACGTGACGATCTACCCGCTGCCGCACATGCCGGTGGTCAAGGACCTGATCCCCGACCTCACCCACTTCTACGCGCAGCATGCCAGCATCATGCCGTGGCTCGAGACCAAGACGAACGCCCCGGCCAAGGAATGGCGGCAATCGATCGAGGACCGCAAGAAGCTGGACGGCCTCTACGAGTGCGTCATGTGCGCCTCGTGCTCCACCGCGTGCCCGTCCTACTGGTGGAACGGCGACCGCTATCTCGGCCCCGCCGCGCTGCTGCACGCCTACCGCTGGATCATCGACAGCCGGGACGAGGCGACGGGCGAGCGGCTGGACGATCTGGAGGATCCGTTCAAGCTGTATCGCTGCCACACGATCATGAACTGCGCCAAGACCTGCCCCAAGGGCCTCAATCCCGCCAAGGCGATCCAGAACATCAAGAAGATGCTGGTCGATCGGATGGTCTGACGGGCGGGTGGCCGAGGAAAGCGAAGAGAGGGCGGAGCCGTCGCTCGCCTACCGCTCGCCGGACGAGTTGCAGGAGGTGCTGCGCGGGCTCGGTCAGCGGCTGCACTACCTCAACCGCGTCGCCATCGGCGAGAGCGGGTTCGCCTGGCACCTCGCCGAGGCGATCGTCGCCGTCGGCCGGCTGGTGCCGCTGCTGGACGACGCCGAAACGCGCCGTGCCTTCGGCGACGGCTGGACGAAGGGCGCCGTCCCTCGCGAGGCGCAGGTCGACCACCTCCTCGCGCTCCTGCGTAGGGAACTGTCCTAGACGGCCCGGCCCGCCTGTCTGTAGGTCGGTGCGTTCGGGCAGAAAACCTCCGCCTCGGAGGCGGTCATTCCGGCCGGATCGGCGAAGGCGGCATGGCAGCGGGCGGTCTGCCCGCAACCGGCGCAGGTGAGGCCGACCTCCCGCTGCATCCGAGGATCGTCCGCGAGCGCGCGTCCGGCGCCGAAGAGGTCCGCGACCCAGTGCATCCGCGCGATCTGCTCCTCCGGCATCCGCGCGAGGTGCATGAGGTCGGCGCGGCCGAGCGACAGGTCCGTCATCTCGCCCATCGTCAGCGCGGCGATCTCCGCCTCGACCCGGCGCTGGTCGCGCCAGGCCTCATGGAGCTTCGACATCGTGGTCATCTCTGGTACCTCCCGGGGGCTGTTTTCCCTACGGTAGGTCGCCATGCCCGCTCCGCGCATTGATCCGGATCAAGTCCCTGCAGACGCCGAGGCCCGCCGCGCGGCCGCGCCGGTCCTCGTCTACCCGCCGCAGACGCTGCCGGCGCCCGACCTCGCCCTCTACGTCCGGGCGCGGGGCGGGGCGCGGAGGACGGCGCAGGTCGTCGTGCCGCCGCGGGACGCGCGGGCGGTCGAGGTGCCGGCGGGGTCGGTGCTGCGGATCGAGTGCCGGGAAGGTAGCCAGGTCGGCGACCTCAACCTCTTCCGCGCGGGCGACCTGTCCGAGCGGTTCTTCTCGGGCAAGACCCGCGCGCTGCACGGCACGCATGTCAGCGTGGGCGACCGGCTGTGGTCCTGCCTTCCGTACCTGCGGCCGATGGCGACGATCCTCGCCGATTCGCTCGCCTGGTATGGCCGCGACGCCGACGGCGGCGGCGTCCACGACGTGATCGGCACGCGCTGCGATCCCTACACGCAGCGGCTGCTCGGCGGGACGGACTACCATCATTGCTGCCACTCCAACCTGACGCGGGCTCTTGTCGCCGCGACCGGCCTGCCGGTGGCCGAGGCGGAGGCGCACGTGCACGACGTGCTCAACGTCTTCATGTGCACCGGCTTCACCGCGGACGAGGGGCGTTACTTCATGAAGGCCTCGCCCGCCCGCGCCGGCGATTTTGTGGAGCTGTTCGCCGAGATCGACCTGCTGGCGCTGCTGAGCACGTGCCCCGGCGGCGATTGCGGGTCCGGCCACTCGTCGGACGAAGCGGTCTGCCATCCGCTGGTGATGGAGGTGTGGGAGCCGGAGGGGGGCGCTCTGGACGGCTGGGCGCCGCCGGAACCGTCGGGGTACGACCGGGGTCACGGAATAGGGTAGGGCAGCAGGACGAACGGCCCGCACTCCCACAACCCGTCCCGGGCTTGCCCCGGGACCTCGACCAGCCATGCGCTCCGTCCCCGCGAGGCCCCGGGTCAGGCCCGGGGCGGGTCGTCTCGCCTTCAGGGCCGCGCGCCCACCCTCCCACCGGGCACATCCCGCCTCCCCCAGCGTCAGCCGCCGTGCTAGCGTCCCCGCGACACCCTGCCGCACGCGAGCCTCCCATGCCCACGACCCTGATGATCGGCACCACCAAGGGCCTGTTCCTCCTCGACAGCGACGACCGCGAAACGTGGTCCGTCCGCGGCCCGCTCTGCGACGGCTGGCCGATCAACCACGCGGCCGGCGATCCAGAGACGGGCCACATGTGGGCGGGCGGCGGCGGCGAGTGGAGCGGGGCCGGGATCTTCCGCTCCACCGACAACGGCGAGACGTGGCAGCTGGCCAAGCTGACCAAGGGCACGATGGACGACTGGGCCGCGAACGATCCCGACTTCGCGCAGATGATCGGATGGCCGCCGGAGCCGCCGCCCTTCGGCGAGGAGTTCAGCCAGGTCTGGTCGCTGCACTTCGCCCACGGCGCCGTCCTGGCCGGGACCAAGCCGGCGAGCCTGCTGACCAGCCGCGACGGCGGCGCGACGTGGGAGAGGATCGACGGCCTCACCGACCACCCCTCGCGCCCGGACTGGAACGGCGGCGCGGCGGGTCTCGTCCTGCACACCATCGTCACCGACCCGGACGACCCGCGGAAGACGTGGGTCGCGATCTCCGCCGCCGGAATCTTCGCCACCGAGGACGGCGGCGCGACGTGGGAGCGGCGCAACCGCCTGTCGAACGAGGAGGAGCACGCGCACCACGACCACCCCGCCGCGCCCCGCCACGGCGAGACCGGGCACTGCGTGCACAACATGATGCGCGCCCCCGGCGGGTCGGGCGACCTCCTCTACCAGCAGAACCACCACGGCGTGTTCCGCAGCCGTGACGGCGGACGCAGCTGGGACGACGTCACCGAAGGGCTGCCCTCGACCTTCGGCTTCCCGATCCGGGTGCATCCGCGCGACCCGGACACGATCTGGACCCTGCCGCTGAACGGCGACATGGCCGGCCGCTTCCCGCCGGACGCGGCTTGCGCCGTCTGGCGGTCGCGCGACGGTGGCGACACGTGGGAGGCGCAGCGGAACGGCCTGCCGCAGCAGAACTGCTTCTTCACCGTCCTGCGGCAGGCGATGGCGGGCGACACGGCCACGCCCGCGGGCATCTATTTCGGCACCAACTCCGGCTCGATCTTCGCGACCGCGGACGAGGGGGAGAGCTGGACGGAGATCGCGCGCCACCTGCCCACGATCCTGTCGGTCGAGGTGCTGGAGCGCGCCTGACCGCTCAGGCGAACGCGGCCTTCAGCGCGATCTCGACCATGTCGCCGAAGGACCGCTCGCGGCCCGCGGCCGGCAGCGCCTCGTGCGTCTGCAGGTGGTCCGAGACGGTGAGCACGGCGAGCGCGCGCACCCGGTAGCGGGCGGCGAGGGTATAGAGCTCCGCCGCCTCCATTTCGACGCCCAGGACGCCGTGGCGGGTCATCTCGGCCTCGATGTCGGGCCGCTCGTCGTAGAAGGTGTCGGACGAATAGATACCGCCCACATGCACGCCCGCCGCGATGCCGGCCGCGGCATCGTGCGCGGCGCGGAGCAGGCCGTAATCGGCGCAGGGCGCGAAGTTCAGCCCGCGGAAGATGCCGCGCGAGGGCGAGCCGTAGGTGGAGGCGGTCATCGCGAGGATCAGGTCGCGGATCTTCACCTGCGGCTGCATCCCGCCGCACGATCCGATGCGGATCAGCGTCTTCGCCCCATAGTCGCGGATCAGCTCATTCGCGTAGATGGACAGCGACGGCATGCCCATGCCGGAGCCCTGGATGGTCACGGGGTGTCCGTTCCAGGTGCCGGTGAAGCCGAGCATGCCGCGCACCTCGTTCACGAGACGCGCGCCCGTCAGGTAGGTCTCCGCGGCCCAGCGGGCGCGGTAGGGATCGCCGGGCATCAGCACCGTCTCGGCGATGTCGCCTTCGGCCGCCCCGATATGCGTGGTCATTCCGGCGATCCCCGGTGCGTCAGATTTCGAAATCCGAAAGCGGCCGTCCGGCGCTTTCGGCGTCGACGATCCATTTCGGACGCCGGCCCTTGCCGGTCCAGGTCTGCGAGGGGTCGGCGGGATTGCGGTATTTCGGCGCGCCTTTCGTTCCCGATTTCCGGGAGCGGGCAGTTGACGCATTGGTCAGGTCGGCGAGCGAATAGCCGTGTTCCGCCGCGGCCTTTTCGGCGGCGGCCAGCGCGGCCTTCTTCTCGCGGTCGGCCAGGGTCGAAAGCGCCCGGTCGACATCCTTGCGAAGCGACTCCAGCTCCTTGCGGTTCATATTGTCGAGGTCGACGGCCATGATGTGTCATTCTCCGAATCAGTTCAATTTCGATTAGCCCCAATCCTGCCGCGGGGGCAATTGAAATCTAAACTTTAGAAGAGCGAAAATCAGCCGGTTGCAACCGCAAGAGGGCTATTCCGCCGCGAGGGAGTCCTGCCCGGCAAGTTCGACCAGGTCGGCCATGATGCGGTTCAATTCGAAATCCTTGGGGGTGTAGACCTGGGCAATTCCCATTGCCATCAAGGCGGTGGCATCGGCGTCGGGGATGATCCCGCCGACCACGACCGGGACGTCCGCAAGTCCCGCCTCGCGCATGCGGCGCATCACCTCGTCCACCAGCGGCAGGTGAGAACCGGAGAGGATCGACAGGCCGAGGACGTGGGGCCGGTCCTCCAGCGCCGCCGCGACGATCACCTCGGGCGTCAGGCGGATGCCCTCGTAGCGGAAGGCCATGCCGCAGTCGCGGGCACGGGCGGCGATCTGTTCGGCGCCGTTGGAATGGCCGTCGAGGCCGGGCTTGCCGATCAGCACCGTCAGCCGCCGGCCGAGGCGGGCGCTGACCGCGTCGACCCGGGCCCGAAGCTCGTCCAGCCCCTCGGTCCGGTTCGACGGGCTTGCCGAGACGCCGGTCGGCGCACGGTACTCGCCGAAGACGGCGCGGATCACGCCGGCCCATTCGCCCGTGGTGACGCCGGCCTTCGCGCAGGCGATGGAGGCGGGCATGAGGTTCTCATCCGTGCCCGCCACGCGGCGCAGTTCGGCCAGTGCCGCCTCCACCTCTGCGTCGTCCCGGTCGCGTCGCCACGCCTCCAGCCGCGCGACCTGATCGGCCTCGGCCGCCGGATCGGACGCCATCGCCCGGTCCCCGCCCGCCGTCAGTGGCGACGGCTCGCCGTCCTGCCAGCGGTTCACGCCGACGACGACCGTCTCGCCCCTCTCGATCGCGGCGAGGCGCGCCGCGTTCGACTCGACGAGGCGCGCCTTCATGTGGCCGATGGCCTCCACCGCGCCGCCCATCGCGTCGATCTGCTCCAGCTCGGCCCGCGCCGCCGCCTTCAATTCCGCGACCTTGCGTTCCACCGCCGGGTTGTTCTCGAACAGGTCGTCGTACTCCAGAAGATCGGTCTCATAGGCGAGGATCTGCTGCATCCGCAGTGACCATTGCTGGTCCCACGGTCGCGGCAGGCCCAGCGCCTCGTTCCAGGCCGGCAGCTGCACGGCGCGGGCGCGCGCTGTCTTCGACAGCGTCACGGCCAAGGTTTCGAGAAGAATCCGGTAGACGTTGTTCTCGGGCTGCTGCTCGGTCAGGCCGAGCGAATTGACCTGCACGCCGTAGCGGAAGCGGCGGTATTTCGGGTCCTCCACCCCGTAGCGCGTCTCGCATATTTCGTCCCACAGCTCGACGAACGCCCGCATCTTGCACATCTCGGTCACGAACCGGATGCCGGCATTCACGAAGAAGGAAATGCGCCCGACCATCTCGGGAAAGTTCTCTTTTGTAACCTTTTTCCGCAGATCGTCGAGAACGGCGATCGCCGTGGCGAGCGCGAAGGCGAGTTCCTCTTGCGGCGTCGCTCCCGCCTCCTGCAGGTGGTAGGAGCAGACGTTCATCGGATTCCATTTCGGCAGATGCGCGCGCGTATAGGCGGCGACATCCGTGATCATCCGGAGCGACGGGGCGGGCGGGCAGATGTAGGTGCCGCGGCTGAGATATTCCTTGACGATGTCGTTCTGCACCGTCCCCTGCAGCGCCCCGACGTCGGCCCCCTGTTCCTCGGCCAGCGCGATGTAGAGCGCGAGGAGCCAGGGCGCCGTCGCGTTGATCGTCATGGACGTGTTCATCCGGCCAAGGGGTATGCCCTCGAATAGCGCGCGCATGTCGCCGAGGTGGCAGACCGGGACGCCGACCTTGCCGACCTCGCCCCGGGCGAGGACATGATCGCTGTCGTAGCCGGTCTGGGTCGGCAGGTCGAAGGCGACGCTGAGGCCGGTCTGCCCCCTGGCGAGGTTGCCGCGGTAGAGGGCGTTCGAGGCGGCGGCGGTCGAGTGGCCGGCATAGGTCCGGAACAGCCAGGGGCGGTCTCTCTCTGTCATCTGCCAGCCTCCGAGCCCGCAATAAAATTTCATTACAGGACAAGTAAAGGACATATTATGGCCGTGTCAATTCGCTGCGGTGCGGCGCAGGACATGAAAGAGGCCCCGCACGATGGCGGGGCCCCAAGACTTGCAGAAGGTGCCGTCAGTCCGACGGCAGGCCCGACAGCCACTCCAGGATCGCGTCCGCGCTCGCCTCGGGCTGCTCGAAGATCGCGGCGTGGGCGGCATCGTCGATGATCGCGATCTCGCCCTGGGGCAGCGCCTCGACCATCGCCTCGCTCACCGCGACGGGGTACAGCGAATCCTCGCGGCCGACGAGCACCAGCACGGGGATGTCCATCCCGGCCAGCGTCGGCGTGCTGTCGGGGCGGTCGCGCAGGACGACCGCGCCGCCGACCGCGCCGATGTCGCTGGCCTGCTGCATCACGGCGCTCAGGTACGCTGCCTGCTCGGGCGCCGTGACGGTGCGGGTCTCGCCGGTCAGCATGTCGGGGATCAGCACCGGCCCGATGGACGCGACCGCCGGCATGTCGCCGTTCGCGTCTCCGCCCTCGGGCTCCATCCCAAGCTCCGCCTCGGCCGTCGTGACGGGCGCCATGTCCTCGGCGCTCACGTCCGCTTCCTCGACGGCCATCTCGTCTGCGGTGTCGTCCGCCATCCGGTCGCCGGCTGCCGCGGCTTCTTCGTCCACCGCCTCCTGGATCGGGGTGTCGCCGCCGATGCTCTCGCCGTCGACGCCGGTCTCCTCGGGGACGGACAGGTCGTTGCCCGCGCCGTCGTCCTGCCACGCCCCGAAGTCCTCGGCGCTGTTGGCGGCGAGCGCGTCGATGGCGCCGTTCCAGATGCCGGCCTCGATCTCGTTCGCCGGATTGGGGTTGGTGTCGATCAGGATCGCCGCGTCGAAGACGTCCGGGTTCTGCCGGTACATCTCGAACAGGATCGGCCCGCCCATCGACATGCCGCCGATCACGGCGCTGTCGATGCCAAGCTCATCCAGCACCGACAGCGCGTCCTCGGCGTAGGTGGCGACGTCGCCCACCACCTCGGGTGCGGTGGAGTTGCCATAGCCGCGGTGATCGATCGTGACGACGCGGTACTCGTCGTCCAGCCGGTCGCGGACACGCTCGAACAGGGCGCCCGAGAGCGGGTAGCCGTGCAGCAGGTAGAGGACCTCGCCCTCGCCGGACTCGCTGACGAAGATGTCGGCCCCGTTCACGCTGAGCGTCTGACCCTCGCGGGCGGCGGGGGCGGGCAGGCCGAGCGCCTCGGCGGCGTCCTGGGCGAAGGCGGGGGCGGCGAGGACCGGGGTCAGGGCGGTCGCGGCCAGAAGGGGCAGGCGGGTCATCGGGGAATCTCCTCACTCGTCTATCCGTCGCCAACCCGCCGCCCGGCCGCCTGTTCCAAGCCTCTGGGCGCGGCCCGGCGGCTCTGGCAAGGTGCGGCCGATGTTCCGGCCCGTCGAAATCCCCCTCTGGCTGCTGATCCTGATCCTGCTGTTCGCGGCGGTCACCTTCGCGTCGCACTTCCTGTTCCCGTCCGTGCGCTGGTTCCTGCGCCGCCGGGCGGAGCGACTGGTGGCGCGGCTGAATACGCGCCTCCGCCGCCCGATCGAGCCGTTCCGCCTCGCCCGTCGCCACGACATGATCCAGCGGCTCAGCTACGACCCCGCGGTCGTCGAGGCGGTGGTGGAGTATGCCCGGCGCGAAGGCGTACGCGAGGACGTCGCCTTCGAGAAGGCGCAGGACTACGCGCGCGAGATCGTGCCCTCGTTCAGCGCCACCGCCTACTTCACCTTCGGCACCCGGATCGCGCGGTGGCTGTCGACGTCGCTGTACCGGATGCGGACGGGGGCGTTCGACCGCGACGACTTCGACATGATCGACCCGGACGCGACGGTGATCTTCGTCATCAGCCACCGGTCCAACATGGACTACGTCCTGGTGACCTACCTCGCCAGCCGGGCCTCCGCGCTCAGCTACGCGGTGGGGGAGTGGGCGCGGGTCTGGCCGCTGTCGGCGATCATCCGGGCGATGGGCGCCTACTTCATCCGCCGCGGCTCGCGCGGGGCGCTCTACCGGCGGGTGCTGGCGCGCTACGTCCAGATGGCGACGGACGGCGGCGTGACGCAGGCGATCTTTCCCGAGGGCGGCCTCAGCCTCGACGGGCGGATCGCGGCGCCGCGGCTGGGGCTCATCAGCTATATCGCCGACGGGCAGGAGACGCGGGGGCGGGACGTCGTCTTCGTGCCGGTCGCGCTGAACTACGACAGGGTTCTGGAGGACACGATCCTGATCGCGGCCGGCCTGTCCGGGCGGCGCCGATTCCGGCCGCCGATCTTCAAGGCGCTGTGGGGCCTCGGTGCCTATCTCCTGCGGTTCGTGACCTTCCGCACGCGGCCCTACGGCGCCGCCGCCGTCGGCTTCGGCGCACCGCTGTCCCTGACCGCCTTCCGGGCCGCGGACCCGGAGGCCGGGGTGGAGGCGCTGGCGAACGAGCTGATGGACCGGGTCCGCAGCGCGGTGCCGGTCCTGCCCGTTCCGCTGGTCGCGCGGGCCGTCCTTGGCGGCGCGGTGGGGACCGAGGCGATCGAGGCGAAGGTCGCCGCCGCCATGGCGCAACTCGACGGGAGCGGCGTCAGCCTGCCGCGCCGCGACCCCGCGCAGGTGACCGAGGACGCGATGCGCATCCTGCGCGACCGCCGGCTGATGACCCGCCACGGCCGCATCGGGCGCCGCAAGGGGGCCGAGGACGTGCTGCGGTTCTACGCTGCCTCGATCGCCCACCACTTTCCCGAAGAGGAGGGGTCTTCTGCGGTGCGGCAGACATAAGATTGCACGTGGAGGCCTCTTAGGGTTGCTTTATTGCGCGACAGATCCTATCTCTGTCCATGAGCCGCAGGATTCTGCGCCGCAGAATCGCCCGATCAGAGATGGAGCGACCAGCATGGCCCTCGACCGGACCGCCGAACCGACGGACGACACCCGCGCGATCAAGGACCTCTACGCTGTCGGCGAGCTGCCTCCGCTCGGCCACGTGCCGGCGCGGATGCATGCCTGGGCGATCCGGCGCGATCGCCACGGCGAACCGGAGCAGGCGTTCCAGCTGGAGGTGGTGGACACGCCGATCCCGGCCAGCGACGAGGTCCTCGTGATGGTGATGGCCGCCGGCGTGAACTACAACGGCGTCTGGGCTGGTCTCGGCTTGCCGATCTCCCCCTTCGACGTGCACGGCGCCGACTTCCACATCGCCGGCAGCGACGCCTCCGGCATCGTCTGGGCGGTCGGCGACAAGGTGAAGCGCTGGCGCGTCGGCGACGAGGTCGTCATCCACTGCAACCAGGACGACGGCGACGACGAGCATTGCAACGGGGGCGACCCGATGTTCTCGCCCTCCCAGCGCATCTGGGGCTACGAAACACCCGACGGCTCCTTCGCGCAGTTCACCTGCGTGCAGTCGCAGCAGCTGATGCCCCGCCCCCGGCACCTGAGCTGGGAGGAGTCGGCCTGCTACACGCTGACGCTCGCCACCGCCTACCGGATGCTGTTCGGCCACCACCCGCACGAGCTCAAGCCCGGGCAGAACGTGCTGGTCTGGGGCGCGTCCGGCGGCCTCGGCTCCTACGCGATCCAGCTCATCAACACCGCGGGCGCCAATGCGATCGGCGTCATCAGCGACGAGAGCAAGCGGCAGTTCGTGATGGACCTCGGCGCCAAGGGAGTCATCAACAGGGGCGACTTCGCCTGCTGGGGCCAGATGCCGACGGTGAACACGCCGGAGTACAAGGCGTGGTTCGCCGAGGTGCGAAAGTTCGGCAAGGCGATCTGGGACGTCACGGGGATGGGCAACAACGTCGACATGGTGTTCGAGCATCCGGGCGAGGCGACGTTCCCGGTCTCGACCTTCGTGGTGAAGCGGGGCGGCATGGTCGTCATCTGCGCCGGCACGACGGGCTACAACCTGACGCTCGACGCCCGATACCTGTGGATGCACCAGAAGAGGGTGCAGGGCAGCCACTTCGCGAACCTCAAGCAGGCGTCGGCGGCGAACCGGCTGATGGTGGAGCGGCGGCTCGATCCCTGCATGTCCGAGGTGTTCGGCTGGGACCAGATCCCGCAGGCGCATACGAAGATGCGCAGGAACGAGCACAAGCCGGGCAACATGGCGGTGCTGGTGCAGGCGCCACGGACGGGCCTGCGGACGTGGGAGGACACGCTGGCCGAGAGCCGCTGAGAGCGGCGGGCGAGGAAAATTCGGCGAATTTCCCTCTGCCGCAGATGGAAATTCGTCGAATTTCCGTCGCGCGTGGGCTCGTTTTCAGCCCCGCCCGACGTACGGCATGCCCGTCGCCATGATCGTCTGGAACAGCACGTTCGCCGACAGGGGCAGCTCCGCCATCGCCAGCACCGCGTCCGCCACGTGGGCCACGTCCATCGTGTGCGGCGCCGGCTCGCCCGCGGCCTCGGCCCGGCGAGCCTGCGCCTCGACCATCTCGGTCGCGGCGTTGCCGATGTCGATCTGCCCGCAGGCGATGTTTAGCGGCCGACCGTCCAGCGCGATCTGGCGCGTCAGGCCGGTGATCGCGTGCTTGGTCACCGTATACGTCACCGCCTTCTCCCGCGGCATGTAGGCCGAGATGGAGCCGTTGTTGACGATCCGCCCGCCGCCCTGCGCCCGCATCCGGGCGAACGCGGCGCGGGCGCACAGGAACATGCCGGTCAGGTTGACCGCCACGACCTCGTTCCAGGTCTCCACCGGCGTCTCGTCGATCAGCGCCGGCGGGGCGAACATGCCGGCGTTGTTGAAGAGAACGTCGATCTGCCCGAACGCCTCGAACGCCGCCTCCACCGCGTCCGCATCCGTCACGTCGCAGGGCAAGGGCACCGCCGCCTCGCGGCCGGCCGCGATCTCCTCCAGCCGGTCCGCGCGCCGCGCCAGCAGGCCGACGCGCCAGCCGGCGTCCAGGCAGCGCTCCGCGACCGCCCGGCCGATGCCGGAGGACGCGCCGGTGACGAGGATGCTCTTCATTCTTCGCTCTCCAGGGCGAGGGGGGACGCGGCGGCGCCGAGATCCTCGACGCCCAGCGGCTCGGCCGGGCGGCCGAGGCGGTTGCGGGTGACCCAGCGCAGCTCGCGCTCGGCCCGGGTGATCGCGACGTAGGCGAGGCGCTTCCACAGCGGCTGTCCTGCCTCGACCCGGCCCATCCGGGCGGCGGCGTAGAGGTCGGGGGCGAACACCTGCACCGTGTCCCACTGCGAGCCCTGCGCCTTGTGAATCGTCACCGCCGCGCCGTGCAGGAACACCGCGCCCATGTGGGCGGCGAAGGGGATGAACGGCTCTTCCTCGCCCTCCTTCTCGATCTTGACGATCGAGGCGACGGAGATCTGCGGCTCGGGCGCGCCGACGAGGTGCAGGCGGCTGAAGCCGGGCCGCCGACCGGGTCCGAGGTAGATCGCCTGCGCGCCCTTGATCAGGCCGCGGGCCTCGAGGTCGATCCGCTTCTTGCGGTGCTTCAGCGGCAGCTCGATCCCGTCGCAGATCAGCGGCTCGCCCGGCAGCAGCTCGGTCAGCGGCGCGTCGAAGGCGGCGCGGAAGGCGTGGATCAGCCGGATGCGGGTGGCGTTGCGCCAGACGAGGACCGGCGAGCGCGCCATCAGCCCGGCCTCGACGCGCGGCGCCATCACCACGCGCTCGTCCCGCTGCGCGGCCTCCTCCACCATCCGCTCGAAGCGGTAGAAGTCGACGCTGTCGTCGGCCAGCGCGTGGGCGAGGTCCAGGATAGGGCTGTCGCCCTCCTGCCGGTGGACGCGGGTGAGGGTCAGGCGGCGCTTCTCGGGCAGGGTCTCGAACACCATGCCGTCGCCGCCGGACTGCACGGGCGGCAGCTGCGCGGGATCGCCGAACAGGACGAGGGTGGGGAAGATCTCCTTCAGGTCGTCCAGCGCCCGCCCGTCCAGCATCGAGCTTTCATCCACGAAGCCGATGTCGAGCGGATCCTCCCGCCGCTTCCAGCCGGTGATGAAGTCCGACCCCCGCAGCCCCGCGGCGGCGAGCGCGGCGGGGACCGAGCCGTGGGTGCGGAACGCCTCCATCGCGCGGTCGAGCTGGACGTCGGTCATCGCCTCGGTCTCGGGGCGGTCGCCCTCGCCGTTCAGCCAGGCGGCGACCTTCTCGAATTCGGGATCGTAGACCGGCGTGTAGAGGATGCGGTGGATCGTCGTCGCCGGGACGCCGCGATTGCGCAGGACGCTCGCGGCCTTGTTCGTGGGCGCCAGGATCGACAGGGTGCGCTGGCCCTGCTTGCGCTTGCCGTCCCAGTCGCCCGAGACGATGCGCACCCCCGCCTCCTTCAGCGCGCCGGTCAGCTGCGCCAGCAGCATCGTCTTGCCCGATCCGGCCTTGCCGACGATCGCGAGGACGGTGGCCTTGTCCGCCTCCGGCGCGGTGACGAGGCCGTCGTCGAGGTCGACGCCCGCGCCGCGCATGGCCTCGGCGAGCCGGTCCCACGCTTCGGCCTGGTCGTCGGAGAATACGGGGGCGGGCAGGGCGGCGGACATGGGCCGGACCCTAGCCCCGCCGGGCGCGAGGGGGAAGGCGGGCCGTCGCAGTCACGCCCGGGCGAAGGGGCAGGGCGGGGCCGCGCGTCCCGCGCACTCCGTCAACGCGCGGAGGCGCTGGCGCCGTCGGGATCGCCCGGCCCCGGCCAGTCCCCCTCGGCCGCGCGGGCAGCGGTGCCGGTGAGGATCAGGCCCAGCGCGATGGCACGGGCCACCGCATGCACGGTATTGACGGCGCCCAGCTTGAAGCGGGCGCTTTCGACGTAGGCCCGCAGCGTATGCTCCGAGATCGACAGCATCTCGGCCACCTGCCCGCGGCTGTATCCCATGGAGAGAAAGGTCAGGGTGTCCAGCTCGCGCGGGGACAGGGTCCGAAGGGGTTCGGGCCACCGCACCGCGGCGAGGTCGAGCGCCTTCTGATTGAAGCTGTGGGCGGCGAGGATGAGATCGCGACGCCGGGCGTCGGTGAAGGCCCGCCATTCGGCATCGTCGCAGGAGTGGCTGACGGTGAAGATGGCGAACTGCCCCTGCGGGCCACGGATCGGGATCGAATAGCCCTGATTGCCGACCCCGTATTCCACCGCGTCCTGCAGAAAGGCGCGCGCCGCGCGTCCAGACCAGTCGAGCTGTTTCCAGTCGACCGGGCGGAACCGCTGGAAACAGCCGAGGACCACCGGATCGATCCTGATATAGTCACGGCCGATGTACTGATCGACCCAGGCCAGCGAGTAGGTGCCGCAGCCGTATTGTCCCCCGTCGGCCGACACCCAGTGGTAGACGATGTGATCGACGGCGTAGGCGTCCCTCAGCATTGCGATGAGGGTCTGAAGATCGTCGAGGCTGTCAGCTGACTCGACGGTTTCGAGAAAAGTCTCTAATTCGATCGACATTCCCGGCCGCCCTCGTCATCGCCCCTTCGGGCCGGCGGCCGTGCTGCGCAAGGTCCTCCTGCGCGGCCAAGGTCGCCCGGGCAAGGCCGTCAGACAGGCCTGTCATGCCGTTCTTGTCGGCGTAGCTTTTCAGATCGGAAAGTACGCCGAAGATCCACCCGTGTCCCGTATCCATCTTATTCCCCAATAGGTTAACGCAACCTTAACGTGAGCATATCACACCCCAGCTTTACACGATATTCCTGCATCGCAATTCCCCAGAAATGACGGGACCGGCCAGAAGCGGCCTCAGCGGCGAAGGAAGGCGAACGCGGCGGAGGCGCCCCATCCGGCCGCCACGGCCAGCGCCAGCGCGAGAAGGCCGTAGACCGGCGGGTATTCGCGCGAGAGGTTGAACAGCCATCGCTCCAGCCCGACCTTCTGCACGCCGATCATCGTCTCGAGACTGTCGATCACCCGTCCCTCGCGGGTGAGGAAGATGCGGATCGTGTAATTGCCTTCGATGAGGTTCGCCGGCAGTTCGACCGCGGTGCGGAACAGCGTCTGCTGCTCGAAGTCGACGCTCTCCTCGTCCATCCGGTAGGCGCCGGCCTCCTCGCGGATACGGATCAGGGCCTGGGTGAAGGCGCCGGCGCCGGAGATCGTGTTGCCGACCGACCGGATCGCCCGCGGCGTGGTGATGGAGTAGCGCAGATCCTCGACGTGCAGCAGGCTCTCGTTCAGCGGAGCCGACGTGGCGACGGCGTAGAAGGACGGGGCGGCGTCGACCTCGACCGCAGCCGTGTTCACCCAGATGCCGGCCATCCGCGCGGCGCGGCGGACCTTGACCGGCGTCAGGGGGCCCGAGACGGTCACGATGACCTCCAGCGGCTCGGGCGGGGGCGGGGCGTCGCGGTCCACGGCACCGAAGATCAGCAGCTCCGACCCGTCGAAGGTGACGGTGATCGCCACCTCCTCGGCCGACAGGCCGAGGACGATGCTCTCGGCCCGCGCGGGGCCGCAGATCAGCAGCAGGAGGACGACCAGCGCCCTCACAGCGGCTCTCCCACGTCGAGGGAGTACACCTCGGACGGGGTCAGGACGAGGCCGAAGGCCAGCTGCAGGCAGACGAGCAGGACGAGGACGGCGAGCGCGACGCGCAGCGCCTCGGCCCGCATCCGTGCGCCGAGCGACGTGCCGATCTGCGCGCCGATGACGCCGCCGACGATCAGGAGGACCGCGAGGACGAGGTCGACGGTCTGGTTCGTCGTCGCGTGCAGCATCGTGGTGAAGGCCGAGACGAAGAGGATCTGGAACAGCGACGTGCCGATGACGACCTTCGTCGGCATGCCGAGGAGGTAGATCATCGCCGGCACCATGATGAACCCGCCGCCGACGCCCATGACCGCCGCGAGGATGCCGACCGCGAAGCCGACCGTCAGCGGCGGAATGACCGAGATGTAGAGGCCTGAGACCCGGAACTTCATCCTGAAGGGCAGGTTGTGCACCTTCATGTGCCGGCTGCGCCGCTGCGGCGGTCCGGCCCGGCGCGAGCGGATCAGGGCGCGCACGCTCTCGACGAACATCAGCCCCCCGACCGAGCCGAGGAAGACGACGTAGCACAGCGTCACCAGCAGATCGACCTGCCCCTGCGCCCGCATCCAGTTGAAGATGACGACGCCCAAGGCCGACCCGGCGAGGCCGCCGGCCAGCAGCACCGATCCCATCGTGAAGTCGACGTTCCGGCGCCGGAGGTGCGCCAGCAGCGCCGAGAAGGACGAGGCGACGATCTGGTTGGCCGAGGTGGCGACCGCGACCGCGGGCGGGATGCCGGCGAAGAACAGCAGCGGCGTGATCAGGAAGCCGCCGCCGACCCCGAACATCCCCGACAGCAGGCCCACGAGGCCGCCGATCCCCAGCAGCAGCAGGGTATGGACCGAAACCTCGGCGATGGGCAGGTACAGCTGCATCCGCGGGGGATCCTCCGCAGGCGGGACTGCGACCTCAAGAGCACCAAGTCGTGGCGAACGCCAGCCCCGCCCCGGTCAAAGGGCGGCGAGCATGGCGCGCAGGACCCGCTCCAGCTTGGCCGCGCCCAGGGGGGCCATCGCCTTGGTGTGCTCGTGGCTGATCTTCTCGTCGCTCATCCCGGCCGCCATGTTCGTGATGGTCGAGATCGCGGCGACGCGCAGGCCGAGGAACCGGGCGAGGATGACCTCCGGCACGGTCGACATGCCCACGGCGTCGGCGCCGAGGATGCGGATCGCGCGGATCTCGGCCGGGGTCTCGAAGGACGGGCCGGAATACCAGGCGTAGACGCCGCTGCCCATCTCCGTCCCCGTCGCATCTGCGGCCGCCCGCAGGCGCGCCCGCAGATCCGGGTCGTAGGCATCCCCCATCGGCACGAAGCGGGCGTCGGTCTTCTCGCCGATCAGCGGGTTCAGGCCGGAGAAGTTGATGTGATCGGACAGACTCATGATCGACCCCGGCGGCATCGCGGGGTCGAGCGAACCGGCGGCGTTGGTGAGGATCAGCGCCTCGGCCCCCAGCGCCTTGAGCACCTCCAGCGGCAGGCGCATGACCGTGGGATCGCCGCTCTCGTAATAGTGCGCCCGCCCGCCGAAGGCGGCGACGCGCACGCCCTCGAGGTCGCCGACCCGCAGGACCGGGTTGTGACCCGACACGCCGGCATGGGGAAAGCCGGGCAACTCGTCATAGCCGATCGCCACCCCGTCCACCGCTTCGGCCAGGTGGCCGAGGCCGGAGCCCAGCACCAGCCCCAGCCGGACGGGCGCGGTCCCCGCGCGGTCCCGGATCAGGTCGGCGAGTTCCTCGGCGGTCGCCATGTCAACGCTCCTTCACGTAGGGCTCGCCGCCCGCGCGGGGCGGGATCGCCTTGCCGACGAAACCGGCGAGGATGATGACCGTCAGGATGTAGGGCAGGGCGTCCAGCAGCTGCACCTGCACCCGGAACGACAGCGTCCGCTCGATGATGTCCGGCCGCAGCGCCAGCGCCTGAAGGAAGCCGAACAGCATCGTCGCCATCAGCGCGTACCACGGCCGCCACTTGGCGAAGATCAGCGCGGCGAGCGCGATGTAGCCGCGCCCGGCCGTCATCTCGCGGGTGAAGCCGGCCTGCAGCGCGGTCGCGAGGTAGGCGCCGGCGATCCCCGTCAGCACGCCGCAGATGCCGACGGCTGCGTAGCGCAGGCCGACGACGCTGATCCCGGCAGTGTCCACCGCCGCCGGGTTCTCGCCCACCGCGCGCAGGCGCAGGCCGAAGCGGGTTCGGAACAGCACCCACCAGGTCAGCGGCACGATCAGGAGCGCGATGTAGACGACGATGGTGTGGCCCGAGATCAGCTCGGAATAGATCTGCTGCAGCGGCCCGGCCTGCTGCATCTCGCGGATGTTGGTCAGCGCGCCGGGCCAGATGATCGGCTCGAAGCGCGCCGCGCCCGCCAGCTGCGGCGTCCGGCCGCCCTGGCCGAACCAGCTCTGCGCGACCACGACCGTGAGGCCGGAGGCGAGGAAGTTGATCGCAACGCCCGAGATCAGCTGGTTGCCGCGGAAGGTGATCGAGGCGAGGCCGTGGATGCCCGACAGCGCCAGCGACCCGGCGATTCCGGCCAGCAGGCCCAGCCACACGCTGCCGGTGACGAAGGCGATGGCGCCGGACAGGAACGCCGCCGCCAGCATCTTGCCCTCGAGGCCGATGTCGAAGATGCCCGCCCGTTCCGAGAACAGCCCGGCAAGGCAGGCGAGCAGCAGCGGCGTCGCCAGCCGGATCGTCGAGTCGAGGATTTGCAGGATCGTCAGCAGGTCCATTCAGACTTCCCTTCCGGCCGCGCCCGCGCCGTTCTTGGCCGCCCCGGTCACTCCGTCGCCTCCGTCCGCACCTTGCGCGGATCGGGCTTGGGCGGGCGGCGCATCGCGAAGAACACCCGCTCCAGCGGGCCGCGCACCATCTGGTCGAGCGCGCCCGTGAACAGGATCACGAGGGCCTGGATCACCACGATCAGCTCGCGCGGGATCGTCGTCCAGAAGGCCAGCTCGGCCCCGCCCTGGTAGAGGAAGCCGAACAGGATCGCCGCGAGGAACACGCCGAACGGATGGCTGCGCCCCATCAGCGCCACCGCGATCCCGATGAAGCCCGCGCCCTCGGTCGCGTTCAGGACCAGCCGCTCCGCCTCGCCCATGACGTTGTTGATCGCCATCATCCCGGCGAGGCCGCCGGAGATCAGCATGGTGATCATGATGATCCGCGTCGGGTTGATGCCGGCGTACTTCGCCGCCGGCTCGGAATGGCCGAAGGCGCGGATCTCGTAGCCGAGGCGGGTGCGCCAGATGAGCGCCCAGAGCGCGACGCAGGCGGCGATGGCGACGAAGAAGGAGACGTTCGCCGGGGTGCCGCGGAACAGCACCTGGTCGCCGAACGAGAACATCTCCTGGAAGGTCGGCAGGTGGGTGCCGGGCTGGAACGTGGTCGTCGCCGGCTCCATCGAGCCGGTGGGCTTCATCGGCCCGACCAGCAGGTAGTTCAGCAGCGCCGCGGCGATGAAGTTGAACATGATCGTCGTGATGACGATGTGGCTGCCCCGCTTGGCCTGCAGGAAGGCCGGGATCGCCGCCCACGCCGCGCCCGCCAGCGCCGCCCCCAGCGATGCGGCGACCAGCGCCAGCGTCCAGTGCGGCCACGGCATGTAGAGGCAGACCAGCGCGACGCCAACGCCCCCCAGCATCGCCTGCCCCTCGCCGCCGATGTTAAACAGGCGCGCATGGATCGCGATCGCGACCGCGAGGCCGGTGAAGACGAAGTTGGTGGCGTAGTACAGCGTGTAGCCCCACCCGTAGGTGGATCCCAGCGCCCCCTGCACCATCAGCTTGAGCGCTTCCCACGGGTTCTCGCCGATGGCCAGGATCACCAGCGCCGAGATGAACGCCGCGAGGATCAGCGAGATCAGAGGCACGAGGATCACTTCGGCCCAGGCGGGCATCTTCTGCATCGCTATACCTCCTTCGCCGCGGACCCGCCGGCCCGGGCGAGCTGCGCCTCGACCTCAGCGGCGTCGTGCGGGCGGTCGGTGTCGGTGATGCCGGCCATGAGCAGGCCGAGCTCGCGGGCGTCGGTCTCGGACGGCAGGCGCTCGCCCATGATGCGGCCGTCGAACATGACGACGATCCGGTCCGACAGCGACATGATCTCGTCCAGCTCGACCGAGACGAGGAGCACCGCCTTGCCCTCGTCGCGCAGGGCGACGATCTGCTGGTGGATGAATTCGATGGCGCCGATGTCGACGCCGCGGGTCGGCTGGCCGACGAGCAGAAGGTCGGGATTGCGCTCGATCTCGCGCGCGACCACGATCTTCTGCTGGTTGCCGCCGGAAAAGCTCTTGGCGGGCAGCGCCGGGTTCGGCGGGCGGACGTCGAAGCGCTTCATCTTCGCCTCGGTGTCGGCGCGGATGGCGGCGTTGTCGGTCAGGATCCCGCGATTGTACTTGGGATCGTCGTGGTAGCCGAAGGCGACGTTCTCCCACGCGGCGAAGTCCATGATCAGCCCCTCGCGCTGGCGGTCCTCGGGCACGTGCGCGATGCCCCGGCGGCGGCGCGAACGGCCGTCGGACTTCGCCCCGGTCAGGTCGATCGGCTCGCCGTTCACGAGGATCGTGCCGCGTGCCTTCTCGTACCCGCCGAGGACCTCCAGCAGTTCGGACTGACCGTTTCCGGCGACGCCGGCGATGCCGACGATCTCGCCCGCGCGGACGTCGAAGGAAACGCCCTTCACCCGCTCCACGCCCTTGTCGTCGGTGACGTGGAGGTCCTTGACCTCCAGGACCCTTGCGCCCGGCTTCGCGACGTCCTTCTCGACCTGGAGGAGGACCTTGCGGCCGACCATCAGCTCGGCCAGCTCCGTCGGGTTGGTCTCGGCCGTCTTCACCGTCGCTGTCATCTCGCCTCGGCGCATGACGCTGACGGTGTCGGTGATGTCCATGATCTCGCGCAGCTTGTGCGTGATGAGGATGATCGTCTTGCCCTGCGCCTTCAGCCCTTCGAGGATGCGGAACAGGTGGTCCGCCTCGGCGGGGGTGAGGACGCCCGTGGGCTCGTCGAGGATCAGGATGTCGGCGCCGCGGTAGAGCGCCTTGAGGATCTCCACCCGCTGCTGCATGCCGACGCCGATATCCTCGATCTTCGCGTCGGGCTCGACGTTCAGCTCGTACTCCTCGGCCAGCTGCTTCAGCTCGCGCCGGGCGCGGGAGAGGGAGGGCATCAGCAGCGCCGAGTCCTCGGCGCCGAGGACGACGTTCTCGAGCACGGTGAAGTTCTCGACCAGCTTGAAGTGCTGGAACACCATGCCGATGCCGGCGGCGATGGCGGCCTGGCTGTCGGGGATCTGCACCTGCTTGCCGTTGATCCAGATCTCGCCGGCGTCGGCCTTGTAGAAGCCGTAGAGGATCGACATCAGCGTCGACTTGCCGGCGCCGTTCTCGCCGATGATGCCGTGGATGGTGCCGGGCATCACGCGGATCGAGATGTCCTTGTTGGCCTGTACGGGGCCGAAGGCCTTGGAGATGCCCTTCAGCTCGATCGCGGGGACCGTGCCGTCGGCCGCTGTGCCTGCCTGCATGCTGTCGTCCGCCTGGGTCATGGGGTCACGATGCGGTAGCCGCCGCCGCTGACCGGCACGGCGCAGGCGCCCGGGGCGACCTGCGGCATCGCGGTGTAGTGGGTGAACCGCGCGGCGGCCTCGTCGGAGCAGCGGGGCAGGGTGATGCGGGCGTAGCCCTGGTCCTGCATGCAGGCGGCGACGACGCGCGTGCGCAGGCCTGCGTTGCTGTCGTAGCTGACGATGTCGCCCCCGATGGTGTCGCCGCCGGTGGTGCGGCAGATTTCCTCGCCGGTGATCGAGGTGCGGCAGCGGGTGCGCTGGGGCGTGGTGAATTCGGGGGTGGTGCGGATCTGCGTGTTCGCGGGCACCTCGCGCGCGGCGTCGACCTCGCAGGCCGTCAGCGCGCGCTCCATCCGGGCCGGGTCGGCGCCGGCGCGATACCAAAGGGACGGGTCCGGCCGCGGCGGCATGCACGCGGCGAGCGCCAGCGGCACCGCCAGCGTGGCGGCGGTGCCGAGGGCCGGCCCGAAGGCGCTGGGGCGTCCATGGATCATCGGGCTGTCCTTGCGAAAGGGGCCGCGCCGTCGCCGACGCGGCCCCCCCTGTGCGTCATGCGGGGCGGCTCAGAACTGGACCGCCGGGCAGGTCTCGTCCGACATGTAGTCGTGCACCTCGATCGAGCCGTCCTCGATGCCGGCCATCGCCTCGTCGACGGCGGCCTGCATCTCGGCGGTGATCAGGTCGGCGTTGTTCTCGTCGACCGCGACGCCCACGCCGCCGTTCGCCACGCCCATCACCTGGACGCCGGTCTCGACCTCGGGGCCGGCCGACATCGCGTCGTAGACGGCGTTGTCGACGCGCTTGAGCATCGAGGTCAGGACCTGGCCGGGGTGCAGGTAGTTCTGGTTGCTGTCGACGCCGATGGACAGGATGCCCTGGTCGGCGGCGGTCTGCAGCACGCCCACGCCGGTGCCGCCGGCGGCGGCGAACACGACGTCGGCGCCCTGGCTGATCTGCGCCTGCGTCAGCTCGGAGCCCTTCACCGGGTCGTTCCACGCGGCCGGCGTCGTGCCGGTCATGTTGGCGATCACGGTCGCGTCGGGGTTGGTGTCCATCACGCCCTGGGCGTAGCCGCAGCCGAACTTGCGGATCAGCGGGATGTCCATGCCGCCGATGAAGCCGACGGTGCCGCTCTCGGAGGCCATCGCGGCGAGCACGCCGACGAGGTAGGAGCCCTCGTGCTCGTCGAACACGACCGAGCGGACGTTCGGCGCCTCGACCACGGCGTCGATGATGACGAAGGTGGTGTCCGGGTAGTCCGGCGCCACGGTTTCGAGCGCGGTCTGATTCGAGAAGCCGGCCATGATGACGGGGTTGTAGCCGGCCTCGGCGAAGCGGCGGATCGCCTGCTCGCGCTGGGCGTCGGACTGCAGCTCGACCTCGGCGTAGGTGCCGCCGGTCTCCTCGGCCCAGCGCTCCGCGCCGTTCCAGGAACTCTCGTTGAACGACTTGTCGAACTTGCCGCCCAGGTCGAAGATCACCGCCGGATCGGCGAGCGCGGCGCCGGCCGTGACGGCGAGCGCGGCGGTGGCGCCGAGAAGCGATTTCATGAAGGTCATGGGTCTCTCCCGTTGATTGTTCTTCGTCCGACCCGCAGGTGCGGGCGGACCTTATCCGCGGCATGTCAGGACAATTCGCGTGTCTGAGTCAATTTAGGGCAGTGGCCCGCGCGGCGGTCAACCTCAATTTCGTCGCGTCAGCGTGCGATTTGACCAGATGGTCAGAAATGCGGCGACGCGATCCGCTTCCGGAGGACCAGTGCGTCGGTGGCCGGTCCGTCCTTGCGGGCGTAGTAGCGCCGCCGGCGGCCCGCTTCCTGGTAGCCGGCAACGGCATAGAGGGCGCGGGCGGCGTCATTGTCTTCGGCCACGTCGAGGAAGACGGCCTCGGCACCCGCAGCCCGGGCCCCGTCCTCGAACGCGGCGAGCGCGGCGCGGGCGTGGCCCTGCCGGCGGTGGGCGGGGTCGGTGGCGAGCGTGAGGATCTCGGCCTCGTCCGCGATCACCCGGCCGAGGACGAAGGCGGGACCGTGCACCTCGAGGACCGCGCCGGGGGCGGCGAGGAGGGCGGCGAACTCGCCCGCGCTCCATCCCCGCTCGTCCGGGAAGGCGGCGGCGTGGAGGGCCGCGAGCGCCGCGGGGGTCATCGCAGGATGACCGGCGGCGGGTCCGACGGCGGCGCCGCGTCGGCGGCCCGGACGTAGAGCGGCGCAGGACGCGGTGCCCCGGTGCCGAGCCGCCGGGCGGCGATCCGGGCGATCCGGCGCACCGCCTCGTCCGGTCCGATGGGGGGAAGAGCGTCCGCCGGCGCTTCGTCGCCCGGGGTCAGCGCCGGCTCGGTCATGCCGTCCGCCGTGAAGGTCTGCTGGTACACCTGTCCGCGAGGCGCCGTGACGATGGCGCTGCAGGGCTGCGGGGCACCGTCCGCCAGAGCCTCGAACGCGGACACGCCCACCGCCTCGACCCCCAGCCCCAGCGCCAGTCCCCGCGCCGCCGCCACCGCGATCCGCAGGCCGGTGAAGTTGCCCGGCCCGGTGCCGACGCCGATCCCGTCCAGGTCGCGCCAGCCGAGGCCGGCCTCGGCCAGCACCTCCTCCAGCAGCGGCATCAGCCGTTCGGCCTGACCGCGGGACATCTCCTCCACCCGTTCGGCGAGGATCCGATTCCCGGACAGCAACGCGGCCGCGCAATGCGCGGCCGACGTGTCGAAGGCGAGGAGGGTGGTCACGGGGACGCGTCAGGCCGCGACGGGGCGGACCTCGACGACCTCGGGGATGTAGTGCCGCAGCAGGTTCTCGATGCCCATCTTCAGCGTCAGGGTCGAGGACGGGCAGCCTGCGCAGGCGCCCTGCATGTGCAGGTAGACGATGCCCCGGTCGAAGCCGTGGAAGGTGATGTCGCCGCCGTCCTGCGCGACCGCCGGGCGGACGCGGGTGTCCAGCAGTTCCTTGATCTGCTCGACGATGGCGCCGTCCTCGCCGGTATGCTCGGCATGGCCGACGGCGGCCGAGCCGGCCTCGCCCTCCATCACCGGCGCGCCGGACTGGTAATGCTCCATGATCGCGCCGAGGATCGCGGGCTTGGCGTGATCCCAGGCGACGCTGTCGGCCTTGGTCACGGTGACGAAATCGGTGCCGAAGAACACGCCCGTCACGCCGTCCACGCCGAATATGCGGGAGGCGAGGGGCGACTTGCCGGCGGCGTCGGCGGTGGGGAAGTCGGCGGTCCCGGCCTCCAGCACTTCCTTGCCGGGCAGGAACTTGAGCGTCGCCGGGTTCGGGGTGGATTCGGTCTGGATGAACATCGCGGCCAACCTTTGTTGTCAGGCTCCTCATATGCGGGGAGAGGCCTCACCCGTCAAGGATTGGAACCATTCTAAAGAAGCGGCGGAGCAGTGGAAAGGGACCTGAAACGGGACGGGCCCGGCCGGCGCGGGGCCGGCCGGACCCGAGGAAGTCACATCCGCGAGATTTCGACGCGGTCCTGCGACAGGACCTGGCCGTCCGCCTCGATCACCGCGATCACGTCGGTCACCGGCGTCCGGTCGAGCGAGACCTTGACGTTGGTGTTCGCGCCGGCCGTCAGCGGGGCCGAGCCGAGCAGCGTGCCGTTCAGGTTCTGGATCAGCAGCGTCGCGTCGGTGGCCGAGGTCACGAGGTTCAGCTCGAGATTCGTGCTGGCGTTCTGCGCCGGCTGGATCGCGACGTAGCTGGTGTCGGCGGCGGCGAGGGTGGCGGTGCCGACGGTGGCGGCGAGCGCGAGGGCGAGAATGCGGGTCATCTTGGTCTTCCTTCTTTGATCTTCAGGGCGGCGTGTCTGCCGCCGTGCCGATCAGGAAAGCGCTGTGACGGCTCCGGGCAACGGCCTGAAACATCACGAAAAAACGATGCTGTGTCGGAAGGCGTACGATCTTGAAAACGACACCGCGGGGACGGGTGGCCGGTTCTGTCGCACGGCCGCACAGGCCATTTCACACACCTGCACCGTCCGCCGGTGATCTGCCTGCGTCATGAGCACGACGGGCCTCTCACCGGACGGGCGCCGAGGCCGACACATAACCGTGATCAGGCGCGTTCGTGAACGACGGATCGACGGCGACGGACGTACGATGCCCGTCCGCCGGGGGGCCGGGGCCGACGGCCGGGCTCAGGTGATCGCTTCGAGCCGTTCCTTGGACATCGTGCCCGGCACGATCGTCACCGGGATGTCGAGGCTTCCGGCATTCCGCGTCATCTCGGTCACCAGCGGCCCGGGTCCCTTGCGATCGGCCCCGGCGCCGAGGACGAGGACGCCGATCTCGGGGTCCTCCTTGATCTGCGCCAGGATCTCGGGGACCGCGTCGCCCTCGCGGATCACCAGCTCGGGGTTCACCCCCTGCTTGTCGCGCATCCACTTGGCGAAGACGTCGAAATGCGCGCTGATCCGCTCGCGCGCCTCCTCGCGCATGATCTCGGCCACGCCCATCCAGTGGTTGAACTCCTCCGGGGGGATCACCGACAGGATCACCACGCCGCCACCGGTATGGGCGGCCCGCATCGCGGCGAAGCGCATGGCGTTGAGGCACTCGCGGCTGTCGTCGAGGATGACGAGGAACTTGCGCATTGGGGCCTCCCGCTGACGGCGGCGATAATGACGAAGCGCCCGCGAGCCCGCAACCGGCGCTAGGCGCCCCGCACGATGTCGCGGAAGGCCCGCAGGGTCGCGCGGCCCAGCCGCTCGGCCGCGAGAAGGGCCAGCTGCAGGACCAGGGCGTACAGCGCGGCCGCCGCGACGATCGCGAGGTCGGTCAGCCGCACCAGCGCCCGGAACACGCGCCCCTTGCCGAGCGCGTCGAACGTGGCGCGGGTCTGCGGCCCCATCACGTCCGCCGCGCGGGCGACCCGCGCCGCGTCCTCGGCCCCGTCGACGTGGCGCATCAGGTGGACGGCGTCGGCCACGGACGTCCGCTCGACGATCCGGCCGAGGTCGGCCGCGACCGCGCCGAGGGCGGCGACGCGGGTCATGTCCGCCACCTCGTCCAGCTCGGCCCGGCCGAGGAGGTAGGGCGTGATCCGCGCGGGGCGCAGGCCGACGTCGGACAGCCGCGAGAGGTCGGCGACGAAGGCCGGCCGCAGCGTGTCCATCCGCCGCGCCACCCGCAGCAGGCCGGCGCCCGCCTTCACGGTCAGCGACGAGCCGCCCGAGGCCACGACCAGCGTCGTCGCGCCGAGGCCGACGATGGCGAGGCCGACGTCCAGCCGGTCGATCTCCTCCTCGCGCCACCACGCCACCCCCGCCCGGCGCAGCGCGTTGGCGTCGCCCACCGGACTGATCTCGACGGGGATGCCGCAGGCGGCGAGCAGGTCGAGCCGCGGGCACTCCGCGATGTCCGCCGCGCAGCGGGCGCAGGTGCGGGTCGTGGCCCAGAGGCCGGTTTCGGCCTCTTCCAGCGCCGCGTACTCCTCCGCGAGATCCGGCGGCACCTCCCGCCCGAACCGCTCCGCCAGTCCCGCCACCAGCCGCGCCCGGTCGAGGTCGCCCGCCTCCAGCGCCGCGCCCATCTCCGCCGCAACCCACTCCGCCGTCACCTCGCGCGACAGCGCGACGGTCAGCTGCCGCCGCGCCTCGTCGGCCGTGCGGTCCACGAAAGGGGCGGTGAAGGGCGACTGCGTCAGAAGCAGGAGCAATGCGGTGATCGTCAGCGCCACCGGCGCGAGGGTCAGCAGCCGGACGAGGGCGCCGCGCACCGGGCCATGCCGCCGCGTGCCGCGCGCGGCGCGCCCCTCCGGGGGACGGGCCGGCGCGGCGAGCGTGCTCACGCGGCGGACGCCGCCCAGTCCCAGTACAGCTCGCGCGCCCGGCGGGCGACGGGGCCGACCTGGTACTGGACGTCCTCGAACGCGGTCACCGGCGTCACCTTGTTCATGTTGCCGGACAGGAAGACCTCGTCCGCCTCCTCCACGTCGCGGAAGGTCAGCACGGCCTCGGTCACCGTCATGCCGTTGGCGCGCAGGGTCTCGATATGCCGCGCCCGGGTGATGCCTGCGAGGAAGGTGCCGTTCGGGACCGGCGTCTTCACCTCGCCGTCCTTGACGATGAAGACGTTGGCCGTCGCCGTCTCGGCCACGTTGCCGATGGCGTCGGCGACGAGCGCGTTGGAGAAGCCGCGGGAGCGCGCCTCGGTCAGCATCCGCGCGTTGTTGGGGTAGAGGCAGCCCGCCTTGGCGTTCACCACCGCGTCCGCCATCACCGGCCGGTGGAACTGCGTCCGGCAGAGCGTCGCCGAGGCGGTCTCCGGCGCCATCGGGATCTCCTCCAGGCAGATCGCGAAGCCGGTCTCGTCCGGCTGCGGGACGATGGCGGTGACGTCGCCGTGGATGCCCCAGTACATCGGCCGGATGTAGACGGTCGCGTCCCTGGGGTAGAGCGCCAGCCCCTCGCGCACCATCTCGACCATCTGCGCGGTGTTCACCGTCGGCGTCAGCATCAGCGCCTCGGCCGAGCGGTTGACGCGCGCGCAGTGCCGGTCGAGGTCGGGTGCGTAGCCGTAGGCGTAGCGCGCGCCGTCGAACACGGAACTGCCCAGCCACGCGCCGTGGTCCGCCGCCCGCATGATCGGCACGTCGCCCTCGTGCCAGGCGCCGTCGAACCAGGTGCGGATGTTCTTGCCGGTGGCCATGGGGGTCCCTCCTGTCGCCGCGACGCTAGGCGAGGGGCGGGGCGAGGTCCAGCCTCGGGGGGGTGTCCGGGGGCGGCGCACGTTTGTTAGGCTTGGCGGTGACGAAGAGGGAGGATGCCATGACGACGGGACACAAGGGGCACTGCCTCTGCCGGGCGGTGCGCTACGACACCGGGGGCGAGCCGCTGTGGGTGACGGTCTGCTACTGCCGCTTCTGCCAGCGGGCGACCGGCTCGGACCGGATGATCGAGCCGATCTTCGACCGCGCGCACTTCGCCTTCGACGGACAGGAGCCGTCCGTCTACACCCTGCCGTCCGAGGGCAGCGGCAAGGACATCCACGTCCATTTCTGTGCGACCTGCGGCACCAAGCTGGCCCTGACGTTCGAACGCTGGCCGGACCGGATCGGCATCTACGTCGGCACGCTGGAGGTACCGACGGCGATCGCGGCGACGCCGGAGAACAGCAAGCACATCTTCGTCTCCGAGGCGCGGCCGGGGACGATCCTGCCGCCGGGGGTCAGGACCTACACGCGCCACGCGGCAGAGAACGACGGGACGCCGCTGGATCCGGTGATCCACGACGCCCCGACGGTCGTGTGACGGGACGGCCCCGCCGACGGCGGCGGGGCCGGTCCCCGGGCGCAGAACCTCCCGCGCCCTCAGGCGGCGTCGGCCAGCCCGCGCCCCTTGAGCAGCGCCTCGACCCCCGGCATCCGGCCGCGGAAGCGGGTGTAGAGGTCCGCCGCCTCCTCGGACCCGCCGCGGGACAGGATGTTGGCCTCGAGACTCCTCGCCAGCTCGGCATCGAACGGGTCGCCCTTCTCCTCGAAGGCAGCGAAGGCGTCGGCGTCCATCACCTCGGACCACATGTAGCTGTAGTAGCCCGACGAATAGCCGTCGCCCGAGAAGACGTGGGCGAAGTGCGGCGTCGCGTGGCGCATCCGGATCGCGTGCGGCATGCCGATCTCCTCCAGCACCTCGGCCTGGCGCTGCATCGGATCGGCCGGCGGCTCCTCGTCGTGGAAGGACAGGTCCACCAGCGCCGAGGCGACGTATTCGACGGTCTGGAAACCCATGTCGTAGGTGGCGGCGCCCAGTACTTTGTCGAGCAGGGCCTCCGGCATCGGCTCCCCGGTCTCCGCATGGGTGGCGTAGTCCTTCAGGACCTGCGGCACCTCCAGCCAGTGCTCGTACAGTTGGCTCGGCAGCTCGACGAAGTCGCGGGCGACCGAGGTGCCCGAGATGCTCTCGTAGGTGACGTCGGACAGCATCTGGTGCAGCGCGTGGCCGAACTCGTGGAACAGCGTGCGGGCGTCGTCGTAGGACAGCAGGCACGGCTCGCCCTTCGGCGGCTTGGCGAAGTTGCAGACGTTGGTGACGATGGCGCGGACGTCGCCGTCCGTGCGCCGCTGGCTCCGCATCGCGCCGCACCAGGCGCCCGAGCGCTTGGAGCCGCGGGCGAAGTAGTCGCCGACGAACAGGGCGACGTGTTCGCCGTTCCGGGTCACGTCCCACATGCGGACGTCGGGGTGGTAGAGCGGGCCGTCGGCGGGCGCGAACTGCAGCCCGAACAGCTTGTTCGCGCAGTCGAACGCGGCCTCGATCATGCGACCCAGCTGGAAGTACGGCTTCACCTCGTTCTCGTCGAGGTCGTGCTCTTCCTTCCGCCGCTTCTCGGAATAGTAGCGCCAGTCCCACGGCTCCAGCGGGCCGGCGTGGCCGTCGGCGTGCAGCATCGCGGTGAGGCGCGTCGCGTCCGCCTCGGCCGCGGCCTTCGCCGGCTCCCACACCTGCATCAGCAGGTCGCGCACCGCCTGCGGATTGCCCGCCATCTCGGTCTCGAGCTTGTAGTCGGCGAAGCTGTCGTAGCCGAGGAGGTCGGCCCGCTGCGCCCGCAGGTCGAGGATCTCGGCCGCGATGGCGCGGTTGTCGGTGTCGCCGCCGTTGGCGCCGCGGGCGGTCCAGGCCTCGTAGGCCTTGTGGCGCAGGTCGCGGCGGGGCGAGAACTGCAGGAACGGCACGATCAGCGAGCGCGACAGCGTGACGACCGGCCCGCCGGCGCCCCTCTCCTCGCCCGCGGCGCGGGCGGCGGAGACGACGAAGGAGGGCAGGCCCTCCATGTCGGCCTCGGACAGGGGCATCTCCCACTCGCGCTCGTCGGCGAGCAGGTTCTGCGTGAACTCGGTGCCGAGGCTGGCGAGGCGGGACTTGATCTCGGTCAGCCTGTCCTCGGCGAAGCCGGTCAGCTCGGCCCCCGAGCGGACGAAGGAGCGGTGGGTCAGGTAGAGGACGCGCTGTTGCTCCGGCGTGAGGTCGAGGCTCTCGCGGTCGGTCCACAGCGTCTCGATCCGCTGGAACAGCTGCTTGTTCGACGTGATGGCCGAGGAGTAGGCCGACAGCTTGGGCGCGAACTCGCGCTGCAGCGCCTCGCGCTTGGGGTTCGAGTCGGCGCCGGCGACGGAATAGAACGCGCCGAGGACGTCGCTCAGCCGCCGGTCCGCGGATTCCAGCGCCAGGATCGTGTTCTCGAAGGTCGGCGCGTCCTGGCTCTCGGCGATGGCGAGGATGCGGGTGGTCGCCTCTTCCAGCGCGGTGTCGACGGCGGGGGACCAGTCGTCGTCGGTGATGGCGTCGAACGGCGGCAGGCCGAAGGGCGTGGTCCAGGTGTCGAGCAGCGGGTTGGTCATGAAGCCTCCTTGTCGTGACCAGACCTAGGGGGCGCAGCGCGAAACAACCAGCCCTTCAGCCGATCAGCGCCACGGCGAGCGAGGTCGCGAGCATGCCGACCGCCACCGGCAGCCACAGCCGCCGCTCCGCCCGCGAGGGGGTGGCGGCGTTGCCCACTGTGCTGAGGGCGGAGACCGCGACGGCGACCCAGACGGTCCAGCGGGGAAGTTCGACGGCCAGCCCCGCCGCCGACAGGACCGCGGCGGCGAGGAAGGCCAGCAGCGCCGCCTGCACCGCGGCGCCGAGGCGCACCGACCGCGGCAGCACGCCCGGGAAGGCGCCCGCGAGGGTCAGGTGGCCCCACGGCGCCCCGGCGGCGAGCGCGAGCTGGAACAGGGCGGTCGCGCCGGCGAGGAAGGCGAAGGCCAGCGCGGCCGCCTCCGCCATCAGCGCGGCTTCTCGACCGATTGATACATCGACACGATGTGTCCGTCCGGGTCCGCCACCTCGGCCGACCAGCCCCCGGGGGCGTGACTGACGGGAGTCACCAGCGCCGCGCCCTTGGCGAGCAGGCCGTCCAGCACCGCGTCGATGCCGCCCTCGTCGAGGTCGAAGACGATCATCGGGGAGTTCCCCGTCTTCACCTCGCCCCTGACGAAGACCAGCTCGATGCCGCCGTCGGTCGAGGCCATGAGGAAATCGCCATGGTCCTCGTCCGGGATGCGCCGGACATCCAGCCCGACCACGTCGCGCCAGAACGCCTCCGTCCGGTCGATATCGCTGACCCAGTAGAATATAGTGCCGATCTTGCAGGTGCCGAGCATCCAAGCCTCCGTTTCACGATGTCTCGCCGGTATGTTGCCGCGCCGCGGTCTTTCGTGAGGGCGTCACGAGAAAAAGATGGCCGTCGGGATCATGACTGGCAAAGCGCGTCGTCGGGCGGCGGGCAAGGACGGCCTGCAGCTCCGCCCGGCGGGCGCCGCCGGCGCCGGCGCGCTGCGGCGGCAACGGCTGGCCGGCGAGCCGGAGACGCAGGGCGGCGAGGCGCTGGCGCAGGGCGGTGTCGGGGAGGTCGAGGAGCCAGCGGATCTCGGCCCGGGTGCAGCCCGCGAGCGCCAGCCGCGCCACCCGGTCCAGCGAAGGCGGCAGCGGCGGCAAGGGTGGTCCGGGCTCCGCCTGGTCGTGCCACAGCGTGCCCACCCACTCCCGCTCGCGCCGCGCACGGCGCGCGGCACTCCGCCGCCCCATCGCCGCCTGCCGCCGGATCACGCCGGCCAGCCAGGGAACATCCTGCTCGGTCAGCCGCCCGACCCTGTGAGCGACGATCAGCGCTTCCTGCAGGACGTCCTCCGCCTCGCCGCCCGCGTGCCGCCGGGCCACGGCGAGGAGGCGCTGGCGCAGGGCGGGCGTCACCGCCGCATCCCCTTCTCGAACCGCCGCAGGGCCAGCGACAGGCCGATCGTCATCGTAAGGTAGATGAGGGCGACGACGTTGTAGGTCTCGAAGTAGCGGAAGTTGCCCGCCGCGGTGACCTTGCCCAGCTGCGTGATGTCGGCAACGCCGAGGACCGAGACCAGCGAGGAATCCTTCACCATCGCCACGAAGTCGTTCCCCAAGGGCGGCAGGATCGTCCGCAGCGCCTGCGGCCAGACCACCAGACGGAACCGGTGCCACCGCGACAGACCCAGCGCCTCCGCCGCCTCGACCTGGCCCTTCTCCACCGATTGCAGGCCGGCGCGGAACACCTCGGCGAGGAAGCTGGCGTAAGCCAGCGTCAGCGCGATCACCGCCCGCCACAGGAGCGGGAAGTCGCGGCCGCGGATCGGCTCCAGTCCGAGGACCTCGCCCGCCCAGTTGCGGGCGGAGACGAGGGCCGGGGCAAAGACGAAGGCGACGTAGAGCAGCAGGACGATGATCGGGATGCCGCGCATCACCTCGACGTACAGACGGGCGGTCTGGCGGACGACCAGGCTGCGCGACAGCTGCATCAGCGCGAGGCCGAGGCCGAGCGCGCAGGCGCCGGCGTAGGCGATCACGGTCACGAGGACGGTGATCCAGATGCCCTTGGCCAGCGTGTCGAGGACGCCGGCGTAGATCTCGTCCGACAGGACCTCCCAGAACAGCCAGACGCCGGTCAGCACGACGACGACCAGCCACCACGGGAAGTCCCCGTCGCGGCCCGAGGGCGGGGGCGGCGGCGTCAAGGCGTCGCGGTCCGGGCCCGGGCGGCGCGAGGCCCCGGCTCGGGGGCCGGGGCGGGTAGGGTCTGCCCGTCCCGGGCCAGACCGGGGACCTCGCGGGGTCCGGGCGCGACCTCCGCCGAGCCGCTGGAGCCGGTTACGCGAGGCCCCGGCTCGGGGGCCGGGGCGGGTAAGGTCTGCCCGTCCCGGGCCTGACCCGGGACCTCGCGCAGTCCCGGACGAGCCGCGTCCGGACGCCCGCCGTGCGCCGCCAGCGCGGTCACTCGCCCATCTTGTACTCGAGGAACCAGCGCGTGTTCAGTTCGTCCAGCGTGCCGTTCTCGCGCATGGCCGCGATGGCGGCGTTGAACGGCTCCACCAGGTTGCTGTCCTTTGGGAAGATGAAGCCGAAATCCTCGGTCCCCAGCGGCTCTCCCACCACCTTGAGCCCGCCGTCCGAGGCGTCGACATAGCCCTGCGCCGCGACGCCGTCCGTCAGGACGAGGTCGACGTCGCCGTTGCGCAGCGCCTCGACGCCCGCGCCGAACGTCTCGAACAGCTGGATGCGCGGGTTCGCCTCGTCGCCGTCGAGCACGTCGTAGACCGCCACGTAGAACGGCGTGGTGCCCGGCTGCGCCGCGACGATCAGGTCGGGATCGGCGGCGAAGCCCGCCGCGTCCGAGAACCGCTCCTCGTCGCCGCGCACCAGCATTGCCATCTGGCTCGTCATGTAGCTGTCGGAGAAGTCCACGACCTCGGCCCGGTCCTCGCGGATCGTGATGCCGGTCATGCCCATGTCGAACTGACCCTCGGACACGGCGGGGATCATCGCGTCCCAGCTCGTCGTCTCGTAGACCGGCGTGATGTTGATGAGTTCGGCGATCTCGGCCATCGCGTCGTATTCCCAGCCGATCGGCGTGCCCTCGGGGCCGACGAACTGCAGCGGCGGGTAGGCGTTCTCGGTCGCGATCACGACCTCGCGGCCGCCGAGATCGGGCAGATCCTGCGCGGCGAGGAACGAGGGGGCGGCGGTGGCCGCGGCGAGGCCGGCGGCGAGCAGCAGGCGGTTCATGGGGCGTCTCCCGGTTGGATGCGGCGGCGAGTATGAAGGCGCCGCGGCGCGGCGCAAGAGCCTCCGCCTCGATGGGACCGGGCGGGGCGCCGTCGTTGGCGCGGCCCCCCTTCGGAGGATCAGTCTATGGGGCGGAGGCTCCGCCGGTCCCGGCGCGGCCCGGCCCGCCGACGTCCCCGGGCGCGACGGCGACCGACTTCACGATGGCATGGACCTGCGTCCCCGGCCGCAGCCCCATCGCCGTGGCCGACCGGCGCGTGATCCGCGCCAGCACCCGCCCCGCCGCGGTGTCGAGCGCGACGATCACGCCTGGCCCGTCGCCCGGATGCATCTCGCGCACGGTCCCCGGCAGGATGTTGAGGGCGGACAGGTCGTGCGGTCGCTCCCCCGCCAGGATCACCTCGTGCGCAGCGATGCGCACCCGCACCGCGCTGCCCGGCGGCCGCGCCACCTGCGGCAGGAACAGCGCCAGCCCGTTCGCGTCCAGCTCGGTCAGCCCGTCCTCGTGGTGCCGCACGACCCGCGCCGTCAGCACCGCACCGGCCTCGCGCGCCCCCGCCGGCAGGATCGCGGGGTCGCCCAGCACCTCGGACGCCGGCCCGTGCGCGGTGACGCGCCCCGCCTCCAGCGCGACGACCGTGGTCGCCAGCCGCGCCACCTCGGACGCGGAGTGGCTGACATAGAGGATGGGCACGCTGACCTCGTCCCGCAGCCGCTCGAAGTAGGGCAGGATCTCGGCCTTGCGCGCCTCGTCGAGCGCGGCGAGCGGCTCGTCCGCGAGGATCAGGCGCGGCGCCGACAACAGCGCGCGGCCGATGGCGACGCGCTGCTTCTCGCCTCCCGACAGCGTCGCCGGGCGCCGGTCCAGCAGCGGCCCGATGCCGAGCAGGTCCACGATCCGTCCCGTCTCCTCCCGCGGCGCGTCCTTCGGCGCGAACCAGGCTCCGTAGGCGAGGTTCTGGCGCACGGTCAGGTGCGGGAACAGCCGCCCCTCCTGAAAGATGTAGCCGATCCGTCGCCGGTGCGGCGGCAGCCGGATCCCGCGCCGGGTGTCGAGGAGCGTTCGGTCCCCCACCGCGATCCGCCCCTCGTCGGGCCGCAGGAGCCCCGCGAGCGCGTTGACGATGGTCGTCTTGCCCGACCCCGACCGCCCGAACAGGACCGTCACGCCCGGCGGCGCCCGAAACGCGGCCTGAAGCGTGAAGTCCGCAAAGGCGTGGCGCAGGGCGACGTCCAGCATCAGACGCCCCCGACCCGCGCCGCCACCCGCCGCCCGATCACCTCGGACAGCAGCAGCGCCGCCATCGCCACGACGACCGACACGATCACCAGCCGCACCGCCGACCCCTCGCCCCCCGGCACCTGCAGGAAGGCGTGGATCGCGGACGGGATGGTCCGGGTCTGGCCGGGGATGTTCGACACGAACGTGATCGTCGCGCCGAACTCTCCCATCGCCTTGGCGAAGGCGAGGATCGCGCCCGCCACGATGCCGGGCAGGATCAGCGGCAGCGTGACGGTGAGAAAGACCCACGGCGGCGAGGCGCCGAGGGTCGCCGAGGCCTGCTCCAGCTTCGGATCCACCGCCTCCAGCGACAGCCAGATCGCCCGCACCATCAGCGGGAACGCCATCACGCCCGCGGCCAGCGCAGCCCCCGTCCAGCGGAAGGCGAGCACGATGCCCCACTCGGCCAGCACGCCGCCCACCGGCCCCTGCGTGCCGAACGTCAGGAGGAGGAGGTAGCCCGTCACCACCGGCGGCAGGATCAGCGGCAGGTGGACGAGCCCGTTCAGCAGCTGCCGCCCGGGAAAGCGCCACCGCGCCAGGGCGTAGGCCGCGAGGATGCCGAACGGCAGGCTGACCAGCGTCGCCCAGAGAGAGACCTGCAGGGAGAGCGCGACCGCCCGCCATTCCTCGGGGCCGAGCCAGTCCGCCATCGGCTACGGCACGAGGACCGCGAAGCCCTGCCGCTCGAACGCCGCGCGGGCCTCGGGTCCCTGCAGGTAATCGAGGAACTCCGCTTCTTCCGCGATCTCGCGGGTGGCGAGATCGGCGGCCGCGTAGACGATGGGCGGGTGCGAGTCGGCTGGAAAGGTGCCGACGACGGTCACGTCGTCCTCGGCCACGGCATCTGTAGCGTAGACGATGCCGAGCGGCGCCTCCCCCGCCGACACGAAGGCGAGCGCCGCGCGCACGTTGTCGGCCTGCGCCACCTGCGCCGCGACGCCGTCCCACAGGCCGAGGCTCTCCAGCGCCGCCCTGCCGTAGATGCCGGCCGGCACCGAATCGACCAGCGCCATCGCCAGGCGGCCGTCGCCGAGGAGGCCGGCGAGATCGAGTCCCGGGCCGATATCGACCGGCGCCGCGTCGGCGCCCGCGGCGACGAGGACGAGGTCGTTGCCGAGCAGGTCGATCCGCGTCCCCGCCTCGACCAGCCCGTCCGCCTCGACCGCGTCCATCCAGTCCGGGCTCGCCGAGATGAAGACGTCCGCCGGCGCGCCCTGCTGGATCTGCCGGGCCAGCGCGGACGAGCCGGCGAGCGAGACGACGAGGTCGTGGCCGGTCGCGGCCTCGAACCCCGTCTCGATCTCGGCGAGCGCGTCGGCGAGGCTGGCGGCGGCGAAAACGACGACCTCGTCGGCCCGCGCCAGCGCGGGCGCAAGGGCGAGCGCCGTGGCGAGGGCAGGGGCGAGGCGCCGGATCGTCATCGTCCACCGGGAAGAGTGATGTGTTCCGCCGAACATATCGCAAGCGGGCCGGTACCGGGCAAGCGCTATTCGGTGCCGCCCGGCCCCTTCGCCATCGCCTGCAGGGCCGCAATCCCCGCCGCGCCGGCCTCGGCCGTGATCTCCTCGATCTCGCGGTAGGTCGCCAGAACCGCCTCGCCCGCTCCGGTCAGCCGCGCGCCGCCGCCCGCGGGGCCGCCGCGCGTCGAGTCGACCAGCGGCTCGCGGAAGGCGGCGTTCATCTCGCCGACCAGCATCCAGGCGCGCTTGTAGCTCATGCCCATCGCGCGGCCGGCCGCCGCGATGGAGCCGGTCTGGCGGATCCGCTCCAGGAGGTCCGCCTTGCCGGGTCCCAGCATGGCGTCCTCACCCAGCACGATCCGGATCCGGACCCGCGGCCCGCCGCTGGAGACTGCGTCGCTCATCGCGCCTGTATGCCAGCCGGCCGGCCCGGCGGGCAAGCCGGCCCGCCTGTGCCGGATCGCCCGGATCCCGCCCTTCGCAGGGGCGATCTCCCCACTTCGGCAGCTCGCATCGCCGCGTCCCGCTCAGCCCTCCTTGAGACGGTACAGCGCCGCGGGACGGTGGCGTCCGCCGGTCGACTTCTCGCCCGTATCCTCCAGCGCATACTCGCTCGCCAGCCACTTGCGGAAGTTGCGCTTGTCCATCGCCTCGCCGCGCAGCGTCTCGAAGACCTGCTGCGCCTGCGACAGGGTGAAGGCCGGGGGCAGGAAGTCGAACGCGATCAGCGCGCTGTCGTGAAGCGTCGCGGTCACGTCCCGCGCCAGCTGCGCCCGGCCGTCCGCAACGATGCGGTCGTGGTCGAAGGCCAGCGGCGGCAGGTCGTCGACCGCGAACCAGCGCGCGTCCCGCGCGTCGCTGCCGCCCGTCGCGATCAGGTCGTCCGACGGGACGAGGGCGACGAAGGCGACCGTGATGACGCGGCCGCGGGGATCGCGGTCGGGGTGTCCGTAGGTGCGCAGCTGCCGGATCGGAATGCCGGTGAGCCCGGTCTCCTCCTCCAGCTCGCGCAGCGCGCCGTCGCGAAGATCCTCGTCCATCTGGACGAACCCGCCGGGGATCGCCCAGGCGCCCCGGAACGGATCGATCTTCCTCTCGATGAGGAGGACCTGAAGGATGCCGTCGCGGATCGAGAAGACGAGGATGTCCGTCGTCACGCTCGGCCTGGGGTAGTCGTAGGTATAGCTCATCGTGCCTGCCTCTGGTCCTGAACGCCTGAATAGCCCGTCCGCCGGTGAGGGACAGGCCATTCGGTCCTGGGTCGGGAGCGGCGGCGCCGGGCGGGAGGGTCCCGGCGCCGCCGCGGGGGTCAGATCAGAAGCACTGCCAGACGGTGATCCAGTTGCCCCAGTAGTCGGTGACGGTGACCCACTCGCAGTAGTAGCCG
>NZ_KB902313.1 GCF_000379485.1 Wenxinia marina DSM 24838
CTGGCGGGACTGGCGCCGGTCGCGCGCGACTCCGGGATGCGCAGCCCGCCCCGCAGGATCGCCGGCGGCCGACCGGTGATCCGCTCGCTGCTCTACCTCGCCGGCCTGCAGGCCTCGCGCCGGGACCCTGCCTTCGCCGCCTTCCGCGCCCGCCTCGAGGCCGCCGGAAAGCGTCCCAAGCAGGCCATCATCGCCGTCGCACGCAAGCTCCTCACCGTCCTCAACGCCATGCTCCGCGACGCCAAGGATTACGCGACAGCCAACCCCTGAGGTTACAGTTGCCGGCTCAAGGCCGGGACGGGTCGATCCGGAGGAAGCAGCGCGCGCCCCGCCTCAACCCCGCAGCGTGCCGCCGGTCGCCTGGGCGACCTTCTCGACCACCTTCGCCGCCACCGCCTCGATCTCCGCTTCCTTCAGCGTGGCCTCGGTCGGCTGCAGCCGCACGGTGATGGCGAGCGACTTGCGGCCCTCGCCGAGGCTGCCGCCGACGAACTGGTCGAAGACGCGCACGTCCGAGATCAGCGCCTTGTCCGCGCCCTGCGCCGCCGCCAGCACCTGCGCGGCGGTCACGCCCTCGTCCACCACGAAGGCGAAGTCGCGCTCCACCGCCTGCAGGTCCGAGACCTGCAACGCCGGCCGCGTCGCTGCGGCCTTGCGGGGCAGCGGGATCTCGTCCGGCCACAGGGTGAAGCCGACCGCCGGCCCCTTGACGCCCATCGCGGACAGCACCCGCGGATGCACCTCGCCGAACACGCCCAGCACCTTCTTCGGCCCCAGCGAGATCGTGCCGCTGCGGCCCGGGTGCCACCACGCCTCGGCCCCGGCGCGGACCTGCACCCTGTCGGGCGCGCCCATCGCGGCGAGCACCGCCTCGGCGTCGGCCTTGGCGTCGAACAGATCGACCGCCCGCCGCTCGCCATGGACGTCGCGGGGGCCGGTGCGGCCGACCAGCAGGCCGGTCAGCAGCGTCACCTGCTCGCCCGGCTCGGCCCCGGTGAACGCGGCCCCCAGCTCGAACAGGGCGAGGTCGGCCTGCCCGCGCGCCTGGTTGCGGGCGGCGGCGCGCAGGAGACCGGGCAGGAGGGCCGGCCGCATGTGGCTCATCTCGGACGAGATCGGGTTCTCCAGCCGCATCGCCATGAGGTCGGCGCCGAACAGGCCCGCCGCCTCGGCGTCGATGAAGGAGTAGGTCACGCACTCGTCGTAGCCGAGCGCCGCCGCCGTCCGCCGGCCGAGCGCCTGCCGTACCTGTCCGGGCGTCAGGACCGGCGCCGGGACTCCGACCTCGCGGGGCAGCGGCGTGCCCTCCAGCCGGGTCAGAGAGGCGACACGCGCGACCTCTTCCACCAGGTCGGCCTGCCCCTTCACGTCCGACCGCCAGGACGGCGGATGCACCATGTCGCCGTCGAGCCGGAAGCCCAGCGCCTCCAGCGTCGCGCGCTGCTCCTCCGGCGGGATCGCCATCCCGACGAGGCTCTGCACCCTGTCGGTGTCCAGCCGGTAGGCGCGGTCCGTGTCCGGCACCGCGCCGGCGACGATCACCTCGGACGCCTCGCCGCCCGCCTCGCGCAGGATCATCTCCACCGCGAGGTCGAGGCCGACGGGCGTGAAGGCGGGATCGGCGCCCCGCTCGAACCGGTAGCGGGCGTCGGAGTTGATCTTCAGCCGTCGGCCGGTATGGGCGATCTGGATCGGGTCCCAGTACGCGCTTTCGACGAAGACGGTCGTCGTCTCGGGCGTGCAGCCCGTCTCCTCGCCGCCCATGATGCCGGCGATGCTCTCGGGGCCCTCGTCGTCCGAGATGATGACCATGCCCGGCTCGAAGGTGTAGGTCCGCTCGTCGAGGGCCAGCAGCGTCTCGCCCCCTTCCGCGCGGTGGACGCGCAGGTGGCCCTTCACCTTGTCGGCGTCGAAGACGTGCAGCGGGCGGTTCAGGTCGAAGGTGAAGAAGTTCGTCACATCGACGAGGAAGCTGATGGGCCGCAGGCCGATTGCCCGCAGGCGATCCTGCAGCCACTGCGGCGACGGCCCGTTGCGGACGCCCCGGATCACCCGGCCGCAGAACAGCGGCGCGTCGTCCAGCGTGTCGGCGTCGATGGTTACCCCGATCGGGCTGTCGAAGGAGCCGGCCACCTGCGGCTCGCGCAGCGGCTTGAGCGTGCCGAGGCCCCGCGCGGCGAGGTCACGGGCGATCCCGCGCACGCCCAGCGCGTCGCCGCGGTTCGGGGTGATCGCGATCTCGATCACGGGGTCCACCTTGGCCGGGTCGTGCGCCGCCAGCCAGTCGGTGAACCGCTCGCCCACCTCGCCCGAGGGCAGCTCGATGATGCCGTCATGCTCTTCGCTGAGTTCCATCTCGCGCTCCGAGCACATCATGCCGAAGCTCTCGATGCCGCGGATCTTGCCGACGCCGATGGTCGTGTCGATGCCGGGGACGTAGGTGCCGGGCTTGGCCACGACGACGGTGATGCCCTCCCGGGCGTTGGGCGCACCGCAGATGATCTGCGTCTCGCCCTCGTCGGTCAGCACCTTGCAGACGCGCAGCTTGTCGGCGTCGGGATGCTTCTCGGCGTGCAGGACCTTGCCGATGGTGAAGTCGGCCAGCCGGGCAGCCGGGTTCGACACTTCCTCGACCTCGAGACCGAGGTCGGTCAGCGCCTCGGCGATCTCGTCGACGCCGGCGGACGTGTCGAGATGGTCCTTCAGCCAAGAGAGGGTGAACTTCATGGCGGCCCCCGGAATTTTCGATCCGGCGCGGCTTAGCGCACTCCCCGCAGGAGGGGAAGGCCGCCCCCTGTGCGCCATGCCCGGCCGTCACTTGACCCCGGCGTCACCGCAAATCCGACACGCATTACGTTTACCTTGACGTCAACCCAAAGGTGGCCCATGGAACATCGCGGTCTCGTCCTGATCCTCCTCGCGCTGACGCTGCTGCTGTCGCCGCTGGCCCTGCGTCACGGCGGCGCGGGCGGCACGGGGGGCGGAAGCGACGTGCGCGAGACGGTCACGGTCGGAGCGGCCCAGGCGGCCTGCGACGCCGACTCCGTCCAGATCCGGAACCTCCGCCTCGGCTGCCGGGGCGGATCGCAGATCCCGGACCTCGGCCGCAGGCTGAGTTCGGGCGGCGCGGTGTTCCTCTCGGCGCGGAACTAGCGGTCGCGTTTCGACAGGTCTTTGTAATCGCCCATGCGGTAGAGATGGATCTCGCGCACCGTGCGGATCGTCGGCTTGGCCGCGAACAGGATCGAGCCGATCAGGAACAGCCACGTCGCGGCGGTCTGCGTGCTGTCGAAAAAGAAGAAGACCGAGCCGACGACGAACGACAGCGCCGCGCCGAAATCGACGATGGTGTAGAGCAGTTCGGAGCGGGCGTAGTACCGTTTCGACCGCTCGGACTTCTGCCGGGTCTCGTGGCGGAAGAGCTGCATGACGCGTCTCCTTCGCTGGGGCGGGGTCAGCCGCCGTGGGTGGTCGGCACCTGCCCCGGGCCGAAGCCGTAGTGGCGCAGCCAGCGGAGGTCGCTGTCGAAGAACGCGCGCAGGTCGGGGATGCCGTATTTCAGCATCGCGATCCGGTCGATCCCCATGCCGAAGGCGAAGCCCTGCCACTCGTCCGGATCCACCCCCGCCGCGCGCAGGACGTTGGGATGCACCATGCCAGAGCCCAGAACCTCCAGCCAGTCGTCGCCCTGGCCGACGCGCACCTGCCCGTCCGACCACTCGCACTGGATGTCCACCTCGGCCGACGGTTCGGTGAACGGGAAGTGCGAGGCGCGGAAGCGGGTCTTCACCTCGGTGCCGAAGAAGGCCGAGAAGAACTGCTCCAGCGTCCATTTCAGGTGCGCCATCGAGATGTCGCGGCCGATGCACAGCCCCTCGACCTGGTGGAACATCGGCGTGTGGGTCTGGTCGTAGTCGGCGCGGTAGACCCGTCCCGGCGCGATCACCCGGCAGGGGGCGCCGTGCGCCTCCAGGTGCCTTATCTGAACGGGCGAGGTGTGGGTGCGCAGGACCGCCGGCGGGCGGTTGTCGCCCTCGGCGCGGGACATGTAGAACGTGTCCATCTCGGCGCGGGCCGAATGGTGCGACGGCATGTTGAGCGCGTCGAAATTGTACCAGTCGCTCTCGATCTGCGGGCCCTCGGCGACGGCGAAGCCGAGGCTGGCGAAGATCGCGGTGACCTCCTCGGTCACCTGGCTGACCGGGTGGATCGTGCCGCGGCGGCGGTGGCGGGCCGGCAGGGTGACGTCCACCGTCTCGGCCGCGAGCCGCGCGTCCAGCGCCGCGTCCTCCAGCGCCGTCTTGCGGGCGGCCAGCGCCGCCGTCAGCTGATCCTTCAGCGCGTTCAGCGCGGGGCCGGCGACCTGGCGCTCCTCGGGCGACAAGCCGCCCAGCTCGCGCATCTTGAGGCTGACCTCGCCCTTCTTGCCGAGCGCACTGAGGCGCACCTCCTCGAGCGCCGCCTCGTCGGCGGCGGCCTCGATCCGGGCGAGATAGCGGTCTCTCAGGTCGTCCATCGGGTCCTCCGGAACTCGCCGGTCCGGTTAGCGCGGGGCGGGGCGAAGGGCAAGGTTCGGGGAGTCCGGTCCAATTGTCGGGAAGGTCCACGCTTTCGCCGCCCGGCCGGCCGGGCGGCGGCGGGCGGGACGGCGAGACAGCCTCATCGACACTTCGGACAGGAGCCGTTCCTCATGCTGCGCACCGCCGCCATCGCCGCCCTTCTCTCGCTCACCGCCGGGTCCGCCCTCGCGCAGGCCGCCGCCCGCGTCCACGTCGCGCCGCCGGCCAGCTTCCAGGGCCAGTGGTTCACCACCGCCGACGGCTGCTCGTACAGCCGCGCCCAGGCGCCGGGCTACGCCCCGACCTGGCATCTCATCATCAACCCGCACCACATCGGCCAGCCCGCCGCCCACCGCGGCTGCCCGGCGATGCTGACCTCTCGGGGCTGAGCGCCAGCGAAGGAACCTGCGCGCGGGGCCTCGCATTTCCGGGGGAGACACCGGAAGGACCGCCGATGCTCCGCGCTGCCGCCCTCGCCCTCTGCCTGTCGCCCCTTCCCGCCGCCGCGCAGGAATGGTGCGCCTTCCAGTCGCTCAGCCAGACCGAGCAGGCGATCTGCAGCTCGCCCCTCCTCGGCGGGCTCGACGCGCAGCTGACCGAGTTCTACCGCCGTTCCGACGCCAGCGAAGCGTCGCAGACCGACTGGCTGCGCCGGCGCAACGAATGCGGCAGCGACCTGTTCTGCATCGAGGCGTCCTATCGCGGGCGGATCGCCGAGCTGACCGAGGCGCCGGGCGCCCCGCCCGCGCCGGCCCCGGCCGCCCCGTCCGAGCCGTTGCGGCCGTGGTGCGACGCCTCGGGCCTCAACCCGACCGAAGAGACGGTCTGCGCGAACGAGCTGCTGGCGAACATGGACGCCGCCCTCGGCGCGGTCTACGGCCGGGCTATCGCACGGCCGAACGACCCCTCGCAGGCCGACTGGCTGCGCGGCGACCGCGATGCCTGCGGCACCGACGCCACCTGCATCGGCCGCGCGTACCTGCGCCGCATCGTGGAGCTGGGCGGCCGCATCCGCGAGAACGGCGGCTGAGCGACGCGCCCCGCGGCGGCCCTCCCCGGCCGTCTCACCACCCAAACGGAAACCGGCCGCCCGTGGGGGCGGCCGGTCCGGTCGTGTCGCGAGGGGCGCGGCGTTCAGGCCAGCGCGTCGCGGGCCTTGGCGGCGATGGCGTTGAACGCCTCGGGCTCGTGCACGGCCAGATCGGCGAGGACCTTGCGGTCGACCTCGATCCCGGCCTTCGCGAGGCCGCCCATGAAGCGCGAGTAGGTCAGGCTCTCGTCGAACGAGCGGACCGCGGCGTTGATCCGCTGGATCCACAGCGCGCGGAAGTTGCGCTTGCGGTTCTTGCGGTCGCGGGTCGCGTACTGGTTCGCCTTGTCGACGGCCTGGCGCGCGACCTTGAAGGTGCGGCTGCGGCGATCGTAGTAGCCCTTCGCGGCGTCGAGGACCTTCTTGTGGCGGCGATGGGTGACGGTTCCACCTTTGGTGCGGGACATCTCTCAGACCTCCTTCAGCGCGCGTAGGGCATCATGGGTTTCAGGATGCCCTCGTCCGCCTTGGACAGGACCTGGGTGCCGCGGGCGTCGCGGATGAACTTGTTCGTCCGCTTGATCATGCCGTGGCGCTTGCCCGCCTGGCCGGCCTTGATCCGGCCCGAGGCGGTCACCTTGAACCGCTTCTTGCAGCTCGACTTGGTCTTCATCTTGGGCATTTGCTGTCTCCTCTTCGGGACTGAACGCGCGACTCGGCATGCCACATCGGCCGGACGCGCGGAAAACGAAGGCGCCGTATAGGGGGCTGGCGGCGGCTTGGCAAGCCTGTCGCGACGGGGGCGGCCCGTCAGTCCAGCCACCGCTCCCGCAGGGTCAGCGACACGTCGAGGAACGCCGTTCCGCCGTCCTCCCGCACCCGGATATGGACCTGCCACTCGTCCCCGTCGGGCAGGGCGTCGCGCGCGATCTCGGGGAGAGCCTCGATCGCGGTGTCGCGGGCCGACTTCCGGTGAGGCAGATCCTGCCCGGTCTCGTCGCGGGTCGTCCGGTCACCGTCGCGCGTGTCGAAATAGTACGTCGGCATGGACTGCCTCCACTCGTGTCGCACCACCGTCCGGAGGCGCTACCCCGCCGACCCGTTCAGATGCAGGTAATCGTCCTCGAACTCGGCGAAGTCGCGCAGCGCCTCGATGTCGGGAACGGTGATCTTGCGATCCTCGATGGCGATCAGCCCGTCCTGCCGGAGCCCCGCCATGATCCGCTGCGCATGGACCGTGGTGATGCCGAGGAGGTCGGCGATCATTTCCTGCGTCAGCGACAGGTGAAAGCCGTCCCGCCGCCCGACCGCTTCGAGGCGCAGGTGGATCTCGCATAGGAAGTGCGCCAGTTGCCTGTCGGCCCGCCGGCGGCCCATGTTGACCAGCCACTCCCGCAGCACCGCCTCGTCCACTAGGGTGCACCACCACAGGGCGCGGGTGAGAGGCGGGTGCTTCTCGACGATCTCGTCGATCGCCTCGCGGGGAATGTCGACGATAGTGCAGGCCGTCAGCGTGCCGATGGCATGGTCCATGTGGCCGAGGATCGCGACGTTCAGGTCGCAGAAGTCGCCCGGCAGCAGAAGCGCCATGATCGAGCGTCGCCCGTCGGGAAGCAGCTTGTAGCGGCAGGCGATCCCCTCGAGCACGAGGTGGACGTTGGAGGTCGGATCGCCGCGGTCGATGATGTCGGTGCGCGCCTGCACGGTGCGCGGGTTCGCGACCAGCCCCTCGACCACGGCGAGGTCTTCTTCCGGGAGGGGACCGGCGAGCAGCAGCTTTCGGCTGAGGACGTTCAACATGTGCATCCTAGCACTGACGGCCCACGTAGGGCACGTCGACCCTGACGACCGTACCGCCAAGCGGGTCGGCATGCCAGCTTGCCTTTCCACCCGCATAGCGCGCGAGATCGGCGATCAGCGCCCGCCCGTTGCCATGATCCCGCAGCGTCGGAGCGACCCAGTCGAGCTGCGGTGGCTCCGCCGACTCGTCGTCCGGCAGCCCGACGCCGTCGTCGCGCACGGTCAGGACCAGCCGGCCGTCGCCGTCGCGGCCGAACCGAACCTGGATGAGACCGGGTCCGCCGTCGGGGTAGGCATGAGCGAGGCTGTTGGTGATCGCCTCCTGCACCAGCAGAGCCAGCATCATGGCCGCCCCGTCCTCCACCTGCGGCGCGCCGTCGGTGTCGATCTGGACCTGGACATTCCGCTCGGCCCCCAGCCGCGCCCAGAGCTGACCGACCTCGCGCAGGTGAAGCGACAGCCCGTCGCCCGTCGTGACACCGACAGCGCGATGCAGCTGCGTCGCCGTCAGGATGCAGTCCAGCACCCATGACAGCCGCTCGCGCGCCTCCTCGGTGTTGGCCTGCCGCGCCTGCGACCGCGTCAGCGCGGCCAGCGAGGCGAGAATGTTGGTGGTCCGATGCCGCATTTCCGCCAGCTGCATGCGCAGACCGTTCCCGTCGTCCATGGATCGACTCCCGGATTGCCCCGCCTGCAAGCGTCGCCCATGGGGCCGGGTCGGCGCTTCAACAATTGATGCGCGCGCGTGTGCTCCGGCGCTCGACCGGTCGCATCAATTCACGATACGGGCGGCCACGCGGACCAGGACGTCGGGGATCTCGGCGAAGGTGTAGCCGCCCGGCCGGCTGGTCACCGCGAAGGCGACAAGCCCGCCGCCGATCAGCAGGACGACCGCGGCGAGCCGCGGCGGCCGCCCCTCCGTCAGGGCCGAGACAATGGCCGGGAGCGTCAGGACCAGCAGGACGAGCCCCGTGGCGAGATAGAGATCGGTATCCATGCCTGTCCGCCTGCAACGTTATCCGTTGACTTTGCGTAAAGGCTACTCCGGCTCGCCCGAGAAGATCAACCGTTCCTCGCAGGGCGCCACCCGCAGGATGTTGGTGGAGCCGGGCGTGTTGAAGGGCACGCCCGCGGTGACCACGATCAGGTCCTTCGGCCCGGCGAGGTTCTCCTCGCGTGCGGCGCGGACGCCGGCGACGACCGCCATCTTGAACCGGTCCACCGGATCCACGATCACGCAGTTGCAGCCCCAGGTCAGGCACAGGCGCCGGGCGGTCGATTCCTGCGAGGTGAGCGCGAGGATCGGCACCCGCGGCCGCTCGCGCGCGACGAGGCTGGCGGTGGTGCCCGACTGGCTGAAGCAGGCGATAGCCTTGATGTCGGTGGCCTCCGCGATCTCGCGCGCGGCCGACACGATGCCGTCCGCGACCGAGCGGCGCTCGATCCGGCGGCTGCTCTCGATCACCTCGCGGTAGGTCGGGTCGGCCTCGACCTCGTAGGCGACGTTGTCCATCGTGCGCACCGCCTCGACCGGGTAGCTGCCGGCCGCGCTCTCGGCGGACAGCATGACGGCGTCGGTGCCCTCGTAGATCGCGGCGGCCACGTCCGAGACCTCGGCCCGGGTGGGCATCGGGCTCTCGATCATGCTCTCCAGCATCTGGGTGGCGACGATCACCGGCTTGGCCGCGGCGCGGCACTTGCGGACCAGCCGCTTCTGGATCGGCGGCACGTTCTGCACCGGCAACTCGACGCCGAGGTCGCCGCGAGCGACCATGATTCCGTCCGAGACGGCGAGGATGTCGTCGAACGCCTTCACGGCGGCCGGCTTCTCGATCTTGGCCAGCACGGCGGCGCGGCCCTTCGCGAGATCCCGCGCCTCGATCATGTCGGCGGGGCGCTGCACGAACGACAGCGCCAGCCAGTCGACGCCCAGCTCGCACGCGAATTCCAGGTCGGTGCGGTCCTTGTCGGACAGGGCGGCGAGGCCCAGCACGACGTCCGGCACGTTCACGCCCTTGCGGTTCGAGATGGTGCCGCCCACCGTCACCTCGCAGGCGGCGAAGTCGCGGCCGCAATCCTTCACCTTGAGGCGGATCTTGCCGTCGTTGACGAGGAGCGAGGCCCCCGGCTCCAGCGCGTCGAAGATCTCGCGGTGGGGCAGCTGCACCCGCGTCGCGTCGCCCGGCGCGTCGTCGAGGTCGAGGCGGAAGTCCTGTCCCGCCTCCAGCTCGGCCGAGCCGTCGGCGAACGTGCCGACGCGCAGCTTGGGCCCCTGCAGGTCGGCGAGGATCCCGATGGGCGAGCCCATGTCGGCCTCGACCTTGCGGATGATCTCGTGCCGGGCACGCTGTTCGTCGTGGGTGCCGTGGCTCATGTTCAGGCGGAACACGTCGGCCCCGGCCTCGGCCAGCGCGCGGATCACCTCGTAGGTGGAGGAGGCGGGGCCGAGGGTGGCCACGATCTTGACGTTGCGGTGGCGGCGCATGGATGTCCCCGTCTGCTGTCCCTTGTCCGGCCGGCGGGCCTGTGCGGTCCGTTAGCGGATCCGCGTTACGGCCGTGTTACCGCTAACCGCCCGGTCGGCCGTCTTATGGCGCAATTCCATTCCCTTCTCAACTAGCCTAAGTCCGCACCGTGCAAAGACCCGACGGACCTGACGACGCCGTGACCACGGACGCCTACACGATCAGCGGAGCGGACCGCCGCTCGCGCTGGCTCATCACCTGCGACCACGCGACGAACCGCGTGCCGGACTGGGTCGCGGGCGGCGATCTCGGCCTGCCGGCCGAGGACATGGCGCGGCACATCGCCTGGGACGTCGGCGCCCTCGGCGTGGCCGAGGCGCTGGGCGAGGCGCTGGACGCGACGGTCGTGTCTTCCCGCTTCTCGCGCCTCGTGATCGACCCGAACCGCGGCGAGGACGACCCGACGATCCTGATGCGCCTCTACGACGGGACCGTGATTCCGGCGAACCGCGCCGCCGATGCGGCCGAACGCGAACGACGGCTCGACCGGCTTTGGCGCCCCTACCATGCGGCGATCGCCGATCTTGCGGGGCGGCGGGAGGACACCGTCTACCTCGCCATTCACTCCTTCACGCCGCAGCTGAAGGGCCGGCCGTTCCGGCCGTGGAAGGTGACGGTGCTGTGGTCCCACCTCGACGGCCGCCTCGCGCAGCCGCTGATCGAGGCGTTCGGAGAGGACGAGGACCTCTTCGTCGGCGACAACGTCCCCTACTCCGGCCACCTGCCCGGCGATTCGATCGACCGCCACGCCCTGAAGCCCGGCCGGCCGAACGCGCTGATCGAGGTCCGCAACGACCTGATCGCCACGCCCGAGGCGCAAAGCGCCTGGGCCACGCGGCTGGCGCCGTACCTGACCCGTGCGCTCGTCGCGGCGGGGGTCTGACCATGCGCTACAAGGCGGTGATCTTCGACATGGACGGCACTCTGATCGACAGCGAGCGGCTGGTGATCGAGGCCGGCCTCGCCGCGTTCCGGGCGATGGATCTGCCGGAGCGGCGGGACGTGCTGACCGATCTCATCGGCACCGTGGGAGAGGCCGCGCCGACGCTGCGTGCCGCCTTCGGCGCGGCCTTCGACCACGAGGGCTTCGGCGCATTGTGGGATCTCGAGGTGCAGCGCATGTTCGCCTCGGGCATCCCGCTGCGGCCCGGCGCGGACGAGCTGCTGGGCCTCCTCGCCGACAGCGGGGTTCCCGTCGCGCTCGCCACCAACTCGCGCACCCAGACGGCGCGCGAGAGCCTGCGCAGCGCCGGCATCGCCCACCGCTTCCCCGAGGCGCATGTCTGGGGCCGCGACCGGGTGGACCGGCCGAAACCGGCCCCGGACCTGTACCTGCGCGCCGCCGAGGGCCTCGGCGTCGCGCCCGCCGACTGCCTCGCCTTCGAGGATTCCGACGTCGGGACCGTGGCCGCCCTTGCCGCGGGCATGACCGTGATCCAGATTCCCGACCAGAGGCCGCCGGCGACCCGGGATGCGCACATCCTCGCCGAAAGCCTGCTGGACGGCGCCCGCGCCGCGGGCGTGCTGCCCGCCGCCTGACCCGCGCCGATGGAGGACACGCCCATGGACGACGCCACCCGCACCGAGATCGAGGCCGCCGCCTTTCGCCGCCTCCGCCAGCACCTGATGGAAGAGCGGCCGGACGTGCAGAACATCGATCTGATGAACCTCGCCGGCTTCTGCCGGAACTGCCTGTCGCGCTGGATGCAGGAGGCCGCGGCCGAGCGCGGCATCGAGATGTCCAAGGACGAGGCGCGCGAGGACTTCTACGGGATGCCCTACGACGACTGGAAGGCGAAGCAGCCCGAGGCGGACGCGGCCAAGCAGACCGCGTACGAGGTCGCCTACACCCAGAACGTCGGCTCGCGGAAGTGATCGCGGGCGCCCACGCCGTCCTCTGGACCGGCCGCGCCCACGCCGGCACCGACGCCTGCCGCTTCATCGCCACGGGGAACGGCCTGCTGATCGAGGGATCCGCCTCGCTCGCCGCCGACACCGTGCGCTACCGGGTCCGCGCGGATGCCGAAGGGCGGACGGTGCGGGCCCGGGTGGGCCTGGCGCCGTCGCTGCGGATCGAGAGGGATCCGGAGGGCCGCTGGACCCTCAACGGCGCCCGCGTGCCCGAGGTGGACGGCGCCGAGGACGTCGACCTCGGCTTCACGCCCGCGACCAACACCCTGCCGATCCGCCGCCTGCGGCTGGAAGTCGGGCAGTCGGCCGACGTGACGGCGGCGTGGCTGGACGACCGGGACTGGACGCTGAAGTCGCTGCGGCAGACCTACCACCGGACCGGCGAGACGGCCTGGCACTACACCGCGGGAGAGTTCGAGGCCGACCTGGAGGTCAACCGGTTCGGCGTTGTGGAGAGATACGGGTCCCTGTGGACCATATGAGCCGGGACCGGCGCGCCTACTGCCGCCGGATCGTGAGCGTGAAGCCTGCCGCCCGGATCGCGATCGATGAGAGCGCCCCGCCCTGATAGGTCAGCGTCGCCGCGATCTGCCGCAGCCCGAGCGGAGAGGCATGACCCGGCCCGGCCACGACGCGATAGTCGAGGTCGCAGGCCACGGTGTCGCCGTCCCGCCGCTCGGCCACGATGCGCCCCTCGGCCACGCGGCGCCCGTCATACTGCCGGAACGGGGCCGGACAGCCCCCCGCCGTGACCATCCCGTGCACCACCCCGACCGGATCGCGCACGTCCGCAGGATACCGCGCCGGGTCCGACATCTCGGTCGCCTCGCTCTGCGGCAGGATCTCGGTCTGCCGCACCGAGCCGTCGTCCGCGAACAGGACCGAGACGGTCCGCTCATCATTTCGGAAATAGTACTGCGACACCACCGCGCCGTCGTCGGCCTGCACCCGGCCCAGCGTCGCCACCGTCTCACCGTCGGCGATACCGAAGGGCGTGTTGTCGAGAACGGTGCGAAGCAGATCGGCCCGGGACTCCATCGTCCCGATCAGCCGGTCGCCGAGAAGGACGTCAAAGGTCTCGGCTCGCGCCGGCAGGGCGGCGAGGGTCAGGCACAGGGCGGCAAGAGTGCGGAGCATCGGGCGTCCTTCGAGAGGGGTCGAGTCACAGCTAGCGCCTTGCGTCCGGGCGCCCAGCCGCGGACTCAGACGGCGACCTTGCGGCTCTCCTCGAGGTAGATCTCCCGCAGGCGCGTCGCCACGGGCCCCGGCGCGCCGGAGCCCACCGCATCGCCGTCGATCTCCACCACCGGCATCACGAACATCGAGGCCGAGGTGATGAACGCCTCGTCCGCCGCCTTCGCCTCGTCGATGGTGAAGGCGCGCTCCTCCACCTTCATCTGCGCCTCGCGCGCGAATCGCAGGACCGCGGCGCGGGTGATGCCGTGCAGGATCTCGGTGCCGAGGTTGCGGGTCACGATGGTCCCGTCCTTCACGATGTAGGCGTTGTTGGACGTGCCTTCCGTCACCGCACCGTCCTCGACCATCCAGGCGTCGTCGGCGCCCGCCTTCTTGGCCATCATCTTGCCCATCGACGGATACAGCAGCTGCACCGTCTTGATGTCGCGCCGCCCCCAGCGGACGTCGGGGATCGAGATGACGCGGATGCCCTGTTTCGCCAGCGGGCTGTCGGCCAGCCCCGGCTTGGACTGGGTGAACAGCACCACCGTCTGCGGCGTCCCCTCGGGCGGAAAGGCGAAGTCGCGGTCGCCGGGGGCGCCGCGGGTGACCTGCAGGTAGATCATGCCGTCGGTCAGGTCGTTGCGCACCACCAGCTCGCGGTGGATCGTCAGCAGCTCGTCCCGCGACATCGGCATCCCCATGCCGAGCTCGCCGAGGCTGCGCTCCAGCCGCGCCGCGTGGCCGTCGAAGTCGATGAGCCTGCCGCCGAGGACGCTCGTCACCTCGTACACGCCATCCGCCATCAGGAACGCCCGGTCGAAGACGCTGACTTTCGCCTCCGCCTCGGGGACGTACTCGCCGTTTACGTAGACGGTGCGGGACATGGCCGACTCCTCGTGATCGCGGCGCCCTCTTCGGCGCGCCCGGCCGCCGCGTCAAGCCCGCCGGCCTAGCCCCACAGCGCCGCCTCGGGCGGATGCACGCCGGCCGCGTCGTAGGCGAGCGGCGTCTCCCGGTCCTCGGCCAGCAGGAGCGGCCCGTCGAGGTCGGTCACCTGCGCCCCCTGTGCCACCAGCACCGCCGGCGCCATCGCGAGGGACGAGCCGACCATGCAGCCGACCATCACGCCGAACCCTCCCGCCCGCGCCGCGTCCCGCAGCGCCAGCGCCTCGGTCAGGCCGCCGGTCTTGTCGAGCTTGATGTTCACCACGTCGTAGAGGCCGGCGAGCGCGGGCAGCGACGCGCGGTCGTGGCAGCTTTCGTCCGCGCAGAGTGGCACCGGCCGGTCGAGGCCGCGCAGCGCCTCGTCCTGGCCCGCCGGCAGCGGCTGCTCGACAAGGCCGACGCCGAGGCGGACGAGGTGCGGGGCGAGGTCGGCGTAGACCTCCGCCGACCAGCCCTCGTTGGCGTCGACGACGATGCGCGCCTCAGGCGCGCCCCGGCGCACCGCCTCCAGCCGGGGCATGTCGTCCGGCGTGCCGAGCTTGATCTTCAGCAGCGGCCGGTGCGCGTTCTCCCGCGCCCGCGCCTCCATCTCCTCGGGGGACTCCAGCGACAGGGTGTAGGCGGTGATCTCCGGCCCCGGCGCCGGCAGGCCGGCAAGCTCCCACAACCGCCGCCCAGCCGCCTTGGCCGCGAGGTCCCACAGCGCGCAGTCGACCGCGTTGCGCGCCGCGCCGGCGGGCAGCGCCTGCTGCAGCGCGGCCTGGTCGATCCCCTCCGGCAGGCCGCGGATCTGCTCGGCGACGCTCTCCAGGCTCTCGCCGTAGCGGGCGTAGGGCACGCACTCGCCCCGGCCCGTCACGCCGCCCCGCTCCACGCTCACCGTCAGCACCCGCGCCTCTGTGCGCGAGCCGCGGCTGATGGTGAAGGCCCGGGCGAGCCGGAACATGTCCTCGCGGACGGTGATGGTCATGGGCCGCGCCCTCCCCTTCGCATGTCACCCAAATACGCCGGCATGACACCGCCGCCGGGCGCACCGTTTCAGATCGCCGCCAGCGCGTCCACCAGCCGGCCGGCGCCGTGCCGGTAGGGATCGACCGTCGGCAGGCCGAGCCGGTCCTCGATCTCCTGCAGGCACGCCTTCGCCGCGTCCTCGTCCAGCGCCTTGGTGTTGACCGAGACGCCCACCGCGACGCAGGCCGGGTTCACCCGGTGCGCCATCGTCAGCGCCAGGTCGCGCACCTCCTCCAGCGAGGGCAGCGGGTAGCCCGGCAGGCCGCGCATGTGGGTCCGCGTCGGCTCGTGGCACAGGATCAGCGCGTCGGGCTGACCGCCGTGGATCAGGGCCAGCGAGACGCCGGAGTAGGACGGGTGGTGCAGGCTGCCCTGCCCCTCGATCAGGTCCCAGTGGTCGGGGTCGTTCGCCGGGCTGAGCCACTCGATCGAGCCGGCCATGAAGTCGGCGATGACGGCGTCGAGCGGCACGCCCTCGCCGGTGATCAGGATGCCGGTCTGGCCGGTGGCGCGGAAGCTGCATTTCATGCCCCGCTCGCGCATCTCGGCGTCCATGGCGAGCGCGGTGTACATCTTGCCGACCGAACAGTCGGTGCCGACGGCGAGGCAGCGCTTGCCGGTCCGCTTCGTGCCGTCCGCGATCGGGTATTGCACCGTCGGGATGCGCACGTCGTGCAGCGTGCGGCCGGTCGCGTTCGCCGCCTCCACCAGCGCCGGCTGCGCCCGCAGCAGCGTGTGCAGGCCCGAGGCGAGGTCGAAGCCCTGCGCCAGCGCCTCGGTCAGGACGGACATCCAGGCGGGGGAGATGACGCCACCGCGGTTGGCGACGCCGATGACCAGGGTCTTGGCGCCCGCCGCCTTCGCCTCCGCCAGATCCATGTCCGGCAGGCCGAGGTCGGCGTTGCAGCCGGGCAGGCGCATCTGGCCGACGGCGTAGTCCGGCCGCCAGTCGCGGATGCCCTGCGCGACCTTGGCGGCCAGGGCGTCCGGCGCGTCGCCGAGGAACAGGAGGTAGGGCGTCTCGATCATTGGCGGCCTCGTCGAAGGTTGGTCGTCGGCGACACTGCCGCGCCGCGGGTGGAATGTCCTGCGAAATGCGTGCCTGCCGGGATGTGGGCCGCGCGGATGCGGCGTCAAACGCCGCCCGTGCGCAAGGATGATGCGCCGTGGTGGCGGCGGCACCGCGATCGCAGGCGCACGGACGCCCGGAGAAGCAGCCTCCCCGGCAAGGCAGCCGCCCCGGCACCCCGGGCCGGGACCTCACGCAGTCTCGAGCGGGGTCCCGGGTCAGGCCCGGGGCGGGGTCATCCTGTGTCGAGCCCCTCCCCGGCAAGGCAAGGCAGCCCGCCCCGGCCCCCGAGCCGGGGCCCGGCGCCACTCTGCGGGAGGTCCCGGGTCAGGCCCGGGACGGGTCATCTCTTGTGACGGGACCGGGAATGCCGGGGAGCGCGGATTGCGTTTTCACCCCGCACCCGCCGCCCCTCCTACCACATCGTCCTGGCCGCGCGCCCGCTCCACTCGGCGTCGTAGGCCGCGCCGTCGAAGCCCGTCTTCGCCTCGGCGAGCAGCTCGCCCACCGTCGGCAGCGCGGCGCTGCGGTCCTCGCCGGACCACAGGCCGGCGCGCAGGATCGCGCGGGCGCACTGGGAATAGACCTCGGCCACCGTCACCACGGTCACCGTCCGCGGCCGCGCGCCGTCCCGGTCGAACCGGCCCAGCACCCCCGCATCGTCCGTCAGCACCGCGATGCCGTTCACCCGCACCACGTTGGCCGATCCGGGGACCATGAACATCAGGCTCACCCGGCCGTCGCGCACGATGTTGCGCAGCGAATCCATCCGGTTGTTGCCGCGCCAGTCCGGCAGCAGGATCGTCCCGTCGTCCGGCATCTCGACCACCGGGCCGTCGTCGCCGCGGGGGCTGGCGTCGGTGCCTTCCGGTCCCACGGTCGTCAGGATGCAGAACCGCGATTCCGCGATCCAGCGCCGGTAGAGCGGCGTCAGCCGCGGCGCGACCTTGATGAGCGACGCCTCGCCGGGCGCCCCGTACAGCGCCTCCAGCGCCGCGATGTCGTCGATCGTGCGCATCACGCCTCCCGCGGGGGCGCGACCAGCGGGAACCCCGCCTCGGCCATCAGCCGGTCCGAGTTCGCCTCGATCTCGCTTTCGATCAGCGCCATGAACGGCGCCGCCGCCATGCCCGCCGGAATCCGCGGCAGGAACTCGATGACCGCGGTGCCGGGGCGGCGAAGGATACCCCGGCGCGGCCAGAACAGGCCGACGTTGCAGGCGACGGGCACGCAGTCCTGCCCCAGTTCGCCGTACAGGACGCTGGTGCCGATCTTGTAGGGCGCCTTCTCGCCGGGCGCGAGGCGCGTGCCCTGGGGATAGATTATCAGCTGCCCCGGATCCGCCCGGCCCGCGTTGACGTCCGCGATCATCTTCTTGATCGCCTGGGCCCGGCGGCCCCGGTCCACCGGGATGCAGCCGATGCGCAGGGCGAACCAGCCGAGGATCGGGGCACGGGTCAGCTCCTTCTTCATGATGAACTTGCCGCGCGGCAGCGCGGCGTACAGCATGATGATGTCGAGGAACGACTGGTGCTTGGACGCGATCAGGCAGGCGCCGTCCGGCGGCGTGCCGCGCACCTCGGACCTGAGGCCCAGCATCAGGTCGGCGAGGCGCAGGACGAACCGGCTCCACCCCCGGCAGGCGGCGACGGCGCCGTCTCGCGAGCGCAGGGCGGCGGGCAGGTACCACAGGCCGTAGGGGACCATCGCGGCGTAGATGATGCCGCTGAAGAGCAGCGACTTCAGCCACTGCCAGCCGGTTCTCACGCCTGCTCCCTCAAGGAGCGCAGGGCGGCGGCGCGGGTGGCGAAGAACGCGACGATGCCGGCCAGCGGCGGGATCAGGACCGGCCACAGCCAGCCTGCCCCCTCGAAGCCGAGGCCCGACAGGAACCCGCCCGCCACGTCCCGCCGCGGCAGCAGCAGGACGGCGGCGAGACCCGCGACGGTGCCGGCGCCCGCACCGGTCAGCGCGCGCAGGGTGAAGCGGCGGACGAAGGCGCGCGCGATGTAGACGTCGCGCGCCCCGACGAGGCGGAGCACGCGGATCACCTGCGCATTGGCGGCCAGCGCCGCCTGCGCCGCCAGCGTGATCATCGCGGCCATCGACGCGAAGATCAGCGCCACCGACAGCGCCCCGATCAGCCGCAGCCGGCCCGCCGCCGCCACCAGCGGCTCGCGCCAGGCGGCGTGATCGTCCAGCACCGCGCCCGGCACCTCGGCCGACAGGCGGGCGCGCAGGCCGGCGGGATCGTAGCCCTCGCCCTCCTCCACGATCTCGATCAGCTGCGGCACCGGCAGGCTCTCGACCGGCAGGTCGGGGCCGAACCACGGCTCCAGCAGCTGGCGCTGCTCGTCGGCGGTCAGGGCGCGGGCGTCGGCGACGCCCGGCGTCTCCTCCAGCACCCGCAGGGCGGCTTGCGTCTGCAGCTGCACCTGTCCGGCGGGCGCGCTGATGCGCAGGGTCGAGGTCCGGGCCAGTTCCTCCCCCCAGCGCGCGGCGAGGCGGCCGGTGGTGGTGGACAGCGCCAGCGCGAAGACCGCGAGGAACGCCATCGCGCCGGCGGTGAACAGGGTCAGCCGCGCGGTGAAGCCGGTGGGCGGCACCGCCTTGTCCGCCTGCGGGTCGCCCGCGAGCAGCGACAGGATCATGCCGAACCGCCTCACAGGTCGGCCCCCGCCACCTGAAGCCGGCCGCCCCGCAGACGAAGCACCCGGCTCTGCACCTGCGCCTTGGCGGCGCGGATCAAATTGAGGTCATGGGTCGCGACGAGGACCGCCTTGCCCATGCGGTTCAGCTCGATCAGCAGGCGCAGCAGGCGCTGCGACATCTCCCAGTCGATGTTGCCCGTGGGCTCGTCCGCCAGCACCACGTCCGGCGACATGATGACGGCGCGGGCCAGCGCGGCGCGCTGCCTCTCGCCTCCCGACAGCTGCGGCGGCAGCTGTTCGGCCTGGGCCGACAGGCCGACCCAGTTGAGAAGATCCGGCAGATTGCCCGCCGCCTCGGACTGGCGGCCGGCCACGGTCAGCGGCAGCGCGACGTTCTCGGACAGCGGCAGATGGTCGAGGAACTGGCAGTCCTGGTGCACCACGCCGATGCGCCGCCGCGCCAGCGCCACGCCGTCGCGGTCGATGCCGCGGGCGTCCTGACCGAACAGGGTGACGGTGCCCGAAGTGGCGCGCAGATCGCCGTAGCAGAGCTTCAGCAAGGTGGTCTTGCCGGCGCCCGAGGGGCCGGTGAGGAACTGGAACGAGCACGGCGCCAGCTGCAGCGACAGCTGCGAGAACAGCTCGCCCCCGCCGTAGCTGTAGGACACGTCCTTCAGTTCGATCACGTCAGGGTCCCCACCTCGGACCACCGGGGCCCGCGCGCCCTTGTGCCGAAAAGGTCGCGCCAGTTCAATCGGGTGCGGGGGAACGAATCGTTAAACCTTGGCCCCCGCCCCGCGGATTGCTAGGCTCCGCGCCACCGAACAAGAGCAGGAGACACTTCCTGCCGGCGAGGCATGGGACGACGAGCATGCGGCTGATCTGCCCGAACTGCGACGCGCGCTACGAGGTGCCGGACGACGCGATCCCGGTCGGCGGGCGCGAGGTCCAGTGCTCGAACTGCGGCCATACCTGGCTGGAACGGCCGGGCGCATCCGACGGCGGCGAGGGCGCGGCCATCGTGCCGCCGGAGATGCCGCCCGTTCACGACGACGGCGAGGAGCCGGATCCGGAGCCGATGCTCGACCCCGAGGAGGAGGACGATCTCGCGGACGCCGCGGCCGAACCGTGGGCCGAGCCGGAGCCGGAGCCGATCGTCGCACCACAGGATGAGACGAGGTCCGATTTCGTGGAGACGGACGCGGCTGACGCTCACGTCGCTGCCGTCGACCCGCGGGACGACGAGGACGGGGACGGGACCGAGGCGGACGATCCGGCCGAAGAGGCCGTCGCGCCCGGCATCGCCGCCGCGGCGATGGCCCGTCGCCAGACCGTCTCTCCCGACGTGCAGCAGATCCTGCGCGAGGAAGCCGCCCGCGAGGAGGCCGCCCGGCGTGCCGCGCGAGAGACCTTCGGAACGCAGGAGGATCTCAACCTCGACGCGCCGCCGCCGCCCTCGCCGCCGGACACCCTGTCCGCCGTCCCCACCGCCCCTGTCCCCGGCGACGAGCAGCGCGCGGAGGAGAGCCGCCGCCGCATGGCGCGGATTAAGGGCGAGCCGGCGCCGCCGACCTCGGCCGCGGTCACCGGCGGCCCCGCCGCGCGGCGCGACCTGCTGCCCGACATCGAGGAGATCAACTCCACCCTGCGGCCGCGGACCGAGCGGGCGCCGCCGCCCGCGCCGGAGCCGACCGAGGGCGAGCGGCGCGAGAAGGAATGGCGCCGCGGTTTCCGCCTCGGCTTCGGCATCGTGGCGATCGTGATGGTGCTTCTCGCCGCCGTCTACATTCAGGCGCCGCGGATCGCGGCGTGGCTGCCGGCGGCCGCGCCCGCGCTGGGCGGCTATGTCGAGGCGGTGGACGAGGGGCGGCTGTGGCTGGACCTGACGGTGCAGGGCTTCCTCGACGGCGACACCGCCGCGGCGGACGACGCCGGCTAGTTGCCGGCGGGCGGCGCCGTGGGGACCGTGATCCCGGCGGCGCGGAACCTCTCCAGTTCGGCGTAGGCGTCGAGGGCCTGGCTGCGATAGGCGCGGTAGTACAAATCGCTGCCGAACAGGTTGAACGCCTGCAGGTACGAGGCCCGGCCGCGGAACGCGGCGTCCTCGTTCGCGACCACCTGCCGGATGTCGGCGGTCACGCCCCCCTGCGAGACGGCGGCGACGAGCGCCGCGTCCCGCGCCGGCACACCGCCCGCGACGGCGGCGCCGGGATTGCCGTTCATCGCGACGACGGCATCGCTGAGCGGCGCGATGTCGGCGCGGTTTCGCCCGCCCGGCGTCGGCGGCGGCAGGGCCGTCGTCGCGGGCAGCTGCAGCGGCCGCTGCGGCATGATCGAGAACTCGTCGGGCCCGCCGCCGGGCGCGTCCAGCTGGTGCAGGCTCCCGTCGGTCGCGGTGCAGGCGCCCAGCGCCGCCAGCGCGGCGGCCAGGACCAGGCTCTTGCCGTGTGCCGTCCTCACCCGTGTTCCCTTCCCGTCTCCGTCCCGTGCCGCCGTCATAGCCCAGCCGCCGCGCCCCGTCACGTCTTGCGGCGTTTCGGGCGTTTCGCCCCGTCCTTGCCGTCGCCGGGGAACACCACCAGCCCCAGCGCGCCGAAGAACACCGCGATGTCCGCGACGTTGAAGGCGTAGGGGTTCTCGATCCCGCAGCAGGACATGTTGAGGAAGTCCGCGACCGCGCCGTAGAGGATGCGGTCCACCACGTTGCCGATCGCGCCGCCGACCAGCAGGCCGGCGGAGACGTGCATCCACTTGCCCCCGTCGCCGCGCCAGACCCAGGTCAGCACCAGCGCCGAGACGGTCACCGCGACGGCCACCAGCACCCAGCGCATGTCGGCCTCGCCGAAGAGGCCGAAGTTCACGCCCCGGTTCCACGCCATGCGGAAGTTCAGCAGCGGGGGGACGACGTCGATCGCCTGCCGCTCCATCAGGTTCAGCGCGTGGACGACGAGGTACTTCGTCGCCTGGTCGGCGAGGAACACCCAGAAGGCGGTCCAGAGGGTGAGCCGCATCGGTCCTCCTTCAGTGCCGGAAATGGCGCATGCCGGTGAACACCATGGCGATGCCCGCCGCGTCAGCCGCCGCGATCACCTCGTCGTCGCGCATCGACCCGCCGGGCTGGATCACGCAGGTCGCGCCCGCCTCGACCGCCTCCATCAGGCCGTCGGGGAACGGAAAGAAGGCGTCCGAGGCGACGGCCGATCCCTGTGCCGGCGACGCCGGCAGGCCCAGCGCGTCGGCCATCCGCTGCGCCTTGCGCGCTGCGATCATGGCGCTGTCGACGCGGCTCATCTGGCCGGCGCCGATGCCGACGGTGGCGAGGTCGCGGGCGTAGACGATCGCGTTCGACTTCACGTGCTTGGCGACGGTCCAGGCGAACATCAGGTCCGCCATCTGCGCCTCCGTCGGCTGCGCCTGCGTCACCACGCGCAGGTCCGCCGGCTCCACCCGCCCCGCGTCGCGCTCCTGCACCAGGAAGCCGCCCGCCACCTGCCGCCAGGCGAGGCCGGGCGCGCGGGCGTCGGGCAGGCTGTCCGTCGTGAGGAGGCGCAGGTTCTTCTTGGCCGCGAACGCCGCGACCGCGCCCTCGTCGGCGCCGGGGGCGATCACGACCTCGGTGAAGATGCCCGCGATCTCCTCCGCCGTCGCGGCTTCGAGCGGGCCGTTCAGCGCGACGATCCCGCCATAGGCGGAGGTGCGGTCACAGTCGAAGGCCTTGCGGTACGCCTCGGCCAGCGTGGCGCCGCGGGCGACGCCGCAGGGATTGGCGTGCTTGACGATGACGCAGGCGGGGCCGTCCACCGGATCGAACTCGGCCACCAGCTCGAACGCGGCGTCGGTGTCGTTGATGTTGTTGTAGCTCAGCTCCTTGCCCTGCAGCTGCCGGGCGGTGGCGACGCCGGGGCGGGCCGAGCCGTCGGCGTAGAAGCTGGCGGACTGGTGCGGGTTCTCGCCGTAGCGCAGCGTCTGCGCCAGCGTCCCGGCCATCGCCCGCCGCCGCGGCGTCGCCTGCCCGATCGCGCCCGCCATCCAGGTCGAGACGGCGGCGTCGTAGGCGGCGGTCCGGGCGAAGGCGATCTGCGCCTGCCGCCGGCGGAAGTCGCGGCGGGTCGCGCCGTCGGCCGCGTCCAGTTCGGCCAGCAGCGCGTCGTAATCCTCGGGGTCGGTGAGGACCGTGACGTAATCGTGGTTCTTGGCCGCCGCGCGGATCATCGCGGGGCCGCCGATGTCGATGTTCTCGACGGCGGTGGCGTAGTCGGCACCGCCCGCGACGGTGGCCTCGAACGGGTAGAGGTTCACGACCAGCAGGTCGATCCCCTCGATCGCGTGCGCCTCCATCGCCGACCGGTGCTCCGCATCCTCGCGCACCGCCAGCAGTCCGCCATGCACCCTGGGATGCAGCGTCTTGACCCGCCCGTCCATCATCTCGGGAAAGCCGGTCACATCCGCGACGTCCGTCACCTCCAGCCCCGCCTCCCGCAGCATCGCGGCCGAGCCGCCTGTGGAGACCAGCGCCACGCCGCGGCCCGCCAGCGCCGTCGCCAGCTCCACCAGCCCGGTCTTGTCCGACACCGAGATCAGCGCCCGCCGCAGGGGCGCGGCGTCGGGGGCGGGCGGCAGGGCTCTGGCGGTGACCATGGGCGATCCTCTCGGCGTCAGTCGGCGTCCGAGCCGGCGGCCGGCGCGTAGTCCCGCACCGCGTCCGGCGTCTCGTGCGCCTTGGACAGCGACCAGCGCACGCGCGTCGCATAGGACATGGCGCGCCCGGATAAAACCACCTGCTGCGTCGCGCGGGGGCGCAGGCGCCCGCTTTCCAGGTAGACCGACTTCTCCAGCGTCATCCGCGCCGCGCCGTCCTGCCGGAACACCCAGATCTCGCCCGACCGCAGCGCGAGGCTGACGGCGTGGCCGCCGAGATCGAGCCCCGCCTCCACCTCGGGATGCAGGTGGAAGCGGACGGTCCAGCGCAGGCCGGCCAGCTTCTCGGCCTCCATCACGCGGTCGAAGACGGTCTCGTCGGCCTTGGTGAGGGTGGTGAGGACCTCCTCGCCCACGAGGCCCCGCCCGTCGAAGCCGAGGTCGAGCGTGCGGGCGTGGACCAGGCCGTGGCTGCGCCGCCAGCCGTCGTGGCTCAGCTCCAGCCGCGTGCCGTCGGCGAGCGCGGTCCATTCGGCCTGCACCGCCTGCGGGCCGTCGGCGATCAGGTCGGCGCCGGTCTCGCCATCGTCCGCGAGGCGGGCGGAGGAGACGCCGTCGATGCACAGGGTGGAATGCGACGGCGTCGCCCGCCCCGCGCGGCGCCAGTCCGGGCCGAAGCTGCGGCCCGAGCCGCAGTTCACGACGACCGGCCGCCGGGCCGAGGTCAGCTCGAACGCCAGCGTCGAGGCGTGCGCCTCGGCCGAGACCGCCCCCCGCGGCGGCGGCGCGGCGTCGGCGATCAGCGTCGTCCGGCCGCCCTGCATCCGGGCGAAGCCCATGGCGAGGCCGCCCGTTCGCCGCCCCCGCACGCCCGCCGCAGACAGCGCCTGCTCCAGCCGGCCGTCGATGCCCCGCCCCCCGCCATGGAACCGCGCCAGCCCGCCGTCCGCGTGCCGCAGCGCCCGCAGCGTCGGCGCGATCCTCGTGATTGCCGCCGCGATCGCCTCGGGAACCGGCCGCCCCGCCTCGTCCAGCGCCTCCGCGGCCCAGGTGAGGAGCGTCAGCACCTCGAGGAGGTCCTCGGGGTTGCGGCTGGCGATCCCACCGTCGCCATCGACCTGATGGATGCACTCGCGCGACAGCGCGAGAATGGCCGGCGCGGCCAGATCCTCCTGCCCCTCCAGCGCGAGCGCGGCGTAGATCAGCCCGGTCAGCGCCTCGAACCGCGGCAGTCCCGGCGGGGCCGAGCGCCAGCGGCGGGACAGGAACAGGGTCTGCCCGCCGAGGCTGCGGAAGACCCGCTGCTGCGCGTCCGCCTCCCGGCCCTGCAGCAGGAAGATCGCGTGGGTGATCCAGCGGATCAGCCGCCGCCCGGTCAGGCCCGGCGTCCAGCCCGGCCCCTGCCCCCCGCCATACCGGTCGAGCCAGGCCCCCTGCCAGTCCTGCGCCCGGGCCCGGGCCCGGCTGTCGCCCACGGCCGCCAGATCGTCCAGCCAGCCGAACCCGTGCAGCTCGGCCTCCGCCGGGCGCCCCGACACGGCGTCCCACGGCGCCTCGGCCCCCAGCTGCAGCAGCTCGCCCCCGATCAGGAGGTTGCCGGCGACGATCTGCCGACCGCGGGCGAAATGGCCGACGGTGCGCGGCTCGGGCATCGTGTGGAAGGCGGCCGCGGTGCCGCGCCGGGCCGAGCGACGGGCCTCGACCCGGTCGAGCAGCCGGGCCAGACGGCCGGTCCACCTGTCGCGCATGCCCAAGAGCCGCCTCGCCTCGCCGGGGCCGTTGGCCGGCCCGTTCTTGAAGGGGAAGGATACCCCAGCGGGCGCCCTGCGTCCATCGCGCGGGGGTCAGGCCCGGCGGAGCCGCGCCATGTAGAAGCCGTCGATGCCGCCGCGCCCGGCCCAGTGGTGCGGCAGGACACGAAGCCCGCCCTCGGGCGAGGACCAGCGGGCGTCGATCCAGGCACCCTCCGGCGGCTCGGCCCTGACGCCCTCATGCCGCTCCACCGCCGCCCGGACCTGCGCCTCGCCCTCCTCCGGCAGCAGCGAGCAGGTGCAGAAGACGAGCCGCCCGCCGGGGCCGAGCAGGGCCAGCGCCCGGTCGATCATCCGCGCCTGCAGGCCGATCAGGTCGCCCAGCCCCTCGCCGGACCGGGCGAACGGCAGGTCGGGGTGGCGGCGGATCGTGCCGGTCGCGCTGCAGGGCGCGTCGAGGAGGATCGCGTCGAACGGCCCGCCCTCCCACGTCAGCGCGTCGGCGACGACCACCTCCGCCGGCAGCCGCGTCCGGGCCAGGTTCTCCCGCAGCCGCCCCAGCCGCTCGTCCGACAGGTCGAGCGCGGTCACCTCCGCCCCCGTGGCGGCGAGCTGCATCGTCTTGCCGCCCGGCGCGGCGCAGAGGTCCAGCACCCGCTCGCCCGGGCGCGGGTCCAGCAGCCGCACCGGCAGCGCCGCGGCGGCGTCCTGCACCCACCAGTCGCCCGCGTCGTAGCCCGGCAGGGCCGACACCTGCCCCGCCCCGTCCAGCCGCACCGATCCCGTCGGCAGCAGCGTCCCGCCGAGCGAATGCGCCAGCACCGCCGGATCGCCCCTGGCGGTGAGATCCAGCGGCGGCGGCATCGCATGCACCGCCTCCATCGCGGCCACCGTCTCGGCCCCCCAGGCCCGCACCAGCGGCCCGCGCAGCCACTTCGGCAGGCGCGGCGCCGGCAGGTCGGCCCAGCGCGCCTCGGCGTCGGGGGACAGCCGGCGCAGGACCGCGTTCACGAGGCCCCGCGCCCCGGCGGTGCGCTTGCCGCGGCCGGCGATGCCGACGAGGTCGTTCACCACGCCGTGCGCCGCCGCGCCGTGCGCCAGCTCCACCGCGCCGAGGCGCAGGATGTTGAGCACCGGCATCGGCGGCCGCCGCTCCACCAGCGGCGCCAGCAGCGCGTCGGCGCGGGCGAGGCCGCGCAGCGTGTCGGTGGCGAGGCGCTGGGCGCGGGCGCGGTCGGGCGGATCGAGGGGGGCGAGGACGGGGGCGGCGTCGGAGAGGAGCCGGCGCTCGGCGAGGACAAGGGTCAGCAGGCGCAGCGCGGCCTGGCGGGCGGCGGCGCCGCCGGGGGCGGGCGCGGCGGGGCGCGCCGTGCGGTCCGGCCTGGTGCGGCGCATCGCCCGTCTCCCTTGCGACCCCGGCGGGGACCGCCCTATATCAGGGGAGAACCCCTTACAAGCTTGGCCTTGCCGGGACCGCCATGACCCAACCGGACACCCTCCCCCCCGCCGCCCGCCGCGCCCTGCAGGAGGCCGAGGCCCGCCGCAAGGCGGCCGCGCCGCTGGACCTGCCGACCGAGCTCGGCGGCCGCGACGGGCCCGAGCCTGTGCGATTCGGCGACTGGGAGCGCAAGGGGATCGCCGTCGATTTCTGAGCCGCGGCGCGGTCGTCCGGCCGCCCCGGCCCTACTGGTAGGGCACCGGCCGGGCGTCCGCCCGCAGGTACAGCGGGTGCCGCGGATGGCCGTCCTTCGTGAGGCCGAGGCAGAGCGGATCGCGCCCGGCCAGCATCGTTCGCACCTCGGCATCCCGCCCGGCGAGCGCGCCGTGGACGCCCCAGGCGCAGAGGACCGAGCCGGCCCCGCGCACCTCGCGCCGCAGGATGCGGTCGGTGCGCGGGCCGACCGGATCGGCGGCCTGCCGCAGCGCCTCCGGACGGGTGGCGCGGAAGGCGAAGAGGTTGCACACGACGAACCCCGGCCAGCCCCACAGACGCGTCCGCGCCTCGACCCGGGCGATGGTGGGGTCGTTCCGGTGCGCGTCCGCCGTGGCGGGGTTCAGCATGATCCACAGGAGCGGCGGGCCGTCGGCCAGCGGCGGGTCAGGCGGTAGCGGTAAAGGCCGCAGCGGGAGACGTGGGCGGTGGAGTCGAAGGTCACGGGGAGGGGGGGACGGCAAGCGGTCGTTCGCTGCGACGACGATCAACGCTGCGACGACGATGAACGTTGTGGAAGGGCGGGAAGCGCACCTTAGCTGCGAAGCCGAAATGCTTTGGGACAATCTGCGAAAGCGGACATCAGGGTGGAATGCGTGCTCTGAGCCCCGCATGCTGAGCAGTAGCCACGACGAGTGTCTGCCGCCACTCATTTCGACGCATCCGGGTCAGTCTTGGGACTAATGGAGGATTGACCATGGCTTTCTTCTTTCGGTTGCAGTCGCCTGCATGGCTTCAGGAAGATCTGAGGGTGCGCCACCCCAAAAGGGTTCACAGCCTCCGACTGAAGCCAAGCCGCACCATGTCCATCTTGATGGCGCGTCACAAGTTCGTTACAATGTCCTGATGAAGCCTGATGCCTTTTTCGTATCGTCTCGCAAACTTCTGCTTGCACTCACTTTGTCATGGCTTCTGCTCTGGTTCGGCAGCGTTATACAGGATCTGGTCATTCTCGCTACCGGCACCGAAGAGAAGATCTGGCTTCTTGATGTTGACAGCGAGGTTAGCGTTTACACCTGGCTCTCGACCATTCTGCTGAGCGGTGCTGCTCTCCTATCCTTTGTTCTAGCGTCCCATGGGAATGACGCGCCTCAATGGCGCGCTATCGGAGTTATATTCTTGGCCATGTCCATGGACGAGATGCTATCCCTGCACGAAAGGCTCTCCGGAGTTCTAAGTTCCTCGCTGACAACTTCAGGCCCATTCTTTTTCGCTTGGGTCATACCAGCAGCAGTTTTCATTCTCATGGTCGCCGTCGTCTTTTTGCCCTTCGTTTTTCGATTGCCGCGCAGTGTGGCGATCATGATCATAGCCGCAGGCTTCGTTTACATTTTGGGCGCTCTCGGCCTCGAAATGGCGGCTGGGCTATTCCTTTCCGGAGAAGAGAATTTGGCTTCAGCGCTCGAGTCGCCGCGCTACCGGATCATGACAAACCTGGAGGAGGGACTCGAAGTGCTCGGGGTAATCATTTTCATCGCGGCGCTTCTCATCCGGTGTGCGCAAGTCTTTCCTTCGACCTTCGAGACTGATTGAGTGACGCGGGCGTCGCGCAGAGACGTGCCGAAGTAGTGCGCGACCGGCACCGAAGGCGTTCGGCGCGAAGCCTTTGCGCCCGCGATGTCCGCAATGGGCCGATTGTGTTGAAAAACCCGGCCTCGTCACCGCGGGATGCGCAGGTTCCCCTTGAGCGCGTGCGCCCTCTGCTGGGGATCGCATTCAGTTCAACGCCGCTACTAATGCATAAAGCCCCCCTCACCCCAACCCGAACGTCGCGCTGTCCCCCGTCCCATGGTCGCTGGTGAAGCGCACCCGGCCGGGCTCCACCTCGACGAGTTGGCAGTTGTAGGGGATGGCGGTGCCGCTCCAGTCCATCTGGCGGCAGAGGTAGCTGCCCTCCCAGCTCCACGAGCCGGTGACGGCCCAGCCCTGGGCCTGGCCGCTGATCGTGCCGTCGGCGTTCACCACGATCTCCACCCCGAGGAGGCGGTGGACGATGGGGCGGCCGACGACCGTCGAGAGGAAGGCGTCGCGGGTCGGCACCGGCTCGAACGCCAGCGCGGCGGCGGGGGCGAGGGTCAGGGCGAGGGCGAGGGCGAGGGTGCGGGGGGCGGCGGGCAGGGGCATGGGCGTCTCCTTGGCGGGGCGTTCGCCCGGAGATACGCAGCCGCGCCCGGATCAGTTCACGCCCCCGTGCGCGGCGCCCCGACCGGCGCCCGCAGGCCGAGCACGTCGATCATGTCGAACTCGCCCGGCCCCTTGTCCTGCCCCCATAGGACGGCCCGCAGCGCGCCGCGGGCGAACAGCGCCCGGTCGGTGGCGACGTGGCGCAGCACGATCCGCTCTCCCTGACCGGCGAAGATGACGTCGTGCTCGCCCACGATGTCGCCGCCGCGGATGGCGGAGAAGCCGATGGCGCCGGGGCGGCGGGGGCCGGTGTCGCCGTCGCGGCCGCGCTCGGAGCAGGTGTCGAGCGGAACGCCGCGGCCGTCGGCGGCGGCGTGGCCCAGCATCAGTGCGGTGCCGGAGGGGGCGTCGACCTTGTGGCGGTGGTGCGCCTCGACGATCTCGATGTCGAACTCCTCGCCCAGCGCGGCGGCGACCTGACGGGTCAGGGTGACGAGGAGGTTGACGCCGAGGCTCATGTTGCCGGCGCGGACGATGGTGGCGTGGCGCGCGGCGGCGGCGATGGCGCGCAGGTGCCCCTCGCCGAGGCCCGTGGTGCCGATGACGTGGACCGCACGGGCCTGGGCGGCGAGGCCGGCATACTCGGCCGTGGCGTCGGGGGCGGTGAAGTCGAGGACGCCCTGCGCGGTGGCGAACGCCTCCACCGCGTCGTCGGTCACGGTGACGCCGAGGGGCGCGCCGCCCATCGCCTCGCCCACGTCGCGGCCGATCCAGTCGTGGCCGGGACGTTCGAGCACCGCGGTGAGGCGGGCGGCCTGGCTGTCGGCGACGGCGCGGATCAGCATGCGGCCCATGCGGCCGGAGCCGCCGGTGACCACGATGCCGGGAATGTCGGTCATGGGCGTGTCCTTTCGATTGCCCTCTGATAGCGGCGGGTCCGGGCATTGGCAAAGCCGGGCGGGACCTCTATCTGGCGGGGCATGTCCCGCTCCGGTTCCACCCCGTCCCAGCGCCAGCTCCGCGTCGGCGAGCTGATCCGCCGCACGCTGTCCGACGTGCTGATGCGCGGCGACGTGCACGATCCCGACCTGCAGGCGACGTCGATCACCGTCGGCGAGGTGACGGTGACGCCGGATCTGAAGATTGCGACGGCCTACGTGTTGCCCCTCGGCGGGCGGAACGCCGAAGGCATCCTGGGCGCGCTGCGGCGCAACAAGGCCGAGCTGCGGCATCAGGTGGCGAAGGCGATGAGCCTGAAGTTCGCGCCGGATCTGAAGTTCGCGCTGGACGAGACGTTCGACCGGATGGACGAGACGCGGCGGATGCTGTCCGAGGACCGCGTGCGGCGGGACGTCGAGGAGTGATTCGCGGGCTGGCGGCGCTGCTCGCCGCCCTGTTCGGCATCGTCGCGGTGCCGGCGGGCGCGCTCGAGTGCCGGGACGTCGTCTTCGAGGGCCAGCGCTACACGACGTGCGAGGTCGATCCGGCGGCGGACGACCTGCGCACGTTCCTGACCGGCGGCGACGGGCGGACGCTCGGCAGCTTCTCGACGGTGGAGGCGGCGGCGGGGCGGCCGCTGCTGTTCGCGATGAACGCCGGCATGTACCATGCGGACCGCGCGCCGGTGGGCCTGTATGTCGAGGACGGGCGAGAGGTGCGGGGCATCGTGACGGCCGAGGGGCCGGGGAACTTCGGGCTGCTGCCGAACGGCGTCCTGTGCATCGGCGACGGCCGGGCGCGGGTGATCGAGAGTCGCGCCTTTGCGGCCGATCCGCCGGCCTGCCGTTATGCCACCCAGTCGGGGCCGATGCTGGTGATCGGGGGCGACCTGCACCCGCGCTTCCTGCCCGACTCCACCTCGCGCTACGTGCGCAACGGCGTCGGCACCTCGGCGGACGGCACGCGGGCGGTGTTCGCGATCTCCGCCGCGCCGGTCACGTTCTGGGAGTTCGGGCGGCTGTTCCGGGACGGGCTCGGCCTGCCGGACGCGCTGTACCTCGACGGCAGCGTCTCGCGCCTGCACGCGCCGTCGATCGGGCGGTCCGACAGGGGCGTGCGGATGGGGCCGATCGTGGGCGTGCTGGGCGAGTAGCGCCCCCGGCACTGGCGCGGGCGGCGCCCGGGCGCTATCTCACTGGCCATGCAGCTTTGGGTCGGCCTCGGAAATCCGGGCGGGAAGTACGCCCGCAATCGTCACAATATCGGGTTCATGGCGCTGGACCGGATCGCGGAGGATCACGGCTTCTCGCCGTGGCGCGGCCGGTTCCAGGGCGAGGTGGCAGAGGGTCGCCTCGGCTCCGACAAGGTGACGCTGCTCAAGCCCTCCACCTTCATGAACCTCTCGGGCCAGTCGGTGGGCGAGGCGATGCGCTACCTCAAGCTCGAGTCGACGGACATCACCGTTTTTCACGACGAGATCGACCTCGCGCCCGGCAAGCTTCGGCTGAAGGCCGGCGGCGGGCACGCGGGGCACAACGGGCTGCGGTCGATCCACCAGCATGTGGGGCCGCATTACGACCGGGTGCGCCTCGGCGTCGGGCATCCGGGGCACAAGGACGCGGTGCCGGGCTACGTGCTGCGGGACTTTCCCAAGGCGGACGAGGACTGGCTGGACGATCTGCTGCGCGGGCTGTCGGACGGGGCGCCGATGCTGGCGGCCGGGGACGGGCCGGGCTTCCTGAACAAGGTGGCGCAAAGGCTGACGCCGGCGCGGTCGGGCGGGGGCGAGCGGGCGAAGACGCCCGGCGGGGCGGCGGGACCGGACAGCGCACCTGCGAAACCGCCCGGAACGGCAGAGGAGCCCGACGACCGGCGCTCGCCGCTGCAGAAGCTCGCCGACAGGTTCCGGTGACGGAGGACGCGCCGATCCGCGACCGGTTCCGCGGCCAGGCGCGGGCCTGCGCGGACCTTGGCTCGCCCTTCATGGACCGGCTGATGACGCTGTTCGCCGAGCGGCTGTCGCCGGACGACGGGCCGGTGGCCGAGGCGCTATTCGGCCGGGACTGGCCGAAGGAGGCGGTGGCGCCGCTGCGGATCGCCAGCGGGTTGCACTGGCTGGCGCGGGGCGGCGACGCGGCGCTCGTGGCGGTGTATCCGCCGCAGGATGCACCGGATGATGCGCTGTGGAGCGCGGTGCGAGACGCGATGGAGCGCGAGGCGGAGACGCTGCTGCGCTTCCTCGCCCAGCCGCCGCAGACCAACGAGGTGCGCCGCTCATCGGTCCTGATCGCCGGAGCTCTGGTGGCGGCGGAGCGCCACGCGCTGCCGATCGAAGTGACCGAGCTGGGCGCGAGCGCGGGGCTGAACCTGAATTTCGACCGTTTCACGCTGGAAGGGCCGGGCTGGCGGCGCGGGCCGGCGGAGCCGGTTCTTACGCTGCGGCCGGACTGGCGCGGGCCGCCGCCGCCGGAGGGCGTTCTGGACATCCGGGCGCGGGAGGGCGTCGACCTCGCCCCGCTCGACCCCACCGATCCCGCGGCGCGGGCGCGGCTCATGGCCTATCTCTGGCCGGACCAGCCGCAGCGGCTGGCTCTGACCGAGGCGGCGCTCGCGGCGGCGGACACGAAGGTGGAGGGGGCGGACCTGCTCGACTGGCTGCCCGGGCGGCTGGCGCCGCGGGAGGGGCGGCTGCACCTCGTGACCCACACGATCATGTGGCAGTACCTGCCGCCGGAGGGCCGCGCCAAGGGCGAGGCGCTGTTCGCCGAGGCGGGCGCTCGGGCGACCGCGATGGCGCCGCTCGCGCGGCTGTCGCTGGAGGCGGACGATGGCGGCCCCGGCGCGGCGGTGCGGCTGACGACATGGCCTTCGGGCGCGACCGAGACGCTCGGCCGGGCCTGCTTCCACGGGCGCTGGGTGGACTGGGCGGGCTGAGCCCGCCTCAGAGCGACGCCTCCGGGCGAAAGCCTTCGGGGATGCGGTCCTCGCCGGTTAGGATCGCCGCCGCCAGCACCTCCCCCGCGAGCGGCGCCATGCCGAAGCCGATCTTGAAGCCGCCGTTCGCGATCCAGTGCCCCGGCCGCCCGGGCCAGGGGCCGAGGATCGGCGCGCGGCTGCGGGCACGCGGGCGCAGGCCGGCCCAGCGCTCGACGACGGGGGCGTCGCGCAGCGCCGGGACCGCCGCGCGGGCGGCGGCGACGACGTCGTCCAGCTGCGCGTCGGTGGCGGCGGGGTCGTGCCACTCCCGCTCGGTCGTGGAGCCGACCGCGACGGTGCCGTCGGCATGCGGCACGACGTGGACGCCGCCGGCGAAGAGTTGCGGCGCGTCCGGTGCGTCGTAGCGCATCAGCGCGGCCTGCCCCTTGATCCCCTGCCCCGCCGGTCGGCCTTTCGCCGAAACCAGCTCCGCCAGACCGGCCGCGCCGGTGGCGTGGACGATGGCGCCCTCCTCCGGCCCCGCCGCGACGACCTCTCCGCCCCGCGCCCTCACCGCCGCGGCGAGGGCGGCGACGGCCTGCCGGGGATGCAGGCGGGCGGAAAGGGTGTCGCGGACCCAGAGACCGGTCGGGCTGTCCGGGCGGAAGGGGCCGGCGGCGGTCTCGTCCACCACCTCCCACACCGCGCGGCCCTGCCAGAGGTGGGCCGCGGACGCCGCCCGGGCGCGGGCCAGCGCGACGGCCTCCACGTCCGCGAGGGGCTGCAGGCGGCCGGTGCGGGCATAGCCGGGGGAGCGGGCGGAGGCGGCTTCGACGTCGGCCCAGAAGGTTTTGGCCATCAGCAGGCTTTCCAGCTGGAACGCCTTCTTCTCGTTCCACGCCTCGGGCACGTGCGGCGCCAGCGCGCCGACGATGCCGCCGGAGGCGCCGGCGCCCGGACCCCAGGGGTCGATCACGCGCACCCGCGCGCCCCGGGCGAGGGCCGCCCAGGCGACCGACAGGCCGAAGACGCCCGCCCCCTTTATCGTCACGTCCGCCCGCATCGGCGCGACCCTAGGGGCGGCGGCGCGGCTTGCCAATCGCCCGGCCGGGGCGGAGGGTGCGGCCCATGACCGGCGATGGCCCCGACCTCGACTGGCGGGACGGGCGCGTGCCGGTCTCGCGCCGCTACGGCGACCCGTACTTCTCGTTCGAGGACGGGCTGGCCGAGACGCGGCACGTGTTCCTCGCGGGCAACGGGCTGCCGGGGCGGATCGGGCCGGGCTTCGCGGTGGCGGAGCTGGGGTTCGGGACCGGGCTGAACCTGCTGGCGCTGCTGGCGGCGCTGCCGGAGCCGCCGCCGGGGGTGGGCTTCACGACCTTCGAGGCGGCGCCGCTGGACGCGGAGACGGCCGCGCGGGCGCACGCGTCCTTCCCCGAACTAGCCGAGGTGTCCGCGGACCTCCTCGCCGCGTGGGGCGCGCTGGCGGGCGGGGCGACCGTCCGCGGCGTGCGGGTCCGGGTCGTCGTCGGCGACGCGCGCGAGACGGTGCCGGCGTGGGACGGGGCGGCGGATGCGTGGTTTCTCGACGGGTTCGCGCCAGCGCGGAACCCCGAGTTGTGGGATCCAGCCCTGCTCGCCTCCGTCGCCTCGCACATGCGGCCCGGCGGCACGCTGGCCACCTACAGCGCGGCGGGAGCGGTGCGGCGGACGCTGGCGGGGGCCGGCCTTGTGGTGGAGCGGCGGGCGGGCTACGGCCGCAAGCGGCACATGACCGTCGCCGCCAAGCCCGGACACCCCACCTGATGCGCAACGACACGCGCCTCGGCATCCTGCTGATGATCGCGACGACCTTCGTCTTCGCGATGCAGGACGGCCTCAGCCGGCACCTGGCCGAGACCTACAACGTGCTGATGATCGTCGCGATCCGGTTCTGGTTCTTCGCCGCCTTCGTCATCGCGGTCGCGCGGCGCCAGTCCGGCTCGCTCCGCGCCGCCGCGCGGACGGCGCAGCCCAAGGTGCAGGTTCTGCGCGGCGTGCTGCTGGCGACCGAGATCTGCGTGATGGTGCTGGCCTTCGTCCTGCTCGGCCTGGTGCAGAGCCATGCGGTCTTCGTCTGCTATCCGCTGATCGTCGCGGCCCTGTCCGGCCCGATCCTGGGAGAGCGGGTGGGCTGGCGCCGCTGGGTCGCCATCGCAGTCGGCTTCGTCGGCGTGCTCATCATCCTGCAGCCCGGCGTCGCGGTGTTCTCGCCCGCGGCTCTGGTGCCGCTCTTCGCCGCGACGATGTTCGCCTGCTACGCCCTCCTCACCCGGTTCGTGGCGCGCAAGGACAGCGCCGCGACCTCGTTCTTCTGGACCGGCGTCGCGGGCGCGGTGGCGCTGACGCCGATCGGCCTCTGGGCGTGGGAGCCGATGACGGCGCCGGACTGGGGCATGATGCTGGCGCTGTGCATCACCGGGGCGGGCGGGCACTGGCTGATGATCAAGGCCTACGAGGCGGCCGAGGCGTCGGCGATCCAGCCCTTCGCCTACCTGCAGATGCCCTTCGCCTCGGCCATCGGCATCGCGGTCTTCGGCGAGGTGCTGGAGGCGCGTCTCGTCCTCGGCGCGTCGATCATCGTCGGCGCGGGCCTCTTCACCCTGTGGCGCGAGCGGCGGGCGACGGCGAGCTAACCGCCGGGCCGGGCGATCGGGCGGATCGCGGCGGGCGCGGCGGGGCCACCCGGCGCGGCGGGCTCGGGCGTCACCGCCTCGATCGGGGCCCCAGTCTCGACCGGCGACTCCGATCCGGGCCGCGCGACGGGCCGCACCACGGGCGGCGCCCCGGTCAGCAGCGCGGCGAAGCGGACAGGGCCGCCCGGATCGGTGCCAAGGCGGGCGCGGTAGATCGGGATCGCCTCGGTCACGCGCATCACGTAGTTCCGCGTCTCGTCGAACGGGATCGACTCGATCCAGTCGATCACGTCGGCCTCGCGCCGGGGATCGCCCCGCTCGCCCATCCAGGTCATCGGTCGGCCGGGGCCGGCGTTGTAGCCGGCGGCGATCAGGACGGGGCTGTCGCCGAACCTCTCCTGCAGCATCTGCAGGTAGCGCGTCCCGAGCGCCGCGTTGTAGGCCCAGTCCGAGGTGAGACGCGCCCGCGAGTAGGGCAGGCCGAGGTCGCGCGAGACGTCCTGCGCGGTGCCCGGCATCAGCTGCATCAGCCCCAGGGCGCCGACGGGCGAGCCGACCCCCTCGTTGAACTCGCTCTCCTGCCGGGCGATGGCGAGCGCGAGCGGCGTCTCGACCGGCCAGTCGCGGTCGGCCATCGCGTGCAGCGGGTGGTAGATCGCGGGGATCAGGATGTTCCGCCGGACCGCGATCTTGCCGACGAGGAGCGACAGCCACGTCTCGTCCCGTTCGGCCAGCCAGGCGCCGAGGGCGGCGACCTCGTCCTCGGGCAGGGTCTCGGCCAGCGCCACGATGAACAGCACCGCCGCGCCGCGGTCCCCGCCGTCGAGGAGCATCGTCGCCGCCTCGCCCAGCGGCTGCGACGGGAAGGCGGCGGCGCGCCAGTCGGGCGTTTCGTGCTGGTCGGCCAGGGCCGGGTCCAGCGGCACGCCGAGCCGGTCCGCGGCGAGGAGGCCGTAGAAGGAGGTCTGGTAGTCGGCCCCCTGCGCATAGGCCGCCTCGGCCGCGGCGACGTCGCCCTGCGCCTCGTAGGCGCGCCCGCGCCAGTAATGCGCCCGGCCGAGCGAGATCGGCCCCTCGACCGCGGCCGCCATCCGGTCGAAGTGGAACAATGCCGCCTCCGGCCCGTCCAGACGGGTGAGGGCGATGTAGCCGGCCAGCCACTCGAGGTCGGCGTAGAAGTCCCCCTCCGTCAGCCAGTGCCGCGAGGCGAGGTCGTAGGCCTCCTGCGGGCGCCCCTCGCGCATCAGCCACCGGGCGAGCCGTGCCCGCCAGCTGGCCCAGCGGAACGGCTGGCCGAGGCTTTCGGCAGAGCCCGTCCGCTCGCTCAGCAGGGCGATGGCGTCGGTGTAGTCGCCGCCGTTCGCGAGGCGGTTGAAGCGGTCGTAGGCGAGGCCGGGATGACCGGAGAGGGGCTCGGGCACGGCCTCCGCGAGGTCGTCCGCGTTCCGGTCGCCCCGGATCAGCGCGGTGCGCGCCCGTGTCAGGGCCTGGTCGCCCTCGGGCAGCAGGTCCATCAGGCCCGCCGCGTCAGAGGTGCGCCAGCGCCACAGCATCGCCTCGGCACGGGCGGCGTGGTACGGCTCCAGCAGCTCGCCGAACGCGGCGAGTATCGCGGTCTGGCCGGCGCGGTCGAGGCCCAGGGTGAGCCAGGCCTCGATCACCGCCGCCTCCGCCTCCTCGCCGCGGCCGAGCTCCTCCAGCGCGCGGGCGCGCATCACGACGCCGCGGCCGGTCTGCGGGGCCTGCTCCTCGAAGTAGGCGACGACGGCGGCGGGATCGGCGTCCGCCGGGATCGCCGCCTCGCCCGCCTCGCGCAGTCCGTCGAGGCCGGGCCAATCGGCGTGGGTGGCGGCGAAGTCCGTGTATTCCTCGAACGTGCCGGCGCCGGCCCGCAGCCTCTCCCACGTCACGAGGTCGCGGGCGGTCTGCCCCATCGGCGCGGCGAGGAGGTCGGCGCTGTCCCAGCTCTGGTCCTCCATCGCGGCGATGACGGTCGCGAACGAGCGCGCCTCCGGCCGCAGGTCGGCGGCGGCCGGCTCCTCCTGCGCGAGGGCGGGCGCGACGGTGCACGCGACTGCGAGGAGGGCGGCGGCGAGACGGAAAAATGTCACGATATTGCGGCTCCTTGGACGGCCAGCGGAGTCGGATGGCAGCGACGGCGAAGAGCCTAGCGCCCGTGCGCGCGGGACGAAACACACAAACTTGGCAACAGGCGCAAACCCGACTAGGTTCCGCCCGCTTTTCGGGGCCTGTCGCCCCGGCGTCATCAAAGGAAGCGTGTCATGATCAAGGGGTCCATTCCCGCCCTCGTCACGCCGTTCGCGAACGGCGAGCTCGATCTGGACACGCTGAAGAAGCTCGTCGACTGGCACGTCGCCGAGGGCAGCCACGGCCTGGTCCCCGTCGGCACCACGGGCGAAAGCCCGACCCTGACGCACGAGGAGCATGACCGGGTCGTCGCGACCGTGGTCGAGCAGGCCGCGGGGCGGATCCCGGTGATCGCCGGCGCCGGGTCGAACAACACGGCCGAGACGATCCGCCTCGTCGACGCGGCCAAGGCCGCCGGCGCGGACGCGGCCCTCGTCGTCACGCCCTACTACAACCGCCCCACCCAGCGCGGCCTGATCGCGCACTTCACCGCCGCCGCCGACCGCGGGCTGCCGATCATCATCTACAACATCCCCGGCCGCTCCTGCGTGGACATGACGCCCGACACGATGGGCGAGCTGGCGAAGCATCCCAACATCGTCGGCGTCAAGGACGCCACCGGCGACCTCAGCCGGGTGTCCAGGCAGCGGATCACCTGCGGCACCGACTTCTGGCAGATCTCGGGCGAGGACCCGACCGCGGTCGGGTTCAACGCGCAGGGCGGTATCGGCTGCATCAGCGTGACCGCGAACGTCGCGCCGAGTCTTTGCGCGCAGCTGCAGGAGGCGACGCTGGCCGGCGACTACCGCGCCGCGCTGGAAGTCCAGGACCGCCTGATGCCGCTGCACCTGGCGATCTTCACCGAGCCGGGGCTGGTGGGCGTGAAATACGCGATGCACATGCTCGGCCTCTGCCGCGACGAGGTGCGCCTGCCGCTGGTGCCGCTGTCCGAAGGGACGCGCCTGGCGGTCAAGGATGCGCTTAAATACGCCGGCCTGCTGGACTGACTCGCCTCTGCCACAATCCGGCCCGCTGAACGCCCCACCCTGCGCCTAGGTCCGCGTCCAACAAGAGACGCGAGCGAGGAGGCGCAGGATGGAGCAGACCCCGATCACCCGGTTCGGCACGCAGGACGCGATCCTGGTGGCGCGGTCGCAGCGCGACGTCGCCCGCGCCATCGCCGCCCTGCTGACCTTCTCGGCCGAGCCGGACGCGCCGCCGCGCGCTGGCCTCGTCGGCCGGCTGCTGGGCCGACGCCGTGCGGCCGCGCCGCAGGCGCGCGCCCTGCCGACCTACACCTTCCGCGCGGTCACGCCGGCCGAGGCCGATCTGCCGCTGATCGGCTGGCGCCTCGCCGACGGGCGCACCGCCGAGGCGGACGAGACGATCCGCCTCTCGACCCCGGTCGCCGCGCCGGACTGGACGCTGGTCGAGACCTGCGAGACCGTGCATGGCATCTCGATGACGGCGCTCGGCCTGTCGGCGCACCTGCCGGGCAGCGAGGCGTTGTACCTGCGGCGCACCATCGGCAAGGGCGGGCCGCGGCAGGCGGCCTTCCACGTCTACCGCGAGGCCGAGGCGGTGCGCCGCATCGCCTGCACCGCAATCTGGGCCGACGGCAGGCCGGCGTCGGAATGGTGGGAGCGGATCGCCGACGGCGCGCCGACCGCTTACGAGCCGGCGGGGCTGATGACCGAGGGCGCGTTCGGCGCCGACCATTTCGGCGAGGCCGGCATCGAGGCGATCCTCGGCCGGCTCGGCCTGTCGCTGGACACGCTGCTCGGCCCCCGCGCCCGCCGCGACGCGCACGCCTTCGAACGCGCGGCCGAGGTGCCCGCCGCGGCCTGACCTTCAGTCAGCGGACGCCACCTCGGCGATCGCCTTCGCCAGCACCGGCACGGTGTCCTGGTTCAGGCCCGCAATGTTGATGCGGCTGTCGCCGACCATGTAGACGCCGTGATCCTTGCGCAGCACCTCCACCTGCTCGGGCGTGAGGCCGAGGCGCGAGAACATGCCGCGGTGGCGCGCGATGAAGTCGAACCGGTCGGAGTTGGTCAGCCGCCGCAGCTCGTCCGCGAGCGCCTGGCGCAGGCCCAGCATGGTATTGCGCACCTCCTCCAGCTCGCTCTCCCAGTCGGCGCGCAGGTCGGCGTCGGTCAGGATCTCGGTCACCACGCGGGCGCCGTGGTCGGGCGGGAAGGAGTAGTTCTGGCGGTTCAGGAAGGCGAGCGTCCCTTGCGCGACCTTCGCCTGCGCGGCGTCCCGCGCGACGGCCATCAGCAGGCCGGTCCGCTCGCGGTAGATGCCGAAGTTCTTGGAGCAGGAGGCGGCGATCAGGCACTCCTCCATCGCGCCCGCGACCGCGCGGGTGCCCGTCGCGTCGGCGCCGAGGCCGTCGCCGAAGCCCTGGTAGGCGATGTCGATCAGCGGCACCGCGCCGGCGGCCCTTACCGCCGCGATGGTCTGCTGCCACTGGTCGGCGGTGAGGTTCGCGCCGGTCGGGTTGTGGCAGCAGCCGTGCAGCAGGACGACGTCGCCGGCGGCCACGCCCCTCAGGTCGGCGAGCATGCCGTCGAAATCGACGCCGCCCGTCGCCTCGTCGAAGTAGCGGTACTCGGCGGACGGCATGCCGAGGTATTTGATGATGGACGGATGGTTCGGCCAGGTCGGGTTGGACAGCCAGACCGTGGCGGAGGGCGCGGCAAGGCGGATCAGCTCCAGCGCCTGCCGGATCGCGCCGGTGCCGCCCGGGGTGGCGACGGCGGCGACGCGGTCGCGCGGGACGGCGTCGCCGAGGACGAGGCCGATCATCGCGTCGGCGAAGGCCGGTTCGCCGGCGAGGCCGGTATAGGCCTTCGTCTCCTGGCTGGACCAGATGCGCCGCTCGGCCTCCTTCACGGCGCGCATGACCGGCGTGTTGCCGGTGGGGTCCTTGTAGACGCCGACGCCGAGGTCGATCTTGTCGTCCCGCGGGTCGGCGCGATACGCGCCCATCAGGGCGAGGATCTTGTCGGCGGGCTGTTCCTTCAGCGCTTCCAGCATTCTCAGGCGTCTCCGGTGGCGATCGGCAGGTCGGCGTACATGCCCCATTCGGACCACGAGCCGTCGTAGAGGGAATGATCGGTCTTTCCGATCCGGGTCAGGGCGAGCGACAGCACGGCCGCCGTCACGCCCGAGCCGCAGGTGGTGATGGCGGGCTTGGACAGATCCAGGCCCGCGGCCTCGAACACGGCGCGCAGCTCGGCCGGCGGCTTCATCGTGCCGTCCTCGTGCAGCAAGGTGACGAAGGGCACGTTGCGCGCGCCCGGAATGTGGCCCGAGCGCAGGCCCGGCCGTGGCTCGGCCGCCTCGCCGCGAAACCGGGCGGCGGCGCGGGCGTCGATGATCTCGTGCGTGCCGAGCTTGGAGGCGCGGGCGACCTCGGTCACGTCGCGCACCATCTGGTTCTGCCGGGCGACGGTCATGTGGCGGTCGCGGATCTGCGGCGGCGCGCCCGTGACCTCGCGCCCCTCGGCCCGCCATTTGGGCAGGCCGCCGTCGAGCACGGCCACGTTGCGTTGGCCCATCAACTGGAACAGCCACCAGACGCGGGCGGCGCTGAACAGCCCGGCGCCGTCGTAGACGACGACCTGGTGGCCGTCGCCGACGCCCATCGCGCGGACGCGGGACATGAACTTCTCGACCGGCGGCACCATGTGCGGCAGCTCGGACCGGTTATCGCTGACGTCGTCGATGTCGAAGAAGCGGGCGCCGGGGATGTGCGCGGACGCGAACTCGGCCTTCGCGTCGCGGCCGGCGTCCGGCAGGTACCACGAGGCGTCGAGGATCCGCAGGTCGGGGTCGCCGAGATGGTCGGCGAGCCAGCCGGTCGAGACGAGCGTTCGGGGATCGTCGGCGGTGTCGGCCATCATGCACACCCGCGGCTTTCGGTCGCCGTGGTCCCTAGCGTGACGCCCGTGGGGGCGCAAGGTGGCCGTCAGAGGCTCGCCTCGCCGCACAGCGGCCTGGCGAGCATCGCGTGCCGGTCCTCGGGGCCCAGGTCGCGGGACAGGACGTGGGCGAGTTTCGCATAGGCCGCTTCGACACTCATGTCGGCGCCGTCGGCGACGCCCGCCTCGACCAGCAACGCCCCGGCGGCGTAGGTGCCGAGCGCCAGCCGCCCCTGCGGCGCCTGGCTGACCGCGATCACCGGCTTGCCGGCGGCGCGGGCGGCCATGAGGCCGTCCCGCAGCTGCGGCAGGTCCGGCACGGTGCCCGAGCCGTAGCAGCGCAGCACCAGCCCGTCACAGAGCTCCAGCGCCGCGGCGACGAGGCGGCCGGAGACGCCGGGGGCCATGGTGAGGATGCCGATCTCCGGGGCGCGGTAGGGGTGGAGGGTGAGTTTCGGGCCAGACACGCGCGGCGGGCGAGCCTCGTCCGCGGCGGTGAAGGCGTCGTCGGCGCTGGAGTGGCTCTTGCGGACGCGCGCGCCATGGAGCCGCCGGCCGGCGAACTGCACCCACACGCCCGGCGGCGCGAGGAGGGCGGTGTCGAGCGCGTCGCTGAGGTTGCGGGGTCCGTCGCTGCCCGTCTCGCCCAGCGGCCGCATCGCGCCAGTGACGATCACCGGCCGCGCCAGTCCCTCCAGCGCGAAGGCGAGCGCGGCGGCGGTGTGCGCCAGCGTGTCGGTGCCGTGGGTGACGACGAAGCCCTTCGCGGCGTCGTGCCGTGCGGCGATGGCCTCCGCGATCCGGGTCCAGTCGGCCGGGGTCGCGTTCGCGCTGTCGATCAGCGGGTCGAGGCGGGCGATCTCCACCTCGGCGCGCAGCTCGTGTCGTGCGATCAGCCTGGCGACCTCGGCCTCCACCAGCCCCGCCTTCGGCGCATAGCCCCGCGGCGTCCGGGCCATGCCGATCGTCCCGCCGGTATGGATGAGGCACAGGTCCATGTCGCTCCCCTGCGCGGAGGGTGGCAGAGGTGGAGGGGGATGTCATGGGGGGGCGTTCCGAAGGGGGGGTGTGCTTTCCCGCGGGGGAAGAGCAACCCGTCCCGGGCCTGACCCGGGACCCCAGCGCGAGAACAGCTCGCCCACTTCTGCAAGGCCCCGGGTCAAGCCCGGGGCGGGTGACACGGAGACGACGGAGGGCGGCGTCTGGCCGCGGTCGGACGCTCCGACGATGCGGTGGGGGCCCTTCATCCCGCGGGGTAAAAGCAAACCCGTCCCGGGCCTGACCCGGGACCCCAGCGCGAGAACAGCTCGCCCCACTTCTGCAAGGCCCCGGGTCAAGCCCGGGGCGGGTGACAAGGAGACGACGGAGGGCGGCGTCTGGCCGCGGTCGGACGCTCCGACGATGCGGTGGGGGCCCTCTATCCCGCGTTGCCCGGACGACCTCCAGCGTCTCGCAGGGGGCGAGGAAGCGGCTGGCCGGGGGGCGGCCAGACGCTGCCCGGGCCGCTTGCGCGGCTGTTTCCGGGCGGGGGAAGAGCAACCCGTCCCGGGCCTGACCCGGGACCCCGGCGCGAGAACAGCTCGCCCGCTTCTGCAAGGCCCGGGTCAAGCCCGAGGCGGGTGACAAGGAGACGACGGAGGGCGGCGTCTGGCCGCGGTCGGACGCTCCGACGATGCGCTGGGGCCCTTCATTCCGCGGGGCGAAAGCAACCCGCCCCCGGGCCTGACCCGGGACCCCAGCGCGAGAATAGCTCGCCCGCTTCTGCAAGGCCCCGGGTCAAGCCCGGGGCGGGTGACACGGAGACGACGGAGGGCGGCGTCTGGCCGCGGTCGGACGCTCCGACGATGCGGTGGGGGCTCTTTATCCCGCGTTCCCCCGGACGACCTCCAGCGTCTCGCAGGGGGTGAGGAAGCGTCTGGCCGGGGGGCGGCCAGACGCTGCCCGGGCCGCTTGTGCGGCTGATTCCGGGCGGGGGGAGGGATTGCATGATGGGGCGCGACCCGCCGGTGGCGGGCGTGGTGGGTTGCACCCACCCTACGGGGCGGCGATGTCGCCTTTCGCGGGGGTGTCCCGTGATCGGTCGACGCCGGGGGTCTGGCCCCCTCCCCGGGCCGCCGCTAGGGTCGCGCCCACCGTCCGTCCGAAGATCATGATCCTCCAGCTCGCCCTCGGCACCGTCATGATGACGCTCACCCTGCTCGCCATCGGCGTCGGGTTCTGGGCCATCGAGCTGTGGCTGGCGCGGTCGCGGGACTGGCTGGTGCGGCCGCCGCACCGGCCGCGGCTGCTGGCGGCGCTGGGCGTGCTGGGGGCCTGGGTCATCGCCGAGATGACGGTCGCGGTCTGGGCCTGGGCGCTGCTGTTCCTGGCGCTCGGCCTGTTCGACCACGTCGAGCCGGCGGTCTACTTCGCGCTCGTCGTCTTCACCACGCTCGGCTTCGGCGACATCATCCTCGGCCACGACGAATGGCGCCTGCTGTCCGGCCTCGCCGCCGCCAACGGCCTGCTCTCCTTCGGCGTGATGACCGCGCTGCTGGTCGAGGGCGTCCGGGGCATCCGGGTGGACCAGATGGCGGCGGACGAGGCGCGGCGGTGAGCCGGCCGGTCCTGTCCAACGCCCGCGCCCGGCGGTTGTTCATGGCGCGGCACGGTCTGCTGGTGCCGGAGGGCGGGCCGGGGCGCGGGGCGGATCTGGCGCGGGTGATCGACGGCATCGGCTTCGTCCAGCTGGACAGCGTGAACACCGTCGCCCGGGCGCACGACATGATCCTGTGGGCGCGGCGCGGGCAGTACCGGCCGCGGGCGCTGGACCGGCTGCTCGCCGACCGCGCGCTGTTCGAGCAGATGACGCACGACGCCTCGGCCGTGCCGATGGCGCGCTATCCGCTGTTCCGGCACAAGTTCGCCCGCGACCGCGAGCGGCTGCCGGCGAAGCTGTCGCAGTGGCAGAGCCACGAGTTCCTGCACGAGACCGAGCGCGTGCTGGCCCAGATCGCCGAGCGCGGGCCCTGCACCACGTCCGAGGCCGGGCCCGAGGGCACCGCCGGCAAGGGCGGCGGCTGGTGGGACTGGCATCCCTCGCGGACCGCGCTGGAGTTCCTGTGGCGCACCGGGCAGATCGCGGTGACGCGGCGGGATGCGTTCCGCAAGGTCTACGACCTGACAGAGCGGGTTATCCCGGCGGAGGTCCTCGGCCAGCGCGTCGATTGCGTGGACGGGGCGATGGAATGGGCGCTGGACCGGCTGGGGTTCGGCACGCACAGCGACCTCGTCGCCTTCTCGATGATCCCGACCTACCCCGAGGGCCGCGCCTGGGCCGAGGCGGCGCTGGCGGACGGGCGGGTGGAGGAGATCGCGGTCGAGGGCGCGGACGGGCGGCTGAAACCGGCGCTGGCGCGCCCCGGTCTGCTGGACGAGGCGGCGGACCTGCCGGACCCGCCGGGGCGGGTGCGGGTGCTGTCGCCGTTCGATCCGATGCTGCGCGACCGGGCGCGGGCCGAGCGGCTGTTCGGCTTCGCCTACCGGATCGAGATCTTCGTGCCCGAGCCGAAGCGGCTGTACGGGTACTACGTCTTTCCGGTGTGGGAGGGCGACCGCGCGATCGGCCGGATCGACATGAAGCGCGCGGGAGGCACGCTGGCGGTGCGGGCGTTCTGGACCGAGCCGGGGGTCCGGCCCGGCCGGGGCCGGCTGGCGCGGCTGGCGGCGGAACTCGAGCGGATGGCACGGTTCGCGGGCTGCGACGGGGTGGCCTACGCCGACGGGTGGCTGCGGCAGGGGGACGGGCGAATCCGAATTCCTTGAGGAATTCGGAACGAAAGCCGATGCGGCTTTCGACGCGAAGTCCGGAACGGACTTTGCCGCGCCGCTTGTGACGCGGGCGGCGGTGGCCTATCTCGGCCGGCATGGCCAAGGACAAGGGCAATCCGAACTACAAGGTCGTCGCCGAGAACCGGCGCGCGCGCTACGACTTCGCCATCGAGGAGGATCTCGAGGTCGGCATCGTGCTGACCGGGTCGGAGGTGAAGTCGCTGCGCACCGGCCAGTCCAACATCGCCGAGAGCTATGCCGAGGTGAAGGGCGGCGAGCTGTGGCTGGTGAACGGCTACGTCGCGCCCTACGAGCAGGCGATGTTCGGCCACGAGGAGCGGCGGCGGCGCAAGCTCCTGGCGTCCAAGCGCGAGATCGCGCGGATGTGGAACGCGACCGAGCGGCAGGGCTACACGCTGGTGCCGCTGGTGATGTACTTCAACGACCGCGGCATCGTGAAGCTGAAGATCGCGACGGCGAAGGGCAAGAAGGTCCACGACAAGCGCGAGACCTCTGCCAAGCGGGACTGGAACCGGCAGAAGCAGCGGCTTCTGAAGGAGAACGGGTAGAGGGAACGCCCGCCCCGGGCCCGGGGCCTTGCGGACCCGGGATCTTGCGGCATTGAGCCTGACCCATCGTGGTCCCGGCTCAGGGCTGGGACGGGTCGCTTCTCCTTGCCATACGCCGAAATTCGTTCCCGCCCGGAATCAGCGGCGCAAGCCGCCCGGGCAGCGTCTGGCCACCCCCGGCCAGACGCTTCCTCGCCACCTGAGAGACGGTCGAGGTCGTGCGGGGGTGGCGGGATGAAGCGCCTCGACCTTTACGTCGGAGCGTCCGTCCGCGGCCAGACGCCGCCCTCCGGAGCGCTCGGGAATGCCCGATGATGGGGTTGGACCCCATCCTGCAGCGCCGCCGGAGGAGGGTCGGCCCACCCCGGCGCCCACCCCTCCCCGGACAACAAAAAAACCCGGGCACCGAGGTGCCCGGGGGAGTTTGCGAATGGCTGACAGGAAGGAGGGTCAGCCTTTCGAGAACTCGGGGTAGGCCTCCATCCCCAGCTCGGCCATGTCGAGACCCATGACCTCGTCCTCCTCGCTGACCCGGATGCCCATGAGGCCCTTGAGGACCACCCAGACGACCAGGCTGACGACGAAGACGAACACGCCGACGATGATGATCGACAGAAGCTGCCCGCCGATCGTGGCGTCGCCGTTGGTCAGGACGACCGCGAGCGTGCCCCAGATGCCGGCGAACAGGTGGACCGGGATGGCGCCGACGACGTCGTCGATCTTGAGCCGGTCGAGGAACGGCACCGCGAACACCACGATCACGCCGCCGACCATGCCGATCAGCGTCGCCGCGCCGAGGCTCGGCGTCAGCGGCTCGGCGGTGATCGAAACGAGACCCGCCAGCGCGCCGTTCAGCACCATCGTCAGATCCGGCTTCTTGTAGAGAAGCTGGGTCAGGATCAGCGCCGCGATCGCTCCGCCCGCCGCCGCCGTGTTGGTATTGGCGAAGATGCGGGAGATGTCGGCCACGTTGCCGGAGGTGTCCATGTAGAGCTGCGAGCCGCCGTTGAACCCGAACCAGCCGAGCCACAGGATGAACGTGCCCAGCGTGGCGAGCGGCAGGTTGGCGCCCATGAACGGGATCGTCCGGCCGTCACGGTACTTGCCGATGCGCGGGCCGAGGATCAGCGCGCCCGCCAGGGCCGCCCAGCCTCCGACCGAGTGCACCACGGTGGAGCCGGCGAAGTCGAGGAAGCCGAGCTCGGCGTCGAGGTAGCCGCCGCCCCACTTCCAGCTGGCCTGGATCGGGTAGATCAGGCCGGTGAGGATCACCGTGAAGATCAGGAACGGCCACAGCTTGATCCGCTCGGCCAGGGTGCCCGAGACGATCGATGCGGTGGTCGCGCAGAACATCAGCTGGAAGTAGAAGTCCGAGCCGACCGAGGCGTAGGTGAGGTCGGTCTCGGTTTCGGCGAGGCCCACCGGCTCCAGCCCGGTGATCGCGAAGGCGCCGAGCCAGTTCGAGATCGTCCAGCCGTCGCCCGGATACATCAGGTTGTAGCCGATCAGATAGTACATGATCGCCGCGATGCTGAAGAGCGAGACGTTCTTCAGAAGCTGCATCGTCGTGTTCTTCTGCCGCACCAGCCCGGCTTCGAGCATCGTGAAACCGGCGGCCATCCACATCACGAGGAAGCCGCAGACGAGGAACATGAAGGTGGTGAAGATGTAGCCGATCTCGTCGTTCGTCGGCGTGCCGTCCACTTCGGCAGCATCGGCGCCGCCCATCTCGGGTGCGCCCTCGGGCGCGTCGGTGATGTCGTCGGCGGCCGCCTCGATGGCGTCGCCGGTTTCTTCGACCGCGTCGCCGGTGGCCTCGGCCGCGTCCTCGACGGCCTCGCCGGCATCCTCGGCCGCGTCTTCGGTCGCCGCCTCGGCGTCGTCGACCGCCTCCTCGGTGGCGGTGTCGGTATCCTGGGCCATCACCGCGTGCGGTGCGGCGAGGCCCGCGCCCAGCGCCAGGATCAGCGCGAAGAGCCAGAGCTTCAGTTTCGTCATGCGTTCCATTCCACTAGTCCCCCGTCGCGATCAGAGCGCGTCGTCGTTGAGTTCGCCGGTGCGCACGCGCAGCGCGCTCTCGACGTCGAGGACGAAGACCTTGCCGTCGCCGATCTTGTCGGTCTTCGCCGTCTGGGCGATGGTCGAGACGACCTGGTCGGCCATCGCCGCGGGCACGACGATCTCCAGCTTGATCTTCGGTACGAAGTTCACGGCGTATTCGGCGCCCCGGTAGATCTCGGTGTGGCCGGACTGCGAGCCGAAGCCCTTGATCTCGGTCACCATCATGCCGCGCACGCCGATGGAGGTGAGCGCCTCGCGCACCTCCTCGAGCTTGAACGGCTTGATCGTTGCGATGATGAGTTTCACGTTCTTCCCCTTGCTCAGGTCGCGTCAGCGGGCAGTCAGTCCCCATGGGAAGGCACAGGAAGGTGCGCCCTCTTGGCGGTCACAAGGAAAGGAAGCGCGGAGCGGGACAAGCCGTGGCGGCCCTTGCCGGGCATGGCCCTGAGGCAGACTTGCACATTTTTTGCACATATCCGGATGGACGCCTAATTTCCGGGCGATCAAGAAAACGCCGGGCGCGGCCATTGCATCTCTACATTCGCTCGCGGCGCGCCTATCCTTGCGCGACACGGCACAAGACCGGCAGGCGGAGCAGATGAGCGGAAACGGCAAGCGGACCCTCGTGGCGGACCGGCGCCACACCTCTGGCGGAGGCGCGGGCGCGACGCCGCGCAAGGCGGCGGAGGGCGGCGGGCGCCGGTCGGGCGGCGGCTCCGGGAACGGCTCGGGCGGCGGACCGCGCAAGCCGCGCCGGCAGCCGGCGCCCCGGCGGCGACGGAGTCCCCTCGGGATGCTGGTCGCCGCGATCCTCCTGCCGTTCCGGCTGGCCTGGAAGCTCGCCTGGCGCGCCGGCGTCGTGGTCGCGGTCTTCATCGCCCTCGGCATCGCCTACTACGCCTCCACCATGCCGCCGATCGAGGAGCGGGTGGACGGGCGCGCCCGCGGATCGGTCACGCTGATGGACCGCAACGGCCAGACCTTCGCCTGGCGAGGGGAGCAGTTCGGGGGCATGGTCACCGCCTCGACCGTCAGCCCGCACCTGCGCAACGCCGTCATCGCGACCGAGGACCGCCGCTTCTACTGGCATCCGGGGGTCGATCCGGTCGGCACCGCGGCGGCGATGTACCGCAACGTGAACGAAGGGCGCGGCCCGCTCGAGGGGCAGGGCGGCTCGTCGATCACCCAGCAGACCGCGAAACTCCTCTGCCGCGGGACCGAGTTCGATCCCCAGCGGTGGGAGACCGAACGCGCCTACGAGGACGACTGCCGGCGCACCACCCTGTGGCGCAAGGTGCAGGAGGCGGTCTACGCGCTTGCGATGGAGGTCCGCTACACCAAGGAAGAGATCCTCACGATCTACATGAACCGCGCCTACCTCGGCGCCGGCAGCCGCGGCTTCGAGGCGGCGGCGCAGCGCTATTTCGGCAAGTCCGCGGCCGAGGTCAGCCCGGCCGAGGCGGCGATGCTCGCGGGACTCCTGCGGGCGCCGTCGGCCTACGCGCCGACCTCGAACCTGCAGCGCGCACAGGACCGCGCGAACGTGGTGATCGGCCTGATGCAGGAGCAGGGCTACCTCTCCGCCTCGGCCGCCCAGGAAGCGCGCACCAACCCGGCGCGCCTGTCGTCCGAGGCGCAGCAGGATTCGGGCGGCTTCTTCGCCGACTGGGTGATGGACACCGGGCCCGAGTTCTTCACCCGCGACACGACCGAGGACGTGGTGATCCGCACCACGCTGGACCCGCGGATCCAGGCGGCGGCGGAAGAGGCGCTGATCCACGTGTTCGAGACCCAGGTACGGGACGGGTCCGACGCGCAGGCCGCCATCGTGGTGATGAGCGCCGACGGCGCGGTCCGCGCCATGGTCGGCGGGCGCAACATAGACGCGACCGGCGCCTTCAACCGCGCGACCCAGGCGCTGCGGCAGACCGGCTCGTCATTCAAGCCGTTCGTCTACGCCGCCGCGCTCGACATGGGGATGACGCCGCTCGACACGGTCGAGGACCGGCCGCTGACCATCGACATCCCGGGCTCGGGCCCGTGGACGCCGGACAACTACGACCACGAGTTCCACGGCACGATCACCCTTCTGGAGGCGCTGCAGGAGAGCCGGAACATCCCCGCCGTCCGCCTCGCCCGGCAGGTGGGCCTGCAGAACGTCGTCACGGTGGCCGAGATGTTCGGCATCGCCCACGACCTGCGGGCGGTGCCGTCGATGGCGCTGGGTGCCAACGAATCGACCCTGCTGGAGATGACGGGCGCCTATGCCGGCATCCTCAACGGCGGCTCGTCGGTGACGCCCTACGGCCTTGTCGAGCTGCGGCTGCAGGGCGACCCGGAGCCGATCATGGGCCAGGGCGGCGGCATCGGCGAGCGGGTCATCCAGGAGCATGCCGCGCGGGAGCTGGTCTGGATGATGTACAACGTCGTCGAGAACGGCACCGGCCGGCGCGCCCGCGTCGACGGCCACCAGATCGCCGGCAAGACCGGCACGACCTCGGCCGCGCGGGATGCGTGGTTCATCGGCTTCTCGGGCGAGTACGTGGCGGGCGTCTGGATGGGCTACGACAACAACACGCCGCTCAGCGGCGTCACCGGCTCCGGCCTGCCGGCGGAGATCTGGCGCGAGACGATGGCGCGGGTGCTCGCAGGGCAGATCCCCGTGCCGCTGCCGATGGACCGGCCGACGGCGCCGAGCGGCGTGGTCGCCGGCGCGACCGACCCGGCGCTCGACGCCGCGCTGCGCGAGGCGTTCGGCGAACCGGTCGCGGCACCGCCACCGCCGGCCGGCACAGACGGGACCGACGACGCGCTGATGGACGTCCTGTCGAACATCCTGTCGGGGAACTAGTCCGCCGCGTCGTCCGGACCGGCGGCCCCCGCCGCGCCGGGCTCCACCGGAACCGTGTCGTCGGGACAGCGGTCGTAGCGGAACGCATAGCCGTTCCAGATCATGAAGAGGCCGTCGCGGTCCGGCGTGTGCATCAGCATCGCCCGCTCGGTCCATGCCTCGCCGCCGGCCGCGCACTCCATGGTGTAGAGCGTCGCGTCCATGTCCACGACGTCGACCGGCAGAGTCATCAGGCACTGACTGCCGACACCCTCGAAGACGCCGTCCGCGATGCGGACGCTGCCGCCATCGGCGCCGACGAGGGCGCAGTCGGCGTTCTCGGCCTGTCGGTAGATGCCGTCGTAGGGCTCCGCCGCGGCGGACGCGGGGAGGAGGGCGAGGGCGAGGGCCGCGCCCCGCATCAGCCCTGCGGCAGCTCGGCGTGGAACTCGAGTTGCAGCGGCGACCGACCCCGGAGCAGGAGCCGCGTCTGCCGACAGCAGGACCGCCACGCCGCCTGCGGAATTCGGCCCCGGAGCCGGGGCGCGGAAAGGAAATCCTTCGCTCTTCATCGTATCCTGCGTTAGACAGGAGGCTGCCGCGAAACTCAATTGCAGCAGCGCAACAGGTGGTGCCATCGGCACCGGGAATCGATTTGAACCCTTCGTCCGCCTCGTCCATGCCGGCGAGCCGAGACGGTCGCAAAGGCGAGAGTACGCTCATGGCACAGGATCCCGCCAAACTCGGTGCCGCGGAGCTGAAGGCCGCACGACGCGAAAGCAGGGGGCTCTACGTCGCCGTCGGCCTGTTCAGCCTGCTCGTCAACATGCTGATGCTGACGGGTCCTCTGTACATGCTCAACGTCTATGACAGGGTCCTCGGCTCGCAGTCGGTCGAGACGCTGATCGGCCTGACGATCCTCGTGGCGTACCTGTTCGGGATGATGGCCCTGCTCGACGTCGTGCGGACGCGGGTGATGGGCCGGATCGCGGCGCGTTTCCAGGCACGGCTCGACCAGCGGGTCTTCGATGCGCAGATCCGCGGCGCGGCCCATCCTCAGGTCCATGCCGAAGCGTCGAGCGGCCTGCGCGACCTGTCCTCGTTGCAGCGCCTCCTGGCTTCTCCGGCCCTGATGGCCCTGTTCGACCTGCCCTTCGCCCCGCTCTTCTTCTTCGGGATCTTCCTGTTCCACCCCTGGCTCGGATATCTAGGGCTCGCGTCTGCCGTCATTCTCGTCGCGCTCGCCATCATCAACCAGGCCGTGTCACGACACCCGCTCGAGACGGCCAACAACACGACCGTGCGGGCCGAGATGATGGGCAACCAGATCCGCCAGGAGGCGGAACTGGTCCAGGCGCTGGGGATGCGGCGGTCCGCCTTCAACCGCTGGAACGATGCCCGAGCCCGATCGCTCACCAGCAGCCTGCGCGCCACCGACACCACCGGCAGCTTCTCGTCGTCGATCAAGTCGTTCCGGCTGTTCGTGCAGTCCGCGATGCTGGGCCTCGGCGCCTTTCTCGTGCTGCAGGGCGAGATGACGTCGGGCGCGATGATCGCGGGCTCGATCCTGCTCGGGCGGGCCCTGGCGCCGATCGAGATGATCGTGAACCAGGCCTCGGTGTTCGAACGGGCCCGCGAGGGGTGGCGCAACCTGTCCGTCCTGCTCGGCACCATCCGGCCGGAGCCGCCGCGCACCGCCCTGCCCCGGCCGAAGGCGCGGCTCGCGGTGGAGCAGCTGACCCTCGTCATTCCGGGCGAGACCCAGGCCACGCTCAGGATGATCTCGTTCAAGGTCGAGCCGGGCCAGGCGGTGGGCGTGATCGGCCTGTCGGGGTCCGGGAAATCCACGCTGGCGCGGGCGCTCACCGGGTACTATCGACCCGCGGCGGGGAGCATCCGGCTCGACGGCGCCGCGCTCGACCAGTACGACCCCGAGACGCTCGGCACCTACATCGGCTACCTGCCCCAGCGCGTCACGCTGTTCGACGGCACGATTCGCGACAATATCGCCCGTCTCTCGCCGCAACCGGACGACGCGGAGGTGGTCAAGGCGGCGCAGCGCGCCGCGGCCCACGATCTGATCCTGAACCTGCCCGACGGATACGACACCCGCGTCACCGCCCTCGGCGGACGTCTGTCGGGCGGGCAGATCCAGCGCATCGGCCTCGCCCGGGCGATGTACGGCAACCCCGAGGTGATCGTCCTCGACGAGCCGAACTCGAACCTCGACAACGACGGCAGCCTCGCGCTCAACCAGGCGATCCGGGCGCTGAAGCAGGAGGGCAAGACAATCCTCATCATGGCGCACCGCCCGGCGGCGATCCAGGAATGCGACCTGCTTCTGGTTCTCGAGAACGGTACGCGCCGGGCCTTCGGCCCGCGGGAAGAGGTCCTTCGCTCGATGGTCAAGAACCACCAGGAAATCCAGGCCGGCGGAGCGGGAGGCGTGTCATGAGCCAGCTTGCCACCAATCCTGCGCGCCCCTCCGCAGACGAAGGCCGCTTCGGTGCTGCGGGACCCCTGATCGTCGGGTTCCTCGGCGTGCTGCTGCTGGTCGGCGGGCTCGGCGGCTGGTCGGTCTACGCCCGGATCGCCGGCGCGGTCATCGCGTCGGGACAGATCGTCGTCGACCAGAACCGGCAGACGGTCCAGAACCTCGACGGCGGCATCGTGGACGAGGTCCTGGTCCGCGAGGGCACCGAGGTCGAGGCCGGCGAGGTGATGATCCGTCTGCGCGCCGACGACATCGTCTCGGAGCTCGCCGTGGTCGAGGGTCAGCTGTTCGAGGTGCTGGCCCGGGCCGGCCGCTTCGAGGCGGAGCGGGACGATGCCGAAAGCATCACGTTCGACGAGCTTCTTCTCGAGACCGACAATCCGGTCGCGGCCGAGCTGATGGAGGGGCAGGCCCGCCTGTTCGAGGCCCGCCGCGACACCTATGCCTCCCAGGCCGAGCAGCTGACCCGGCGGCGCGAACAGATCGATTCGCAGATCGAGGGGATCCGCGCGCAGCAGGCGGCCCTGAACGAGCAGCTCTCCCTCATCGACGAGGAACTGACGGACCAGCAGGGGCTTCTCGACCGCGGCCTCGCCCAGGCGAGCCGCGTCCTGGCCCTGCGGCGCGAGGCCGCCAGCCTCGCCGGCCGCGTCGGCGAGCTGACCGCCGCCATCGCGCAGGCCGAGGGGCGGATCACCGAGACCGACATCGAGATCATCCGTCTCGGCGTCGATCGCCGGGAGGAGTCGATCACCCGCCTCCGCGACCTGCAGTTCAACCAGATCGAGCTGAGCGAGCGGCGCCGCACCCTCACCCGGCAGCTCGAGCGGCTGGAAATCCGCGCGCCCGTGGCGGGTACGGTGTACGGCCTGCAGGTGTTCGGGCCGGGCGCTGTCATCCGTCCGGCCGAGCCGATCCTGTCCATCGTGCCGTCCGACCGCCCGCTGATCATCGCGTCTCAGGTTTCGCCCAACGACATCGACCAGGTGTTCCCCGGCCAGCAGGTGCTGCTGCGCTTCCCCGCGCTCGACAGCCGCCGCACGCCGGAGCTGTTCGGCGAGCTGATCCGCGTCTCGCCCGACGCCTTCACCGACGAGGCGTCGCGCCGGTCCTACTACCGCGCCGAAATCTCTCTCAGCGAGGGCGAGCTCGACAAGCTGCCTGAGGACATCAACCTGATCCCGGGCATGCCGGTCGAGGCCTTCCTCGCCACCGCGAACCGCTCGCCGCTCGATTTCATCATGAAGCCGATGTACGACTACTTCGCGAAAGCGTTCCGCGAGAGCTGAGCGCGCGTGTATCGACGGCGAAGGGGACGGCATGGCCGACACGATCGAAGACAGGCTGGGCGCGATGGGGCTGTCGCTGCCGGACGCTCCGGCGCCGGCGGCGAATTACGTGCCGTTCGTCGTCACCGGCGACCTGGTGTGGGTGTCGGGCCAGATCTCGGCCGGGCCGGAGGGGCCGCTGCGCGGCAAGCTTGGCGCCGACATGGACGTGGCGGCCGGCGCGGACGCGGCGCGCAGCTGTGCGCTGTCGCTGCTGGCGCAGGTGCGCCGGGCCTGCGAGGGCGACCTGTCGCGGCTGAAGCGGGTGGTGAAGCTGACCGGCTTCGTCAATTCCACCGCCGACTTCACCGACCAGCCCAAGGTGGTGAACGGCGCCTCGGACCTGCTGGTCGAGCTGCTGGGCGACGCCGGCCGGCACGCCCGGTCCGCCGTCTCGGCCGCCTCGCTGCCGCTCGGCGTCGCGGTCGAGATCGAGGGCGTGTTCCAGATCGCATGAGCCGCGTGCCCCTGCCGCAGGCGTTCCTGCGGCGTCCGATCGCGCACCGCGCGTACCATGACCGCGCCGCCGGCCGGCCCGAAAACTCGGCCGAGGCGATCCGCGCGGCGGTGGAGGCGGGCTACGGGATCGAGGTGGACGTGCAACTGACCGAAGACGGCGCGGCGGTGGTGTTCCACGATGACGACCTGAAGCGCCTGACCGGCGTCGCCGGACCCGTCCGGGGCAGGACCGCGAGCGCGCTCGCGGATCTGCCCCTGCTCGGCGGCACGACGGGGGCGCCGACGCTGGTCGAGGCCCTGGGCCTCGTGCAGGGTCGGGTGCCGCTGCTGGTCGAGATCAAGGACCAGGACGGCGCCATGAGCGCGGGAGGCGTCGGTCCGCTGGAGGAGGCGACGGCGCGGGCGCTGCACGGCTACGAGGGCGAGGTGGCTGTCATGTCGTTCAATCCGCACAGCGTCGCCGCGATGGCCGACCTTGCGCCGGACGTTCCCCGCGGCCTGACCACCTCCGCCTACGACCCGGACGGCTGGCCGACGCTGCCGGCGGGGGTGCGGGACCGTCTCCGCGGCATACCGGACTACGACGGCACCGGCGCCTCCTTCATCAGCCACGAGGCCGCCGACCTGTCCCGCCCGCGGGTGGCGGAGCTGAAGGCGGCGGGCGCCGCGATCCTCACCTGGACCATCCGCTCGGCCGCGGCGGAGCGGGCGGCGCGGGCGGTCGCGGACAATGTCACGTTCGAGGGATACCCCGCTTGACCCCGCGCCGTGGCGGGCCACCCTTGGCCGCCATGGATCAGCCCGTGATCGAGATCACCGCCCATTCGAGCCTCGCCGAAATCGGCCCCGCCGACTGGGACGCCTGCGCCTGCCCCGAGGCGGCGGACGGCGGCCGGCCGCGCGATCCGTTCACGACCTACCGCTTCCTGTCGGCGCTGGAGGACAGCGGATCCGTCGGGACCGGGACCGGCTGGCAGCCGCGCTACCTCGCCGCGCGCACCACCGAGGGCGAGACGATCGCCGTCGCGCCGCTGTACGCCAAGGCGCACAGCCAGGGCGAATACATGTTCGACCACAACTGGGCGCACGCCTACGAGCAGGCGGGCGGGCGCTATTACCCCAAGCTGCAGATCGCGGTGCCCTTCACCCCCGCCACCGGCCGCCGGTTCCTCACCCGGCCGGGCCACGAGGCGGACGGGATGGCGGCGCTGGTCCAAGGCGCAGTTCAGATCGCCGCGGACAACCGGCTGAGCAGCGTCCACGCGACCTTCTGCACCGAGGCCGAGGCGCTGGCGGGTGCGCAGATGGGCCTGCTGCACCGCACCTCGCAGCAGTTCCACTGGGAGAACCGGGGCTACGCGACCTTCGACGACTTCCTCGGGCAGCTCTCGTCCCGCAAGCGCAAGGCGATCCGGCGCGAGCGGCGGGACGCGCAGGCCTTCGGGGGCGAGATCGTCAGCCTCACCGGCGACGACATCCGCGAAGAGCACTGGGACGCGTTCTGGCGATTCTACCAGGACACCGGCGCGCGCAAATGGGGATCGCCCTACCTGACCCGCCGCTTCTTCCACCTCGCGCATGAACGGCTGCGGGACGACCTGCTGCTGGTCCTCGCGATCCGCGACGGCCGCCCGGTCGCCGGCGCGCTGAACGCCATCGGCCGCGACACCCTGTTCGGCCGCTACTGGGGCTGCACCGAGCATCATCCGTTCCTGCATTTCGAGCTGTGCTACTACCAGGCGATCGACTTCGCGATCGCCCACGGCCTCAGGGTCGAGGCCGGCGCGCAGGGCGAGCACAAGCTGGCGCGGGGCTACATGCCCCACGTCACCCATTCGCTGCACTGGATCGGCGACCCCGGCTTCCGCGACGCGGTGGAACGGTATCTGCAGGCCGAGCGCGAGGCGGTGACCGAGGAGATCGGCATCCTCGCCAGCTATGGCCCGTTCAAGCGGATGACGATCGAGGAACAGGACTGACGGAGACCCGACATGGCCGACCTGCTGCCCGAGTCCGAGCGCGACGCCGCGCTCGCCCCCCTTCTGGAGTCCGGCTGGACCGTCGCGGACGGCCGCGACGCGCTGACCCGGTCGTACCAGTTCCGCAACTTCATCGACGCATTCGGCTTCATGACGCGGGCGGCGATCTGGGCCGAGAAGTGGAAGCACCACCCCGAGTGGTCCAACGTCTACAACCGTGTGGACGTGACCCTGACGACCCATGACGCGGGTGGACTGACCGAGCTCGACGTGAAACTCGCGAAGAAGATGAACCAACTGGCAGACGACTGATGCAGAACCTCCTCGACACCGCCATCTGGAACGGACGGACCCTCGGCGACCTCCTGACGCTGGAATTCCTGATCTCGATCTTCGGCAACCTCGTCGCCGCGATCCTGATCCTGATCGCCGGCTTCATCCTGGCCAGCTGGATCAAGAACCGGATCCAGGGCCTCGCCGAGAAGCACGCCCGTCTGGACCAGACGCTGTTCGACTTCCTCGGAAACGTCGCGCGCTACGTGGTGATCGGGTTCGCGTTCCTGTTCGTGCTGAACACGTTCGGGGTGCAGACGACGTCGCTGATCGCGGTGATCGGTGCCGCCGGCCTCGCCATCGGCCTCGCCCTGCAGGGGACGCTGTCGAACGTGGCGGCCGGGATCATGATCATCTTCTTCCGGCCCTTCAAGCTGGGCGACTTCGTCGACCTGAACGGCAAGCTGGGAACCGTGAAGTCGATCAACCTCAACTTCACCGAGCTCGCCTCGATCGGGAACGTGCAGATCATCGTGCCGAACGCCGAGATCTGGGGGAACACGATGCAGAACTACTCCGCCTACCCGCTGCGCCGGGCGGAGTGGACGTTCGGCGTCGGCTACGGCGCCAACCTGGCCGAGGCGGAGCGGGTGATCCGCGAGACGATCATGGCCGACGAGCGCTCTCTGGCGGAGCCGGAGCCGTTCCTGCAGGTGAACGAGCTGAACGCCAGCTCGGTCGATTTCCTGTGCCGGGTCTGGGTGCCGAGCGCGGACTTCTTCCAGTACCAGGCCGACATGAAGCGCAAGGTGAAGGAGGCGCTGGACGCGAACGGCGTGCCGATCCCGTTCCCGACCCGGACGCTGCACATCGCGCGCGACGAGGACGACGACGAGGAGGGCGGCACGGACATGGCCGCCCCCGGCTTCGAGAGCGCGCCGCAGCCCCGCCCCGCCGGGCGCGACGCCGCGGGCGACGTCGCGGGCTAGCCGTCCGCCGCCATCAGCGCGACCCAGCTGTCGCCGTAGCGCCGCGCGTCCAGACGGGCGAAGCCCGGCGGCGGCGGCGGCTCTGCCGCCTCCTCCCAGACGATCACGGCGCCGGGGGCGATCCAGCCGCCGGCCAGCGCGGCGGCGAGGGCGGGGGCGCCGAGGTTCCGACTATAGGGCGGGTCGAGGAAGACCAGCGACGCAGGCTCGCCGGGGTTCGGCCCGATCCGGGCCGCGGGGCGGGCGATCAGGGCGGCGTCGTCCTGCCGCCGGGCGCGGGACAGGTTCTCGCGGATCAGCTTTCCCGCCGGGCGGCCGTCGTCGACGAAGGTGGCGAAGGCGGCGCCGCGGGACAGCGCCTCCAGCCCCAGCGCGCCGGTGCCGGCGAAGAGGTCGAGGACGCGGGCGTCCGTCACCGGATCGCCGAAGCGGCCGCCCTGCAGCAGGTTGAAGATCGCCTCGCGCACCCGGTCCGTCGTCGGCCGCAGGTGGGCGCCTGGATCGCCCTTGCCGACGCCCGCCAGCGCCAGTCCCCGGTGCGCGCCGCCGACGATCCGCATGTCCCTCAGCCCCTCAGCAGCGCCTTGAGGTCCGTCGCCGGATCGGTCGCGACCGCCGGATCGGGAGACCGGCCCGCCTCGATCAGCCGCTTGCCGACCATGTAGGCGCGGCTGTCGTTCATCGCGTCGACGGCGATGAGTGCGCCGTCCGCGTAGTACCAATGCGAGGCGGACCGCTCGCCCGCGCCGGGGCGGACATGGACGTCGGTCCAGCCGCGGTTGAGGCCGGCGATCTGCAGGTGCACGTCGTACTGGTCGGACCAGAACCACGGGCGCGGGTGATACTCGGTCTCGCGCCCGAGGATGTTCAGCGCCGCCGCCTCGGCCATGTCGATGGCACCGCCGACGCTTTCCAGCCGGATCCGCTCGCCCCGGTACAGGTGCGAGGCGCAGTCGCCGGCGGCCCAGATGTGCGGATCGGACGTGCGGCAGTGCAGGTCGGTGGCGATGCCGTTGTCGATGGCCAGACCGGCCGTGTCGGCGAGGATCGTCGCGGGCTGGATGCCGACGCCGACGATGGCGAGGTCGATCTCCAGCTCGGTTCCGTCTTTGAGACGGGCGCCGGTGACGCGGTCGTCGGCGTCGCCGATCAGCGTCTCCAGCCCCACGCCCTCGCGGATATCGACGCCGTGGGCGCTATGCAGGGCACGGAACCAGTCGGAGGTGACGGGCGCCGCGATGCGCTGCAGGATGCGTTCCGCCGCCTCGACCAGCGTCACCTGCAGGCCGGACTTCGCCGCGACCGCCGCCGCCTCCAGCCCGATGTAGCCCCCGCCGACCACCAGCACGCGCCGCCCCTTCACCAGCTCGGGGCGCAGCGTGTCGGCGTCGCGCAGGTCGCGCATGGTGAAGACGCCGTCCAGGTGCCCGCCCACCGCCTCGGGCAGGGTCCGGGGGTAGGAGCCGGTGCAGAGGGCGAGCGCGTCGTAGGGCAGCGCCTCGTCGCCCTCCAGCGTCACGACCTTCGCCGCCGGGTCGAGGGCGACGGCGCGGGTGCCGAGGCGCAGGGTCACGTCCTGCTCGCCGTACCAGGCGGCGGGGCGGAGGTAGAGCCGCTCCTCCTCCATCTCGCCAAGCAGGTACGCCTTGGACAGCGGCGGGCGCTGGTAGGGCGGCACCGGCTCGGCCCCGACCAGCGTGATCGGGCCGTCGAAGCCCTCTGCCCGGAGCTTGCCGATGAGGCTCGCGGCGGCCTGCCCGGCCCCGATCACGACGACATGCATCTCTCACTTCCCTCGTGGCCGGCCCGACGCCGGCACCCTATATCGCCGGCGAGCGAGAACAACCAAGACAACGGAGACCACATGACCATCGACGTCGGAGACCGCCTGCCCGAGGCGACGTTTCTGAAGATCGGGCCCGAAGGGCCGCAGCAGGTGACGCTGGCCGACCTGATCGGCACCGGCAAGGCGGTGATCTTCGGCCTGCCCGGCGCCTATACCGGCACCTGCACCACCGCCCACGTGCCGAGCTTCATCCGCACGATGGGCCGCTTTCAGGAGAAGGGCGTCGACAAGGTGATCTGCGTCGCTGTCAACGACCCGTTCGTGATGAACGCCTGGGCCAACGAGACGGGCGCCAAGGCGGCGGGGATCGAGATGGCGGCGGATGCGTCGGGCGAGTTCACCAGGGCGATCGGCATGGACTTCACCGCTCCGCCGGCGGGCTTCTACGGGCGGTCGCGGCGGTACTCGATGTATGTCGAGAACAGGACGGTCCGCATCCTGAATGCCGAGGAAAGCCCCGGCATGTGCGAGACGTCGGCGGGCGAGACGCTGGTGGAGCAGCTCTGACAGTGCGCGGGGCGGGCGGTGGCCCGCCCCCGCTTCAGAAGCTGTCGCCCTGCCCCGTCGCCCAGGTCGGGTGGAAGCGGTTGCCGGGCGAGAGGGTGAAGACCTCGCAGCCTTGGTCGGTGATGCCGATGGAATGCTCGAACTGCGCCGACAGCGACTTGTCGCGGGTCACGGCGGTCCAGTCGTCGGCGAGGACCTTGGTCTCGGGCCGGCCGAGATTCACCATCGGCTCGATGGTGAAGAACATGCCCGGCTCCAGCCGCGGGCCGGTGCCGGGGCGGCCGTAATGCAGCACGTTCGGCGGGGCATGGAACACGCGGCCGAGGCCGTGGCCGCAGAAGTCGCGCACGACGCTCATCCGCTGGCCCTCGACGTAGGTCTGGATGGCGTGGCCGATATCGCCGAAGGTGTTGCCGGGCCGCGCGGCCTCCACCCCCAGCATCAACGCGTCATGGGTGACCTGCATCAGCCGCTCCGCCTTGCGGGAGGGCTTGCCGGCCACGTACATCCGGCTGGTGTCGCCGTACCAGCCATCGACGATCACGGTGACGTCGATGTTGAGGATGTCGCCGTCCTTGAGCTTCTTGTCGCCCGGGATGCCGTGGCAGACGACGTGGTTCACGCTGATGCAGCTGGCGTGCTGGTAGCCCTTGTAGCCGATGGTGGCGCTGGTCGCGCCGGCGGCCTTCACCCACTCCTCGATCAACTGGTCCAGCCGGCCGGTGGTCTGGCCGGGCACGACGTGGTCCGCGATGTCGTCGAGGATCTGCGCGGCAAGACGGCCCGCCCGCTCCATCCCCGCGAAGTCGGCGGGGTGGTACAGGCGGATGCCGTCGCGTGTCAGGTGCGTCTTGGTGTCGTCCATGGCGGAACGTCCTGAAAAACTTGCGCCACAGGTAGTCCGAAAAGGGCGGAGATTCCAGCCCCGCGGGCGTCCGGCGCCGTCACGCGACCGGCAACGGGCCGGTCAGGCGGATCGCGTCCCGGCCGATCGCGGTCGCGTGTGCCATCACCTCGACCCCCGCGTCGCGGGCCGCGGCGAAGGCGCGGGCATAGCCCGGGTCGAGATCGGCGGCGATGGACAGGCGCGTGCAGTCGGTGCGCTGGACCACGAAGAAGAGGACGGCGCGGCCCCCGGACTGCGCGACCGAGGCCAGCTCGCGCAGGTGCTTCGTCCCGCGCAGCGTCACGCAGTCGGGGAACTCGCACAGGTCTCCGGTGCGGCGCAGGTGGGCGTTCTTGACCTCGACGTGGGCATCCGGCTCGGCGCCGCCGGCGAGGTGGAAGTCGACGCGGCTGTTCTCCTGCCCGTAGCGGACCTCGGGGCGGTGGACCCTGTAGCCCGCGAGCGCCGGAATGCGCCCCTCGACCAGCGCCTCGGCGACGAGGCGGTTGGGCAGGCCGGTGTCAATGCCGGCGAAGTGCCCTCCCGGCAGTTCCACCAGCCGCCAGCCGAAGGGCAGCTTGCGCGTCGGGCCGGGCGTCGGCTCCAGCCACACGCGGGCGCCGGGGGTGTCGAGGCCGAGCATCGCGCCGGGGTTGGGGCAGTGGACGGTGACCTCGGTGCCGTCGTCCAGCGCCACGTCTGCAAGGAAGCGCTTGTAGCGGCGCAGGAGGGTCGCGGGGACGAGGGGGCGGGCGAAGTGCATGGCGGCGGGGTCGGTCAGGCAACGCGCGGTGTCAATCTTGGAGTGCGACAGGAGGGCAGCGTCTGGCCGCGGTCAGACGCTCCGATGCCGCGGTAGGGGCGATCTATATTGGCTTCATCGGACGACCCCGATCGTCTCGCAGGTGGCGAGGAAGCGTCTGGCCGGGGGCCGGCCAGACGCTGCCCGGGCCGCTTGCGCGGCTGATTCCGGGCGGGTGCGGGGAAGCGGGGCCATTCGCACCGGGTCGGATTGGAAATCCCGCGGCGGCGGTTTAGCCTCCGCGGCGAAGGAAGGGCGCACCCCCGGCGCGACCGACAAGCGCCAGGGAGCGCGACGACAGCGCGCGCCTCCGGCGCGATCAGAGGGCGCGCCTCCGGCGCGATCAGAGGGCGCGCCTCCGGCGCGACGAGGAGGCCAGAGCCATGCCCAACCCCACCGCCGCGATGCTGGTAATCGGCGACGAGATCCTGTCGGGACGGACCCGCGACGCCAACATGCACCACCTCGCCGGCGCCCTTGCGAAGGCCGGGATCGACCTCGTCGAGGTGCGCGTCCTGCCGGACCGCCCCGACCGCCTCGTCCCCGCGATCCGCGAGATGGCGGCGGCGCACGACCACCTCTTCACCTCGGGCGGAATCGGGCCGACCCACGACGACATCACCGCGGATTGCGTGGCCGAGGCGATGGGCGCGCCGATCGACGTCCGCGACGATGCCCGCGCGATCCTGCAGGCGCACTACGACCGCTCGGGGCAGGAGCTGAACGCGGCGCGCCTCAGGATGGCGCGGGTCCCGGACGGGGCGGAGCTGATCGACAACCCGATCAGCGCGGCGCCGGGCTTTTCCTTGCGCAATGTCCACGTCATGGCGGGCGTGCCGACGATCTTCGAGGCGATGGTGGCGAGCCTGCTGCCGCGCCTCACCGGCGGCACGCCGCTGCTGTCCCAGTCCCTGCGGATCGAGCGGGGCGAGGGCGACATCGCCGGGCCGCTGGCGGAGCTGGCGGCGGAGTACCAAGACCTCTCCTTCGGCTCCTACCCGTTCAACCGCGACGGCATCTACGGCGCCAACGTGGTCGTCCGGGGCAGCGATGCCGCCCGCGTCGACGCCGCGCTGGTGCGCCTGTCCGAGCTGTTTCCCGATGCCGTCGCCTGACGCGGCCGCCTGGGCTGCGGCGGCCGAGGCGACGTGGCCTGCGGCGGCGACCGCGCGCGTCGGGATCTGGACGATCCGCGAGGGGCGCGGCGGCGGCAGCCGGGTCAGTTCGGCGACGACCGACACGGACCCGACGGCGGCCGACCTCGCGACGGGCGTGGCGGCGATGGAGGCCCTCGGCCAGATCCCGCAGGTGATGGTGAAGGCCGGGCAGGACGCGCTCGACCGGCTGCTGGAGGCGGAGGGCTGGGCGGTGAAGGACCCGGTGGCCGTCCTCGCCGCGCCGGTGGAGGCGCTGACGACAGAGCGGCCGCCCCCGGTCACGGTGATCGAGGTCTGGCCGCCGCTGGCGATCCAGCGCGAAATTTGGGCCGCCGGAGGCATCGGCCCCGCCCGCCTCGCCGTGATGGAGCGGGCGCCGGAGCCGAAGACCACCCTGCTCGGCCGCGTCGACGACCGCCCGGCCGCGACGGCCTACGTCGGCGTCCACGACGGCCTCGCCGTCCTGCACGCGCTGGAGACCGCCGCCCGATTCCGCCGCCGCGGCCTCGCCCGGCACATGATGCGGGGCGCCGCCTTCTGGGCGCGGGAGAACGGCGCTACGCACCTCGCCGTCCTCGTCACCCGCGCCAACGGCGCCGCCAACGCGCTGTACGCGGGCCTCGGCATGGCGGAGGCCGCGCACTACCATTACCGCATCCGCGAGGCCCCATGACCGACAGCCCCACCGCCCTGAACCTGCCGCCCGTCGACCCGCTGCCGGAGGAGACCGCCCGCTACTTCGCGATCTGCGAGGAGAAGCTGGGCATGGTGCCGAACGTACTGCGGGCCTACGCCTTCGACATCGCCAAGCTGAACGCCTTCACCGCGCTCTACAACGACCTGATGCTGGGCGAGAGCGGCCTGACCGAGCTGGAGCGCGAGATGATCGCGGTCGCCGTCTCTTCGGTGAACATGTGCTTCTACTGCCTCGTCGCCCATGGCGCGGCGGTGCGGCAGCTGTCGGGCGACCCGGTGCTCGGCGAGCGGATGGTGATGAACTGGCGCACCGCCGATCTGGACGCGCGGCAGACCGCGATGCTGGCCTTCGCCGAGAAGGTGACGGTCGAAAGCCACAAGGTGACGGAGACCGACCGCGACGCGCTGCGGGAGGTCGGGTTCTCCGACCGCGACATCTGGGACATCGCGAGCGTGGCCGGCTTCTTCGCGATGTCGAACCGCGTCGCGTCGGCCACCGGCATGCGGCCGAACCCCGAATACCACGCGCAGGCGCGATGAAGGCTGCCGCCGCGCTGCTCGGGCTGGCGCTCGCCTCCGGCGCGGCGGCGCAGTCGCTGGACCTGCCCGGCAACGCGGTGCGGGTGAGCGAGGAAGCCGCCGATCCCGGCACGGCGGAAATCGCCATCGGGCCCTACGCCGAGGGGCGTCTGCCATCGCTGACGGTCGACGGGCGGGTGGCGCGGTCGGTCTGGCGCATCGCTTCGGCCGGGCTGACGACGGCGCAGATCATGGCGCGGCTGGGGGCCCAGCTCGGGCCGGCGGGGTTCGAGACGGTCTACGCCTGCGACACCGACGCCTGCGGCGGCTTCGACTTCCGCTTCGCCCTCGACGTCGCGGACCCGCCGGACATGCATGTGGACCTGTCGGACTTCCGCTACCTCGCCGCGCGCCGGCCGGAGGACGACGCGCTGCTGTCGATCCTCGTCTCGCGCTCGGCGCTGGCAGGGTTCGTCCAGATCACCCGCGCCGGCGGCGAGGGCGCGGCGCCGGTGGCCGAGGCGACGGACGATGCCTTGACGGGCGAGGCGGCGGCGCCGGTCGTCCCGCCAGCGGCGGGAGAGGTGGGCGCCCAGCTGGAGGCGGCGGGGCACGCGGTGCTGGGCGATCTTTCCTTCGCGACGGGGTCCTCGACGCTGGACGAGGGGAGCTACCCGGCCCTTGCGGACCTCGCCGCGTGGATGGCGGCCCATCCCGGGCAGGCCGTCGCCCTGGTCGGCCATACCGACGCCGAGGGTTCGCTCGACGCCAACATCGCGCTGAGCCGCCGCCGGGCCGCGTCGGTTCTGGAGCGGCTCGTGGACAGCCACGGAGTGGACCGTGCGCGACTGTCGGCCGAGGGGATGGGCTGGCTCGCGCCCCTCGCCTCGAATCTCAGCGCCGAGGGACGCGAGGCGAACCGGCGGGTCGAGGCAGTGCTGCTGCCCGAGTGATCCGCGGATCGATCCACCGAAGGGGATAAGGTCTGCGTGAGGACGGCGGACCCGCGCCGACGGAAGCCGGCATATCGGGCGGGCCCTCGCCGCCCGTCGCGGCGCCCCTCGCGCCGGCTGACGGCTCCGCATAGCTCGGGTGTCCGACACACAGTCCAACGGAGTGATCCATGACCCGACTGACCGCCCTTCTCGCCGCCGCCGCGCTCGGCGCCGCCCCGATGGCCGCCCTCGCGCAGGACACGAGCACCGACGCCCCCGCGGCGACCGAGACCGCGCCCATGACGTTCGACGATGCGACGCTTACCGCATTCGTCGATGCCGTCGTGGCGATCGAGGAAGTTCGCGGCGACTACGAACCGCGCGTCCAGGCCGCGGCCGAGGCGGACCGCCCGGCGCTGATCGAGGAGGCCAACATGGCGATGGTCGCCGCGATCGAGTCGACGGAGGGCCTGACGCTGGACGACTACATGGCCGTCAGCCAGGCCGCCTCGGCCGACGAGGACCTCGCCGCGCGCATCGTCGCGATGCTGCCGGCCGACATGCAGCCGCAGCAGTCGGGCGAGACGCCCGAAGGCTGATGTGCGAACGGCCCCGGCGTCACCATGCGTCGGGGCCCTTCTCCGCGAAGGCGTTCACGAGGAAGTCGATGAACGCCCGCACCTTGGGCTGTGTGAACCGGCCCGGGGGATAGACGGCGTAGATGCCCTGCACTTCCACCGGCAGGCCGGGAATCGCCTCTTCCACCAGCCCCTTCTGCATCGCGTCGGCGTACAGGAACGACGGCAGGTAGGCGATGCCGAGGCCGCTGATGCAGGCGTTCAGCAGCGACTGTCCGTCGTTCACCGTCAGCCAGCCGGCGGTGCGCACCTGCCGCTTCTCGCCCGAGGGCGCGGTGATCTTCCAGACCGCGCCGTTCGACTGGTTGGAATAGTGCAGGAGCTTGTGCTCGTTCAGGTCGTCGATCTTCTGCGGGCGGCCGTACTGCTGGAAGTACGAGGGCGAGGCGATCATCCGCTTGGCCGTCTCGGTCAGCTTGCGGGCGCGGAGCGTGGAATCCTCCAGCTCGCCGATCCGGATCGCCATGTCGAAGCCTTCGGAGATCAGCTCCACGTAGCGGTTGTTCAGGACCATGTTCACGGTGATGTCGGGAAACTCCTGCAGGAAGTTGCCCAACACCGGCGAAAGGTGATTCACCCCGAAATCTGTGGCGACGGAAATCCGCAAGAGGCCCGACGGCGCCGACTGCATCGACGTGACGAGGGCGTCGGCCTCGCCGGCGTCGTTCAGGACGCGGCGCGCGCGGTCGTAGTAGGCCAGCCCGATTTCGGTCGGAGAGACGCGGCGGGTGGTGCGGTTGAGCAGGCGCGCGCCGAGGCGCGCCTCGAGCGACGAGACGTGCTTGGAGACGGCGGACTTGGAGATGCCCATCTTCTTGGCCGCGTCGGTGAAGCCGCCCTGGTCGACGACCGTGGCGAACGCTTCCATTTCCGTCAGGCGATCCATCCTCGTTCCTTACGTGCCGTTCCCCCGCTGCCGGCAGGAGTGATGGCGAATTCGGGCACAAAAGCGGCTCGGCCCTGACAATACGGGGGTAAGTCCCGAACTGGTCGCAGGGCGGAAACGCGTCAGCGGGACGGTGGGGTCGCGATGACGTCCGCGACCAGCCGGCCGAGACGCGCGGCGCCCTCAGGCGACGGGTGGATCAGGTCGGGCTCGTAGAGGTCCGTCTGCCCCCGCGCGATGACCGTTCCGGCGTCGATCACGCGTATACCGGGATCGGCGGCCGCCAGGGCGTCCAGCCGCTCGCGGTAGGCGTCGAGGAGGGGCAGGCAGGCGTCGAAGCCGGTCCCCGGCCCGCCGGGCGGGGCGTAGAGGACGACGGCGAGGCCGGCGCCGGTCCCGCGCACGTCGGCCGCGAGGTCGGGCACGAGGCCGTGGGTCCCGTCCTCGGAGATCAGCCGGCCCAGCACCCGGCCGCAGCCGATGAGGCAGCCGCACCCCAGCGCGATGTCGTTCGCGCCCCCCGACAGCAGGACCCAGTCCCAGTCGCCGCCGATCCACTGGGTGCCGATCACCGCCTCGTCCGGCAGCGCGATCGGCAGCGCGCCGAAGACGGTGCCGCTGACGGCGCGGTTCTCCACCTCCATCCCAAGCTCGGAGGCGACCACGTCGGGGACCGAGGCGCCCGCCTCGGCATGGATCGACAGCAGCGAGTCGCCGATGGCGAGGAGGCCGTCGGCACGGGCCGGGCCGGCGCATGACAGGCCCAGGAACGCGGCGGCGAGCCGCGCCGCGCCCGCCCACGCCGGCCGGGTCCGAGAAGCCGCCGTCCTCACAGCCGCGCCGCCAGCCGCGTGCCCTGGGCGATGGCCCGCTTGGCGTCGAGTTCGGCGGCAATGTCGGCGCCGCCGATGACGTGCACCGACCGGCCCGCCGCGATCAGCGCGTCGGCGAGGCTGCGCTCCGGCTCCTGCCCGGCGCAGAGGACGATCGTGTCGGCCGGGATCAGCCGCGCGCCGGCGTCGTCGCGGACGTGCAGGCCGTCCGCGTCGATCCGCTCGTAGGTGACGCCGCCGACGAACTCGACCGCCTTCATCTGCAGGCCGGCGCGGTGGATCCAGCCGGTGGTCTTGCCGAGGCGCTTGCCGTGCTTCTCGGCCTTGCGCTGCAGCAGCGTGACCTGCCGCGCCGGCGGCGTCGGGCGCGGCCCCTCGGGCGCGAGGCCGCCCGGCGCCTCCTCCGGGTCGGTCACGCCCCATTCGCGCAACCAAGCGTCCAGGTCCTCGGTCGGGCTTTCTCCGCCGAGCACCAGGAACTCGGAGACGTCGAAGCCGATGCCGCCGGCGCCGACCACGGCCACCCGCGCGCCGACGTCCGCGCCGCGGAGGGTTTCGGCGTAGCCCCGGACGTTCGGCCCGTCCTGGCCCGGGATGGCCGGGTCCCTCGGCACGACGCCGGTCGCGACGATGACCTCGTCGAAACCCTCCAGCGCCGCGGCGTCCGCCGTCGTCCCCAGCCGCACCTCGACGCCGCGCTCATCCAGCATCGTGGCGAACCACTCGACGAGACCGTCGAACTCCTCCTTGCCCGGGATCCGCCGGGCGAGGTTCAGCTGGCCGCCGATCTCGCCCGTTTTTTCGAACAGCGTCACCCGGTGCCCCCGCTCCGCCGCCGTCAGCGCGGCGGATAGGCCGGCGGGGCCGGCGCCGACGACGGCGATCCGCTTCGGCTCGGCCGCCGGCTCCACGACCAGCTCGGTCTCGTGGCAGGCGCGGGGATTGACGAGACAGGTGCTGATCTTGCCCGCGAAGGTGTGGTCGAGGCAGGCCTGGTTGCAGGCGATACAGGGCGCGATGGTGGCCGCGCGTCCCGCCCTGGCCTTGGCGACGAAGTCGGGGTCGGCGAGGAACGGGCGCGCCATCGACACCATGTCGGCGCAGCCCTCGGCGAGCACCGCCTCGGCCACCTCGGCCGTGTTGATCCGGTTCGAGGTGATGACGGGGATCGACACCTCGCCCATCAGCTTTTTCGTGACCCAGGCGAAGCCGCGGCGCGGCACGCTGGTGGCGATCGTCGGGATGCGCGCCTCATGCCAGCCGATCCCGGTGTTGAGGATGGACGCGCCCGCCGCCTCGATTTCCCTTGCGAGGGCCACCACATCCGGCCAGGCCTGCCCGCCCGGGACGAGGTCGATCAGCGAGATCCGGTAGATCAGGATGAAGTCGTCGCCCACCGCCTCGCGGACCCGGCGCACCACCTCGACCGGGAGGCGGCGGCGGTTCCCGGGCGAGCCGCCCCAGCGGTCGGTGCGGCGGTTGGTGCGCTCGGCGAGGAATTCGTTGAGGAAGTACCCCTCGGACCCCATCACCTCGACGCCGTCATAGCCAGCCTCGCGCGCCCGCGCGGCCGCGGTGACGATGTCTACGATCTGTTTCTCGATCCCCGCCTCGTCCAGCTCCTTCGGGGGGAAGGGCGAGATCGGCGATTTCAGGGCCGAGGGGGCGACGCAGTCGGGACCGTAGGCGTAGCGTCCGGCATGGAGGATCTGCATCGCGATCCGGCCGCCGTCGCCGTGGACGCGGTCGGTGACGCGCCGGTGGTTGGCGATATCGTCGGGCGTGAACAGCCCCGCGGCGCCCGGAAAGACCCCGCCCTCGCGGTTCGGCGCCATGCCGCCCGTCACCATCAGTCCGACGCCGCCCCGCGCCCGGGCGGCGTAGAAGGCGGCGACCCGGTCCCAGTCCTTCGTCTCCTCGAGCCCGGTATGCATCGACCCCATCAGCGCGCGGTTCGGCAGCGTCACATGGCCGAGGTCGAGCGGCGCCAGGAGATGCGGATATCGGCTCATGGGTCCCTCCCCGAACGGCGGGGCCCATTGCCGCACCGGCGCGACCTGCGCCGGATCACCGTCGGGGTGGTTCCTATCATCCGGCGGCCCGACCGTCACGGGCCCGGGCCCCGGATCGCCGGCGCCGGACCCGGGGGTCCGGCGGCCGGCGCGTGTTCCCTAGTTGGCGGTCAGCCGGCCGATCTCCTCCTTGAGAAGGAGTTTCTGCTTCTTCATCTTCGCGATTTCGAGGTCGTCTGTCGCCGGGTTGCGGTGCGCCTCCTCCACCCGTTCGGACAGGACCTGGTGCTTCTTGCGCAACTCCTCGACATGCGAACTGACGCTCATGGGGGTCCTCCTTTGAATGTGTGGGTGCCTTGAGTGCACCACGGAACGGGGGCGCCTGTCACGCGGCATGGCAGATCGCCGCCCTCCCGGCAGTCTGCCGCCGAAAATGTTGCCGCAAGGTTAAGCTTTGCGGCGCGTCGCCGGGCCGGGCGCCCACGGGAACGTCGCTCCCTCCCGCAGGATCGCCCGTGCGGCGGCGCCGTAATCCTCCGAATCGTCCCGGTGCCGCGGCCCGTCGTGCAGCACGAAGGGCGGGTGCAGGACGAAGGCTCCCCGCCCACCCTTGCGGGCCGTCAGCAGGAAGCGTCCCGGCTGCCGCCCGGCGCGGCCCGCCAGCGGCGCCACCTCGACCGACCCCAGCCGGCCGTCCAGCGCCACCATCGCCTCGGGCAGGCGGTCGATCCGCTGGATCAGCGTCAGCCGCCCGCCCGGCGCCAGCCGGCGCGAGGCGACCGCGATCCACTCCGCCAGCGGTGGCCCTCCGCCATGAGCCGCCTCGCGCCCCGCATGACCCGATGCCCGCGAGGCGCGGCGGTCGTAGTAGGGCGGATTCATCATCACCTGCGCGAAGCGCCGCGACGTGACGCCGCCCGGCAGCGCCGACACGTCCGCCTCGACCACCTCGAACGGCCGTCCCTCGGCGTTCACCCGCGCCAGCGCCGCCATTGCGGGATGCAGCTCGACCCCCGTCACCTCCAGCCCCGGCACCCGCGCCATGAGGCACAGGGCCGCCACGCCGACTCCGCAGCCCAGCTCCAGCACCGTGTCGCCCGGAACGGCCCGCACGGCGGAGGCGAGGAACACCGCGTCCACCCCGGCGCGGTAGCCGGCCCGGGGCTGCAGCGCCGTCACCCGGCCGCCGAGGAACGCGTCGCAGGTGGTCTCAGCGTCCGAGGTCGATGTCATTGTCGCGCATCGCCCGCTCGGCGCGCGTCAGATCCTCGTCTCGGACCATGAGGCGGCGCGGCAGGATCCCGATCGACCCTTCCAGCACGCTCATGTTTACGTCCAGCGGGAAGCAATCTATACCCTCGCCTTCGAGCAGGGCCGTGGCGAAGGCGAGCACCGTGGGGTCGTTCGTGCGCAGGAGCTCTCTCATGCCAACCGCTTACATGCCCGCGCCGTGCAGAGACAAGACACCCCGCCGATGAGCCTCGACGACGCCAGCCACAAGCCGCACGAGCGTCTGGCCATTCTGCTGGCCGACGACCTGACCCGCGTGGGCGACACGATCCGCGCCCGCATGGCGTCCGAGCATGCGCCCCGCATCCCCGAGGTGACGGCCCACCTGATCGAGGCGGGCGGCAAGCGCCTGCGGCCGATGCTGACGCTCGCCGCGGCCCGACTCATGGGCTACGCCGGCGACGACCACGTCCGCCTCGCCGCGACGGTGGAGTTCATCCACACCGCGACGCTGCTGCACGACGACGTCGTGGACGAGAGCGCACAGCGCCGCGGGCGGCCGACGGCGAACCTGCTGTGGGACAACAAGTCGAGCGTGCTGGTCGGCGACTACCTCTTCGCCCGCTCGTTCCAGCTGATGGTCGAGACCGGCTCGCTGCGCGTCATGGACATCCTGTCGAACGCCGCCGCAACGATCGCCGAGGGCGAGGTGCTGCAGCTGACCGCCGCCCGCAACCTCGCCACCACCGAGGAGACCTACATCCAGATCGTCCGCGGCAAGACCGCGGCCCTCTTCTCGGCCGCGACCGAGGTGGGCGGCGTCGTGGCCGGCGGCTCGGACACGCAGGTGCGGGCGCTGTTCGACTACGGCGACGCGCTGGGGATCGCCTTCCAGATCGCCGACGACCTTCTCGACTACGGCGCCGGCGGCGCGATCGGCAAGAACACCGGCGACGACCTGCGCGAGGGCAAGCTGACCCTGCCGGTCATCCGCGCCATCGCGGCGGCGGACGCGGACGAGCGGGCGTTCTGGGAACGCACCATCGGCAAGGGCCGGGTCGAGGACGGGGACTACGAGACGGCGCTGGAGCTTTTCGCGCGGCACGGGACGCTGGACGGCACCCGGGCGGACGCGCTCGCCTGGTCGGCGAAGGCGCGCGCGGCGCTGGAGGCTCTGCCCGAGGGCGAGATCCGCGACATCCTGTCCGACCTCGCCGACTACGTGGTCGCGCGGCTCGTCTGAGCCGGGGCCACCGGCTCGCCTTCAGTTGAGGATCGGCGCCGGCACGACCCACCAGCTCTGTTCCGACAGCTGCAGCACACGCGCCGCCTGACGCGCAGCGCCGACGTCCTTGGTGATCCCGACGCAGGTCGCCCCCGAGCCGGTCATCTGCGCGGCGAGGATGCCGGGCTGGCGCCGCAGCCGCTCCAGCACGCGGCCGATCTCGGGCGCCAGGGCCTGCGCCGGCGGGGCCAGGTCGTTGCGCTGGGCCGCGACCCACTCGGCGAACGCCGCGGGCGCGCGATCGGCGGGCAACTCCGTCAGCGGCGGGTTCGACGATCGCTCCAGCCGGGCGAAGACGTCGCCCGTCGGTACGGCGACGTTCGGGTTCACCAGCACCAGCCCGACCCCCGGAAGCGGCCCCGCGGGCGCCAGACGCTCGCCGATCCCGGTCATCCACTGTGCGCCGGGCGCGGCGAGGCAGACCGGCACGTCGGCGCCGAGGGCGACCACCTCGGGATCGTCCGGCGCGAAGGGCGTGACGTTCCACAGGCCGGCCAGCAGCCGGATCGCCGCCGCCGCGTCGGACGACGCGCTGCCGAGGCCGGCGGCGTGGGGCAGCGTCTTGGTCAGCTTCAGCCGCGCGCCGACGCGCACCCCGCGCGCCTGCGCGAGCGCCCGCGCGGCGCGCATGACGCTGTTCGTGCCGTCGGTCGGGACGCCGGCCGAGAACGGTCCCTCGACCGTCAGCGACAGGTCCGGCGCCGCGACCGCGGACAGCTGATCGCCGATCCCCGCGAACACGACGAGGCTGTCCAGCTCGTGATAGCCCCCCGCGCGCCGCCCGGTGACGTGCAGCGCGAGGTTCACCTTGGCCGGGGCGAAGCCGGAGGGCAGCGGCGGCATGGCTCAGCCGCCCTGCGCCAGGTCCAGCGGATCGCGGTTCTCCTCGACCAGGACGACGTCGAGGCCGACCTGCAGCTTGCGCCGGATCCGCTGGGCCGCGTCCGGCTCGGGCCCGAAGGACAGCGCGCGCTGCCACTGGAAACGCGCCTCGCGCTCCCGGCCCACGGCCCAGTAGGCGTCGCCCAGGTGATCGTTCACCACCGCGTCCACCGGCTCCAGCTCGGCCGCGCGCTCCATCTCCTCCACCGCGCGCCCGTAGTCGCCGAGGGTGAAGTGCGCCCAGCCCAGGCTGTCGACGATGGAGCCGTTCTCGGGCTGCCGTTCGGCCGCCGCCTCGATCATGGCGAGCGCCTCGTCCAGCTTCTCGCCCCGCTCGACCAGGGAGTAGCCGAGGTAGTTCAGGACCTGCGGCTGGTCCGGGTCGATGTCTAGCGCGGCGCGGAAGTCGGACTCCGCCCCGTCCCAGCGGTCGATCCGGTGCCGCGCGATGCCGCGCGTGTAATGGATCAGCCAGAGGCCCTGATCCTCGGGGTCGCTGAGGTCGATCGCGCGGGTGTAGGCGGCCTCGGCCTCGCCGTAAGCGCCGGTCCGGCGCAGCATGTCGGCGAAGGCGGCCTGCACCACCGGCATCTCGCCGTGGCTGCGGGTCAGCTGGCGCAGCACCTCCACCGCGGCGTCGGGCTGACCGGCGGAATAGAGGGCGTCGGCGCGGCCCATCTCGGCCGCGTGGAAGAACGGGCTGTCCTGAGGAACCGTCCCGTAGGTCCGCACGGCGAGGCCGTACTGCTCCAGCTTGTCCAGCAGGGCGGCGGACATCAGCGTCGCCTGCACCAGCGACGGGTCCAGCGCCTCGGCGAGGCGGGCGTAGATCAGCGTGACCGACGGGCTGGCCTCGTTGGTCAGGATCGAGGCGACGTCGAAGTAGACCTCCGCCATGCCTTCGGTGGCGTCGGCGGCGACGTCGTAGGGGACGGCCTCCCCCGCCCGCAGGCGGTCGCGCAGCTCGGCGAGGTCGGGCTCCGGCCGGGCGCCGAAGGTCGCGTCGATCAGCGCCGCGCCCTCCTCGCCGCGGCCGAGCTGGCCGAGGATCAGCGCGTGCGCCACGACCCCGCGCCGCGTCCGCTCCAGCCCGCCGCTCCGGTCCTGCGCCAGCAGCGGCTCGGCCGCCTCGAAGTCCCCCGCCGCCGCGAGGGCCAGCGCCTTGTGGAACGCGCCGAAGGGGCGCAGACCCTCGCTCTCGATCATCTCGTCGAAGGCGGCGAGCGCGGCGCCCATGTCGCCCTCGCCCACATGCGCCCAGCCGCGCGCCAGGCCGTCGACCAGCGGGCTGACGGTCTGCCCCGTCTGCAGCGCGGACAGGATGCCGTCCCAGTCGCCGTCCTCGAACCGCTGCGCCTGCAGGACGAGGGCGGACATCGTGCTCTCCACGCCGCCGTCGGCGAGGGCCGCCGCGTAGGGCGCGGCGTCCAGCGGCTGGCCGAGGCCGACATGGGCGGCGATGGTATATTGCAGCAGGGCGGCGTTCGCCGGGTCGGCCTGCAGCGCGCGAGTGAAGAACTCGACGCCCGCTGCGTAGTCGTTGACCAGCCCCGCCTGCCGTCCGGCGAGGTACGATCCCGAATCCTGCGCCGCCAGCGGCGTTCCCAACAGCAGGGCGGCCATAGCCGCCCGCATGGCCGCGGCCATGCTTCCCCGTTCCATTTTCATGGTTCCCTGCCCCTTGTCTGCCTCGGGGTCCACGCTAAGCGGCGGCCCCTCACGGCGCAATCGCGGGGGCGGCGCAAGCGGCGGGGCTGTGCGGAATCTCGCGGACTTGTGTGCGGTCCTGCGGCGGCGCCGCCCGAGATCGCGACAGGGCGCGAACGGGCGCCGGCCGGTCACATGTTCGGGTAGTTCGGCCCGTCGCCACCCTGCGGCGTCGTCCAGACGATGTTCTGCGGCGGGTCCTTGATGTCGCAGGTCTTGCAGTGGACGCAGTTCTGGAAGTTGATCTGGAACCGCACGTCGTCGCCCTCGCCCACGAACTCGTAGACGCCCGCCGGGCAGTAGCGCGTGGACGGGCCGGCGTACTCCTTCCAGTCCACCTCCACCGGGACGGACGGGTCCTTGAGCTTGAGGTGCGCCGGCTGGCTTTCCTCGTGGTTGGTGAAGCTGAAGGCGACGTTGGTCAGCCGGTCGAACGACAGCGTGCCGTCCGGCTTGGGGTAATCGATCTTCTTGTGCTTCGACGCCTTCTGGGTCGCCTCCGCGTCGCTCTTGCCGTGCTTCATCGTGCCGAGGACCGAAAAGCCAAGCGTGTTGGTCCACATGTCCAGCCCGCCGAGGCCCATCGAGACCGTCAGGCCGTAGCGCGACCACAACGGCTTCACGTTGCGCACCTTCTTGAGGTCGCGGCCGATGGCCCCGCCCCGGACGGCGGCGTCGTACTCGGTCAGCGTGTCGCCGGACCGTCCCGCAGCGATGGCGGCGTGCGCCGCCTCGGCCGCCTCGATGCCGGACAGCATGGCGTTGTGGTTGCCCTTGATGCGGGGGACGTTGACCATCCCCGCGGCGCAGCCCAGCAGCACCCCGCCCGGGAAGGCGGTCTGCGGCAGCGACTGCCAGCCGCCCTCGGTGATGGCGCGGGCGCCGTACGCGATGCGCTTCCCGCCCTTCAGCAGCTCGGCCACCATCGGGTGATGCTTGAACTGCTGGAATTCCATGTACGGGAACACGTACGGGTTCTCGTATCCGAGGTGGACGACGAAGCCGACATAGACCTGATTGTTGTCCAGGTGGTAGATGAACGATCCGCCGCCGGCGTTGCTGCCCAGCGGCCAGCCCATCGTGTGGGTGACGGTGCCCTCGCGGTGCTTGGCGGGGTCGATCTCCCACAGCTCCTTCATGCCGAGGCCGTACTTCTGCGGCTCGCGCCCGTCGGACAGGCCGTACTTCGCGATCACCTGCTTGGACAGCGAGCCGCGCACGCCCTCGCCCAGCATCACGTACTTGCCCCGCAGCTCCATCCCCGGCTCGTAGGAGGGGCCGGGCGTGCCGTCCGCCGCCAGCCCCATCTCGCCCGCGACGACGCCGGCGACCCGCTCGCCGTCCATGACGAGGGCGCTGCAGGCCATGCCGGGGAAGACCTCGACGCCCAGCTCTTCCGCCTGCTCGGCCAGCCAGCGGCAGACGTTGCCCATCGAGACGATGTAGTTGCCGTGGTTGGTCATCAGCGGCGGCATCAGGGCGTTCGGGATCCGCAGCTTCCCGCCCTCGCCGAGGAGGTAGAAGTTGTCCTTGCGGACCGGCACCGTGACCGGCGCGCCCCTGTCCCGCCAGTCCGGGATCAGCCGGTCGAGGCCGACCGGGTCCAGCACCGCGCCGGACAGGATGTGGGCGCCGACCTCGGAGCCCTTCTCGAGCACCACGACCGAGAGATCCGCATCCAGCTGCTTGAGCCGGATCGCCGCCGACAGGCCCGCCGGCCCGGCCCCGACGATCGCCACGTCGTAGTCCATCGATTCGCGCACCGTCTCGGCCATCGTGCTGATCCCTCACGTCAACTCGCCCCGAGGTATCGTGCGCGAGCCGTCCGCGCAATTGCGACGGGACGTCCCGGCCGGTCCCTCCGCCGTCACCGAGGCTTGACTTCCGGCCCCACGGCCACGTTATGAATGCCGTCCTCACGGTGAGGCACGAGGCGAGACATGGACAAGATTCCGCTGACCCGGGCCGGGTACCAGAAGCTCGAGGCCGAGCTGAAGCACCTCAAGAGCGTCGAGCGGCCGGCGATCATCGCCGCCATCGCCGAGGCGCGCGCCCATGGTGACCTGTCCGAGAACGCCGAGTACCACTCCGCCAAGGAGAAGCAGTCCTTCATCGAGGGCCGCATCAAGGAGCTGGAGGGCGTCATCGGCCTTGCCGACGTCATCGACCCCTCGCAATTCACCGGCCCGATCAAGTTCGGCGCCACGGTGGAGCTGGTGGACGAGGACACCGACGAGGAGCGGACCTACCAGATCGTCGGCGAGTACGAGGCCGACATCGAGAACGGGCGGCTGAACATGAAATCGCCGCTCGCCCGGGCGCTCATCGGCAAGGAAGAGGGCGACAGCGTCGAGGTGCACACGCCCGGCGGTGACAAGGGCTACGAAATCCTCAAGATCTCCTACAAGTGACCGGGCCCGCCGCGGCGTCGCCCGGCGAACCAGGCGCGGAGGCCCCGATGGCCGATACCGACTTTTCCGCCGAGGGCCGGACCGGCCTCGGCCCCGCGCATGACGGTCCGCGGGCGCGGCTGACCGGTGCCGAGATGGCCGCCGCCGGCCTGTCTGTCCTGTGGCTGCTGGCCTGCGCGGCCCTGTTCCTCGGATCGCCCGACGAGGGCGCGCCGCAGTCGGGCCTCCTCGGGACCGTTCTCACCTTGATGGCCGTGGTCCTGCCCGTGGCGCTGGTCTGGGTGGCCGCCGCCGCCGCCCGGTCCGCGCGGCTGGTCCGCGACGAGGCGCGGCGCCTGCAGGCCGCGGTGGAGGCGCTGCGCCAGACCTATGTCGCCGACCGCCAGCGCGGCGGCGCCGGCGGCACCCCCGGCGAGGTGGAGCGCAAGCTGGCCGAGATCGCCCGCGCGACGAAGCAGGCCGAGGCGATGCTGGCGACCTTCTCCAGCACCCGGGCGGCCACCGATCCCGCGCCGCGGCCCGCACCCCGGCGCACCGCAGGCCAGCCCGTCGCCCGCGCCGCCGTCCAGTCGGAGCAGCCGGCTCTCGCCCTGCCGTCGGTCCCCGGCGACGACGCCCCGCCGCTGGAGCGGGCCGAGCTGGTGCGCGCCCTCAACTTCCCCGACAGCGAGGCCGACGAAGCGGGGTTCGCCGCCCTGCGGACTGCGCTGAAGCACCGGCAGGCGCGGCAGCTGATCCAGGCGAGCCAGGACGTCCTGACGCTGCTGTCGCAGGACGGCATCTACATGGACGACCTGCGCCCCGACCGCGCCCGCCCCGAAATCTGGCGCCGCTTCGCCAAGGGCGAGCGCGGCCGCGCCGTGGCGGCCCTCGGCGGCGTCCGCGACCGCTCGTCCCTGGCGCTGGGCGCCGGCCGGATGCGCGAGGATCTCGTCTTCCGCGACGCGGTCCACCACTTCCTGCGGCTCTACGACAAGATGCTGGTGGAGTTCGAGGCGGACGCCAGCGACGAGGAACTGGCGCAGCTCGCCGAGACGCGGACGGCCCGGGCGTTCATGCTCATGGGACGCGTGGGCGGGATCTTCGACTGAGGATCGTCCCGCCGCCGGCCTGAACCTGGGGCGCCGACGGGGCCGGCGTGCCCCTGCCGTTCGGGGCCCCTGCCTACCGAAACCATATCGTTGTGCGGGTGTCGGCCGCGGTTACGCTGCGGCGGCTGCAGACCGCGCCGGGCGGCGGGCCGGTGATCCCGGGGGTCCGGGGGCAGCGCCCCCGGCCGGGNCGCCGCCGCGAGGCGGNGNCCCGATTGCGCCTACCGCGCCACCCAGGCCCCGTCGTCGGCCGACGACCGCTGGCAGGCGTCGATGAACCACATCCCGTCGAGGCCGTCCTCGAGTCCGGGCAGCAGCGTACCGTCGCCTTGCCCGAGGATCAGGTCCGCCGCGTCGGTGTAGACGTTGGCGAAGCCCTCGAGGTAGCCCTCCGGATGCCCCGGCGGGATGCGCGTCCAGTCGCCCGCGCCGCCGCCGAGGCCGGCGCCGCCACGGGTGATGATCCGCTTCGGCTCTCCGAACGGGGTGAAGGTCATCACGTTGGGGTTCTCCTGCCCCCACTCGATCCCGCCCTTCGTGCCGTAGATGCGCAGGCGCAGCCCGTTCTCGCAGCCGACCGCGACCTGGCTGGCCCACAGCGTGCCGCGGGCGCCGCCATTGAATCGCAGCCAGATGTGGGCGTTGTCGTCCACCTGCCGCCCGGCCGCGAACGAGTGCAGCTCGGCCGCCAGCGCCTCGGGCCGCAGGCCCGACACGAACAGCGCCAGGTTGAAGGCGTGGGTGCCGATGTCGCCGATCGCCCCGGCGCCGGCGCGGGCCGGGTCGGTGCGCCACTCGGCCTGCTTGTTGCCGGTTGTCTCGGTCGCCTCGGTCAGCCAGTCCTGCGCGTACTCCGCCTGCACCAGCCGCAGCTCGCCCAGGTCGCCGTTCGCGACCATCGCCTTCGCCTGCCGGATCAGCGGATAGCCGGTGTAGTTGTGCGTCAGCACGAACTTCGCCTTCGACGCCTTCACCGCATCCGCGATCGCCTGCGCCTGCTCCTGCGTCGCCGCCAGCGGCTTGTCGCAGATCACGTTGATCCCGGCCTCCAGGAACGCGATGGCCGGTTTGGCGTGCATGTGGTTCGGGGTGACGATGCTGACCGCCTCGATCCCGTCCTCGCGCGCCGCCTCTGCCTTCGCCATCTCGCGGAAGTCGGAATAGCTGCGCGCGATGCCCAGTTCCTTGGCCGAGGCCTCGGCCCGGGCGGCGTCCGAGGACAGCGCCCCGGCCACCAGCTCGAACCGGTCGTCGATGCGGCTGGCGATGCGGTGCACGGCGCCGATGAAGGCCCCCTGACCGCCGCCGACCATGCCCAGTCTCACGCGTCTCACAGTCCCAGCATCCTCTTGATGGCGGCTTCGTCCTTCTCGCCCCCGGCGAAATCGTCGAAGGCGGATTTCGGCGTCTCGATCAGATGCGCGGCGATGAACGGCGCACCCTCGGCGGCGCCCTGCTCGGCCGACTTGATGCAGCACTCCCATTCGAGCACCGCCCAGCTGTCATAGCCGTACTGCGTCATCTTCGAGAAGATCGCCGGGAAGTCGACCTGCCCGTCGCCGAGCGAGCGGAAGCGGCCGGCCCGGTTCACCCAGCCCTGGTAGCCCGAATAGACGCCCTGCCGGCCGTCCGGATTGAACTCGGCGTCCTTCACGTGGAACGCGGTGATCCGGTCGTGGTAGATGTCGATGAAGGCGAGGTAGTCCATCTGCTGCAGCAGGAAGTGGCTGGGATCGTAGTTGATCGTCGCCGCCACGTGCCCGCCGACCGCGTCGAGGAACATCTCGTAGGTCGCTCCGTCGAAGATGTCCTCGCCGGGATGGATCTCGTAGCCGTAATCCTGCCCGTGCTCGGCATAATGGTCGAGGATCGGCTTCCAGCGGCGGCCCAGTTCGGCGAACGCCTCCTCGATCAGGCCCTGCGGCCGCTGCGGCCAGGGGTAGAGGTAGGGAAAGGCGAGCGAGCCGGAGAAGCCGACGGTATGGCTGAGACCGAGGTTGGCCGAGGCGACGGCGGCCTTCTTCACCTGATCGACGGCCCATTCCTGCCGCGCCTTGGGGTTCTTGTGCACCTCCGGCGGGGCGAAGGCGTCGAACGACTCGTCGTAGGCCGGGTTCACCGCGACCAGCTGGCCCTGCAGGTGCGAGGACAGCTCGGTGATCTCCACGCCCTTCTCGGCGCAGATGCCCTTCACCTCGTCGCAGTAGTCCTTCGACTCCGCCGCCTTGGCGAGGTCGAACAGCCGCGCGTCCCAGGTCGGGATCTGGATCCCCTTGTAGCCGAGGCCCGCCGCCCATTCGGCGATCGACGGCAGCGAGTTGAAGGGCGCCGCGTCCCCCGCGAACTGCGCGAGGAACAGGGCCGGGCCCTTGATCTGTGTCTCTGGCATCATGCCTCCCTTGGTCTTTCCGGCCGGACCCTATCGCCAGTGGTCCGGCACTTCGAGATGTTGCATCGGCGGCTCCTTCGGCTCGCGCACCGCGCGGATCGCGGCCCGGGCGAGGAAGGCGCCGGTGGTCCTGACGTCCTCGTCCACGACGAGGATGCGGTCGCGGAAAAACTTGAGGAACGCCATCGCCTCCTTGGCGACGATGTCGATGTCGGTGCCGACGTCGAACCCCTCGGCCTCCATGCCCGCCACCGCGGCGAGGGTGGCGTTGGTCGAGCCGATGATCAACCCGTCGATCGACGGATCGGCCGCGACGGCAGCGGCGGTCCAGCCGCGGACGTCGGCGTTGGGCGAATCGCTGGTGACCCCGTCCGCCACCCGAAGCGTGGCGCCCACCCCGGCCGCCCGCGCCCGGGCGCCGCCGATCATCGCCTGCGCATAGGTCTGCGTCGCCGGCGGCGCGATCAGCACGAGGTTGTGCCGCCGGCGCGAGACCAGCGCCTCGACGCCCACCCGACCGAAGGCCTCGTTGTCGAAGTCCGCCCAGGGGTGCCGATCCGCCCAGACCGACCGGCCGTGCGTCGCGAAGGGGAAGCCCCGCTCCATCAGGAAGGCGACCCGCGGATCCTCGGGCTCGATCTGGTTGAAGATCATCGCGTCGGCCGACCCCGTCTCGACGATGTAGCGGATCGGGCGCATCCGGTCCTCGTCGGGCGCGAACGGCGTCATGATCATGTGGTAGGGGGTGCCCGTCAGCTCGGCCGCGATGGACGAGATGAGGCGCGCGGTGTGGTTCATCTGGTCGTGCTCGGTCGACAGGACCAGGCTGATCACGTTCGTCCGCCCGGTGCGCAGGCGCACCCCCGCGCGGTTCGGCACGTAGCCGATCTCGGCGGCGATCCGGCGCACCCGCGCCTTGGTCTCGGCGCCGATGTCAGGGGCGTCGTTGAGGGCACGGCTGACGGTGGGAACGGCGAGACCCGCGATCTCGGAAATCGTGCGCAGGGTCGGCTTGGCGCGCGGCCCGGAGGCGGCCGGCGGTGCGCCGTCCGCTGGTGTGGGCCTGTCCCCCCTCACGCTGTCCTCGCTTCCTCCGGGCGCCCGCGGCCGGGGCCACGGACCGCCGATGCCCGCACGTCTGCCGGCGTCCTCACAAGCGGGACATATGGAAGATTCCAACTTGCGGGGTCAATCTAAATCGTTATAGGCATAGCGCTAACGATTTAGCCAGGGAGGAAGAAAATCGTGAAACTCACCACGAAACTGCTGGGCCTGACCGCGCTCGTCGGCGCGACGCAGGCGCAGGCGGTCGAGATGGAAGTCATGCACTGGTGGACGTCCGGCGGGGAGGCCGCGGCCGTCGCCAAGTTCGCCGAAGCGCTTAACAACAACACCGAGCACACCTGGGTCGACGGCGCGATCGCCGGCGGCGGCGACGTCGCCCGCCCGGTCATGGTGTCGCGCATCATCGGTGGCGACCCGCCGGCGGCGTTCCAGTTCAACCACGGCCGCCAGGCCGAGGAGTTGATCGAAGCCGGCCTGCTGCTCGACCTCACCGACGTGGCCGAGGCCGAGGGCTGGGAAGACATCGTCAACCCGCCGTCGCTGCTCGACGCCTGCACCGTCGACGGCCGCGTCTACTGCGCGCCGGTCAACATCCACTCCTGGCAGTGGCTGTGGCTCTCGAACGACGCCTACGAACAGGCCGGCGTCGAGGTCCCGACCAACTGGGAGGAGTTCGTCGCTGCGGCGCCCGCGCTGCGCGAGGCCGGGATCACCCCGCTCGCCATGGGCGGCCAGTCCTGGCAGCAGTCCGGCGCCTTCGGCGTGATGGCGATCGCGCTGGCCGGCGAGGAAGCCTGGCTCGCGGTGAACCAGGACAAGGACGCCGAAGTCGCCCGGGGCGAGGACTACACCCGCGTCTTCCAGGCCTTCGCCGACGCGCGTGACCTGGCCGACGGCCTCGACGTGCAGGACTGGAACCAGGCGACCAACGCCGTGATCGAGGGCACCGCCGGTGGCCAGATCATGGGCGACTGGGCGCAGGGCGAGTTCGCCGTCGCCGGCATGACCGCCGGCGAGGACTACACCTGCCTGCCGGGCCTCGGGAACACCGCGGTGCTCTCGACCGGTGGCGACGCCTTCTACTTCCCGGTCACCGGCGACCCGGAGATCGAGGCGGCGCAGAAGGAGCTGGCGGCGCTACTGCTGTCTCCCGAAGTGCAGGTGGCGTTCAACTCCGCCAAGGGCTCGCTGCCGATCCGCGGCGACGTCGACCTGACCACGGTCAACGACTGCACCACCCGCGGTCTGGAACTGCTGGCCGGCGACAACGTCCTGCCCGACGGCAACCTGCTGCTGACCCAGGACACGATCACCCAGACCAACGACCTGATGACCGAGTTCTTCAACTCCGACATGTCCGTCGAGGACGTGCAGGAGCAGTACGCGCAGATCATCGAAAACGCGAACTGATCGCGTTCGAAAATTGCGGATGGGCCCCTTTCGAGGGGCCCATTCCGTCTGATCCGTGGCACAGTGGGGACAACCGGTGCGCGGATCGAGAGGGGTCCGCCATCCGGCGGTGAGGGAGGAGACGATGGCGATAGCCGAAGACGCCGGCGCGCGCGCCGCGCCCCGCGAACAGACGGTGCGGCGACCGAACCGCCTGCTGCGCAACCTGTGGCCCAAGTTCGCCCTGCTGCCGATGATCGCGACCGCCGTCGTGGTCTTCCTCGGCGGGACGCTCTGGACGGTGGTCTATTCGTTCACCTCGTCGGGCCTCCTGCCCCGGCGGAACTGGGTCGGGCTCGACCAGTACGACCGGCTCTGGTCCACCACGAAATGGATCGTCTCGATCCAGAACCTCGCCCTTTACGGCGTGTTCAGCCTCGTCTTCACGCTGGTGATCGGCTTCACCCTCGCCGCCCTGCTCGACCGAAAGGTCCGGGGCGAGGACGTGTTCCGCACCATCTTCCTCTACCCGTTCGCGCTGTCCTTCATCGTCACCGGCCTCGTGTGGCAGTGGATCCTGAACCCCGACTTCGGCATCCAGGGCGTCGTGCGCGAATGGGGCTGGGAAAGCTTCACCTTCAACCCGCTGAACGACCCCGACATCGTCATGTTCGGCCTGCTGATCGCGGGCCTGTGGCAGGGCACGGGCCTCATCATGTGCATCATGCTGGCCGGTCTGCGGGGCATCGACGACGACATCTGGAAGGCGACCCGCGTCGACGGCATCCCGACCTGGAAGACCTACGTGCAGGTCATCATCCCGATGATGCGGCCGGTCTTCGTCACCGCCGTCGTCCTCATCGCGTCCGGCATCATCAAGCTGTACGACCTCGTCGTCGCGCAGACCTCCGGCGGCCCCGGCATCAGCTCGGAAGTGCCGGCCAAGTACGTCATGGTGTCGATGTTCGGCGCCCAGAACCTCGGCCAGGGCTTCGCCGCGTCCACCATGATGCTGCTCAGCGTGGTCATCATCCTGATCCCATGGGCCTATCTCGAATTCGGAGGGCGCCGCCGTGTCTGACATCGGTATGCTGAACACCGTCAAGGCGGCCGAAGACCCCGTCCGGCGGGTGCTGGACGGCCCCCGCGGCGCCCGGCCGAAGAGGACCTTCAGCCGCACGAACATCTTCCTCTACGGCACGCTGATCGTGGTGGCGCTGTACTACCTGCTGCCGCTCTACGTGATGCTGGTGACGTCGGTGAAGGGAATGCCCGAGATCCGGGCCGGCAACGTCTTTGCCCCGCCGCTCGAGATCACGTTCCAGCCCTGGGTGAAGGCCTGGGCCGAGGCGTGCACCGGCGTGAACTGCGAGGGCCTGAGCCGCGGCTTCTGGAACTCGGTCCGGATCCTGATCCCGTCCGTGCTGCTGTCGATCAGCATCGCTCTCGTCTCGGGCTACACGCTGTCGAAGTGGAAGTTCAAAGGGTCGGAGGTGTTCTTCACCATCCTGATCGTCGGCGCCTTCATCCCCTACCAGGTGATGCTCTACCCGATCGTCATCATCCTGCGGGACGTCGGCAACTTCCTCGGCGTGCAGCTCTTCGGCTCGCTGACCGGCCTCGTCCTCGTCCACTCGGTCTTCGGGATGCCGATCCTGACGCTGCTGTTCCGCAACTACTTCGCCTCGATCCCGGAGGAGCTGTTCAAGGCCGCCCGCGTCGACGGCGCCGGGTTCTGGGGCATCCTGTTCCGGATCATGCTGCCGATGTCGCTGCCGATCCTCGTCGTGGCGATCATCCTGCAGGTCACGGGCATCTGGAACGACTTCCTGTTCGGGGTCGTCTACACCCGCGCCGACAGCTACCCGATGACGGTCCAGCTCAACAACATCGTCAACTCGGTGCAGGGCATCAAGGAATACAACGTCAACATGGCGGCGACGCTGCTCACCGGCCTCGTCCCCCTCTTCGTCTACTTCGTTTCCGGCAAACTGTTCGTGCGCGGCATCGCCGCGGGCGCGGTGAAAGGCTGACCCCATGACCATGACCGCCGACCCCCAGTCCCGACCCGCCGACCGCACCGCCGCTTCCGGCGGCCACTCGGTCGAGATCCGGGACCTCGACCTGCAGTTCGGCGCCGTAAAGGTGCTGCAGAAGCTGAACCTCGACGTCCACGAGGGCGAGTTCCTGGTCCTTCTCGGCTCGTCCGGCTGCGGCAAGTCCACGCTGCTGAATTGCATCGCGGGCCTCTTGGAGCCGACCGACGGCCAGATCTTCATCAAGGGGCGGAACGTCACCTGGGAAGAGCCGTCGAACCGCGGCATCGGCATGGTGTTCCAGTCCTACGCGCTGTACCCGCAGATGAGCGTGCGCGGGAACCTGTCCTTCGGCCTCAAGAACGCCCGGTTCTCCAGGGACGAGATCGAGCGCCGCGTCTCCCGCGCGGCCGAGATCCTGCAGATCCAGCCCCTCCTCGACCGCAAGCCGGGCGCCCTGTCGGGCGGCCAGCGCCAGCGCGTCGCGATCGGCCGGGCGCTGGTGCGCGACGTGGACGTCTTCCTGTTCGACGAGCCGCTGTCCAACCTCGACGCCAAGCTCCGCGCCGACCTGCGGGTGGAGCTGAAGCGCCTGCACAGCCGGCTGCGGAACACGATGATCTACGTCACCCACGACCAGGTCGAGGCTATGACCCTGGCGGACCGGATCGCGATCATGAAGGGCGGCGAGATCATGCAGCTCGCCTCGCCGGACGAGATCTACAACCGGCCCAAGAACCGCTACGTCGCCGACTTCATCGGCTCGCCGTCGATGAACTTCCTCGAAGGCCAGCTGCAGGGCGAGACGTTCCGCAAGGACGACCTGTCGCTGCCGATGGTCGGCTACGACTGGGCCAGCCGGCCGCAGGGCGAGCGTGGCGCGATCGTCGGCATCCGGCCCGAGCACGTCATCACCGGCGAGCTGGTCGCCGGCGCGCCGGTCAGGGCCGAGGTGGTCGCCGACGTGGTGGAGCCGATGGGCTCGGACACTCTCGTCTGGGGCACCCTGGGGGGCGAGGCGTTCCGCATCCGCATGGACGGCAACGCCCGCGTCAAGGAGGGCGACCGCCTGCCGATCGGCATCGACCCGTCGCGGGCCTCGCTGTTCGACTCGCGCACGGAGCTGCGTCTGTGACATCGCTTTCGGGGCCCTGGGCCCTGGCGGACGAGGACGGCGCCCACGGGTGCGAGATTCGCCTGCCGGGAGAGGACGGGATCACGGCGCTGCACCGCGCCGGCCTGATCCCTGACCCGTACTGGGGCCGGAACGAATACGAGTGCCGCTGGGTGTGCGAGCGCGACTGGGTCGCGCGGCGGACCTTCGAGCATGACGGGACGCCCGCCGACCTCGTCATGGACGAGGTCGACACGGTCGCCGAGGTGCGGATCAACGGGCAGGTGGTGGCCGAGACGCGGAGCGCGTTCCGCAGCTACCGCGTGCCGGTGGGCGACGCGCTGAAGGCGGGCGGGAACGAGATCGAGATCACCTTCCGCTCGCCCGTCCGCGAGGGGGCGAAGATCGCGGCCGATCTGCCGTTCCCGGTGCCGCAGACCTACAACTGCCCGATCCCGCACGGGAACCTGCTGCGCAAGCAGCATTGCGACTTCGGCTGGGACTGGAACATCGCGCTGGCGCAGTTCGGCGTCCACGGCGCATTGCGGCTGGAGCCGTCGGACGCGCCGCGGATCGAGCGGCTGCGCGTCTGGCAGGATCACGCCCCCGGCCGCGTCCGCCTGACCGTCGCCGCCGACTACACCGGACCGGCACAGGAGGCCGAGCTGAGCATCGCCGGCGCCACCGCGACCGCCCGGTTCGAGAACGGCCGCCTGCGGGCCGAGCTGGAGATCGAGGACCCGGTTCTCTGGTGGCCCGCCGGCCACGGCGAACCCGTGCTGCACGACCTGACCGTCACCGCCGGCGACCTGACCGAAGCCCGCCGCATCGGCCTCCGCCAGATCGACCTCGTCTCCGAGCCGGACGAAGCCGGCCGCTCCTTCGGCCTGCGCGTCAACGGCCGCGACGTGTTCGCCAAGGGCGCCAACTGGATCCCCGCCGACGCCCTGAACGGGCGCATCAGCCGGGACGGCGTGCGCGACCTGCTGCAATCGGCCGTGGACGCCAACATGAACATGCTCCGCGTCTGGGGCGGCGGCCGGTACGAGCCGGACTGGTTCTACGACCTGTGCGACGAGATGGGCCTGATGGTCTGGCAGGACTTCATGTTCGCCTGCTCGCTCTACCCCTCGACCGAGGAGTTCCTCGCCGAGGTCGCCGCCGAGGCCGAGGAGCAGGCCGCGCGCCTGCAGCACCACGCCTGCCTCGCCCTCTGGTGCGGCGACAACGAACTGGTCGGCGCCCTCACCTGGTATCCCGAGAGCCGGGCCGACCGCGACCGCTACCTCGTCAGCTACGACCGCCTGAACCGCACCGTCGAGCAGGGGCTGAAGCGGGCGGACCCCGCCGCCAACTGGTGGCCGTCCTCGCCCTCGCCGGGTCCGCTGTCCTTCGGCGACGCCTGGCACGACGATTCCTCCGGCGACATGCACTTCTGGTCGGTCTGGCACGAATCGAAGGACTTCGAGCATTACCGCGACGTCCGCCCCCGCTTCTGCAGCGAGTTCGGCTTCCAGTCCTACCCGTCGATGGACGTGATCCGGACGTTCGCCGATCCGGCCGACTGGAACATCGCCAACCCGATCTTCGAGAGCCACCAGAAGAACGTCGGCGGCAACGAGCGGATCGCGGGCACGATGTTCCGCTACTTCCGCTGGCCGCAGAGGTTCGAGGATTTCGTCTGGGTCAGCCAGCTGCAGCAGGCCCTCGCCATCAAGACCGCCGTCACCTCGTGGCGGAGCCTCAGGCCGCACTGCATGGGCACGCTCTACTGGCAGCTGAACGACACTTGGCCCGTCTGCTCGTGGTCGTCGCTGGACTACGGCGGCGGGTGGAAGCTGCTGCACCACTTCGCCCGCGACTTCTACCGCCCGGTCACCGTCGTCGCGGTGCCGGAGGGCGACACGTTGCGCCTGATCGGCGTGAACGACACGGCCGAGGCGGTGGAACTCTCCGTCACGGTTTACGCCACCGCGCTGGACGGCGCCGCGCGCGAGATCGACAAGGGCAGCGCCAGCGTCGGCGGCACCGCCGCCCCGCTCGCCGAGATCGACCTCGCGCAGGTCGGCGCGAACGAGGTGGTGACGTTCGGCTGGACCGCATCCAACGGCGACAAGGCCGGCGACATCTTCAACCCCCGCCCGTGGAAAGCCTACGACCTGCCCGACCCCAAGGCCCGCTTCGACGTCCGGCAGGACGGCGAGAGCTGGACCCTCACCCTGTCCGTCGATGCGATGGCGTTCTTCCTGACGGCCGAGGCGGACGTGCCCGGTCGCTGGGACCGCGCCGGGGTCCATCTCGGGCCTGGCCACACCACCGACCTGACCTTCACGCCGCGCGACGGCGGGGCTATCCCCCGCTTCACGCTGCGCCATCTTCACTCGGCCACGATGGCCGCCCCCGAAGGAGTACCCGCATGACCATCGCCTACCAGCTCTACTGCTCGCGCAACTGGCCGCTGGCCGACACCATGAAGATGCTGGGCGACGCCGGCTATGAGGCGGTCGAGGGCTATGGCGGCGTGTTCGAGGATACCGGCGCGACCAAGGCGCTGATGGAAGAGAACGGCCTCTCCATGCCCTCTGGCCACTTCGCCCTCGACCTGGTCGAGAGCGATCCGGGCAAGGCCCTCGGCATCGCCAAGGCGCTCGGCGTCACCAAGATCTACGTCCCCTTCGTCATGCCCGACGCCCGCCCGACCGACCGCGCCGGGTGGGAGGCGTTCGCCAAGCGCCTCGCCGAGGCGGGCAAGCCGGTGCGTGATGCGGGCCTCGGCTACGGCTGGCACAACCACGATTTCGAGCTCGCCGACCTCGGCGGCGTCACCCCGCTCGAGCTGATCGCCGACGCGGGCACGGACCTGGAGCTCGACCTCGGCTGGGTGCTGCGCGCGGGCAAGGACCCGGCGGAGTGGCTGAACAAATTCGCCGGCAAGGTGACCGCCGCGCACGTGAAGGACATCGCCCCGGCGGGCGAGGCGACGGACGAGGACGGCTGGGCCGATGTCGGCCACGGCGTGCAGGACTGGGGTGCGATCAGGGCCGCGCTCGACGCGCAGGGCGTCGATCACCTCGTCATCGAACACGACAAACCGAACGACCACGCGCGCTTCGCCCGGCGCTCGATCGAGACGGTCAAGGGCTGGTAAGGAAGACGGATCATGAGCAAGCTCGGCGTCGGCATCATCGGATGCGGCAACATCTCCACCACGTACCTGCGCTATGCGCCGCTGTTCCGCGCGCTGGACCTCAAGGCGGTCGCTGACATCGACCCGAAGGCGGCCGAGGCGCGGGCCCACGAATACGGCGTCCGCGCCGAAAGCGTCGAGGACCTCCTCGCCGCGCCGGACATCGACATGGTCGTGAACCTGACGATCCCGGCGGCGCACTTCGACGTGACGCGGCGCATCCTCGAGGCGGGCAAGCACGCCTACTCGGAAAAGCCGCTGGTCCTGACCCTCGAGGAGGGCAAGACGCTGCGGGACATCGCGGAATCCAAGAACCTGCGCATCGGCTCGGCCCCCGACACGTTCCTCGGCGGGGCGCACCAGCTGGCCCGCGCGCTGATCGACGAGGGCGCCCTCGGGCGCGTCATCGGCGGCTCGGCCCACGTGATGAACCACGGGATGGAGCACTGGCATCCGAATCCGGACTTCTTCTTCAAGCCCGGCGCCGGCCCGGTCCTCGACCTCGGCCCCTACTACATCACCAACCTGATCCAGCTGATCGGCCCGGTGACGCAGGTGACCGGCGTCGCCAACTCCAGCTTCGCAACCCGCACCATCGCCAACGGCGCCCGCCACGGCGAGGAGCTGCAGGTCGAGACGCCGACCAACATCCACTCGGTCCTGGAATTCGCCAACGGCGCCGTCGTGACCCTGTCGGCCAGCTGGGACATCTGGGCCCACGATCACCGCAACATGGAGATCTACGGCGAGGACGGCACGATGTTCGTCCCCGACCCGAACTTCTTCGGCGGCGACGTGACCTTCGTCGATCCCAGGGGACGGCGCGAGGTCGTCGAGACGCGCAAGCATCCGTTCGGTATCGCGAACCAGATCCACGGCGATCTGGCGCGGGCGAACTACCGCTGCGCGGGCCTCGCCGACATGGCCTCGGCCATCGACGAGGGGCGGCAGCATCGCTGCAACATCGACCTCGCGGTGCACGCGGTGGACGTGATGACCGGCATCCTGAAAGCGGGCGAGACCCGGTCCTTCGTCAAGATGTCCACGACCTGCGAGCGGCCGGACGCGCTGTCGCCCGAAGAGGCTCGCGCCCTGCTGGCAGACTGATGGCGCGGGTGCGGAGGGCTCAGGCCTTCCGCACCTCGCTGTGCGACTTCAGCACCTCGTCGCCGTCCTCCTGCTCGATCCGGTAGGCCGGCTCGTCCTCGCTGGCGTGGCGCGTGATCTCGCTGCCCTTGATCGTCAGCGTCGTCTTGCTGGTATAGACCTTCACGATCTTGCCCGACGCGGTGCTTCCGCTCCAGTTCCAGCGGACCTTGTCGCCTTCGTTGTAGCCGGCCATTCGCCGATCCTCCCGTCTGCGGGGGCGGCGCCCCCTCGTCGGGCGGGCAACCGCCGCCCGGACGGGCCGGTTCCGTCACGCCTTCGCGTCGGCCTTGGCCTTGGGATGCAGGACGGACCATTCCCGCGCGGTGCGGGCGAATTCGCTGCGGATGCCGGTCGCCGGATCGGCGCCCTCCTTCGCGGCCGCCTCGACCGCCGGGCGCAGCTCCTTCAGGCGCTCGGCCAGCGCGAGGCTGCGGATGCCATGCGCCGCCTTGCCGCCGGCGGGCAGCAGCATCAGCGGCTCGAAGTTCGCCATCTCGGGCTTGTCTGCGACCAGCTTCTCCATCGCCGCCTCGTCCACGTTCGAGGTGAGCGCGCGGAACGCCACCCGGCCGGGGACGAAGAAGTAGGCCGACAGATTGCGCGAGGCGCTGTGCAGGCGCACGACCGAGAAGTCGGTGGTCATCCGCAGGCGGTAGTCGGCGATGCCGTTCAGCGGCTCGAACGTCTTGAGCGGCAGGCCGACGCGGGGCAGCGGCACGACCTTGGACAGGGCGCGCAGCAGGTCGATCACCGTCCTGGCGCTCACCGCCTCGAGGAACCGCTCCTGCTGCTTGGCCGCGGTGCGGGGGTTGTTCGCCACCACGCCGTTCGCGTCCGTGCGCGGCACGAAGAACGTGATCGCGTTGCCGAGCGGCACGACGCCCCGGTCCAGCAGGCGGATCAGCGGCTTGCCCTTGCCCTCCGCCCGGTCCCACTCCCAGACCTCGCGCACCGCACCCTGGCGGATCAGCGGCTCGGCCAGCACGGCCTCGCGCAGGGCGCCCGGCACCGGCTCTATGTCGAACTCGATCTTGTTGATGGTCAGGCGCATCGGCCCCTCCTCACCCGTTTGGCAAGGCGTCTAGCAAGCCCCGGCCGCGAAAGCCACGGGGCTCAGAGCCCGGCCTCGGCGGCGATCTCCGCCCGGCTGCGGCGCGCCCGCTCGGTCGCCGATTTCAGCTGTCCGCAGGCGGCCATGATGTCCTCCCCCCGGGGGGTGCGGATCGGCGCGGCGTAGCCGGCGTTCATCAGGATCGTCGCGAAGGCGCGGATGCGGTTGTTGGACGATCGCCTGTAGGGCGCGCCGGGCCATTCGTTGAACGGGATCAGGTTCACCTTGGCCGGGATCCCCTCCAGCAGCGCGACCAGCCGCCAGGCGTCGTCGTCGCTGTCGTTCACGCCGTCCAGCATCACGTACTCGAACGTGATCCGCTCGGAGTTGCTGGCCTTGGGATAAGCCTTGAGCGCCGCGAGCAGCGTCTCGATGTTCCAGCGCTTGTTGATCGGCACCAGGCGGTCGCGGGTCTCGTCCGTCGTCGCGTGGAACGACACGGCCAGCAGGCAGCCGATCTCCTGCGCGGTCCGCGCGATCTCGGGCACCACGCCACTGGTCGACAGCGTGATCCGCCGCCGGGACAGCGACAGCCCCTCGCCGTCCATCGCGATCTTCATCGCGTCGCGCACGTTCTCGAAGTTGTAGAGCGGCTCGCCCATGCCCATCAGCACGATGTTCGACAGCAGCCGGGTCTCGTCCTTGGGCGCACCGGGCCGCGGCCACTCGCCGAGGTCGTCGCGGGCGAGCATGACCTGCCCCACGATCTCGGCCGCGGTCAGGTTGCGGACCAGCTTCTGCGTGCCGGTATGGCAGAACGAGCAGGTGAGCGTGCAGCCGACCTGCGACGAGATGCAGAGCGTCCCGCGATCCTCCTCGGGGATGTACACCACCTCGACCTTGTGGCCGCCATTGATGCGGACGAGGTACTTGCGGGTGCCGTCCTCGGACACCTGCCGCGTCACGATCTCGGGCAGGCGGATCTCGAAATTGTCGGCGAGGAGGGCGCGGTAGTCCTTGGCGAGGTTGGTCATCGCCGCGAACTCGCGGACGCCCCAGTGATAGATCCACTGCCACACCTGGTTGGTGCGCATCTTCGCCTGCTTCTCGGGCGTGCCCGCGGCGACCAGCGCGTCCTGCAGGGCGTCGCGGGTGAGGCCGACGAGGTTCTTCCGCGCGCCCTCCTCCGCCTTGCGCGGGAGGGTCAGGACGTCCTGGGTGATCGGGGCGATCGGGTCGGTCATGGCGCGGATCCTGGCGGAGCGGAAGTGGGCTACATATAGGACAAAGCGGCGCGGCCCAAGAGGGGTGGTCGAAGGGTTGCGGAGCCCGTTCCAGGCCGGTTGCCGCTCTCCGGCTTCAAAAGAACCCGGCCCGGGCCTGCCCCGGGGCCCCGCGCGAATGGAGCGCACGGCCGGTCGCGGTCCCGGGTCGAGCCCGGGACGAGGTGCGTCCCCCGCCCGGAATCAGCCGCGCGAGCGGCCCGGGCAGCGTCTGGCCGCCCCCCGGCCAGGCGCTTCCGTGCCACCTGCGAGACGGTCGAGGTCGTGCGGCGGTGGCGAGATAAAGGGCAACTACCGCAGCATCGGAGCGTCCGTCCGCGGCCAGACGCTGCCCTTCCGGGTTCAGGACCACCCGCCCCGGGCCCGACCCGGGGCCTGGATGGAAGGGCCCGGCCGGTCGAGGTCCCGGGTCAGGCCCGGGACGTCTCGCGACCTAGCCCTCGCAGCGCTGCGCCGCCTCGTCCACGGCCGCGCCGAAGCCCACCATCGAGAACGTGTCGCGAGTCGTGGTCCCGCGTGCCGAGACGCCGACGAGGTCCACCTCGGCGATGCCGCGAAGCGCGGAGATCAGCACGTCGTCCGCCTCTTCCGAGGACGGCCAGGCCCACTCGCCGTCGACCGCGAGGTCGAACGTCTGGCCCCCGGCCTCGAGCGCGACGGTGCTCTCGGGGTCGAACGGATAGCCGCCGGTGAAGCTCACCTGCCCCTCGACACCCTCGGCCGGACGCCAGGCGACGACGAGCCGGGTCACGCCGCGGCTGACCTCGACCTCCTCGCCGTTGCGCGTGTTCACGCTGCCGGTCGGGGCCGAGACCGCATAGCAGGCCGCGTCGTCGTCGACGAACACCGTCCAGGCCGGCTCAACCGCGTCCTGCGCCAGCGCGGGCGCGGCGACGAAGGCGGCGGCGACCGCGAGACGCCTCATCCGGCGCACCGGCGTTCCGCCTCTTCCACCGCCGCGGTGAAGCCCAGCAGCGAGAAGGTGTCGCGCGTGACGGTGCCGCGGCCGGACTGGCCGGTCAGGATCGCGTCGGTGCCGGCCTTCATCGCCGCCACGATGCGCGCGTCGTCCTGCGGCGTCGCAGGCCAGGCCCACTCGCCTTCGGTGAACAGCTGGAACGAGTTGCCCGCGATCTCCAGCGTCACGGTCGAGCCGCTGGCGAAGGGATAGCCGCCGGTGAAGGTCACCTGCCCGTTCACGTTCTCGCTCGGCCGGTAGAACACGAACAGCAGCGTCTCGCCGCGGTTCACCTGCACCGGGCTGCCGTCGCGGGTGTTGAGGCTCTCCTTGGGGGCGGAGACGCCGAAGCACTCGCTCGGGTTCGATTCCTGGAACACGCTCCAGTCGGTCGCCGCGGCGACCCGGTTCGTGGTCTCGTCCTGCGCCAGCGCCGGCAGCGCCGGCAGGGTCGCCAGCGCGAGGGCGAGGGCGCCCGCGATCTGCGTTGCCCGTCTCGTCATCTCCGTCAGCCTCCAGTCAGTCCTTGCCGCTCCGCCGCCCCGGGCCGCCTCTGTCGGGCGGTTCCCTGTGGCGGGCCCCATCGGATCGCCATAGGGATAGCAATATTGCGGCAGGGGGCGAAAGCCCCGACGGGTCACGGTTTTGCGCGGAGAATCGCTGAATGACGGATGTGGGTCAGGGTGACGTGGGACTGGTCGAGGTCTGGCGCGGCGGGCGGCTGGAGTGCCTGCACCGCGGCCACGCCGTCGTGGTGGACCGCGCGGGAGAGATCGTCGCCGCCTGGGGCGACCCGGACCTGGTGACCTACCCCCGCTCGTCGTCCAAGCCGATCCAGGCCCTGCCGCTGGTCGAGAGCGGGGCGGCCGACGCCGCCGGTCTCGGCCCCGCGCAGCTGGCGCTCGCCTGCGCGAGCCACCAGGCGGCGGCGATCCACACCGACCGCGTGGCGGCCTGGCTGTCCGGCCTCGGCCTCGGCGACGACGACCTGCGCTGCGGCCCGCAGGAGCCGCGCGACCGTGCCGCTAGGGACGCGATGATCCGGGGCGGCGGGACGCCCTGCCAGATCCACAACAACTGCTCGGGCAAGCATGCCGGCTTCCTGACGCTGAACCGCCACCTCGGCGGCGGGGCGGACTACGTGGACCCGGACCATCCCGTGCAGCAAGCCGTCCGCGCGGCGTGGGAGGAGGTGTGCGGCGAGGAGAGCCCGAACTACGGCATCGACGGCTGCTCGGCCCCGAACTTCGCCACGTCCCTCATCGGCACCGCCCGGGCGATGGCCTCCTTCGCGACTGCCCGTGGCCGCTCCGGCACCCGCGCCGAGGCGCAGGCACGGCTGATGGAGGCGATGCTGGCCCACCCCGAGCTGATCCACGGCGAGGGCGGCGCCTGCACCCGGATCATGCGCGCGGCCGAGCGCAGGGCCGCGGTGAAGGGCGGCGCCGAAGGGTTCTACGTCGCGATGCTGCCGGAGGCGGGCCTCGGCGTCGCGCTGAAGATCACGGACGGCGGCGACCGCGCCAAGGACGTGGCGATCGCGGCGATCCTGCACCGCCTCGGCGCCCTGCCGGACGGCGCCTCGGCCCTGTGGGACCGGACCATCAGCAACTGGGCCGGGATCGAGACAGGGCGCATCAACGCCGTGGACGGTCTGGCCTGAGCGAAGGGCGGGCGGCGTCTCCGCCGCCCGCGGGGCGTCAGTCCGTGCTCTCCAGACCCTCGGGCTGACCCACCACCACGAAGCGCAGCGCGTCCGGGTCCATCCATTCGCGCGCGGCCCGGTTCACGTCCTCCAGCGTCACCGCCTCGACGAAGCCGTTGCGCTCGGTCACGTATTCCGGCCCGAGGCCGATATACTGCATCCCCGCGAGGATCCCGGCGATCGTGCCGTTGCCGTCGAACCGCAGCGGATATTCCCCGGTGATGTAGGTCTTGGCCGCGTCCAGCTCCTCCTGCGTGACGCCGTTCTGCGCCACTTCGGCCCAGACGCCGCGCGTCACCTCGACCGCCTCGGCGATCGTCGCGTTGCCGCTGGCGACCGAACCGATCCACAGGTCGGTCTGGTCGCGGTTCACGATGCTCGTGCCGATCCCGTAGGTCAGGCCGCGCTTCTCGCGCACCTCGTCCATCAGCCGGCTTTCGAAGCCGCCGCCGCCGAGGATGTGGTTCAGCACGTAGACCGCAAAGAAGTCGTCGCTGTCCCGCTCGGGCGCGGCCTGCGCGAAGATGGCCACCGATTGCGGCGTCTCGAACGGCACCACGGTCACGCCGCCGGCAAGATCGTATGGTGCCTCCGGCGTCAGCTCGGGCGCCTCTTCCGGCAGGTCGCCGAGGAGGTCGTCCAGCAACGGGCCCAACTCGTCCGCCGTGATGTCGCCGACGGCGCCGACCGCGATCCGCTCGCGGGTCAGCACGGCCTGCCGCACCTGCTCCAGATCCTCGGGCGTCAGCGCGTTCACCGTCTCCACCGTGCCGTCCATGTCCGAGCCGTAGGGGTGGTCCGGGTAGGCCATGGACCAGAACGTCTCGCCCGCGATGCTGTTCGGCCGCACCGCGTCGCTGGCGATCCCGGCGAGGACCTGCCCCCGCACCCGGTCCACCGCGACCTGGTCGAAGGTCGGCTCCAGGATCGACTGCCGCAGCAGCGCCAGCGCCTCGTCGCGGTTCTCGGTCAGGACGCGGGCCGACACGCTGACGCTGTCGTCGTAGGCGTCGTAGCCGAAGTCCGCGGCCAGCCCCTCGCGGGCGGCCTGGAACGCGCGGGCGTCCATGTCGCCGGAGCCTTCCTCGAGCGTCGCCATCATCAGGTTGGTCGCGCCGCGGATCTCCGCCGGCTCCAGGTTGGCGCCGCCCTTGAAGATGATGTCGAGCGCGAGGAACGGCAGCGAATGTTCCTCGACCAGCCAGAACTCGATGCCGCCGGGCGAGGTGTGGGTCTGGATCTCGATCTCCGCCCGCGCGGGGGCGACGAAGGAGACGAGGGCCGCGAAGGTCGCGGCAACGAAGGTCAGGGCCGGGGCGCGCATCATTCGGTCTCCTCCTCGGCGTCGGTCACGATGCCGGCCTCGCCGGCGGTCTCGGGCGGCGGCGCGGCGGCCTCGTCCGCGCTGCCGGTCTCGGCGGCCTGCTCGGCCTCGGCCTCGTCGGTCGGCACCATCGGCGGCTCCGCCGTCAGCACCGCGCGGTCGGGCAGGACGTAGGCCGTCACCGCGCTGTCGCGGTCCAGCACCATCCGCGCCGCCGCCATCACGTCCTCCGCCGTCACGGCATCGAGCACGTCGGGCCACGCCTGCACGTCCTCGACCGTGAGGCCGGAGGTCAGTGCGCTGCCGTAGCGCCGCGCCAGCCCCTCGACGTTGTCCTGCGCGTAGATCGTGGAGGCGCGGATCTGCGTCCTGATCCGCTCCATCTGCTCTTCGTCCACGCCCTCTTCGAGGAACTCCGCCAGCACCCGGTCGAGCGCGGCCTCCGCCTGCGGCAGCGTCACGTCCGGCAGCGGCGCGATCGAGACGCTGAACGTCGTGTCGTCGAGGCTGGTCCCGTCGTAGTAGGCCCCCGCGAACAGCGCGACCGGATCCTCGAACACCAGATCCTCGGCGAAGACCGAGGTGAAGCTGGACCCGCCGAGGATCTCGGCGAGGTAGGTCAGCGCGGCCGCGGTTTCCTGCTCCCCCTCGTCCCGCTCGGGCGCGAGGTAGGTGCGGCGGACGTAGGGCTGCGCGATCCGCGGATCGTCGAAGATCACCCGCCGCTCGGCCCGTTGCGGCGGCTCCTCGGGGCGGAACCGCTCGGGCAGGTCGGGCTCGGCCGGGATCGGGCCGTAGTGCTGCTCGGCGAGCGCCAGCACCTCGTCCGGCTCGACGTCGCCCGCGACCACGAGGATCGCGTTGTTGGGGCTGTAGTACAGGTCGTACCAGGCCTGCGCGTCTCCTTGCGTCAGCGCCTCCATCTCGTGCATCCAGCCGATGACGGGGCTGCCGTAGCGGTGGTTCAGGTACTGCGCCGCCGCGATCTGCTCCTGCGCCAGCGCGCCGGCGTTGTTCTCGACCCGCTGGTTCCGCTCCTCGAGGATGACGTTCCGCTCGGTGTCGGTGTCGCTCTCGGAGAGGAGGAGGCCGGTCATCCGGTCCGCCTCCATCTCCATCATCAGCGGCAGCCGGTCGGCAGCGACGCGCTGGTAGTAGGCGGTGTAGTCGTAGGAGGTGAAGGCGTTGTCGTTGCCGCCGTTGATCGCGACGGTCGCGCTGAACTCGCCGGCCTCCAGATCGTCGGTCGCCTTGAACATCAGGTGTTCCAGGTAGTGGGCGACGCCCGACACGCCGGGCGGCTCGTCGGCGCTGCCGGCGCGGTACCAGACCATGTGGACGACGACGGGCGCGCGGTGATCCTCGATCACCACCACGTCCATCCCGTTGTCCAGCGTGTAGGTCGTCACCTCCTCGGCCAGCGCCGGCGCGGCGAGGACGAGGGCGGCGGCGGTCGTGCGGATCAGCATGGGGGACCTCTGCTTGGCTCGGGGGCAACCTATCCGTGGCGACCGCCGCCGCAAAGGCGGGGCTACGCCCTCGTGATGTCGCGTGGGCGGATGGAGAGCGGGCGAGGGCGGGAGCATTTGTGTCGCGGCCTGAATGCAGAAGACCTCGTGCGGCAGGTGTCCCGCGGATCCAGAGGGCTGATTCGCCGCCCGGATCCGGCCCCGACCCGTCGGCTCCTTTCCCCCTTCTCCCGAAGCGCACACCCGGCCCCTCAACATTCCCCCCGCGCCCCGCTAGTGTGCCGCCATGCTCGACCAGGCCGACCCGCGCACCCTTCTCGCCCTGCTCGACTGGCAGGTGGAGCTGGGCGCCGACGAGGCGATTCTTGACGCCCCGGTCGACCGCTACGCCCTCGCCGAGGCCGAGGAGCGTCGGCCCGCCGCCGCGCCGCCGCTTGCGCGCCCCGCCGCCCCGCCACCCCCCGCGGCCGCGCCCGAGGTGGACGCCGTCGCCGCCGCCACAGAGGCGGCGGAGCGGGCCGACAGTCTCGAGGCGCTCGCCGCGGCGATGGCCGCGTTCCCGCATTGCGAGCTGAGGAAGGGCGCCCGGAACTTCGTCTTCGCCGACGGCCGGCCCGAGGCCCGGGTCATGGTCGTGGGGGAGGCGCCGGGGCGCGAGGAGGACCTGGAAGGGCGGCCCTTCGTCGGCCGCGCGGGGCAGATGCTGGACCGGATGTTCGGCGCCATCGGCCTCGGCCGCGACCGGCCCGACCCGGGCGCCGCCCTCTACATCACCAACGTCCTGCCGTGGCGCCCCCCCGGCAACCGCGCGCCCGATCCGGCCGAGATCGCGATGCTGCTGCCGTTCCTGACGCGGCACGTCCAGCTGGCGCAGCCCGATGTCCTCGTCCTGATGGGCAACACGCCCTGCCAGGCGCTCCTCGGCCGCGCCGGCATCCTGCGGCTGCGCGGCCAGTGGACCGAGGCGCTGGGCCGCCCCGCCCTGCCGATGACGCATCCGTCGTACCTGCTGCGCACGCCCGAGGCGAAGCGCGAGGCGTGGGCGGACCTGCTGTCCCTCAAGGCGCGGCTGGCGGGATGATCCTCGATCCGCTCGCGCTGCTCGCGTTCCTGCCGGCGGGGCTGGCGCTGAACCTCACGCACGGGGCGGACATGATGTTCTGCCTGGGCCAGGGCCTGCGCGGCGGGCCGCGCCCGGCGCTGGCGGCCGCGGCCGGCATCTCCACCGGCGCGATGGTGCACGTCACCCTCGCCGCGCTGGGCCTCGGCGCGCTGGTCGCCGCGCACCCGGGCGCGTTCGACGTCATCCGCTGGGTCGGCGTCGCCTACCTCGTGTGGCTGGCCGTCCAGACCCTGCACCACGGCGTCGCCCGCGACGTGCCGCCGGTCTCGCCCCGGCGGGCGTTCCGCGACGGGCTGCTGGTGAACCTCACCAACCCCAAGGTGATCCTCTTCGTCCTCGCCTTCCTGCCGCAATTCACAGATCCGTCGCGGGCGCTGCTGCCGCAGTTCCTGGTCCTCGGCGCTTTGCTGGCGCTGGGAGGCATGTCGGTGAACGGGGCGGTGGGGGTCTTCGCCGGTGGTGCGGGACGGCGGCTCGCGGGGTCCGCCGCCGTGGGCCGCTGGCTGGGCCGCGTCTCGGCGCTGATCTTCCTCGGGCTCGCCGCCCGCCTCGCCTTCGGGAGACCCTCATGACCGACCGCGCCTTCGTCCCCGTCCGGATCGCCGTCCTCACCGTCAGCGACACCCGCACCGCCGCCGACGATCGCTCCGGCGACACGCTGGTGGAGCGGCTGGAGACGGCGGGCCACGTCCTCTCCGCCCGTGCCCTCCTGCCCGACGACCGGGAGGCGATCGCCGCGAAGCTGCGGGAGTGGTGCGCGGACGAGCGGGTCGACGTCGTCATCTCCACCGGGGGCACCGGCCTCACCGGGCGGGACGTCACGGTCGAGGCGCATCGCGACGTCTACGAGAAGGAGATCGACGCCTTCGGCACGATCTTCGCCATCGTGTCGATGCAGAAGATCGGCACCTCCGCCGTGCAGTCCCGCGCGACCGGAGGGGTGGCGAACGGCACCTACCTCTTCGCGCTGCCGGGGTCCCCGTCCGCCTGCCGCGACGCCTGGGACGGCCTCCTCGGCCCCCAGCTCGACTACCGGCACAAGCCCTGCAACTTCGTCGAGATCATGCCCCGGCTGGACGAGCATCTGCGGCGGAAGTAGCGGGGGGCGGCTCCGCGGGCAGAGGAAGGCAGAAGACATTTCCTTTCGGATCAGCCCGTCCCGGGCTTGACCCGGGACCTCCGTGCGGTGCTCACCGCGCGAAGCGGGCAGGACCCGGGGCGAGTGCCGGATGTCCTGACGGAGGGCAGGGTCAGGCCGCGGTCGGACGCTGCAACTCCGCGGTAAAGGCGGTATCTCGCCACCCCCGCACGACTCCGGTCGTCGCGCAGGGGGCGAGGAAGCGTCTGGCCGGGGGGCGGGCAGACGCTGCCCGGGCCGCTTCTCGGCCGAGTCCGGGCGGGGGCCAACTGCCGACGAGGCGGAACCGGCTCGCCGCCCCTCCCGCCGACTTTTCTCCACCCGCCGCGACGGATCCGCGCCGACGCATCGTTGAACCCACCGTGACTGGATTTTCCCGTCCATTCACGCACATGCTGCGGCAGGTTCCCTGAAGCGGACAACGAATGCGGTTTCTTCGCCGGACACTGGTCGGCATCTTCCTGATGTCGCTGACCCTCGCACTGCTGATCTACGCCGGCCAGACCGTCTGGTCGGCCGTCGAGTCGCGCATGAACGCCGAGCCGCGCGCCTTCCCGCAGCGCGAGAGGGTGGCGACCGTGGTCACCACCACGATCGAGCCCGAGACGCTGTCGCCGACGCTCACCGTCTTCGGCGAGCTGCGCTCGCGCCGGACGCTGGCCCTGCGCACGCCGGTCGGCGGCACGCTGGACTCGCTGTCCGACAGCGTCGTCGAGGGCGGGCAGGTCGCGGAAGGCGAGACGCTCCTCAGGATCGACCCGGCCGAGGCCGAGGACCAGCTGGCCCGCGCCCGCGCCGACCTGTCCGACGCCGAGGCCGAGCGGCGCGACGCCGAGCGCGCCCGCCGCCTCGCCGACGACGTCCTCGCCGCGGCCGAGGCGCAGGCGGCGCTGCGCGAGACCGCGCTCGCCCGGCAGCGCGACCTGCAGTCCCGCGGCATCGGCACCGCGCCCGATCTCGAGGCGGCCGAGCTCGCCGCCTCCGCCGCCGCGCAGTCCGTCCTGTCCGCCCGCGAATCGATTGCGACCGCCGAGGCGCGGATCGACGGCGCCGCGACCTCGGTCGCCCGCGCCGGGATCGCGGTGGCCGAGGCCGAGCGCGCGGTCGAGGGGACCGAGATCGTCGCGCCCTTCGCCGGCCGCCTCGCCGATGTCGCCGTCAGCCCCGGCTCCCGCGTCACCGCGAACGAGCAGATCGCCACACTGGTCGATCCCGCGGCGCTCGAGGTCGCGTTCCGCGTCTCGGCCGCCCAGTATGCCCGCCTGATCGAGGAGGGCGACCTGATCTCCGCCCCGGTCCGCGTGATGCTGGACGTCGACGGCCTCGACCTCGTCGCCGAGGGCCGGATCACCCGGGAGGCGGCGACGGTGGGCGAGGGCCAGACCGGCCGCCTGATCTTCGCCCGGGTGGAGCGCGCGCCGGGCTTCCGCCCCGGCGACTTCGTCACCGTTCTGATCGAGGAGCCGCAGATCGAGAACGTCGCCCGCCTGCCCGGCGCCGCGGTCGGCGCCGACGGCACGGTCCTCGTGATCGGAGAGGACCAGCGCCTCGTCAGCGCCCCGGTGGAGCTTCTGCGGCGGCAGGGCGACGACGTCCTGGTCCGCGCGGACGACCTCGCGGGGGCGACCATCGTGGCGGAGCGCTCCCCGCTCCTCGGCCCCGGGCTGAGGGTCGAGGCGGCGACGACGGCCGGCGAGGAGGTCGCGGCCTCCGCCCCCGTCCTGCCCGACCTGATCGAGCTGGACGAGGACCGCCGCGCCCGCCTCGTCAGCTTCGTCGAGGACAGCGAGGGACTGCCCGAGGAGGCGCGCAGCCGCCTCCTCGCCCAGCTGGCCGAGCCGCAGGTGCCGGCCGAGGTGGTTGCCCGCCTCGAAGACCGGATGGGAGGCTAGGGCGTGGGGGGGCGCGAGACACGGGGCGGCGGCCTCCTCGCCTATTTCACCCGGCACAGGACCGCGGCGAACCTCATCCTCGTCCTGATGATCGCCGCCGGCGTCGCCGCGATCCCCCGGATGCGCGCCCAGTTCTTTCCCGACATCGTCTCGGACACCGTCACCGTCAGCGTGCGCTGGGAGGGCGCGGGCGCGCAGGACGTCGACAACGCCATCGTGCAGATCCTCGAGCCCGCCCTCCTCGCCGTCGAGGGGGTGGTCGCGTCCGACGCCCGCTCGACCGAGGGCAGCGCCCGGGTGCGGGTGGAGTTCGAACCCGGCACCGACATGGCCCGCGCGGAAGAGGACGTGCAGGCCGCGCTCGACGGGATGGGCAACCTGCCGGAGGACGCGGAGGACCCGCAGATCCAGCGGAGCCGCTGGTCCGACCGGGTGACCGACGTGGTGATCGCCGGGCCGGTCGGCGTCGATCAGCTGGCCCTCTACGCCGACGAGTTCTCGCAGATGCTGTTCCGCGCCGGCGTCACCCGCACCTCGGTCGAGGGCGTCGCCGCCCCGGCCACGGTTGTCGAGGTGCCGTCGATCTCGCTCATCCGCCACGACATCGGCCTGTCCGACATCTCCGCCGCCATCGCCCGCGAGGTCAGCGCCGACGCCGCGGGCGAGGTCGAGGGCGCCGCCCGCGTCCGCACCGGCACCGAGAAGCGCACGGCGGAGGAGATCGAGGGCATCGTCCTGCGCCGCAACACCGACGGCACGACGCTGACCGTCGGCGACGTCGCCACCGTCTCGACCCTCGGCGCCGACCGGGACTCGGCCTACTACGTCGGCCCCGACCAGGCGGTGCAGGTCCGCGTCGACCGCTCGCAGCAGGGCGACGCCATCGCCATTCAGGAGACGGTGGCCGACGTCGCCCGGCGGCTGGAGGCGACGCTGCCGGCGGGCACCACGCTCACCCTCACCAACTCCTCCGCCGAGGAGATCTCGGGCCGTCTCGCCCTGCTGATCGACAACGGGCTGATGGGCCTCGGCCTCGTCGTCCTGCTGCTGTTCCTGTTCCTGAACGCGCGCACCGCGCTGTGGGTGGCGGCCGGCATCCCGGTGTCGATGGCCGCGGCGGTGGCGCTGATGTACGCGCTCGGCCTCACCTTCAACATGATCTCGCTGTTCGCGCTGATCCTGACCCTCGGCATCGTCGTCGACGACGCCATCGTCGTGGGAGAGCACGCTGACTTCCGCGTCCGCAACCTGGGCGAGAGCGCGGTCGAGGCGGCCGGCAACGCGGCACGGCGGATGTTCACCCCCGTCTTCTCGGCCACCCTGACGACGATCATCGCCTTCTTCGGCCTCGTCGTGATCGGCGGCCGGTTCGGCACCTTCATCGCCGACATTCCCTGGACCGTGATCGCAGTCCTGACGGCAAGCCTCGTCGAATGCTTTCTCATCCTGCCCAACCACCTCGCCCACTCCATCGCCGTCGGGAAGGCGCGGCCGTGGTACGACTGGCCGTCGCGACAGGTGAATCGCGGCTTCGGCTGGATCCGTGACCGCCTGTTCCGGCCCTTCGTCGCCGGAGTGATCTGGGCGCGCTACCCGGTTCTCGCGCTGACGGTGGTCCTTCTCGCGATGCAGGCGGCGCAGCTGGTGCGCGGCGACGTGCAGTGGCGATTCTTCTCGCAGCCCGAGCAGGGATCGGTGACGGGCAACTTCTCGATGCTGCCCGCCGCCACGCGCGAGGACACGCTCGCCATGATGGCCGAAATGCAGCGCGCGACCGAGGCGCTGGGCCAGCGGCTGGAGGACGAGCACGGCACCAACCCCGTCACCTTCGCCATCGCCCAGATCGGCGGCGGCGCCGGCCGCGGCCTGTCGGGCGCCGAGACCAAGGAAAGCTGGCAGCTCGGCTCGATCACGGTGAACCTGATCGACGCGGACCTCCGGCCCTACTCGTCGGGCGAGTTCGTGCAGATGCTCCAGGACAGCGTCGTCGCGCACCCGCTGGCCGAGACGGTCAGCTTCCGCCGCTGGGGCGGCGGCCCGGGGGGCGATTCGATCGACATCCAGCTGTCCGGCGCCGACGCCGACACGCTGAAGGAGGCGGCCGAGGCGCTGAAGACCGCGCTCGCCCGCTTCCCCGAAGTGTCCGGCCTCGAGGACACGCTCGCCTACGACCGCGAGGAGCTGGTGCTGGAGCTCACGCCCCACGGCCAGGCCCTCGGCTTCACCATCGACGGCCTCGGGCGAACCCTGCGCGAGCGGCTGAACGGCATCGAGGCGGCGACCTTTCCGCTGAACGGCCGCTCCGCCGCGATCCGGGTGGAGCTGCCGGAGGACGAGCTGACCGCCGACTTCCTCGACCGCACGCAGATGCGCACGGCGAACGGCGACTATGTCCCGCTGGCCGACATCGTGACGGTGGACCGCACCTCCGGCTTCTCGTCGATCCTGCGCGAGAACGGGGTCCTGCTGATCTCGGTCCTGGGAGAGCTCGACGACGGCGACGCCGACCGCGCGGCCGAGATCCAGAAATCCATCGAGGAAGAAATCCTGCCCGCGGTCGAGAGCCGCTACGGCGTCTCGTCCGCCCTCTCGGGCCTCGCCGAGCAGGAGCAGGAGTTCCTGTCCGACGCGCAGGTCGCCCTCGTCTTCACCCTGACCGGCATCTACCTCGTCCTCGCCTGGATCTTCTCCAGCTGGACTCGGCCCCTCGTCGTGATGTCGATCATCCCGTTCGGCCTCGTCGGCGCGGTCTACGGCCACGGGCTGTGGGACGTGCCGATGTCGATGTTCTCGATCGTCGGGCTGATCGGCATGGTCGGAATCATCATCAACGATTCCATCGTGCTGGTGACGACGATCGACGAATATTCCGAAGGCCGCGGCCTCTTTCCCGCGATCATCGATGGCGCGTCCGACCGCCTGCGCCCGGTGTTCCTGACGACGGCGACCACCGTCCTCGGCCTCGCACCGCTGCTGTACGAAGGGTCGATCCAGGCGGAGTTCCTGAAGCCCACGGTCATCACCCTCGTCTACGGCCTCGGCTTCGGCATGGTCCTCGTCCTCATCGTCGTGCCCGCCCTCATCGCGGCGCAGAGCGACATCGGCCGGCAATGGCGCGCCGCCAGGCGGGCGCTGCGCGGCGGCGGCGGGCCGGCGACGGCGGTGGCGCTGCTGGGGGCGGCGGGGGCGGCGGCGCTGGGCGTGGGGCTGTTCGGCCCGGCGATGTTCGGACTGCCGCTGCCGGGGGCGCTGTCGGCGCTGGCGCCCGACGGGTTCGGCGCGGCGCTGGGACTGTTCCTCGCCGCGCTCGCGGTGTGGCTCGTCGTCCTCTACCTTGCCGGGACCGCGACCATGGCGCTCCGGCGGCGGACGAGGGCGGGGTGACGCTCCCGCGCGCCCTGCGCGCGGCCCGAGCGCGAAGAGCCGCCCCCCTCCCTCTCACCGAGCCGGAAATATCCCAGGGGGTCCGGGGGACTGGTCCCCCGGCGGCCCGCCACACGGCGCGGCGCCCGCAGTCAAGGTGCCGGGGCGAAGCTACCCCGCGGGGCACCCGTCGATCTGCACCGCCGACCCGCCGGCCAGCACCGTGATCGTCATCGCCGAGCGGTCGAGCATCGCCGCGCCGCGCACCTCGGCCTCGGCCACCAGCGCCCCGCCCTCGCGGCGCGCGTCGGGCTCGCTGACCCACGCGCCCGGATCGCCGACCTCGATCACCACGTCCTCGGCCGGCCCGACCGGCGGCAGCGCCAGCGTCGCGGTGACGTCCAGCCCCTCAGCCGACGGCCGCACGCGGCACGAATGCGCGGTCAGTCCCGCTTCGGCCCCCGAGAGCGGCCGATCGACCAGCGCCGCCACGATGGCGCCGTTGCGGGCGCCGGGTCGTGGCAGCTCGGCCGTGAAGGCCAGCTGCGCAGGCACGCAGATGTCGTGGCAGACGCCGATGTCGATCACGCCCTGCAGCCGGATCGCCTCGCCCGGCCGTGCCGGCGTCAGCTCCAGCGGCAGCACGACGTCGCCGGCGTAGCCGATGGACCGCATGCCGTTCTGCTCGAACACGTCGGGCACCGGCCAGTGCACCTCGGCCGCCGCCACGTTCGCCGACCCCGACCAGTCGAACAGCGGCGGAATGCCGGCGTCCCCCGGCGCGCGCCAGTAGGTCTTCCACCCCGGCGCCAGCCGCAGCCGCAGCGCCGCCATGTGCGTCCCCTCCGCCGTGTCCCACCCCGGCAGCACCTCGAGCCGGACCAGCTCCTCCGGCGTCAGGGCCGGGGCGGCATGGGCGGACAGCGACAGGAGGGCGGCGAGGGGGATCAGGCGGCGCATGGCGGAGTGATGGCCGCGCCCCCCTGAAATGGGAAGTCAAATAAGAGCGATGGGCCGCTCCCTTGAACCCGCCGTGTCCCGGCCCCATCATCCCGTCATGGACATTCCGGAGGCCGATCTCGCCGGCCAGCTCCTGATTGCGATGCCCGGCACCGGCGACAGCCGCTTCGCCCACAGCGTCGTCTACCTGTGCGCCCACTCCGACGACGGCGCGCTCGGCCTGATCGTGAACAAGCCGACGCCCGAGATCCGCTTTCGCGACCTGCTCGACCAGATCGGGATCGAGGTGCCGGGAATGCTGCGCGACATCCGCGTGCATTTCGGCGGCCCGGTGGAGCAGGCCCGCGGATTCGTGCTGCATTCGCCGGACTACTCCGCCGGCGACGCGACGCTGGAGGTGACGGGCGAAATCTCGTTGACCGCCAGCCTCGAGGTGCTGCAGGCGATCGCCCGCGGCGAGGGCCCCGCGAACTCGATGATGGCGCTCGGCTATGCCGGCTGGGGCCCCGGACAGCTGGAGAGCGAGATCGCCCGGAACGGCTGGCTCACCGCGCCGGCCCGCTCCGACATCGTCTTCGGCCGCGCCAACGAGCACAAGTGGACGGCGGCGCTCAAGACGCTGGGCATCGACCCGCTGACGCTGTCCCCCGACGCGGGCCACGCCTGAAGGCGGTCCGGGATCGGCACGGCGACGGTAGCCAGGGCACCCGACGCAAGGACAGCGGATGGCCGCAGTCAGCCCTCCGACGGTCGGGGTCCGCGCTTCATCCCTCCTCTCCGCCCGACCTCGCCGTCGCGCCCCGAACCCAGCGAAGCGGCCGGCCAGCCGCTGCCCGGGCCGCTGGCGCAGCCGACTCCGGGCGGGGAGTAGCGGCACCGGGAGACCCACGAACACCCGCCCCGGCCCCCGAGCCGGGGCCCCGCAGGACAGTCGCGCCCGGTCCAGCGGGGCCCCGGGTCGAGCCCGGGGCGGGCAGACACGGGTGCCGGCGTCGGGGAGCCTCGCCCGACCTCCGCATCCCGACCCGATTCCCGACCCGGCAAATTTCCGTCGCATTCTGCCGCGACAAGGGGCATGCTCCGCGGCAATCCCGCAAGGACAGACGGGGTGAGGCAGATACCGAGCGACCCAGACCCGAGTGCGGCCCCCGCGCCGCACCTGCCCTACCGACCCGAGATCGACGGTCTCCGGGCGATCGCGGTGCTGTCGGTCGTGCTCTACCATTTCGGCGTCCCCGGCCTGACCGGCGGCTTCGTCGGCGTCGACGTCTTCTTCGTCATCTCGGGCTTCCTCATCGGCGGCCTCCTGTGGAAGGAGCTGGCCGAGACCGGGCGCCTGCGGATCGGCCGCTTCTACCTGCGCCGCATCCGCCGCCTCGCCCCCGCGTTCTTCGCCATGGCGCTGGCGAGCGCCGTCGTCGCCGCCCTCGTCCTCCTGCCGTTCGAGTTCCGGGAGTTCGGCAAGGAGCTGATCGCCGCAACGCTGTGGCTGTCCAACGTCCTGTTCTGGCGAAGCGCCGGCTACTTCGACACCGGCTCGGAGTCGAAGGTCCTTCTGCACACCTGGTCGCTGTCGGTGGAGGAGCAGTTCTACCTGGTCCTGCCCGTCACCCTGCTCGCGCTCTGGTGGCTCGGCACTCGATTTCCGCGCGGAAATCGTGCACGGACATCGCGCGATGTCCGTGGCCCCGTCCTCGCGACCCTCGCCCTCCTCTGGACCGCATCCCTCCTCGCCTGCATCGCCCTCACCCCGTCGGAGCCGGTCGCCACGTTCTTCCTCTTCCCGTTCCGCGCGTGGGAGCTGCTGACCGGCGTCCTTCTCGCCATCCACATCCACACCCGCGGCGCCCCGCGCCTGCACCCCGCCCTCCCCTGGGCCGGACTCGCCCTGATCCTCGCCGGCGTCCTGCTGATCCGCGCCGACGGCTTCCCCGGCTGGCAGGCGCTGCTGCCGACGATCGGCACCGCGCTGGTCCTCGCGGCCACCGGCCCGCACCCCGTGCTGCGGGCGCTCGCCCACCCCGTGCCGGTCTTCGTCGGGCTGATCTCCTACTCGCTGTACCTCTGGCACTGGCCGGTCCTGATCCTGTCCCGCTACTGGCGCGACGGCTATTCCGGCCCGGCCGAGGCCGCCGCGTGGCTCGCCCTCGCGATCCTCCTCGCGATCCTGTCCTGGGCCTTCGTCGAGCGCCCCGTGCGACGCGCCCGGGCACTCGGCACGCCCGCGCTCCTGTCCGGCGCCGTCCTCGCGGGCGGCGCGGCGCTTGGCCTCGGCGGACTCGCCTACGTCACCGACGGCCTGCCGGTGCGATTCGGCCCGGACGTCCGGCCCCACATCCTCGCCAGCCAGGACTTCCTGCAGGACTGGTCCCGCTGCACGGTCTCGGACGAGGGGCCCCTCGCCGGGATCGAGACCTGCGCCCTCGGCCCGCAGGGGCCGCCGGAGGTCGTCGTCTGGGGCGACAGCCACCTGCGCGCGCTGATGGACGGCCTCGCCCTCGCCGCGGTCGAGGAGGAGACGCCGGGCCTGCTGATCTGGCACGCCGGCTGCCCGCCGCTGTTCGGCCTCACCAAGACCGAGAGCGCGGCCACCCCGGCCGAGGACGCCGCCTGCGCCACGGCCAACGCCCGGATGCTGGACGGGCTGGGCACCCTCGCCCCCGGCCGGCTCCTCCTCGTCGGGCGGTGGTCGTACTACGCCGAAGGCGCGGGCGTGGGCCGAGACGCGCACAACACCATCGATCTCGGCGCCCGAGGCATCCCGCCGGGTGAGAGCCCCGACCAGGCCGCGCTGTTCGGCGTCGCGCTCGGCGACACGGTCGCGACGCTGCGCGAGATGGGCTGGGACGTCTGGCTGTTCCGGCAGGTGCCCGAGATCGCGGACTACGACAGCCGCGACGTCGCCCGCCGCCTCGCCCACGGCCGGATGAGCGCGGCCGAGGCCTCCGCCCTCACCTTCGCCAATCCCGAGCGGCTGGCGAGCCGTGTCGCCCGGGCCGAGGCGGCGATCATGCCGCTCGTCACGTCGGGCGCGGTGACGCTCATCGATCCGTGGCCCGACCTCTGCCCCGAGCGCTGCGGCGCCCTGCAGGCGGGCGAGGGCCTCTATTTCGACAACAACCACCTCACCAACGCCGGCGCCCTGCGCCTGCGCGACCTGTTCCGCCCGTTCCTCGACGGCGGCGCCGGCAACGGCACCGGGGCGTCGGAGTGACCGAGGCGCTGGACGCCGACTGGGACGTCATCGTCATCGGCACCGGCATCGGCGGCGGCACAGCCGGCCGCGCGCTGGCCGAGGCGGGGCGGCGCGTGCTGTTCCTCGAGGCCGGGCGCGCGGGCCACCGCCGCGAGGAGACGCGGATCGACGCCGCGGCGATCGATCCGGTCGCCCGCGCGGTCCGCGGCCTCTGGCCCGATCCCCTGTCGGTCACGCTGGACGGCGAGACGGCGGACGCCTTCGCCCCGCTCGGCGCCGGCATCGGCGGCAGCTCGGTCTTCTACGCCGCGACGCTGGAAGCGCCCGAGCCGCACGACGTCGAGGACCGCCCCGGCCGGCCGCATCCGACCGGCGGCTGGCCGATCTCCTGGGCCGACCTCGCGCCCGACCTCGCCCGGGCCCGCGCCCTCTACCACGTCCACGGCACGGCCGATCCGCTGTCGGAGCACGCGCCGGACCTGCCCGCGCCGCCGCCCCTCGCCCCCGGCGAGCGGGCGCTCGCCGACCGCCTGACCGCCGCCGGCCTGCACCCCTACCGGCTGCACGCCGCGCTGCGCTACCTGTCCGGCTGTACCGAGTGCCTTGGCCGCAAGTGCCCGCGCGACTGCAAGATGGACGGCCGCTCCGCCGGGGTGGAGCCGGCGCTCGCCACCGGCCGCGCGGCAATCGTGACCGGCGCCGAGGTGACGCGCCTGATCGCGGACGGCGACCGGGTGACGGGCGTGGAGCTGCGGCATGGGGGAGCCTCCCGCACGCTTGCCGCGCCGCAGATCGTCCTCGCCGCCGGGGCGTTGAACTCGCCCCGCCTGATGCTGGCCTCGGCGCAGGAGGGCTGGCCGGACGGCCTCGGCAACCGGCACGGCCATGTCGGGCGCGGCCTGATGTTCCACCTGAACGAGACCTTCGCCCTGTGGCCCGGCCGCGCCGCCGCCTTCGACGGCCCGTCCAAGGCGATCGGCTTCCGCGACCTCTACTTCGCCGAAGGACAGCGCCTGGGCATGGTGCAGGCGATGGGCATCGACGTCGGCTACGGAGAGATCCTGCACGTCCTGCGCCAGCGCCTCGCCCGCTCGCCGCTGCGCCGCCTTCCCGCCGCCGGGGAACTCGCGCGCCTGCCCGCCGCCGCAGCCGCCCGGGCGATGGGCACCGCCAAGGTCTTCGTCGGTCTGCTGGAGGATCTGCCCGACCCCGGCAACCGCGTCCGGTCCGACCCTGCCCGCCCCGACCGGATTGCCATCGAGTACCGCGTGACGGATGAGCTCAAGGCGCGCCGGACCCTGTTCCGCCGCCTGATCCGCCAGCGCCTGAAGGGCGAGCGCATCGCCTTCCTCTCGCACCGGCCCGAGCCGAACCTCGGCCATCCCTGCGGGACGCTGCGCATGGCCCACCGCGCCGAAGAGGGCGTGACGGACGGCGCCGGCCGGGTCCACGGCCTGCGCAACCTCGCCGTCGCGGACGCCTCGCTGTTCCCGACCTCCATGGGGGTGAACCCCAGCCTCACCATCGCCGTGCTCGCCCTGCGCGTCGCCAGGGGGATCACATGACGGACCTGACCGACGGGATCGCCATCGTCACCGGCGCCGGCCGCGGCCTCGGCCGGGCGCTGGCGCTGGAGCTGGCCCGCCGCGGCGTCCGCGTCGGTGCGCTCGGCCGCGATCCTGCCGCGCTGGACGCCCTCGCCGGAGAGTCCGAAGGCATCCTGCCCCTGATCGCCGACGTCGCCGACCCCGCCGCCGTCGCCGCCGCGTTCGCACAAGCGCGCGCCCACGGCCCCGTCCGCATCCTCGTCAACAACGCCGCGGCCTATCCGCGGCGCGACATCCTCGACGAGAGCGCCGACAGCTTCATGGCGACCGTCGCCACCAACCTCGGCGGCACCGTCGCCTGCACCCGCGAGGCGCTGGCGGACATGACGGACGCCGGTGTGGGCCGCATTCTCAACGTCGCGACCTTCGCCGACGTCGCGCCGCTGCCTGCCAGCGCCGCCTACGCGGTGTCGAAGGGCGCCGCGCGCATCTTCACGCGTGCCCTCGTCGCCGACCTCGGCGACCGCTTTCCCGGGATCGTGGTCAGCGACTGGATGCCGGGCATGCTCGCCACCTCGATGGGCATCGCGGACGGCCTCGACCCCGCTATCGCCGCCCGCTGGGGCGCGGCGCTGGCACTCTGGCACGACCGCTCGTTGAACGGCACGGTGTGGGAGATGGACCGAGAGCTGCCCCCGCCCCGCTCGCTGAAGCGCCGGCTCGCCGACCGCGTGACCCTGCGCCGGGTGGAGGCGCGCCGCCTGTAGGAAGAGGCGCATCCCGCCCGGACCGACCGTCGGGCGCCGGCGCATCGGACTCTAGGCGCGGGTCTTGCCGCCCCTACGACACCCGCCGCCACAACGCCCGCGCCGCAAGCCCCGGCAGCGCCAGCGCCGAGGCGGCGTAGCGGCCGGCCAGCCGCGCCGGATTCGTCGACATCCGCCACAGCCACTCCATCGCCAGCGCCCGCACCCACGCCGGCGCCCGCCGCTGCGCCCCGGCGAGGAAGTCGAGCCCCGCTCCGATCGAGGCGAAGCCCATCTCGGGCGCCAGATGCCGACCGAGGGCTGCCAGCCTCTCCTGCCGCGGCGCGCCCAGCGCAAGGAGCGCCAGCCGCGCCCCCGACTCCCGCGCCTCCGCCAGCACCCGCTCGGCCGCGGGGCCGTCCGGCTCGAACCCCATCGGCGGTGAAATCCGGACCGCGATCTCCAGCCCCGGCGCCTGGCGCACCAGCGCCTCGCCCGCCCGCGCCAGCGCGTCGGGCGTCGTTCCGATCAGCGCCACCGGCGCCCCGGCCGCGGCCGCCTCGCGCACCAGCGGCACCACGAGATCCGCCCCGGTGACGAGGCCGACGGGCCGCCCGGCCATCCGCGACAGCCACACAACGGGATTGCCGTCGGCGGTAACGAAATCCTGCGCCGCATAGGCCTGGCGGAAGGCGGCATCGCGCCGCAGCTTCACGAGGTGGTCGAGGTTCAGGGTCGCGATCGCGAATCCCTGCCGCGCACGCAGACGGCGGGCCACCGCCGCCATGAGCGACGCCCGGTCCCTGACGTTCACGACGACGTTGCCGTCGCCCACCGAGAAATCCACCTGGCCATCCCCCCGGACATGCCTCGTCCGATGGAAGCCCCCGCCCCTGCCTTGCCGCAAGGGGGTAGCTGGCGCTAGGGCCCTAGTGGGGACAAACTGTTGCCACGCTCCCATGGTGAACGGGCGCAGCAAGGCAAGGACAGGGCAGATGTCGGCAGGAGCCAGTCCGGAAACGGGGCAGGTGGCGCTCGTGGGTTGCGGCTTCGTGGCCGATCTCTACATGCGCGCGCTGCGCCTCTATTCCGGTGTCCGCGTGGTCGGCGCTTGGGACCGCGACCCGCAGCGCCTTGCTGCGTTCTGCGGCCACTGGGGGGTGCCGGCTTTGGAGGGCCTCGACGCGACGCTCGCCGCGCTGCCCGCCCATGGCCTCGTCCTCAACCTCACCAACCCCTCCGACCACGCGGCCGTCACCCGCGCGGCCCTCGCCGCCGGCCGCCACGTCTTTTCCGAGAAGCCGATGGTGACGGATCTCGGGGACGCGACGGCGCTCGCCGCCGAGGCGAAGGCCGCCGGGCTGCAGCTCGCCTCCGCGCCGTCCTCGGTCCTGTCCGAGGCGGCGCAGACCCTGTTCCACGCCCTGCGCTCCGGCGCCGCCGGCACACCGCGCCTCATCTACGCCGAGCTCGACGACGGCTTCATCCCGCAGGCCCCGGTGGAGCACTGGCGCAGCGACAGCGGCGCTCCCTGGCCGTGGGACGACGAGTTCCGCACCGGCTGCACGCTGGAGCATGCCGGCTACTGGCTGTCCTGGCTGATCGCCCATTTCGGCCCCGTCACGCGCGTCGTCACCGCGGCCGAGGCGACCGCGCCGGACAAGCGCGGCCGCCGCTACGACACGCCCGACGCCAGCGTCGCCACGCTGACCTTCGCGGACGGGCCGATGACGCGGCTCACCTGCTCCATCGTCGCGCCGCACGACCACCGCCTGCGCGTGATCGGCGACACCGGCGTGGTCGAGGTGCCCCGCGCCTGGGACAACGCCGCCCCGGTCCGGGTCCGCCGCCGCCTGCGGATCCGCCGGCGCCTGCTGGAAAGCCCGGTCCCCCGCCGCCACCGCCTGCGCGGCGCGACCCATCCCAAGGTCGGCCGCTGGGGCGCCGCCTCGATGAACTTCGCCCTCGGCCCGGTCGAGATGCTGGAGGCGATCGCGGGGGGCCGGTCCAGCCGCCTCGCCGGGGACTACGCCCTGCATCTGACCGAGGTGACACTCGCCTGCCAGACGACCGGCATCCACGAGATGACGACCAGTTGCGCCAGAATGGAGCCGATGCCGTGGGCGGCCTGACCATCCTCGTCACCGGCGGCAGCGGCTATCTCGGCCGCGCGGTCATCGCCGAGGGCCGCCAGCGCGGCCACCGGATGCGCGCGCTGGTCCGCAAGGGCGACGTGCCGCCCGGCGCGCTGGCGATCCGCGGCGACCTGTTCGACCGCGCCGCCCTCGCCCGCGCCTGCACCGGCGCCGAGGTCGTGATCCACTGCGCCTCCCCGCTGGCCGGGGCCGAGGCAGAGCTGCTGCGGTCCACCGTCGACGGCACGCGGCAGCTGATGCGCGCCGCCCGGCAGGCCGGCGTCGGCCGGGTCGTCCTCGCCGGCTCTCTCGCGATCTACGGGGCCGGCGGGCTGGCGCCGGGCTCGGCCGTGACCGAGGAGACCCCCATCGAGGACCGTCCGCAGGGACGCGACGCCTACACCCGCGCCAAGCTCGCGCAGGAAGAGACGGCGCGGGACGGGCGCGGGAAGATGGGACTGTGGCTGCTGCGAATGGGCGCGGTCTGGGGACCGGGGCGACTGTGGAACGCACATCTCGGCACCCGGCTCGGCCCGCTGCTCCTGCGCCTCGGCGGCACCGAGGGCGAACTGCCGCTGCTGCACCGGGACCACGCCGCCGCCGCGCTGATCGCCGCCGCCCAGACCCGGCCCGAGGGCGCCGAGGTGCTGAACCTCACCGACGACGACCGCCCGTCCGCCGCCGCCTACCTGGCCGCGCTCGCCGGTCATGGAGGCCCGCGCCTGACCCTGCCTCTGCCGTGGCGCCTCCTCGACGCCGCCGCGGCGCTGCCCCTGCCACGCATGCCCGGCCTGCTGCGGCGGCCGACACTGCGTGCCCGGATGATGCCGCTGCGCTACCCCAACGACCGCGCCCGCGACCGCCTGCGCTGGCGCCCCGACACGCCGTTCGCCACGCTGATGGAGGCGGTGGAGTAGTGAGCCTGTCGGGCCCCATCCTGTACCTCACCGGCGAGTTTCCCCGCGCCTCGGACACCTTCATCCAGCGCGAGATCGCGGGCCTGCGCGCCCACGGCTTCGACGTCCGTCCCGCCTCGATCCGCCGGACCGGGCCCGAGCACATCGTCGGCCCCGAGCAGGCCGCCTTCCAGGCCGAGACGTTCCACGTCCTCGCCGCGACCCGCAACCTCACGGTGCTGGTCCGCGCCAAGCTGCACGCGCTGCGGCGGCCGGGCCGGTTCCTGTCCACCCTCGCCCTTGCCTGGCGGACCGCACCCAGGGGGGTGAAGGGCCGGCTCTTCGGCCTCATCTACTTCGCCGAGGCGCTGGTCCTCGCCCGCCACCTTCAGGGCATCGGCGCCGCGCACCTGCACAACCATATCGCCAAGTCCTCCGGCACCGTCGCGATGCTGGCCTCCGCGCTGTCGGACGTGCCCTACAGCTTCACCCTCCACGGCCCCGACGAGTTCTTCGCGCCCGAGCAGTGGCGCCTCGACGCCAAGATCGCCCGCGCGACCTTCGTCGCCTGCATCTCGCGCTTCGCCCGCAGCCAGGCGATGCTGTGGTCGGACCCGGGCCACTGGGACAGGCTGCACGTCGTCCATTGCGGCGTCGATCCCGCCCGCTACACGATTGGCGGGGCCGGACCGGGGACGCGCCTCGTCTTCGTCGGCCGCCTCTCGGTGGTGAAGGGCGTGCCCGTCCTGCTGCAGGCCCTCGCCGCCGCGCGCCGCACCCGTCCGGAGCTGACGCTGACGCTGGTCGGCGACGGCCCCGACCGCCGCGCGCTGGAGGTCGAGGCGCAGGCGCTGGACCTCGGCGGCGCGGTCCGGTTCCTCGGCTACCGCGGTCAGGACGACGTCGCGGCGGAGCTTGCCGCGCACGACATGATGGTACTTCCCTCCTTCGCCGAGGGCGTGCCCGTGGTGCTGATGGAGGCGCTCGCCGCCGGCCTGCCTGCCATCGCCACCCGCGTCGGCGGCGTGGGGGAGCTGATCGTCGAGGGCGAGACCGGCCTCACCGTCCCGCCCGGCGACGTCTCCGCACTGAGCGACGCGATCCTGCGCCTCGCCGGCGACCCCGATCTCCGCCGCCGCCTCGGCGTCGCCGGCCGCGCGCTGGTCGCCGACGAGTTCGACGCGGACGAGGAGGCGGCCCGCCTCGGCGTCCTCTTCATGTCCTACGCCACCGGCGCTCCGCGCCCCGCCATCCGCCCCGGAGACCCATCTTGACGGACGTCCTCGCGTCGTTCCTTGACTCGACCACGGGCCGCGCCACCGGCCCCGACGCCCCTGCCGGGGCCACCCCGACCGTCGCCGCCGTGGTGATCGGCCGCAACGAGGGGGCGCGCCTGGTGGCCTGCCTCGACAGCCTCGCGCCGCAGGCGCCCCGGCTGGTCTACGTCGATTCCGGTTCGACCGACGACAGCGTCGCCGCCGCCCGCGCGAGGGGCGCACAGGCGGTCGAGCTCGACACCGCCGTTCCGTTCACCGCCGCCCGCGCCCGCAACGCGGGGGCGGACGCCCTGCGCGCGGACGGGCTGCCGGACTTCATCCAGTTCGTCGACGGCGACTGCGCGGTCGAACCGGGCTGGATCGACGCCGCCGCCGCCGCGCTCGCCGCCGATCCGGGTCTCGGCCTCGTCACCGGCTGGCGGTCCGAGATGCACCCCGAGGCCAGCGTCTTCAATCGCATGGCCGAGGCGGAGTGGCACCGCCCCGCCGGCCCGATCCGCACATGCGGCGGCGACATGATGGTCCGCACGACCGCGTTCGAGCAGGTCGGCGGCTTCGACCCCACAGTGATCGCCGCCGAGGACGACGAGTTCTGCCTGCGCCTCGGCAAGGCCGGCTGGCGGCTGGAGCGTATCCCGGTGCCGATGACCCGGCACGACATGGCGATGACCTCGCCCGTCGCCTTCTGGCGCCGCGCGGTGCGCAGCGGCCACGGCTTCGCGCAGATGGGCGACATGCATCCGCCGCACCTGCGGCGCGAGCGGCTGCGGTCGTGGTTCCACGGCGGCCTCCTGCCGCTGGCCTTCTTCGGCGGCATCGTCGGCCTCGGCGGGCTGGAGTTCGTCGTTCTGGGCGCGTGGCTTCTGCTGACCCTGCGCACCGCCCGCAACCTCGCCCGGACCGGCCTCGGCGTCGCCGAATCGCTGCATCAGGCGGCGTGGCTGTCGTTTTCCAAGCTGCCGAACCTGATCGGACTGCTGACCTACCAACTGCGCCGGGCCCGGGGCGGCGCGATGCGAATCATCGAATACAAGTGAGCATGACCGAGACACGCACCGCCCTGATCGGCGCCGGCTACATCGCCGACTGGCACGCCGCCGCCATCGCCGCCACGCCAAGCGTGCGCATCACCGCCGTCTGCGACCCGAACCTCGCCGCCGCGCAGGCGCTCGCCGCCCGGCACGGCGCCCGCGCCTTCGCCTCTCACCACGAGATAATCGCGGCCGGCGTCGCCGACGCCGCGCACGTTCTGACCCCGCCCGCGAGCCATCAGGCCATCGCCCTCGACTGCCTGAGGGGCGGCCTGCACGTCCTCGTCGAGAAGCCCGTCGCCCTCGACGCCGCCGGCACGCGCGAGATCGCGGACGCGGCCACCGCCGCCGGCCTCGAATTCGCGGCCAGCCACAACTTCCTCGGCCTGCCGCGGTACGAGCGGCTGAAGGCGCTGGTCGCGGACGGCGCGCTGGGGCGCGTCTCGGACGTGCGGATCGACTGGGCGCTGCCGTTCGCGCCGCTGCGCTCCGGCCCCTACGGCATCTGGCCCCTGCGGGAGCCGAAGAACCTGCTGCTGGAGCTGGGCGCCCATCCCGTCAGCTTCGCCGTCGACCTGTTCGGCCCGCTGGACATCCGCGCCCTCGACCTCGGCCAGCCGGTCTCGCTGCCCGGCGGCGGCACGCGGCACCAGAGCTGGCGCCTGCTCGCCCGCGCCGGAGACGTGGACGTGACCGTCGCGATCTCCACCGTCGAGACGGTGGACCGCCGGACCGTCACGCTCCGCGGCTCCACCGCCAGCGCCGAGTTGGACTACGCCGCCGACACGCTGACGGTCGCCCGCGACAACAGCGCCGACCTCATCGTCAATCCGCTGCTGGGGGCGTTGGGCCAGTCATGGGCCTACCTGCGCGAGGGCGTCCGCAACGCCGCAATTCAGACGGCCTCGCTCGACCGGCGCGGTCCCTACGCGCAGAGCTTCCGCGGCCTCGCCCGCGCCTTCTATTCCGGCATCGCCGAGGGGCGGACAGACCCGCGCTTCACCCCCGACCAGGCGGTGCGGGTGATGGAGGCGCTGGACGCCGCCATCGCCCTGATACCGCCGCAGGAGGCGCCGGCGATCGCGACCGGCACGCCGTCGCCCACCGCCCTCGTCATCGGCGGAACCGGCTACATCGGCCGCGCCTTGACCCGCGCACTCGTGGCCCGGGGCGAGGACGTGCGCGTCGCCAGCCGCGGCCGCAGCGGCCCGTTCGGCGACATCGCGAACCATGTCGAGACGGTCTCGGTCGATCTGACCGACCCCGAGGCCCTCGGCGCCGCGATGGACGGCATCCACACGATCTACAACCTCGCCCGCGCGCTGGAGGACACGTGGGAGGCGGCTCTCGCGAACGACGTCGGCACCGCGATCCGCATCGCCGAGGCGGCGGACGCGGTGGACGTCTCGCGCCTCGTCTTCACCGGCACCATCGCCTCGTTCGACATGTCGGACCCCGCGGCGACGATCCGCGAGGACACCGACTTCGGCGAGATGGAGCGGCGCAACATGTACGCCCGCTCCAAGGCGGAAGCGGAGCGAAGGCTGCTCCAGATGCACCATGACACCGGACTGCCGGTCGTCATCGCCCGGCCCGGCATCGTCGTCGGCGGCGACGGACCGCTGCAGCACTGGGGCATCGGCCGCTGGCACGGCCCCGGCGCGGTGCGCCTGTGGGGCGACGGTCGCCGGCCGCTGCCCTTCGTGCTGATCGACGACGTGGTGGACGGACTGATCCGTCTCGGCCACACGCCCGGCGTCGAGGGGCGACGGTTCAACCTCGTCGGGCCGCCGATCCTGTCGGCGCGGGACTATTTCGACGGCATCCACGCCCGCACGGGCGCCCGCACCCGCGTCGCCTCGGGCAACCTGACCGCGATGTGGCTGGGCGGCGAGACGAAATGGGCGCTGAAGCGCCACGCCCTCGGCCAGCGGGACGCGCCCCGCGCCTCCCGTGCCGACTGGCAGAGCCGCGGGCACCTCTCCCGCTTCGACGCCTCCGCCACCGAGGCCGCGCTGGACTGGCACCCCGAGACGGATCCAGGCCGCTTCCTCGACCGGGCCATCGACGGCCGGCGCCTGTACGGGCTGTGAGAGATTCTGTCCGGAACACCGCGACAATGGCGCATTTCCGCCCGGATCGTCATGTTGAACGAGGGCGATGGCAGGGCAGGCGAAGATGAGCGACCGACGCACAGAGCGGCAAAGACGGCCCCGGCTGAGTGCCGAGGAACGGGCTCGGCTGCTGGAGGAGATCGCCCAAGTCGAGGCCGCCGCGCAGGCGCGCCAGACGGCCCGCCGGCCCCCGCCCGACCTCGCGGCCGAACGCGAACTGCGCACCGCCCTGACCGAACGGATCGACGCGCCGCTGCCGCGCGTGATCGACCTCTGGTCCGACCTTCAGCCGATGAGCGTCGACCCCCGCGTGCTGGAGCGGAACCTCGTCATCACGGCGGCCCGCACCGACCCCGCGCACGCCGCGTTCGACGTGCTGCGCACGCGCCTCGTCCAGGCGCTCGGCGACAACGGCTGGACCCGCGTCGCGATCACCTCGCCCACGCCCGGCTGCGGCAAGAGCTTCACCGCGATCAACCTCGCGATCACCCTGTCGCGCTATCAGACGACGCGCACCGTCCTGTGCGACCTCGACCTGCGCGCGCCCGGCCTCGCCGGCTATCTCGGCGTCACCGACGCCAGGGGCACCGGCGACTACCTGCGTGGCCAGATCGCCTCGGAAGAGTGGCTGCGCACAATCGGCAAGAACCGCCTGAACATCGGCCGGCATCTCGCCATCGGTTTGAACGGCCGGCGCGAGGACTACGCGGCCGAGCTGCTGCAGTCCCCGCAGACGGCCGACATCCTGGACCGGATGGAGGCAGAGCTGTCGCCGGACGTGGTGCTGTTCGACCTGCCGCCCGCGCTGGCGCAGGACGACGTGACCGCCTTCCGCGACCGGTACGACTGCGTCCTTCTGGTGGTGGGCGGCGGCACCACCCGCGCCGCCGAGGTCCGCGAGGCGATCCGCCGGATCGGCGAGGACAAGCCGGTCGTCGGCATCGTCCTCAACAAGGCGCAGATCGACGGCGACATCGCCTGACCGGCTACTCCGCCGGTACGCCGGCCGTGCCGCGGTCGCGCCTGGTCTCATTCGCGCTGACGAGGCGCCAGAGCCCCGCAGTGAGAATCGCCGCGACCGCCATCACCAGCCCGCCCAGCGCGTAGGCCGCCCGTCGCAGGACCCGCTGCCGGGGCGAGCGGAGGTTCGGGATCACGATCACCGGCTTGGCGCCGAGCTGCTTTTCCAGCTGGGCGGCGTTGCGGATCCGCCCCCCCACCATTTCCAGCGCGAGCGCGAGAAGGACGGCAAGCCCGCCGAACGCCACCGCCCCCGCAGCGGCGAGCTTCGTGCGGCTGGTGGAGACCGGGAATTCCGGAACGACCGCCGTCTCCAGCACTTCGAACCGCTCGGACCGGTCCTGGCTCTCGATCAGCTGGTTCATCGCCGCCTCGGTCCGCCGCTGGGTGATGATGGTGAACTCGTCCCGCAGCTGAGCCAGCTCGCGCTCGAACGCGCTGATCTGTCGCTCGACCTCGGGCGCCTGAGCGATGGCCGCCTCTGATTCGGCGATCTCGCGGTCGATGAGATCGCGCTGCTGGCTCAGGAGCGTGCGCTGCCGCTCCGCCTCCTCGGCGCGGAGCCGGTCCGCGCCTTCCAGCGCGATCAGGTCGCGTTCGAGCTCGACCCGCTGCTCGGACAGCGTGGCTAGGCGGCTCCGCGTGGCGTCCATGGCCGACGGCAGCGAGGCGGCGTTCTGCTCCTTGTAGCGTGTCAGCGCCTCCTCGACGGTTTCGATCTCGGCGATGACACGCTCTTCTTCGGACAGGTAGAATTCCAGCGTCAGCGCCGCGCGCCCCTCGCTGCGGCGCTGTGCCTCGGCCAGGATCCGGTCGAGGAACTCGTTCGCGACGGCCGCCGCCTCGGTCGGGTCCGCCATCCGGGCCGAGATCGACAGGCCGGAGGGCTGAACGTCCGGACGCCACTGGGCCGCGGGGTCGACCAGCTTGGCGATCGTGACCGACTGCCGGAGGAGGGCGACCTTCTCCACCTCGCTCGTCACGTCGGGATACAGGTCGAACCGGTCGATGATCGACAGAACGCTGTCGCGGGACATCACCCGCTGCTCGATCAGGTCGAGCTGGCTGTCGGCGGTGAGGCCGCCGGCCTGAGGCGCCCCCGCCGTCGTCGTCTCGACGACCTGCGGCGCCTCGATCTGGATCACGGCCGTCGCCTCGTACAGGCGGGGCGTGTTCATCGCGTACCACACCGACAGCGGGACGCCGACGGCGCAGATCAGCACGACGAGATACCAGCGGCGCAACACCGCACGGATCACGTCCTTCAGCGAGGTGAACGATCCCATGACCAACTCCGTCAGCCGGACCCCCCGGTCCGTCATGTGAGGCCCTGTGTGCCGTGTCTAGAATGAACACGCATCACGTCACGGGGCCGAAGCCGCCACACCCAGTTCACAATCTAGAGAAACCCGGGCCCACTGGCCACGGCGGATGCTGCCGGATCGGGAAACGGTGCGTCGCCGGATCGGCAAGCAGCGCCACGATACCGCCGCAATTCAGCGGGCGACGCTGATCGCGGCGACGGTGAAGCCGGCTCGAACCGTCAGGCCACCGTGGAATGTCGCGCCGGCCGGCCAGGGCCCCACGGGCCGGGCAAGCGCCGCCTCGAACCGGCCGGCCGCCATGTCCGCCTCGACCCGCGCCGCATCGAAGCCGAAGACCTCGCCCGCCTCGGGCGCCAGCGCCTTGTAGAGCGCCTCCTTCGCGGCGAAGACGGCCGTCGCCTCGAGCCCGTCGGCCCGCTCGCCCGCCGCGAGGATCGACGGAGCGAGGTCCGGGTCCAGCGGGCTGGCGACGGCGAGGTCGATACCGATGCCACGCACGTCTGCCGCGCGCGTGACGGCGGCGAGGGCCAGACCGTCCTGGTGCGCGATGCTGCCGGTCAGGCCGGGGGGCCATTCGGGCGCGCGGTTGGACCCCATTCGGATCGCCTGCGGCGGCACGCCCAGCGCCGCCATGGCCCGGCGCGCCGCTGCCCGGCCGGCGGCGAACTCCGCCCGCCGTGCGGGGATCGCCCGCGCCACCGCCGCGGCTTCCTCCGGTAGCGGCGCATGTCCCTCCGAGAGGGCCGCACCGGCCACTGCGACGCCCGGCCCCAGCAGGGACCGCAGCGCCGCGACCACCGTGTCGATCACTCCTTCGGCGTCCGCAGCAGCCGCAGTTCGCGCCGCCGGGCCATCGCCTCGTTCCGCTCGGCCGGAGCGGGCGCGACGGTGGCGGCGAGGGCGCGGCGGACGCTGTCGGCCACCGGGTCGGCATCGTCGTTCGCCGTGGGCGTCGCTGGCGCCGGGGGCGGCGGGGCGGCGGGGACCGGAGCAGCGGCGGGGGCGGGGGCGGGCGCCGTCTCCGCCGCGGGGGCCGTCGGCCCAGCCCTGTAGCCCAGCGACTCGATCCGTGCGGCGAGCGCGCCGAGCGTCGGGAAGCGGAACAGGTCGGTGATGGACAGGGCCGTCAGGCCCGTCTCGGCCCGCAGCTCACGATGCGCCTGAACCGCGAGGAGCGAGTGCCCCCCGATCTCGAAGAAGTTCGCCCTGGCAGAGCCGGGCGCGACGTTCAGCACGCGGGTCCAGACCGCCGCCACGAGGTCCTCGGCGGCCGGCCCGCCCGCGATCGGGGCACCCGTCGTGGCAGGCATCGGGGCCGCAGGCGCGGCGGGCCGAGCGGCGGGAGCGGGCGCCGGCGTCGCCGCGCGCTCGGGCACCGGCTGCGCCGCCATAGCCTCTGGCCGCGGCAGGGCGTTGCGATCCACCTTGCGGTTCGGCGTCAGCGGGAACGCGTCCAGCGTCACGATCCGCGCCGGCACCATGTGCGGCGGCAGGGTCGCCGCCAGCCGCGCCTTCAGCACCGCCTCGTCCGCCTGGCCCGCGATGTAGCCCACCAGCCGCTCGCCGTCGTCCTTCACCACGACGGCCTGGGTCACGCCCTCCTGCGCCTCGAGCGCCGCCTCGATCTCTCCCGGCTCGATCCGGTAGCCGCGGACTTTCACCTGCCCATCCGCCCTGCCCAGGAAGTCGAGCGCACCGTCCGCCCGCCACCGCGCCAGGTCGCCGGTCCGATAGATCCGCCCGCCCTGCCTGAACGGATCGGCCCGGAAACGCTCGTCCGTGAGGTCGTCGCGCCGCCAGTAGCCGCGCGCCACCCCGGCGCCGCCAATCCACAACTCCCCGGCCACGCCCACCGGGCAGGGCTGCATTCCGTCGTCCAGGACGTAGACCTGCGTGTTGGCGATCGGCGTGCCGACGTCATTCACCGCCTGGTCCGCGCGGCCGGGCTGCGTCGTCGACCAAATCGTCGTCTCGGTGGGCCCGTACATGTTCTCGACGTCCGCGCCCGTCGCCTCGGCCAGTTCAGCCACCAGCGCGCCCGGCAGCGCCTCGCCCCCGATCATCAGGTGCCGCACGTCCGCCAGCGCGCCTCGGGTGGCGTCGTCGGCGAGGTACATCCGCGCCATCGCGGGCGTGCATTGCAGGTGCGTCACTCCGTGCCGCGCGATCAGCGCCGCGACGGAGTGATCCGCCGCCTCCTCCGCGCCCGCGTTCACCCGCGCCAGCACCTCGGCCAGCGGCCGCAGCCCGTCCAGCACCGCCTGCCGATCGATCCCGTAGTCGATGAGGCAGGCCACCTCGTCCACGCCGATGGCCTTCAGCTCCTCGACCCGCTGAACCGCATCCTCCACGGTCCCGAAGAGCCCGCTTTCGTCAAAATACCGCGCGAACGCGAAGTCGAGGATCGCGTCCATCTCCTCCGCCGACAGGTCGCCCAGGTCGATCTGCATCGGATTGTCGACGCCCTGCGGCTTCTTGAAGGCGGGGAAGGCCCAGGCGTACTGCTTGATGAGCGCCGCGGCCGAGCGGAGGTAGTCCTTCATCGGCTCCCGCGCGACCTCGCGCGCCGTCTCGCGGTCCGCCGCCAGGTAGGTGTGCAGCATCAGCGTGACCGTATGGTCCGCCGGATCGTGTCCCGACTCGCGCAGCGCGGCGTGGTAGATCCCGATCTTCTCCGCCACCTCTGCGATCGACTGGCCGAGGAGGTGGGTCAGAACGTTGCACCCGTTCGCCCCGGCCTCGCGCCAGGTCTCCGGGTTGCCGGCGGTCGTCACCCACAGCGGCAGCCGCTCCGACACCGGACGCGGCTGGGTCACCACCGCGTGCGGGGTGCCGTCGGCCCTGGGGAATTCCACCGCCTCGCCCGCCCACAGGCGGCGCAGGTCGCGGATCGCGTCGAACATTGCGGTCTTGTTCTTCGGCGGCGCGTTCTCGGGCCGCAGCACGAAATCGTCCGGCTGCCAGCCGCTCGCGATGGCGAGGCCGGCGCGGCCGTTCGTGAGGTTGTCGATCACCGCCCACTCCTCGGCGATGCGCGCGGTGTGGTGCAGCGGCGCGACGCAGCTGCCGGCCCGAACGGCGATGTTGTGCGTCACGGCGGCGACCGCGGCGCCGGTGACCGAGGGGTTCGGGTAGGGACCGCCGAATGCGTGGAAATGCCGCTCGGGCGTCCAGACGGCGCAGAAGCCGTTGGCGTCGGCGAACTTCGCCCCCTCCAGCAGCAGGCCGTACTTGTCGCGGCCGACGCCGTCGTCGTTGCCCCAATAGAACAGGCTGAAGTCGATCGCATTGGCAGCGGGTGCCGCGCCCTTCAGCGCACGGCTGTCCTCGCCCGCGACGACGACGTGGAAGCCGCGGGACAGGGTCCAGAACAGCTCCAGCACCGAAATGTCGAAGGACAGCGACGTCACCGCCAGCCAGACGTCGCCGTCCGGCGCGATCCGTCCGTCCATGCCGGCGAAGAAGTTCGAGACGTTGCGGTGCTCGACCATCACGCCCTTCGGCCGGCCGGTCGAGCCCGAGGTGTAGATCAGGTAGGCGAGGTCGTCGCCGCTGGTGCCGTCCTCCGGCGCCTCGGCCGGCGCCTCCGCCAGCCGCGGGTCGGCGTCGATCCCCAGCCGGGCGGCGTCGCCCGGCAGGGCCGCCGCGCCCGCCCGCGTCGTCACCACGACCGGCGCGCCGCTGTCCTCCAGGTACAGCGCGATCCGCTCCGCCGGGTAGGCGGGGTCCAGCGGCACGTAGGCGCCCCCCGCCTTCCAGATCGCGAGCGCGGCGACGACCATCTCGGCCGAGCGCGGCACGTGCAGGCCGACCAGCGTCCCGGCCGTCACGCCCATCCCGCGCAGCACCTGCGCCGCACGATTAGCCGCGCCCTCGACCTCGGCATAGGTCAGCGTCCGGCCCTCGAACGACAGCGCCGGCGCGTCAGGCGTCTTCGCCGCCTGCGCGGCGATCTGGCGGTGGATCGGCGTCTCGGCGTCGAACTCCGCCTCGGTCGCGTTCCAGCCGTGCAGGACCAGCGCCCGTTCCGCCGGCGGCAGGACCGGCAGGCGGTTCACCGGGCAGTCGGCGGCGATGTCGGGTGCCTGCGCCAGCAGGTGCGCGACCCTGTCGGCCACCAGCGACGCCTCGGCCGGCGCGATGAGGCGCGTGTCGGCGTGCAGGCGCAGGCCGTCGTTCGTGATCGTCAGCGTGAGGGCCGCGCCTGCGACCGGTTCGTCCAGCGACAGGGCCGCCATCGTCATCTCGCGCCGCGGCAGGTCCGGCAGGCGAGCGGGCAGGTCCACCGGAACGGCCGGCGTCACGCTGAGCCGCGCCACCTCGGCCGTGAGCGCGCGCCGGGCCGCGGCCCAGCCCCCGGCCGGATCGAAGCGAAGCGGCACCCAGCCGAGCGTCGCCCCCGGCACGGCGACCCCGTGCGACAGGGCGAGATCGACCGCCGCACCGCCGCACATCGCGGAGACGACCGCAGGAAAGGCCGCCAGCACCGTCTCGGCGTCGCGTCCGGGCGGCAGGGCCACCGCCTGGCTCCACGCCGCGCCGCCGGGGCCGGTGCCCGCGCCCCAGCGCGCCGGGCGCCAGTCGGCGAACCGTTCGGTCCATTGCCTGCGGCCCTTCATCGCCGCCGCCAGCTCCGCCTCGGCGTCCTTTGGCACCGCCTCCAGCACCGAGCCCACGGGCGGCAGCGTCACCGCCTCGCCCAGCGGGCCGGTCAGCCCCTCAAGCCGCACGGCACCATCCGCGGTCGCGACCGTCAGCGCGCCGTCCCCGCGCGCCAGCACCTCGCCCGGTGCGCCCGCGCCCTCGGCCGCGGCGCCGCGCCGGACCAGCAGCGTCCGGCCGCCCCAGATCACCCGCGGCAGCGCGACCGGGTTGAGGTAGTCGCCGTGGTCGAGCGCGCGGACGAGGCGCAGCACGGCGTCGGTCCCGGCGGCGAAGTCCGGCGCGGCGGCACCCGGGACGACGTCGGCGCCCCGGTGCAGCGTCCGCTGCGACAGGTCCTGCGCGGTGCGTGGCAGGTCGCCCGACGCCAGCGCCTCCATCACCTGCGGAAAGCTCTCCAGCGCCGCGGCGAAACACTTCATGTTGAGCGTCAGCGCTGTCTCGTCCGGCGCCACCGCGATCTCGCGCGACACGAGGATGTCGCCCTCGTCGATGCCGCCCTCGATCATCTGCCAGGCGATGCCGTGCCGCGTCTCGCCCTCGAGCAGCGCCCAAACCGGCGCGTTCAGCCCGGCGTGCCGCGGCAGCGGGCCATCGTGGAAGTTCACCGCCCCGCGGCCCGGCAGCGCCAGCACGTCGTCCGGCACGAGGTCGAGGTTCGCGATGCTGAGAATCCAGTCCGCCTCGGCCCCGCCGAGCCGGCCCGCGAGGCCCTCCCCGACCGCCTCCACCCGCAACTCCCGCCGCTCCGCCCAGGCGCGGACGTCGGGCGAGCGGGTGACGACGGCCGTGATCGCGTGGCCTTCCGCCAGCAGCATCTTGCCGCACTCGACGGTGAGGGTGTCGCTGCCGATCAGCAGGGCGGAAAAGGACATGGCGTCAGGCTCCGGTCAGGCGGGCGATGCGCGGGATGGCGGCGGGGGCGGCGCGGCGGCGGCCGGCCCAGGCATGTAGCATCAGGGTGCGAAGAAAGTGTGGAGGGTCGGCCGGCCGGCGCCCGGTCAGGAGGCACCGCAGCCGGTGCAGCGCCCCGCCCGCGACGTGCGCGGCGGTGGCTGCGGCTTCGTAGGCCGCGCCGTGATTCTTGCGGAAATAATGCCGGCGGCTGTCGAACCAGTACTCCGGCACCCGCCGCCATGCCTTCATGCCGGTGGAGACCGAGCCGATATGCTCGACGCGGCTCGCGGGCACGTAATGGGTCTGCCACCCGGCGCGGGCGGCGCGCAGGCACAGGTCCGTCTCCTCGAAATAGAGGAAGAACGCCTCGTCGAAGAGGCCGATCTCGTCCAGCACCGCGCGCCGCATCATCAGGCTGGCGCCCGCCAGCCAGTCCACCCGACGGGCGGTGTCCGGCACCGGCAGGTGAACCTGCCGTCCGCGCAGGAGGCGGGACACCGGTCCCAGCCGCACGGCGCCCTCGAACTCGCTCGCGATCGAGGGGAAGCGGAAGGCGGTGACGTGGGTGTGCCCGCCCGGGTCGATGATGGCGCTGCCGGCGAAGCCCGCCTCGGGGTGGGCGTCGAGATGGTCGATCAGAGCCCGGATCGCGTCCGGCGCCGGGAAGGCGTCAGAATTGAGCACGTAGACGAGGTCGAAGTCCCCGCCCGCCAGCGCCGCCGCAATGCCGGCGTTGTTGCCCGCGCCGAACCCGCCGTTGCGGCCCGACTGGACGACGCGCACGCCCGTCTGCCTGGCCATCGCCTCGCGCAGCCTCGCCTCGGACCCGTCGCCCGAATCGTTGTCGACGATCACGATCTCGCCGGCGATCCCGGTCATCGCCGCGCGCGCGGCCGCCACAGCCTTCAGCGTCATGTCGGGCGTGCGCCAGTTGAGGATGACGGTCAGCAGGCGGTGGCCCATGGTCACTCCGCCGCCTTCAGCCGTGGCCAGTCCTCGTCGCGCCGCCGCTCGGCCGCGTCGATGATCCGCCGCATCCGCGCGGCGAGGACGCGGACGTTCGGCTCCAGCACCATCGAATCGTGGTCGCCCGGCACCTCGAACACCTCGAGCTGCGGCGCCCAGCCCGACCAGTCGTTGTCCGGCAGGACGTAGGCCCGCTCGCTGCTGACCCAGCGGCCCGGCGCCACCTCCCACCTGCCCTTGAGCGGCGGACGGAACAGCGTCAGCGGCCCGTCCCAGGGCTTGAGGTCGTAGACCGCGATGGCGCGGTAGAACGCCGCCTCGATCGCGGTGTCGTGGAATTGCGCCTCGGTCGCCGTCACGTCGATCGGCCGCCGCTTGGCCCGCTCCCACGCGACCCGCCGGCCGGCCCATTTCACCGGGTAGAGCGGTCCCTCGCGGCGCATCTCCTGCCACTGGATCGCCGCCCGGTCGCGCCGCGTCAGCGGCCGCCGCCGCGGCAGCGGCGTGTCCAGCATGACCAGCGCGTCCACGCTCTCGCCCTCGGCGGTCAGCTGCTGCGCGATCTCGTAGGCGGTGATCCCGCCGCCGGAGAAGCCGCCCAGCATGTAGGGCCCGCGCGGCGCGACCTGCCGGATCTCGGCGATCATGTCCCGCGCCGCCTCGCGCAGCGTCTCGTGCGGGGCGGCGTCGCCGTAGAGGCCGCGGGCCTGCAGGCCGTAGAACGGCCGCTCGGTGCCGAGGAGGTGGGCGAGGTGCCGCAGGTTCAGCACGTTGCCGAACATGCCGGCGACGAGGAAGAACGGCGTTTTCGGCCCGCCCTCGCCCTGGTGCATCGGCACGAGGTGGGTGAAGCGGCGCTTCGGTTCGGCGGGCGTGTTCGCCGCATCGTCGGAGGCGCCTCCGGCATCGGCGATCAGCGCCGCGCACTTGCGGATCGTCGGCGCCTCGAACAGCGCCGAGATCGGGAAGTCGGTGCCCCAGACCTTCTTGATGTTGGCGAACAGGCGAACGGCGATCAGGGAGTGCCCGCCGAGGTCGAAGAAGCTGTCCTCGGCGCCCACCTTCTCAACGCCCAGCAGCTCGGACCACATCGCCGCCAGCCGCCGCTCGATCTCGCCCTCGGGCTCGGCGTAGTCGCTGTCCAGCTGCGGCCGCGCGAAGGTCTGGCCCGCGCTCTCCTCGCGCTGATCCCCGACGTCGGCCTGCGCGATCAGCGCGTTCAGGTCGAGCGAGGAGATCAGGACCTGCGGCCGCCCCGCCGCCAGCGCGCGGAAGAACGCGCGCGCGCCGTCCGCCGGTGGGATGCCCTGGCTGATGGAATGCTTCAGCCGCTCCTCCGCCGGCGACAGCGGCCGCGGCCCCGCGATGGTCGCCTTCGGCGGCGGCGCGGCGAAGCGGATGTCGCCGGTCAGCTTGTGGATCGTGAAGCCGCGCACCTCGACGCAGACCGTCCCGTCCGGCGCGCACAGCGTCACGTCGAACCGCGCCGTCCCGCCGTCGGCGCGGTTGTCGGCGGCGCTGCGGACCCAGCTGACCACCTCGGCCGGCAGCGGGCCGTGGACGCGGACCGCGCCGTAGGCGACGGGCACCCAGAGGTGCGTGGGCTGGTAGCCCTCGATCAGCTCCATCGCCCAGCCGGTGGCGAGGTCCATGAGACCCGGATGCAGGTGATACCCCTCGTCCGCCGGCGGCAGCGCCAGCTGCGCCAGCCCCTCGCCCTCGCCGAAGCGAGTCGCTTTCAGCACCCGCCAGCGGCGGCCGAACTTCAGGTGGGCTTCCTGCGGCGAGGCGAGCGTGCCGTCCCCGTCCGCGCTGGTCAGCCGCCCGCAGCGCTTCGCGACGGCGGCGAGGTCCACGATCTCCGGCCGCAGCATCGGCAGAAGGCGCAGTGCGCCTTCGGCGTTCTCGATCCAGCCAGCCCCGTCGGCCGCGCTCTCCACCTTCAGCCGGTAGCCCGCCTCCGACCGCGGCAGCGTGATCCGCACCGCGGTCTCGCCGGCATCGTCCACCCGCAGCGGCCGCAGGAACGTCAGATCCCGGATCTCGAACGCCGCGCCCTCGCCCTGCAGCGCCAGCGCCTCGGCCGCCAGCTCCAGGTAACCGGTGCCCGGCAGCAGCGCGTCGCCCGCCTTCGTCCGGTGCTCGTCCAGTACCCAGCGCGCGGCGGTGCGCCAGCGCGCGCTGAAGACCCGGTTGCCGCCCTCGTCGAAGCTCATCGCGTCGATCAGCGGCGCGTCCACCGGCTGCGGCGGCGCCGGCTTGCGGCCCGTCCGCGCCGCCATCGCCTCGGCCGCCATGCCGACGTCCGCCCAGACGCCCCAGTCGATGGCGAGGACCTTGGTCCGGCCACCGGCCCGCGCCCTCGCGACCGCATTCAGGTACTCGTTTGCAGCCACGTAGTCGACCTGCCCCGCGGGGGCTGTCGCTGTGGAAGACGACGAGAACAGCACCATGAAGGAGAGAGCCCCGTCCGGGAACAGCTCGGTCAGGACCTGCGTGCCGTGAACCTTGGGCGTGAACACGTCCTCGATCGCCATCGGCGACTTGCCGAGGATCGGCGCGTCGTCCACCACGCCCGCGCCGTGCACCACGCCGTCGATCCGGCCCCACCTCTGGCGCACGGCCTCCACCGCCTCGCGCATCTCCTCGACGTTGGACACGTCCGCGGCCAGCGCCAGCACCTCGCCGCCGGCGGCCTCCAGCCGGCGCACCGCCTCGACCCTCTGGCGCATCCGGTCGGCCTCACCGGCGCGGCGGATCAGGTCGTCCCACGCCTCGCGCGGCGGCAGCGCCTGCCGGCCCACCAGAGCGATCCTCGCGCCCCGCTCGCGCACAAGCGCCTCGGCCACTGTCAACCCGATCCCGCCGAAGCCGCCGGTCAGCAGCACCACCGCGCCTTGCGGCACCTCCGCCGCCTCCGCCGCCGGCAGATCCGCCCGCCGCCAGACCTGCGCGTACCGGACGCCGCCGCGGAAAGCCGCGACGCCGTTTGCCGGCTCGGACAGCATCTCGGCCAGCACCGCGTCGGCACGCGCGCCCTCGACCGAGAGGTCCAGCACCCGGCACGTCACGCCCGGGAATTCCCGCGGGATCACCCGCGATGGGCCCATCACGGTCGCCTTCTCGGGATAGCGCAGCGCCTCGTCCCGGACCTTCGCCGCCTCGGACGTGACGATTGTCAGGTCCAGCGCCCCGCCGCCCTCGCCCGCCCAGGCCTGCGCGAGGAAGAACAGCGACCAGAAGCCATGCTCCTGCACCCGGTGGAAGAAGCTGGAGCCGGGGCGCGCCGTCTCGTCCGCCGTCACCAGCCACAGGTGCGCGCAGCGGTCGGGCATGAGGTCGCGCGCCGCGAGGTCGCGGATCAGCGCCTCGTAGCCTTCCAGCCCCCGCTCCGGCGCCAGCGTGTAGGCATCCTCGCCGACCTTCGCGAAGGTGTCGCCCGGCCGGACCTCGACCACGCGCCGCCCGGCCTTGCGCAGCCGCGCCACGGCCTCCGCGCCGACGCCCACCGCGTCGGTGAAGACCAGCCACCGGCCCGCCGGCGCGTCCAGGAGGTCGCCGCCGAGGTCCACGGCACAATCCGCGTATTCCGGCTTCCACGCCGGGACCCAGCCCCAGCGGTCGCGGTCCTCGACCCGCATCGGCCAGTCCTTCGCGGCCGCGGTCACCGCCTTGCCCGGCTCGATGAAGTAGGACGCCCGCTGGAACGGATAGGTCGGCAGCGGCACCCGCAGCCGCCGCGCCCCGCCCCACAGCTGGTCCCAGTCGAACCGCCCGCCGGTGGCCCAGACGCGGCCCAGCTGCGCGACGAAATAGGCGTCGTCCGCGACCGCGTCCTCGGGATGGCGTAGCGAGCCGATGACCTGGTTCGCCGTCACGCGGCCATGCTGGCCCGCGAGCGAGCCCAGCGCCTTGCCCGGCCCGCACTCGATGTAGATGCGCTCCGCCTCCGCCGACAGCGTTGTGAGCCCGGCCTCGAACAGCACCGTGCCGCGCAGGTGCCGCACCCAGTAGTCGGCGTCCGTCGCCTGCGCCTCGGTCAGCCAGTCGCCCGTCAGGTTCGACACGATGGGGATCTGCGGCGCCTTCAGGTCCAGCCCGCGCAGGTAGTCGCCGAAGGGGGCGAGGATCGGCTCCAGCATCCGGCTGTGCGCCGCGATGTCGATGGCGATGCGGCGGCAGTCAACGTCTTCGGCCTTCAGCCGAGCCTCCAGCGCGTCCAGCGCATCCTGCGGCCCCGTCGCCACCGTCAGGGACGGCGCGTTCACCGAGGCGAGGTCGAGGTCGTCCCCCAGCCGCGCCCGCAGCTCCGCCTCGGGCAGCGCGACCGACAGCATCCCGCCCGCCGGCACGGTGTCGAAGAGCTGCCCGCGCAGCGTGACGAGGCCGATCCCGACCTCGAAGGTCATCACCCCCGCCACCACCGCGGCGGCGTTCTCGCCCATCGAGTGCCCGATCAGCGCGGCCGGCGTCACGCCCCACGCCATCCACAGCCGCGCCAGCGCGACCTCGGTGACCAGGATCAGCGGCAGTTGCACCGACGGTTTCAGGAGCCGCGGATCGTCGGCGCCGAACAGCACCTCCCGCGGGTCCCACTCCACCAGCGTCGCCAGATGGTCGAGGCCGCGGTCCGCCCACTCGCGATAGACCGGCTCGGTCTCGTAGAGGTCGCGGCCCATGCCGGCGTACTGCGCGCCGCCGCCGGGGAACATGAAGACCGGCTGCGGGTCGTCGCCCACCACCGTGTGCGTGAACACCCGCCGCGGATCGCCCTCACGGAGCCGCCCCGCCGCCTGCGCATGGCTCTCCGCCACCAGGACCCGCCGCCGCTCGAACGCGCGCCGCCCCTCCTTCAGCGTGAAGGCGACGTCCGCCAGCGCCTGCTCCGGCGTGGCCTCCAGATGCGCCGCCAGCCGCTCGCTGGCCGCGTCCAGCGCCGCTTTCGACCGGGCCGAGACCGTCAGCAGCTGGAACGGCCAGTCGCTCTCGTCCCCCGCCGGCACCTCCGGCGCCTCTTCGAGCACGACGTGCGCGTTGGTCCCGCCGACGCCGAGCGAATTCACCCCCGCCCGCCGCGGATGCCCCCGCCGCTCCCATTCCGTCAGCGTGTCGTTCACCCGGAACGGCGAGCCCTCGAACCCGATCGCCGGGTTCGGCGCCTCGTAGCCCAGCGACGGCGGCATCTGCCGGTGATGCAGCGCCAGCGACGCCTTGATGAGCGAGGCCACGCCCGCCGCTGTGTCCAGGTGCCCGATGTTCGTCTTGACCGAGCCGATGCGGCAATGGTCCACCGCGTCCGACGTCTGCCGGAACGCCTCGGTCAGCGCGGCCACCTCGATCGGGTCGCCGAGGTAGGTGCCGGTGCCGTGGCACTCGACATAGTCGATGCTGTCCGCCGTCACGCCCGCCACCGCGTGCGCCTCGGCCACCGCCGCCGCCTGCCCGTCGACCGACGGTGCCAGGTAGCCGGCCTTCGCCGCGCCGTCATTGTTGATCGCCGAGCCGCGCACGACGGCCCAGATGGTGTCCCCGTCCCGCACCGCGTCGTCCAGCCGCTTCAGCACGACCGCCCCGGCGCCCGAGCCGAAGACGGTGCCCTGCGCCCGGTGATCGAAGGCGTGGCACTGGCCGTCGGGTGACAGGATCTCGCCCTCCTTGTAGAGGTAGCCCCGCCCCTGCGGCAGCTCGATCGTCACCCCGCCCGCCAGCGCCATGTCGCACTCGCCCGACAGCAGCGCCTGTACGGCATAATGCACCGCCACCAGCGAGGTGGAGCAGGCGGTCTGCACGTTCACGCTCGGCCCGTGCAGGTCGAAGACGTGGGAGACGCGGGTGGTCAGGAAGTCCTTGTCGTTCCCGGTATGCCGCAGCAGGAACATCCCCGTCTCGTCCACGAGGCCGGGGTTCGAGCAGACGTTGAAGTAGAAGTAGCTGCCCATGCCGCAGCCGCCGTAGACGCCAACGCGACCGTCCACGCTCTCGGGCGGATGGCCCGCATGCTCCATCGCCTCCCAGCAGACTTCCAGGAACTGCCGGTGCTGCGGGTCCATGATCGCGGCGTCCTTCGGCGACAGGCCGAAGAACTCCGCGTCGAATCGCTCGAACCCGTCGAGGGGGGCGGCATAGGGCACGTAGTCGTCCCGCCCCGAGACCTGCGGCGGCTCGCCCGCGGCCGCGAGGTCGTCCTCCGAAAGGCGGCGGATCGCGCAGACGCCGTCCGCCAGCAGGCGCCAATAGGCATCCACCCCGTCCGCGCCCGGCAGGTGCGCCGCCATCCCCACGATGGCGATATCCGTCGTCAGATCCCGCGCCGTCGGCTCGGTCCCGTTCATTGCAGATCGCCTCGCCTCGAAGGGCGCCCCCGTCTCAGGGCTTGGTGGAACAATGCGGCACAAGTTTGGCACGTGGCCCGAATCGGAACGCAATCCGGCGCGTCGCCTCTCACAGACCGGCGAGCGCGACGACCGCGTCGACGTTGTAGGCGATGGCGAGGCCGCCGGAAAGCAGTCCCAGCGCGAGGAACCCCAGATCGAGACCGGGATCCCACGCCCCGTGCGGGCGGTTCAGCCAGGCCAGCACGGGGTAGGCCAGCAAGTTCGCGGCCCCCAGCCCCAGGATCGCCCCCATCAGCCCCATCATCTCCAGACCGATCACGAGCCCCGCCACCACCAGCGCCGCCCGGACGAGCGTCAGCACGAAGAACCGCCGCGAATCGCCCGCCGCCAGCGCCGCCTGGTCGCAGGTCAGGATCACCAGCGCCGGCATCTGGACGGCGGCGAACAGAACCACGACCCCACCCGCCGCGAGGTAGCGCGAGTCGTACATCAGGTCGACGAACCAGACCCCGCCGAACGCCAGCACGATGACCCCGGCCGCCAGCACGCCGCCCACCGCGGCGCGCATCCTGCGCACCCGCAGGAAGTTCTCGCGGCTCTCCCCCGGCGGACTCTCGCGATACACCGGGATCAGCAGGCGCCGCATCAGCGCCCCGCCCAGGAGCAGCGGCACCGAGGCGAGGAAGAAGCCGATGTTGTACAGGCCGAACGAGCCCAGATCGAGGTACTTGCCGATGATGACCTTGTCGGACTGGCCGATCAGGAACCCGCAGACCGTCGACAGGAAGATCCACTTGCCGAAATGGATCAGCTCTCCCGCCGCCGCCCTTTCCCACCGCAGGCGGTTGCCCGGGCCCGGCAGGAACACCGTCACCATCACCAGCATCGCGACCGACGCGACGAGGTTCGACAGGACCAGCGCCCAGACCGAGCGCAGCGCGTAGGCGAGGGCGATGGCCGTCAGCACGCCGACGATCTGGCACCCCATCTCGATCAGCGTCAGCCGCCCGGCCCGCAGGTGCCGGTTCTGCGTCTCGACCTTCGTCGGCTTGTAGGAGTCGATCACCAGCGCCACCGCCGCCAGCGGCAGGAACCACCGCAGCCGCGGCTCGTCGTAGAACCACGCCACCGGCCAGGTCAGCAGGCACGCCACGACGAACAGCGCCCAGCCCCGCACGATCTGGATCGTCCACGCGGTGTCGAGGAAGTCGCGGTCGTCGCCGCGCTTGCTCGACATGATCGAGGGGCCGACGCCGACGTCCGAGAACATCGCGAGGCCCATGATGAAGACGCTGACGATGGCCATCAGGCCGAACGCCTCGGGGAACAGCAGGCGCGTCAGGATCAGGTTCGACGCCAGCCGGATCGCCTGGCTCGTGACGAATCCGCCGGCGGTGAAGGCGGACGACCGCGCCACCCTCTGCATCAGGCCGGTGCCGCCGAAGTACCGGACGAAGCCCGCGCTCATCGCCCGCGACTCCACGTCGCCGGTGCCGGCAGGGTCCGCGCCAGCAGGCCGATCCCGGCATAGACGCCGAACGACAGCGGATCGCGCCCGAACAGCCGCAGCGCACCGCGCGCGCCGAGCCGCCCCTTGTCCTCGTTCTCCATCAGCTCGGGCCAGCGCGCCGCGATCTCGCGCACGCCCGCGTCCTGCCGCCGCCGGACGCGCAGCAGCCGCCCCGCCCCTTCGGCGATCGGCCAGTCGTAGTGCGCCGCGACCAGCGTCCGCTCGTGCGGCGCGAAGTGCAGCCGGACGAAGGCGTCGTCGGCGATGATCTCGGGGAACGCGCCCCAGCGCGCCCGCCCGGCCGCGTTCACCGCAAACAGGCCGCAGCCCGGCACACCGGCCGACATGAACGGCACCCGTCCCCAGGTCCGGGCGTAGGCGCGCGCCACGGGCCCCTGTCCGGTGATCCGTACCCGCCCGCTGGCATAGCGCGCTCCCGTCCCCGCGAGGTGAGCCGCGAGCTGCGGAAGCAGCGACGGCGAAACCGTGACGTCCGCATCGAGGTAAACCCGGATCCCTGCGTCCGTCGCCGCGTCCGCCGCATTCAGGGCGCCGGGCTTGCCGCCCTGAGGCAGGTCCAGCACCGTCAGCCGCCAGCCCCGCGCCTCCACTGCTTCGCGCCCGGCCTCGGCCCTGTCGACCGTGTCGTCGGCGCAGCCGTTCGCCGCCACCACGACATGGACCGGATCGGACAGCGGTTCCGACCGGGCGAGCGCCGACAGGCACGCCCCGATCCGGTCCGCCTCGTTCGATGCGGGCACGATCACCGCGATCATCGGGGCGCCCCCTCGGCGTTGCACGCGTGCCATTCCCGATGGGCCGCCGCCGGCCCCCGCTTTGACGCGGCGGGCGGATCGGTCCTACGGTCCCGCGGCACCAACGGGACCCGCCCATGCGCCTCGGCTACCTCGTGCCCCAGTTTCCGGGGCAGACCCACATCTTCTTCTGGCGCGAGATCCGCGAGCTGCGCCGGCGCGGCGTCCATGTCGACCTGCTGTCCACCCGCCCCCCGCCGCGCGGCCTCATCGCCCACGACTGGTCGGACGAGGCGATGGCCGAGACGACCTACCTCGGTCGCGCCGACCCGGTCGCCGCCCTCGCCGCCCTGTCCCGCCAGGATCTGCGCGAGCTGGTCGCAGCCACCCGCGCCGAGGGACGCCCCTTCCTGCGCGACGTCGCCCTGTCGCTGCCCGCGGCGCAGCGGCTGCTGCGCCATGCGCGCGAACGCCGGCTCGACCATGTCCACGTCCATTCCTGCGGCCGTGCCGGACTGATCGCCGCCCTCGCCCGCGAGATGGGCGGGCCGCCCTTCTCGCTGACCCTGCACGGACCCCTGTCCGACTACGGCACCGGCCAGCCGCTGAAATGGCGCCGCGCCGCCTTCGCCACGGTCATCACCGACCGGCTGATGGACGAGGTCCGCCGGACGATTCCCGTCCTGCCCCCCCGGCTGGAGGTGCAGCCGATGGGCGTCGACACCGACCGGCTCCGCCGCCCGGCCCCCTACGTCCCCCATGACGAAAGCCGGCCCCTGCGGATCTTCTCCTGCGGGCGGCTGAACCGGGTGAAGGGGCATCAGGACCTGATGCAGGCCGTCCGCCTGCTCCGCGACGGCGGCCGCGACGCGACGCTCGCCATCGCCGGCGAGGACGATGCCGGCGGCACGGGCTACCGCGCCACGCTGGAGGCGCGGATCGCTGAGCTCGGTCTCGGCGACGCCGTCACGCTCCTCGGCGCCATCGACGAAGGGGCGGTGGTGCGGCACCTGCTCGAGGCCGACGTCTTCGTCCTCGCCAGCTGGCACGAACCGCTCGGCGTCGCGCTGATGGAAGCGATGAGCTGCGCGGTCCCCACCATCGGCACCGACGCCGGCGGCGTGGGAGAGCTGATCGTGGACGGCCGCGACGGCCTTCTGGTGCCGCCGAAGTCGCCGGACGCGCTGGCCACCGCCATCGCCCGCGTCGCGGACGACCCCGCGCTCGCCGCCCGCCTCTCCGCCGGCGGCCGCGCCCGCGTCGAGACGGCGTTCCACTCCGGCCGCGGCGCCGAGACGCTGATACGGCTGATCGAGGAGACCCGCAGGGCCGGCTGACGCGCCCCGCCCGCTCCTTCGCATGTCCCCAAATACGCAGGTCCGCCGCCGGCCACCCGCGCTCCGCCCGGGACGTGGCGCGAACGGTGCAGTGCGGACATCGCGAGACGTCGGGTCGCGATGTCCGCGGGTGACGCGTCCGCTCACGCCCCGTCCCCCTCTTCCATCAGCGGCAGCTCGGTCCCGTCGGCGAACGCCGCCACGCCCACCGACGCGACCCGGACCACGCCCCAGGGCGCCGTCAGGACCAGCGCCTCGCCATCCCAGCTCTGCACCACCTCCGCAGCCGTTCCCGGCAGCTCCACCCGGTCGGCGCCCGGCCCGCCATGCACCCGGTCCCCCGGCCCCGCGACGATCACGTCGTCGCCCGGCCCCGCCAGGATCAGGTCACCCAGCTCAGTCCCCTCGATCCGCTCGTCCCCGCCGTCGCCGCGGATCCACGCGCCCTGCCGGAACGCCCCGCCGCGCGGATCGCCGAAGCCCTCTCCGTTGCGCAATGCCAGCGCCGCCCAGCGCGGATTGGCGTCGTCGAGGTGGCGCAGCGCGCCCCAGCTGCCCCATTTCGACGGGGCCGCGACGTCAACGAACGCCTGGAACGGGCCGTCGCCGATCGCGTCCCACGCGGCGAGCTCGGTCTCGTAGAGCTCCGCCATGGCGGCCGAGTAGTTGAAGCGGATGAAGAACGCGGTCAGCCCCTCGTCCTCCACCGCGGTCTCGAGACCGACCACGTGCGTTCCGCCCTCGTACATCACGAGGTCCAGGCCATGCGCCTGCGCGACCTGTGCGTGATAGGGCCACAGCTCGTCGGTCAGGACCGCCAGCGAGCCTTCGGCCAGCGCCGTCTCCGCCCATTCCGCCGCGTTGCCCTGCCGCATCGCCGCTCGCGTCTCGTCCGCGCGCTCGCCGCCCAGCTCCAGCCCGAAATAGCCGGACACCGCATAGGCGTCGAAACTCCCGGCCGGGGGCGCGCGCCCCTCCGCCACGGCGAGCGGCGCGCCCAGGAGGCCCTCCTCCAGCCCCGGCCAGCCGGTATGCACGGCGACGACCCGCTGGATCCGGTCCTCCTGCCCCGCGAAGACCTCGCCCCAGATGTCCGCCACCTCGGACGCGCGCAGGCCGGCATACTGCATCCACGCGTCGTCGCCCGCGTCCTCGCCCCAGCGCTCCACCGCCCGGTCCCTTGCCCAGGCGGCCTGCGGAAAGATCCAGTTCCAGACCTCGTTCGACCATTCGGCCGTCGCCACGAGGTCCGGCCGCAGCCCCTCGCGCACCGCGGTGGCGAAGGCGGCGACGTAGGCGTCGTCCGCCATGTGCGGCAGCGTGAACCACGGATCGGCGCCGATCTCGTTCGCAAGGCGCAGCATCACCGGCAGCGGCACGCCCCGCCACGCCCACGAGAAGTCGCTCTCCCGCGGCCGGTCGTCCCAGGTCGCCTGGGGCGAGCCGTTGGTCCTCATCCAGTCCATGAACCGGACCTGCCGGGCGTCGGCGATCCGGGCGATCCAGCGCGGGTTGAAGACCTCGCCGAGGTCCAGCAGCTCGGCCTCGTTCTCGCGGTAGATCCGGATGTCGCGGATCGGGTCCTCGGGGTCGAGCGCGGTGATCCGCACCACGACCGGCCCCTCGCCCGGCACATAGGAAAAGGCGACCTGATGGTCCCCCGGCACCTTGTCGAAGGCGAGGCCGCCGACCTCGATCACCCCCTCGCCCGTCCAGTCCATGCGATAGCGCCCGATCAGCGAGACCGCCCCCGCCGGAAGGTCGGTCAGCACGAAGGTCTCGAGCGCCGTCACCCCACCCGGGATGGAGACCGGCCAGCCCTCGGGCGACAGGTGGCCCCCGGCCTGCAGGTCCTCGAACGACACCGCGCCCCAACCTTCATCCGTGTGGCCCAGCCACGGCCGCGCCGTCTTCATCAGGTCCACGAACGGCACCTGCGTCGCCCAGTCGGCGATCCCGGCGAGGCCGAAGCCGATGGCCGGATCCGCCAGCCCCGTCGCGGGCGGCTCCGGCACGTCGGGCGCCGCGGCCGCCTCGACGACCTCCGCTTCGGGCTCCGGCGCGCGGGCCTCCTCCGGCGGCGGCTCGGGCGCGGTCAGGCGCAGCCAGACCTCCGTCGCGATCTCGGGATAGCGCGCGCGGACCACCTCGTTCAGTCCCGGCGGCGGCGAGGCGGCGGCCGGCGGCGGGGTGTCGGTGACGGCCGCCCAGGTGACGAGCGACGCCAGGAAATACAGCGTCGGCGTGCCGTGCGGCGCGTCGTCCGAGAACAGCGCCTCGGGCGGCAACTCGGCCAGCGGCCCCTGCAGCAGCCCGGCCAGCACACGCGCCGTCGGGATCACCCGCACCTCGCGGCCGACCGCGCCGGTCAGGCCGGTCGCATACAGCCGGTTCCAGTCGTGGAACGGCCCCGCGTTGAACTCCAGCCACTCCGCCCAACCCTCCGCGTCCGGCGGAAAGCCCCACGGCCCCATGTCCGCCCAGCCCTCGTAGACGAAGAGCGGCGCGTCCGGCGCCTCCTCCGCGGCCCAGCCGAGCGCGGCGGCCCCCAGCTCCAGCGGCGTCTCGCCGCCCGGGTTGTCGCCGTCCAGGGGCCGGTTCGCCGGCTGGTACTGGATGAAGTTCGGCGGCGTCAGGACCACCCCGTCCCAGCCGACCTCGCCGAACGGCAGGCGGTTCGACCGCCACACCCGCTCCACCCGGCCGAAGGTCCATTGCGGCTCGGGCGGGACGTCGGCGAAGTCGTGCAGGAAGCCCCACTGCCCCTCGGCCCCGAACCGCTCGCCCTCGGCCCGCGCGAGGAAGGCGAGCCAGTGCGGCACCGTCGTCTCGTCGCTGTCGGTCAGATGATGCACGAGGCTGTTGCCGAAGAAGAACAGCCGCAGGTCCTGCGCCGACGCGCTCCCCGCCAGCGACAGCGACAGCGCCGCCAGCCCGCCGAATACCAGATCACGCAACCGCATGTGCCGCCCCCTCGTCCGTCCCGGCCAGGCCGGGCCGGTCGATCCGTCCCCACACCTGCGCCACCTGCCGCGCAGCGGCGTCCCATGTGAAGTCTCCAGCGGCCCGGGACCGCCCCACCGCGCCCATCCGCCGCACCCGTACCATTCGCCCGGGGCGGTCTGGCCGGCCCGCCGCAGGCCCCCGCATGTCTCGCGGTGAGGCAGCCGGACCGCTCGACAGGCCGGCGGGCCGCGCCTCGGCCCTTCCGACTCTTGCCGAACCGGCAATCACGTTGATGCGCGCCGGCGCGGTCACAGCACGGTCCGCACCGGCGACAGCACGGACCGCCGCGCAGGCTGCCACCGTTCGGCGAAGCCGAGGACCGCGCCCGCCATCATCCAGGTGAGCGGCGTGATCGTGGCGTTCGGGATCAGGTCGGCGAGGTTGATCCCGAGGAGCAGGACGAGAGGCGCCGTGAACGGCGGCAGCTGGTCCGGATCGGCGCCCCAGCTGCGCCGCGCGAGCGTCAGGATCGGCAGCGCCAGGAGCCCGAACTCCGCCAGGAAGCCGATCCAGCCGTGGATCCCGATGAGAATTACCCAGCGCCCGTCCGTCACCGTCAGGATCGCCCCGGTCCGGCTGTCGTGTTCGTGGTTCCGGCCCCAGCTGCCCCAGCCGAAGAGCGGTTTCATCTCGGCCCGCTCCAGCAGGATCCGCTCCTGCGCGAAGCGGAACTCCAGCGACGCGGCCCGGTCGTCGTCCACCGCGCGCGCGGCCGCGAGGAGTCGGTCTTCCGGCACCAGCTGAGTGCCCTTCAGGACCGGATACGCGATGGCGAGGCAGGCGAGCAGGGCGGCCAGCCGGATCTGGATCTTCGCGCCGGCCACGGCGACCAGCGGCACCAGCGCCACCGCGTAGAGCAGGGAGGCCAGCGACTTGCACAGCACCAGGACCGCGAAGAGGTACAGGGCAGCGCCCCACAGGGCGACCGACCGGCGCGACGTCTCGGCCCGGGCCAGCGCCACCGCCGCGACGACCGAGGTCATCGCGAAGAACGCCGCCCAGAGGCCATGGTACAGGAAGACGAGCGGCCGGAACCCGTCGCCTCGCATCATCTGCTCGAAGACGTGCTGGAAATAGCCGTAGACCCAGATGTTGATCTGCGGGCTCAGCCGGATCTCGACCAGCATCGGCAGGGAATAGACGAGCCCGCCGACGAAGAAGGCCATCAGGATGTCGCGCTGGCTGTCCGCCTCGGCGAGGAGCGCGCGGCCCAGGAGGAACGGCATGATCAGGATCGACTGCTGCACGATCATCGCCAGCATGTCCCGCAGGCCCAGGCCCGGCAGGTGGAACGTCCCCCACCCGACCGGCTCGCTGTTGGTCAGCGCGGTGACCACCGGCGACAGCACGAAGACCGCGACGAGGACGCGGCCGACCCGACCCTCGGGCACCAGGGAGGTGCGCTGGGGCGCATGGATCAGCGCCAGCACCAGCGCCGCGAGGCTGGGAATCGTCTCCTTGGTGAGCGGCGGAAGCAGCGGAAGGTCGATCCCCGCCGGTTGCGGAGGCAGCAGCAGGTAGCCGACCACGAGGCTGGTGATGAGCGCCCGCCCCGGTGTCATCCGGGCGAAAAAGACCGCGGACACGGCGGGCCACGCGATCAGCGCGAGATATGCTAGGCTGTTCGGCATGTGCCCATCCCGCGACGTCCGGACGCGCGCCCCGACAAGGTCCAGAATTGGCCGCGTTCCGCGGACGATCCTGTGCTAACGATGCGTTGCGGCAGAATGATGTCTGGACACAGGACGGGGCGCAAGGCGGCGATGCGGCCGCGAGACCGCCCGGGGATCACGGAACGGCGAGCGGAGATCGAATGGCGAATGCAGGCGAGCGCCACAGGCTGAAGGTCGCGTACCTGTGCGACTTCTCTCCGCTCGACGGCAACCTCTACTCGGGGGGCAACGCCCGGCTGTTCCGGGCGCTGCAGGACCACGTCGGCGACGTCACCATCCTGCCGAACCACTGGGGTCTGGCCGAGCCCCTGCGCCGCGCGATCCTCGCCCTTCCCGAGGCGCTGACGATCCGCCTGCGCTGGCGGGCGCATCTGGTCCTGTCGCCGCTGATCGCGAGGGTGGTGAACCGCGCCTTGCGCCGCGGCGACTACGATGTCCTGTTCTGCGCCTATTCCTTCCAGTCGCTGGCCGCGGTCAGGCCGCCGGACGACGTGCTGACCGTCTACACCTCGGACGCGACGCCCACGATCTACAAGAACTCGGCCATCGGCCGCAGCTTCGGGTCGTTCTTCGGGCCGTCGCGGCTGCTCGACCCGGCGATCGAGCGGGCCGAGGGGCGCATCTTCTCGCGCGTGGACCTTCTGGTCTGGCCGTCCAACTGGCTGCGCAGCCGGGTCGCGGCCCGCTACGACGTCGATCCGTCGCGGTCGGTGAAGGTGCCCTGGGGCGCGAACATCGACGATCCCGAGCCGGCGTCCGAGCCGCCGCGCCTGTCCCCGGACGCGCCGGTGCGTCTGCTGATGGTCGGCCGCGACTGGCGCGCCAAGGGCGGCCCCACCACGCTCGCCACGCTGCGCGAGCTTCAGGCGCGGGGCGTCGACGCCACGCTCGACATCGTCGGCTGCGACCCGGACGAGGCGCGGGGCGTGCCGGGGGTGACGATCCACGCCAGCCTCGACAAGTCCGACCCGGACCAGCTCGCCCGGTTCCAGGATCTCTACCGCACGTCGCATTTCTTCGTCATGCCGTCCTTCGAATCGTTCGGCTTCGCCTATTGCGAAGCTTCCGCCTTCGGCCTGCCGTCGCTGTGCCTGTCCGTCGGCGGCATCCCGGTCCTCGACGGGCGCAACGGGCACGCCCTCGACATCGGCGCGGAGGCGACGGACTTCGCCGACCGGATCGCGGACTACCTCGCCGATCCCGCGGCCTACGACGCCCTCCGCGTCAGTACGCGCGCCGAATACGACGAGCGGCTGAACTGGGATGCCTGGGGCCGGAAGGTGCGGGAGCTCATCGCCGGAGCGATGGACACCCGCGCCCGGACCGTCAGTGCCCCGTCGCCTGAAGAACGACACGGACCGTCCGCAGCATGACCCGGAGGTCGGTCTCGAACGACAGCGCGGCAAAGTAGGCGCGGTCGTACTCGGCCCGTTCGTGGAAACTGGTCTCGTTGCGTTCGGACACCTGCCAGAAGCCGGTGACGCCGGGCCGCATCCGGTAGTATTCGGTCCCCGGATAGATCGCGCGCTGGCTCACCATCATCGGGCGCGGCCCGACGAGGGACATGTCGCCCTTCAGCACGTTCCACAGCTGCGGCAACTCGTCGAGAGAGGTTGAGCGGATGGTCCGGCCGAGAGCCGTCACCCTGGGATCGTTCCGCAGCTTCTGATGACGGTCCCACTCCGCCCGCGCGGCCGGATCGGCCGCGAGGTGGGTTTCCATCACGCGGTCGGCGTCCGCCACCATGCTGCGCAGCTTCCACATGGTGAACACGCGACCGTCCCGGCCGAGACGGGCCTGCCGGTAGAACGGCGAGTGCCCGTCGCGGGCGATCAGCAGCGCGAGCAGAGCCACCAGCGTCAGCACCGGAAGCGAGACGACGAGGACGAGCACGATGTCCAGGACGCGCTTGGCGCCTGCACGGTACAGTCCATCGGATTTGCCCGCCGCTGCGGCAGGCAGCGAGTCGGGTATCGGCATGCCGGCATCGCCGGCACGGAATTGGTAGGTCACAACGCCACCCCCCCAAGGGTTCACGCCCGGTTACACGCACGTCATCGACTGGCCGCACGGCGGAAATTCCGCGCCGCACGTCGCTCCGTACGCCTTCAAGTCCGAGTGTGCGCCGGCCCCGATGACCGTTCCGCAGGAACGCTCCGTCGCCACCTTTCAGTCCGATCCGTCAGGCCGCCCACCCAAGGCGTCCTTCGGGACTGCTCGGCGGCATCTGCCACCATGCGAGGCGACATAAGCACCCGGTAAGACTTAGGGTCAATCATGGCGCAGGGCCTTTCGGGACAGGTCCGAAGGGGCGGGGCCGCCAACTCAACCCAGGGTAAGGCGGCCGCGCCGAGCCGAGGCCACGCGCGGGCCGAAGGATCGCCGCCTGGTGAGAGCGGGTTTTGTCCTTGATTTTCGAACAAGTCGCCGAAAATCGGCCGACAGTACCTCTCTAGAAGGCCAATCCGCCGTTAACTATGGCGATTTCGGCGCAGTGAGCCGTGGACAGCCCTCGATTGTGACGCTCCTGTGGCAGGGGTCCGGCACGAACGGGGCGGTTGTGGGCCGGCGAAGTGACGTGACGCCATTTCATCCTGGGGTTGTTGTTCGAGAAGGCCGATAATCCTCGGCGACGGGACGGATTGTCGCCCGGGCGGTACCGATGCGTACGGTTTGATTCGAATTGATGGGGCCGGGACTGCCCCCGGAGACACGTACCGCGGCGCTTGCGTCCCCGAGGCCCGCGGGTGTATCTGCCGCGCATGCACGCGGTTTTCGACATGGACGACCGGGCCCGGCTGCCGTGGCGCTTCCACGGGGCGCGCTGCGCCGTGCGTGCGCGGGCCTGATCCCGCAGGCGCCCTCCGCGGGGGGCGCGCGATCCGTCCCGCGACACGCACATCTCACACGCCCGAGGGAGAGGACCCATGTCCCCCAAGACGCTCTACGACAAGATCTGGGACGCCCATGTCGTTCACGAGGCCGAGGACGGCACCTGCCTGCTCTACATCGACCGCCACCTGGTGCACGAGGTCACCAGCCCGCAGGCCTTCGAAGGCCTGCGCATGGCCGGCCGCGGCGTCCGCGCGCCCGAGAAGACCATTGCGGTGCCGGACCACAACGTGCCCACCACGCTCGATCGCGCCAAGGGGATCGAGAACGAGGAGAGCCGCATCCAGGTCGAGGCGCTGGACCGCAACGCCCGCGAGTTCGGCCTCAACTACTATCCGGTCTCTGACGTCCGCCAGGGCATTGTCCACATCATCGGGCCCGAGAACGGCTGGACCCTGCCCGGCATGACCATCGTCTGCGGCGACAGCCACACCGCCACCCACGGCGCCTTCGGCGCGCTCGCCCACGGCATCGGCACGTCGGAGGTCGAGCACGTGCTGGCGACCCAGACGCTGATCCAGAAGAAATCGAAGAACATGAAGGTCGAGATCACCGGGCAGCTGCGCCCCGGCGTCACGGCCAAGGACATCACCCTGTCTGTCATCGGCCGCACCGGCACCGCCGGCGGCACCGGCTACGTCATCGAATATTGCGGCGAGGCGATCCGCGCCCTGTCGGTCGAGGGCCGGATGACCGTCTGCAACATGGCGATCGAGGGCGGCGCCCGCGCCGGCCTGATCGCCCCGGACGAAAAGACCTACGCCTACCTGAAGGGTCGCGAGCACGCCCCCAAGGGCGCGGACTGGGACAAGGCGATGGCCTGGTGGGCGACGCTGTTCTCGGACGAGGACGCGCACTGGGACAAGGTCGTGACCATTGCGGGCGAGGACATCGCCCCCGTCGTCACCTGGGGCACCTCGCCCGAGGACGTCCTGCCGATCACCGGCACCGTCCCCGCGCCCGAGGACTTCACCGGCGGCAAGGTCGGCGCCGCGAAGCGCTCGCTCGACTACATGGGGCTGACCCCGGGCCAGAAGCTGTCGGACATCGAGATCGACACCGTCTTCATCGGCTCCTGCACCAACGGCCGGATCGAGGATCTGCGCGCCGCGGCCGAGATCCTCAAGGGCAAGAAGATCGCCGTGAAGCGGGCGATGGTCGTCCCCGGCTCGGGCCTCGTGCGCAAGCAGGCGGAGGAGGAGGGACTGGCGCAGATCTTCCAGGACGCCGGCTTCGAATGGCGCCTCGCCGGCTGCTCCATGTGCCTCGCCATGAACCCCGACCAGCTGTCCCCGGGCGAGCGCTGCGCCGCGACCTCGAACCGCAACTTCGAGGGCCGGCAGGGCCGCGGCGGGCGCACCCACCTGATGTCGCCCGCGATGGCGGCGGCGGCGGCGATCACCGGCCGCCTGACCGACGTGCGGGAGCTGACGGCCGGGGTGGACGCCTAGTCGTAGACCCGCACCCCGGACGGGGGACGCCCGTGCAGGACCGCATCGTAGACGCCGATCGTGTGCGCCGCCTTCGCCTCCCAGGGGAAGGCGGCCTCGGCCCAGGCCTGCCCCCGGGCGGCGCGCGCCCGCGCGTCTGCGGGATCGTCCAGGCAGCCTTCGAGGGCCGCCCGCGTCGATTCGGTCAGGTCATCCAGCGGAGCCAGCGGCACCGCGATCCCCCGCTCCGCCCCGACGAGGTCGCCCGGCGCGCCGTAGTCCGTGACGACGCACAGCGTCCCGCAGGCCATCGCCTCGATCACCACGCCGGCGCCCAGCTCGCGGATCGACGGAAAGACGAAGGCGTCCGCCCGGCGCATCGCCTCGGCCACCTCGGCCTGTGTCTTCGCGCCTTCGAAGACCACGCTCTGCCCTGCACCCGCTTCGGCCACCATGGCCTCGAGCCGCGGCCGCTCGGGCCCGTCGCCGAGGATCCGCAGGCGGTGCCGCCGCAGGCGCGGCGAGGCGCAGAAGGCCCGCACCGCGACCTCCGGCACCTTGTAGGGCACCAGCCGGCCGGCGAAGAGGAACTCGAACGCACCGTCGCCCGAGAACGGCGCCGCCCGGTCGCCCGGATGGAACAGCCCCGGATCGAACCCGATCTCGGGGAAGGACACGATCCGCTCCTCCGGCACCCGGCCGAGATCGCCCCGCGTATGGCCGAACGCCGCCAGCACCGCGTCCGCCTGCGCCCAGGTTCGCCGCGCATAAGGCAGCGAGGCGGCCAGACCGCGCAGCCGGCGCAGGCCCTCGCGCTCGCGCGTCTGCTCGGCGCGATAGGCGGCGGGCCAGTCGAGATTGCCGTTCAGCGGCCCGATCACGAACGGCACGCCGCCGCGCCCGGCGATCCAGCTGGGCAGCGTCGGCGTCATCGGCGTGATCCGGTGCACGATGTCGAAGAGACCGCCCGACAGCTCGTCCCGGAACATGCGCCAGGCCTGCCGCTCGAATTCCAGATAGGGCAGGTAGGCCATCATCTGGCTGGTGGACCAGGCGACCTCGTCGCCGCCGCGCAGCCAGGTGGCGATCCGGTGGAGGGGCGCCGCCACGTACTCGGTATCGAGATACCGCACGTCCAGCGCGTCCCCCGCCGCCTCGATCTCCGGCCGGTTGCGCACCTGCGTGACGATCACGGCGTCGCAGACCTGCGCCAATGCGCGGGCGTACTTGTAGCCGACGATCGGCAGCGACGGCCACGCGGGATTGCACTGTTCGGCAAGGATCAGGACTCGGGGTCGGTTCACGTCGGTCTTCTCTCGCGGCGGTGCCCCCCGGCCCGGGCGCACCCTAGGCAGACGGCCGGGGGCTGTCCATCCGGCCCGCGCGCGGCGGCTTGCCGCCTGCGGCGCCCGCCCCACAGCGTCTCTCGACAGGCTTCGCGCCCTGGCCGATATCGGCAACCGGTTGGTCGGGTCGAGGCGTCCGCATGATCCAGCGCGAGATCACGCTCTGCCTGCACGGCATCGGTCTGCCGCCGCCCCACGTGGACCATGTGGAGAACCACTACTGGTGCGACGAGGACGTGTTCCACACAATTCTCGACGGCGTCGCCATCGCCCAGTCCACCGGGACCGTCCGCGTCCGGCTCACCTTCGACGACGGCAACCTCAGCGACCTGACCCGCGCCGCCCCCGCGTTGCAGGAGCGGGGATTGTCGGCGGTCTTCTTCGTCTGCACGGGCCGCCTCCGGCGGGGCGGGCCCTATCTCGGCGAAGCCGATCTCGCCGCGCTCGAAGCGATGGGGATGGAGATCGGCTGTCACGGCCGCGACCACGTACGCCTGCGCGACGTCTCCGACCGCGTCCTGAGGGAAGAGACCGCCGGCGCGAAGGTCGCGCTGGAGCATGCGCTGGGCCATCCGGTCGCCGAATACGTTCTGCCCTTCGGCAACTACGACCACCGCGTCCTGCACGCGCTCGGCGGCTTTTGCCGGATCCACACGACGGACGCGCGCGCCGGCCGGCCCGGTGAGCGCGTCGTCAACCGATACTGCTACTCCCGCGCGTGGGACACCGACGCGCTGACCCGCATCCTCTCGGAGCATCCCCGCCGCCTGCGCAGCGCCCGCACCTGGGCCCGCCTCGCGCTCAAACGCAACCGACCCGGCCGCCGCGCGTCGCGGCGCAGCCAGACCTGAAGGAGCCGACCCTTGGACAAGTTCACCACCCTCAGCGGCATCGCCGCGCCGATGCCCCTCGTGAACATCGACACCGACATGATCATCCCCAAGCAGTTCCTGAAGACGATCAAGCGCGAGGGGCTCGGCGTGAACCTGTTCGACGAGATGCGCTATCGCGACGACGGATCCGAGGTCCCCGACTTCGTCCTGAACCAGCCGGCCTACCGCGATGCGCAGATCCTCGTCGCCGGCGACAACTTCGGCTGCGGCTCCTCGCGCGAGCACGCGCCCTGGGCCCTTCTCGATTTCGGCATCCGCTGCGTGATCTCCACCAGCTTCGCCGACATCTTCTACAACAACTGCTTCAAGAACGGCATCCTGCCGATCGTCCTGCCCGAGGCCGACCGCGACGCCTGCATGGAGGACGCCGAGCGGGGGGCCAACGCCCGCATCGAGGTGGACCTCGAGGCGCAGCAGATCACCCTGTCGGACGGCCGGACGATCCCCTTCGAGGTCGATCCCTGGCGCAAGCACTGTCTGCTCAACGGGCTCGACGACATCGGTCTGACGCTCGAGAAGGCCTCCGCCATCGACGCCTTCGAATCGAGGGCCGCGTCCGATCGGCCCTGGGTCTGACGGCCCACGGCGCCGCCAGAGCGCCGCTCGCCTGCCGGCCGCCACCAGATGTGGGGGCCGGCGTCTCCGGCCCCGCGACATCCAGCCAAAGCGGCCGTTCCGGATTTGGCAATTACGTCAAACCCTTACCCGACCCTTGTTGCGCCTTCGCACCATCCCTGCCGCAATTTCGCCACATACTTTACCAGACTCCGGTGGCCAGTTGCCGGGGCCGGGGTGCGGAGGGCAGGATCATGTCGAACGAGAGGCAGGCCGCCCTTGCGGGTGGCGACGTTTCGGAAACAAGGGGCCGGCAGCGCATCGGTCCCGACCGGACCGAAGGCAGGCAGAGCATGATTTCCCGTCTCCCCGGCGCGGTCGTCCGCGCGATGATCGTCGTCTTGCTGATCTCGACGCCGTCCCTCCTGCTGGCCGACACCAGCCCGGACACGCGCCTCGTCACGGCCCTGATCGCGTTCGTCGCAGCCGTGTTCACGGCCATCGAGTACAACGCCGCGGCGCCCAGCCTGATCGCCTTCCGCGATGCCCCGCCCTTCAACCGGATGCGGATCGGGTCGCTGTTCGCCACGGTCTTCGCGCTTACCGTCATAATGCGGGGGCAGAGCGATCCGTCCACGATCACCCGGCTGTTCGAGGCCATCGGCGGCGACCTCGCCCGCGCGATGGACTTCCCCTATTCGCCGGTCCGCCTCGTCGTCCTGATGATGCCGCAGGGGACGGACCCCGCGGTCCTCGCCACCGTGCGCATCGCGGCGGGCCTCAGCTATTTCGTCTCGATCCTGACCCTCGGCGCCTTCGTGCTTCTGCTTCGGTTGCGCGGCTGGCCGGGGCGGGCGGGGCACTTCAACGTGTGGGTGAACCTGCCGGTGTTCGATCCCACCGCCGGAGACGACGTCGTGGACCGTCTGCGGCACAACGCCCAGGTTAACCTGATAGTAGGATTTCTCCTGCCATTCATGATCCCGGCCATCGTCGAGATGGCGACGATTCTGGTGGATCCGCAACGGCTCGCGGATCCGCACACGCTGATCTGGACGATGACCGCATGGGCCTTTCTGCCGGCTTCCTTGCTGATGCGCGGGATCGCGCTGAACCGCGTGGCCGACATGATCCACGCGCAGCGGCGACGGGCGCACGCCGACGAGGGCGATCTGGCTCACGCCTGAAGGGGCTGGCCGTAGGCCTTCTGCTTCTCCTCGCGGCTCTCGCCGCCGGTCGTTCCGCCTCGGCCGAGCTGCTTCGTGCCGCCGTCTTCGCGGCACCGCTCAACCGGGACGGTCCCGGCCTCCTGCTCCGCGACCTCGTGGACGGCGACGATCCGCAACTGAACGCCATCCTCGGCGTCATCGCCGAGGTGCGGCCGGACCTCCTGCTGCTGACGGACATCGATTTCGATGCCGGACACGCGGCGATTACGGCCCTGCAAGGCGCCCTGGCCGAGCGCGGGGTGGATCTGCCCCATGCCTTCGCCCTGCCGCCCAATTCCGGGGTCCCGACCGGCCGCGATCTCGACGGCAACGGGCGGCTGGGGGAGGCGCGCGACGCACAGGGGTACGGCCGGTTCGCCGGCGACGGGGGTCTCGCGCTCCTGTCCCGATGGCCGTTCGCGACAGGCGCGCGCGACTTCACGTCGCTCCTGTGGGCCGATCTGCCGGGCGCGACCCTCCCCGGCGGCGAGGCGAACGCCGACATTCAGCGGCTCAGCTCGACGGCGCACTGGCAGGTGCCGCTCACCTTGCCGGACGGGCCGGCCACCATTCTCGCCTGGTCCGCCACGCCGCCCGTCTTCGACGGACCGGAAGATCGCAACGGCCTGCGCGGCGCCGACGAGGCGCGCCTGTGGACGGTCCTGATGGACGGCGGCCTCGGCCCGCCGCCCGAAGGGCGGCTGATCGTCATGGGCAACGCCAATCTCGACCCCGCCGACGGCGACGGGCGGCGCGAGGCGATCGCCGCCGTCCTCGCCCACCCGCGCCTGCAGGACCCGCGGCCCGCGAGCGCGGGGGGCGCCGCCGCGGCGGACGCGGACCATGCGGGCGACCCCGCCCTCGACACCGCCGACTGGCGGCCGCCGGTGGGCAACCTGCGGGTCGCCTACCTCCTGCCGTCGGCCGGCTGGCCGGTGGAGGGGGCGGGCGTCTTCTGGCCCGCACCGGACGATCCGCAAGCCGCTCTTCTGGGCGAAGACGGCCTCGCCGCCGGACCCCACCGCCTCGCCTGGGTCGACCTCGCCCTGGACTGAGGAAGACCGGCCGCGCCACGCTGTCCGGCCGCGCGACGATCTCGGCGAAGTTTCATCTACGCCAGACCCGATTTCCGTGAGATTGTCCGCGCCTGCAGCTTCGCCCCGCCGCGGCACCCTGGCCGCCGCAGATGACCCTCTCGTAAAGGCGCGGTCGCCCGGCGCCCCACCCGCGCTTGACCCGGCGCGACCCCGCGTCTACGCCGCCTCCGACCCGTGAAGAGGAGCCGTGCGCCGATGTCCAACCCTTCCCTCCTGATCCTCGCCGGAGACGGCATCGGTCCCGAAGTCATGGCCGAGGTGAAGCGGATCATCGACTGGTTCGGCGCCAACCGCGGCCTCACCTTCGACGTCTCGGAGAACCTCGTCGGCGGCTGCGCCTACGACGCCCACGGCACCCCGCTCACCGACGCCACGATGGCGAAAGCGCAGGAGGTGGACGCGGTCCTGCTCGGCGCCGTGGGCGGGCCGAAGTACGACAGCCTCGACTTCGGCGTGAAGCCCGAGCGCGGCCTCCTGCGCCTGCGCAAGGAGATGGACCTCTACGCCAACCTCCGCCCGGCCCAGTGCTTCGACGCGCTCGCCGACTTCTCGTCGCTCAAGAAGGACGTCGTCGCCGGCCTCGACATCATGATCGTGCGCGAGCTGACCTCCGGCGTCTACTTCGGCGAGCCGCGCGGCATCGTGAAGGAGGGCAACGAGCGCGTCGGCATCAACACCCAGCGCTACACCGAGAGCGAGATCGCCCGGGTCGCCCGCTCGGCGTTCGAGCTGGCGCGGCGGCGGAACAACAAGGTCTGCTCGATGGAGAAGGCCAACGTCATGGAATCCGGCGTCCTCTGGCGCGAGGTCGTGACCGAGGTGCACCAGGCCGAGTACCAGGACGTCCAGCTCAGCCACATGTACGCCGACGCCGGCGCGATGCAGCTGACCCGCGCGCCCAAGCAGTTCGACGTCATCGTCACCGACAACCTGTTCGGCGACCTGCTCTCCGACCTCGCCGCGATGCTCACCGGCTCGCTCGGCATGCTGCCGTCCGCGTCCCTCGGCGCGCCGATGGCGAACGGCCGGCCCAAGGCGCTGTACGAACCTGTCCACGGCTCCGCCCCCGACATCGCCGGGCAGGGCAAGGCGAACCCGATCGCCTGCATCCTCTCCTTCGCGATGGCGCTGCGCTACTCCTTCGACAAGGGGGACGAGGCGGCACGGCTGGAGAGGGCGGTCGAGGACGTCCTCGCCGACGGCCTGCGCACCGCCGACCTGATGGGCCCCGAGGGCGGCAGCCCGGTCTCGACCACCGGCATGGGCGACGCGATCCTGGCGAAGCTGGACGCCGGCCTCTGAGTCGCACCGAAATCCGCCCGGATTTCGAGCCGGACGCCGCGCCGGCGTCCGGGAGGATCTCCGTGCCGGAGATCGGCACCCCCGCTTGACCTCGCCCGCGCGGCGGGTCTAGCGGTAGCCGGGTACAGGACAACGCCGGACGTCTCATGGGACCCAACGCCAGGGGCGCACTGGTCGCGCTCGCCGCCTTCGGGCTCTATGCCACCCACGACGCGGTCGTGAAAATCCTCGGCGGCATCTACTCGCCCGTGCAGACGATCTTCTTCTCGACCATGTTCAGCTTCCCGCTGGCCATGATCATGATCATGCGCGACCGCGCACCCGGCACCTTGCGGCCCGTTCACCCCGGCTGGATCGCCGTCCGCACCGTCGCGGGCGTCGTCACCGCACTCACCGCGTTCTACGCCTTCTCGGTGCTGCCGCTGGCGCAGGTCTACACGATCATCTTCGCGACCCCCCTCATCATCACCATCCTGTCGATCCCGATCCTGGGCGAGCGGGTGCGCCTGCGCCGATGGGCCGCCGTCATCGTCGGCCTGATGGGCGTCCTCGTCGTCCTGCGTCCCGGCTCGACCGAGCTGGAGCTGGGGCACGCGGCCGCCCTCGTCGCCGCGGTCGGCGGTTCGCTCGCCGCGATCATCGTGCGCAAGGTCGGCGCGGACGAGCGGCCGGTCGTCCTGATGCTGTATCCGATGGTCGCGAACTTCGTCGTCATGGGGGCCGCCCTCGGCTTCGTCTACGAGCCGATGCCGGTGCAGCACGTCGGCGCGCTGGCGCTGATGGCCGGCCTCGGCTGGATCGGCGGCCTGTGCATCATCGCCGCCTACAAGACCGGCGAGGCGGTGGTCGTGGCGCCGATGCAGTATTCCCAGATCATCTGGGCGACGATCTACGGCTACCTTCTGTTCTCCGAAGGGGTGGAGACGAACACCCTCGTCGGCGCCGCGATCATCATCGCCTCGGGCATCTACATCGTCGCCCGCGAGAGCCGGGCCGGCGGCGATTCGAACCGCCCCGTCCTGCGCTCCAAGGCGCGGGTCGAGACGGGGAATTTCCCGAAGCCGCCGCGCCTGCCCGAGGGACGTGCGCGGCTCTCCCTGCGCGGTCTCGCGGGGCGGTCGGCGATGCGCTGAGGGCCTTGCAATCGCCGGGGGCTGTTGCTAGGTCCGCGCCACCGGTCGGAGTGTAGCGCAGCCTGGTAGCGCACCTGCTTCGGGAGCAGGGGGTCGGAGGTTCGAATCCTCTCACTCCGACCAGTGAGCTCCCCCCTGTTTCGCGATCAGAACCCGGCGATCCGCTGCGCCAGCCGGCAGTCGAGATACGGCCCCTGCCCGCCCAGCTCCATCGACGCCGTCGCTTCCTCGCCCCGGATCCACAGGTACGTGCCGAAGCTCGCCTCGTACCGCGCGCCCGAGCCTGCCGGCACCAGCGAGCCGGTATCCAACCGGTCGCCGTATTCCAGCCGGACGGACGGCAATGGCGTGTCGAAGAAGTAGGCGGTGATTTCGGCCGCGCCGTCGCAGGCGTAGGTCGCGATCGTCTCGGGCACGTCCAGCAGGTACTGCGTCACCAACTCGTTCTCGCGCCGCAGCGCGGACGCCTCGATGCAGGCGCCGGGCGCGGGCGCCGTGCGGCAGGTCCGCAGGCCCCGTTCCCATCCCGACTGGAGCGTGCGCAGCTCCGCCTCGGCCGCCTCCGCCCCGGCGCCGAGGCCGCGCGTCACGTCGAGCGCCGCGTCGAAGCGTGCCGCGACGCGGTCCGTCAGCGCCTGCAGGTCCGGGTCGCCGCAGATCGCCTCGGCCACGACGCCGATCGGCGCGGCGCACTCCTCGGCGGCCAGTGCGGCAGGGACAAGGGTCGACAGGGCGGCAAGCAGGGTCTTCATGGCGTCTCCGAAAGTCGGAGCGGATGAAGCGCCGGAAAGCCTCACGCTGTCAACAGCTTGGCCGCTCAGGGCGCCGGTCGGTCGTCCCAGTCGTCCTGCAGGATGCGACTCGCGTCGCCTTCGGGGTCATCGAACTGCCGCGCCTTCAGCGTCCACAGGAACCCGGCGAGGCCGAGCAGGCCCAGCCCCAGCGACACCGGGATCAGCACGATCAGCACGTTCATGGCCGCAGCCTCAGCGCGTTCAGGGTAACGGTGATGGAGGACAGGGACATCGCCGCCGCCGCGATCAGGGGCGTCACCACGCCCATCAGCGCCAGCGGGATCGCCACGACGTTGTAGGCGCCCGAGATCCAGAAGTTCTCGAGGATCCGCCGCCGCGCCACCCGCGCGAGGCCCAGCGCCTCGCCCACCGGGGCCAGCCCCTCGCCAAGCAGCACGATGTCCGATGCCACACGCGCCGCGTCGAGCGCCGAGGCGGGCGAGATCGACACCGTCGCCGCCGCCAGCGCCGCGGTGTCGTTCAGCCCGTCGCCGACCATCAGGACGCGGCGGCCCTCCGCCACCAGCGCCTCCACGATGGCCGCCTTCTCCTCCGGCCGCAGCCCGGCCCGCCAGTCGGCGAGGCCGAGGCTGTCCGCAAAGTCGCGGACGGCCGGGGCGACGTCCCCGGAGAGCAGCATGACGGACCTCCTCGTCTCCGTCAGCCGCTGCACCAGGTCCGCCGCACCCGGCCTCGGACGGTCGGCGAACGCGATCTCCACCGGCGCGGACGTCCCGATCCGCAGCCAGGTGGAGGTGCGCGCGCCCGCCGACGCGCCGACCCAGTCGGCCCGCCCCAGGCGGACCGGAACCCCATCGAACAGGCCATCGACGCCGTGGCCCGCCACTTCCTTCACGCCGGTCAGCAGCGCAGGCACTACGCCCCGCTCCTCCGCCGCGGTCGCCACCGCCCGCGCCAGCGGGTGCGCCGACCCGGCGGCGAGAGCCGCCGCCACCGGCAGTGCGCCCTCCGGCAGTTCGTCCAGGTTCACCGGCCGCGGCGTGCCCAGCGTCAGCGTGCCGGTCTTGTCGAACACCACCGTGTCGACCTCGGCCAGCCGCTCCAGCGCCGTGCCGTCCTTGATGAGGAGGCCGCGCCGGAACAGCCGCCCGCTCGCCGCCGTGACCACCGCCGGCACCGCGAGGCCGAGGGCGCAGGGGCAGGTGATGATGAGCACCGCCGACGCGATGTTCAGCGCCGTGCGCAACTCGCCCGTGACCCAGAACCAGCCGACGAGCGCCGCGGCGGCCAGCGTATGCACCAGCGGCGCATAGGCCCGCGCCGCCCGGTCCGCGAGCGAGGCGTAGCGCGAGCGCGCCGACTCGGCCACCGCCACCAGGTCCGCCATCCGCGCCAGCGACGAGTCCCGCCCCGCCGCCGTCACCCGCACCGTCAGCGCGCCGGTGAGGTTCACCTCTCCCGCGCTCACCGCGCCGCCGGCGGCGATCCGCGCCGGCAGGCTCTCGCCCGTGAGCAGCGAGCGGTCCAGCTCGCTCGCCCCGTCCTCGACCGTGCCGTCCACCGGCATCCGCGCGCCCGGCAGCACCCGCACGCGGTCGCCGGGCCGGAGGTCCGCCACCGCCACCGTCTCGGTCCCCGCGCCGGCCAGCCGCAGCGCCCGCCGCACTTCCAGCGCCGCCAGCTCCTGCGCCGCCGATCGCGCCACGGCCCGGGTCCGGTGGTCCAGGTAGCGGCCGCCGAGCAGGAAGAACGTCAGCATCACCGCCGCGTCGAAATAGGCGTGCTCGCCCGACATCGCGGTCTCGGACAGCGACATCCCGCAGGCGAGGATCAGCGCCAGAGAGATCGGCACGTCCATGCCCAGCCGCCCGGCGCGCAGCGAGGCCCAGGCGGAACGGAAGAACGGCTGCCCTGCGAACGCCACCGTCGGCAGCGCGATCGCCGCCGACACCCAGTGGAACACGTCCCGCGTCGCGTCCTCGGCGCCCGACCAGACCGCGACCGACAGCAGCATCACGTTCATCATCGCGAAGAACGCGACGCCGAGCCGCATCAGCAGGTCCCGCGACGCCCGGTCCGCCTCGGTCGCCGACAGGGCGATCATGTCCAGCGGCATCGCCTCGTATCCGAGGCCCTTCAGAGCCTCCGTCAGGCTCTCGGGCGTCTCTCTGCCGTGATGGCGCACGCGCACCCGGCGGAGCGTCAGGTTCACCCGCGCGTCCGCGACGCCGTCGCGGCGCATCAGCCCGCGCTCGATGGTCGAGATGCAGGCGGCGCAATGGACGCCCGGCACCGCCAGCTGGATCTCGTCGGCCGCCGCGGCGGGGCGCCCCCGCTCGGCCGCCAGCGGGCCGGCGACGCAGGCGGGGCAGGCCGGTCCGGAGATGTCGGCGAGGCTCATTCCGTCACCCGCACGATCACGCGCTGATGGAACGGCGTGCCGTCCTGCGCCACCGCCTCGAGCCGCAGGTTCCAGTTGCCGCCCGAGACGGCCACCGGCGCCACGTAGGCCGACCCGTCGAAGACGAACGCCGGCACCTGGTCGTCGCGGACGCTCGTCGCGCGTCCGAACGTGCCCGTGACCTCCGCCGCCTCCACCGGCGCGCCCGCCGCGTCGGTGATCGACAGGCGCAGCACGCCGCCCCGAACCTCGGCCGCGACCGTCCAGCCCAGCGCCTCCTGCGCCGCCCGCTCGCGGTCGAAGGTCTGCGAGGCAACGTAGGAGTTGGCGACCTCCAGCCCCGGGAAGGTCCGCACCGCCTGCACCGCCAGCACCACGTTCACCGCGATGATGACGACGAAGAACGAGGCGAAGATGGCGAAGAACTTGGGACCCGTGATTGGCCCGCGGAACGGATTCAGCGTCATTGCGCGCTCCTGCCGTTGAAGTGGGTGGCCTCGGAGGCCTTGTTGCGGCTCGCCAGGTCGACGGCCCAGAGGCGGATGTCGGTCCGCGCGTCGTCGGCCTCCTGGCTGCCCGGCGCGGCGGTGACGTAGACCCGCACCTGCGCCATCTGGTCGGCCGGCACGGTGACCAGCTCGCCTGGCGCGCCCTCGATCTGCAGCGTCAGGGGGCTGCCGGCGGACAGGCCGAGGCCGAAGATCCGCTCCTCCCCCGTCATGTTGCGCAGGCGCACGTCGTAGGTGTTGCGCACCGACCCGTCCGACAGCGTGACGAAGATCGGGTTGCGGACCGGCGCGACGGTCAGGTCGATGTCGGTGCGGATGAACAGAGCGATCAGCAGGCCAAGGCCCACCAGCGACCAGAGCGAGGTGTAGACGATGGTCCGCGGCCGCAGGATGTGGCGCCAGACCTCCTTCGCCTTGCCGCCCGCGCGCTCCACCTCCTCGTCCTTGAGGGTGAAGTAGTCGATCAGGCCGCGGGGCTTGCCGATCTTGCCCATCACGTCGTCGCAGGCGTCGATGCACAGGCCGCAGGTGATGCACTCCATCTGCTGGCCGTTGCGGATGTCGATCCCCATCGGACAGACGTTCACGCAGGCCATGCAGTCGATGCAGTCCCCCGGAGGCTGGTCCGGCGCGGCGACGCTCAGCGGCCGCGCCGCCATCTCGGCGCCGGGGCGCGGGGTCGGGGAATACTGCCGGCCCGCCACGGGCCCGGCCGCCTGGAACTCCTGCACCGCCTCGGCGCGCCGGCGCTTGCCCTTCGTCCGCGGCTCGCCCCGCCAGGCGCGGTAGCCGACGGTGATGGTGTCCTCGTCCATCATCGCCGCCTGGATGCGCGGCCAGGGGCAGGCGTAGATGCACACCTGCTCGCGCGCGATGCCGCCCATGAAGAAGGTGGTGAAGGTCAGGACCGCGATCGTCGTGTAGGCGATGAGCGGCGCCTGCCCGGTGACGAGGCCCCGCGCCAGCGTCGGCGCGTCGGCGAAGTAGAACACCCACGCCCCGCCGGTCGCGACCGCGATCAGCAGCCAGACCGCCCACTTGGTCAGGCGCAGGCGCCATTTGGTGGCGTCCCACCTGCGGTTCCACAGGCGGATGCGGGCGTTCCGGTCGCCCTCGATCCAGCGTTCGGTGAGGATGAAGAGGTCGGTCCAGACTGTCTGCGGGCAGGCATAGCCGCACCAGACCCGGCCGAGCGCCGAGGTGAAGAGGAACAGGCCGAGGCCGGCCATGATGAGCAGGCCCGCGATGAAGTAGAACTCGTGCGGCCAGATCTCGATCCAGAAGAAGAAGAACCGCCGCCCCGCAAGGTCGACCAGCACCGCCTGGTCCGGCAGGTCGGGGCCGCGGTCCCACCTGATCCACGGCGTCAGGTAGTAGATGCCGAGCGTCAGGACCATGATCCGCCACTTCAGCGTGCGGAACCAGCCGCTGACGCGGCGCGGAAAGACCGGCTCGCGCGCGGCGTACAGGCGGTCGGAGGAGTCGGAGGAGCTCATTTTTCAATCCGGGACGGTTGGGGACGAGGCCTGTCTGGAGGAGCGGGGGAGGCGTCGCCTTGACCTGGATCAAGGGGTCGCGATGGCGTGATCGGCATCGGAGGAGCCCCGCCCGGAATCAAGGCGCGAACGCGCCGCCGGGCAGCGCCCGACCGCCCCCCGGGCGGGCGCTTCAGCAACGCCGGCCCGCGGGGGCATCGTCCGGCGGCGGAGAGATAAATCGCGGATCCGGACCGTCGGAGCGCCCACCCACGGTCCGGCGCTGCCCTCTGTTGCGCTGTCGGAAAAGAGGAGGGCGCCCCACCCAGGGGGCACCCTCTCGCCGTTGTTCCCCGATTACTCACCCCCGCCCAGCTGGTGCACGTACGCCGCCACCGCGTTGATCTCGGCCTGCGACAGGCCGGTGCCGACGCGATACTCCTCCGACCAGGCGGGCATCACGCCGAAGCGGGCGTTGCGGACCGTTTCGGTCACCGCCGCCTCGGAGCCGCCGTACAGCCAGATCGCGTCGTTCAGCTGCGGCGCGCCCATCTCGGGCATGCCTTCCCCGCTGTCACCGTGGCAGGCGGCGCAATTGTCGAGGAACACCGTCTCCCCGGCCGCAGCCAGCGCCTGGTCGACCTCCTGCCCGCTCAGCCCGCGGACATGCGCCACCACCGACGCGATCTCCTCGCGGGAGAGGATGTCGCCGAAGGCCGGCATCTCCACCCACCGCGCGTCCGGCGACTGCTCGTTCCGGATGCCGTGCGTGACGGTATAGACGATGTCGTCCATCGACCCGCCCCACAGCCAATCGTCGTCGAGAAGGTTGGGGAACCCCGCCGCCTGCACCCCGGCCGCGCCGGCGCCGTGGCACTGCGAGCAGTTGGCGCGGAAGATCGCCGCACCCGCGTTCACCGCGAAGGACTGCAGCGTCTCGTCCCCGGCGATGGCCGACGGCTCCGCCGCCGCCAGCTGCGCCACCAGCTCGGCGTTGCGCGCGTCCACCGCGGCGATCTCCGCCGCGACGTCGGCGCGGGTGGAGAAGCCCAGCACCCCCGCCGTCGCCCGGTTCACCAGCGGCCAGGCCGGGTAGGCGATGGTGTAGATCACCCCCCAGAGGATCGTCGCGTAGAACACCCAGACCCACCAGCGCGGCAGCGGGTTGTTCAGCTCCTCGATACCGTCCCAGGAATGGCCGGTCGTCTCGGTCTCGGTCGTGTGATGCCGGTTCGTCGTCTCGCTGCTCATGCCTCTGTCTCCGCATTGGCGGGCGCATCCGCCGCCGGGGCGTCCTCGTGCCGGAAGGGAACCTCGCTCGCGTCCCCGTGCAGACCCCGCGACCCGGGCCGCCAGGCCCAGGCGAAGGTGCCCACGAAGAACAGGAACAGGGCGAGAAGGACCCAGCTGTCGGCGATCTCGCGCAGGATGTGATAGTCCATCGGTTCCTCCTCAGCGGCTCGCGTCGGGGGTGAAGGTCGAAAAGTCGACCAGCGTCCCCAGCATCTGCAGGTAGATCACCAGGGCATCCATCTCGCTGACGCCGGGCAGCCCGTCGGGGTTGGACACCGGCGCGCCGGGATAGCGCTCCACCAGGCCGTCCCAGTCGCCCATCGGGTCGGCCTGGACACGGAAGTCGGCCTCGGCCGAGGCGAGCATCTCCTCGGTGTAGGGGACGCCGACCATCGCATGCGTCTCCATCAGCTCGGCGATGTGCTCGCCGTCGATCAGGACGTCGGTGAGGAAGCCGTAGGGCGGCATCACCGATTCAGGCACCACCGATTGCGGGTCGGTCAGGTGCGCGACGTGCCAGTCGTCCGAATAGCGGCCGCCGACGCGGGCGAGGTCGGGCCCCGTCCGCTTGGAGCCCCACTGGAACGGGTGGTCGTACATCGACTCCGCCGCGAGGCTGTAGTGCCCGTACCGCTCCACCTCGTCCCGCATCGGGCGGATCATCTGACTGTGGCAGACGTAGCAGCCCTCGCGGACGTAGATGTCCCGCCCCGCCAGCTCGAGCGGGGAGTAGGGGCGCATCCCCTCGACGTCCTCGATCGTGTTCTCGAGGTAGAAGAGCGGGGCGATCTCCACCGCGCCGCCCACCGTCACCACGGCGAAGCTGAGCACCAGCAGCAGGGTCGCGTTGCGCTCGATCGGGCCGTGCCGGTCCAGCAGGCTGCGCTTCTTCGGCCTCTCCCCGACGCCCGTCGCGGACGCCGGCATCGGCGGTTTCTGTTCGGTCGCCATCGACCCCTCCTATTCCGCAGGCGTGGCGGCGGCCGAGGCGCTGGGCGCCCTCCGGACCGTCATCCACAGGTTGTAGACCATGATCAGCGCGCCGCCGAGGTACATCGCTCCGCCCAGCGCCCGGACCACGTACATCGGGAACTTGGCGTCGACGGTGTCGGCGAACGAGTTCACCAGGAAGCCCTGCGCGTCGACCTCGCGCCACATCAGGCCTTCCATGATCCCGGTGACCCACATGGCCGCCGCGTAGAGGACGATCCCGATCGTCGCGAGCCAGAAGTGCCAGTTCACCAGGGCGTAGGAATACAGCCGTTCGCGCTGCCACAGCCGCGGCGTCAGGAAGTACAGCACCGCGAAGGTGATCATCCCGTTCCAGCCGAGCGCGCCGGAGTGGACGTGCCCGATGGTCCAGTCGGTGTAGTGCGACAGGGAGTTGACCGCCCGGATCGACATCATCGGCCCCTCGAACGTGCTCATCCCGTAGAAGCCGAGGGAGATCACGAACATCCGGATGATCGGGTCGGTGCGGATCTTGTCCCACGCGCCCTGCAGGGTCATCAGGCCGTTGATCATGCCGCCCCAGCTGGGCATCCACAGGATCACCGAGAACACCATGCCCAGCGTCGAGGCCCAATCCGGCAGCGCGGTGTAGTGCAGGTGGTGCGGACCGGCCCAGATGTACAGGAAGATCAGCGCCCAGAAGTGCACGATCGACAGCTTGTAGCTGTAGATCGGCCGCCCGGCCTGCTTGGGCACGAAGTAGTACATCATGCCCAGGAACCCGGCCGTCAGGAAGAAGCCGACGGCGTTGTGGCCGTACCACCACTGGGTCATCGCGTCCTGCACGCCAGCGAACACCTGCACCGACTTGGCGCCGAAGATCGACACCGGGATGCTGAGGTTGTTCACCACGTGCAGCATCGCGACGGTCACGATGAAGGACAGGTAGAACCAGTTCGCCACGTAGATGTGCGGCTCCTTCCGGCGGATGATCGTGCCGAGGTAGATGGCGAGGTAGACGACCCAGACGATCGTCAGCCAGATGTCCACGTACCACTCGGGCTCGGCGTATTCCTTGGACTGGGTCGCCCCCAGCAGGTAGCCGGTCGCCGCCAGCACGATGAACAGCTGGTAGCCCCAGAACACGAACCACGCCGCGTTGCCGCCCCAGAGGCGCGCCGCGCTGGTGCGCTGCACCACGTAGAAGGACGACGCGATCAGCGCGTTGCCCCCGAAGGCGAAGATCACCGCCGACGTGTGCAGCGGCCGCAGCCGTCCGAAGTTGCCGATCCCCTGCAGCACCTCGAAGTTCAGCTGCGGGAAGGCCAGCTGCAGCGCGATCACCACGCCGACGAGAAAGCCGGCGATGCCCCAGAAGGCGGTGGCGATGACGCCGGCCCGGATCGGGCCGTCCATGTATTCGCCGCTGACCGGCACCGGCGGCTCGTCGGTCCGCCGCACCGTCCAGATGAACAGGCCGGCCGCGACGACCATGACGATGAGCATGTGCACCTGGAAAGCCAGGTCCCGTGCCCAGTTCGCGGCAAGTGCGGCCAGCAGCGCGATGACGCCGAAAGTCGCGATCTTGATCCAATCCCACATGGGTTCGTGTTCCCCTCGTTCGTCCGCCCCGCACACGCCGTTCGGGCGCGACTCGTGGGCGGGCTTTGACGGGGCCGTTCTGCCGGCGGCGGGTGAAGGCTTCCTTGATCCAGGTCAAAGGTCGCGGCGCGGCGGCCTGCTACGACGATCGGGGGCCATCCGGTCCCGCGAGCCCGAGAAGGAGCAACCCATGTCCTGCAAGACCGTCAGCATCATCGTCGCCGACGACCGGATCGACGGCGCCGCCCTGTCCGCCGCCGCCGACCTGGCGCTCGCGACGGGTGCGCATCTGGAGGTCGCCTGCGTCGGCATCGACCACGCCGTGGCCGACTCGCTGGTTGTCGGCGGCGTCGCGATGGTCGTCGACGTCACCGCGGCCGAGGCCCGCGAGCGTGCGACCGAGCTCGCCGCCTGGGTCGAGACGCGGCTGCCTGCCGGCCTCGCCGGTTACGCCGTGGAGCCGGCGGTCGCGCCGCCGGCCGGGATCGACGGGCTGATCGCCCGATCGTCCCGCTACTCCGACCTCATCGTCGCCGCCCGGCCCTACGGGCCCACCGCGCGGCCGACCCACGTCACGATCCTCGAAGCCGCGCTCTTTCGCGCCGGCGCGCCCATCCTCGTCGTGCCGGACGGTGGCCTGCCCAAGCCGCTGGTCGGCAGCGACATCGTCCTGGCCTGGAACGAGAGCGACGAGGCCCTCGCCGCCGCCCGCGCGGCGCTGCCGTGGCTGCAGGCCGCGCGCTGCGTGCACATCGTCATGGTGGACCCGCCCGCCCATTCGCCGGAGCGGTCGGACCCGGGCGGCCAGCTGTGCCTCATGCTGGCACGGCACGGCGTCACCGCCGAGGTGTCGATCCTCGCCCGCACCATGCCCTCCGTCTCCGACGTGATCCGCCGCTTCGCGCAGGACAAGGGTGCGGCGGCGGTGGTGATGGGCGGCTACGGCCACTCCCGCCTGCGCGAGCACATGTTCGGCGGCGTCACCCGCGACCTGCTGCGGGCGCCGGACCTGCCGCTGATCCTGTCGCGCTAGGCCGACGCGATGCCCTCAGGCGATCATCCCGCCATCCACGTCGTCGCCGGCCTCGGCGATCAGCGCGTGGATGTCCGGCACGACGATCCGGCGCTGCCCCTCGAGACGGATCACGCCGTCCCGCTTCAGCGCCGAGATCTGCCGGCTGACCGTCTCGAGCGTGAGGCCGAGGTAGTCGGCCATCGCCTCGCGGGTCAGCGGCAGCGTCACCGTCACCTCGCCGGTGACCGGCAGCATGCCGATCGCCGCCTCGCGCCGTGCGATGATCGTCAGCAGGCTCGCGATCTTCTCGCGGGCCGTCTTGCGGCCGAGGACCAGCATCCACTCCCGCGCGGCGTCCAGCTCGTCCAGCGTCATGTCGAGCAGCCGCTCGCCGATGTGCGGCGTCGTCGCCATCAGCCGCTCGAACGGGCCGCGGCGAAAGCAGCAGAGCGTGACCTCGCTGACCGCGGTGATGTCGTAGGGCGAGGTCGACCGTCCGGGCCGGCCGACGAAATCCGACGGCAGCAGAAGGCCGACCATCTGCGTCCGCCCGTCCTCCAGCGTGTTGGACAGCGTCGCGACCCCGCGCACCACCGACCCCACGAAACCCATCTCGTCGCCGGCCCAGGTGATCGTCTGACCGACCTCGTAGGTCCGGTAGTATTTCATCGCGTCCAGCTGGACGAGCTCGTCCGAATCGCAGCGCGCGCAGACGGCGCGGTGCCGGATCGGGCACTCGCTGCACTTCTGGTCGGCGAGGAGAGGGACGTCCATGCTGTCCTCCAGCGCGGTCGTGGGCGGACCCACCGTAACTCATATCTGCCGGAGACTTGCAATGCCGACCACTGAGGAGCTGCGGGCGCTCGGCCTGTTCGACGCGCGGGTTCCGCGCTACACCAGCTATCCGCCCGCGAACCACTTCCGCCCCGACGTCGGCCCGGACACGATGGCCTGCTGGCTCTCCGGGATCCCCTCCGGCAGCGCGGTCTCGCTGTACCTGCACGTTCCCTACTGCCGGCGCCTCTGCTGGTTCTGCGCCTGCCGGACCCAGGGCACGTCAAGCGACCGCCCCCTCGGCCCCTATGTGGAACGGCTGGAGCGCGAACTCGACATCGTCTCGCGCCACCTTCCCGCGGACGTCACGCTGTCGCACATCCACCTCGGCGGCGGCACGCCCACGATCCTGCCGCCCGTCCTGATCCGCCGACTCGGCGCGGCGCTGAAGCGGTTTCGCGCGTGGCGCGAGGACATCCGCGTCTCCGTCGAGATCGACCCGACCGAGGTGGACGCCGCCCGCATCGACGCGCTCGCCGGCATCGGCATGACCCGCGCCTCGATCGGCGTGCAGGATTTCGATCCCGAGGTGCAGCAGGCGATCGGTCGCGCCCAGACCTTCGCCGCCACCCGCGACGTGGTCCGGATGCTGCGCGCGGCCGGGGTGGACAGCCTGAACATGGACCTCCTCTACGGCCTGCCGGGGCAGGACCGCGCCCGCATGGCCGAGACGGTGCACAAGGTCCTGTCGCTGGAGCCGGACCGCGTCGCCCTCTACGGCTATGCGCACGTGCCGTGGATGGCCAAGCGGCAGGTGATGATCCCGGCCGACCGCCTGCCGGACGCCGAGGCGCGGCTGACGCTGTTCCGCACCGCCGACGCCATGTTCCGCGCCGACGGTTACGAGGGCGTCGGCATCGACCACTTCGCGAGGCCGGGAGACGGCCTCGCCGTGGCCGCCCGCGAGGGGCGGCTGCACCGCAACTTCCAGGGCTACACCGACGACGCCACGCCCGCGCTCATCGGCATCGGCGCCTCGGCGATCTCGCGCCTGCCGCAGGGCTACGCGCAGAACGCCTCGGTCTCGTCCCGCCACGCCGCGGCGATCGACGCGGGCCTGCTGGCCACCGAACGCGGCCATGCGCTGACTGCGGACGACCGGCTGCGGGCGCGGATGATCTCGGACCTCATGTGCGACTTCGCCCTCGACCTGCCGGCCATCGCCCGCGATCTCGGCCGGCCCTATCCCGAGGTGGACGCGCTGTGCGCCGGACTGCGCCGCCGCTTCCGCGACCACATCGACGAGCGCGAGGGCCTCCTGCGCCTCACCGGCCCCGCCGCGCTGATCGCCCGCCTCGCGGCGTTCGAGCTCGACGCCTACGCCGTGCCCGAGGGCCGGCACAGCCGCGCTCTCTAGAGCGCGGCGATCCCGTCCCAGACCAGCTTGCCCGCCACCAGCGTCACCATCGCGTACATGAAGGGATAGAACACCTCGGCCTTCATCCGCCGCACGAGCCACGCCCCGGCCAGCGTCGCGAGCGCCGCCACCGGCATCAGCGCGGCCGAGGTGACGAGGTTGTCCGCCGCCAGCTGTCCCAGCGCGGCGTAGGGCACCAGCTTGACCACGTTCACCACCGCGAAGAACACCACGGACGTCCCGGTATAGACCTTGGGATCCATGCGCAGCGGCATCGTGTAGACTTGGTAGGGCGGCCCGCCCGCATGCGCGACGAAGCTGGTATAGCCCGCGACCGACGCCCACAGCGCCGCCAGCGCCGGCCGGTGGCCGTGCGGGGACGCCTTGCGGCCCAGCGTCAGCCACACCCAGCGCGCCACGAACAGCAGGCCGATCGTGCCGACGATCAGCCGCACCGCGCCGTCCGACACCAGCGCCGCCGTCGCCCAGCCGACCGCGATCCCGACCACTGCCCATGGCAGCATCAGGACCAGCGTCCGCCGGTCCCACCAGCCCCGCCAGCTCCACAGGGACACCGCGTCCATGGCGATGAGGATCGGCAGCAGGATCCCCGCCGCCTGCACCGGCGGGATCACCAGCGCCATGATCGGCACGCCGAGCAGCGCCATCGCCCCGCCGAGCCCGCCCTTGGACAGCCCCACCAGGATCACCGCGATCAGCGCGACGGCCACCGCCGCGGGGGTGTCGAAGACGAGACCGGCCATGGGCGCATCGGTCGGCCCGCGGCGGGGGAGTGTCAAGCGCTGTTCAGTCCCTGACCTTTCGCGGGTGGGTGCGATCAACTAGTGTTTGGCAACGACGACCGCCGCCGCACTTGGGGGACAGCATGACGGTCCTGGACGACGTGAGGGACTACATCATCAGGCATCGGCCCCGGCCACTCTGCGACGACTGCATAGCGGAGGGGCTGGAGCTTTCGGTGAGGCAGCACGCGAACCACAAGACGCGTGAGCTCGCCTTGATGCGCGGGTTCGAGAGAACGTCGGACACCTGTTCCCGATGCGGCCGCGTGAAGATGGTAATCCGTAGCAAGAGCATCTGAAGATCGAATGGAGACCATATTGCACCCCCGCTCCCACGCCCTGCTCGTGATCGACGTCCAGAACGACTTCTGCCCCGGCGGCGCGCTGGCGGTTGCGGACGGCGACGCCATCGTCCCCGGCATCAACGCCCTGATGGACGAGTTCGAGACGGTCCTCCTGACGCAGGACTGGCACCCGGCCGGCCACTCCTCCTTCGCCTCCTCGCACGACGGGGCGGAGCCCTATTCCATGACCGAGATGCCCTATGGCCCGCAGGTCCTGTGGCCCGACCACTGCATCCAGGGGTCCGTCGGCGCGATGTTCCACCCCGACCTGCGGACGGACGGCGACCTGATCGTCCGCAAGGGCTTCAACCCCGCCATCGACAGCTATTCCGCCTTCTTCGAGAACGACCACGAGACGTCCACCGGCCTCGACGGCTACCTCCGCAGCCGCGGGATCGAGCGGCTGACGCTGGTTGGCCTCGCCCTCGACTACTGCGTGAACTTCTCGGCCGTCGATGCGGCGCGGCTGGGCTTCGCCACGGAGGTCCGCACCGACCTCAGCCGCGCCATCGACCTGAACGGCTCCCTCGCCGAGGCGACCGAAGGCATGAAGGCCGCCGGAGTCTCTTTGATCTGAGGCGGGGGTCGCAGCGCCCCCGGCTGGACAAACGCCCGCCCGTCTGACGTTATCCAGTGCCCGAGGGAGGGCCGCCCATGGTCGACATCGCCACCCGTGTCTGGAACCACAAGTGGAAGATCGACCCGATCGTCCGCAGCCTGATCGACACGGACTTCTACAAGCTGCTGATGTGCCAGTCGGTGTTCCGCAACCACCGGGACACGCGCGTCACCTTCTCCCTCATCAACCGCACCAAGTCCGTCCGCCTCGCCGACCTCGTCGACGAGGTGGAGCTGCGCGAGCAGCTGGACCACATCCGCTCGCTCTCGCTCTCCCGGGGCGAGTCCACCTGGCTGCGCGGCAACACCTTCTACGGCAAGCGCCAGATGTTCACCCCGGACTTCATGGACTGGTTCGAGCATTTCCGCCTGCCGCCCTACCACCTGGACAAGCGCGACGGGCAGTACGAGCTGACGTTCGAAGGCCCCTGGCCCGAGGTCATGCTGTGGGAGATCCCGGCCCTCGCCGTCCTGATGGAGCTGCGCGGCCGCGCCGTCCTGCGCGACATGGGCCGGTTCGAGCTGCAGATCCTCTACGCCCAGGCGATGACCAAGCTGTGGGAGAAGGTGGAGCGCCTGAAACGCATCCCGGGCCTCAAGCTCGCCGACTTCGGCACCCGTCGCCGGCACTCGTTCCTGTGGCAGGACTGGTGCGTGCAGGCCCTGCAGGAGGGGCTGGGCGACGCCTTCACCGGCACCTCCAACTGCCTGATCGCCAAGAACCGCGACCTCGAGGCGATCGGCACCAACGCGCACGAGCTGCCGATGGTCTACGCCGCCCTCGCCGACGACGACGCGGCTTTGGCGAAGGCCCCCTACGACGTCCTCTCCGACTGGCACGAGGAGCATGACGGCAACCTGCGCATCATCCTGCCCGACACCTACGGCACGGCCGGCTTCCTGCGGAACGCCCCCGACTGGCTGACCCAGTGGACCGGCATCCGCATCGATTCCGGCGACCCCGCCGAGGGCGCCGAGACCGCCATCGCCTGGTGGAAGTCGCGCGGCGAGGACCCGCGGGAGAAGCTGGTGATCTTCTCCGACGGGCTGGACGTCGGCAGGATCGAGGACCTCTCCGCCCGCTTCCGCGGCCGGGTGCGGGTGTCCTTCGGCTGGGGCACGATGCTGACGAACGACTTCATCGGCCTGACGGAGGGGGATAGGCTGGCGCCGTTCTCCCTGGTCTGCAAGGCCGTGGCGGCGGAGGGGCGGCCGACGGTGAAGCTGTCGGACAACCCGAGGAAGGCGATGGGGCCGGAGGGGGAGATCGCCCGGTACAAGAGGGTGTTCGGGGTGGGGGAGCAGGTGGAGCGGGATGTGGTGGTGTGATTCAGCTTCTATATCTTAGCCTGTGGACGTAATCAGCAAGGTAGTAAATCGCCATCAATAGAAAAACGCTTGTTTGAAAAAACATGATCTGCAGCGGGAGCCAAGCAAGCGTGAACGACCAGACTGCCGGCACGTTTGTCTCAGAGACTACCTCAAAGTACGTTGAAAGGACGACGCAGCTCAGAAGAAGTAATATTGAGATTATGGCATTGTATCCAAAAAGTAAACATAGGAAATATCGCGGGGAAATGTGCAAAGTTCTGCTGCCCCCAAATTCTCCTGTAATTTCTAGTGTGACGGGGGTTTGCATCTCGAAGGGATCGTCGAACTTCTCTGGACCGTTGAAGGTAGCGACTGCCGCTAAGCTGGCGACGTAGAACGGCACAAAAACCGAAAGCAGACTTATGAGGGCTTCGACAGAGCTCCTCACAAATATTGCGGCACTATTGTAGTCTAGCGAATAGAGAAGTAGCTGAGACGCGCATGCTAGTAGAGTAGGCAAGGTCCAATTGTAAAAGCTATCGTGAGGATGCCTAACTCTGAGAAAATTTAGCGGCCTGAGGAATATTGAGCGCTCAAACCAACTGAACATCACACGAGATCTCTGATTTTAACAAAGACATCTGCCCTGAAAGCATCTTCGCATTGCCTTAGCGGAGTCTTGAAGCCACTGAGGAGCGTCTTTTTGATAAATGCGTTTTCGAGAATCGAGTTGCTCTGAAGGTCTACATCGACCGTTTTCGTAGATTCATTTTCTGGATCACCCACCAGAACCTTGAAGCTCTTTACAGCTCGGTCTTCATCATCCCATATCCTTTGAAGAATATTCTTCGCCTTGTTTCCTGTCGGCTCATCCTTCGTCTTCAACCTAACATCTTGGGCCTTTATAATCGGATACGACTTATCTCCATGCGTTACTTTTGCCATCGACTCTCTGACGATTTTAACTTCTTTCAACTTGCCTCCATGCTCAAGCAGATGGCCTATCGTCTGGTCGACCGGGGCAATAAACGCAAGACGAACAGAGTAGTTCTTTTTTTGCCCTTTCTTATTTTTCCGCTGCTCGCGATATTGAGAGTCAAGGTACAGATTCAGCAGAGAGACGACGGCGCTACGCGAGAGGCGCTCCGTTTCCTCCAAAACCGCTGGGTAAATACGTTTGCCATCACCAGTGGCTGCGAAATTCACGATAAAATGCGCGGAGACAACCGGCGTTTCATCCTTCCCGCGACGGGCTGTTCGGATTTTGTTTGTCCGACCGTTGCGCAGATCGGCATCGGGGATGAGCGGATTAGAAAGATGAAACAAAATTTTTGCATAGCTATTTACAATTTCAAATTCTGCAATTCTAAGCTCGGACAGACCCTGTTTCACCGGAAGCAGATCACCCTTAGTGAACGCTCCATTCAAACGTTCGAAGGCTTCCTTAGCGGTAGGCACGTCCTCAGGAAAGTAGTTGTAGAAAGTATGGAGGCGGATCGACGCCTCATAGACAAACATTTCGTTTTGATTGCGCACAGCTATACCATCGGCAGACTTCAGCTAGCCGACCATAGCTCCAATTGACCGACGAACATAGTGCCTAGCAGAATCAGTCTGATCTACTCCACCGCCTCCTCCACCCCATCGTCCATCCCGCTGTCCGTCGTCTCCTGCACCGCCTCTCCGCCCAGCAGCAGGGCGGCGACGAGGACGAGGAAGGCCAGCGGGATCAGGGCGTAGGCCCAGTAGCGAGGGTTCTTCGGGCTGGGCGGGGGCGGCTTGTCGGCCATGGCGGGGGCTCCGTCGGTTGGGGTCGTGGCGACAACCCGCGAGGCGGCGGCGGGTTGCACCCGCCTCACGGGTCCTTGCGCAGGGACTTCACCTCGCCGCGCTTGCGCTTGTCCTCCAGCCGGCGCTTCTTCTGGCCGTAGGGCACCTTCGTCGGCACCCGGCGCTTGGGCGGGACCAGCGCACGCTTCACCAGCTCCGCCAGCCGCTCCCGCGCCACCGCGCGGTTGCGCCCCTGCGAGCGCTCCTCGGAGACCTGGATCACCAGCGCGCCCTCCTTGGTCCAGCGGCGGCCGGCGATCCGCCGCAGCCGCCGCTTCACCGGGTCGGGCAGCGACGGCGAGCGCTCGGCCTCGAAGCGCAGCTCCACCGCGGTCGAGACCTTGTTCACGTTCTGCCCGCCGGGACCGGAGGCGCGGACGAACGTCTCGACCATCTCCCAGTCCTGCAGCTCGATCTCGTCGGAAATCCTCAGGCCCATCGGCGCCTCCTGTCGGGCGCACCATAGGGCCGGGACGGGAATCGAAAAGGGCCGCCCCCGGCGATGGAGGCGGCCCTTCGAAAGTTCAGGAGGTGGGGTCGGTTAGACGCATCCACCTGGGGTCGTCATCCCCGAGGGCTGCCTCAGGAACGAACCTCCCAAGCTGTCCCGACACACTTCTCCAATACCTTTCTCGACACTGGATCACCTCCTTTCTGTGGGTTTCGCCTGAGACCAAACCTTGCACAGGAATTGTGTAAGTCAAATGAATTTCCCCAAGCCCTAGTCAATCGCCGCGCGGGCGTGCAAGAGCCGCCCAACGATCAGGCGGAACGGCACCAGCGCGACCAGCGCGAGGGCCAGCTTCACCCCCCAGTCCGCCACGGCGAGCGACAGCCACAGCGGCGCCTCGGGCCCCGCGGTCAGGAACGGCGCCGGGCCCTGCGCCCACTCCACCGCCGCGTTGGCTCCGGCCGGGAACGCCCCCGCCAGCGCGGCCGAGAAGGCCACCGAGAAGAAGATCGCCGTGTCGACCGTGGACGACACCAGCGTCGACACCAGCGGCGCCCGCCACCAGCGCCCCGCCCGCAGGCGATTGAACACCGCCACGTCCAGCAGTTGCGCCGCCAGGAACGCGAGCCCCGAGGCGACGGCGACCCGCAGCGTCACGGCCGGCCCGAACTCCAGCATGACCTGCGTGCCGACCAGCGAGCAGACGATCCCGGTGAGGAAGCCCGCGACCACCACCCGCCGCGCGGCCGGCGCGCCGTACAGGCGGTTGGTCACGTCGGTGACGAGGAAGGCGAACGGATAGGTGAACGCGCCCCAGGTGAGCAGCCCGTCGAGCAGCAGCATCTGCACGAGCACGTTCGAGGCCACGACGATCGCGGCCATGGCGAGGATGGCGGGGAGGAGTTTCATCGGGGGTCCGTTTTGACAAGGTGGCGGAGAAACTTGGTCCCGTCAGGGACGCGCCCCTCTACCCGCGGCGCCGTCACTCGTCCAGCACGTACTCCGCGATCTCGGTCACCTGGAACCAGCGAAAGTTGTCGTCCGAGATCAGCGTCATCCGCAGGCGCCCGTCCGCCTGCCGCCAGACGCTGATCCCTTCCAGGTTGTCGTGCACGCCGGTTCCCGTCTCCAGCAGCGTCTCCTCCGACCCGCCGGCCAGATCGAACCGCCGGACGCGGCTGCGGAAGCCGATGCCGGTGAAGTCCCGCTCCAGCACGTACAGCCGTCCGTCGGGACCGATGTCCGCGCCGGAAACGAGGAACGGCCCGCGGCGGGGCAGCTCGAACGGGATGTCCCAGGCGCCGTCCTTCAGGCGGTAGACCGGGAACGGCCGGTCGGCGCGGCCCGAGCGCTCGGGGATGGTGTAGAGCGCGCCGTCCGGGCCGATCGCCAGCGCCTCGAGGGCGGAGTTGCTCTGCAACGTGGCGAAGTCCGGGTGCCGGGGCAGGCGGCGCGGCAGTCCGTCCCCCGCATCCTCGACCCGCAGTCGCGCCACGCCCTCGAAGGACAGGTAGATCGTGCCGTCGGGCCCTACGGCGACGCCCTCGCTGTCGGCGCGCACCCCCTCGATCGGATCGCCGTTCTCGTCGGGCAGCGGCGCGGGGTGCCTCGACTCGACCGCCGTGATGTCGCCGTTCCCGTCGCGCAGGAATTGCCCCTCGACGATCATCGCGCGGTCGCTGACGGCGACGAACCGCTCGCCGCCGGGAAAGACGTGGATCGCCGAGAAGCCGCCGAAGCCGGGGTCGTCCATCGTCCAGACGACGCTGTCCTGCCGCAGCACGCCAGCCACGGCGACCCCGGCCCAGAGGGCCAGGGCGATCGGGAAGCGGACGCGCATGGACGGCTCAGTCGCTCGTGAGCACCGACAGGCACTGGCCCGGCAGGTCGGACATCCGCACCTCGCCGCGCGGCGGCGGCGGGACGTAGTTCGGGTCCGGCGGCGGCGGGTTCAGGATGTTCGCCACCGCCTGCCGCGCCTCGTCGCAGCCGTCGCCGGCCGGCACCGGATCCTGCGGCTCGCAGTTCGGGCTGCCGGGCGGGCAGTGCAGGCGGACGTGGAAGTGATAGTTGTGGTTGGCCAGCAGCCGCAGCTTGGACAGGTAGGACCGGTCCCCCGTCTCGGCGTCGCACATCGCGACCTTGGCGCCGGGGAAGATGAAGATCCGCTGCACCCGCGGGTCCTGCGCCGCGCGCCGGACGATCGCCATGTGCGCCGGCGTCCAGGCGTCGTTGACGTAGGCGCCGCGCGTGCGGTCGGTGCGGATCGAGGAGAGGTTCTCGCGCTCGGCCGCCGTCAGGTTCAGGCGCGAGGGCGGCAGCATCCAGATGTCGGCGTCGATGCCAAGCTGGTGGCTTGCGTGGCCGGTCAGCATCGGCCCGCCCCGCGGCTGGCTGATGTCGCCGATGTAGAGCCCCTCCCACCCCGGCTGGGTCGCGGCGAAGCGGCTGAGGTCCTGCAGGAAGTCGATCATGATCGGCTGCCCCCAGTTCCGGTTCCGGGACAGGCGCATCGCCTGCCAGGTCGGCCCGGTCTCGACCAGCCGGATGTTCCCGGCGGCGCAGCCGCGGGAGTAGAAGCCGAACACCTCGGACGCCTGGGCGGAGGCGGTGCGCATCGCCCCGAACAGGGCCTTGGCGACGCGGGTGTCGGCGAGGTTCTGGGTCGACAGCGCGGCCCGCGGCCCTTCGACCCCCGGGATGTCGCTGCCGGCGTTGCTGCTGCGCTCGCCCGGCCCGCAGGCGGCGAGCGTCAGGGCGAGGAGGGCGGTGGCGAGGACGCGGACCATTCTGCTCGATCTCCGTCTTTGTTGACCCAGCCTAGCAGACCGAGGCCGATCAGGAAAAGCGCGATGACGGGCAGGAAGCCCAGCTGGTTCGATCCTGTCGCATACGTGAACACGGTGATCAGCGCCGGGGCGAGGAACGCGGTGACCCGGCCGGTCAGCGCGAACAGCCCGAACGCCTCGGCCGGTCGCGCGGGGTCGGTATGACGCACCATGAGCGAGCGCGAGGCGGAGTAGAGGACCCCGCCCGCCCCGCCGATGATCGCGCCGCAGACATAGAAGATGACGTCCGGCACCGTGGACGAGATCGGCAGCGCGATCCAGAACAGGTGCTCGCGGCTCATCGACACGATGACGACGCAGACCGCGATCAGCACCCAGCAGCAGACGACCAGCACCGGTTTCGGCCCGAACCGCTTGTCCGCCATGCCGCCGAGCCACGCCATGACCGCGGCCGACACCGCCGCGATCACGCCGAAGACGCCGACGTCCACGACCGACCAGTCCAGCACCAGCGTCGCGTAGATGCCGCCGAAGGAGTACAGCGCCGACAGCGCGTCCCGGTACAGCATCGACCCCACGAGAAACGCCGACAGCGAGCGGCGCCGCGCGACCTCGCGGATGGTCTGCCCCAGCTCGCCCAGCACCTGCCGGAGCGGCGGGCGCGCCCGGCTCGCGCGCCGCGGCGCGTCGAAGTCCACCCGCAGGAACGGGATGATGAACAGCGCGAACCAGACCGCGATGAACGGGCCGACCAGCCGCGTCCCCTCCATCGCCTCGCCGTCGAGGCCGAGCGCGGGCGGATTGCCCAGCAGCGTCGTGCCGCTCGTCCCCTGCTCCACGAACAGGCCCAGCATGATCGCCAGCGACAGCACGCCGCCCCAGTAGCCGAACGCCGTCGCCCCGCCCGAGATGCGGCCGACGTCCTTGGGATCGCCCAGCGAGGGCAGGATCGCGTTGGCGAGGTTGAAGGCGCTCTCGGACGCGGTGAAGCCGATCCAGAACAGGACGAGCACGAGGTAGAGGTTCGTCCCGTCGGGATACAGCCACCACAGGCTCGCGGCGCAGACGACGGTGATCGCGGTGAACAGGTAGAACCACGGCATCTTGCGGCCCGAACTGTCGGCCCAGGCGCCGAGGATCGGGCCCGCCAGCGCGATCACGATGCCGGAGCAGGTCTGCGCCAGCGACCACAGGCCCTGCGCCTCGGCCCGGGCCGCGCCGTCCGACGCGCCGCCGGCCAGGAAGTACTGCGCCGCCACGCTGGCGAAGTAGGGGCCGAAGACGAAGGTGAGGCCGAGCGTCGCGTAGGGCTGCTGCGCCCAGTCGAAGAACATCCAGCCCCAGATGCGCCTGCGTCGGTCGATCATCGCCTGCCCCTCGTCCCCCGCGGCGGATAAGGCCCGACGCGGGAGAGGGGCGCAAGGGCGCTTACGCTGGGGGCGCGTCCTGCATCGGCGGCCAGGGCCGGTGGGCATCGGCGGCGATCCAGGCCTTCACGTAGTCCGGCAACTCGGGCGAGGGGCCGTCGTGGCCCAGCGCCTTCGCCAGCTCGGCCGGCGGGACGATGCCCGCCCGCCCCTTGCCGCCGACGAGGGCGGAGCGGAAGAGCGCATGGCTGGTGCACTCGCCGTCCGCCCGCCACATCGACTGCTCGACGTAGAAGAACCGGTCGTCCCAGCCGAGGCCGCGGCTCTTCATCGTCAGCATCTCGAACACCGTCACCCGGCGGCGGTAGCGCAGCGACGCGCCCGCCATGGTGATGCCCCAGCCCTTCTCCTTCAGCACGTCGATCATGCCCGTGCGCATCGACATCGGCAGCCGGCCGAGATCGTAAAGCGTCAGCGTCCGGCCGTTGTTCAACTCCATCCAGATGTCGAGGTCCCAGGGCCAGCAGCGGTGCCGGCTGACGTGGGTCTCGAGCAGCGACAGCCGGGGGTCGCGCCGGTGCTTCCACATCTGCCAGGCGAAGCGGAAAACGGGGTACATGGGCGGCTCCTCGGCGGTGGCGGCACGGGTGTGGGCGCGGCTTGACGCGAACGTCAAGCGTGACGCGGGGGCAGCAGCCGCACCGCCGCGTCCTGCGGAGGATTGTGCTGACCGGCAGGGATTACTACCTGACCCCGGACCAGACGGGAAAGGCCGCCATGCAATCGCTGTTCGACATCCTGATGCTGCTGCTCTCGGTGGCGAAGTTCTTCATCTTCGCGCACTTCATCATGAGCTGGCTCATCAGCTTTCAGGTGCTGAACGTGCGGCAGCCCTTCGTGTACCAGGTCTGGTCCGGCCTGAACCGCCTGCTGGAGCCGGTCTACGGCCCGATCCGCCGCCTGCTTCCGCCGATGGGCGGCCTCGACCTCGCCCCGCTGGTGGCGCTGATCGGGATCTACATCATCGAGATCGTCCTGCGGAACAACGTGGCGCTGTTCTACTAGGTCAGCACCCGCCCCGGCCCCCGAGCCGGGGCCTCGCGGGTCCCGGCGGGGGGTCCCGGGTCAGGCCCGGGACGGGTAGCCTTCGGCGGGACGCTCCGCCCACGAGGCGGGAGTCCCGACCGGAGGGCAGCGTCTGGCCGCGGTCGGACGCTCCGACCTTGCGGTACAAGCGCTTGATCCCGCCACCCCCGCCTGACGTCGACAATCTTCCAGGTGGCGAGGAAGCGTCTGGCCGGGGGGCGGCCAGACGCTGCCCGGGCCGCTGAAGCGGCTGATTCCGGGCGGGGCAATCGGCTCCATCCGCTCCCCGTGGCCCCCCGCCGGGTCCTGCGCTACCCTCGGCTCGTCCCAGGCCGGAGGCGCCCCATGCTGTTCCTGATCTTCCTCGTCGCCGCCCTCGCGGCCGGCGCCACCGGGGCCGCCTTCCCGCCCGGCGCCTGGTACGAGCGGCTGCAGAAGCCGACATGGGTGCCGCCGAACGCCGCCTTTCCCATCGTCTGGACCGTGCTGTACGTCCTGATGGCGATCGCCGGCGCGCGGGTGGCGGGAGAGCCGGACAGCGGCGCCGCGATGGCCTTCTGGGCGCTGCAGATCGCGCTCAACGCGCTGTGGACGCCGCTGTTCTTCGGGCTGCGGCGGATGCAGTGGGCGATGGTGGTGATGGGGCTGCTGTGGCTCGCCGTCCTCGGCTGCCTGATCGCGCACTGGCGGGTCGACTGGGTCTCGGGCCTGATGTTCGTGCCCTACCTCGCGTGGGTCACCACCGCGGGCGCGCTCAACTGGTCGGTGCTGCGTCTGAACCCCGGCGTCCAGCCCCTCGACACCTCTCGACTCTGACCCGCCCTCAGTCCGGCGCCAGCATGTAGCCCTCGCCCCGTACCGTCTGCAGGTAGCGGGGCTGGCGCGGATCGACCTCGATCTTGCGGCGCAGGCGCGTGATCTGCACGTCCACCGCCCGCTCCTGCGCCTGCCCGCCGCCGCGCCCCAGCTCCTCGACCAGGGTGGCGCGGCTGAAGGCGGCGCCGGGCCGGCCGGCGAAGATGCGCATCAGCTGGCTCTCGGTTGCGGTGAGCCGGACGAGGTCGTCGCCCTGCCACATCTCGCCCCGCTCGGTGTCGTAGCGGATCGGCCCCAGCGTCAGCACCTTGGGCGTCGCCACCGCCGGCTCGGGCGGGGGCGTGCGCCGCAGGATCGCGTTGATCCGCAGCAGCAGCTCCTTAGGCTCGAACGGCTTGGCGAGGTAGTCGTCGGCCCCCGCCTCCAGCCCCGCGATCCGGTCCGCCGTCTCGCCCCGCGCGGTCAGCAGCAGCACCGGCATCGCCCGGCTGGCGCGCAGGCTGCGGCAGAAGCTGATCCCGTCCTCGCCCGGCATCATCACGTCGAGGACCATCAGGTCGAAGTCCAGCCCCCCGAGCAGCCGCCGCGCATGGCCCGCGTCCCGCGCGGCCGTGACGAGGTAGCCGTGCCGCATCAGGAACTTCTGCAGAAGGCCGCGGATCCGCTCGTCGTCGTCGACGATGAGGAGATGCGCCGCCTCGGCCGCTCCGCCGCCCATCAGCCCCGTTCCCGGTCCCGAAGTGCGAGGTAGTGACGTCGCATGTCCTCGTCCATCATCGCCTCCAGCACCTGACGGAACCCTGCCACCGCCGCCGGCCCCGCGGCGCGGTAGGCGGCGCGCATCCGGTCCCGCTGCGCGTCCGACAGCTCGCGCTCCAGCGCCGCGCCGGTCTCGGTCAGGAAGAGATGCCGCTCGCGCTTGTCCACGGTCCCCACCCTGCTCTCCACGAGACCGTCCTCGATCAGCGTGCGCAACACACGATTGAGGGACTGCTTCGTCACCCCCAGGATCGACAGCAGGTTGTTCACCGTCGTCCCGTGCGAGCGATGGATGAAGTGCAGCGCCCGGTGGTGCGCCCGCCCGTAATCCTTTTCGGCGAGGATGCGGTCGGGGTCGGCGGTGAAGCCGCGATAGGCGAAGAACATCGCCTCAATCCCGGTCCGCAGCTGCTCGTCCGTGAGGAACAGCAGCGCCTGCCCCCCGGGCGGTCCCGATCCTTCGGCCACTGGGCTCTCCCCGTCCGTGCTGACGTCAAGATACGTCAGCCTTGTTGACATTACCACAGCCGACTGTTAGCGAGTCGGCCGATCCGAAGCAACTTTCTGTCCGCTTCGGGCCCGAACGGGTAACAAACGGAAATCCGGAAGGAAAGATCATGGCGGGTGCCTACGACGATCGCGACGGCAGGATCTGGATGGACGGCAAGCTGGTGGAGTGGCGGGACGCCAACGTCCACCTGCTGACCCACGCCCTGCACTACGCCTCGTCCGTGTTCGAGGGCGAGCGCTGCTATAACGGGAAAATCTTCGAGGGCCGCAAGCATTCCGAGCGGCTCCGTCGTTCGGCCGAGATGCTGGATTTCGAGATCCCCTACACCGTCGACGAGATCGAGGCCGCCAAGTACCAGATGCTGGAGGCGAACGGCTGGACCGACGCCTACGTCCGCGCCATCGCCTGGCGCGGCGCCGGCCCCGACATGGGCGTCAGCGCCGCCCGCAACCCCGTCCGCCTCGCGATCGCGGGGTGGGAGTGGGGCAACTACTACGGCGACGCCAAGATGAAGGGCGCGAAGCTCGACATCTCCAGGTGGAGGCGCCCCTCGCCCGAGACGATCCCCAGCCACGCCAAGGCCGCCGGCCTCTACATGATCTGCACCATGTCCAAGCACGCCGCCGAGGCGAAGGGCTGTTCGGACGCGATGATGTTCGACTACCGCGGCTACGTGGCCGAGGCGACGGGCGCCAACATCTTCTTCGTCAAGGACGGCGAGGTGCACACGCCGCTTCCCGACTGCTTCCTCAACGGCATCACCCGGCAGACCGTCGTCGGCATGCTGCAGGACCGCCAGATCAAGGTGCACGAGCGCCACATCATGCCCGAGGAGCTGGAAGGGTTCGAGCAGTGCTGGCTCACCGGCACCGCCGCCGAGGTCACCCCCGTCGGCCAGATCGGCGACTACAATTTCGAGGTCGGCGCCCTGACCCGCGAGATCGCCGAAAGCTACGAGACGCTGGTGCGGAGCTGATGAAGGACGGGCCGACGTTGCCACCCGCCGGCGTCGGCCCATCTGTGGGGGCATGAATCCGACCGACCCGACACGCGTGACCGACCCCGACGACGCCCCCCGCACCAAGGCCTCGCGCGCCGCAGCGGCGCGCACCGACGAGCAGCGGGCCGAGGTCGAGAACGAGGCGGTCGAGAAGGCGACGCACATGTCCGCCCGCCTCGTCTACGAGGTTGTCCTGCGCGAGGGCGAGGAGGAGCTGTCCCGTCCGCGCTCGTCCCTGATCTTCTCCGGTCTTGCCGCGGGCGTCTGCATCGCCTTCTCGGTCCTCGGCGAGGCGTTGTTCCTGACCTATCTGCCCGACGTGCCGGCCTCGTACCTGCTGGAGAATCTCGGCTACTCCCTGGGCTTCATGCTGGTCATCATGGGCCGGCTGCAGCTCTTCACCGAGAACACGATCACTACCGTCATGCCGGTCCTGACGCGGCGCAGCCTCAACTGCCTGCTGGCGACGGCGCGCTTGTGGGGCATCGTGCTGACGGCCAACACCGCCGGCTGCCTCGTCGCGGCGTCGTTCCTGTACTGGACGCCGGCGATCCAGCCCGAGGTGCAGGCCTCGATCCACGCGCTGTCGCTGCATGCCACCGGCTTCGGCCCGGTCGCCGGGTTCTTCAAGGCGATCCCGGCGGGGCTGCTGATGGCGGCGCTGGTCTGGATGATGTCCGCCGGCCAGCGGGCCGAGGGGTTCTTCATCATCCTCACCTTCACCTGGCTGATCGCGGCCGGCGACTTCACCCACATCGTCGCCGGCTCGGTCGAGATGTTCTACGTCGTCTTCTCCGGCGACCTCGACGCCGGTCCGGCGATCCTCGGCTTCTTCCTGCCCGTTCTCCTCGGCAACATCGTCGGCGGCACGGCCGTCTTCACCGCGATGGCCTGGGGGCAGGTGCGGGAAGAGATCGCCCGGAGCTGAGTGCCCGTCAGCCGTTCGAGGGCGGCATCGCCTTGCGTTGGCGCGCCCGCTTCAGCCCCAGCTGCCGCTCGCGCCAGATGATGAGGACGCCTGCGAACACGACGATCGACGCGCCCAGCAGCATCGTCCCCGTCGGCACCTCGCCGAACACGGCGAAGCCGACGGCGATGGCCAGCAGCATCGAGACGTACTCGAACGGGGCGATCAGCGACGCGTCCGCCTGCCGGTAGGACGAGGTCAGCAGGATCTGCCCCACCCCGCCGCCGAGGCCGGCGAGGATCAGCATCCCCGTCTCGGCCGGCGTCGGCACGACCCAGCCCCAGTAGAGCGTGACCAGCGACAGGACCGACGCGGTCACCGAGAACCAGAAGACGATCGCCGCCGTCGATTCCGTCGCCACCATGCGCCGCACGAAGACCTGCGCCAGCGCCGCGAACACCGCCCCGGCCAGCACGATCACCGCGCCCAGAGTCTCCCTCTGGTCGAGCGCGCCGCCCGTCGAGGTCAGGCGCGGCGACAGGACGATCAGCACCCCGATCAGGCCGAGGACGACGGTGGTCAGGCGGAACAGCCGTACCTCCTCGCCCAGGAACATCGCGGCGAAGATCACGACGAGGAGCGGCGCGGCGTAGCCGATCGCCGTCACCTCGGGCAGCGGCAGCAGGCCGAGACCGGCGAAGCCCGACCCCATCGCCAGCGTCCCGACGAAGCCGCGCCAGACGTGGCCCATCGGGTTCGAGGTGCGCAGCCCGCTCGACAGCTCGCCCCGCCAGGCAAGCCACGCGACGATGACAGGAATCGCGAAGAACGAGCGGAAGAACACCGTCTCGCCCGGCGGCACATGCTCGCGCGTGACCTTTATCAGGGACTGCATCGCGACGAAGATGCAGACCGACAGGATCTTGAGGATGATGCCGCGCAGGGGATTCATGCGCCGACCCTAGGCGGCGCCGGGCCGGGCGGAAAGCGCCTGCGGCGGACAGGTGCCGCCGCAGGCGGAAAATCAGGCCTCCTGGCCGCGCTCGATGCGGGCGTATTCCTTCACCCCGGCGCCGCGCCGCTGTTCCCGCGCCTTGCGGTGCAGTGCGCGGATCGCCGGATGGGTGCCCTGCTCGCGCTCGACCCGCACGAACTCGCGGGTGCGGATCTCGGGGGTCTGGGTCTGTTGGTCTGTCATGGCGTGTCCTCCTCGCATGACGGGAATCAACGTTACCATAACGTCGGCACCGCGCCGCATCGTTTCAACCCGGGAAGCTGACCGCGCCGTAATCCGCCACCACCTCGACCGGAACGCCCATGGCGCGCAGCGCCGCGACCTCCGCCGCTTCGGCCTCGCGCCCCGCCCGCCGCAGGATGACCGCGCGGACGCGTCCCGGATGCCGCTCGGCCGCGGCCCGGTAGACGTGGGCGTCCCTCTGGCCGGTATCGCCGATCAGCACGAACGGCAGGTCCGGCACCGCGGCGAGGATCGTGTCGATCGCGCGGCCCTTGTGACCCTCGTGCCCTGCGGCCCGGTGCGCCAGCCCGAAGTCCCGCAGGAACATCGGCCCCCTCGGCACCCCGGCGGCGCCGAGGAGGCGCGACAGGAAATCGTGCAGGTTCCACGGGCTGGAACTGACGAAGAAGACGGGATTGCGCCCTCCGTCCTCCAGCCGCGTCAGCAGCTCCACGCCGTCGGCGAAGACCTCGCGGGAGGCCAGCCCGCCGGTGAAGGTGGTCGCGAGATTGCGCCACAGCGACCAGGCGCCGGTGCGGATCACGGTGTCGTCGATGTCCGAGACGATGCACAGGGTCGCGTCCCCGCGCGGCACGAGCGCCGGCATCGTGACAGCGGACACGCCGGCCCGCACTTCGACCTCGTGCCAGCCGGAGGAGGCGGGGCGGGGCACCTCCAGCGCGAAATAGCCCTCCGCGTCGGATCGGGTCGAGATGCCGTATGCGGGCGCCGTCACCTCGACGCCCGAGACCTCGTCGGTGACGAAGAGCGACGCCATCTGCCGCAGGTTGCCGAGCGTCGTGCGGACGCCAGGATCGATTCGCGGCACCCGCGACAGGATGCGGCCGCGCAGGTGAAGCGCGGCCGGGGTGGCATAGCCGACATGGGGGTCGATGACCGGGTCGCGGCCGTGCCGGCGGTGCCAGCGCGCGATGCCGCGGTCCACGAGCCGTTCAAGGGCCGCCCCCGGCCCGCGCTGGGGGCGGCCGGCCGTCATCCGGCAGGCGAGATCCGCACGAGGGCGCCGTTCGGCGCCGCCTCGTCGGTCACGACGATCAGCGTGCCGTCCGGCGCCTGCTCGACGTCGCGCACGCGCGCGCCCACGTCGATCCGCTCTTCGCCCGTCACCCGTCCATCCTCCAGCTCCAGCCGAACGACGCTCTGACTCACCAGGCCGGAGGCGAGGATGTCGCCCCCCCAGCCGTCGAACGCATCGCCATCGTAGAAGATCATGCCGCCGGGCGCGATGACCGGATCCCAGTAGTAGACCGGCTCCGCGAATCCCTCCTGCCGGGCATCGCCCGAGCCGACCGGGTTGCCGCTGTAGGTGACACCGTAGGACACGACGGGCCAGCCGTAGTTCTCCCCCGCCTCGGTGAGGTTCAGCTCGTCGCCGCCGGCGGGACCGTGTTCGATCGTCCACAGGCGCCCTTCCGGCCCGACGGCCGCGCCCTGGATGTTCCGGTGGCCGTAGGACCAGATCGTATCGACCCCCTCTTCACCCACGAAGGGGTTGCCCTCGGGCGCCGTGCCGTCGACGGCGTCGACCCGGATGACCTTGCCGTAGGTCGTCCCCAGGTCCTGCGCCAGCTCGCGGTTCACCTGCGTGAAGTGCTCGCCCGTGGTGATGAAGGCGTTGTCGCTGTCCGGCTCGAACACGATCCGGCTGCCATAGTGCATCGGCGCGTCGGCGGGCGGCGACTGGACGAAGATGTCCTGCACGTCCGTCAGCTCGGTCCCGTCCTCGCTGAGGGTGCCTGTCGCCGCGGCGGTCGCGGTGCCGCCCTCGACGCTCTTGGCGTAGGTCAGCCAGACACGCCGCGTCTCGGCGAAATCGTCGCGCACGGCAACGTCGAGAAGGCCGCCCTGCTCGCGGTTGTCCACGTCCGGCACGCCCGTGATCGGCTCGGACAGCGTCCCGTCGGCCATGACCATGCGCAGCTGGCCCGGCCGCTCGGTCACGAGGTAGTCGCCGCCCGGCAGCAGCGCGATGCCCCACGGGTGGTCGAGGCCGTCGACGAAGGTCTCGGTCGTCACGGCGGTGTCGTCCAGCGCGGGGGCGCGGGTCTGGTTCTCGAACGCCGCCTCGAAGTCGGCGTTGGCGGGGCCCTGGTCGACCTGCGCGGCGGCGAGGGCGGGCACCATGGCGGTGGCGGCGGCGAGTGCGAACTTCGTCATCTGTCATCTCCATGTGGGTGGTCACATGGCGAATGCTCCGGTCGGCGTCAGGTATCCCCCCGCTGGCGAAGACGTGACAGCGCCCAGCGCGCCGCGTCCGCGACCGCCGGGTCCGGATCGTCCGCCAGCGCCCGCGCGCTGTCCGCCAGCCGCGGGTCTCCCGAGTTACCGATGGCGTAGAGCACGTTCCGCACGAACCGGTCCCGCCCGATCCGCTTCACCGCGCTGCCCGAGAACCGCTTCCGGAACGCCGCGTCGTCCAGCGCCGCCAGCTCCGCCAGCCGGGGCGGCCCGTCCTCCGCGAGGTAGCGCTGGTCGGCGGCACGAACGGCGAACTTGTTCCACGGACAGACGGCGAGGCAGTCGTCGCAGCCGTAGATGCGGTTGCCCAGCGCCGGCCGGAACTCCTCGTGGATCGGGCCGGCATGCTCGATCGTCAGGTACGAGATGCAGCGGCGCGCATCGAGCTGGAACGGCGCGGGAAAGGCGTCGGTGGGGCAGACGTCGAGACACTTGCGGCAGCTCCCGCAATGCTCCGCCTCCGGCGGGTCGGGGGGCAGCTCCACGGTCGTGAAGATGGCGCCGAGGAACACCCAGTTGCCGAAGTCCCGCCCCAGCAGGTTCGTGTGCTTGCCCTGCCAGCCGAGGCCGGCGGCCTGCGCCAGCGGCTTCTCCATCACCGGGGCAGTATCGACGAAGACCTTGATCTCCTCGCCCGGGCAGCGCTCCAGCAGCCACCGCCCCACCCGCTTCAGCCGCTTCTTGACGAGGTCGTGGTAGTCCCGCCCGTGGGCATAGACGCTGATCGCCGCCCGATCCGGCCGGTCCAGCACGTTCAGCGGATCGTGCTCCGGCGCGTAGCTCTCGGCCAGCATCACGACCGACCGCGCCTGCGGCCACAGCGCCGCGGGATCGCCACGCCAGTGGGTGCGCTCTGCCATCCAGCACATGTCGCCGTGCCGGCCCTCCTTGAGAAAGGTCGCCAGCCGCCCCGCCGCCTGAGGCACGGCATCCGGCCGGCAGACGCCCATCGCCGCGAAGCCCGCCGCGCGGGCTTCGGCGTCCAGCGCCTGTTTGAGGGCGTGTCGGTCCATGCGGCTAACCTATCGCTCCCACCGCCCCGGCGCAGCCCTGCCGCGACGACGGCGCCACAAGCCTCGCCCGTCCCGGGCCTGACCCGGGACCCCGACTTGGCCCGCGCACCGCCTTGTCCGGGCGAGGCCCCGGGTCGGGCCCGGGGCGGGTATGCTCCTGTGCAACGGCAGGGCAGATTGCGAAGCTGTCGTGCGCGGGACCGTCCTCGGGACCACCCGCCCCGGCCCCCGAGCCGGGGCCCCGCGCAGATCTCGTGCATCGGCTCTTCGAGGCCCCCAGTCAGCCCCCGGGCCACCGTGAAGACGCTTTCAGAAGTCCAGATCCGCGTAATGCGCCGGCTGCGGAAATCCCGGGATCTGGTCCGCGAGGATCGACCGGAACGCCGGGCGCGACTTGATCTTGGCGTACCAGTCCTTGACCACGTCCGACCGGTGCCAGTCCACGTCCGAGATGTAGTCGAGGCACGACAGGTGCGCCGCCGCGGCGAAGTCCGCCAGCGTCATCTCGTTCCCCGCCAGCCACCGCCGCTGGTCCAGGAGCCACGCCATGTAGTCGATGTGGTGCTTGATCGCCCGCGCCCCGGACTTCACGTTCGCCGAATCCGGGTAGCCGGTGCCCTGCACCTTGCGGAAGATCCGCTCGCCCAGCAGCTTGGCCGTCACCTCGGCGTGGAACTTGTCGTCGAACCACGCCACCAGCCGCCGCACCTCGTAGCGGGCCTCGGCGCCCTGCGGCATCAGGGGGGGCTGCGGCGCCACCTCCTCGAGATACTCGCAGATCGCGCCGCTGTCGGAATAGAACCGCCCGCCGATCCGCAGCACGGGCACCTTGCCGGCGGGGTTGCGGCGCAGAAAGTCGGCGTCCTGCTCCCAGTAGCGCTCCTCCACCAGCTCGGTATCGAGCCGCTTCTCGCCGAGGACCAGGCGGACCTTCCGCGAGAACGGGGACAACGGATAGTGGTACAGGCGGTACATGGCACGGTCCGGGTCAGGTGTGCCCCTCAATGCCGCAAGGCATCCCGCCTTTCAATACTGCCCCCGGGGAGGCGGGGGGTCAGAGCGGCCCGCCCCCCTCGAAACATGCCGCCCGGCCGTCCGCCGCGATGGTCGCCGCGCCCCCCGCGATGTCCCGCGCCCGCCGCCGCAGGCTGTCGCCGAGCGCGTCTGGATCGCGCTCCTTGGGGTTCGGCAGGAGCGCCGCCAGCCGCGCGGCCTGGTCCGGCGACAGCTGCGACGCCGGGATGCCGTAGTAGCGCTGCGCCGCCGCCTCGACCCCGAACAGCCCTTCGCCGAACTCCGCGACGTTGAGGTAGACCTCGAGGATGCGCCGCTTCGTCCAGACCAGCTCCACCGCCGGGGTCAGCGCCGCCTCGAGCGCCTTGCGCAGCCAGCTGCGGCCCTGCCACAGGTAGACGTTCTTCACCGTCTGCTGGCTCAGCGTGGAAGCGCCGCGCTGGCCGCCGGCCTCGATCGCCGCTCGGATCGCGTCGAGGTCGAAGCCCCAGTGCAGGCAGAAGTTCGCATCCTCCGCCGCGACGACAGAGCGCGCCATAACCGGCGCGATCTCCTCCATCGGCACCCAGGTCCGGTCCAGCGGCCCGTATCGGCCGTACTCGGCCAGCATGTAGGGCGTCGCCGGCGGGTTCACGACGGCGAACAGGCCGATCAGCGCCGCCGCCAGCACCACGGCCAGCAGCAGCAGCCGGCGGACACAGCGCATCAGCCAGCGCAGCGGCCTGACCCGCCGTCGCTCCGTCTCCGCCCTGCTCGCCCGCCGTGCCATGCCGCCCTTAGACCCCTCCCGCCGCGCGCCGGTCAACCCGCCCAGAGGAGCGGCCGCGTCAGCATCAGCCAGAGGATCGCCAGCACCGCGAAGAACGCCGGAAAGCCGCAGGCGAACCAGGCCCGGTACAGGCGGTGATACGCCCCCGGCAGCGGTTCGTCCGCGTCCCGCGCCGCCCGGGCGAGGTCGCGCATCCGCGCCTGCATCCACACGACGGGCAGCCAGAACGCCCCCACCACGACGTAGAGGACGAGCGACAGGACGATCCACCCCTCCGACAGGCGCCATCCCCGGTCGAGCGCGAGCAGAACGCCCGTCACCGGCTGCGCCACGGCCGCGGTGGCGGTGAAGACCATGTCGGCGATCACCACGATTCCGGCCACATGCGCCACCAGCGCCGGGTCGCCGCTCCGGTGCGACATCACCATGAAGAACGCGATCCCCGCCCCCGTCCCCAGCAGAACCGTGGCGCCGATCACGTGCAGGAAGAGAAGGACGTCGCCGGTCATCGCGACTCCGTCAGCGCCGCGACGACGAGGGCGAGCACCAGCCCCGGGATCACCTTGACCAGCGGCCCCATCGGGTCGGCCCACAGGTCCGGCGCCGCCAGCGTCGCGGCGACGAGGTAGCCGCCGGCCAGCGCCGCCATCCCCAGCGCCGCCGCCCGGACCAGCGGCCGCCACAGGATCGCGAGTCCCAGCGCCAGATCCGCCACGCCGCCGATCCAGACCGCCACGCGCGCCGCCGCGTCGCTCCAGCCCCGCGAGGTCAGCACCTCCGCCGCCGCCCCGGTTCGCGCCAGCCCTATCAGGCCCGAGGCGATCCAGAACACGCTGAGCGTCGCCACCGCCAGCGGGAACAGCAGGTAGAGCCTCGCGAACCACCGCTCCTGCAGGCCGGCCGGCATCGCCGCGAGCGTCTGCTCCAGCGGCCGGCACGGCGCGCCGCCCGCCGCCTCCCAGGCCGACGGATCGCCGCGGACGCCGTCCGCCAGCGCCCGGATCGCCGTCGACCGCAGCGGCGAGCGCCAGCCGAGCCGCCCCAGCCCGTCCGCCACCGCCGCCGCGCCGCGCAGCAGCACCGGCGGCACCGGCGGCGCCCACAGGGCCCGCGGCAGGCCCAGCCAGTGCCGCACGGCGGCGACCGTCTCCGGCAGGCTCCGCGCCTCCGCCTCGGTCAGGTCCGCGACCGTGCCGCCCGGGATCGCCCCCTCCGCCGCTGCGAGAACCGCGTCCGCGACGTCATCCAGCGCCACGGTCTGGATCATCGCCTCGGGCAGCACCTGCGGCGCCACGCCCGGCAGCGCCGCGGCCGCGCGCAGGAGCGCGGAGCCGCCGAACGCGCCGGCGCCGATCACCAGCGTCGGCCGCAGGATCACCCAGTCGAGGCCGGAGGCGCGGATCGCCCCGTCGCCCCGCGCCTTGGTCCGGAAGAAGGCGGTGGGTGCGTCCGGCGCCACCCCGGCAGCCGAGATCTGCACCAGCCGCGTCCGCGACCCCTCCAGCGCCCGCACCAGCCGCACCACCGCCCGCTCGTGGATCGCGCCCAGATCGTCGCCGCCGCCGTCCTGCAGCGCGCCCGAGGCATTGATCACGACGTCCGCTCCCGCGACCAGCGCCCGCCACTCCGCCTCGCCCATCGCGGCGAGGTCGCGGATCGCCCAGTCGGCGTCCGGCGCCACCCGCCGGGCGGCGGCCGCGTCCCGTCCGACGCCGGTCACACGCCAGCCCGCTGTCGTCATGCGCCGAAGGCAGGCGGCGCCGATCAGCCCGTAGCCGCCGAGGACGAGCGCGCGCCGGCGTCCGTCAGCCATGCGATGTCCGATGCGGCCCCGCAACCCTCACCGCCGTCTCCCTCCGTCAGCAGGGCGTCCGGCGACCGCCGGCGGTCCGGGCCCTGTGCCCGCGCACGCCCTGCTCCCGCCCGACCATCGGCGCCGCGAGTCGTCGGGGCAAGCGGGCGGGACAGCGGGGTGAAACCGGCGCGGGGGATGTTGCGACCGCGCCGCACGGGGGGTCGTGGCTTCCGGCCGGCGACCGGGGCGGCAGCAGCCAGGTGTCGCGTTTGCCGATGGAGGCCCCGGCTCCAGGCCGGGGCGGGAGCTCGCATCAGGACCCCCGAACACCCGCCCCGGGCCTGACCCGGGGCCCCGACAAAAGGTCGCGCGACAGCTCGGCCCGCCAGCCGCAGTCGATGCTCGAACGCAAGGGCGGCGTCTGGCCGCGGTCGAACGCCCCGACGCTGCGGTGGAGACGCTTTATCCCGCCACCCCCGCCCGACCTCTATCGTCTCGCAGGTGGCGAGGAAGCGTCTGGCCGGGGGGCGGCCAGACGCTGCCCGGGCCGCTCGCGCGGCTGTTCCGGGCGGGAGCGGGTTGCCGGTGCCTGTCCGAGGTCGGTCCGATTTGGCGCCGCGGCAGAGCCGTCCGTCCACCCCGCCGACCCAGCGAGAGCGGCGAGACTCCCCGCCGCCCCGCGCCCGGCGGATCACTCCGCCGGGACGGCCTGCGCCTCCTCGCTCAGCGGATGCGCCAGGTGCGGCAGCATCTCGGTCGGGCAGATCTGCAGGAAGTGCGGCAGCTCGCTGTCCCAGTGGGTCAGGATCTCCGCCGCCCGCCGGCTGCCGGTCTCGACGGCATGCCGCTCGATCAGCGCCTTCAGCTCGTCCACCCAATGCGCCACCGTGACCGGGCCGGTCACAAGCGTCTCCATGTTCATCATGGCCGGCGCCGTGCCGTCGGGGTCGTAGACGTAGGCCATGCCGCCCGTCATGCCGGCGCCGAAGTTCGCGCCGATCTCGCCGAGGATCACCGCGACGCCGCCGGTCATGTACTCGCACCCGTTCGACCCGCAGCCCTCGATCACCACCTTCGCGCCCGAGTTCCGGACCGCGAACCGCTCCCCGGCCCGGCCGGCGGCGAAGAGGTAGCCGTCGGTCGCGCCGTAGAGGACGGTGTTGCCGATGATGACGTTGTCCGCCGCGACGAGAGGCGAGGCCATCGGCGGCCGGACCACGATCGTCCCGCCCGACAGGCCCTTGCCGACGTAGTCGTTGGCGTCCCCCGACACTTCCAGCTTCAGCCCCGGCGCCGCGAACGCGCCGAGGGACTGCCCGGCGGAGCCCTTGAGCTTCACCGTCAGGTGGTCGGGCTGCAGCTGGTTCCGCATCCCGAACCTGCCGACGATGTGGCTCGACGTGCGCGTGCCGACGGTCCGCAGCGTGTTCTGCACCGCGTATTCCAGCTGCATCTTCTCGCCGTCGTTCAGGAAGCGCGCGGCGTCCTTCACGATCTCGGCGTCCAGCGTGTCCGGCACCGCGTTGCGCGGCTTGTTCCGGTCGTAGCGGATGGAGTGGGCCCCATCGACGGTGATGAGCAGCGGATTGAGGTCGAGGTCGTCGAGGTGCGCGGCGCCGCGCGACACCTGCGTCAGCAGGTCCGCCCGCCCGATCACGTCGTCGAGGCTGCGCGCCCCGATGGAGGCGAGGATCTCCCGCACCTCGGTGGCGTAGAAGGTGATGAGGTTCACCACTTTCTCGGCGCTGCCGGTGAACTTGGCCCGCAGACGCTCGTCCTGGGTGCAGACGCCCACCGGGCAGGTGTTCGACTGGCACTGGCGGACCATGATGCAGCCCATCGCGATCAGCGCGGCGGTGCCGATGCCGTATTCCTCGGCGCCCATCATCGCCGCCATGACGATGTCGCGGCCCGTGCGCAGGCCCCCGTCGGTGCGCAGCGTCACCCGCTCGCGCAGGTTGTTCATCGCCAGCACCTGATGCGCCTCGGTCAGGCCCATCTCCCACGGCAGGCCGGCATACTTGATGCTGGTCGCCGGGGACGCGCCGGTGCCGCCGTTGTGGCCCGAGATCAGGATGACGTCGGCCTTCGCCTTGGCCACGCCCGCCGCGATGGTGCCGACGCCCGACGAGGCGACCAGCTTCACCGTCACCTTGCAGCGCGGGTTGATCTGCTTGAGGTCGTAGATCAGCTGCGCGAGGTCCTCGATCGAGTAGATGTCATGGTGCGGCGGCGGGCTGATGAGCGTGACGCCGGGCGTCGAGTGCCGCAGGCGGGCGATCAGCTTCGTCACCTTCATGCCGGGCAGCTGCCCGCCCTCGCCGGGCTTGGCGCCCTGCGCGACCTTGATCTCCAGCTCCTCGCACTGGTTCAGGTACTCCGCCGTGACGCCGAAGCGGCCGGACGCCACCTGCTTGATCTTTGCCGACGGGTTGTCGCCGTTCGCCTCGGGCGTGAAATGCGCCGGATCCTCGCCGCCCTCGCCGCTGTCGGACTTCGCGCCGATCCGGTTCATCGCCACGTTCAGCGTCTTGTGCGCCTCCGGCGACAGCGCGCCCAGCGACATGCCCGGCGTCACGAACCGCTTGCGGATCGAGGTGATGGACTCCACCTCCTCGATCGGCACCGGCTCGCCCAGCGGCTTGATCGCCAGAAGGTCGCGCAGGTGGATCGGCGGGTTCGCCGCCAGCTGGCGCGAATACTGCTGCCACAGCTCGTAGGACGCCCGGTCGCACGCCGCCTGCAGCAGGTGCATCGTCGTCGCCTCCCAGGCGTGCTTCTCGCCCGCGCGCCGCGCCTTGTAGAAGCCGCCGATCGGCAGCACGCCCACCTCGGCCGAGCCGGTGGACCAGCCCTGCGCGTGGATTTCCTCCAGCTTCTTCTGGATGCCGGTGAGGCCGATCCCCGAGATGCGGGAGTGCATGCCCGGGAAGTACTCCGCGCACATCGCGCGGGAGAGGCCCACCGCCTCGAAGTTCAGCCCGCCGCGGTAGGACGAGATGATCGAGATGCCCATCTTCGACATGATCTTGAGCAGGCCTGCGTCGATCGCCGCGCGGTAGCGCCGGCAGGCGTCGACGAGGCTGCCCTCGATCAGGCCGCGCCGGATGCGGTCGGCGATGGAATCCTGCGCGAGGTACGCGTTCACCGTCGTCGCCCCGCACGAGATCAGCACGGCGAAGTAGTGCGGGTCGATGCACTCGGCCGACCGGACGTTGATCGAGCAGAAGGTGCGCAGACCCTTGCGGGTCAGCCAGAAATGCACCGCCGACGTGGCGAGGATCATCGGCATCGGGATCTTGTCCGCCGACTGGTACTGGTCGGTCAGCACGATGTGCCCGGCGCCCGAGCGCACGGCGTCCTCCGCCTCGGCCCGGATCCGCTCCAGCCCCTTCTTCAGCGCGTCGGGCTCTCCCCCGGTGGCGAAGGTGCAGTCGATCCAGGCCACCTGGTCGCCGAACTGCTCGGTCATCACCTCGAATTCCGAGTTGGCGACGAACGGGCTTTCCAGCACCAGGATCTCCGTCTGGGCCGAGCTCTCGTCCAGCACGTTCTTGAGGTTGCCGAACCGGGTCTTGAGGCTCATCACCCGGTTCTCGCGCAGGGAGTCGATCGGCGGGTTCGTTACCTGGCTGAAGTTCTGCCGGAAGAAGTGCGACAGCGGCCGATAGCGCGCCGACAGCACCGCGGACGGCGTGTCGTCGCCCATCGAGGCGATCATCTCCTTGCCGTCCTCGGCCATCGGCGCGAGGACCTGCTCCAGCTCCTCGAGAGAGTACCCCGCCGCGATCTGCCGGCGGCGCAGGTCGGCGCCCTCGAACAGGGGCTGCTCGGGCACGTCGCGCAGGATCGCGTTCAGGTCCACGACCTTCTCGATCCAGTCGCCGAACGGCTGCGCGGCGGCCAGCTTGTCCTTCAGTTCGTGGTCGTGGAACAGCCGGCCTTCCTTCATGTCGACAGCGATCATCTGACCAGGGCCGAGCGCGCCCTTCTCGACGACGCTCTTCTCGTCGGTCGGGACCATGCCGATCTCGGACCCCGCGATCAGCAGGCCGTCGCCCGTCACCACGTAGCGCATCGGCCGCAGGCCGTTGCGGTCGAGACCGCCGCAGACCCAGCGCCCGTCGGTCATGGCGAGCGCGGCGGGGCCGTCCCACGGCTCCATCACCGCGTTGCAGTAGGCGTACATGTCCTGCCACGCCTGCGGCATGTCGGTCGCGACCTTGGACCACGCCTCGGGCACCAGCATCGTCTTGGCCATCGGCGCGGTGCGCCCGGCCCGCACCAGCACCTCGAACACCGCGTCGAGTGCGGCCGAATCCGACGAGCCCAGCGCGACGATCGGCTTGATGTCCTCCGCCTGCTCGCCGAACGTGGAGCTGGCCATGCGGATCTCGTGGCTCTTCATCCAGTTCAGGTTGCCCTTCAGCGTGTTGATCTCGCCGTTGTGGGCGAGCATGCGGAAGGGCTGGGCCAGCCACCATTGCGGGAAGGTGTTGGTCGAATAGCGCTGGTGGTAGATCGCGAAGGACGAGACGAAGCGCTCGTCCTTGAGGTCGGGATAGAACTCCGCCACGTCCTGGGCGAGGAACATGCCCTTGTAGATGATCGACCGGCAGGACAGCGAGGCGAGGTACAGCACGCCGACCTGGGCCGCCGCGGCCGCCTTCTCGATCCGGCGGCGGATGATGTAGAGCTCGCGCTCGAACGCCTCCTCGTCGATATCCTTCTCGCAGCGGATCAGGATCTGCTCGATCTCGGGCCGGGTCGCGTTCGCCTTCTCGCCCAGCACCTCGATGTTCACCGGGACGTGGCGCCAGCCGTAGATGTAGTGGCCCATCCGCAGGACCTCGGTCTCGACGATCGTCCGGCAGGTCTCCTGCGCGCCGAAGTCGTTGCGGGGCAGGAACACCTGCCCGACCGCGATGCGCCGCCCCTCGACCGGCTCGTGGCCGGTGCGGCGGATCTGGTCGTCGAAGAACGGCACCGGGATCTGCACGTGGATGCCGGCGCCGTCGCCGGTCTTGCCGTCGGCGTCGACCGCGCCGCGGTGCCAGACCGCCTTCAGCGCCGCGATGCCCTTCTCGACCACCGACCGGCTGGCGGTGCCGTCGATGCTGACGACGAGGCCCACGCCGCAGGAGGCGTGCTCGTCCTCCTCGCGGAACAGCGAGTTCTCGGCCATCCACTTGCGCTTGGCTTCTTCCGCCGCGGCCCAGGTTTCATCATACGTCGTCATGGGGCATCTCCCTCGACAAAGGGGTGGGCGGCTTCCACCTCGGCGCGGGTCTCGCGCCGGTGGTCCCCGGAAAGTCGGACCGACGCCATGGCGCGGTCGGTGTAGATCTCTGAGGTCAGCGGCCAGTCGCGGCCTGCGTCGAAGAGACCCGGCATCAGGTCGTAGGGCCGGTCAGGTTCGTCGGTGTCGCGCATCCACAGATGGCTGCCGCAGACCTCGCAGAACGCCCGCTCGGCGAAGCCCGAGGACCGGAAGCGGCGCACCGGCCCCTCCACCGTCACGGCGGCCGCGTCGGCGCGGAAGCACAGGAACAGCCCGCCGGTCCAGCGCTGACACATGCGGCAATGGCAGGCGGCGACGCCGGTCTCGTGCCGGTCCTCGACGCGCACCGCCACCGCCCGGCACAGGCAATGTCCCTCGATCATTCGGAGGCCTCCAGCTGCGGCTTCAGCTGCGCCCAGGTCAGGCGCGGATGCTCGCCCGCGAGGTCGAAGCAGTCCGGCTTCTCCTCGATGAAGATCTCGCGCGCGAGGGTCAGCCCGTTCGCGTCGTCCAGCAAGCCGATCGGCACCTCGTAGTTGCCGGTCCCGTCCGCGCCCTTGTCCCAGCGGTACCACAGCGGCGAGCCGCACTCGCCGCAGCGCGACCGCGACGCCCAGCCCGAGGTGCGGCGGGTCACGACCGGCCCCTCGATGCTCATCGCCGCCTCGGGCACCGTCACGCCCAGCATCGGGCCGCCCAGCCAGCGCTGGCACTGGTGGCAATGGCAGACGCCGAAGCCGCCGGTCTCGGCCGCCTCGAACGTCACCGCGCCGCACAGGCACTGGCCGTGGCGCGCGGTCACGGCGCGTCCTCGACATGCGGCGCCCGCGCCTCGTACTCGGCCTTGCTGACCAGCTTGTGCTCGCCCGCGAGGCGCATCGCCGGCCAGCCGGTGTCGACGTAGTTCTCGTTGTTCACCGGCCAGTCGTGCGTTGCGGGGAACAGGCCGGGCACGAACTCGTAGTCCTTGCCGTCCTCGCGGAACCACAGCGCGCTGCCGCAACGGTCGCACCACGCCCGCTCGCCGAAGGGCGACGAGCGGTAGGTCCTGACCGGCCCCTCGACCATCGTCGTGTCCGCCTTCGAGCCGAAGCCGAACTGGACGCCGCCCGTCCAGCGGGTGCAGCTGCCGCAATGGCACGCCGAGAACCGCTCCATCACCGGATCGGCCCGCAGGCGCACCGCGCCGCAGAGGCAGGCGCCGTCGATCACGCGCTTTCCTCGTTGCAGCCGAACTTGGGGTTCGGCGACAGGAAGCCGGCCTCGTCGGGGAAGATGAACTCCACCGGCGCATCGTCGCTGTCGAAGCTCTCTCCGTCCGACATGTAGGTGGATTGCCCGGACAGGAACATCCGCCAGTCGCGGTTGATGTACTCGGTCCCGGTGCTGGACCACGTCACGTTGCCGTCGGCGTCGTAGGCGGTGATCGCGTACTGCGTCCGGTCCAGCGTCACGCCGTCGATGTCCACCGTCTCGCCGGTCAGACGGTCCTCGCCGACATAGCGCGAGACGCCGACCTCGTCGCTGTCGGTCTCGAACTCGTAGGTGTTGACGCCGCTCTCCAGCAGCTCGGTGAAGGAGGCCGGGTTCTCCGCCCCTTCCACCAGCCGCTCGGAATGGCCCGAATACATGTGGAAGCTTTCCATCCAGCGCGTCTCGTCGTCGATCGCGCCGAGGTACGAGATGCCGTTCTGGTCCATGTCGATCCGGCGCTGCCAGCCGTCCGGGTCCATCTCGCAGGTGAAGTGGTGCGAGACGCGGCACGACTTGCTCTGCACCGTGAGGTAGGCGGTGCAGCCGTCGGGCAGGTCGATCTGGTCCTGCGCGGCGGCCGGCAGCGGCGCGGCCAGCGGCATCAGGACGAGGGGGAGGGTAAGGATACGCATCATAGCCTTCCTTGCGATGTCAGGGGATCGGGGATGAGGGATATCATCAGCCCGCAATCGTATTTCGGATGGACCGAGAGGAAACCCTCGTCCCCCGGGAACAGGAATTCCATTGGCGAATAGTCGTTCTCGATCACGTCGTCGGGAAGCTCGTACCGCGAGGTCCCGGCGATGAAGGTGCGCCAGTCGCGCTGGATGAACTCGTTCCCGGTGACCCGCCAGACGACGGCCCCCGTGTCGACGTCGGTCGCAATCACGTCGAACGCCGTCCGGTCCAGCGTGACCCCGTCCACCGTCACCCTCTCGCCGGTCAGCCGGTCGTAGCCGACGAACCGCGTGCGATAGCCGGCGTCGTCCTGCGTCACGAAATCGAAGTCGTCGCGCCCCGTCGACATCAGCGTCGTCAGCGAGGCGGGATCGGCCGCGCCGGGCAGCAGCCGCTCGACCCGCCCGGCCAGAAGGTGGTGGCTCTCGATCCACTGCGTCTCGGCGTCGATGGCGCCGTAGTAGGTCATTCCGTCCTCGGCGAAATCGGCACGCCACTGCAGCCCCTGCGGATCGCCCGAGCAGGAGTAGAGATGGCTGACCGTGCAGCCGCGCTTCTGCATCGTCACCGACGCCGTGCAGCCGGCCGGGGGGGTGAAGACGTCGCTCTGCGCCGCCGCCGGGGCGGGTGCGAATGTTACAGCGATCACGATTTTCGACGCCGCGACCGCGGCGAACTTCCCCAGCTTCATCAGTGACTTCCCCCTGCGCCCGCACCCCTCCGGCGGCGTGTCCGCGCCCCAACTGCCAGCATATCCGGCAATTGGCCGATCCGGGGGCGAGCCGCCCCGGGCCCGCCGCGGCCGCGCACGCCGGCAGGGCGCAAAAGGTTCCCCGGAAATTGCCGCGGATTCACCCCGGAACGACGCCCCGGTCCACCCGTTCGACCCCCAGTGAGACGGCGGGCGATCGGCCCGTCCTGTCCAGAGCAACCGAAGACGAAAGGATCACCATAATGACTTTTCGCCGACCAAACCTTCTCGCCAGCGTAGCGGCCTCCGCGATCGCCGTGGCAACCCCGATGATGGCCACCGCGCAGGTCTCGGAACCCGAGACCGTGACGGATCCGGCCGCCGAGGAACGGCTCAGCTGCCAGGCCGAGGTCCGCGCCCTGCGCGACACCGTCCGGTCCGAGCCCGAATACGAGGCGTTCGCCGACGACTTCGAAGCGCTGATCGAGGCCGCCTCGGTCGAGAGCGACGCCGGGGTCTGCCTGCTCCGCCTGATCGAGGCGCAGCAGTTCCTCGTCACCCAGGACGTCGTCCTGGAGGGCTACAGCGACGAGGCGACCATCTACGCCACGCTGACCGAAGCCCAGAACGCCGGCGCCATGACCAACATGGAAGAGGCGATCGAGGCGACCAACGTGACCGTGGCCGCGCGTCCCGCGCGCGTCGCCGTGACGCCCGAGGCGGCTCGCGTGACCGTCGAGCGCGAGGCGACCGAAGTGGCCGTCGAGCAGCAGGCCTCCGAGATCGTGGTGGAGCAGCCGGCGAGCACCGTCTCCGTCGAGCAGGCCCAGCCGAACATCGACGTGGTGCAGCCCGAGGCGAACGTGACCGTCGACGCCCCGGCCCCCGAGGTCGAGGTGGTTCAGCCCGCGCCCGACATCCAGGTCGAGCAGGCCCAGCCCGAGGTCGACGTGACGCAGTCCCAGCCGCAGATCACGATCGAACAGCCGCAGCCCGAAGTGACCATCCGGCAGTTCCAGCCGGAAGTGACCGTGACGCAGCCGCAGCCCGACATCAGCGTCGAGCAGCAGCAGCCGCAGATCGCCGTGGTCCAGCCCGAGCCCGAGGTGACGGTCGAGGCCGCCGAGCCGATCGTGACCGTCGAGCAGGCGGAGCCGGACGTGAACGTCGACTACGCCCAGCCGACCGTCGACGTCACCCAGCGTGAGCCGCAGGTCACCGTCGATGCGCAGCAACCCGACGTGCAGGTCACCGAAGCGGCGCCGCAGGTCGAGGTCACGCAGGGCGAGCCGTCCGTGTCCGTGGCCCAGGCCGAGCCGGTCGTGAACGTCGACCAGGCCGAGGCGAGCGTCCAGGTCGCGCAGGCCGAGGCGCAGGTGACGTCCGAAATGGGCGAAGCACAGGTCGCCGTGACCAACGAGCCGGGCGCCGACGTGCAGACCATGCGCGAGGAAGGTGTCGACGTCTCCATCAACATGGAAGACGAAGGCGAGATCGTCATCGGTGGCGACGTGCGCGTGGCCGAGGCCGACCTCCTGGGGCTCGAAGAAGTGGAGTTCCCCTTCGACAGCGACACCCTGAGCGACGCCGCGCGCGGCAACATCGCCGATGCGGCCGACCTTCTGGACGAAGGTGATGTCGCGTTGCTGGTGGGCTATGCCAGCCCGATCGGCGACGCCGACTACAACCAGGACCTCTCGGAGCGCCGTGTCGAGAGCGTGCGCGCCGCGATGCTCGACATGGGCGTCGCCGCGGACCAGATCCGCACGACCGCGGCTGGTGAAACCAGCGTCGAGGCCGACGTCTCCGCGGAAGGTCGCAGCGAAGAGAACCGCCGCGTCGAGATCCGCATCGTTCCGGCCGAACTGATGGCCGCGCAGTGAAGGCTGACGCCGTGAGGGGCTGACGCCCCCCACGGTTTGCCGAAGGCGACGCCCCCGGTCCCCTGACCGGGGGCGTTCGTTTGTCCGGGCGTCGGTTCGGGCGCGCGCGATCGCCGGCACAGGCAGGCCCCGCGCCGTTGCGTCCGCTTTCACGATCCCGAACCGCCCGGTCACCGTCTCTCCACTCTCCGCGTCAGCGCTGCTGACCTTTCCGCCAGCCGACCCCGGCCGCACCAAGGTTAAGTGTGCACGGGTAGTGCACGCCCCGTACGACGCTCATTCGGCCGCCACGCTCGCGGACGCGCCCTGCCCCAGGTAGTCCAGGATCGCCGTCGCGGAGTCGCGCCCGTCGCGGATCGCCCACACCACCAGCGACGCGCCCCGAACGATGTCGCCGACTGCGTACACGCCGTCCAGCGAGGTCTTGCCGGTCACTGCCTCGGCCCGGATCGTGCCCCAGCGCGTGACTTCCAGCCCGTCGACGCCCCACAGCTTCGGCAGGGCCTCGGGTTCGAAGCCCAGCGCCTTGATGACGAGATCCGCCTCCTCGACGTAGTCGGCGCCCTCGATCACCTCGGGCATCCGCCGACCCGTGACGTCCGGCGCGCCGAGCCTCATGCGGCTGACCTCGACCCCCGTCACCGGGCCGCCCTCGAACCCCTTGGGCGCGGAGAGCCAGACGAACTCCACGCCTTCTTCCTCGGCGTTGGCCACCTCGCGCTGGCTACCGGGCATGTTGGCGCGGTCGCGGCGGTACAGGCACTTCACCGACGAGGCGCCCTGCCGGATGGCCGTGCGAACGCAGTCCATCGCGGTGTCGCCGCCGCCGATGACGACGACGCGCTTGCCGGTGGCGTTCAGCTCGCCGCTGTCGAACTCCGCCACCTCGTCGCCGAAGCTCTTGCGGTTCGATGCCGTGAGGTAGTCGATCGCCCTGACGATCCCCTGCGCATCCGCCTCGGGCAGGTCGCGGCTCTTGTACACGCCGGTGGCGATCAGCACCGCGTCGTGCTTGCCGCGGATCGCGTCGAAGGACAGGTCCTCGCCCACGTTGCAGTTCAGCACGAATTCGACGCCGCCTTCCTCCAGCTGGCGGATGCGGCGCATCACCACGTCCTTCTCCAGCTTGAAGCCTGGGATGCCGTAGGTCATCAGCCCGCCCGCCCGGTCGTGGCGGTCGTAGACCGTCACCTGAACGCCGGCCCGGCGCAGCATGTCGGCAGCGGCAAGACCACCCGGCCCCGCGCCGATGATCCCGACGCTCTCGGCCCGCTCGCGCGCCGGGGACGGCGGCCTGACCCAGCCCTCCTCCCACGCCGTGTCGGTGATGTACTTCTCGACCGCGCCGATGGTGACCGTGCCGTGGCCCGACTGCTCGATCACGCAGTTGCCTTCGCACAGCCGGTCCTGCGGGCAGATCCGGCCGCAGATCTCGGGGAAGGTGTTGGTGGCCTGGCTGACCTCGTAGGCCTCTTCCAGCCGCCCGGCGGCGGTGAGGCGCAGCCAGTCGGGGATGTTGTTGTGCAGCGGGCAATGCGTCTGGCAGTAGGGCACGCCGCACTGGCTGCACCGGCTGGACTGTTCGGCCGCCTTCGCTGCCGCGAACTCGGCATAGATCTCGCCGAAATCCTGCCGCCGCATACTCGCCTCGCGCTTGTCGGGCATGTCCCGGCCGACGGTGACGAACTTCAGCATCGGTTCCTTGGCCATATCGCCCTCCACACGCGTCACGCGGTCAGTATGAGGTTCCGCGTCAAATGAAAAGTCAGCATCGCTGACCTAATATGGCGAAAAATGTGGCGCCGCAAGCGCGACGAGCGCGAAGCGCGCCGAAATTAGGTCCGGTTGAATACCTATCGCCCCCTCTTTCCGCGCCGATGCATCGGCATAGGGTGGCGCCCGCACGAATCGCCCGGACCCCCATGCCACTCTATCACCTCGTCCTCGTGGCCCTGATCCAGGGCATCACAGAGTTCCTGCCGATCTCCTCCTCCGGTCACCTGATCCTTCTCCCCGGTCTCACGGGGATGGAGGATCAGGGGCTCGCCATCGACGTCGCCGCCCATGTCGGGACGCTTCTGGCGGTGGTCCTGTACTTCTGGCGCGACGTGGCCGAGGGCCTCGCCGGGGTGCCGCGGATGCTGACCGGGCGGATCGACACCTGGGGCGCGCGCCTCGCATTCCTGCTGGTGATCGCCACCGTTCCGGTGATCGTCGCGGGCTTCCTCCTCAGCCTCTTCGACCTCGAACAGGCGATGCGCTCCGTCGCCGTGATCGGCTGGACGATGCTGCTGTTCGGCCTCGTCCTGTGGTGGGCCGACCGGACCGGGGCGGAGGACAAGGCGGCCACCGACTGGACCCTGCGGGACGCGATCGCGATGGGCCTGTGGCAGGCGGTCGCGCTGATCCCCGGCACCTCGCGCTCGGGCATCACGATCACCGGCGCCCGGCGCCTCGGCTACGACCGCGAGAGCGCGGCGCGGATGTCGATGCTGATGTCGATCCCGACGATCCTCGCCTCCGGCCTCCTCCTCGGGATCGAGGTGGCGGGCCGGGCCGACGCCGCGGCGGCGCGGGACGGCGCCATCGTCGCGGGCCTGTCCTTCGTGTCGGCGCTGCTGGCGCTGTCGCTGATGATGCGTCTGCTGCGCAGCGTCAGCTACACGCCCTACGTCATCTACCGCGTGGTGTTCGGCGCGATCCTGCTGTGGATCGCCTATTCCTGAGGGGCGATGGGTTGTTGGACACCCGTCCTGCGCATCAGGAGAACCCGGCCCGGCCCGAGCCGCCGCGCAGGTTCGAGGCCGACGCCTTGATCTCGGCATACTGCCCCGACGGCCGGAACCGCCACAGGTAGTCCGGCAGCACCGCCTCCATCGCGGTCGGCTGGATCCCCAGCTCCGCGAATCCCCTGGCGCCGTCCGCCACCACGTTGTCATGCCGGAGCTGGCGCACCTGGTCGGGCGAGATCGGCATCGGCGCGAGCCCGCCGGTCAGGAAGTTCAGCACGTTGAACCCGCCGGCCATGATCTTCGCCAGCCAGAACGGGATGTTGACCACGGCGCGCCGCCGCTGAACCTCCGCCAGCATCTGCTCCATCAGCTCGCGGAACGTGTGCACGTCCGGACCGCCGAGTTCGTACACGCCCGGCGCCGCCTTGCCGTTCACCCCCAGCTGCGCCGCCGCGGCGACGTCGTCGACGTAGACCGGCTGGAATCGGGTGTTGCCGCCGACGACCGGCAGGATCGGCCCGGTCCGCGACATCGAGGCGAACCGGTTGAAGAACTCGTCCTCGGGCCCGAACAGGACCGACGGCCGCAGGATCACGGCGCCCGGCATGTGCTGCAGCACCGCCTTCTCACCCGCGGCCTTGGTCCTGCCATAGGTGCTGTCGCTGCCCTCGCCGGCGCCGATGGCCGAGATGTGGACCATCCGGCCCACCCCCTCCTCGGCCGCGATCCGCGCGATCCGGCCCGCGCCCTCGTCCTGCACCGCCTCGAAGTTGTTCTTGCCGCGGGCGTCGAAGGTCCCGACGCAGTTCACCACGGCCTGCACGCCGCGGGTCACCTCGCGGACGCTCGCATCGTCGCGGATGTTGCAGAAGACCGGCACGACCTGCCCGACGACGCCGTAGGTCCGCACCTGGATCGCCTCGTTCGGGCGCCGGCAGGCGACCCGGATGCGCCATCCGTCCTTCGCCAGCCGCCGCGCGATGTACCGGCCGAGAAAGCCCGATCCGCCGAAGATGGTGACGATGCCTGCCATGGTCCGCGCTCTCCTGTCGGTTCCCGTCCGGTCTTATCGCCGGCCCGTGCGGAAGGGCAAGGCGCGAGCCGCGACAAAGGTCCGCAAACCCGATTGACAGCCCCGGCCCGCCCGGATAGATCGCCGCCTCACACGACCTGCCCAGGTGGTGGAATTGGTAGACGCGCTGGCTTCAGGTGCCAGTGTCCGAAAGGACGTGGAGGTTCGAGTCCTCTCCTGGGCACCACTCC
>NZ_KB902314.1 GCF_000379485.1 Wenxinia marina DSM 24838
CACACGACCTGCCCAGGTGGTGGAATTGGTAGACGCGCTGGCTTCAGGTGCCAGTGTCCGAAAGGACGTGGAGGTTCGAGTCCTCTCCTGGGCACCACTCCCCCGCAGATCACATCGGCCTTTGCCGCCCCGACCTTCGGGCTAGGATCGGCGGCATGCTCGGGACCATCCGCACCCTCTATACCGGCGACTCTGACCGCGCGCACCGCTTCCGCTACGGGCTGCTGGCGTTCGATCTGCTGACGATCCTGTTCGTCGTCGTCACGAGCTTCGTCCCCTCGGAGCCTTGGATCGAGGCGGTGGATCTGGTCTTCGGAACGGTCATCCTCGCGGATTTCCTGATGCGGCTGTGGGTCGAAGGGGACCGGCGGACGCTTCTGCGGCTGTCGACCTGGACCGACATCGTCGCCATCGTCTCGTTCCTCGCCCCGATCGCGGGCGAGGGGTTCGGGTTCCTGCGGGTGCTGCGCACCCTGCGCCTGCTGCACACCTACCAGCTGCTCGACCGGCTGCGCCGGGACGTCCCCGGCTTCTGGCGGCACGAGGAGGTGGTGCTGGCCGCGGTGAACCTGCTGGTCTTCCTGTTCGTGATGACGGGGCTGATCTACGCCACGCAGCACCGCGGCAATCCCGACATCTCGAACTATGCCGATGCCCTCTACTTCACCGTCACCGCGCTGACGACGACGGGATTCGGGGACATCACGCTCGAGGGGACAGGCGGGCGCCTCCTGTCGGTGGTGGTGATGATCGTCGGCGTGACGCTGTTCCTGCGGCTGGCGCAGGTCCTGTTCCGGCCGAACAAGGTGCATCAGGAGTGCACGGTCTGCGGGCTCAAGCTGCACGACCACGACGCGGTCCACTGCAAGCATTGCGGCACGGTGATCCACATCGAGACCGAGGGGCAGCTCTGACCGGGCATTGTTCCTTTACCCCTGCTGTGAGACAGGGGGGCGACCAACGGAGGGCCGGATGGCGAACCATCTCTACAAGGGCGACCTGCCGGACGGGCTGGACCTCGGGCCGGTCGTGGCCATCGACTGCGAGACGATGGGCCTGCGGCCCCACCGCGACCGGCTGTGCCTGGTGCAGATGTCGGGCGGCGACGGCAACTGCCACCTGGTGCAGGTCGCGCCGGGCCAGACCGAGGCGCCGAACCTGGCGCGGATGCTGACCGACCCCTCGGTGCTGAAGCTGTTCCATTTCGGCCGCTTCGACATCGCGGCGATGTATCACACCTTCGGCGCGCTGGCGCAGCCGGTCTGGTGCACCAAGATCGCGTCCAAGATGACGCGCACCTTCACCGACCGGCACGGGCTCAAGATCCTGCTGGCCGACCTCCTCGACGTCGACGTCTCGAAACAGCAGCAGCAGTCCGACTGGGGCGCGGCCGAGCTGACCGAGGCGCAGCTCGACTACGCGGCGTCGGACGTGCTGTACCTGCACCGCCTGAAGGACGCGCTGGAGGGGATGCTGCAGCGGGAGGGCCGGCTGGGACTCGCGCAGGCCTGCTTCGACTTCCTTCCCGTCCGGGCGCAACTCGACCTCGCCGGCTGGCCGGACGAGGACATCTTCTCGCATTGATGGCGCGCCGCCTCCCCGTCGCGCGCTGGCGCGGCCCGACGTGACGCAGGCCGGCGACGCCCATACCCGCGTCGTGGCCGCCGCCAAGGTGGCGCTGCCGCTGGTCGCGCTGGCGCTGCTGTCGACCCTGTTCCTGTTCGCCCGCACCGGCGGCCCCGACCCCGACATCCGCTATTCCGACGTCGAGGCGATCGCGCGCGAGCCGCGGGTGACCGCCCCCGCCTTCGCCGGGATCGGCCGCAACGGCGCGGTGATCTCGATGCGGGCGGGCGAGATGCGTCCCGTCGACGGCGACACCCAGTCCTTCACCGCCACGAAGCTCGCGGCCGAGATGTCGATGCCCGACGGCCGCCGGTTCGAGCTGTCGGCCGAGACCGGCGCCTATGACGCAGCGACCCGGACCGCGCAGCTGACCGGCCTCGCCCGCGTCGACACCTCGGACGGTTACAGCATGGAGACGGCGGGCCTGGAGGCCGACCTCGGCGCCGGCACGCTGCGGTCGCTCGGCCCGCTGGAGGTGCATGCGCCGTTCGGCGAACTGACGGCGGCGCGGATGAGCGTCGAGAATGCCGAAGGCGGGCCCCGCCTGATGTTCAGCGGCGGCGTGCGCCTTATATACAGACCCGACCGGACAGGAGACCGCCCGTGATCCGCGCCTTCGCCTTCCTCTCGCTTCTGGCCCTTTGCCAGGCCGCGGCCGCCCAGACGAACCTGAACCTCGGCAGCATCGACGCCGACCCCTCGCTGCCCGTCGAGGTCACCGCCGAATCCCTGTCGGTGGACCAGCAGACCGGCGAGGCGCGGTTCTCGGGCAACGTCGTCATCGGCCAGGGCGACCTGCGCCTCGCCGCGGCCGAGGTGATCGTCGTCTACTCCGAAGCGTCGGGCGAGATCGCGCGACTGCGCGCCTCGGGCGGCGTGACCTTCGTCACCCCCACCGAGGCGGCCGAGGCGCAGGCGGCGGATTACGACCTGACGGCCGGCACGCTGACGCTGACGGGCGAGGTCCTGCTCACCCAGGGCGCGAACGCGCTGTCGGCGAACCGGATGGTCGTGAACCTGACGACCGGCACCGCGCAGCTGGACGGGCAGGTCCGAACCGTTCTCGCCCCGCAGGGGACCCCGTGAGCGGCTTCTCCGTCACCGAAGGGGACCGCGGCCTCGCGATCCGCGGCCTGCGCAAGAGCTATCGCAAGCGGCCGGTGATCCGCGACGTGTCGCTGTCGCTGGACCGGGGCGAGGTGGTGGCGCTGCTGGGTCCCAACGGGTCGGGCAAGACGACGTGCTTCTACTGCATCGCGGGCCTGATCCAGCCCGAGGGCGGGCAGGTCCTGATCGACGGCCGCGACGTCACCGCGCTTCCGATGTACCGCCGCGCCCGGCTGGGCATCGGATACCTGCCGCAGGAGATGTCGATCTTTCGCGGCCTGTCGGTCGAGGACAACATCCTCGCGATTCTCGAGGTCGCCGAAAAGGACCCCCACGCCCGCCGCGAGCGGCTGGAGGAGCTGCTGTCGGACTTTTCCATCGGGCACCTGCGCCGCGCCCCCGCGCTGGCGCTCTCCGGCGGCGAGCGACGTCGGTGCGAGATTGCCCGCTGCCTTGCTGCCGGGCCGTCGTTCGTGCTGCTGGACGAGCCGTTCGCGGGTGTTGACCCGATCGCGGTGGGCGACATCCGCGGCCTCGTCCACGACCTCAAGGACCGGGGAATCGGCGTCCTCATCACCGACCACAACGTGCGCGAGACGCTCGAGATCGTGGACCGCGCCTACATCCTGAACGACGGCGCGGTTCTGATGTCCGGCACCGCGGACGAGGTCGTGCGGGACGAGAACGTCCGCCGCGTCTACCTCGGCCAGGGCTTTCGCGTGCACTGATGACGCACCCCGCCCCTCCCGCGATGCGCGAGTTGACAGGCGGCCGGCCTTCGGGCCGAATGAGGGGGATGACGATCCCGCCCAGCGCCCCGACCGACGCCGCGGCCCCGCACAAAGGGTCCGCGCCGGTCATGGAGGCCTGCGGGACGTCCCTCTCCGCACCACCGATTCCGTTGCCCGACGGCGGCGGCACGACGGCCCGAACCCGGGCTTTTTTCACGGAGGAGCCATGCGTTACCAGATCAGCGGCAAGCAGATCGACATCGGCGAGGCGCTCTCGACCCATGTCGAGACCGAGCTGGGCCAGACGCTAGAGAAATATGCCGGACGCCCGACCGAGGCGACCGTCGTCTTCTCGAAGTCGGGGCACGAGCATGTCTGCGAAACGGTGGTGCACCTGTCGACCGGGCTGACCGCCCAGGCCAAGGGCGCCGCGCCCGACATCTACGCCGCGTTCGAGGCCTGTTGCGAGAAGATGGACAAGCAGTTGCGGCGCTACAAACGCAGGCTGAAGGACCATCACAAGGTACGTCCCGGGCCGGTTGAACTCTCGGCGGCCGGCTCCTATATCCTCGCGCCGACGGAAGACGAGGGTGAAGGCGAGGGCGACACCGACTGGACGCCGATCATTGTGGCCGAGACGGAATCGACGATTCCCTCCCTTTCGGTCGGCGAGGCGGTGATGCAGATGGAGCTGGCGCATTCGCCGGTCCTCGTGTTCAGGAACGAGAAGCACAGCGGGATCAACGTGGTGTACCGCCGCGACGACGGCAACATCGGCTGGATCGACCCGCGGACCACGAACTGAGCCGGGCAGGCGACGAACAGGACAGTCGATGCAACTTGCAGAGCTATTGCGCGCTGACGGCGTCCGGATTCTGGGCGCCACCAGCAGCAAGAAGCGCCTTTTCCACGACCTCGGCGACATGGCGGCCGCCCTCTTCGGGCTGAAGGCCGACAGCGTCGCCGAGGCGTTGATGGAGCGTGAGGGCCTCGGCCCCACGGGCGTCGGCGACGGCATCGCGCTGCCGCACGCCCGGCTGGAGGGGCTGGACCGGGTGCGCGGCCTGTTCGTCCGGCTCGAGAAGCCGCTGGAGTTCGACGCGGTCGACCGCCAGCCGGTCGACCTCGTCTTCGCCCTGCTGGCGCCGGCGGACGCGGGGGTCGAGCACCTGAAGGCGCTCGCCCTCGTCAGCCGGACGATGCGCGATTCGCACACCTGCGCCAAGCTGCGCGCGAACTCGGACCCCAGCACCCTGCACGCGATCCTGACCGAGGCGCCGGCGAACCAGGCCGCCTGAGGCTCAGCCCCGCCAGGGGCCGAAGCCGAAGGACAGGTAGTCGCGGGCCATCGCCGCCCGGCCCAGCGCCTCGATCTCGTCGTCCCGGATGGCCGCCAGCAGCCGCAGGTTGGGGTCGACCGGCGGCGCGAAGGCGGGCGCGTCTTCCCGGCCGACCTGCCGCGCGAGCGCCGGCAGCGCCTCGGGCAGCTCGTCCTCCCGCAGGAGCGCATCCGGCGGGACGAAGCCCGCCATCCCCTCCAGCAGCGCCGCCTGACTGCTCCACGCCGGGTCGGTGCGGATGTTGGTCTGCCCGCCGAGATTGGCCTTGAGGAACGTCAGGAACGTCGCGAAGGCGGCCCGGTGCTCCGCCGGACCGTAGCCCGCGTCGGCCGGATCGTCCGGAAGCTCCAGCCCGAAGGTCCGGCCGAGATTGCGCCGGATCTCGGGGAAGCTGCCGGGCCCGCGCGCCAGGATCCGCTCGCAGAAGGCGGCGTGCGCCCGGGCGAGCGGGTGCCGCAGCACGGCAAAGCTGCGGTACCCCGGCCGCTCGGCCATCCACTGCCGCAAGGTGCGATAGGTGAAGTTCCCCACGGGTGCCTGCCCGTCCAGCTCCGTCAGCCAGGCCGCGACCGCGGCCTCCGGCCCCGACCGGAGCGGCCGGAACAGCAGGCTCGTCCGCGCCGCGGCGAGGTAGGTCGGAATAGCGGGCCCGCGCCGCGGCTCGAAGTTCGGGGTGCGGCTCAGGTTGAATCGGTCCAGCCGGGCCAGCGCCTCCGCCATGCCGGCGAAGTTGGCGACCTTGCCCTCCATCGGCTCGGGGTTCTGCTTCTTGAGCTTGCGGTCGAGGGCATCCAGCCGCGCCGGCACGCCGAGCCACGTGGCGAGGCCGTTCATCACCTCGAGGTCCTGCAGATCCTCGTAGTCGACGTAGAACGCTGTCTGCCCCGTCCGTTGCAGGCGCGACAGGATCTCCACCTGGAAGCCCTGCACCTCGGTCAGGTGCGCCTCGAACTCGGCGCCGTCGAACTCTGCCTGCTCGGCACGCGCGTGCTTGACGTTCGTCAGCTTCCACTGGCCCGTCGCCGACGCGATCTTGCGGCTGATGTAGCTTTCGATCGGGTTGCGCGTCAGCACGATCTTGGCGCAGGCCGGATCGTCGAGGATCGGCCGCAGGACCCGCGGATCGTGGTCGTGGAAATAGCGGAAACCGGCGAGCGTACCCGGCTGGTCCCTCACCGCCGACAGAAGGCGCGTCGGATCGGAATCCCGCGCCTCCCGGCTTATGCCGAGAATCTCGGTGCGGTTGGGATAGCCGATGAATGCCTGGTTGAACGCCTCGCCGTGGCACTCCACCCCGTCCAGCGCGTTCAGGTTCGCCTCGAGGAAGTTGGAGCCGGTCCGCATCCCGGCGAGAACGACGAAGTACGCGAAGGCCATCACTTCACCAGGTAGGGCTTGCGCTTGGGCGGCTGGGTCCCGCCGCTGCCGCCGGCCACGGGGAAATCGCCCATGAGATAGGGGTGCATTCCCTGGTTCTTGAGATTCTGCAGGAACTGGCCGAACCCGCCCAGATCGACCATGCGCGGCACCTCGGCCAGCCGGCGACGGCTGCTCTGCCCGATCTCGTCGACGATGCCCTGCAGCGCCTCCATCGGCGCCTCGACGAAATCGGCCATCGTCCAGATCCGCACCCGCGCCTTGGCGTAGGACGAGCGCAGCGCCTTGATATGCTCGGCTTCGATCCGTTGCAGGCGCGCCGCCTGGACCCGCAGTTCGGCGAAGTCGAGGTTCGACCGGAACAGCGGAACGGCCCATGCGCCCGAGATGACCGAGACGTCGGCGTTCGGATCCTTGGCGATCGGCCACGAGACGTCCTGATTGTCCATCGGTCCGTACTGGAAGCACTGCCTCTCGCCGCGGGTGTTCCAGATCAGGCTGGTCAGGAACATCCAGGCATTGCGGTCGCGCAGCGCCGCGTCGGCGGGCAGCGCGCCCGAGAAGGTCGGCTGCCGCCCCTCGAACTCCACCCCCTCCGGGGCGAAGAGATGACCGTGCACCCGCGTGCCGGTGGCCCGCGCGAGCCAGGTCTCGAAATCCTCGAATAGGTGGGAGAAGCCCTCGAACACCGAGTACCGGGCGGTCGTCAGGCCGTTCTCCCAGTTGGGGTTCGGAAAGCGCGACTGCATGTAGAGACCGGGCCGGCCCCGCGTCCGGCGGTCGACTGCCTTGGCGAAGATGCGGTCGATCTTGCCCGGGTTCGGCTCTCCCGAGGCCATGGCGGACCCTTGGGTGCCGAGAAAGGTGTCGTACAGCAGGTCCGCGTGGGGCCAGATCTTGCGGGCGACGAAGCAGTCGGACCGGCGCAGCAGCTGCAGGTGATCGTCGTAGAAGATATGCGGCTTGCCCTGGAAATCGAACTTGGCGAGGGTCAGCGACCGGCTCTCGATCCGTTCCGAGAACAGGCGCGCGAGCGACTGGAAGTAGCTCTCGTCCGGGATCCAGACCTTGCGGAAGTAGCCGTCCCAGACCGGCCGCTCCGGCGCCGTCAGGATCGCCGACAGCGTGCGGCGCGTCAGGCACCACCATTGCGAGCCCATGTGCGGCACGATGCCGTCCGGGATCGTCCGCCGCAGGCCGAGGCGGCGCTGCACCCGCACATACCAGTCGAACAGCCGCCGCCGCCGCCGCCACGAGAACGGAAACCGCATCGTGAAGCGCTCTTCCGATAGGCCGCCCACGGTCCAGGGCACGTCGGCCGTCGTCGCGCTCTCGATGAAGTCGGTGTTGGGGCGGGCGTCGAGATAGGCGACGAGGTCGGCCACCGGCCGCAGCGGCAGGCACGAGCCCGAGGCGAGGTAGACGTGCCGGACGTCGGGGAACTCGCCCAGCATCAGGTCGGCCGCGCACTGGCTGGCGGCGACGATGCCCCAGGTTCCCCACTCGCAGCGGAAGCGCGGCGAGAAGCGCACGTCCGGCAGGTCGGCGACGCGGGCGCGGAAGGCGTCGAACCGCTCGGCCGGCACCGGGGCGTCCACGTGCACCACGACCGGGCAGCCGGCGGCGGCCCACTGCCGGATAACCTGCTCCGCCCGGTCGAAGGCGGTGTGGATCAGCATCACGACGCCGAGGGTGGAGGTCATGCCCAGTTCCCCTTGGACATGAGACCGAGGATCTCGAGCTGGCGCCAGTTGATGTACTTCTCGGACCACTTGCACCAGAGATCCGGGCTGTCCGCGCCGAGGCCGGCATAGGCCCGGTACTCCCGGCTGGCGCCGTAATGCTGGCCCCGCGACAGCTCTTCCGCCGCCTTGCCGCCGAACGTGTCGAGGAACTTGGTGTGCAGCAGCAGGCCCGAGGCCTTCTCGCCCCCCCATTCGTCGTAGACGAGGTTCAGGCCGCGCGGCAGCAGCATGTGGGTCGAGCTGACGTAGGTATAGCGGCGGTCCCATTTCACGAGCGGGATCTTGTTCAGGGCGGGCGCCAAGGCAGGCGTCTCGGGAAAGAACACCCGCGCCCGCGGCCCGCCCTGGATCCACAGGTTGCCGAAGCGGTGGTTGCGCTCGATGGCGTAGTTGCCGCTGTCGAACCACTGGGCGATCTCCAGCGGGTCGGACCCCCGCCGGTACGGCTGCCCGTCCAGCCGGCCCTTGGGGTACATGTCGAGGAGCATCGCCGAGAACGACTTGATCGACGACGCGTCCAGCCAGTCGGTCAGCGCGCGGAGGGGACGGGTGTCGCAGAACGGATAGATCAGCAGCTCGTCCGGATCGACCGTCAGGCACCAGTGCCCGTGCCCGTGCCGGCGCAGCAGCCAGTTCAGCCAGTCCACGCCGAAGCGGGACCGCTTGTAGCTGGCGTCCGTGGTCCACAGCGACACGTCGGGCTGACCCGCGAGGAACTCGCGCCCGCCGTCGTCGCTGGCGTTGTCGACCATGAGGAAGTGCCCGACGCCGAGTCGGCGGTAATAGTCGAGGAACCAGGGCAGGCGCACGTCCTCGTTCCGGAAGGTCGAGAAGACGAGGATGTCGCCGGGGGCGATACGGGCCGTCCGGTCCTCCACCGCCGTCAGCTCGCGCCGCTTGCGCCACGCCCGCACGCGCCATCGCTTGCGCTCCAGCCGGAGGCGGTATTGCTGCCAGACGCTCACCGCCACATCTCCAGCCGTCCCGCGGGGCGCAGGTTCTCGATCCCGCCTACCATCCGGCGGTTAACGCGAGGCTGAAGTGGGTGTCCCAGTCCGGCAAGGCTCCGACGGGGACGTCTCGTTTCGGCGCGGTTGCGAGCTGTTCGACCGTGCGCCGCCAGAGATCGCGGTCTCCCGGCGCAAGGTACACGGCCCTGTCGCCGAGATGCTCCTGCCATATGGCGAGATCCGCGCAGACCGGCAGCGTGCCCTGCGCCAGCGCCTCGAAGGGCGGCAGGCCGAACCCCTCGGCCCGGGACGGGAAGAGGAGCGCCCGCGCGCCCTGCAGAAGCGCCGCGACCGCGCCATCTGTCAGTCCCGGCAGTTCGGTCACGCCTGGTACGCCGGCATCGAGCCGCGCCGTCTCCGCCTCCACCCGCCAGCCCCGGGCGCCGCACAGGTAGAGGTGCGGCCGGGGCTCCGGCAGCGCCTCCCACACGTCGAGGAGAAGGCCGATGTCCTTGCGCGCCTCGATCGTGCCCACCGCGACGAAATACGGCGCGGCGAGATCCGGGCCCGCTGGCAAGGCGGACGGATCCGCCCTCGCGGGCGTCAGGCCGAGCGGCGCGGGACGGACGGGCACCGCGGACGGCAGGTGCCTCCGGATCGAGCCTGCCGCCGCGGAGGACGGGCAGAGGATCAGGTCCGCCTTGGCCGCGACGTCCAGCAGCGCCTGCAGGCGCGCGCCCGCCCCCGGCCGCGCATAGTCCGGGAGATCGAGGGGAATGGTGTCGTGCACCAGCACCGCCACCTTCGCCTCCGGCACCCGGCGGAAGGCCGCGAGGGTTCGCGGCGTCACGTTCATCAACCCGGTCTGGAAGAAGGCGGTCCCCGGGGACATCAGCGCCGCGAGCCGGCGCCCCAGCCCCGCCCGCGAGGGGCGGGCGACCGCCAGCCGCCGCATGCCGGCCTCGGACCGGGCCCGGGCCGGAGCGTGCCGCCAGCTGAGGCGGGACAGAAGGTCTGCCGTTGGCCATTCCACCTCTCCGGCGAGTCGCGGCCGCGCTTCTCGCAGGCCGCGCCGATCCAGAACAAGGAAACCGATCCGCGTCCGGACGAGCCCCCACAGGGGCACGTCCGACCGGAGGAACCTGTCGAGATACGCCAGTTCGACCCGATCCACGCCGGTCAGAGCCCGCCCCGCCCGGGCCGTGAGGCGCGTCAGGTCGAGGCAGCGGGCCGGCGCGGTCAATCGCGGGCTGGCCTTACTCGGCCGCCTTGCGGACGTTCGTCATCTCGGACAGGAACGCGCCGAACTCGTCGCGCAGATCCGGACGGGCAAGGCCGAACGCCACGGTCGCCTGCAGGAAGCCGGCCTTGGAGCCGCAATCGAAGCGCTCGCCGCGGAAGCGGTAGCCGAACACGTCGCGGCCCTGCTGGATCTCCATCGCGATGGCGTCGGTCAGCTGCAGCTCGCCACCGGCGGACGGCGTGATCCTGTCGAGGTTCTTCAGGACCTCGGGCGTCAGGATGTAGCGGCCGATGACGGCGAGGTTGGACGGCGCGTCGCCGCCCTTCGGCTTCTCGACCATGCCCCTGACCGAGACGAGGTCGCCCTTGTCGTCCTTCACGTCGAGGATGCCGTAGGACGAGGTCTTCTCGTTCGGCACTTCCATCGCCGCGACCATCGAGCCGCCGCTCTCGGCATGCGCCTCGACCATCTGCGCGAGACAGGGCCGCTCCGCCGCGATGACGTCGTCGGGCAGGATCACCGCGAAGGGCTCGTCGCCGATCAGCCGGCGGGCGCACCACACGGCGTGTCCGAGGCCCAGCGCCTTGTGCTGGCGGATGTAGGCGATCGCGCCGGAATCCATGTTGGTGGTCTGCAGCGTCTCGAGCAGCTCGTCCTTGCCGTCGCGGCGCAGCTTCTGCTCCAGTTCGGGCGCGTGGTCGAAGTAGTCCTCGAGAGCGGACTTGCCGCGGGACGTCACGAAGATGAATTCGCTGATGCCGGCGGCGCGGGCCTCGTCGATGGCGTACTGGATCAGCGGCCGGTCGACGAGGGTCATGATCTCCTTCGGAACGGCCTTGGTGGCCGGAAGGAACCTCGTGCCCATCCCGGCGACGGGAAATACGGCTTTCGTGACGCGTTTGTTCATTTGTGCCCTCTCCATCCCGACCGCGGCGCCAGCGCCCATCCGCCACCCGCCCGGCCGGTTAACAATCTTCGGCTAGATGGGCCGCATGTCAGAAAAATGGCGTCAATCGCTCTCTTTCTGACGTTCGGTCATCTCACTGCCGTCAGAGAGGGCCAAACCCCGCACCCTGGCGACGCGCGCCGCTTCCTTCGACAGTCTGGATCCGAAACGCCACATTTTCCAGACTTGTTCCGACCGCTCGGCGCGGCCGAACAGACCGCCCTGCTGGATCCAGACCCCGGCGGGATCGAAGCGGACGGTGTGGTAGCGAAGCGTGGGCGAGAAGAGGAAGAGGCTGACCGGCGTTCCGTCCGCCGCCACAGCGCGGGCGCGAGACAGATGCGCCCGTGCCCGAACGGACCGGCCGGCCATGATCCGCGGCGGTCGGGGCGGCCCGTCGAGGAAGGGACGGAAGGGGCCGGCAGCGCCGGCCAGCGCCGGGCGCGGGACGGGCGTCCGCGTCGCACCGTCGGCCCAGCCGGCATCGAACCCGGCCAGCAGCCGTGCCACGTCCCGCGGCTCCAGCCGCCCGGCGACCATGTGACCGAGAAGCCGCCGCCGCTGCGCCAGCCGTTCCGACGCATGGGCGGCGGCAAGGTCCGTTCGCGGTGCGTGCCGCAGGAGAAACGCGGCGAGACTCGCGCCGATCTGGGTCAGGTCGCGGGGGGTCCGGTCCGCGCCGCGGCGATCGCTGGCGAGATAGCCGTGGTGCACCTCGGCAGCCGGGACCCAGGCGGTCAGACCCCCGGCCGCGGCCAGACGCAGGTTCAGGTCCGCCTCGTCGAGGTAGAACCGGAAGGCCGGGTCGAAGCCCCCGGCGGCCGCCAGAGTCTGGCGGCGCACCGCCATGTTGGTGCCCTCGGTCTTGGGCGCCCGCCCGGCGCTGCCGGCGAGGATTTCCACGCCGCCCGGCTCCGTTCTCGGCACGCTTTCGCCCGTGGCGAGGATGTCGCGGGCGCGCCACTGCCACGAGATGCCGTTCCGGCCGCGCACCGGCCCGCCGGCGACCGTGACGGCGGGCTCCGCGAACGGCGCTGCGAGGGCGGTCAGCCACGTCGGTTCAGGCACGGCGTCGTCGTCGATGAAGGCGACGATCTCGCCTGCGGCGGCCTCGATGCCCGCGTTCCGTGCGGCCGAGATGTTGGGGATGTCGAACGGCACCAGCCGCGCCCGCGCGGCCCAGGGCGCCGCGGATACCGCCTGCATGCCCGCAGGATCGGCAACGACCACGACCTCGAACGGCCGGTAGGTCAGCTGCGAGAGCCCCCGCAGGCACCGGACGAGCGCGTCGGGGCGGCCGCGGCTGACCACGACCACGCTCGCGCGTGGCGCATCGGTCACGGCAGGTGCATCGCGATCGCGGTGGTCCGGCGGCCGTGCCGGTCGGCCCCCCTGACGGGCCGTCCGAGGCGCCGCCGGGGCGGCCCGGGGCGCCGGACCGCCCCTCCCCGGACAGCGATCGCCATCAGGCCGGCTTCAGCGCGACGCCCGGAGCGTGGGCGATGAAGAAGGGGTTCTCGAACCCGCCCTTGCCGTAGGTCAGCGGCGTGTGGTCGTCGAACCGGACGACGTGACCGCCGGCGCCGGCGAGGACCGCGTGGCCGGCGGCGGTGTCCCACTCCATCGTCCGCCCGAGGCGGGGATAGAGGTCGGCCTCGCCCGTCGCGACGAGGCAGAACTTCAGCGACGACCCGGCGCTGGTCATGTCGCGCACGGCGTACTTGCCGATGTATGCGTCCGTCGCCGCGTCCCGGTGCGACTTGGAGGCGACGACCATCAGCGCGGCATTGTCGGGCGCCGAGACGGCGATCGGCCGCACCTCGCCCTTGCGGTCCGCCGCGTGCTCTCCCGTCTCCTCGACCGAACGTCCGCCCGCCTCGGTGTAGAACAGGCGCGCCTTGGCGGGCGCGTAGACGACGCCGCGCACCGGGACGCCGTTCTCGACGTAGGCGATGTTCACCGTGAAGTCGCCGCGGCGTTGCACGAACTCCTTGGTGCCGTCGAGCGGGTCGACGATGAGGAAGGTGGACACGTCCTGGCCGTGGGTCGCCGCCTGCTCTTCCGTCACCAGCGGCACGTCCGGAAAGGCCGCGCGCAGGCCGGCGGAGATGAGGGCGTCGGCCCGCTCGTCGGCCTCGGTCACGGGGCTGGAGTCGCTCTTGCTGCGGACGTCGAAGTCGTCGGCGCCGTAGACCTGCATGATCTCCGCGCCGGCCTGGATCGCGAGCCGCCGCGAGATTTCCTCGAATTTGTCGAAATCCATGGCGTCCTCACGGTTATGACAGGCAGGCCGCCGGGCAGATTGCCCGCCCGAGGCGCGGTCCTTATGCTGGCCGTCCAGGGGATCGGCAAGAATAACCTGCCGATTCCGGGCGGCGACGGTCGAGCGAGGCAACGGCGGATGTTTGAGGCCAGACGACAGACGACGCGAACCCGCTCGGCGCTGAGCGTTCTCGACCTCATCTACCATTCCGCCGTGCGCGACGTCCGCAAGAGCCACCGCAACGCGCTGGCGGGACTGGCGATGAACGTCGTGCAGACACTGACGTTCGTCCTCGCCTTCTACCTGATGTTCACCCTGCTCGGCGCCCGCGGGAACAGCGTGCGAGGGGACTTCCTGCTGTACCTGATGTCGGGGATCTTCCTGTTCCTGACCCACATCAAGGCGATGGGCGCGGTGGTGAAGGCCGAAGGGCCGACCTCGCCGATCATGCAGCACCTGCCGCTGAACAGCGCGATCACCATCGCCGCGGCGGCGCTGGGCGCGCTCTACATCCAGATCCTGTCGCTGACCGTGGTCCTGTTCCTGTACCACGTCCTGATCACGCCCGTCATCATCGACCGCCCGATCGGCGCCATGGCGATGCTGCTGGCGGCATGGTTCACCGGCGTCGGCATCGGCCTGATCTTCGTCGCGATCAAGCCGTGGCTCCCCGAGTTCACGACCATCGGCTCGTCGGTCTGGAGCCGCGCCAACATGATCTTCAGCGGCAAGATGTTCGTCGCCAACTCGCTGCCCGGCTACCTGCTGGTCCTGTTCGACTGGAACCCGCTGTTCCACATCATCGACCAGGCGCGCGGCTACGTGTTCATCAACTACAACCCGCATTTCACCTCGTCGACCTACCCGGTCTATGTCGGCATCGGCCTTCTGGTGGTGGGCATGATGGGAGAGTTCGTCACCCGCCGTCACGCCTCGCGCAGCTGGGGAGCCGCCCGATGATCCGCTGCCTCGTCCTTCTCCTGTGCCTCGCCGCCCTGCCCGCCCGGGCCACGATCGACGACTGGCCGGCGCTGTACGACGTCGCCGGCGTCGCGGCGGACGACGTCCTGAACGTCCGGGCGGCGCCGAACGCCGGGTCCGACATCCTCGGCACGCTCGCCCCCGACGCGACCGGGATCGAGGTGATCCGCGTGACGCCGGACGAAGGGTGGGGCCTCGTCAACGTGGAGGAGCGGGCGGGATGGGTCTCGATGCGCTACATGGCGCGGCAGGCCGGGCAGTGGGCCGGTAACCTGCGTCCGCTGGCCAGCTGCTACGGGACCGAGCCGTTCTGGATCCTCGACCTGATGCCGGAGGGCAGCTCGCTGCGCTGGTCGACGCCCGAGGGCGAGCTGGCCGGCACGATCGAGGAACGCCTGCCGCCGGCCAATCGCGTCGACGTGGAGGCGCTGACGTTCTCGCTGGGCGACGGGTCGGAGGGGACCGGGATCGTCACCGCGCGGACGTGCTCGGACGGCATGTCGGACAGGGAGTTCGGTCTGCGGCTGGACCTCGTCCTGCGCGGTCGGGGAGAGGATCGGCTGCTCTCGGGCTGCTGCACCCTCGAAGGGCTGTAGCGGCACCCCGCCCTCAGGTCACCACCCGCAGCGTCAGGTTGATCCGGCCCCCGCCGTCCAGCAGGGTCGAAGACCCCTCCCGGATCCGGTCGATCCCGTGGTGCAGCAATCGCGCCGCCCCTCCCATCACGAGGACGTCGCCCGAGCGCAGCCAGACGCTCTCGGTGCGGCCGCCCCTCTCCTCGTTGCCGATGCGGAACAGCGCCTCGTCGCCGAGCGAGATGGACACGACCGGCTCGCCGAAATCCGCCTCGTCCCGGTCCTGGTGAAGGCCCATCCTGGCGCTGCCCCGGTAGAGGTTCACCAGGCAGCATTCCGGCGCCCGCGCCGATTCCGACACCGCGTCCCAGACCGCCCGCACCGACGCCGGGATCGGCGGCCACGGCACCCCCGACGGATGACGCGGCTCGTAGCGGTAGCCGCGCCGGTCCGAGACCCAGCCGAACCGGCCGGCGGCGGTCATCTCGACGCTCATCCTCTGGCCCCGGCGGGTCTCGTACCGCTGGAACGGCGCGGCGGCCGCGACCTGCCGCAGGTCGGCCAGCATCGCCTCCTGCGCGGCGCGGTCCAGCCAGCCGGGGAAGAGGCGGACGCCCCGGATTTCAACGGCTTTGCCTTCGGTCATCGACCCCTCTCACGCGCCGCGCGCAGCCGCGGCATAAATGTCACAAAACGCCCCGGCGCCCCGGTTGCAGCGCCAAAACCCCCTCCCTATATACGCTCCAATCCGCGGGCCGGAACCGCACCGCCCCGCGCCCCCATCCACCAGAGGACGGGGTGCCCCGATCGGGGGCTCCGTCCGTTCAAACCGCCTGAGAGAGGGATTTGAAAATGGCCAAAGTCATCGGGATCGACCTCGGAACCACGAACAGCTGCGTCGCCATCATGGACGGCTCGCAGCCCCGCGTCGTGGAGAACTCCGAAGGCGCCCGCACCACCCCGTCGATCGTCGCCTTCACCGACGACGAGCGTCTCGTCGGCCAGTCCGCCAAGCGGCAGGCCGTGACGAACCCGAGCAACACCATCTTCGCGGTCAAGCGCCTGATCGGCCGTCGCACCACCGACGCCGAGGTCGAGAAGGACCGCAAGCTCGTCCCCTACAAGATCATCGACGGCGGCAATGGCGACGCCTGGGTCGAATCCCGGGGCGAGAAATATTCGCCGTCCCAGATTTCCGCCTTCATCCTGCAGAAGATGAAGGAGACCGCCGAGGCCTATCTCGGCGAGAAGGTCGAGCAGGCGGTCATCACCGTCCCCGCCTACTTCAACGACCAGCAGCGTCAGGCCACCAAGGACGCCGGCAAGATCGCCGGCCTCGAGGTGCTGCGCATCATCAACGAGCCGACGGCCGCCGCGCTGGCCTACGGGCTCGACAAGAAGGACACCAAGACGATCGCGGTCTACGACCTCGGCGGCGGCACGTTCGACGTGACCATCCTCGAGATCGACGACGGCCTGTTCGAGGTGAAGTCGACCAACGGGGACACGTTCCTCGGGGGCGAGGACTTCGACATGCGGATCGTCAACTACCTCGCCGACGAGTTCAAGAAAGAGCACGGCGTCGACCTGACGAACGACAAGATGGCGCTCCAGCGCCTGAAGGAAGCCGCCGAGAAGGCCAAGATCGAGCTGTCGTCGAGCACGCAGACCGAGATCAACCAGCCGTTCATCTCGATGGGCTCCAGCGGCCAGCCGCTGCACATGGTCATGAAGCTGACCCGCGCCAAGCTGGAGAGCCTCGTCGGCGACCTGATCAAGAAGTCGATGAAGCCGTGCGAAGCGGCGCTGAAGGATGCGGGCCTGAGCAAGGGCGACATCGACGAGGTCGTCCTCGTCGGCGGCATGACCCGGATGCCGAAGGTGGTCGAGGAAGTTACCAAGTTCTTCGGCAAGGAGCCGCACAAGGGCGTCAACCCGGACGAGGTCGTGGCGCTGGGCGCCGCCATCCAGGCGGGCGTCCTGCAGGGCGACGTCAAGGACGTGGTCCTGCTCGACGTGACGCCCCTCTCCCTCGGCATCGAGACGCTGGGCGGCGTGTTCACCCGGCTGATCGACCGCAACACCACGATCCCGACCAAGAAGTCGCAGATCTTCTCCACCGCCGAGGACAACCAGTCGGCCGTGACGATCCGCGTCTTCCAGGGCGAGCGCGAGATGGCGGCCGACAACAAGCTGCTGGGACAGTTCAACCTCGAGAACATCCCGCCGGCGCCGCGCGGCATGCCGCAGATCGAGGTGACCTTCAACATCGACGCCAACGGCATCGTCGCCGTGAGCGCGAAGGACAAGGGCACCGGCAAGGAGCAGACGATCACCATCCAGGCATCGGGCGGCCTGTCGGACGAGGACATCGACCGCATGGTCAAGGACGCCGAGGCCAACGCCGACGCCGACAAGAAGCGGCGCGATCTGGTCGAGGCCAAGAACCAGGCCGAGAGCCTCATCCATTCGACCGAGAAGTCGGTCGAGGAGCATGGCGACAAGGTCGATCCCTCCACCATCGAGGCGATCGAGCTGGCCGTCGCCGCGCTCAAGGACGAGGTCGAGGGTGACGACGTGGGCAAGATCCGCGGCGGCATCCAGAACGTCACCGAGGCCGCGATGCGCCTCGGCGAGGCGATCTACAAGTCGAGCCAGGACAGCGGCGACGCCGAGCCGCAGACCCGCGCGGCGGACGAGGAAGACGACACCATCGTCGACGCCGACTTCGAGGACCTGGACGACGACAAGCGCGGCCGCTGAGGCCTGATGGACCTGCGGGAAACCGGCCCGACGACCACCGGGCCGGTTTCTGCGTGAAAGGAGACGACCTCAGATGGCGAAACGAGACTACTACGACGTCCTCGGGGTGGCGAAGGGCGCGAGCCCCGAAGAGATCAAGAAGGCCTACCGCACCAAGGCCAAGGAACTGCACCCCGACCGCAACAAGGACGACCCCAAGGCCGAGGCCGCGTTCAAGGACGTGAACGAGGCCTACGACTGCCTGAAGGACGAGCAGAAGAAGGCCGCCTACGACCGGTTCGGCCATGCCGCCTTCGACGGTGGCATGGGCGCGGCGCGCGGTGGCGCGGGCGGGTTCCGCGGCCAGCAGGACTTCGCCTCGGCCTTCTCGGACGTGTTCGACGACCTGTTCGGCGACTTCATGGGCGGCCGTGGCGGCACCGCCGGCCGGTCCCGCGCGACCCGCGGCAACGACCTGCGCTACAACCTGCGGATCAGCCTCGAGGAGGCGTTCAAGGGCCTGCAGAAGACCGTCACCGTGCCCACGGCCGTCACCTGCGGCGCCTGCGACGGTTCGGGCGCCGAAGGCGGGTCCGAGCCCGTCACCTGCCCCACCTGCTCGGGCATGGGGAAGGTGCGCGCGCAGCAGGGCTTCTTCACGGTGGAGCGGACCTGTCCGACCTGCAACGGCCTCGGCCAGACGATCAAGAACCCCTGCAAGACCTGCCACGGCGCCGGCCGCGTCGAGAAGGAGAAGCAGCTCTCCGTCAACATTCCCGCCGGCGTCGAGACGGGCACCCGCATCCGCCTTGCGGGCGAGGGCGAGGCCGGCCTGCGCGGCGGGCCGACCGGGGACCTCTACATCTTCATCGAGGTGCGCGAGCACGCGCTGTTCCAGCGCGAGGGGACCAACCTGTTCTGCAAGGTGCCGGTCTCGATGGTCACGGCGGCGCTCGGCGGCGACATCGAGGTGCCGACGATCGACGGCGGCAAGGCGCGGGTGAAGATCCCCGAAGGATCCCAGGCCGGCCGGCAGATGCGCCTGCGCGGCAAGGGCATGCCCGCGATCCGCGCGCGCGACGTCGGCGACATGTTCATCGAGCTGTCGGTCGAGACCCCCGTGAACCTGACCGGCCGCCAGAAGGATCTGCTGCGCGAGTTCGAGAAGATCTCGGCCGAGAACAATCCGCAGAGCAGCAGCTTCTTCTCGTCGGTCAGGAACTTCTGGGATTCGATGAAGGGCTGAGCCGGCGGGTGCGAACCGTCCCGCCGAACGGAACCCTCGCCTTGCCCGGCGGTTGACCGGGCAAGGCAACAAGGGGCCGCGACATGTTCGACTGGATGACCGGACTGATCGACAGCATGGGCGCCTTCGGCGTCGGGCTGCTGATGTTCATCGAGAACGTCTTCCCTCCGATCCCGTCCGAACTCGTCATGCCCCTCGCCGGGTTCAATGCGGCGCGGGGCGACATGTCGCTGGTCCTCGTCATCATCGCCGGCTCCATCGGATCGCTCGCCGGGGCGTACCTGTGGTACTGGATCGGCCAGAAGATCGGCCGCGACCGCCTGATGCGCTTTGCCGAGAAGCACGGCCGCTGGACGGCGATCACCCCCGAGGACATCGAGACGGCACAGGACTGGTTCGACCGGCGGGGCGGCGCGGCCGTCTTCATCGGCCGCCTGATCCCGACCGTGCGGACCCTGATCTCGGTCCCCGCCGGCATGGCCGAGATGCCGCTGGGCAAGTTCCTCGCCTACAGCGCCGTCGGCACGGCCCTGTGGACGACCCTCCTCGCCCTGCTCGGCTACTGGCTGGAATCGGGGTACGAGGCGGTGTCGTCGTGGCTCGACCCGATCTCGTGGGCCGTCGTGATCGGCATCATCGGCATCTACCTGTGGCGTGTCGCGACCTACGACCGCCGCAAGCAGGGCCAGCAGGCCGAAAGCAGCCGTTAACGCGCCCTTAATGCCGGGCGGCGAAGGTCGGGCCATGCCGCCCGACCTCTTCGATGCCGCCACGCCCTTCCGACCCGACGCCCCGTCTCTCGCCGACGACGAGGCGCCCGCGCCGCTCAGGCGGGATCAGAGACTGCCGTCCTACATCGCCGACCATCGCAAGCGTCTGCGCGAGCGCTTCATGCGGGATGCCGGATCGGCGATGCCGGACTACGAGCTTCTCGAGCTCATCCTGATGAGCGCGGTCCCCCGGCAGGACGTGAAGCCGCTCGCCCGGCGCCTGATCGACGCGTTCGGCGACTTGAACGGCGTCCTCTCCGCCCCCCGCGCCCGGCTGGGCGAGATGCACGGCGTGGGCGACCGGGTGATCTGCGAGTTGAAGCTGGTGGAAGCGGCGTCGCACCGCATGGCCCGGGCGCGGGTGATCGGACGGCACGTCGTCTCGTCCTGGGAAGCACTGGTCGACTATTGCCACACCGTGATGGCCCATCGGGAGACCGAGCAGTTCCGCGTCCTCTACCTGGACCGCAAGAACGTCCTGATCGCCGACGAGGCGCAGGGACAGGGCACCGTCGACCACGTGCCCGTCTACCCGCGCGAGGTGGTGAAGCGTGCGCTGGAGCTGAACGCGTCGGCCCTGATTCTCGTCCACAACCACCCCTCCGGCGATCCGACGCCCAGCCAGGCCGACATCGAGATGACCGCCGCCATCGCACGCGCGGCCGAGGCGCTGGGACTGACGGTGCACGACCATCTGGTGATCGGGCGGTCCCGGGAACTGAGCTTCCGGACCGAGGGTCTGCTCTAGCGACACCGACCGGCGGGGAAGATCGGCCTACTCCGCCCCCGTCCACAGCTCGACCCTGCGGTTCAGCGCCCGCCCCCACGAGCTGTCGTCGCAGGCGATCGGCAGCGCCTCGCCGAAGGCGAGGACGTTCACGACCACGCCTTCCGGCAGCGAGCCGCCCAGCGCCTGAAGTACGGCGCGGCGCACCGCCTCGGCCCGGTCCAGGGCGAGCGCCAGGTTGTCCGCCGCCGGCCCGACCGCGTCGCTGAATCCCACCAGCCACAGCGGCCTGCCGTCGTGCGCCCCATCGAGGATCGCCTGCGCGAGGTTCACCACCTGGCTGCGGGACACGGCGTCCAGCTCGGCCCGCCCCCCCTCGAAGCGGAAGGTCGGCGTGAGCCGTACCCGCCCGCTCATGAAGCCGACGAGGGACTGCAGGTCGGACAGGCTCACCTCCGGCCCGGCCGACGCCACCGCCGCCGCCAGCCGCTCGCCCTGCTCGGCGACCGGCACCGGCACCGCCTGCAGGCCGAGGACGCCGGCGCGCCGCAGGACCAGCTGCGCGTCGGTCGTATGTAGCCAGGCGAGGAAGTCCTGGAACGGCTCGGCCAGTCGCCGCTCGGGCAGGAACAGCATCAGCGGTGTCGCCAGCGGGTAATCCTCGGCGCGGATCGCGTCGGACCGGGGCGGCATCGTCATCCCGCACCGCCCCTCCAGCGTCAGCGGCCGGCCGAGCCCCGGCGCCTCGAACGGCAGCAGTGCCAGCCCGCCGGGATCGCCGGCCGCCGCGGCGCCGGCTGCGGCGACGTCGGGATGCGGCACGGTCTCGGCCCCGATCCGGCCCTGCCGGCCGAGAAGACGCCGGGCCACCCCCTGAAGCTGCCCGCTATCGTCGCTGGCGACGTGCAGGCGCACCGGGGCCGGTGTGCCACCGATCTCGGACCAGTCCGCCACGGCGCCGGACAGCATGTCCGCCAGGTCGCCCAACGAGAGCCGCGACAGCGCCTGGCCCTGCCCCGCCACGGGCACCAGCGCGTCGAGCGCCAGGACCCGGACCCGCCCCGGCCGCGACAGGTCGCCGAGCCCCGCCGCCCCTGCGTGTCGCAGCTCGTCCGGCGACAGCGTTCGCGCCGCCATCGCCACGTCGGCCTCGCGCGCGATCAGGTCGGCGATCCCGTCCTCGGTCGTCGTCAGGCGAAAGGCGAACCGGGCGAAGGCGGGGCCGCCCTCGCCGTCGCTGAGAACATAATCGACCTCGTCCGGGACGCTGGCGTCGCGCGTGGCGAGGAACCCGCGCGAGCGGGCATAGCCCTCGACCAGCGCCGGCAGGATCAGCTCTCCCAGCCGCGCGGCGCCGGACAGCCGCAGCTCGGGCACCCAGGTCGCCGGGTCGGGACAGCCGGGCCCCTCGCAGTCGGCGCCGCGGTAGTCCAGCGTCACCTCGCCGGCGTCGGTCATGACGCGCAGGTATGTCCCGTCGAAACCCAGCGCCTCGCCCGTCACCTCCATCCCGCCGAGGCGCATGCTCACTTCCTGCCCTGCCGCGGGGGGCGCGCAAAGAAAAAGTGCGGCGCCGAGCGCCGCACCGGAAATCGGTAACACTACCCTGGCCCGCGTCATCTCATCGCGAGTGTCAGGTCCCTCAGCATGTTTGACAACACCAGATATTCGCCCACCGCCTCGCAGCCCGGCAGGGTCATCGTCAGGTCGTGCGCCGTCGGCGGGACACCGGGGGCGATCTGGATCGTCTGCGCCGCGATCGGCCGGCCGCAATTGTCGGGCAGGACCACTGCCTCGACGTTCAGGATCACGTCGTGGTCCGCGGTCATTGCGGCGGGATAGGTGTAGATCTCGGCGTGGTAGGCGTCGGGAACCGCCGCATCGCCCAACGCCGTGACAAAGCCGCCCGTGCCGGTCAACGCGGCCTCGGCGCCGCGGGCCGTCGTGGCCGAGACGTGGCCCGGCTGGCCGTAGCCCGCGCCGTCCTCCAGCGCATGAAGGCCGAGGCCGGACGTCCCCTGCCACTGCAGGACCGCCCTCTCGAAGGTCGCGAGGTCGGGCACGTCGGTCGACGCGGCGGCGCCGTCGCCCTCGATCTCGGCGATGAAGATCGCGTTCTCGGAGAGGGCGGGGACGCTCAGGGAGACGGTGCCGTCGTCCCCGGTCATCGCGCTGAAGATCATGCCCTGGTGGTGGATCGTCAGCTCGCTCTGCGGGTGGCACGGAGCCGAAACCGCGAGCGTCACCATCGCCGCCGGCGCCGCGGTCGCGCGCATGTCGATCTCGCAGGCGTCGCTCTCGGCATCGGCAGAGGCGGGAACGATGTCCGCCGGCCGGTCCGCGGCCGGCGCATAGACGGCGACGTCTTCCGCGGCCGTCCGCTCGCCGAGGCGCGACACGCCCGTGGCGGCGGCCAGGCTCAGCTCGGACAGCGCGTCCAGCGTATCGGTGGCGAAGTCGGTCAGCAGGACCGGCAGCCGCAGGTCCGTCATCCCGTCGCTCAGCGGCGTGGGGAGTTGCAACGCGGTCAGCGTCGGAACGTCCGGCGTCGGCGGCACGGCCGGCACCTCGGCGACAACCTCGGTTTCGGCCCCGGCCTCGGGCACCGCGCTGGGGGCGACCTCGGTCACCTGGACCCCGCTCCGCGGCACCACCCGGGCGGCATCGTCGACGGCGACCGGACCGGGCCGTCCCTCGGCGCCGAACCGCGCCGCCAGCGCGTCTCCGTTCTGCATGACGAACCCGATGCCGAGCGCGACCGAGAAGGTGCCTCCGACGATCAGGTATTTGCGCGCCCTGGCCTTCATGGTCCGCTCCCCGTGTTCCAGCAAGTCAGCCTGAACACTGGCCGCGGAATGTGGTCAGCGGATGGGGCCACCAAGGTATTCGGGCGGCGCGAATCTGGCGTCCGAGGGGCGTTAAGCTGGAATTGTGTCTGCGGCCGGGGCCGCCCGGCCGCCCGTCAGATGCGGCCGTGGCAATGCTTGAACTTCTTGCCCGACCCGCAGGGGCAGGGGTCGTTCCGGCCCGGATCGCCCCACGTGGAGGGATCGTCCTCGACGAACCCGTCCTTTGGCGTGCCCGGCGTCACATCCTCGCCATCGGCGCCGACGAGGGCCGGCGACGGTGCCGCCGCGGGGGCGGCGGCCGCCTGGGCCTGCGCCTGCCGCTGCGCGACGAGGCGCTGCATCATCGCGTCCTGCTCTTCCTTGGTCATCGGACGGATCGCGGACAGCTGCTGCGTCACGTCCGAGCGGAGCGAGTCGAGCAGCGATTCGAAAAGCTGGAAGCTCTCGGTCTTGTACTCGTTCAGCGGGTCGCGCTGGGCGTAGCCGCGGAAGCCGACGACAGAGCGCAGATGTTCGAGCGTCAGCAGGTGCTCGCGCCACTTGCGGTCGATGGTGTTCAGCAGGACCTGCTTCTCGATGTTGCGGAAGGTGTCCGGTCCGAACGCCTCGGCCTTCTCGGCCATCAGCTTGTCGGACGCCTCCTGCAGGCGCTCTTCCATGATCTCGTTGTCGACGCCGTCCTCGGCGGCCCACTCGTCCACCGGGACGTCGAGGCCCAGCTTCTCCTTGGTGTCGGCCTTGAGGCCCTCGATGTCCCACTGGTCGGCATAGGCCCGCGCCGGCATGTGCGTCGAGACGATGTCCTCGACGACCTGGTGGCGCATGTCGGCGGCGATCTCGCTGATCTCCTGCGCTTCCATGATCTCGCGGCGCTGGCCGAAGATCACCTTGCGCTGGTCGTTCATCACGTCGTCGAACTTGAGGAGCTGCTTGCGGATGTCGAAGTTGCGCCCTTCGACCTTGGCCTGCGCGCGCTCGAGGCTCTTGTTCACCCACGGGTGAACGATGGCCTCGCCCTCCTTCATGCCGAGCGTGGACAGGACCTTGTCCAGCCGCTCGGATCCAAAGATGCGCATCAGGTCGTCTTCCAGCGACAGGAAGAACGACGAGCGGCCCGGGTCGCCCTGCCGGCCGGAGCGGCCGCGGAGCTGGTTGTCGATCCGCCGGCTCTCGTGCCGCTCGGTGCCGAGGACGAACAGACCGCCGGACGCGAGGACCTTCTCCTTGTCGGCCGCGTGCTCGGCCTCGATCCGCTGGCGCAGTTCGTCGGGGTTCGCCTCGGGATCGGCGGCCAGCGCCTCCAGCACCTTCATCTCGACGTTGCCGCCCAGCTGGATGTCGGTGCCGCGGCCGGCCATGTTGGTCGCGATGGTCACGGCGCCCGGCTTGCCGGCGTCGGCGACGATCTGCGCCTCCTGCTCGTGCTGGCGGGCGTTCAGGACGTTGTGGGGGATGTTCTCCTGCTTGAGCAGGGCCGACAGCATCTCGGACTTCTCGATCGAGGTGGTGCCGACGAGGATCGGCTGGCCCTTGGCGTTGGCCTCCTTGATCGCCTCGACGATGCCGGCGAATTTCTCGCGCGCGGTGCGGTAGACCTGGTCGTGCTCGTCCTGACGCGCGATCGGCCGGTTCGTCGGCACCTCGACCACGCCGAGACCGTAGATCGACATGAACTCCTCGGCCTCGGTCAGCGCGGTGCCGGTCATCCCGGCCAGCTTGCCGTAGAGGCGGAAGTAGTTCTGGAACGTGACGCTCGCGAGGGTCACGTTCTCGGGCTTGATGTCGACGTTCTCCTTGGCCTCGATGGCCTGGTGCAGGCCGTCCGACAGGCGGCGGCCGGCCATCATCCGGCCGGTGAACTCGTCGATCAGCACGACCTCGCCGTCGCGGACGATGTAGTCCTTGTCCCGCGTGAACAGCTTGTGGGCGCGCAGGCCCTGGTTCACGTGGTGGACGATGGTGGTCGATTCGGGGTCGTACAGCGACTGGCCGTCGGGCAGCAGGCCGGCGCCGCGCAGCTGCGCCTCGAGGAATTCGTTGCCCTCGTCGGTGTAGGTCACCTGCCGGGTCTTCTCGTCCAGCTCGAAGTGGGCGTCCGACAGCGACGGGATCACCACGTCGATCGCCTTGTAGAGATCGGACCGGTCCTGCGCGGGGCCGGAGATGATGAGCGGCGTGCGCGCCTCGTCGATGAGGATCGAGTCCACCTCGTCCACGATCGCGAAGTTGTGGCCGCGCTGGCGGACCCGGTCGAGGTCCGGCTCCATGTTGTCGCGCAGGTAGTCGAAGCCGAACTCGTTGTTGGTGCCGTAGGTGATGTCGGCCTTGTAGGCCGGCCCCTTCTCGGCGTTCGGCTGCTGCGGGTAGATCACGCCGGTCGTCAGGCCGAGCGCGCCATAGACCTTGCCCATCCATTCGGCGTCGCGCTTGGCCAGGTAGTCGTTGACCGTGACGATGTGGACGCCCTTGCCGGTCAGCGCGTTCAGATAGGCCGGGAAAGTCGCCACGAGGGTCTTGCCCTCGCCCGTCTTCATCTCGGCGATGTTGCCCTGGTGCAGAAAGATCCCGCCCATCAGCTGCACGTCGAAGGCGCGCAGGCCCAGCGCGCGGCGCGCCGCCTCGCGGCAGTTGGCGAAGGCCTCGGGCAGCAGGTCGTCGAGGCTCTCGCCCTTCATCGCCCGCTGCGCCAGTTCCTCGGTCTTCTGCTTCAGCCCTTCGTCCGACAGCTTCGTGAACTCGGGCTCGAGGCTGTTGATCTTCTCGACGATCGGCCGGGCCGCCTTGATCTTGCGGTCGTTCGGCGTGCCGAACACCTGTTTGGCGATCTTTCCCAATCCGAGCATGTGCGGTCTCTCCGGCCGTTCGCTGACGCTGGCTCACGGCCCCGTGCAGCTTGCTTGCTGCCCCGTGTCGCGGCGCATAGAAAGAGGGCCGATCGAGAGGCCCTCAAAAGCCATTGCGGCGATGTAAGGGGCGCCTTCCATGCTGTCAACGTCGCGCCCCGGCGCGGCCCTTCAGGGATAGGTTACAATGGCTCAACAGACCCGCCTTCTGGCCGGCACGGCGCTTGCGCTCCTGCTGTGCGCACCCGCGTTCGCGCAGGACGCGACGGACGACACCGCGACCGACGAGATGGTCCCCTCGGAAGGTGCGCCGATGGAGACGGCCCCGGTCGAGGAGACCGCCACGGACGAGGCCGCCACCGACGAGACCGCGGACGCCGCCATGTCCGACGTCGACGCCGCCACCGTCGTCGCCACCGTCAACGGCGTCGATATCACCCTCGGCCAGATGATCATCGCCAAGAGCCAGCTGCCGCCGCAGTACCAGCAGCTGCCGGACGACGTGCTGTTCACCGGCGTCCTCGACCAGCTGATCCAGCAGCAGCTGATGGCCGACACGATCGAGAACGTCCCGGCCCGCGTCGAGTACGCGGTCGAGAACGAGCGCCGCGCCCTTCTCGCCGGCGAGGCGGTAAACGACCTGATGACGTCGGCCATCAGCGACGAGGCGATCCAGCAGCGCTACGACGAGACCTTCGCCAGCGCCGAGCCTGCGACCGAGTGGAACGCCAGCCACATCCTCGTCCCGACCGAGGAAGAGGCGCAGGCCGTGCTCGACCGGCTCGAGGGCGGCGAGGCGTTCAGCGACCTCGCGACCGAGCTGAGCCAGGATCCCGGCTCGGGCCAGAACGGCGGCAACCTGGGCTGGTTCGGCCCCGGCATGATGGTCGCCCCGTTCGAGGAGGCGGTGACCTCGCTGGAGCCGGGCGAGACGTCCGAGCCGATCGAGACCCAGTTCGGCTGGCACGTCGTCATGCTGAATGAGACCCGCGACCAGCAGCCGCCCGCGTTCGAGGAAGTGTCGGGCGAGATCGCCGGCCAGATCCAGCAGGAGGCGCTTCAGGCCCGCCTGACCGAGCTGACGGACGCCGCCGAGATCGAGATGCCCGAAGAGGGCGCGTTCGATCCCGCCGTCCTGAGCGACCTCTCCCTGCTGGACGAGTAAGCAGATGGCTCACAAGGTGTCGCCGCTGGCGCCCGCGTCCTTTCCGGCGCTGCCCGAGATCCCGGGCGTCCGCTTCGCCACCGCGCAGGCGGGGGTGAAGTACCAGGGGCGCACCGACGTGATGCTGGCCGAACTGGCCGAGGGGACGGCGGTGGCGGGGGTCTTCACCCGCTCCGCCACCCGGTCGGCCAACGTGCTGGACTGCCAGGACAAGATCGGCGGCCCGTCCGAGGGGCGGGCCGCGATTCTCGTGAACTCGGGCAATTCCAACGCCTTCACCGGCCGCAACGGGACCGAGGCGGTCGCCGCCCTGTCGGACGGCGTGGCGCAGGCGCTGGGCGTGGAGGCGTCCCGCGTCTTCACCTCCTCCACCGGCGTCATCGGCGAGCCGCTGCCGCACGCGCGGATCACGGCGAAGCTGGCCGAGCTGTCGGGCGCCCTCGACCCTGCCGGAATCGAGGCGGCGGCGAAGGCGATCATGACCACCGACACCTTCCCCAAGGGCGCGTCGGCCGAGATCGACGTGGGCGGCACGCCCGTCCGCATCGCCGGCATCGCCAAGGGCTCGGGCATGATCGCGCCCGACATGGGCACGATGCTGGTCTACATCTTCACCGACGCGCAGATCGCACGCGGCCCGCTGCAGGCCCTCGTCGGCGAGATCGCGGACCGGACCTTCAACTGCATCACCGTCGATTCCGACACCTCCACCTCGGACACGCTGCTGTGCGCCGCGACCGGCGCCAGCGGCGCCGACGTCTCGGAGGAGGCGGCCTTCGCCGAGGCGCTGGAGGCGGTGATGCTGGACCTCGCCCACCAGGTCGTCCGTGACGGCGAGGGGGCGACGAAGTTCGTCACGGTCGAGGTGGCGGGCGCCGCCAGCCACGCCGACGCCCGCAAGGTCGCGATGGCCATCGCCAACTCGCCGCTGGTCAAGACGGCCATCGCGGGCGAGGACGCGAACTGGGGCCGGGTCGTCATGGCCGTCGGCAAGTCCGGCGCCACCGCCGACCGCGACCGCCTGTCGATCCGCTTCGGCGACATCGTCGTGGCCGAGAACGGCTGGCGCGCGCCCTCCTACTCCGAGGAGGAGACGTCGGCCTACATGAAGCGGCCCGAGCTGACGATCGGCGTCGATCTCGGCCTCGGCGAGGGGCGGGCGACGGTGTGGACCTGCGACCTGACCCACGGCTACATCGACATCAACGCCGACTACCGCTCGTAGGGTCATGAAGGTCGTCCTCGTCTCCGCGGTCGCGCTGATCGACCCCGACGGGCGCGTGCTGCTGGCGCAGCGTCCGGAGGGCAAGTCGATGGCCGGCCTGTGGGAGTTTCCGGGTGGCAAGGTCGAGCCCGGCGAGACACCCGAGGCGGCCCTGATCCGCGAGCTGCGGGAGGAGCTGGGCATCGACACCGAGGAATCCTGCCTGGCCCCGCTGACCTTCGCGAGCCACTCCTATGACGACTTCCACCTGCTGATGCCGCTGTTCGCGTGCCGCCGCTGGCAGGGAACCGCGGTTGCCCGCGAAGGCCAGACCCTCAAATGGGTTCGCCCGGGGTCGCTTCGCGACTATCCGATGCCCCCTGCGGACGTTCCCCTCATCCCGGTTCTGCGCGACTGGCTGTGATCGAGGGCGGATCTCACCCGAGTTTCACGGCTTCGAGACAAAAATTGCGTCGGATTTGAGCAGCCTAACTGCGATTTTACTCTTTGGTGCCACCATTTAAGGCGTATCTTGGATGGCAATGGGGCCAAAGGGGAATCTGACATGCTTCGCACCATCATCGTCGGCAGCTGCGTTTCGGTTCAGGGGTTGTTCGTCAAGGCGCTCGACGGCGGACGGATCGTCGTCCGCGTCGGCGAGCGCATGTACGAGGGTCTGCCGGTCGCCTGACCGCTACCGCTCGCACAATCGGCGGGGTCCGCCGCCGTAGGGCTGGAACGTACAGTCCGACTCGCGGAATGATCGATAGAAGCGTCGGCATGCATCCACATTGCATGCCGGCCCGCTGCTTGGCCCGATCTCCAGTTGATCGAGGATCAGCTCCAGCAGGGCCCGCGTGTCGTCCACCGGCGCAGGCCCGTCGTCCGACGCTTCGGCCAGGATCGCGGACAGCGCCGCCTCCACATCCTCGGCACTCTCCGGCTCCGGCTCCGGCGCGGCCACTGTCGCCGCCGCGACGTCGTCGGCCGGCGCGGCCATGACCCGGTCGCGCCCCTCGGGCGAAAGACCCAGCATGAAATCGCGCCAGATCGCGGCCGGCAGCGACCCGCCGGTGACGTCGTCCATCGGGCGGTTGTCGTCGTAGCCGACCCAGACGCCCACGACGAGATGCTCGTCGAAGCCGATGAACAGCGCGTCGCGGTAATCCTGCCCGGTCCCCGTCTTTCCCGCCGCCGGGCGACCCGGCGCCGCCTCGTGGCCGGTGCCGTCGGTCACAACGCCCTGCAGCAGATCGAGCATCGGCTGGCGCTGCGCGAGCAGCGTCGCGGCGTAGCCCTCGGCCTGCGGTCGGGGCCAGCGGAACGGATGGAACTCTCCCGTCTCGGTCGACACGAAGCCCGAGATCCCGCGCGCGGTGATCGGTGCCCGGTTTGCCGCGATGGCGGCGTAGGCTTCCACCATGTCGATCAACGGGACGCCATCGGCGCCCAGCGCGATGGCCGGCGTCGGCGACAGCTCCGCCTCGATCCCGAGGGCGCGGGCCGCCTCGACGATCCGCTCGGGGCCGAGCTGCTGTCCGAGGGCGACCGCCGCGGCGTTTCGCGACTCGATGAAGGCCTCGCGCAGCGTGATGTCGCCAAGGTAGCGGCCATCGAAGTTCTCGGGAGCGTACCCGTCGATCTCGATCGGCCGGTCCGGCACCATCGTGTCCGGCCCGTAGCCCTCGGCCAAAGCTGCCAGGAAGACGATGGTCTTGAAGGTGGACCCGGGCGAGCGCAGCGCCGCGGTCGCACGGTTGAACTCGCTCGCCCCATAGTCGCGGCCGCCGACCATCGCCGCCACCGTCCCGTCGCCGCGCAGGGCGACCAGCGCGGCCTCGGGCCCGCCGGGGGGCAGGTGACGGGCGATCACCTCCTCGGCGTGGCGCTGAAGGGCGGGGTCGAGCGAGGTCCGCAGCGTAACCACCCCGTCGAAATCGTCCGCGATGGCCTCGGCCTCGGACACCACCCAGTCGGCGAACCAGGAGCCGTAGCGCGCCACCGGTCGGTCGGTCGCCAGGGTGACGAGGTCCGCCCGCGCGGCATCGGCTGCGCCGGGCTCCAGCCGGCCCTGCGCCTCCATCAGGTCGATGACCAGGCGGGCCCGCTGCTGCGTGGCCGGCAGGTCGGCCGACGGATTCACCGAACTGGGCGACTGGATCGTCGCCGCGAGAGCCGCCGCCTGGGCCACCGTCAGGTCCGCCACGTCACGATCGAAATAGACCGAGGCGGCCGCGGGCAGCCCGCGGGCGCCGCTGCCGAGGTAGACGACGTTGAGATACCGCTCGAGCACGCCGTCCTTGCCCAGCTCCCCCTCGAGCCGTCTCGCCAGCAGCGCTTCCTGCATCTTGCGGGTCAGCGTCCGGTCCGGCGTCAGGTACAGGATCTTGGCCAGCTGCTGGGTGATGGTGGACCCGCCCTGCCGGATGCCGCCAGCCGTCAGGTTCTCCCACGCCGCGCGGGACACGGCGCGCCAATCGACACCCTCGTGCTCGTAGAACCGGCGGTCCTCGATCGCGAGGACGGCGTCGATCACGTGCGCCGGTATCGTATCGAGCGGCGCATAGTCCGACGGGACGGCGCCGCGGGTCATCAGCGGCGCGCCGGTCGAATCCTCCAGCGACAGGATGGTCTCGGCGTCGGCCATGATCTCGTCGGTGGGGGGCAGCTGCCACAGGATCGCGCCCAGCCACAGCGCCGTCGCCACGAAGACACCCGCGATTCCGCCGGCGATCACGAGGCCCGTCAGGCGCAGGGTATTGCGCGGAAGCGCCCGGGCGGCGCGCCCGGCGCCCCGCACGACGGCACCGCCGGCGCGGCCCGCCGCCGGAAGTCCGACCCTCAGGCCCCCTCCGGCACTGCGCAGCCCGGCCCGCGTCGCCTGACCGAGCGACCGGGCGCCATGCCCGATCCTGCGACCGAGGGCGCGCCCGCCGAGGCTGATCGCCCGGCCGAAATGCGCAAACGCCGCGCGGCTCTCGCTGGCTGCGGTCCTCCAGTCGTCGGGTCTGTCGTCCTCTTCGCTCATCGAGCGTGAGCTAGAACGGCAGAACGCGCCGCCAATGGCGACGCGTTCTGCATTTTCGCCCGGCTATCTGCCGGTCAGAGCGACCGCTCGACCTGCTCGCGGGTGAAGATCTCGATGACGTCGCCGGCGCGGATGTCCTCGTAATTCTCGAACGCCATGCCGCATTCCTGGCCCGACTGGACCTCGGCCACCTCGTCCTTGAACCGCTTGAGCGTCTTCAGCGTGCCCTCGTGGATCACGACGTTGTCGCGCAGCAGACGCACCCCGGCGGACCGGCGGGCGACGCCCTCGGTCACGAGGCAGCCGGCGACCTTGCCGACGTTCGAGACCTTGAAGACTTCCTTGATCTCGGCGTAGCCGATGAAGTTCTCGCGGATCTCGTCCTTGAGCAGGCCCGAGGCGGCGTTCTTCACGTCGTCGACGAGGTCGTAGATCACGCTGTAGTAGCGGATCTCGACACCCTTCTGGTTCGCGGCGTTCCGCGCCGGGGCGTTGGCCCGGACGTTGAAGCCGAAGACCGGCGCGCCCGACGCCTCGGCGAGACCGATGTCGCTCTCGGTGATGGCGCCGACGCCCGAGTGCAGCACGCGGACGCGCACCTCGTCGTTGCCGATCTTCTCCATCGCCTGGACGATCGCCTCGGCGGAACCCTGCACGTCGGCCTTCACCAGGATCGGCAGTTCGGAGACGTCCTTGTCGTCCTTGGCCTTCTGCATCAGCTGCTCGAGGGTCGTCGCGGCGCCGGCGGCGGCGCGCTTCTCCTTGGCGGCGTTGGCACGATACTCGGCGATCTCCCGGGCCTGCGCCTCGGTCTCGACGACGTTCAGGACGTCGCCGGCCTCGGGCGTGCCGTTGAGGCCCAGCACCTCGACCGGGACGGACGGGCCGGCTTCGTCGACGCGCTCGCCCTTGTCGTTGACCAGCGCGCGGACCTTGCCCCACTGCTCGCCCACGACGAAGATGTCGCCGCGCTTGAGCGTGCCGTTCTCGACCAGGACGGTCGCGACGGGGCCGCGGCCGACATCCAGCTTGGCCTCGATCACGGCGCCACTGGCGGCGCGGTCGGGGTTGGCCTTCAGTTCCAGGATCTCGGCCTGCAGCGCGATCGCCTCGAGCAGGGTGTCGAGGCCCTGGCCGGTCACGGCCGAGACTTCGACGTCCTGCACGTCGCCCGAGAATTCCTCGACCACGACCTCGTGCTGCAGCAGGTCCGTCCGGACCTTCTGCGCATTCGCGGCCGGGCGGTCGATCTTGTTGATCGCCACGATCATCGGGACCTTGGCAGCCTTGGCGTGATTGATCGCCTCGACCGTCTGCGGCATGACCGCGTCGTCCGCGGCCACGACCAGCACCACGATATCCGTCACCTGCGCACCACGGGCACGCATCGAGGTGAAGGCGGCGTGGCCGGGCGTATCGAGGAACGTCAGCACCGCGCCGCCATCGGTGGTCACCTGGTAGGCGCCGATGTGCTGGGTGATGCCGCCGGCCTCGCCCGACACGACGTTGGCGTGCCGGATCGCGTCCAGCAGCGACGTCTTGCCGTGGTCGACGTGGCCCATGATCGTGATGACGGGCGGACGCGGCTGCAGATCCTCGGGCCGGTCGTCGGCCGTCTCGATCACCTGCTCGACGTCGGAGGCGCTGACGCGCTGCACCCGGTGGCCGAACTCCTCGATGATGAGCTCGGCGGTGTCCTGGTCGAGGGTCTGGTTCTGCGTCGCCATGATGCCGCTGGTCATCAGCGACTTCACGACGTCCGCGACGCGCTCGGACATCCGGTTGGCGAGTTCCGCCACCGTGATCGCCTCGGGCAGCTGCACGGTGCGCACGACCTTCTCGCGCTCGCCGGACTGGCCCATCGCCTTCTGGCGGGCGCGTTCCTGCTTGCGCTTCATCGCGGCGAGGCTGCGCTGACGGCCGCCTTCGCCGCCGCCCAGCGCCTCGTTCAGCGTGAGCTTGCCGGCGCGACGGCCATCGCCCTCGCGGCCGCGGGTCGGCTTGGCGGTCTTGTCGGTGCGGGCGGCGTCACGCTCGCGGTCGGTCTTGCGCGGGCCGGTGCTGGCGCCGCCGCGACGGTCCTCGCCGTCGGCGGCCGGCTGCGCGGCCTCGGCCGCCTTGCGGGCGGCGCGTTCCACGGCCTCGCGCTGCTTGCGCTCTTCCTCTTCGGCCTTGGCCTTCAGCGCCTCTTCGCGCTCGCGGTCCTCGCGCTCCTTGGCCTCGACCTCGGCACGGCGACGCTCGCGCTCTTCCTCGCGGGCCTTCTCCTCGGCCTGGCGCTGCGCGGACTCCTCGGCCTCGCGGGCCCGGGCCATCGCGAGCGCCTTCATCCGGCGTTCGAGTTCGGCGTCGGAGATGCCGGCCGGCCGCTTGGCCGGGTCGCCACCCCTGGCAGGGCCGCCGGACGAGGCCGCCCCGGGCGCGGCCTGCCCCGGCTTGGGCACGACCACGCGTTTGCGCTTCGTCTCCACCACGACGTTCTTGGTCCGGCCGTGGCTGAAGCTCTGCTTCACCTGACCGGGGCGGCCGGAGCCGCGCAGACCAAGGGGTTTCTTGCCGTCGGTATCGCTCATCAAACCTATCTAATCCTTCCCGGCGACCGCATTGTCGCCGTGCTTCTCTCGCAGGCCGCGGAGTTTCGCGGCCTCCTCTACAACACGGTCGCTGAGTCCGCCAGCGGAGAGCGCACCGTGTATCACACTCTGCCGGCCGAACGCCAACCCGAGCTCGTCGGAGGTCAGGCATCCGAACCAGCGCGCCCCGGTCGGGGTCCACAGCTTCTGCTTCCCGCGCTCCGAACCGTCGGAGGCCTGCAGGAGAACCCTGACACCTCCCGCGTCGAGCGCGGCCTTCACCTTCTCGAACCCGGCGACCGCGCGCCCGGACTTGCGGGCCAGCGCGATCAGGTCCGTCACGTGCCGGGCGAGCTGACGCTCGACCTCGTCGGCCAGTCCGTCCGGCACCGTGACCGGCGCCTTCGCCGCCCGCGAGAACTGGCCCTTGCCGGCCTTGTCTAGGGCGTCGCGGTCGGCGGTCACCCACATGCCCCGTCCCGGAAGCTTCTCCAGGATGTCGGGGACCACCTCGTTGTCCGGCCCCACGACGAACCGGACGAGACCCTCCTTGGGTTGGGTCTCTCCGGTCACGATACAACGCCGCTCGGACGTCTCGCGGTCCTTCTGCCGTCCGCCGCGCGTCATCTTCAGTCCCTTCTACGGGGCGGGCCTCAGCCCGCCGCCGCCTCCTCTTCGGCCTCGGCCGCCGCGGCGGCCTCCTGCGCGGCCAGTTCGTCCGGGTCGACCCAGCCGAGCGCCACGCGGGCGGTCATCACCAGGTCCTGCGCCTCCTCGAGGCTGATGTCGAACGATTCGAGCAGGCCCTCGTCCTTGGTCCGGTTGCCCGCGGCGTCCGTCGTCCAGCCGCCGGCCAGCTCCCAGTCGGCGCAGGTGGCGAAGTCTTCCAGCGTCTTCACACCGTCGGCGGCCAGCGCCAGCACCATCGGCGGCGTCAGGCCGGGGAAGGTGATGAGGCTGTCCTCGGCGCCCATCTCGCGCGCCTTGTCCAGCGCGGCCTTGTTCTGGGCGTCGATGTAGTCCCGGGCCCGGGCCTGCAGTTCGGTCGCGGTGCCCTCGTCCACGCCATCGATGACGAGAAGCTCGTCCTGGTCGACGTAGGCGACTTCCTCGAGGTTGGTGAACCCCTCTGCCACCAGCAGTTGGGCAAAGAACTCGTCCAGATCAAGGGTGTCCATGAAGAGTTTCGTACGCTCTTCGAACTCCGCCTGCCGGCGCTTCGATTCCTCCTCCTCGGTGAGGATGTCGATGTCGAGGCCGGTGAGCTGCGAGGCGAGGCGCACGTTCTGGCCGCGGCGGCCGATTGCGAGCGACAGCTGTTCCTCCGGCACAACGACCTCGATCCGCTCGCTGTCCTCGTCGAACACGACCTTGCTGACCTCGGCCGGCTGCAGCGCGTTGACGAGGAACGTCGGCATGTCCTCGTTCCACGGGATGATGTCGATCTTCTCGCCCTGCAGCTCGTTCACGACGGCCTGCACGCGCGAGCCGCGCATGCCGACGCAGGCGCCCACGGGGTCGATCGAGTTGTCGTAGGAGATGACGGCGATCTTGGCGCGGCTGCCCGGATCGCGGGCGACGGCCTTGATCTCGATGATGCCCTCGTAGATCTCGGGCACTTCCATCTTGAACAGCTCGGCCATGAACTCCGGCGCGGTGCGGGACAGGAAGATCTGCGGGCCGCGCGGCTCGCGCCGGACGTCCTTGATGTAGACGCGGATGCGGTCGCCGGGGCGATAGGCCTCGCGGCCGATCTTCTCGTTCCGGCGCAGCACGCCCTCGCCGGGGTTCAGCTCGACGATGAGGTTGCCGTACTCCTCGCGCTTCACCACCACGTTGATGATGTGGCCGATCCGGTCCTTGAACTCCTCGAACTGCTTGTCCCGCTCCGCCTCGCGGACCTTCTGCAGGATCACCTGCTTGGCCGACTGCGCGGCGATGCGGCCCAGCTCCACCGGCGGGACCTCGTCCACGATCTCGTCGCCGAGCGTCGGCATCGTCGACTGGTCCTCGACCATCAGGGCGCGGTCCGCCTCGGTCGGGGCGCGCATCAGGAAGCGGCGATTCGCCTCGGTCCGGCTCTCGCCGGTCTCGGGGCTGGTGATCTTGCGGCTGCCCTTCACCACGGTGACGCCGGTCCGGGCCTGCTTGACGATGGTCGCCGCCTGGTCGGCCGTCGATTCCGCCTGCATCGTCTCGATGTCGTCGGCTTCGGTCACGGTGCGGACGCGGGTGAAGGACGCGCGGCCGGTGCGGCGGTCGATCTTCACGCGGATGTCCATCTCGGCGCCGTAGCGGCTCTTCGCGGCCCGGGCGAGGCTCTCCTCCATCGCCTCGACCACCAGCGAGGGGTCGATCTGCTTCTCGCGCGCCACCGCCTCGGCGGTCTGCAACAGCTCCAGCTGGTTGGCGGAAGTGATGGCCATGCGTGTTACTCCTCGTCCCCGTCCATCAGGGTTTCAACTTCGTCGTACTCTTTCTCGTCGATCGTGCCGGCGTCCTTGCGCCCCTTCAGCACGTCGCGGATCAATTCGTCGGTCAGCACCAGCTTGGCGTCCGACAGCCAGTCGAACTGCAGGCCGATGGTCATCGACTCGCCGTTCTCCTCGATCTCGATCAGCACCTCGGAGCCTTCGGTGCCGCGCAGCTCGCCCTTGAAGCGGCGGCGGCCGTCGATCAGCTCGTCGGTCTCCAGCTTGGCGGTGTAGCCGTCCCACTGGTCGAAATCCTTGAGCCGGGTCAGCGGCCGGTCGATGCCGGGGCTCGAGACTTCCAGCGTGTAGGCCTCGACCACAGGATCCTCGACATCCATCACCGCCGACACGGCGGTCGAGATGCGGGCGCAGTCGTCGACCTCGATCGTGCCGTCCGGCTTCTGCGCCATGATCTGTACGGTCTTGGTCTTGCCGCCGAGGAGGCGGACGCGCACCAGCTCGAATCCCATGTCCTCGACCACGGGCTTCACGATCTCCGCGATGCGGCGGTCGATGGCGGCCTTGGCGACGAGATCGGTCATGGGGGTCCTTCAGAAACGAAAAAGCGGGCCGTGCGGCCCGCCGAAAACTGTCCGGTGGGCGCTGGGGGTGGAGGCCAGCGCGCCGCTGTTGAAGGCCAAATAGGAGAATCGCGCCCCGAATGCAAGCGGCCTCCGCGGGCCGCCGGCGGGTTCAGGCCGGGCGCCACCGCCGGGCGATGCGCCCGTCGTCGAGGTCGAAGCGGGCGCCGACCGGTCCGCCGGGCGCGATCCGCACGGAATGGGCGAAGATCCAGTCGGCGAAGGCGGGGATGACCACCGTGCCCTCCTCCGCCAGCCGTGCGGCGAGGGCTACGTAGGCGGCCGGGCGATCGTTCGCCATGCGCATGGCCCGCAGTGCGTCGCCGAAGGGCCCGGCGCCGTGGTCGGCGGCGAGCGTCCAGTCGGCGGTCATCCGCCCGGAGGGCAACGACAGGACGAGATCGGCCCCGCCCTCCGTCGCCGGGATGAGTCTCAGGCCCGCGTCGCGGGCGGCGAGCGACACCTGTCGCGTCACCGCCTCCGGCACGCCGGGCGCCACCGCGAGGGCGAGGTCCGCCCCGGCGAGCGACTTCGCGGCCAGCGCCCGGGCGCGGAAGCCGTCGTGGCACACGGCCTCGACACCCGCCTCGACCGGACAGTCCGCGGCGACCCGGCCGAGGCCCGCCAACCCGTCCCGCACCATCGCCGGACGGTCGATGGCGTGGGCGAACACCCGCGCCAGCGCCGGATCGCGGCATTCGAGGAGGACGTAACGATTGCCGGTCGCCTGCACGACCCGGACCCCACGCATCTGCCGCGCCTCGCCCGCCTGCGCGGGATCGAGGGGCGCCGCGTCGATCCGGCCGGCCCGCAGGGCGGCCACCCGCTCGGCGGGATCCGGGATCGCGAGGGCGTCCACCCGGGCGAAGCCGTCGCCGGCGGGATGCCAGGCCCGGTCGCTCCGCTCCAGCAGCATGCGGCGGCCCGGGTCGGCCGCGTGTACGGCGTAGGGCCCGGTGCCGATGCCGGAAGCCACGTCCCCGCCGGGGGCAATGACCAATGCGGGATCGGACAGAAGGAACGGCAGTTCGGGGTTAGCGGCCGCGAGCGTCAGCACGACCTCGCCGCGCCGCGCCTCCACCGCCGTCACGTCGGCGAGCAGGCCAGCCCCCGCCCCGTCCCGCGCGGCGACAAGAGAGGCCACGACGTCCTCCGCCGCCAGCCGCGTCCCGTCGTGGAACGCCACGCTCTCGCGCAGCGTCAGCACCCAGCGCCGGCCGTCCGCGTCGGAGCGCCAGCCGGTCGCCAGCTCTCCCACCAGCTCGCCCCGCGCGGTGATCGCGGTCAGCGTGTCGAAGACGCACCCCGCGCCCAAAACCTCGGCCGGCAGGCCCGTCCAGCCCGCGCCGCCGAACCCCTCAGGCAGCGCGGGCAGACCCAGCCGCAACGTGCCCGTCGCCTGCGCCGTCGCGCCCTGCGCCCCCGCGGCCATCGCCAGCAGGCCCGCCGCGGCGCCGCCGCGCATCAGCAGGCGTCGGGAGATCCCGCTCATGCCAGCAGCCTCGCGAAGCCGTCCATCGCCCTCACCAGCTCGGTCGATATCCCCGGCTCGGAGAGCGCATGCCCGGCCTTGCCGACCATCGTCAGCCGCCCGCGCGGCCAGGCCGCCGCCAGACGGTGCGCCGAGGCGGGCGGGCAGATCATGTCGTAGCGGCCCTGCACGATCACGCCAGGCACGTTCGCGATCCGCTCCATCCGGTGCGGCGCCAGGATCTGCCGGTCGGCGCCGAGGAAGCCGCCGTTGATGAAGTAGTGGTTCTCCAGCCGCGCAAAGGCGCGGGCGTAGTCGGCCGGCCCCTCGCCGCCGAACCCCTCGTTGTCGATCGAGGCGAGCGCGTTCTCCCACGCCGCCCAGGCCCGGGCGTGACGCGTCTCGGTCATCAGGTCGCCCGAGAACAGGCGCCGGTTGTAGGCGGCGATCAGGTCGCCCCGCTCGTCCTCGGGAATGAGGCCGGTGAACCGCGCCCAGAGGTCGGGCCAGAACAGGCCCGCGCCGCCGCCGTAGAACCATTTCAGTTCCGGCTGCGTCATCAGGAACACGCCGCGCAGCGCCAGCGCCTGCACCCTGTCCGGATGCTCCTGCGCATAGACGAGCGCGAGCGTCGCGCCCCAGCTGCCACCGAAGACCAGCCACTGCCGCAGGCCCAGCGCTTCGCGGATCGCCTCGATGTCGCGGACGAGGTGCCAGGTCGTGTTCGCCTCGATGCTGGCGTGAGGCCGCGAGCGGCCGCAGCCGCGCTGGTCGAACAGGATGATCCGGTAGACGCTGGGATCGAAGTAGCGCCGCATCGCGGGCGAGCAGCCGCCGCCGGGGCCGCCGTGCAGCACCACGACCGGCAGGCCGTCCGGGCGGCCGCACTGTTCCACGTAGATCCGGTGGCCGTCGCCCACGTCCAGCATCCGCTGGTCGAACGGGTCGATCGGCGGGTACAGATTCGCCGCCGCGTGCTTGTGGCCGGAGACCTTGTCCATGAGCGTCCTATATAGGCGCGGGGGCCACGGGGCCACAGGGGAGCACGGAAGGTTGTGACGATGTCGGAAACGAACCCGCGCGGCGGCACGGTCGACGACGCCGAGATCGCCAAGTTCGAGGCGATGGCGGCCGAATGGTGGGATCCCTCGGGGAAGTTCAAGCCGCTGCACATGCTGAACCCCTGCCGGCTGGACTACATCACCGCGCAGATCGCCGGGCACTTCGCCCGCGACCTGTCGTCGCGCCTCCCGTTCGAGGGGCTCCGCCTTCTCGACATCGGCTGCGGCGGCGGCCTGCTGTGCGAGCCGATGGCGCGCCTCGGAGCCGAGGTCGTCGGCGTCGACGCGGCCCCGCGCAACATCCCCGTGGCCGAAATCCACGCCGCGCAGTCCGGCCTGGCCATCGACTACCGCGTCGGCACGGCCGAGGCGCTGGCCGCGACGGGCGAGCGCTTCGACGTGGTGCTGAACATGGAAGTGGTGGAGCACGTCGCCGACCCCCCCGCCTACCTCGCCGCCTGTTCGGCCCTGCTGCGACCGGGAGGCCTGCACATCTGCTCGACCCTGAACCGCAACGCCAAGAGCTTCGTCATGGGGATCGTCGGGGCCGAATGGGTCATGCGCTGGTTGCCCAAGGGCACCCACGACTGGCAGAAGTTCATCACGCCGGACGAGCTGTCCGCCCTGCTGCGCAGCGCCGGGCTGACCCCGGTGGACCGCACGGGCATGGTCTTCAATCCTGTCCAATGGACGTGGAGCCTGTCGGACCGCGACCTGTCGGTGAACTACGTGACCGCCGCGGTGAAGCCGGAGGCGTAGGCGGCCTACTGCGGAACCGACAGGCCGGCCGCTCCTGTGACCGGCCGTCCCGGGCCCGACCCGGGACCTCGATCCCCAAGGCACCCGCCCGGTCCCTTCGAGGCCTCCGCGGGGGGCCGGGGCGGGACTTCCGGACCGGTCCCGCGCGCCGCGGCGGGGCGGGCACGCCAGCCCCACAGAACCACCCGTCCCGGGCCTGACCCGGGACCTGGATCCGCTGGAGCGTGCCCATGCCTCCGCGAGGCCCCGGCTCGGGGCCGGGGCGGGCATTCCCCGTTAGCCCCAGTGCACCCGTAGGTGGGTTCCAACCCATCTCTGCCCGCGCGCCCGCACTTTCCTTACTCGCTCTCCCCCAGTTGGACCCGCATCTCGCGCAGCACCGGCAGGATCTGCCTCACCCGCTCCGGCCCGATCTGCTCCACCACCTCGGCGATCATCGGCTGGATCGACTCAATCGCGGCGTTGCGCGCCTCCAGCCCCGGCCGGCTGATCGACACCAGCTTGCGCCTGGCGTCGTCCCAGTCGGGGCGGACATGCACCCATCCTGCCCACTCCAGCCGCGACAGCGTGTTCGTCATCGCCCCGCGCGTCAGGTGGAACGCCCGCGCCAGCTGCGCCGGCGTCCGTTCGGCCCCGGTATGGGCGAGATGGTTGAGGACCGAGAACTGGCTCAGCTCCATCCCCTTGGGCAGCGCCCTGGCGAGCGTATTGCGGGCGAGCTGGTCGATCGTCAGGATCTCGCTGAACAGCGATACCGCCAGCCCGTCGCTCTGTCCCGCCACCTCAGGGTCCGTCCCACGGCCGGTCGTGGCTCAGCGAAGGCACGCGCCGCCGGGCATCGGCCACCGCCGAAGGGTCGAGATCGACGTAAGCGATCCCCGGCTCCGTCCCGCCGTCCGCGACCACCTCGCCCCAGGGCGAGACGGCGAGGCTGTGGCCATGGGTGCGCCGCACCCGGTCGGTGCTGGTCGGATGCGTTCCCGTCTGCGCCGCCGCCAGCACCCAGGCGCCGCACTCGATGGCACGGGCGCGCAGCAGCGGCTCCCAGTGGGCCGCTCCGGTCACGGGCGAGAAGGCGGCGGGAACCAGCAGGATCCCGGCCCCCGCCTGCGCCAGCGCCCGGTAGAGATGCGGGAACCGCACGTCGTAGCAGACGGTGAGGCCGACGCGGCCGAACGGCGTGTCGGCCACGACCGCCTCGCCGCCGGGTCGGTAGCCCGCCGATTCGCGATAGGTCTCGGTTTCGGACACGTTGACGTCGAACATGTGGATCTTGTCGTAGCGGGCCGCGATCCCGCCGTCCGGGCCGATCAGGAACGACCGGTTGGCGAAGCGCCCGTCCGGGTCGTCCGTCTTCAGCGCCAGCGAGCCGACGGAGAGCCAGATGCCGTGCCGCGCCGCCGCCTCGCGCAGCGCGGCGAGGGTCGGATCCTCGTCCTCTCCCCGCAGAACCTCCACCTGCCGAGGCCGGCTGCCGGAGACGCAGTTCGTCACTTCCGGCGTCAGCACGAACCCGGCACCGCCCGCGACCGCCGAGTCCACCATCGCCAGAAGCGGCGGCAGGTTCGCCGCCGGGTCGTCGCCGGACGTCAGCTGCAGGAGGGCGGCCCTCACGCCGCGAGCAGCGGGTCCAGCCGTCCGTCCCGCTCGAGCGCGTAGAGGTCGTCGCAGCCGCCCACATGTTCGCCGGCGATGAAGATCTGCGGCACCGTCGTCCGGCCGTTGGCGCGCTGCACCATCTCGGAGCGGCGCTCCGGCTCTTCGATGACGTTCACCTCGGCGAAGTCGACGCCCTTCTGGGTCAGCAGGCGCTTGGCGGCGTGGCAGAAGCCGCAGAAGGGAGAGGAGTAGATTTCGACCTGAGCCATCGGGGCCTCCGCGGATGTCCGTGATTCGAGGGGAATCTAGGGTCCGCGGGTCGCTCTCGCCAGTACGAGGACGTTCACGGCCGCCGCGCCCGCCGCCAGGGCGGCGTCCGTCGCCGCGGCGAGGGTCGCGCCGGAGGTCATCACGTCGTCCACCAGAAGGACGGGCCGCCCCCGCAGCGCCATGCCCCGGCGAGGGTGCGGAGCGATGGCGCCGTCCAGCGCCCGGAACCGCGCCTCGCGGGAATGGCCGTCGAGGGCCAGCGTCCGGCGCGAGCGGACCAGCGCGTCGACCGCGACCTCGCGTCCGGTCTCGGCCCCGATCCGGCGGGCGAGCAGGGCGGCCTGGTTGTAGCGGCGCCGCCAGAGGCGGGTCCAGTGCAGCGGAACCGGGACGATGAGGGCCTCGTCAGGCAGGACCGCAGCAGCCGCCCGCGCCATCCACGCCCCCAAAGTCCGCGCCAGCTCCACCCCGTCGCCGTGCTTGAGTCGCAGGATCAGCGCCCGCCCGGCGTCGCGGTACTCCATCACCGCGACGCCGCGCGACCAGGGCCGCGCCGTCGCAAGGCAGTCGTCGCACGCCGCGCCGCCCTCCTCCGGCTCCCCCTGAAGCGGCGCGCCGCAGGCGGTGCAGGCGGTGCCGCCGATGAACCAGGCGTCCCGCCAGCACGGGCCGCACAGGGCGAAGTCGGCCTCCGTCGCCGTCCCGCAGTGGACGCAGGCCGGCGGGTAGATCGCGGCGAGAACGCTTTGCAACGACACCCGGTCCCCCTATCTCCGGCGGGATGACGACGCCCGCCCCCCTGTTCGACCGCGCCGCCCTGGCCCGGCACCGATCCCGCGCCGCGGCCTCCGGCCCCGCGCTGTTCCTGCACGAACGGGTCGCGGACGAGGTGCAGGAGAGGCTGGAAGAGGTTAACAGGACGTTCACGTCGCCGGTCGTGGTGACGCCGTGGCCCGATGTCTGGCGCGGCGCCCTGCCCGCCGCGACGATCCTCCCCGACGACGACGTCCTCGACCTCGCCGAACACGGCCACGACCTGATCGTCCACGCCCTCTGCCTGCACTGGAGCAACGATCCCGTCGGCCAGCTGATCCAGTGCCGCCGCGCCCTGCGCCCCGACGGCCTGCTGATCGCGACCCTGTTCGGCGGCGAGACGCTGTCGGGCCTGCGCGCCGCACTGGCCGAGGCGGAGGCTTCCGTCACCGGCGGCCTCTCCCCCCGCGTCGCGCCGATGGGCGAGATCCGCGCCCTCGGCGCCCTCCTGCAGCGGGCGGGCCTCGCCCTGCCGGTGGCGGACGCACAGGTGGTGGAGGTGAGCTACGCCGATCCTTTCGCGCTGATGCGCGACCTGCGCGCGATGGGCGAGACGAACGCGCTGGATCAGAGACTAAGACGACCCACCCGCCGCACCGTCCTGCTGGACGCCGCGCGCCGCTATGCCGAGGCGTTCGGCACTGCGGACGGTCGCGTTACGGCGCGGTACGAGATCGTCACCCTCACCGGCTGGGCCCCCGCCCCGGACCAGCCACAGCCGCTTCGCCCCGGCTCCGCCCGGCACAGCCTGGCCGACGCGCTGCGGGTGCCGGAGACAAAGCTGCCGCGCGACCATTGAGCGCAGGAATTGACGGGACGGCCTGGCCTGATACCTCCCACCCGGATCAGAGGAGCCTGACTGCCATGCGCGACGAGACCGTTGCCCAGCGCCCGAGCCACGCCCCGGCCGACCACCCTGCCCTGCCCCGCCGCCGCATCGGCATCCTCCTCGCCAACCTCGGCACGCCCGACGGTACCGACTACCGCTCCATACGGCGCTACCTCAGCGAGTTCCTGTCGGACCGCCGCGTCATCGACTACCCGCGCTGGAAGTGGCAGCCGCTGCTGCAGCTGGTGATCCTGTCGAAGCGTCCCTTCACCTCGGGCCGCGCCTACCGCTCCATCTGGAACGAGGAGCGCAACGAGTCGCCCCTGATGACGATCACCCGCGAGCAGACCGCCGCCCTGGCCGAGCGCCTGAAGGCGCAGCACGGCGACGCGGTCGTCGTCGACTTCTGCATGCGCTACGGCAACCCTTCAACAGCGTCGAAGGTGCGCGCCATGGTCGAGCAGGGCTGCGACCGCATCCTCTTCTTCCCGCTCTATCCGCACTATGCCGGCGCCACCTCGGCCACCGCGAACGACCAGTTCTTCCGCGCGCTGATGGACGAGACGTGGCAGCCGACCGCGCGCGTCGTGCCGCCCTACTACGACCGCCCCGACTACATCGACGCGCTCGCGCAGTCGGTGGAGCGCGCCTATGCGGCGACGGAGCGCAAGCCTCAGAAGCTGATCTGCTCCTACCACGGCCTGCCCGAGCGGTACCTGCACCAGGGCGACCCCTACCATTGCCAGTGCCGCAAGACGACGCGCCTGCTGAAGGAGCGGCTCGGCTGGACCGACGCCGAGATCGGCACCACGTTCCAGAGCCGCTTCGGCCCCGAGGAATGGCTGAAGCCCTACACCGTCGAGGAGGTCGCCCGCCTCGCAAAGGACGGCCTGCGCCGCATCGCCGTCTGCGCGCCGGCCTTCTCGGCCGACTGCATCGAGACGCTGGAGGAGATCAACGAGGAAATCCGCGAGAGCTTCCTCCATGCGGGCGGCGAGGACTTCACCTACATTCCGTGCCTGAACGACGACCCGGCCCACATCGAGGCGTTGTCGGGCGTGATCCGGGACAACCTGCGCGGCTGGCTGGACTGAGCGCGGCGCGGTCGTCCGACCTGCGGTAAGGAAAACCCGACCCTGTTGTTGATCCGCCGGTCAACAATAGATCTGGACAGAATGACGCAGGTGGAGGATAGAGCGCCATCGCCGGCCAAGGGGCCGGTTTTTCGGGAAAAATCAAATGGCTACCTTCATCGGGAAGGATAGCTGGGCCTGGGATGATCGCGATTTCATCTACGGGACCGGCTCCGCTGATGTCATCAGGCTGCTGGGCGGCAACGACACGGCCTATGGCTACGGCGGGAACGATTCGATCGACGGCGGGTACGGCAACGACTTCGTCGACGGCGGCGCGGGCAACGACACCATCCGCGGCGATTACGGCGACGACGAACTCGTCGGCGGCGCCGGGTCGGACACCATCTTCGGCGGGGCCGGGGCCGACCGGCTCTGGGGTGCGGGCTGGTACGGCGACGTCAGCGGCGACAGGGCCGACTCGCTGTACGGCGGCGACGGCTCCGACCGGTTCTATGGCGGCTCGGGCGGCGACCTGATGGACGGCGGCAACGGGGACGATGTCTTCGAGCTCGGGACCTTCGCCCAGATGACCAACGACCGGGTCTACGGCGGCGCCGGAACCGACCAGCTCCGGCTCGACTACAAGCTTGCCGACGCGGCGCTGATCGTCACCCAGCAGGACTACAAGTCCGTCATCACTCTGCCCGGGAACATCGTCGTGTCCGGGATCGAGCAGTTCCACGTGCGCGGAACCGACTTTGCCGACGTCATTACCGGCTGGAAGCACGACGACACGCTGATGGGCGGCAAGGGCGACGACCGGCTGACCGGGAACGCGGGCTTCGACGCCCTGTACGGGGCGTACGGCAACGACACCATCTTCGGCGGTTCGGGCGACGACGAGCTGTATGGCGACGACACCGGCTACTACGACTGGAGCGAGACCGGGGTCGAGGGCAACGACAGGATCTACGGCGGCCTCGGGAACGACTATGCCACCGGCGGCGCCGGCAAGGATTCGCTGTACGGCGGCGACGGCAACGACGCGATGTACGGCGAGGAAGGTAACGACCTTGTCGACGGCGACGGCGGCAACGACACCCTGATGGGCGGCACTGGCGCCGACAAGGTGTACGGCGAGAACGGCGACGACCGGCTCTTCTCCGAGGGCTTCCTCGGCGAGGACAAGGAGGTGTCGGTGGACAGCCTGTTCGGCGGCGCGGGGAGCGACGAGATGTGGGCCGGCGTCGGCGACTACGTCGCGGGCGGCACCCATGTCGGGACGATCGACCTCGCCCAGCTGAACTTCGACTGGCTCGCCCCCAGCCATGCCCACTACGCGACCGGCGTGACCTACGACCTGTCGACGCAGGGCCAGACGATCGTGACGCTGGCCAATGGAACCCGCGTCGGCGAGATCGAACGGCTCGTCTTCCACGGTGGGGCCGGTCAGGACAACGTGACGGGCGCTAGCCTGGAAGATCGGCTCTACGGTGGCCTGGGCAACGACGTCCTGCGGGGTCTCGGCGGGTCGGACTGGCTCGAGGGCGGGCCGGGCCGCGACACGCTGTACGGCGGCGACGGCGACGATACGTTCGAGGACTACGACGAGTACGGCGCACCCGGCAGCACCGACACAATGTACGGCGGTGCGGGGGACGACGTTTTCCACGACGGCACCGGTGCGGATTCCCTGTTCGGGGACAGCGGGAACGACCTGTTCTACATGGGCGCGTACCTGCGGGACGAGGACTACCTGGGCGACCGGGTCGAAGGCGGGAGCGGTTACGACACCGCGAACTACATCGATGCCGATGCCTCGGTCGTGATCGACCTGTCGAACCAGTCGAAGAACGCCGGTTCTGCCGTGGGCGACCGCCTGAACTCGATCGAGCGCATCATCGGCTCGCTGCACGACGACCAGCTGTTCGGCAACGGCGGAGCGAACGCGCTGGACGGCAGCGGGAGCGACGACCGTCTCGACGGGCGCGGCGGCGACGACATCCTGATCGGGGGCGGCGGCGCCGACGAGGTCACGGGTGGCGCCGGTGCGGACCTGTTCGTGCTGGAGCACAATGCCTTGGCGTTCGAGACGTACTGGCCGCACGACACGTTCACCGACTTCACCCGGGGGACGGACAAGCTCGCCGTACTGGAGACCGCCTTCGGCGTGGACGAGATTACGTTCAAGCTTCAGAACAACACGACGGGGATCTCGACCGCGACAGGCCCGACCTTCGTATTCGAGACCGACGACTCGCGGCTATGGTTCGATGCCGACGGCAAGGGGATCGACACGGATGGCGACGGGATCATCGACACCAACCAGGACCCGGTTCTGATCGCGACGTTGCTTGGCATCACCGCGCTCACCAAGGCAGACTTCGGCTTCTTCGAGAGCTGACGAACGGGCGGGGCGGTCCGAAAGGTGCCGCCCCGACCCTCCAACCGCCGTCACGAGCAACGATCAGATCGACCTGGACCGGAGTCGGTCGATCCGGCAATGGCTGCGGTCGCAGCAATCGGGCCGAGCGATTGGCCCGCTCCTGCAGGCCATCGGCGGGTCGATCCGCCAGGCAGCCCCGTCAGATCAGCTGCACCTGCGTGCCGACGTTGGCAAAGCCGAACAGTTCGGTGATGTGCTCGTTGTAGAGGCCGATGCAGCCGTTGGACGAGCGGCGGCCGATCTTGCGCGTGTCGTGGGTGCCGTGGATCCGGTAGTACTGCCACGACAGGTACAGGGCGTAGGGGCCGAGCGGGTTCATCGGATCGCCGCCCTCGACGAATTCCGGCCATTCGGGATTGCGCTCGCGCATCGACGGGGTCGGACGCCACGGCGGCGCGACGACCTTCTGCGTCACCTCGGTGCGGCCCCGGCGGGTCAGCTCCTCGGTCAGCGGGACGGAGGTCGGGTAGAGGCGGTAGATGCTCTCGTCCTCGGACCAGTAGTGCAGCGCGCGGCAGGTGATGTCGACGAGGATCACGCCGCCCTGCAGGGTGTCGAAATGGTCGCGCCAGTTCAGCATCCGGAAGCCGGAGACGTTGCGCTGGACCGCGTCGAGGTCCGATTCGAACTCGGTCGAATTGGCCTGCTGCGCGATCGCAGGCGCGGCGAGCGTGGCGGCGCCGGCGGCGAGGAAGAGACGCCGGTTGAGGCGGGAGGGGTCGGATGGGGCCATGAAAGGACGCTCCGGATGTAGGGGGAGGATCGGGATTGCCGTCTGGTAGGATGCGCCCCCCGCGCGCGCAATTCAAACCCGCGTCATGTCGGCGCATCGCCGCCGTTCCGTGTTTGAAGTGCCGCAAGGCCGGCGCTATGGAGGGCGCGGTTTTCACGAGGTGACGACGATGCGGCGACGCGAGCTTCTGGCCGGCCTTTCTGCCCTTTCGATCCTTGCGGCCTGTGGCGCGCCCGCCGGGCGCATCGGCGCGGACGGTCTGCCGGTGCGGCAGGTTTACCGGATCACCCCCGAGGACGAGCAGCAGATTCCGTACCGCGTTCTGGACGGCGTCAACACGCTGCGCCAGGCCGCGGGCCGGTCTCCGCTGTCGCTGGACGCGCAGTTGACCGCGGCCGCGGCGACCCACAGCCAGGACATGGCGCGGCAGAACCGGCCGTGGAACTTCGGCTCGGACGGGTCCTCCGCGCTCGACCGGATTCGGCGCGTGGGCTACCAGGGCGGCCTCGTGGGCGAGGCGATCGCCGAGACCTACGAGACCGAACTCGAGACGCTGGCGGCTTGGATGGAAAACCCGCTGACCCGGGACGTCGTGCTCGACCCGACCGCCCGGAGGCTCGGCGTGTCGTGGTTCCAGGAGCCGGCGGGCAAGATCTGGTGGACGATGGTGATCGGCAGCTGAGGGCGATCGGGAGCGGACGCTCCCGACCCGTCGTCGGGCGGTCAGGCGTACAGGAAGATCGGCGTCCCGTCGTTCACCATCGCGTAGACTTCCTCGATTTCGTCGTTCTGGATGGCGACGCAGCCGGCGGTCCAGTCGCGCTTGCCCACCATTTCGGTCGGGGTGCCGTGGATGAAGATGTCGCCGCCCGGATCGCGGCCCATCTCGTGGGCGCGGGCGCGGTCACGATCGTTGGGGTACGAGATGCCGATCGACAGGTGATAGGCCGAGTTCGGGTTGCGCCGGTCGATCCAGTACTGCCCCTCGGGCGTCTTGCCGTCACCCTTGACCTGCTTGTGGCCGACGGGCGCGAAGCCCAGCTCGAACCGCAGCGCCTTGAGCGCGGTCTGGCCGTTGAACAGCAGAAGCTGGCGCTGGGATTTCAGCGCGATCAGGCTGGTCACGGTCGGCCCGTTATACTCCAGAAACTTGCTGCCACTGCTGCAGCCGGCGAGACCCAGAAGGCCGCCGGCGACGAGCGCCCTGCGCGAGATGTTCATGTTATTGCACTGCCTCGGTGCGTTCCCTCGTTGGTGCGACTCGATAGCGAAAATCGCGCCTCCGGCATAGCCGGTTATCCGTCACTGGATCGTGAAGCGTGTCGCGATTTCCACATGGTCGGACCAGCGGAACTGGTCGATGACCTGCACCCGGCCCAAGGCGTAGCCTGCCGCGACCAGCTGTTCGGCATCGCGCGCGAAGGTGACGGGGTTGCACGAGACCATCGCGACGTGCGGTACCCGGGCGGCCGCGATCTCGGCCACCTGCGCCTCGGCCCCGGCGCGGGGCGGGTCGAGGACGACGGCGTCGAAGGCCCCGAGCTCGTCCCGCAACAGGGGACGGCGGAACAGGTCCCGCGCCTCGGTGGTCACGCGCTTCGGGCCCGGCGCCTCGCGCCAGCCGCGGTCGAGCGCGGCCAGCATCGGCGCGGCGCCCTCCACCGCGTGCACCTCGGCCGCCTCCGCCAGCGGCAGCGTGAAGGTCCCGCACCCGGCGAACAGGTCGGCGACCCGGCGCGCGCCCTTCGTCGCGTCCAGCACCTCGGCCACCAGCGCCACCTCGCCTTCGCGCGTGGCCTGCAGGAACGCACCCGGCGGCGGCACCACGAGGGCGGGGCCCATCCGCTGCGCCGGCGGGCGGCGCTGGGCCACCGGCTCGTCGCCCCAGGTCAGCCGCGCGAGGTCGTGCGCTTCGGCCAGCGCGCCGAGGTCCGAGCGCAGGGTGTCGTCCAGCGCCCTCTCCGTTTCGACGAGGATGTCGGCGCCCCCCTCGCTCCACGTCACCGTCAGGCCCGCCTCGCCGCGGCGGGAGGCGGCGAGGCGCGCGAGCGCCTCCAGCGCCGGGCGCACGGCGACGATCTGCGGCAGCACGAGGCGGCAGTCCGGCGTGTCGATCACGGTGTCAGAGCCGCGGGCGTGGAAGCCGACCATCGCGCCGGACTTCGTCCGCCGCCCGGCGAACCGCGCCCGCCGCCGCGAATCGGGCGGCGAGGTCAGGGTCGCGCCGACCTCCGCCTCGATCCCCCGCGCCGCCAGCGCCCGCACCACGACCTCGCGCTTCCAGTCGGCGACGAACGCGTCGGAGGCATGCTGCAGTGCGCAGCCGCCGCAGGTGCGGTAGTGCCGGCAGGGCGGCGCGACGCGGTCGGGCGAAGGCGTGACGATCCGCACGACATCTTCGGCCAGAGCGACGTCCTCGCCCGGCAGGACACGCGGCACCAGCGTGCCGTCGTCGCAGCGCCCGAGGGCCTGCCGGGTGAGGGAACGGACGAGCATGGCCCGCCTGTCCCCCGGGCGGGCGCCGCTGTCAATCGTGGGCGCAATGGCACGGATTGGCGATACCGGTGGTCCCGGCGCGTGGCACTTGCCGGGCGGATGGGGCAAAGGTGCCGGCGGACCCGGAACGGAGACGAACCTTGATCGACTGGACGGCCTTGCCGGCGGTGGTCGCCGCGATGATCGCGGGCGGCCTGTTGAAGGGCGCGACAGGCGCGGGGGCGCCGGTCGTGGCGGTGCCGGTGCTGGCGCTGTTCTATGACGTGCAGTTCGCGGTGGCGCTGTTCGTCATCCCCAACTTCTGCTCGAACGCGTGGCAGGGCTGGACCTACCGCGCCGCCGTCACCGACCGCCGCCTCGCCCTGCTGTTCGCGGCCAGCGGCCTCGTCGGCGCCGGCGTCGGGACCGTGATGCTGGTGAACCTGCCCTCCGGCCTGCTGATCGGCGCCGTCGCCCTCGCAGTCCTGCTCTACATCGGCTTTCGCATCGCGCGTCCGGACTGGACGCTCCCGCGCGAGACCGGCCGCCGGCTCGCCGTGCCCGCGGGGCTGCTGGGCGGTGTGCTGCAGGGGGCGGCCGGCATCTCGGCCCCCGCCTCGATCACCTTCCTCAACGCCATGCGGCTGGACCGGGAGGAGTTCATCGGCACCATCTCGCTCTTCTTCATGGCGATGTGCCTGGTGCAGATCCCGCTGCTCAGCGCCTACGGCCTGCTGACGCCGCATGTCGCGCTGCTGGGGCTGTTGGCGATGATCCCGCTGTTCGGGGCGATGCCGGTGGGCGCCTGGATGGCGCGGCACGTGTCGCGCGCGGCGTTCGACCGGATCGTCCTCGGCCTTCTCGGCATCCTGTCGCTGCGCCTGCTGGCCGAGGCGACGGGCCTGTGGTGAGGGCTACTCCGCCGCGCTGGCGGCCGGGATGAACCCGCCCGACTGCCGGTTCCAGTAGCGGGCATAGACGCCGCCAGAGGCGAGCAGGTCCTCGTGCGTCCCCTGCTCCACGATGCGCCCGTCCTCGAGCACGATGATCCGGTCCATCCGCGCCAGCGTCGACAGGCGGTGCGCGATGGCGATCACCGTCTTGCCCTCCATCGCGCCCTCGAGCGCGCGCTGGATCGACGCCTCGACCTCGCTGTCGAGGGCGGAGGTCGCCTCGTCCAGCACCAGGATCGGCGCGTCCTTGAGGAACGCCCGCGCCAGCGCGACCCGCTGCCGCTGGCCACCCGACAGCTTCACCCCCCGCTCGCCCAGATGCGCGTCATAGCCGGTGCGCCCCTTGTGGTCCTTCAGCGACAGGATGAAGTCGTGCGCCTCGGCCCGCTCCGCCGCGGCCTCGACCTCGGCGTCCGTCGCGTCCGGCCGGCCGTAGCGGATGTTGTCGCGGGCCGAGCGGTTGAACATCGCCGTCTCCTGCGTGACCATCGCGATCTGCCGCCGCAGACTCTCCTGCGTGACGTCGCGCACGTCCTGCGATCCGACGAGAATGCGCCCTTTCTCCACGTCGTAGAGCCGCAGCAGCAGCGACACGAGCGTCGACTTGCCCGCGCCGCTGGCGCCGACGACGCCGACCTTCTCGCCGGGGGCGATCGTCAGGTCGACATCCTCGATCCCGCCCTCGTGCCGGCCGTAGCTGAAGCTGACATGGTCGAACCGGATACCGGCGGCGTCCGTCAGCTCCACCGCGTCCGCCCTGTCGGTCAGCGTCCAGGCGGGCGACAGCGTGCGCATCCCGTCCTCGACCTCGCCGACGTTGGCGTAGATGCCCATCAGCGTGAAGCTGACCCAGCCGGTCATCTGGGCGATCCGCAGCGCCACGGTGCCGGTGGCCGCGATGTCGCCCGCGCTGGCCTGCCCGTTGCTCCACATCCACAGGGTGGAGCCGACGAGGATCACCGGCAGGATGCCCGCGATCACCGACAGGAACAGCCGGAAGCCGGTCGCGACGGTGCCGAAGTCCAGCGTCCGCTCGCGGTAGCCGCGCATCGCGCCGATGGCGGCCTCGTCCTCGTGGTCGGCGTGGGCGAACAGCTTGACGGTCCGCATGTTGGTGATCGTGTCGACCACCTGCCCCGTCACCACCGCCCGCGCCGACGCCCGCGCCTCGGCCCGGACCCGCACGCGCGGGATGAAGAACCGGATGAACAGGACGTAGCCGACCATCCACACCGTGAGCAGCCCGGCCGCCACCGGATCGACCGACAGGACGAGGACCGCCGTCGCGACGATGGAGGCGAGCGCGAAGACGACCGTGTTGATCGTCTCGGTCGCCACCTCGGTGATCGCGCGGCTGACCTGCATCTGCTTCTGCGCGATCCGCCCGGCGAAGTCGTTGTCGAAGAACGTGACCGCCTGCCCCAGCGTCCAGCGGTGCAGCCGCGACAGGACCAGCGTCGTCAGGTTCGGCTGCAGCGCGAGGGACTGGATCGCCGAGGACAGGCCGAAGGTCAGCGGCCGGATCGCGATGAGGAAGACCGCGATGCCGAGGAACAGCCAGCCGTTCTCGGCCAGCATTCTATCAGGGCCGCTACTGAGGGCGCTGTCGATCACGAGGCCGAGGAAGAAGGCCGAGATCACCTCGGCCGTGCCCGCGATGGCCGACACGATGCCGGCGACGAAGAGCCCCCGCCCCGACCCCGCCAGCGCCCAGGCGAAGAACGCCCACAGCTGGCCCGGCGGCGCGCGGTCCGTTGACGCGAAGGCCGGGATCAGCCCGGCCAGCCGCTTCAATCCCGTGCGCTGCGGATCGGCGACCTCGCTCACTCGGCCGCCTCCTTCGCCAGGAAGCCGCCCGACTGGCGCCGCCACAGCCGCGCATACAGGCCATCCTCGGCCAGCAGCGCGTCGTGCGGCCCGTCCTCGATGATCCGCCCGGCGCGCATGACCACGATCCGGTCCATGTGCGCGATGGTGGACAGGCGGTGCGCGATGGCGATGACGGTCTTGCCTTCCATCATCTCGTACAGCGTCTCCTGGATGGCGGCCTCGACCTCGCTATCTAGGGCGCTCGTCGCCTCGTCTAGGATCAGGATCGGCGCGTCCTTCAGGATCACGCGAGCGAGGGCGATCCGCTGCCGCTGACCGCCCGACAGCTTCACCCCCCGCTCGCCCACATGGGCGTCGAAGCCGGTGCGCCCCTTGGGGTCCTCCAGCGTGCGGATGAAGTCGAGCGCTTCCGCCTTCTCGGCGGCCGCGATCATCTCCGCCTCGGTCGCGTCGGGCCGGCCGTAGAGGAGGTTGGCGCGGACCGAGCGGTGAAGCAGGCTCGAATCCTGCGTCACCATGCCGATCGCCTGCCGCAGGCTCGACTGCCGGACGGTCGCGATGTCCTGCCCGTCGATCTCGATTCTGCCCGCCTCGGCGTCGCGGAACCGCAGCAGCAGGTTGACGAGCGACGACTTGCCCGCCCCGGACGGCCCGACGAGGCCCACACGCTCGCCCGGCGCGATGTCGAGGTCGATGCCGTCGAGCCCGCCCCAGCCGCGCCCGTAGTGGTGGGTCAGCCCGCGGATGCGGATCGAGCCCTTGTCCACCTTCAGCGCCGGCGCGCCCGGTTTGTCGGTCACCGTCAGCGGCACCGCGATGCTCTCCAGCCCCTCGCGCATTGTGCCGATATGCTCGAACAGACGCACCGTCATCCACATGATGAACACGGTCATCGTGTTCAGCCGCAGCGCCATCGCCACAGCCGCCGCCACCTCGCCGATGGTGATCGTGCCGGCGGACCACAGCCACAGCGCGGGAGCGACGACCGCCAGCAGCGCGGCGGAGTTGAACGCCGCCAGTGCGCCCTGCATCTCGCCGAACAGCCGCATCAGCGCGCCGAAGCGCAGCCGCATCCGGACCATGCCGGAACGCGCGAAGGCCTCTTCCCGCTCGGCATGGGCGAACAGCTTCACCGTCTCGATGTTGGTGTAGGCATCGACCACGCGGCCCGTGACCATCGAGTTGGAGTGGCTGAACTTCTCGCCCAGCTTGCCCGCCCGCGGCGCGAGCCACAGCGCGAACCAGACGAAGGCCGCGATCCACAGGGCGAGGGGCAGTGCCAGCCGCCAGTCGAGACCCGCCAGCAGGATCAGCGTCACGGCGGCGAAGGCGATGGCCTGCCAGAACCCCTCGAAGAGGATGAAGGACGTGTCCTCTACCGCGACGCCGGTGTTCATCACCCGGTTCGCCAGCCGCCCGGCGAAATCGGACTGGAAGAATCCGACCGGCTGCGCCAGCAGCAGGCGGTGCGACCGCCACCGCGACTGCGGCAGCATGTTGGTCGAGATGCCCGAGAACAGGATCGCCCCGTTCAGTCCCACCGCGATCGGCCGCAGCAGGAGGAGGAGGACGCCGGCCAGCACCAGCTCGCCGCCGTGGTCGGCCCAGAACGTCTCCGGCCCGGCCGCCATCAGGTCCACGATGCGCCCGGCGTACCAGATCAGCCCCAGCTCCAGCGCCGCCACGACGGTGCCGACGAGGGCGGCGAGGATCAGGATCGTCCGGAACGGCCGCAGATGCTCCATCAGGAACGCCATCGCGCTCTTCTTCGGGGGCGTGCGGGGCACGTCGGCGAACGGATCGACGCGGGCCTCGATCCAGGCGTAGAGCCTGTCGTTCAGTCGCTTCAGCATGTCGGTCACTCCGCCGCTTCGGCCGTGTCGTCGCCGAGGAACCCGCCCGACTGCCGCGCCCAGAGGCGGGCATAGAGGCCGCCGCGCTGCAGCAGCGCGTCATGGCTGCCGTCCTCGACGATCCGCCCCGCTTCCATCACCACGATCCGGTCCATCCGGGCGATGGTGGACAGCCGGTGCGCGATGGCGATCACCGTCTTGCCCTCCATCATCCGGTAGAGTGTGTCCTGGATCGCCGCCTCGACCTCGGAATCGAGCGCGCTCGTCGCCTCGTCGAGGATCAGGATCGGCGCGTCCTTGAGGATCACCCGCGCCAGCGCGACCCGCTGCCGCTGGCCGCCCGACAGCTTGACCCCGCGCTCGCCGACGCGGGCGTCGTAGCCCCGGTTGCCGTCGCTGTCCTCCAGCTGCAGGACGAAGTCGTGCGCCTCGGCCCGTTGCGCGGCGGCGATCACCTCGGCCTCGGTCGCGTCGGGGCGGCCGTAGAGAATGTTCTCGCGGACCGAGCGATGCAGCAGCGCCGTGTCCTGCTGCACCATCCCCATCGCCTGCCGCAGGCTGTCCTGCGTGACGCTGGCGATGTCGGTGCCGTCGATCTCGATCCGGCCCGCCTCGGGCGCGTAGAACCGCAGGAGCAGCTTGACGAGGGTCGATTTCCCCGCGCCGGACGGGCCGACGATGCCCAGCTTCTCGCCCGCCTTCACGGACAGCTCGATCCCCTCGATCCCGCCATGGTCCAGGCCGTAGCGATGGGTCAGCCCGCGCACGTCGATCCGCCCCTGGGTCAGTTTCAGCGGCCGCGCGCCGGGCGCGTCGGTCAGGGACAGCGGCTGCGCGATGGTCATCATCCCCTCGCGGATCACGCCGAGGTTCTGCACCAGGTTCGTGGCCGCCCACATGATCCAGTAGGTCATGTTGTTCAGCCGCAGCACCAGCGCCGACGCCGCCGCCACCGCGCCGATGGTGGTCTGGCCGACGAACCACAGCCACAGCGCCAGCCCGATGGAGCCGACGATCAGCGCGCCGTTCAGCGCGGTCAGCGTCACGTCCATCCGGAACAGGATGCGCATCTCGCGGAAGAAAGCATGCCGCGCCGTCTCGATCGCCTCGCGCGCATACTCGATCTCGCGGTCGTGGTGGGCGAACATCTTGACCGAGTGGATGTTGGTGTAGCTGTCCACCACCCGGCCCGTGATGACAGAGCGCGCCTCGGACGCGGCGGTGGAGGCCGGTCCGGCCCGCCGCAGGGTCCAGCGCATCAGCAGGGCGTAGCACACGGTCCAGATCGCGAGCGGCACCAGCAGGATGGGGTCCGCCCCGCCCAGCAGCACGACCGCCCCGATCAGCGTGGAGACGGCGAAGGTCACGGCGTCCAGCACCTGGAACACCGCCTCGCCCGCTGCGGGCGGGGTCTGCATGATCCGGTTCGCCAGCCGACCGGCGAAGTCGTTCTCGAACCAGCCGACCGGCTGGCGCAGCACGTGCCGGTGCGACCGCCAGCGGATCAGCGTGCCGAGGTTCGGCGTGATGGAGTTGTTGAGCAGGCCGACATCGACGGCAGCCACGATTGGCCGGACGATCAGGATCAGCGCGGCGACGAGGATGAACTCTCCCCGGTAGGTCGCCCACACCTCGGCCGGCGTGCCGCCGTTCAGGAGGTCGATCAGCCGGCCGACGTACCAGACGATGGCGACGTCGCCGAACGCGACCGCCGCCTTGAACAGGATCGCGGCCAGGAACACGCCGCGGAACGGCGCGAGGTACTGGCGGAGGAACGGCCACAGCTGCGTGGGCGGCGTGTCTACCTCGTCATAACGGACGTACGGGTCGACGAGAGTCTCGAAGAAGCGGAACATTGGAGGCCCCGGAAATGGCGGGATTGGGCATGACGGATGACGGCGGGCGCGGGGGCCGGCCGTCCTTCAGCAGGATCGGCGCGGTCAGCCGCGCGGGTAGGCGATCCTGAGCTGATCCATCGTGTGCCCTCCAAGGTTCACGCGACTTCCCTAGACGAGTTGATTGCGCTTGTCACGCATCTTCATCCGGCAGGGCGAGAAGCCGCTCGCGGATCAGGGTGAAGCCGCTGTCGATCCACGCCCGCTCCAGCTGCGCCAGACGCGCGCCGATGGCCGCGCCCTGCAGGTCGGGCGGCAGGTCGGCGGCGGCAACGGGGAAGGTCCGCGCGGCGCCGTTCTGCACGGTTTCGCCTGATACAGGGTCTGGTTCGGCCCCCCGCATCGCGAGGTCCAGCGCCAGCGCCCGCAGTCCGTCCTCGGCCCCCAGCCGATAGCCCAGCTCCGCCGCGCCGGCGCCCGAGGCGGCGGCCTCGGACAGACGCGCCAGACGCCTGGCGTCCGCCTTCGACAGCCGCAGACGGTCCGGCAGATCCTCGCCGCCGAGCGCCGCGAGGCGGGCGATCGGGTCCGGCGGCAGGCCGAGGCGCGATTCGACATGCACCAGCGGCGCCAGCGTCAGCGCCCCGGCGCCGGGCGCGACGCGCAGCAGAACGCCGCAGGCCGCCATCGACGCGACCGCCGGGGCCGGGTCCGGCGCGGCGAGCAGCTTCAGCATCTCCGCCCCGATCCTCTCGCGCGAGAGCGTCTCGATCCCCTCGGCCAGTTCGGCGCACGCCGCAAAAGCCTCCGCCTCGATCCCGCCCTCCGGGTCGGCGTACCAGGCGTGGAAGCGGAAGAAGCGCAGGATGCGGAGGTAATCCTCGCAGATCCGGTCGTGCGGATTGCCTATGAACCGCACCCGCCGCGCGGCGAGGTCGGGGAGCCCGCCGACCGGGTCCGTCACCTGCCCGTCCGCGTCGGCATACAGCGCGTTCATCGTGAAGTCGCGCCGCCGCGCATCCTCCTCCAGCGAGCCGGAGAACGCCACCACGGCCCGCCGCCCGTCCGTCTCGACGTCGCGGCGAAAGGTCGTGACTTCGAACCCCTGCCCGTCCGCGACGACCGTCACCGTGCCGTGCTCGATTCCCGTCGGCACCGCCTTCAGCCCGGCGCCCTTTGCAACCTCCATCACCCGCTCGGGCACCGCGTCCGTCGCGATATCGACGTCTGTCGCCGCCGCGCCGAGGACGGCGTTGCGCACGCAGCCGCCGACGAAGAACGCCTGGTGCCCGGCGCCGACCAGCGCCCGCATCACCGCGAGCGCCCCGCGCGAGGTCAGCCACTCCGCCTCTACCCGCATCGCGCCATCCTGTCCGCCAGCCCCCGCAGCATCCGCGCCGTCGCGCCCCAGATGTAGTAGGGCCCGTACGGCACCGCAAAATAGTGGCGCCGCCGGCCTTGCCAGCGCCGACCCTCGATCCGGTAGTTCGCGGCGTCCATGAGGAAGGAGAGCGGCACGCGGAACACCTCCTCCACCTCGCCGATTTCGGGCCGCGGGTCGAAGGGGCGGATCACCCGGCCAACGACGGGCGTGACGGTGAAGGAGGTCACCGTCTCGTGCGGCGGCAGGGTGCCAAGCACCTCCACCGCGTCCCGCGGCAGGGCGATCTCCTCCTCCGCCTCGCGCAGCGCGGCGGCTACGGCGGAACCGTCCCCCGGCTCCTGCTTGCCGCCGGGAAAGGCGATCTGGCCGGGATGGTGCTTGAGGTGGTTGGCTCGCTTGGTGAGGTAGACGTCCAGGCCCTGCGACCCCTCCGCCAGCGCCATCAGAACCCCGGCGGAGCGCAGCGCCCGCCCTTCGGGCGCAGCGATGCCGGGGTTCAGATCGAAGTCCGACGAGTCCTCGCCGGGCAGCGCGAGGGCCGCCCGGACGAGGCTCAGCTGGTCGTCACTGGTCGGCATCGGGGCCGAGGCCGCCGTTCTCGGCCTCGAACCCCAGCGTCTCGGGCGCGAACTCGTAATGCGCTCCGCAGAACTGGCAGTCGGCGGTGACGATGCCGTCGTCGGTCGTCATGTGGCCGATGTCCTTGGCCGAGTAGATCGACAGGCTCTGCCGGACCTTGTCCGCCGAGCAGGTGCAGCCGAACTCCACCGCCTGCGGATCGAACACGCGCGGCCCTTCCTCGTGGAACAGACGCACCAGCAGCTCGGTGGGCTGCACCGTCGGCCCCACCAGCTCCAGCGCGTCGACGGTATCGAGGAGGAGGTTGGCCCGCGACCAGTTCTCGCCCTCCTCGCCGCTCAGCACGTCGGAGGCGCCCAGCAGGCCGCCCTCGCCCGACCCGCCGCCGGACATCAGCGGCGAGGCCTTGGGCATGTGCTGCAGCATCACGCCGCCGGCGCGCCACGCCTCGGCCTGGCCCGGAGAGCGGGCCTCGCCGAAGGCGAGCTCGAACCGGGTCGGCAGCTGCTCGGACTGGGCGAAGTAGGTCTCGGCACAGGCCGACAGCGACCCGCCGGACAGCGGCGTGATGCCCTGGTAGGGCGTCGTTCCCGCGCCCTGGTCGATCAGGATCGCGAAGTAGCCCTTGCCGATCTGCGGAAAGCCCGGACCGGTCGGATCCAGCCGCTCCTCGTCGTAGCTCGCCCAGGCGCGGATGCGCCCCGGCTCGCCCTCGGCGGCCGGGGCGTAGTAGTCCGTCGCGATCAGCCGCGCCGGCCCGTCGCCGCGCACCTGCAGTGACAGCTTCCACCGCAGCTTGATCGTCTGCCCGATCATCGCCGTCAGCAGCGCCACCTCGGCCACCAGCGCCTCGATCGCCGGCGGGTAGTCGTGCTGACGCAGCACGCGCTCTAGCACGCCGTCGAGACGGGCGATGCGGCCGCGGATGTCCGAGGCGTCGAGCTGGAATGGCAGGACGGTGTCGTCCCAGGCGATACGGGAGCCGAGGGTCATGGCGTTGCCTGTGATGTCGGGATTATTGGATACCCGAGCCCATATAGGGCAGCAAGGAACGGGCGGAAGAGGCATGAGACGGATCGGCGAGAGCGTGCGGCCGGACATCCGCTACGGCAGGCGGCCCGGGGCCTACGCGATCCTGCTGCGCGGCGACGACGTGCTGCTGACCCTGCAGGAGGGGGAGGATCCGGTGCCTCAGCTGCCCGGCGGCGGCATCGACCCGGGCGAGCAGGTTCTGCCCGCCCTGCACCGCGAGGTGATGGAAGAAACCGGCTGGAGCATCGCCGCGCCCCGCCGCCTCGGCGCGTTCCGCCGCTTCAACTGGATGCCGGACTACGGCCGATGGGCCGAGAAGATCTGCCAGGTCTACCTCGCCCGCCCCGTCCGCCGCGTCGGTCCGCCGACCGAGCCGGGACATCACGCGGTCTGGATGCCCCTCGCTGACGCGGCGCGCGAACTGGACCCGCGCCTCGGCCGGCACTTCCTGCAGGCCCTTCAGGCCGGAAAGTCCCGCCCCTCGACGAGATGACCGTAGAGTGCCGTCAGGATCGAGATCCCCAGCATCAGGCTGAACCAGTTCGCCGCCAGCTGCAGCGCGAGGCCCGGCCAGCCGCTGCCGAACACCGCCGGCACGACCAGCGACAGGCCGAGCGCGATCAGCCCCAGCAGCAGCGCCGCGGCAAAGATCGGCCCCGCCGCCGGCTGCGTCGCGCGCCAGCTGTCGCCGAGGCCGAAGGCCTGCCCCACCGCCCGCGCCGGCAGGACGAGGCCGAGGCGCAGCCACATCCACGACAGGACGGCCGGGATGACGACGCTGAGCGCGAAGACCACGATCTGCGAGACAAGACTGTCGGGCCGCTGCAGCGCCGGCGCCGCGACGAGGCCGAGGACCATCGACAACGGAATTGCCGCGAGCACGACCAGCAGGCCCAGCAGGATCGTCCGCCCCGCATAGCCGAGGATCGTGCCGCCCCGGACCGGCGGCACGAGGCCGGGCGCCTCCTCCACCAGCACGTAGCGGTGCCACGCCACCGCGATCCAGGCCGAGACCAGCAGGATCACCGCGAGATGGACGAACAGCAGGATGCCGACCCGCATCATCATCGCCGCCGCTTCAGGGTCGGAGTCGGTCGGCAGCGTCGCCATCGCGTAGAACGAGTAGGGCGCCACCAGCGCCCCCGCCGGCGAGAAGCCCAGCGCCAGGCCGGCGAGGATGATTCCGATCAGCGCGATCGCCAGCGGCCCGATCGACACGGCCAGCGCCGCGCCGAAATTGCGGAACAGCAGCACGATGCTGTGCCTAACGATGCGCCACCCCATCGCGGCCTCCCCTTCCCATTGCCCCGCCAAGGTCGGGGCCGCGGCGGCGCGCGTCAATCGCCCGCCCGCTTGTGACCGCGCGCGATTGCCCTTATGCCACGCGCCGATCGCCCGCGCCGCAGGAGCCAAGCCGATGACCGCGCCCAAGAAAGTCGTTCTCGCCTATTCCGGCGGCCTCGACACCTCGATCATCCTCAAGTGGCTGCAGACCGAGTACGGCTGCGAGGTGGTGACCTTCACCGCCGACCTCGGCCAGGGCGAAGAGCTCGAACCGGCGCGCGAGAAGGCCCTGATGCTGGGGATCAGGCCCGAGAACATCTACATCGAGGACGTGCGGGAAGAGTTCGTGCGCGACTTCGTCTTCCCGATGTTCCGCGCCAACACGGTGTACGAGGGCCAGTACCTCCTCGGCACCTCCATCGCCCGGCCGCTGATCTCCAAGCGGCTGGTCGAGATCGCGCACGAGACCGGCGCCGACGCCGTCGCCCACGGCGCGACCGGCAAGGGCAACGACCAGGTGCGCTTCGAGCTGGCGGCCTACGCCCTCGACCCCGACATCAAGGTGATCGCGCCCTGGCGGGAGTGGGACCTAAGCAGCCGGACCAAGCTGCTGGAGTTCGCCGAACAGAACCAGATCCCGATCGCCAAGAACAAGCGCGGCGAGGCGCCGTTCTCGGTCGACGCGAACCTGCTGCACACCTCGTCCGAGGGCCGCGTGCTGGAGGACCCGGCTGAGGAGGCGCCCGACTACGTGATGCAGCGCGTCACGCCGGTGGAGCAGGCGCCCGATGCGCCCGAGTTCATCGAGATCGGATTCGAGCAGGGTGACGCGGTGTCCATTGACGGCGAGCGTCTGTCGCCCGCGACGATCCTGACGCGTCTGAACGAACTCGGCGGCAAGCACGGGATCGGCGTCCTCGACCTGGTCGAGAACCGCTTCGTCGGCATGAAGTCCCGCGGCGTCTACGAGACGCCCGGCGGCACGATCCTCTTGGAGGCGCACCGGGGGATCGAGCAGATCACGCTCGATTCCGGCTCCGGGCACCTCAAGGACTCGCTGATGCCGCGCTATGCCGAGCTGATCTACAACGGCTTCTGGTTCTCGCCCGAGCGCGAGATGCTGCAGGCTCTGATCGACAAGAGCCAGGAGCACGTGACCGGCACCGTCCGGCTGAAGCTCTACAAGGGCGTCGCCCGCACCGTCGCCCGCTGGTCCGACCACTCGCTCTACTCCGAGGCGCACGTGACCTTCGAGGACGACGCCGGCGCCTACGACCAGAAGGACGCCGCCGGCTTCATCCGCCTGAACGCCCTGCGGCTGAAGCTGCTGGCGACGCGGGCGCGCCGGCTGAAGTGAACCCCGCGCCGGCCGTCCGCGTTTCCGAGCGAAACGGAGGACGCGGATGGCCGAGCTGCAGGACTTCATCGACGCGCAGGACAAGGTCTGGCCCGAGGTCGAGGCCGAGCTGCGGTCGGGGCGCAAGACCAGCCACTGGATCTGGTACGTCTTTCCCCAGTTGGACTCGCTCGGCCGCTCGCCGATGGCGCAGCATTACGGGTTGTCGGGGCTGGACGAGGCGCGGAACTACCTCGCCCATCCCCTCCTGCGGGCGCGGCTGGAGCAGGCGGCGCAGCTGTTGCTGGACAGCGAGGTCGGCGATCCCGTCGCCATTCTGGGCGAGACGGATGCGATGAAGGTGCGCTCGTCGATGACCCTGTTCGAGGCGGTGGAGGATGCGCCGCCGGTCTTCTCGCAGGTGCTGGACAGGCTCTATTCCAGCGAAAGATGCCCGCATACGCGCAAGGCCATCGGCTGATGCACCCTCACGGGCACAGCGCGTGCGACCGCATCGCCTCGTAGAACGGCAGCGCCTCCTCCACCAGCCGCGCGTCCCCTCCGTCGAGCGTCGGGAGGGGGCCCTCTGCGCCGGAGAACCCGGTGGAGAGGTGGACGGCGCCGTACCAGTGCGACGCCCAGACGCCGTCCCACGGCTTCGGCCCCGCCGCCCAGGACAGCATCGCCGGGTCGTCGGTCAGGCCGATCTCGGCGCACAGGCGCCGCAGCATGCCTTCCGGATCGGCGCGGATGTCGGCGCTGTCCAGCACCGGCCCGGGAAACCGCTCAAACAGGGCGGCGTGGCGGGCATAGCCGATGTCGTCCAGCGTCGGGCGCTCTCGCTTCGCCGCATAGCTGGCGACGACGCGGGCGGGGTGGCGGATCAGGTGGACGTTCGTGCAGGCCGCAGTCCAGTCGAGGGGGAAGCCGGGCAGCATGTGCTGCGCCATGTGCTTCATGTAGAGATGGGGCTTTTTGCCCGGAACAGGGTCTGATCCGCATTGCCGGGCGACGATCGCGGGGTCGGTCGGCTGCGCTGCCAGCACCTCTTCCCGCATCGGATGATCGAGGCCCGTGGCGGCGAGGTAGGCCGCGTAGAACGGCTCGTCCAGCACCGCGAAGTCCGCCCGGTTGCCGAAGGCGTACAGCATCGCCGTCGACAGGTTCCGTGGCCCGGACCAGCAGGCGATCCTCACCGCCGACCCCACAGCGTTTCACCCGGCGCCGCCCGCGCATAGGCCGCGGCGACGGCGCGCGCCGCCGCGATCAGGGCGAAGATCGCGGCCACGCAGACGGCGACCCGCACCGGCCACAGCTCCACCGCGCGAACGGCCCACCCCGCGGCAAGCAGGATCGTCAGCACCATCACCAGCAACGCCACCCGCGCCCTGCCCCGACGCTCGCCGTCGTTCATGCCGCGACCAGCGCCTTGTAGAGCTCCCGCAGCCTCTCGGTCATTGGCCCCAACTCGCCGGTGCCGATCCGTCGGCCGTCGATCGACGCCACCGGCGTCTGGGCGCCGAAGGTGCCGGTGAGGAACGCCTCTTCGGCGGAGTAGGTCTCCACCAGCGAGAAGTTCTTCTCGAACACCGGGATCCCGTTGGCCCGGCACAGGTCGATCACCTTGCCCCGCGTGATCCCGTTCATGCAGTAGTCCCCGGTCGAGGTCCAAACCTCGCCCTTGCGCACGATGAAGAAGTTGCAGGCATTGGTCGTGTTCACGAAGCCATGCACGTCCAGCATCAGCGCCTCATCCGCGCCCGCCTTTTCCGCCGCGATGCAGGCCAGCACGCAGTTCAGCTTGGAATGGGAGTTCAGCTTCGGATCCTGGCTCATCGGCAGGCCGCGGATGTGCGGGACCGTGGCGAGGCGGATCGGCCGCGGCAGGCGGGGGCGCGAGTATTCCATGATGATGACCATCGTCGGTCCGCGCCGGGACAGGGACGGATGCTGGAACGGCCGCGACTTCACGCCCCGCGTCACCATCAGGCGGGCGTGGGCGTCGGTCTCCATCCGGTTCGCCGCTCGCGTCTCCTCCAGCGCCGCGACGATCTGTTCGCGCGTCCGGGCGAGGTCGAGGTCGATCGCCGTCGCCGCCTCGAACAGCCGGTCCATGTGGTCGTCCAGGAACGCCCAGCGCCCGTCGTACAGGCGCAGGCCTTCCCAGACGCCGTCTCCCAGCATGAAGCCGCTGTCGAACACGCTGACGCTCGCCTCCGCGCGCGGGACGAGGCGGCCGTCCACCCAGACGAGGACTGTCTCGTTCCGGATGTCTTCCTCGGCCTGGTGGGTAGTGACTGTGTCGATCATGGCGCCGACGCTAGCGGCGCCTCAACACGGTGTGAAGGGTGGACCGTTCGCGCACCGGCGCTCGTATGTAGGGCAACAGATGGAGGATACCGCATGAGAACCCTGACCCTCGCCCTCGCCGTTTGCGTCGCGCCGCTCGCGGCACAGGCCGAGACGATCACCGTCGCCGGCGGCTGCTTCTGGTGCGTCGAGGCCGACTTCGAGAAGGTCGACGGCGTGTCGGAGGTGGTATCCGGCTTCACCGGCGGCACGGTGGAGAATCCGACCTACGAACAGGTGGTCCGTGGCGGCACCGGCCACTACGAGGCGGCCGAGATCGAGTACGACCCGGCCGAGGTCGATCTGCGGCAGCTGTACGACCTGTTCTTCCTGTCGATCGACCCGCTCGACGCGGGCGGGCAGTTCTGCGACCGCGGCGACAGCTACCGGACGGCGATCTTCGTCGAGACCGAAGAGCAGCGGCAGGCGGCCGAAGCGGCCAAGGCGGCGGCGCAGGAGCAGCTGGGCCAGGAGATCGTGACGCCGATCCTCGAGGCCGGGCCGTTCTACGCGGCGGACGAATACCACCAGGATTACTACCGCAGCGACGACCGGATCGCGATCTCGAGCGTCGGCCTCGCGGTGCCGAAGTCGGTGGCCTACGAGCGCTACCGCGAGCGCTGCGGGCGGGACGCGCGGCTGGAGCAGCTGTGGGGCGACGCGACGCCGTTCGCGGATCATTGAGGGGCGGGCGGCGCGTTTGCCGCGCGAGGCCCCGGCTCAGGGCCGGGGCGGGTGGCCTCGTAGGAGCGGCGCGTCCGAGGGAGCCCGTCCCGGGCCTGACCCGGGACTCCGCGCGGCCGGGGCAAGAACGCCCGACCGATTGGTGTCCCGAATCCCCTACGTCCCCCGCTCCTTCCGGAATGCCAGCACCTCTGCCAGGTCCGGTATCACGTCCGCCGTCCCTTTCCTCGTCACCATCAGCGCGCCAGCATGGCTCGCCAGCCGCAGCGCCTCGTCCATCGCCATGCCGCGGTCGAGCGAGGCGAGCAGATAGCCGGTGAACGTATCGCCGGCGCCCGTCGTGTCGACCGGCTCCACTTTCACGGGCGCGAATCGTTCCGTCCGTGCGCCGTGATGCCACTCGCTCCCGTCGCCCCCCAGCGTCACGATCACGTCGGCGACGCCGAGCTCACCGAGCGCCCGGCCCGTCGCCTCGGCCAGCTGCGCGGCCTCCACCGCGTTCAGGACGAGGAGATCCAGGGACGGCAACAGCGGCGTCACGGCTTCCGCCTCGAACGGCGCGGCGGCGTGCGCGACCTTCAGGCCCATCGCCTTTGCCAGCTTCGCCGCCTCGGCGAGGCCGTTGGTCTCGTTCTGGCAGACGAACCAGTCGCCCGTCGCCGCCCCGCTCAGCGCCTCTTCCACCAGCGCCGCCGGGATCGCCCTGTTGGCGCCGGGATGCAGGACGATGGCGTTCTCTCCATCGTCGTCGACCAGGATGATCGCCTGCCCGGTATCCTCGTCCAGAACCCGGACGAAGCGGGTATCGACGCCCCACTCCGTCAGCTGCTCGACAGCCCATCGCCCGTCCGCGCCGACGGCGCCGACATGGACCGCATGTGCCCCGGCACGGGCCGCGGCGACGGACATGTTCGCGCCTTTTCCACCGAGATAGAGACTGCGCCCGCGCGAGGCGAGGGTCTCGCCGGGCGCCGGAATGCGCGGGACGGCGAAGACGATGTCGGCGTTGATCGAGCCGAGGTTCCAGACCGCCATCAGTTGATCTCGCAGGCCGCCATGACGGCCATGTTGAGGATGTCGCTCGCCGTCGAGACGGTGGAGCAGATCTGGATCGGCCGGTCGATGCCGGTGAGGATCGGTCCGATCACCGTCGCGCCCGCCATCTCCTGCATCAGCTTGGTGCTGATCGAGGCGGAGTGCCGCGCCGGCACGACGAGGACGTTGGCCGGCCCGGTCAGGCGCGAGAACGGATAGGCCTCCGCCGCCTTGGGGTTCAGCGCGACGTCCACGGTCATCTCGCCCTCGTACTCGAAATCGACGCCGCGCCCGTCCAGGACGACGGGCGCGCGGTGCATCTTCTCGGACCGCTCGCTGACCGGGTAGCCGAAGGTCGAGAAGGACAGGAACGCGACCCGCGGCGTGAGGCCGAGATGCCGGGCGACGGCCGCGCCCCGCTCGGCGATGTCGGCCAGGTCCTCCTCGTCGGGCCATTCGTGCACCAGCGTGTCCGCGATCAGGACGATCCGGCCGCGATGCATGACGACCGACACGCCGACGGCGCCGTCATGCGGGCCGGCGTCGAAGACGTGGTTGATCAGCTCCAGCGCGTGCGCGCTCTTGCGCGTGGCGCCGGTGACCATGCCGTCGGCGTGCCCGTGCGCCAGCATCAGCGCGGCAAAGACGTGGCGGTCGCGGGCGGCGAGGCGGTGGACGTCCTGCTGGTCCACGCCCTTGCGCTGCAGGCGCTCGTACAGGAACGACTTGTAGGTCTCCAGATGCTCGGTGTTGGCCGCGTTCACCACCCGCAGCTCGCGCACGGCGTCGGCCAGGCCCTCGGCCTCGAGCTTCTGCTTCACGTCGGCCTCGCGGCCCACCACCAGCGCCCGGCCGAAGCCGCCGCGCTGGTACATGACCGCGGCGCGCAGGACGCGCGGATCGTCGCCCTCGGCGAAGACGATGGTCGCCTGCGCCGCGCGGGCGCGGGCGTGGATTCCGCGCAGGATCGACGCGGTCGGGTCCATCCGCGCGCGCAGGCTCGCCTCGTAGCCTTCCATGTCGACGATGGGCCGGCGCGCCGCGCCGGTGGCCATCCCCGCCTTCGCAACGGCGGGCGGGATGCGGTGGATGAGGCGCGGATCGAACGGGGTCGGGATGATGTAGTCGCGGCCGAAGGACAGCTTGCGCCCGTAGGCCAGCGCCACCTCGTCCGGCACCTCCTCGCGCGCCAGCAGGGCCAGCGCCCGGGCGCAGGCAATCTTCATCTCGTCGTTGATCGCCCGGGCGTGGATGTCGAGCGCGCCGCGGAACAGGTAAAGAAAGCCGAGGACGTTGTTCACCTGGTTGGGGTAGTCGCTGCGCCCGGTGGCGACGATGGCGTCGACGCGGACGGCATGCGCGTCCTCCGGCGTAATCTCCGGATCGGGATTGGCCATCGCGAAGATGACCGGGTTGTCGGCCATGCTCGCCACCATCTCGGGCGTCACGGCGCCCTTGGCCGAGACGCCCAGGAACACGTCGGCCCCCTTCATCGCCTCTTCCAGAGTGCGCAGGTCGGTCGCGGCGGCGTGCGCCGACTTCCACTGGTTCATCCCCTCGGTCCGGCCCTGGTAGATGACGCCCTTGGTGTCGCACATGATGCAGTTGTCGTGACTCGCCCCCATCGACTTCAGCAGCTCCAGGCAGGCGATTCCCGCCGCGCCGGCGCCGTTGAGGACGATGCGCACGTCCTCGATTTTCTTGCCGCTGAGGTGCAGCGCGTTGATCAGCCCGGCGGCGCAGATCACGGCGGTGCCGTGCTGGTCGTCGTGGAAGACCGGGATGTCCATCTCTTCCTTGAGGCGCTGCTCGATGATGAAGCATTCGGGGGCCTTGATGTCCTCGAGGTTGATGCCCCCGAAGGTCGGCCCCATCAGCCGCACCGCGTTGCAGAAGGCGTCCGGGTCCTCGGTGTCCAGCTCGATGTCGATGGAGTTCACGTCGGCGAAGCGCTTGAACAGCACCGACTTGCCTTCCATCACCGGCTTGGACCCCAGTGCGCCGAGATTGCCGAGGCCGAGGACGGCGGTCCCGTTCGAGATGACGGCGACGAGGTTGCCCTTGTTGGTGTAGTCGTAGGCGGTCTCGGGTCGGGCGGCGATCTCCTCGCAAGGGATCGCGACGCCGGGCGAATAGGCGAGCGACAGGTCGCGCTGCGTCGCCATCGGGACGGTGGCCTGCACCTCCCACTTGCCGGGCGTCGGGCGCATGTGGAACTGCAGCGCGTCCTCGCGCGTGAAGCGGGGCTTGGCCATGTGGTCCTCCCTTCCCGGACTTTTCCGGGCCGAAGGACGGTTTAGCGAAGGATTGCGGCGCGGCGCAACGCCTTAGCCGAGGTCGGCGAGGCTCCGCGCCATCGCCTGCGGGTCGCCCGGCAACTCGGCGTCGAGCCGCGCATGCTCCGCCTTCCAGAGCGGCACCGCCTGCGCGACCAGCGTCCGCCCCTCGTCCGTCAGCCGCGGCCGGCGCACCCGCGCGTCGGTCTCGTCCACCTCCATCGTCAGCAGGCCGCGCTTCGCCAGCGCTTTGGTCGCGGCGGTGAGCGTGGTGCTATCCATCGCCAGGAAATCGGCCAGCTCGCCCAGCCGTGGCCTCCACTCGCCGCACAGCGCCACCATCAGCGAGAACTGGCCGTTGGTGATGCCGAGCGGCGCGAACAGCCGGTCGAACCGGCGGGCGAGGCGGCGCGCGGCGCGCTGGGTTGCGAGGCACAGGCAGCGGTCGCGGATCTCGCGGACCGTCTCGATCGGGGGGGCGGGCACGGGCGTTGACATATCGATAGATTGATATCAAACCAACTGCGACGGTGCAATCGAATCGCGGGCGCTGCGGCGACCCGTCGCAGGGAGCTACGACATGCGCGAGCCGGCTTACAGGTGGGTCGTCCTGACCGCAGGCGGTATCATGGGCTGCATCGCGATGGGCTCGCTGTTCTCGCTGCCCGTGCTGCTGACGCCGATGACCGAGGCGACGGGCTGGTCCCGCACCGGCATCTCGGCCGCGATGACGGTCGCGTTCCTCGCCATGGCCTTCACCTCCATCGTCTGGGGCGCGCTGTCCGACCGCTTCGGCGCACGACCCGTGGTCGCGGCCGGATCGCTGCTGTTCGGGGCGAGCCTGCTGGCCGCGTCGCAGGCGACAAGCCTGTGGCAGTTCCAGGCCGCTTTCGGGGCCGGCTGCGGCATCGCGGTCGGCGCCTTCTTCGCGCCCATGATGTCCACTGTCACGGGCTGGTTCACCACGCGCATCGGCCTCGCCGTGTCGCTGGTGTCGGCCGGGATCGGGCTCGCCCCGGTCACCATGTCGCCGCTGGTGGCGCGGCTGATCGAGCGGATGGACTGGCGGCAGGTGATCGTGACCCTGGCGATCATCCTCGTCGCGACGACGCTGCCGCTGGCGATGCTGCTGCGCCGCCCGCCGCCGCAGGGCGAGGTGGCGCCGCTCACCGGGACGGACGGCGCCGTGGCGCCGGTGCCGACGGCCGGCATGAACGTGCGACAGGCGCTGATGTCGCCGCAGTTCATCGTCATCGTGCTGACCAACTTCCTGTGCTGCGCGACCCATGCCGGGCCGATCTTCCACACCGTCAGCTACCCCCAGCTGTGCGGCATCGCATTGGGCGCGGCGGTCACCATCTACTCGGTCGAGGGACTGGCCGGGATGGGCGGCCGCATCGGCTTCGGCGTCGCCGCCGACCGCTGGGGGGCGAAGCGCATCCTCGTCATCGGCCTTCTGGCGCAGGCCTGCGGCGCGCTCGCCTACTACTTCGTCCGCGACCTCTGGGCGTTCTACGTCGTCGCCGCCACCTTCGGCTTCATCTACGCAGGGATCATGCCGCTCTACAACGTGCTGATCCGCGAGAGCTTCCCGATGCGGATGATGGGCACGATCATGGGCGGCACCGGCCTCGGCGGCGGCCTCGGGATGGCGATCGGGCCGGTGCTCGGCGGCTGGATCTTCGACCGGACGGGCAGCTACGGCGGCCTCTACCTCACCAGCTTCGCCCTCGGCCTCGGCGCGGTCCTCGTCGCGATGACCTTCCGGCCGTTCCCGAAGCCGGCTGCGGTGCCCGTTCCCGCCTGAACGCTCCCTTCCGTTCGGCGGCCCCAGACGGTAGCGTCCCCCCGCCACGTCCGAGGGGGTCAGAGAGGTGAGCGAGCCGGCCGCTGCCGTCACGCCGATGATGGCGCAGTACCTGGAGATCAAGCGCGCCCACGAAGGGGCGCTGCTGTTCTACCGGATGGGCGACTTCTACGAGATGTTCTTCGACGACGCGGTGGCGGCGGCAGAGGCGCTGGACATCGCCCTGACCAAGCGCGGCAAGCATCTGGGCGAGGACATCCCCATGTGCGGCGTCCCGGTCCACGCGGCCGAGGGGTACCTGCTGCAGCTGATCCGCAAGGGATTCCGCGTCGCCATCGCCGAGCAGATGGAGGACCCGGCCGAGGCGAAGAAGCGCGGGTCGAAATCGGTGGTGGCGCGGGACGTCGTGCGGCTGGTCACGCCCGGCACGCTGACCGAGGAGTCGCTGCTGGACGCACGACGCCACAACTTCCTCGCCGCCTGGTGCACCGTCCGGGACGAGGGGGCATTGGCTTGGGTCGACATCTCGACCGGGGCGTTCTCGGTGCTGGCCTGCCCGCCGGCGCGGCTGTCCCGGGAGCTGGCGCGGCTGTCCCCGCGCGAGGTGCTTCTGGCGGAAGAGACGGAGCGGGACTGGGCCGGAGTCGTCTCTGACTCGGGCGCCTCCGCCACGCCGCTGGCGCGCGGCGCGTTCGACAGCGAGGGCGGAGCGCGGCGGCTGTGCGCGCTGTTCTCGGTCGGCTCGCTGGACGGATTCGGCGCCTTCAGCCGGGCCGAGATCGGCGCGATGGCGGCGGTGGCCGAGTACCTCGACCTGACGCAGAAGGGCCGGATGCCGCTGCTCCGCCCGCCGGTGCAGGAGCGGCCGGGCGGCGCCATGCAGATCGACGCCGCGACCCGCCGCTCGCTGGAGCTGACTGCGGCGATGGGCGGCGGCCGGGCCGGCTCTCTGCTGGGCGCGATCGACCGGACGGTGACGGCCGCGGGCGCGCGGCTGCTGGAGCGGCGGCTGTCCGCGCCGTCGTGCGAGCTGGAGACGGTGCTGGCCCGGCAGGCGGCGGTGACGCATTTCGTGGAAGACCGGGCGGCGGGCGAGGCGGTGCGCGACCGCCTGCGCGGTGCGCACGACATCGACCGGGCGCTGTCGCGGCTGGCGCTCGACCGGGGCGGGCCGCGGGACATGGCGGCGATCCGCAACACGCTGGCGGTGGCGGAGAACCTGGCCGGGCGGCTGGGGGGCGACCTGCCGGAGGTGCTGGCGCGGGCGGCGGAGGATCTGACGGGGCACGACGCGTTGCACGACCTGCTGGACGCGGCGCTGGTGGCGGAGCCGCCCCTGCTGGTGCGGGACGGCGGCTTCATCGCCGCGGGGCACGACGTCGAACTGGACGAGGCGCGGCAGCTGCGGGACGAGGGCCGGTCGGTGATCGCCGGGATGCAGGCGAAGTACGCCGAGACGGCGGCCGTGCCAGGCCTGAAGATCAAGCACAACAACGTCCTCGGCTACTTCATCGAGACGACGGCGACCCACGCCGAGAAGATGATGTCGCCGCCGCTGTCGGAGACCTTCATCCACCGCCAGACGACGGCGGGGCAGGTGCGGTTCACGACGGTCGACCTGTCGGAGCTGGAGACACGGATCCTCAACGCCGGGGGCAGGGCGCTGGAGCTGGAAAAGCGGCTCTATTCCAGCCTACGGGAGGCCATTATCGCCGAGGCGGCACGGCTCTCCGCGCTCGCCCGGGCACTCGCCGAGATTGACCTCGCGGCCGCGCTCGCCGATCTCGCCCGGGGCGAGGACTGGTGCCGGCCGCACCTGTCCACCGGCCGCGCCTTCCGGATCGTGGGCGGCCGGCATCCCGTCGTGGAACAAGCCCTGCGCAAGGCGGGCGAGCCGTTCATCGCCAACGACTGCGACCTCGGCGACAGCCCGATCTGGCTGCTGACCGGGCCGAACATGGCGGGCAAGTCGACTTTCCTGCGGCAGAACGCGCTGATCGCGATCCTCGCGCAGGCCGGCGCCTGGGTGCCGGCGGCGGAGGCGGAGATCGGCCTCGTCAGCCAGGTGTTCAGCCGGGTGGGCGCGGCGGACGACCTCGCCCGGGGGCGATCGACCTTCATGGTCGAGATGGTCGAGACGGCGGCGATCCTGAACCAGGCCGACGACCGGGCGCTGGTGATCCTCGACGAGATCGGGCGGGGGACGGCGACCTACGACGGGCTCTCCATCGCCTGGGCGACGTTGGAGCATCTGAACGCGGTGAACCGCTGCCGCGCGATCTTCGCCACGCACTATCACGAGATGGCGGGGCTGGCGGACCGGCTGGACGGGGTCGCCAACGCGACGGTGGCGGTGAAGGAGTGGGAGGGCGACGTGATCTTCCTGCACGAGGTCCGGCGCGGCACGGCCGACCGGTCCTACGGCGTGCAGGTGGCCCGGCTGGCCGGGTTGCCGGCGTCGGTCGTGGAACGGGCGCGGGTGGTGCTGGACGCGCTGGAGCAGGGCGAGCGGGAAGGGGGCGGCAAGCGCGAGACGCTGGTGGACGACCTGCCGCTGTTCTCGGCCGCGCCGCCGCCGCAGCCGGCGAAGAGCGCGCCGCCGGAGGTGGAGGCGAGGCTGCGGGAGGTGCATCCGGACGGCCTCACGCCGCGGGAGGCGCTGGAGCTGGTGTACGAGCTGAGGGGGCTGGTGCGCGAGTGAGAGAGGATCCGCCCCGGCCTTGAGCCGGGGTCTCGATCAGCTGGTGTTTCGCCCGGACCTGCGAGGCCCCGGCTCAGGGCCGGGGCGGGTATGCACTCGATCCGTGGGTGTCACTCAATTCGCCGGGGTCGACGACACGCCGACCTGCGCGGGGCGCAGCAGGCGGTCGTGCAGCAGGAAGCCGCGGGCCATGACCTGGATGATCTCGCCGGCCTTGGTCCCCGGCACCGGCGCCTCGAACATCGCCTGGTGGTGCTGCGGGTCGAACTTCTCGCCCACTTCCGGCGCGAGCGACTCGATCCCGTGCTTCTTGAACACGTTGAGCAGCTCGCGCATCGTCAGCTCCACCCCCTCGATCAGGCCGCCGGTCTCGGCGCGCTTCTCCTCGGGCACGGCGTCGAGCGCGCGGGCGAGGGCGTCGTAGACCGGCAGCAGGTCGCGGGCGAGCTTCGACCCGCCGTAATTCTCGGCCTCGCGGCGGTCGCGGTCGGCGCGCTTGCGCACGTTCTCGGCCTCGGCGAGGGCGCGGATGAACCGGTCCTTGTACTCGTCCCGCTCGGCGGTCAGCGCGGCGATCGCGTCCTCGCCCTCGGCCGCGGCGCCGACGGCCTCGGCGGTCGGGTCCAGCCCTTCGGCCTCCATCGCCTCGGCCTCGGCGGCGAGGTCGTCCAGGGACTGCGGTTCGGTCTTGTTCTTGGCCATGCTCTTACCTCGGGTCGGTCAGCTGGCGCCCCGGTCGGCGATCATCCGTCCGACCAGCTGCGCGGTGTAGTCAACGATGGGCACGATTCGCCCGTAATTCAGGCGGGTGGGGCCGATGACCCCGACCGCGCCCACGATCTTGCGGTCGGCGTTCATATAAGGAGAAACGACCAGAGAGGAACCCGACAGCGAAAAGAGCTTGTTCTCGGAGCCGATGAAGATGCGGACGCCCTCGCCCCGCTCGGTCAGTTCCAGGAACTCGGCGATGTCGCGCTTGCGCTCCAGATCGTCGAACAGCTCGCGGATGCGTTCCAGATCCGCCTCGCCGCCCTCGCCGAGGAGGTTGCCGCGGCCGCGGACGATCAGCCTCTCGGTCTGTTCGCCGCGGTTGATCCATTCGGCGACGCCGGTCTCGACGAGGTCGGCGGCGAGCGTGTCCAGCTCCTGCCGGCGGGCGGCGATCTCGCGGCCGACGACGGTGGACAGCTCCGACAGCGTCCGGCCCTCGGCCAGAGCGTTCAGGAAGTTCGCGGCCTCGCGCAGGGAAGAGGGCGTCTGGCCCGGCGGCGGGCTGAACAGGCGGTTCTCTACATGGCCGTCAGCGAAGACGAGGACGACGAGGGCACGGTCGGCGGCGAGCGACACGAACTCGATATGCCGGATCGGCGCCTCGTGCTTGGGCGCGAGCACCAGGCTGGCGCCGCGGGTGACGCCGGAGAGGGCGGAACCGACGCGGTCCAGCAGGCTCGCCACGTCGCCGCCGCGGTCGCCCAGCGTCTCGTCCAGCTTGGCGCGGTCCTCGGTATCGAGATCGCCGACCTCGAGCAGGCCATCGACGAACAGGCGCAGGCCCGCCTGGGTGGGGATCCGGCCCGCGCTCACGTGGGGGGAGCCGATGAGGCCGAGGAATTCGAGATCCTGCATCACGTTGCGGATCGTCGCGGCGCTCACCTGCTCGCTGAGGGTGCGGGTGAGGGTGCGCGAGCCGACGGGTGCGCCGGTCTGCAGATAGCCTTCGACCACCCGGCGAAACACTTCGCGGGAGCGGTCGTTCAGTTCGTCGAGATTGGGCGTGCGGTCGGGCATGAGCGATGTCGCGGCAAAGCGGCCCAATTAGAACGAGCGGGCCCCCGCCGTCAATCGGACCTTGGATTTCGAGGGGCCGGGGGATAGGACCGCGCCCGAACCAGCGGCAAGGAACATGGGCATGCGACCTTCGGGACGGAAGACCGACCAGATGCGGACGATCTCGATCGAGACCGGGATCACGCGTCATGCCGAAGGCTCGTGCCTGATCCGCGTCGGCGACACGCACGTGATCTGCACCGCGAGCGTGGACGAGAGGGTGCCGCCGTTCCTGCGCAATTCCGGTCTCGGCTGGGTCACCGCCGAATACGGCATGCTGCCGCGCGCCACCACGAGCCGGACCCGGCGCGAGGCGGCCGCGGGCAAGCAGGGCGGCCGGACGGTGGAGATCCAGCGCCTGATCGGGCGGTCCCTGCGCGCCGGCGTGGATCGCGTGGCGCTGGGAGAGCGGCAGATCACCATCGACTGCGACGTGATCCAGGCCGACGGCGGCACCCGCTGCGCCGCGATCACCGGCGGCTGGGTGGCGCTGAAGCTGGCGGTGAACCAGCTGATGCGCGCGGGCCTCGTCACGACCGACCCGCTGGTCGACCCGGTGTCGGCCGTGTCCTGCGGCATCTATGCCGGCCAGCCGGTGCTGGACCTCGACTATCCCGAGGACAGCGAGGCGGGGGTCGACGGCAACTTCGTGATGACCGGCGACAGGCTGATCGAGGTGCAGATGTCGGCCGAGGGCGCGACCTTCGCGCGGGAGCAGATGGATGCGCTTCTCGACCTCGCGACGGCCGGCACGGCCGAGCTGGCGGCGGCGCAGCGGGCGGCGGTGGCGTGACGCGGCGGTTCGAGGGCGCTCAGCTGGTCGTCGCGACGCACAATCGCGGCAAGCTGGAGGAGATCGCCGATCTCCTCGCGCCCTACGGCGTGACGCTGACCTCGAACGACGACCACGGCCTGCCGGAGCCGGAGGAGACCGAGGACACGTTCGCCGGCAATGCCCGGATCAAGGCGCACGCGGCGGCGCGGGCGACCGGCCTGCCGGCGCTGGCCGACGACAGCGGCCTCACCATCGACGCGCTGGGCGGTGCGCCGGGCGTCCGGACGGCGGATTGGGCCGAGACGGGGCAGGGGCGCGACTTCGGGATGGCGATGGAGCGGGCGTGGCGCGAGATCGGCGCCAGCGGGGCCACGGCGCCGTTCACCGCCGCCTTCAACTGCACGCTGGTGCTGGCCTGGCCGGACGGGCACGACGAGGTGTTCGAGGGGCGGATGCCGGGGCAGGTCGTCTGGCCGCCGCGGGGCGAGCAGGGGCACGGTTACGACCCGGTGTTCCAGCCGGACGGGTTCGACGTGACCTTCGGCGAGATGGACCGCTGGCAGAAGAACCGGATCAGCCACCGCGCCCGGGCCTTCGAGAGGCTGGTGGCGGGCTGCTTTGCCTGAGGTCACGCGGTTCGACGAGGGGGGCGGCTTCGGGCTGTACCTGCATTGGCCGTTCTGCCAGGCCAAGTGCCCGTACTGCGACTTCAATTCGCACGTGGTGTCGCGCATCGACCAGAACCGCTGGGCTGACGCCTACGAGGCCGAAATCGCGCGCGCGGCGCGCGAGACCGAGGGGCGGGTGCTGCGGTCGATGTTCTTCGGCGGCGGCACGCCGAGCCTGATGCATCCCGAGGTGGTGGACCGCGCCATTGCTGCGGCGCGGGCGGCCTGGCCCGCGGCAAACGACATCGAGATCACGCTGGAGGCGAATCCGACGTCGGTCGAGGCGGAGCGCTTCCGCGGCTACGCGGCGGCGGGCGTGAACCGGGTCTCTGTCGGGCTCCAGTCCCTGCGGAACGACGACCTCCGGCGGCTGGGGCGGCTTCATTCGGCGGAGGAGGCGCGGGCGGCGGTGGCGGTCGCGCGGGACGTGTTCCCGCGGGTGTCGTTCGACCTCATCTACGCCCGGCAGGACCAGAGTGTCGAGGACTGGCGCGAGGAGCTTGCCGAGGCGCTGGCGATGGCCGCCGACCACCTGTCGCTGTACCAGCTGACGATCGAGGACGGCACCGCCTTCGGCGCGCGGGCCGCCGCGGGCGGACTGCGGGGGCTGCCGGACGAGGACAGGGCGGCGGACCTGTGGGAGGCGACGCAGGCGGCGTGCGCGGCGGCGGGACTCCCGTCCTACGAGGTCTCGAACCACGCGCGGGAGGGGGCGGAAAGCCGTCACAACCTGATCTACTGGCGCGGCGGCGACTGGGTCGGGATCGGTCCGGGCGCGCACGGGCGGCTGACGCTGGACGGCCGGCGGATCGCCACGGAGACGCCGCTGGCGCCGGGGGAGTGGCTGGCGCGGGTCGAGGAGGCCGGCTCGGGCGAGTCGCTGCGCGAGGAGGTGTCGCGCGAGAACTGGCTGGCCGAGCTGCTGATGATGGGCTTGCGGTTGCGGGAGGGAATCGACCTGGGGCGGGTGGAGCCGCTGGGGGCAGCTGCGCTGGAGGGGCGGATCGGCGGGCTTGAAGAGCTCGGGCTTCTGGAGCGTGTCGACGGCCGCCTGCGAACGACCGTCACGGGGCGCCCGGTCCTGAACGCCGTATTGCGGGAACTCCTCACCTAAGCCCTTGAAGATGGAAGGAAACCCGTCCTGCGCCGAGGGCCGTGGCGCAGTGGCCTCAGCCGCCCGAAAGGGCGCGCAGCAGATCGTCCAACTGCTCCAGCGTCCGGTAGCGCAACGTCAGGCGCCCGCCCTCGCCGCCGGGATCCTGGTCGATCGACACGCCCATGCCGAGTGCGGCGGCGAGTTCGCCCTCGATCTGTCGCGTGTCGGCGTCCTTTTCGCCCCGTGACGCGCGGGGCCGGGGCGGGGCGTCGGTGCCTGCGGCACGGGCCATCTTTTCGGCATCGCGGACCGAGAGGCGGTTCTTCACGATCTTCGCGGCGAGTGCCGGCGCGTCCGGGTGGCCGATCAGTGCGCGGGCATGCCCCGCGGTCAGACGGCCCTCGGTCAGGTGGTCCAGCACCTCGGGTGGCAGCGCGAGCAGACGCATCTGGTTGGCGATGTGGCTGCGACTCTTGCCGAGTGCGGAGGCGAGCTGGTCCTGGGTGTGGCCGAACCGGTCCATCAACTGCCGGTAGCCCTGCGCCTCGTCGACGGGATTGAGGTCGGCGCGCTGGATGTTCTCGATGATGGCGACTTCGAGGACCTCGGTGTCGCTGTAGTCCCGGACGAGGACCGGCATGTCGTGCAGCTGCGCCCGCTGCGCCGCGCGCCAGCGCCGTTCACCGGCGACGATCTGGTAGCGGCCCTCGTCGGCCGGGTCCCGGCGGACGATGATCGGCTGGATCACGCCCTTCTCCCGGATCGACGACGCCAGCTCGTCCAGAGCCTCGTCGTTGAAGGAGCGGCGGGGCTGGTCGGGGTTGGGACGGATCGCCTCGATCGGGATCCGCGTGTCCGGGCGGCGAGGACGTTCGGCGCCCTCGGGTGTGCGTTCCGGGCCGACATCCGACATCAGGGCGGACAGGCCCCGCCCGAGGCCGCGCTTGGGCTTCTCTGCCATCGTCGTCTCCTTCAGGCGCGTTCGCGGGCGATGAGTTCGGCCGCGAGGTCGCGGTAGGCGGTCGCTCCGGTCGAGGTCGGATCGTAGTCGATGACCGGCATCGCGAAGGACGGCGCCTCGCTGAGGCGCACGTTGCGGGGGATCAGCGTCGAGAAGACGAGGTCGCCGAGGTTGTCGCGCGCGTCGGCCTCGACCTGCTGCGACAGGTTGTTGCGACGATCGTACATCGTGAGGACCACGCCCTCGATCCGAAGATCGGGGTTGGCGTTCGCCCGCACCTCCCTAATCGTCAGCATCAGCTGCGACAGGCCTTCCAGCGCGAAGAACTCGCTCTGCAGCGGGACGACGACGGAATGCGCGGCAACCATGGCATTGACCGTCAATATGTTGAGGCTTGGCGGACAATCTATCAAGATGTAGTCGAGGGACCGTTTCTCGATCCGTGGATCGCGCAGGGCGTCGTGCAGCAGGAAGCTGCGCTTCTCGTTGGCGATGAGCTCTATATCGGCCGAGCTGAGGTCCTGCGTCGCGGGGATGAGGGACAGGTTCGCGACGTTCGTCGCCTGGATGGCATCATCGACGGAGGCATCGCCGAGGATGAAATCGTAGGTCGTGACTTCTCGTCTGTCCGGTGAGAGGCCAAGGCCCGTCGAGGCGTTTCCTTGAGGATCAAGGTCGATCAGGAGGACCTGGCGACCCTCCCGCGCAAGGGCCGCGCCGAGATTGATCGCCGTCGTGGTCTTTCCGACTCCTCCCTTCTGATTCGCGACGGCCATGATCTTCGGGCCGCGATAGCGCAGGTAGTCAGACACGGCGGGGCCTCTCGATCTTGAGGATGCGGGCTTCGGGATCGGTCATACTGGGAAACTCGGTCAAGGCGAAGTCCCACGACGCACGGGCAGCGGCAATTTCGGCTGCGGCCTGCCGGCCCTTCGGGAAGAGGGCGATGCCGTCGGGCGCCAGGTGGAGCGCGGCAAATCCGATCAGGTCCGTCAGGGGCGCGAGGGCCCGGGCGGACACGACGTCGGCTCCCAACGGAGCAAGATCTTCTATCCGGCAGGACAGGATCTCGACGGAAAGTCCCAGTTCCCGGCGGGCGGTCTGGAGGAAGGCGCACTTGCGCGCATCGCTTTCCACCAGCGTCACGCGGCAGCCGGGCTGCAGTATAGCGACCACCAGCCCGGGAAGGCCGCCGCCGCTTCCGAGATCGCCCCAAGTACGTCCCCCCTGATGCAGCGTTGCAAGTTGAGCCGAATCGAGGATGTGGCGCTGCCATACGTCCCCCGCCGTAGAGGGCGCGATCAGATTGATGCGTTTCGTCCACTTGCGGAGGAGTTCCACGTAGGCGAGCAGGCGCTCCCTCGTTTCACGTGAAACATCCATCCCCGGAAGGTCGAGGTCCATCATGCCGAGAGTTTCTGATCACGGCGGAGGCGGGCAAGGATGAGGACGACAGCGGAAGGCGTCATCCCTTCGATCCGGCTGGCGTGGCCGACGCTCGGCGGCCGACGCGATTCGAGCTTGCTTCGCAGTTCGGAGGACAGGCCGGAAATCGCCCCGTAATCGAAGTCCGGAGGGATCTGTTCAGCCTCTCCCGCTCGCAGGCTGACGATGTCCCGCTGCTGTCGGTCGAGGTACGACGCGTAGAGCGCGTCCCTCTTGACTTGAGCGCGGATCTCCCGGTCGGCCGATGGAATATGCGGCGAGATGGCCTGCAGCGTCACCCAGTCAACATCGGTCAGCGACAGCGCTTGCAGCGCACTGCGGGTCTCCTTCTCGGGGTTGATCCGGACGCCTTGTCCCGCAAGATCGCGCGCCTTGATCGGGATGGCGTTCAGTCGAGCGCGCGTCGACTCCAAGGCCTCCGTCTTCCGTGCGAAAGCTTCTGCACGTGCCGTGCCCACACATCCTACTTCGACGCCCAGCGCCGTCAGGCGCTGGTCCGCGTTATCCGCCCGCAACGACAGCCGGAACTCCGCTCGCGAGGTGAACATGCGATAGGGTTCGCTGACCCCCTTGCTCACGAGGTCGTCGATCATCACGCCGATGTACGACGAGGCCCGATCGAATCGCAGTCCCTCCCGGCCGAGCGAAGCGGAGGCGGCCGACAGCCCCGCGACAAGCCCCTGGGCCGCCGCCTCCTCGTACCCGGTCGTGCCGTTGATCTGGCCGGCGAGGTAGAGGCCATCGACATCCCGTACCCGAAGCTGCTCTGTCAAAGCGCGCGGATCGACGTAATCGTACTCGATCGCGTAGCCGGGTTGAGTGATGACGGCCCGCTCGAGCCCCGCAATGGTTCGGACGTAGTCCTCCTGCACCTCGGGGGGCAGAGAGGTGCTGATGCCGTTCGGATAGACGGTCGGATCGTCCAGGCCTTCCGGCTCCAGAAAGATCTGGTGGGAGTCCTTTTCGGCGAACCTTACCACCTTGTCCTCGATCGAGGGACAGTAGCGAGGTCCGGCGCCCTCGATGTACCCGCCGTACATGGCAGAGCGTCGGAGGTTGGCCCGGATGATATCGTGTGTCGCTTCGTTCGTATGGGTAATTCCGCAGCTGATCTGACGGCAAGCAAGGTCAGTGGTCAGCAGGGACAGGAAAGTGGGATCGTCGTCGCTGGGCTGCATCTCCAGCCGGTCCCAGTCAATGGTCCGACCGTCCAGGCGAGGCGGCGTTCCGGTCTTCAACCGCCCGAGGGGAAGGCCCATATCGGCGATCCGTTCCGCCAGCCTCACCGAGGGCGCCTCGCCGATCCGCCCGCCCGGACGACTGCGGTCGCCCATGTGGATGACGCCGCGCAAGAACGTCCCGGTCGTCAAGACCACCGAGTGCGCCTGAATCTCTTCTCCGCCTGCAAGACGGACGCCACGCACCGCGCCGGCGTCCATCACGAAATCCGCGACTTCTCCTTGGAGAATCGTCAGACCATCCCGCGCGGACAGCAAGCGCAGCATTTCGGCCCGGTACCGCCTCCGATCGGCTTGCGCCCTCGGACCCTGGACTGCCGGCCCCTTCCGACGGTTGAGCAGGCGGAACTGGATGCCGGCATGGTCGGCCACCCGCCCCATCACACCATCGAGGGCGTCGATCTCGCGGACCAGGTGGCCCTTCCCGAGACCACCGATCGCAGGATTGCACGACATGGCGCCGATCCCCTGGCGGCTCAGCGTGACCAACGCCGTCGTCGCACCCATTCGTGCGGAGGCGTCAGCCGCTTCAGCGCCGGCATGCCCGCCGCCCACGACGATGACGTCGAATTGTTTCACGTGAAACACCTCGTCACTTTCCGATGCAGAAGCTTGCGAAGATCTCGCCGAGAACGTCCTCCACATCGACACGACCGACCAGCGAGTCAATGGCCCGGACTGCAAGACGGACTTCTTCGGCGACGATCTCCATCTCCGCTTGCCCCTTGACGGCGCAAAGATGATGCAGGGCGCGGTCCATCGCCGAACGGTGCCTCTCCCTCATCGCCACCCCAATGGCGGACAGCCGCCCCGCCAGGCGGTCGACGACAGCATCGACCAGTCGGTCGACGCCGGCACCCGTCCGTCCGCTGACGCCACCGCGCGAACCGTCGTCATCCTTGGCGAGAACCACGAGCTCACCGTCACCGGCCTCCTCCGGCCCTTCAACCAGCCGGACACGCAAGTCAGCCAACTTGCCGCGCTCGAGCGTCCGCTCGATCCCCAGCCGTTCGATCTCGTCCGTCGCCTCACGAAGGCCGGCCGTATCCAGAAGCGTCACGGGCAGCCCGCGCAGGTCCATCCGAACCTCGATCACGTCCCGCGTCGTCCCGGCGATCGTCGACGTGATCGCCGCCTCGCGCCCGGCCAGCCGGTTCAGCAAGGTGGACTTCCCGACGTTCGGAGCACCGATCAGCGCGACCTCGAACCCGGACCGAACCCTCTCCGCGACCGCCACGCCGGCCACTTCGCGCTCCAGCTCCTCGACCAGCCGGTCGACCGTCTGCTGAACTTCCGGCATCACGTTCACCGGCACGTCCTCGTCCGCGAAGTCGATCGTCGCCTCGATCAGCGCCAGCGCCCGGATGGCCATCCGGCGCCACGCCTCCACCTTCCCGCCCATCGCACCGGAGAACACCCGCAGGGCCTGCCGCCGCTGAGCCTCGGTCTCCGCGTCGATGAGGTCGGCGAGCCCCTCCACCTCGGCCAGGTCCAGCCGCCCGTTCTCCAGCGCGCGCCGCGTGAACTCCCCGGCCTCCGCCATCCGCAGGCCGGGACGCGACCCGAGGACCCGAAGCAGCGCGGCCACCACGGCCGGACTGCCATGCAGGTGAAACTCCACCACCGGCTCGCCGGTAAAGCTCCGCCCGGCCGCGAAGGTCAGGACAAGCGCCTCGTCCAGAACGTCGTCACCGTCGACCAGCCGCCGCAGGCCCCGCCCATGTTCCGGCAGATCGCCGGCCAGCGATTGCGCAACGCTCAGCGCCTCGGGCCCCGACAGCCGCACGATGGCGACGCCGGCGCGGCCCGGCGCAGTTGCCGAGGCAAAGATCGTATCCATGACAAGCCCTTGTTTTAGAACAAGGAATCAGGTGTTCATCGAGTCGAAGAAGTCCGAGTTCGTCTTGGTCTGCTTCAGCTTCGAGATCAGGAACTCGATCGCGTCCGTCGTCCCCATCGGGTTCAGGATGCGGCGCAGGACGTAGGTCTTGCTGAGATCGTTCTTGTCGACCAGCAGGTCCTCCTTCCGTGTCCCGGACTTGAGGATGTCCATCGCCGGGAAGACCCGCTTGTCCGCGACCTTGCGGTCCAGCACGATCTCCGAGTTGCCGGTGCCCTTGAACTCCTCGAAGATCACCTCGTCCATCCGGCTGCCGGTATCGATCAGCGCGGTCGCGATGATCGTCAGCGACCCGCCCTCCTCGATGTTCCGCGCCGCGCCGAAGAACCGCTTCGGCCGCTGCAGCGCGTTCGCGTCGACGCCCCCGGTCAGCACCTTGCCCGAGGACGGCACGGTCGTGTTGTAAGCGCGGCCGAGGCGGGTGATCGAGTCGAGCAGGATCACGACGTCCCGCTTGTGCTCCACCAGCCGCTTGGCCTTCTCGATGACCATCTCGGCCACCGCCACGTGGCGCGTCGCCGGTTCGTCGAAGGTCGACGACACGACCTCCCCCTTCACCGAGCGCTGCATGTCCGTGACCTCCTCGGGCCGCTCGTCGATGAGCAGCACGATGAGGTAGCACTCGGGATGGTTCAGCTCGACCGACTTGGCGATATTCTGCAGCAGCACCGTCTTGCCGGTCCGCGGCGGCGCCACGATCAGCGCCCGCTGGCCCTTCCCGATCGGCGAGACCAGGTCGATGATCCGGGCCGAGCGGTCCTTGATCGTCGGATCCTCCTCGATCTCCATCTTCAGCCGCTGGTCGGGATAGAGCGGCGTGAGGTTGTCGAACGCCACCTTGTGCCGCGCCCGCTCCGGCTCCTCGAAGTTGATCGACTCGACCGAGACGAGGGCGAAGTACCGCTCGTTGTCGTTCGGCTCCTTGATGACGCCCTGCACCGTGTCACCGGTGCGCAGCGAGTACTGCCTGATCATGTCCGGGCTGACGTAAATGTCGTCCGGACCGGGCAGGTAGTTCGCTTCCGGCGACCGCAGGAAGCCGAAGCCGTCCTGCAGCACCTCCAGCACGCCGTCGCCGCCGATCGTCCAGTCCTCGTCCGCCCGCTCGCGCAGGATCGCGAACATCATGTCGCCCTTGCGCATGGTCGAGGCGTTCTCGATCTCCAGCTCCTCAGCGAGGGCAAGGAGGTCCTTCGGGCTTTGCGCCTTCAGGTCGGCGAGGTTCAGACGGTCCAGGGTCATGGGTATCCTTCGGCCGGACGGCGCGGTCGATCCGCGCACCGGGCGGCGCTGGGGGGGTCGGTCAGGGTGCGCGTCGCGCGCTGTGATCAGGTGGAATCGCCCCGCCGGACGGCGGGCTTGGCGCGGAGATAAGGAGCGGCGCCCGTCGAGTCAACGGCGCCGCCCGCCCGCCGGGACGTTTCCGCGTCAGAAGGGACGCACGATGATCGCGACCACGATGACGACGAGGAGCAGCGTGGGGACTTCGTTCATCAGCCGATAGGTCCGCCCGCTTCGTGTGTTCCGTCCCTCGGCGAACTCCCTCCGCCGCCGCGCCAGCCAGACGTGCATCGCCGTCATCCCAATGACCCCGGCCGTCTTGGCCCAGGCCCAGACCGCGCCCCAGTCGAACGCCCCCGCCGCAACCATCACCAGTCCCGCGATCCAGGCGACGATCATCGCCGGCCGCATGATGAGGCGCAGCAGCTTGTCCTCCATCACCCGGAACGTCCCGTCCAGCTGGTCGCCCACCGTCGCCTGCTCGGCATGGTAGACGAACAGACGGGGCAGGTAGAACAGGCCGGCCATCCAGGCGATCACCGCAATCACGTGCAGTGCCTTGATCCACGGATAGAGGACGACGATCAGGTCCACGAGGCTCTCCTTCGCCCCCTTCCTTTCTCAATAAGATTGAAAAGAAAAGAAGTTGTATTTGTTAGTACTGTGGAGAAGTCCTCCTCGGCATATCGTCCCCCGACTTATCCCCAGACCGGCCGGAAGGCGCCGGACCGAAAATCCCCGCTTGCGTTCATGAAAATCGTTATGAAACAGATAATTGGAGAAATCTACAGTGTGAGCTGCCTCTGCCGGCGGCCGTTGACAACGCCGCCGACACCGACTTCTCCACCGCGTCGATTCCTCCATGCCCACACGGGATAACCCGGCCGGCGGGGCGCCGTTCTCCCGACCTGTCCGGGGGCTTCACCTTCCGGCCCCGCCGCTCCACACTCCGCCCCGTCGCCGTCCCGCTCCTTTCCAGAGAATTCTCCACAGCCCGTGCCCGACCTCGTCCTCGCCTCCGGCTCCCCCACCCGCGCCGACCTCCTGTCCCGCGCGGGCGTGACGTTCGACGTCGATGTACCTCGCCTCGACGAGGCGACGATCCGCGACAGTCTCGCCGCCGGCGGCGCAAGTCCGCGCGAAATCGCCAACGCGCTGGCCGAGGCCAAGGCGCTCCGCATCTCCGCCCGGCGGCCGGAGGCCTTCGTCCTGGGCTCCGATCAGGTGCTCGACCTCGACGGCCGGGCCGTCGGCAAGCCGGAGGACGAGGCCGAGGCTGTCGCCCGGATCCGCGAGATGCGGGGCCGGACCCACCGCCTGCAGACCGCCGCCGCCATCGCCCTCGGGGGCGAGGTGCAGTGGCGCCACGTCACCACCGTGCGGCTGACGATGGCGGACCGGTCGGACGACTGGATCGCGGCCTACGTCTCCCGCAACTGGCCGTCCATCGCCGGCTGCGCCGGCGGCTACCAGGTCGAGGCGGAGGGGATCCGTCTGTTCTCCCGGATCGAGGGGGATTACTTCGCCATCCTCGGCCTGCCCCTCCTCGAAGTGCTCACCTACCTCACGCTCCGCAACGTTCTCTCCTCATGACCCGTCCCACCGTTCCGCTCGCCGGCGTCCTCGGCACCCACGTCGCGCACTCGCTGTCGCCCCGGCTGCACAAGCACTGGCTGAAGCGCCACGGCCTGCGCGGCGACTACGTGCCGTTGCTGGTGGCCGAGGACGACCTGCGATCCGTCATCAGGACACTTCCGAGGATGGGGTTCGTCGGCGCCAACGTCACGATCCCGCACAAGCTGGCCGCTCTCGACATTGCCGACCATGTCAGCGACCGCGCCATCCTCATCGGTGCCGCGAACACGCTGATCTTTCGCGAGGACGGACTGATCCACGCCGACAACACCGACGGCGTCGGCTTTCTCTCCGCCCTCCGCCAGGGCGCGCCGGACTGGGACCCGGCGTCGGGGCCGGCGGTCGTCCTGGGCGCGGGCGGCGCGAGCCGCGCGATCCTGTCGGCCTTGCTCGAGGCCGGCGTCCCCGAGATCCTGCTGGCCAACCGCACCCGGCCCAAGGCCGAAGCCCTGCGCGGCGAGTTCGGCACGCGCATCCGCGTCGTCGACTGGATCCAGGCCGGCAACGTGATGGAAGAGGCGGCGACGGTGGTGAACACGACCTCCCTCGGCATGACGGCCCAACCCGAATTGCGCGTCCCGCTGGACGGGCTGGTCCCCGGGACCGTCGTCATGGATCTGGTCTACAACCCGCTCCGGACGCGCCTCCTGCGCGAGGCCGAGGCGGCGGGTTGCACCACCGTCGACGGCCTCGGCATGCTGCTGCATCAGGCTGTCCCCGGCTTCGAGCGGTGGTTCGGGATGCGTCCCGAGGTGGACGAGGCGGCCAGGGCGGCGGTCCTGCGGTGACGCGGATCCTGGGGCTCACCGGTTCGGTGGGGATGGGCAAGTCCACCACCGCCGCGATGTTCGCGGCCGAGGGCGTGCCGGTCTGGGACGCCGACGCCGCGGTGCATCGCCTCTACGCGCCCGGCGGCGCCGCGGTCGCGCCGGTCGAAGCGGCGTTTCCAGGCGTGACGGAGAATGGCGCCATTTCCCGCCCGCTTCTGAAGGAGCGCCTCGCCGCCCACCCGTCCGGCTTCGACCGGCTGAACGCCATCGTTCACCCCCTCGTCGCCGCCGACCGGGCCGCCTTCCTCGCCGCCACGAACGCACCCCTCGTCGTCCTCGACATCCCGCTCCTCTACGAAACGGGCGGCGACGTCCTCTGCGACCGGGTCGCCGTCGTCTCCGTCCCCGCCGACATCCAGCGGGCCAGAGTCCTGTCCCGCCCCGGCATGACCGCAGAGCAGCTGGACACCATCCTCGCCCGGCAGATGCCCGACGCCGAGAAGCGTGCCCGCGCCGACTGGGTGATCGAGACCTTGACCCTGGAGGGCGCCCTGATTCAGGTAAGGCGGATCATCGACGAGATGATTGGCGAAGGGGCAGGCGATGCGTGAGATCGTTCTCGACACCGAGACGACGGGCTTCGAGCCCGAGACCGGCGACCGCATCGTCGAGATCGGCGCGGTCGAGCTGCTGAACCACGTTCCCACCGGCCGGACGTACCATCAGTACATCAACCCCCAGCGCGCCATGCCGCAGGAAGCGTTCGACGTGCACGGCCTCGGCGACGAGTTCCTCGCCGACAAGCCGCTCTTCGCGCAGATCGCGCAGGCCTTCCTCGATTTCGTGGGGGATGCGAAGCTCGTCATCCACAATGCCGAGTTCGACATGAAATTCCTGAATGCCGAGCTGCGCTGGGCGAAGAAGCCGACGCTGGCGGCCGACCGCGCGCTCGACACGCTGGCGATCGCGCGGCGGCGATTTCCGGGCGCGCCCGCGTCGCTGGATGCGCTGTGCCGCCGCTTCGGGATCGACAACTCGTCGCGCACCCTTCACGGCGCGCTCCTCGACAGCGAGATCCTTGCCGACGTCTATCTGGAACTGATCGGCGGGCGGCAGCCCGACCTCGTCCTCGCCGGTCCGGCCCGCGCGCGAGGGTCGGACGACGTCGCGGCCGACTGGCGCCCCGGCCCGCGGCCGCGGCCGCTTCAGCCGCGCGTCACGCCAGAAGAGGCCGCCGCCCACGCCGCCTTCGTCGGGCGGCTGGGCGAGGGCGCTCTCTGGGGGTCGTTCGGCTGAGGTCTCAGGCGTCGGTCGCCGCGCCGTTCGCCGGGGCGCCTTCGCCGCCCTGACCGGCCGCGACCCGACGCTGGATCTCCTGCTTGTAGATCTCGAGGAAATCGATCTGGTCGAGGTTCAGCGGCGGGAAGCCGCCGTCGCGCGTCACGTCGCTGAGGATCCGGCGCACGAACGGGAAGGTCAGGCGCGGGCACTCGATCAGCAGGTAGGGGTGCAGCTGCTCCTGCGCGACGCCCTCCACCTGGAAGATGCCGGCATATTCCAGCTCGCACACGAACAGCGTCTCGTCGCCGCCCTGGTTCTTGGACGTCGCCTTGATCTTGGTGATGACCTCGTACTGGTTCTCGTTGCCGCGGCGGCGGGCGTCGAGGTTCACCTGGACGGCGATCTGCGGCTTCACCTCGCCGGTGATCGCCTTGGTGGCGAGGCCGTTCTCGAACGACAGGTCGCGGATGTACTGGGTCAGCACCTTCGTCGTCGGCCGGGACTGCGTGGCTTCGGCGCCGGCCGGGGCGCCGGCGCCGGTGGGATCGGGATTGTCGGTCATGGTAAAATCTCCCTCTGAACAGGCTTCGGGAGGCTACCTAGCAGCCGGACCCCGGCGCCTCAATCGAAAGCCGGCCGGCGATCGGCCGGGTCAGTGGCGCGTCCAGCCGGACGGCGGACGGTGGGTGGGGCGCTGCGGCGGCTCCGCCGTCAGGTCCTCGAACTCGCCGTCGATCACGCGGTCGCCGGGACCACCGGGCCGATGCGTCGGCCGCTCGCGCCCCGGCCCGCCGGGAGCGCCGCCCATCGAGAAGGACTGCACCGTCACGCGCTTGCGCGCCGCGCGGATCGCCGCGTCGCGCACCGGCGGGATCAGCAGCGCGAAACCGACCGCGTCGGTGAAGAAGCCGGGCGTCAGTAACAGCGCGCCCGAGAAGAGGATCATCGCGCCGTGCGCCAGCGGTTCGGTCGGGTCGGTCAATTCGTTCATGCTGGCCCGCAGGCGGCGCATCGCCTCGGCCCCCTGGCTGCGGACGAGGGCGGTGCCGGCGATCGCCGTCAGCACCACGATCAGCAGCGTCGGCCACAGGCCGATCCAGCCGCCCACGGTGATGAACAGCGCGATCTCGATGAGCGGAACCGCGACGAACGCGAGAAAGAGGTACATGGCGCGCCCTTTGGAACTACCTTTCGGGACGGGCGGGCCGGTAGACTTGGCCCGCCGCCCGACCTACATAGGGTCGGACCCGCGGCCATGCCATTCCCGCAACGAGGATCCGATGAACTCTCCCATTCTCCAACTGCTCGTGCTCGCCGGGATCGCCGTGTTCCTGATCCTGCGCCTGCGCAGCGTGCTGGGAACGCGCGACGGGTTCGAGAAGCCGCCGGCCAAGCTCCCGCCCGAACGGCGCGGCGCCCCGCGCCCCGAGCTCGAGGTGATCGAGGGCGGACCGGATCACGATATCGTCGACCACGTGCCCGCCGGCAGCGACTCCGCCAAGGCGCTGGGCCGGATGAAGCAGACCGACCCCTCCTTCAACGTGGGCGAATTCCTGCAGGGGGCCCGAGGCGCCTACGAGATGATCCTGATGGCGTTCGAGAAGGGCGACCTCGCCTCGGTCCGCCCCTACATCTCGGACGACATCTACGCCGCCTTCGCCTCCGTCGTCGAAGAACGCGAGCGCAAGGGCCTGAAGGTCGAGGCGACGTTCGTCGGCCTCGCCGAGATCGGGATCAAGGACGCCGACTTCGACGAGGCGACCAAGGAAGCCGAGATCACCGTCCGCTTCGTGGGCGAATTGACGCAGGCCGTGCGCGACAACGCCGGCGACGTGGTCGAGGGCGACCCCAACGCGATCAAGCGGCAGCGCGACGTCTGGACCTTCGCCCGCGCGATGGGCAGCGCCGATCCCAACTGGATCCTCGTCGCGACGGGAGAGTGAGGGGCGCCGTGCTGCGGCACGTCCTCCTCGCCCTGTCGCTGACGAGCCTGCCCGCGATGGCCGACACGCGCGTCACCCTGCTGGAGTTCGACGACCTGTCGGGCTGGGCCGACGACGACCATGGCTTCGCGCTGGACGTCTTTGCCGGCACCTGCGGCGACATGGACGAAGCGGACTGGCGCGCCCTCTGCGCGCTGGCGAAGGGTCCGGCTGCGGCGGACCCCCGCGCCTTCTTCGAACATGCGTTCCGGCCCGTCCTGATCGAGGACGGCGACCCGATGCTGTTCACCGGCTATTTCGAGCCGGAGATCCGCGGCGACCGCTTCCCCAGCGATTACTACTCCGTCCCTGTCTACGGCATGCCAGACCCGCCCGCGACCGGCTGGCCGACCCGGCGCGAGATCGACGAGGGCGCGCTGGAGGGGCAGGGGCTGGAGCTGGCCTGGGTGCACGACCCGCTGGACCTGTTCTTCCTGCAGATCCAGGGATCTGGTCGCATCCGCCTGCCGGGCGGGCAGGTGCTGCGCCTCGGCTATGCCGGGGCGAACGGCTACGACTATTCCTCGATCGGTGCGGCGCTGGTCGCGCGGGGCGAGTTCGAGCCGCACGAAGTGTCGGCCGACGTGATCCGCTCGTGGGTGCGCCGCAACCCCGAACAGCGCGACGCGCTGCTGTGGCAGAACATGTCCTACGTCTTCTTCCGCGACATCGGCGAGGTCCCGGCCGAGCTCGGGCCGCTGGGCGCGATGAACCGCTCGATCACCACCCTGCGGTCCATCGCCGTCGATCCGGCGCACTACCCCCTCGGCGCGCCGGTCTGGATCGAGAAGGCGGGCGCCACGCCGATGCAGCGGCTGATGGTCGCGCAGGACACCGGCAGCGCGATCAAGGGCGCCCAGCGCGCCGACATCTTCTTCGGCACCGGGCGCGAGGCGGGCCGGCAGGCCGGGCGCATCCGCGACGGCGGGCGGATGGTCGTCCTGCTGCCGATCCAGCGCGCCTATGCCCTGCTGCCGGAACGGCTGGCGAGCGGCTGATGCGCAGGCCCAGGCACCTGTCGCCGGAGGAGCGCGCGCTCTGGGACCGGGTGGCGCAGACCGCCGCGCCGATGCATCCGCGGCGCGCGCCGCCAGCGGCCGAGCCGGAGGCGCCGAAGGCGCCAGAACCACCCGCCGCGCCCCCCGCCGCGCCGCTGCCGAGGTTCCGCGTCGGCGCGAAGGTCGACCACCGCGGCAGCGACGACCTGCTCCCCGGTCTCGCCGAGGGGATGGCCGCCCGGCCCGTGCGGATGGACGCCCGCGCCCACAAGCAGATGACCCGCGGCAAGCTGCGCCCCGAGGCGCGGATCGACCTGCACGGCATGACCCTGGCCGAGGCGCACACGGCCCTGAACGCCTTCGTCCTGACTTCGCAGATGACCGGCCGTCGGCTGGTCCTCGTCATCACCGGCAAGGGCCGGGTGCGGGACGACGCGGCGCCGATGCCCGCCCGGGCCGGTGCCCTGCGCCACCAGGTGCCGCACTGGCTGTCGCTGCCGCCGCTGGCCGGCGCGGTCCTGCAGGTGACGCCGGCGCACCGGCGCCACGGCGGGGACGGGGCCTACTACGTCTACCTAGGCCGCCGCCGGTAGCGCCGCCTTCGCCCGCCGGACCACCGGCGCGATCATGGCGGAGCATCCGAGGAACAGGGCCGCGTAGAACAGGTACTGCGCCGGAAGGTCGATCCCCGCGTCGATCAGCACCCCCGCGATCCCCGGCCCGAGGGCGGATCCCAGCACCATGATCGCCGCCACCAGCGCCTTGATCGACCCGATGTGCCGCGTGCCGAAGAACTCCGCCCAGCAGGCCGCCGGCAGCGTCGCCTGTCCGCCGCCCGCCACGCCCATCAGCATGATGCCGAGGATCTCGAACGGGATGGTGGGAGAGATCGCGTGGATCAGGAACGCCCCCGCCAGCGGCAGCAGGTACAACGGCAACAGGGGCGCTGTCCCCCAGCGGTCGATCGCCCAGCCGTAGGCGACGGTGGAGCCGAGGAAGCACGCGGTCCCGATCGGGAAGGTCGCGACGAAGTTGAGGTGCACCCAGCCCTTCAGCTCGGCGAAGTGCATCTGGTGGAACCAGAACGCCGTGCTGAAGGCCGGAAAGGCGGTCAGCGCCGGGATGAGGGCGAGGAACAGCGGGCTGCGCAGCACCTCCATCCGCGTCCAGTGCCGGCCGCCCATGCCGACCGAAGCCGAAGTCTCGGCATCGCCCTGCGGCGTCCGCTCTCGCCGCAGCAGCGCCCAGAGGAGCGGGATCGCGGCGAGGCAGACGACCGCGCCGAGGACCAGGATCATGCGCCAGTCCATCACCCGCTTCAGCGCCACCACGCCCAGAGGCATGATCGCCTCGGCCAGCGCGAAGCCGCCCGTCGCGACCGCGAGCGCCTTGCCGCGCGTCGCGACGAACCAGCGCGCCATCGCGACGAAGGACAGGTGGCTCGACATGCCCTGCCCGAAGAAGCGCAGGCCGAGGATCAGCGCCGGCAGCAGCAGGGCGGAGCCGTTGACGCTCATCGCCAGCAGAGTCAGCGCGAGGCCGGTCAGCACCACCGTTCCCATGACGCGCACCCGGTACACGTCGGCGAGGCCGCCCAGCCACAGGACCAGCGCCGCCGAGGTCATGGTGCCGACCGTGTAGGTCAGGCCCCAGCCGCCGTGGCTGAGGCCGAACGCGGCGCGGATCTCCTCGGAGAAGACCGAGATGAAGAAGGTCTGCCCGAACGAGGACAGAAAGGACAGCAGCGCCCCCGCCGCAAGCCAGGGGGCGTTTTCCTTCAGGAATCGGAGGTAAGACGACATCGGGGGCCCCGCGGGGCCAATCGCGGCCCGATGCCGGATCTCGCGCCCCGGACCCGAAAGGTCAAAGCGAAATCGCGGTGAACCGGAACGGGCCGGCCCGCGTTGCGGCGGAAAGGGGACCCCTCTCGATGAAGGACGTAGATGAGATGGCAGCGGCCAGGGACGGGTCCGTGGAGGCGAACCGCATCGTCGTGATCCGCAACCGCATGTCCGGCCTCGGCGAGGCGGCCCGCGAGAGCCTGGAGGCGGCGATCCGCACCCTCGGCGACCGGGCCGAAGTCGTCGAGGTCGATCCCGGAGACGATATCGGCGCGAAGGCCCGCGAGGCGGCGAAGTCGGGTGCGGCCATCGTCGCGGCCGCCGGCGGCGACGGCACGATCATGGGCGTCGCGCAGGGCCTTGCCGGCAGTTCCGCCGCGCTGGGCGTGCTGCCGCTGGGCACGTTCAACTTCTTCGCCCGGGGCCTCGGCCTGCCCGAGGACGCGGAAGAGGCCGCCCGCGTCCTGTCGCAGGGTCGGAGGATGCCGATGTCCCTCGCCGCCGTTGACGGACAGCTCTTCCTCAACAACGTCTCGATGGGAATCTATCCCGCGATCCTGCAGGAGCGGGAAGCGGTCTACAAATCCTGGGGCCGCAGCCGCCTCGCCGCCTACTGGTCGGTGGTCAAGACGTTCCTCAAGGCGCAGGCGCCGCTGAAGGTGACGCTGGACGTCGACGGCCGCCAGCGCCGCTACGTGACGCCGCTGATCTTCGTCGCCCGTTCCGCCTTCCAGCTGGAGCACTTCAACCTCCCCGGCAAGTCAGAGGTCGAGCGGGATCGCCTCGCCATCTTCGTCGGCTCGCGCACCGGGCGGGCCGGGCTGTTCCTGCAGGCCTGGCACCTGCTGCGGGGCACGATGAAGGAGGGCCGCGACTTCGACTTGCTGCCCGCGGATCGGGTGCGCGTGGACACCCGCCGCCGCACGGTCCTCGTCGCCTGCGACGGCGAGAAGTTCCGCCTGCCCTCGCCGGTGACGGTGGAGATGAAGAAGAACGTGATCGACGTCGTCGTCCCGTGACGCGGCTGATCCATCTCTCCGACCTGCATTTCGGGCGGGTCCGGGCGGACCTCACGCGGCCGCTGCTGGCGACGATCGAACGGCTGAAGGCCGACCTCGTCATCGTGTCCGGCGACTTCACGCAACGCGCCCGCAATAGCCAGTTCCGCGCCGCCCGCGCCTTTCTCGACCGGATCGCGGCGCCGACGCTGTCGGTGCCCGGCAACCACGACACCCCGCTCGACAATCTGTGGGTCCGCTTCACCCGCCCCTGGTCGCGCTACAAGCGGCATATCGACCCCGATCTCGAGCCGTGCTGGGAGGACGACGGCGTCCGCGTCGTCGGCATCAACACCGTGAACCCGTTCTACTGGCAGCGCGGGATGTTTGCCGGCCACGCCCGCCGCCGCGTGTCGCGCGAACTGGGCGCCGTCCGCGACTCCCACGTCGGCGTCGCGGTGATGCACCACCCGCTGGAGCACTCGCCCGACGTGGACAAGCAGCTGATGAAGGGGTCGCGCAAGGCGCTCGCGGCGCTGTCCGACGCCGGCGCGGACATCGCCCTCTCGGGGCACCTCCACAACGCGTCCGCCGCGCCGTTCGAGGCGGCGCCGGGCCTGCTGTTCGTGCAGGCGGGCACCGGCCTGTCGACGCGGGTCCGGGGCGAGGACAACAGCTTCAACGTGCTCGACGTCACGCCCACCGGCGCCGTCATCGAGCGGTACGCCGCCGGCGAGACCCCTGAATTCTCCGTCGTCGACCGGTCCGAGTGGTCCCGCGACGACGGGCTGTGGCGTCAGAGGACGTAGCGCGAGAGGTCGGCCGAGCGAGCGAGATCGCCCAGATGCTTCTCGACGAAGGCGCCGTCGATCGTCACCTCCTGCCCCGACATGTCGGGTGCGTCGAAGGAGATGTCCTCGAACACTCGCTCGATCACCGTGTAGAGGCGCCGGGCGCCGATGTTCTCGACGCTCTGGTTCACCTCCGCCGCGATCCGGGCGAGGGCGGCGATGCCGTCCTCGGTAAACTCAACCTTCACCTCCTCGGTGCCGAGAAGTGCGGCATATTGACGGGTGAGAGCGTTGTCCGTCTCGGTCAGGATGCGGATGAAATCCCCCTCGGTCAGCGCCCGCAGCTCCACCCGGATCGGCAAGCGGCCCTGCAGCTCGGGCAGCAGGTCCGACGGCTTGGCGACGTGGAAGGCACCCGATGCGATGAAGAGGATGTGGTCGGTCTTCACCGGCCCGTGCTTGGTCGAGACGGTCGTGCCCTCGATCAGAGGCAGCAGGTCCCGCTGCACGCCCTCGCGGCTGACGTCGCCGCCGCGATTGCTCTCGGCGTTGCGGCAGACCTTGTCGATCTCGTCGATGAAGACGATGCCGTTCTGCTGCACGCTCTCCAGCGCGGCCTTCGTCACCGTCTCGTCGTCCAGCAGCTTGTCCGCCTCGTCGGCGAGCAGCAGGTCGTAGCTGTCGGCGACGGTGACGCGCTTCTTCGTCTTCCGTCCGCCCATCGCCTTGCCGAAGATGTCGCCGAGGCTCATGCCGCCCGGCATCATCCCCGGCTGGCCCGGCATCTCCAGCGCGCCGAACGGATTCGAGGTGTCCGTCACCTCGATCTCGATCATCGTGCCGTCCAGCTCGCCCGAGCGGAGCTTCTTGCGGAACATCTCGCGCGTGCCCTCGCGGGCGTCCTTGCCGGCGATGGCCGACACGACGCGATCCTCCGCCGCCTCGCGGGCGCGGGTCTTCACGTCCTCGCGCATGAACTCGCGGGTCTGGGCGATGGAGATGTCGACGAGGTCGCGGACGATCTGCTCCACGTCCCGACCGACATAGCCGACCTCGGTGAACTTCGTCGCCTCGACCTTGAGGAACGGCGCGCGGGCCAGCTTGGCCAGGCGGCGGCTGATCTCGGTCTTGCCGACGCCGGTGGGGCCGATCATCAGGATGTTCTTGGGGTAGACCTCCTCGCGCAGGTCCGGGCCCAGCTGACGCCGGCGCCAGCGGTTGCGCAGCGCGACCGCCACGGCGCGCTTGGCGTCCTTCTGCCCGATGATGAACCGGTCGAGCTCGGAGACGATCTCGCGGGGGGTCAGGTCGGTCATTCGCGTGTCCTTTCGGCGTCCGCGCCGACATATGGGGCAGGGGAGCGGTTGCCAAGGCGGCGGTCCCCTAACGTCAGGCGTACCGGGAACCGGCCCCGGAGGCAGCCGTTCCAGTCCCGAACGGAAGGACCCCGATGCCGCAAGACCACACGCCCCCCGCCGCCGAGAAGCCCCTCATCCTCATCACCGGCGCGGACGGCAACATCGGCCGCCGCCTCTGCACCGCTCTGGCGGACGATTACCGCGTCGTCGGCCTGGATCGCACGGTGGAGGAGGACGCGCCGTGCGACAGCTACGAGGCGGACCTGACCGACCCCGCCTCGCTCGAGCTGGCGCTGAACAAGGTGGCGGAGACCTACGGCCGCGAGGTCGCGTCGGTCATCCACCTCGCCGCGTTCTTCGACTTCTCGGGCGAGGACAAGGCGGCCTACCAGGCGGTGAACGTCGAGGGGACCCGCAAGCTGCTGGAGGCGCTGGACGATTTCGACGTCGAGCAGGTCGTCTACTCCGGCACCATGCTGGTGCACGAGGCCGCACGCCCCGGCGAGACGATCGACGAGGACGCGCCGATAGACCCGTCCTGGCCCTATCCGCAGTCCAAGGCCCGGACCGAGGAGGCGATCCGCGAGACGGCGGGCGACGCCAAGGCCACGTTCCTGCACATCGCCGGGCTCTACGACGACGAGACCGCGGTGCCGACCCTGTCGCACCAGATCGCCCGCATCTACGAGCGCGGCCTGAAGAGCCGGTTCTATTCCGGCGACCTCTCCGCCGGTCAGAGCTTCGTGCACATCGACGACCTCGTCGCCGCCTTCCGCAAGGCCGTGGACCGCCGCGAGGAGCTGCCCGACCGGGCAACGATCCTGATCGGCGAAGAGCACGCCATCGGCTACGACGCCCTGCAGCGCCGGCTCGCCGACCTGATCCACGACGAGCCGGCCTGGCGCACGATCACCGTGCCCAAGGCTCTCGCCAAGGCCGCCGCCTGGGCCGAGACGAAGAGCGAGCCGGTCGTTCCCGATGCCTTCGACCAAGGCGAGAAGCCGTTCATCCGGCCCTTCATGATCGACCTCTCCAGCGACCACTACGCGCTCGACATCTCGCGCGCGCGGGAACTGCTGGACTGGCAGCCGGATCATCGGATCGAGGACGGGCTGACGAACATCGTGGCGGCGCTGAAGCGCGATCCGATCGGCTGGTACAAGGCGAACGGGATCACTCCGCCGCCCTGGATGACCTCGGCGGCCGAGCGGGGCGAGCGGCCGGACGAGATCCGGCAGAGGCATCTGGAGCGGTACCGCGCCGGCCACCGCGGCGCCCTGTGGGCGCACTGGGCGAATGCCGGCTTCGGCATCTGGATGATGACCTCGCCGCCGCTCCTCGGCTACGACGAGGTGTGGCTGGGCGTGACAGACGTCCTCGCCGGCCTGGTCCTGTTCCTCGCCGCGATGGCGTCGCTGTCCTGGCGCCTCGCTCCGGCCCGGTGGGTCTGCGCCGCCGTCGGCGTCTGGCTGATGTTCGCGCCGCTGATCTTCTGGAGCGATACCGGCTCCGCCTACCTCAACGGCACGCTCGTCGGCCTGATCGTCACCGCCCTCGCCGTCGCCGTCGGCCCGCCGCCCGGCATCTCGCCCACCGCCGCGGTCACCGGCCCGACGACGCCGAAAGGCTGGGACTATTCCCCGTCCGAGTGGTTCCAGCGCCTGCCCGTCATCATCCTCGCCGTCGTCGGGCTTCTGGTCTCGCGCTACCTCGGCGCCTACCAGCTCGAGACGATCCCCGGCGTGTGGGAGCCGTTCTTCGGCAGCGACCGCCCGCCGCTGAACGGCACCGAGGCGATCATCACCTCGTCGGTGAGCGAGGCCTGGCCCGTCCCCGACGCGGGGGTCGGCGCGCTGACCTACGCGCTCGAGATCGTGGTGGGCGTCGTCGGCAGCGCCGCGCGCTGGCGGACGATGCCGTGGCTGGTGGTGCTGTTCGGGATCATGATCGTGCCGCTGGGCGCGGTATCGATCTTCTTCATCGTGATCCAGCCGATCCTTCTTGGCACCTACTGCACCCTCTGCCTGATCGCGGCGGCGGCGATGCTGTTCCAGATCCCCTATTCCATCGACGAGATCGTCGCGACCTACCAGTTCCTCAAGCGTCGCCACCGCGCCGGCCAGCCCTGGCTGCGGGTCTTCTTCACCGGCGACACCGACGAGGGGCCGGACGAGCCGCGCGATGTGGACGACTTCGAACAGTCGCCGAGGGCGATCGTGAAGGAGATGGTCCTGGGCGGGATGACCTATCCGTGGACCCTCGCGGCGTCGGCGGCGCTGGGTGTCGTTCTGATGCTGTCGCCGCTGGTCCTGACGTGGGAGAGCGGACTGTCGGCCGTAAACCACGTCGTCGGCGCGCTGGTTCTGACCTTCTCGGTCACCGCGCTGGCCGTCGTCGCGCGGGCGGCGCGGTTCATGAACGCGCTGCTGGGGGTGGTCCTGCTGTTCGCGCCGTTCATGGTGGAAAGCAGCTGGCTGGCCACCTTCGCGTCCTTCGCCTTCGCCCTTGCGCTGATCGCGCTGTCGATCCCGAAGGGCAACGTCGAAGGCAACTACGACGACTGGCGGCGGTTCATCGTGTGAGGTCGGCGCGGGATCGCGCGAGGCCCCGGCTCAAGGCCGGGGCGGGCATTCCGGTCCCATCGAAGAAACTCCCGTCCCGGGCCTGACCCGGGACCTCGACGGGTTCCGCAAAACGATGCGAGGCCCCGGCTCAAGGCCGGGGCGGGAAACGCTTCACCCCGCCCGGATCGTCTCCACCGTCAGGTTGCCGTTGGTGTAGACGCAGATGTCGGCGGCGATCTGCATCGCCCGCCGCGCGATCTCTTCCGCCGACAGGTCCGAGCCCATCAGCGCCCGCCCCGCGGCCAGCGCGTAGTTCCCGCCCGAGCCGATGGCGGTCACGTCGTGCTCCGGCTCCAGCACGTCGCCGGCGCCGGTGATGACGTACAGCTCGGCCCCGTCCGATACGATGAGCATCGCCTCCAGCTTCTGCAGGTACTTGTCCGTCCGCCAGTCCTTGGCCAGCTCCACCGCCGCGCGCTGCAGCTGCCCCGGCGCGGCCTCGAGCTTCTTCTCCAGCCGTTCAAGCAGGGTGAAGGCGTCGGCGGTCGACCCGGCGAAGCCCGCGATCACGTCGCGGCCGCCGGGGGAGAGGCGCCGCACCTTGCGGGCGGTGCCCTTGATGACGGTCTGGCCGAGGCTGACCTGACCGTCGCCGGCGATCACCACCTCGCCGCCCTTGCGGACGCCGATGATCGTGGTGCCGTGCCAGCCGGGGAATTCGTCCTTCGCCATCGTCGCCTCCGGGTGTCGTTCGCTGCGCGCTATATGCGGACGGCCCCTGCGGCCCGCAACCAGCGCATCAAAAAGGGCGCCCCGAAGGCGCCCTTTTCGAAGTCTTTGGCTTTAGGCCAGCTGGATCAACTTCCAGGTGACAGCCTTGCCGTTGTGCGGCGGCATCCGATTGCCCTTGGCGATGGGCGCGGTCGTCGAGGGATTGTCCATCGACTTCCAGACCCCGCTGGTGGGGCAGATTTCACCGGTGCGCGCGGTAGTTCCAATGGTCGCGATACCCATGAGGGTGTTCCTTCTTCGAGTGAAGGAGCGGCTCATCGCTTCGGTTGCTAGGCCTGATACGAATTGCCGCTCCACCGCGCCCTTGACGCGGCAATCCACCACTAGCGGCGCCTGAGACCAAGGTCAACCGAAAAACGCCGGCCTACCGCAAGATGTTGGGGGGCTAGAGCCAGGCTACTATAGGTCTGGTACCGAATCAAGCGTGAAGTGATTCGTTCAAGAGTTTGGTTCCAAACAAAAAGGGCTCCGAAACTGAAGCAGCTTCGGAGCCCTTTTCCTAATTCGGCAATTCGAATCAGGCCTAGCAACAGGACTTAGACTCGATACCTTCGCCGTTTGCAAGAAAAAAGAATCGAACATCAACAACATGTTGGAAGCTCGGGTGGAGCTTCTACCACATGATGTTAGATCGACGACTTGATCCAGTCGGCGAGCGCGGCCTTTGGCGCGGCGCCGGCCCGGTTCGAGACGACCTCGCCGTCCTTGAAGACGAACAAGGCCGGGATGCCGCGGACGCCCATTTGCGCGGGCGAGTTCGGGTTCTCGTCGACGTTCACCTTCACGACCTTCACCTTGCCCTCCATCTCTTGCGAGATCTCCTCGAGGGCCGGGCCGATCATCTTGCAGGGGCCGCACCACTCGGCCCAGAAGTCGACGACGACGGGAATGTCGGACTGGCGCACCTCGGTGTCGAAGGTGGCGTCGGTGACGGCATGGGTTGCCATGAGGTTGCTCCTTGGCAAAAGGTCAGGGCCGGAAGCTATGTACGCTTCCCTAGGGCGTCAACCCAGCGCTCGCCCTCTGCCACGCCGGCATCACAATATCTGGCGACAATACCATGAGCCGGCCCGTCGCCGTCCACAGGATCGCCGTCTCGACCTCCCGGTCCGCCCACATTTGCAGCAGGGCGTGGCGGTAGGCCCCCATCTGGCGCAGCAGACCCTCGGGGGTGGAGTCGGGATGGTCAGGGGCGATCCGGTTCGTCTTGAAGTCGATGGCCGTGACCTTGCCGGGCGTCACGATCAGCCGGTCGACGATGCCGACCAGCCGCCGGCCCTGCGGTCCCTCCGCCGTCAGCGGCACCTCGGCCAGCGTCTCGGGCGCGAAGACCTGCGCAAGTTCGGGCCGGCCCAGCAGGGCGATGACGTCGGCGACGATCTCCTCGTGTCCGGTGTTCAGCGCGGCATCGGGCAGGGCCTGCAGCAGCGAGATACCGACCTCGGCGCGGCGCTCCGGCGGCAGACCGGGCAGATGCTCCAGCAGCAGGTGCACCGCGCTGCCGAGGGCCATGCTCTCCTCCTGCGTGCCGCCGGACGCCTCGCCCGGGAGGATCTTGGCGCCGCCCAGGTCCGAAGGCGACAGCGGCCGCGGATCGACGGGCCGTTCGGCGGGTCCGAAGGACAGCGGCGCCGCGGTGACTGCCTGCGCGACGCGGCGCTCCACCAGCGGCAGGCGATCCCATTCGGCCCGCGCCACGCGGCGGCCTTCGCCGGTGGGAAATGCGTGCGGCACCCCTTCGGCGTCCATCGCGGCCATGATCTGGGCGTGCCAGCTGTCGGTCCCCTCGGCGACCTCGCCCGCCTTGCCCGCGGCGCACACGATCAGCCACGATTCCGCCCGCGTCATCGCGACGTAGAGCAGACGCCGCCGCTCCTCTCCCTCGGCCTCGATCAGACCGTCGCGCCGGGCCAGCATCTCGGGCGGCATGTCGGCCTTGTTCGGCGCCCACAGCGGCAGACCGTCCATGTCGTAGATGCCGTCACCGCCGCGCGCCTGCCGCTTCACCGTGTCCGGCAGGATCACCACCGGCGCCTCCAGGCCCTTGGCCCCGTGCACCGTCATCACCCGCAGCCGCCCGCCGGCGCTGTCGACCTGGCGTTTCACCTCCGGCTCCTCGGTCTCGAGCCATTCGAGGAAGTGAGTGAGGCCCGGCACGCCCTGCTGCTCGTACTTCAGCGACAGGGACAGCAGCTGGTCGAGCGAATCCTCCGCCTCCGGCCCCAGCCGGGCGATCAGCTTCGCCCGCCCGTCGTGGCGCCCGAGGATGCGGCTGAGCAGGTCGAACGGCCGGAGGTAGTCGGCCCGGTCGCGCAGATCCTGGAGGATGTCCCAAGTCGCCCGGTGGTCCTCCCGCCGCTCGCGCAGGCGCTGCCACAGGTAGCCGGGCCGGCCGTGCGCCAGCGTGAACAGCTGCTGCTCGGTCCAGCCGAACAGCGGGCTCTTCAACGCGGTGGCGAGCGACAGGTCGTCCTCGGGCAGGGTCAGCACCCGCAGGAGCGCGGTCAGGTCGCGGATCGCCAGCTCCTTGGACAGTTCCAGCAGGTCCGCGCCCGCGACGTCCAGACCGGCCCGCTTGCAGGCGCGGATCACGTGGTGGAACAGCGGCGAGCGGCGCTGGAACAGGATCAGGACGTCGCCCTCGGTCACGCGGCGCCGGCTCCACACGCCGTCGCGCCGCTCGGGGATCGTCTCCTCCCGGGTCATCCGCAGGATCTCGGCCGCGATCTTCTCGGCCAGCATCACCTGCGGATCGGCGGGTGAGGGCAGGTCGAGCGGTTCGTACCACTTGCGATCGTCCGCCACTGCCGGGTCCGGCTCCTGCGGCGGCCAGATGTCGACACGGCCGGGCATGTCGGGATGGAACGCCAGGTGCATCGGCGCGTCGCCGAGGCCGGTGGGATCGGCCTCGAACGTGCGGTCCACGATGCGCAGCACCTCGGCCGCGGAGCGGAAGGAATGTTCGAGGGCGAGCGAGACCAGCTGCTCGCCCCCCGCGGCGAGGCGCTCGCCGAAATGCGCCTTCATCCGGTCGAACTCGGCCGGGTCGGCGCCCTGGAAGGAATAGATCGACTGCTTGCGGTCGCCCACGACGAACAGCGTCCGCTCGCGGTCCGCCCGGGCGCCGATGCCGGCGCCGAACTCCGCCGCGAGGCGTTCGATCACCACCCACTGGGTCGGGCTGGTGTCCTGGCTCTCGTCCACGAGGATATGGTCGATGCCGCCGTCGAGGCGGAACAGCACCCACTGCGCGATCAGCGGGTCGGTCAGCAGGCGCTGGGCCTTGCCGATCAGGTCGTCGAAGTCGAGGACGCCGCGCCGCAGCTTGGCGGCGTCGTAGCGGCGCAGGAACTCCTGCGCGAAGGCCTGCAGCGCCAGCGCCTTGCGCAGCGTGCCGAGGCGCTGGCGGTCGGGCCGCGCCGCCTCCACCCGCTCCATCAGCGCCTCGAGGGCGTCGATGGTGTCCGGATCGGCGGCGGTGCGGGTCTTCTTCGTCGGGAACGCCCCGACCTTGGCCGTGTAGGGCCCGGCCTGCGCCTTTTCGCCGTAGAGCAGCAGGCTCTCCAGCGCCGGCAGATCGCCGATCCGGGGCGGGTCGGACAGGGCGCGCAGGACAACCGAGGCCTTCACGTCCGCCGCGCTGCCCGCGGCGCAGAGCGCGGCGAGGCCGTCCAGCATCGCGCGGTCGCCCGGCCCGAAGATCTCGGCCAGCAGGCCCGCGCCGTCCAGCCCGTCACGCAGGCCCAGCGCCGCGCGCAGCTCCGCCTCCTCGCACGGCCGCTCGAACAGGCGGCGGGCGTCGCAGATCTGGCCGAGCGCCGCCGCGATCTCGTCGCCCCGCACCAGCGAGGCGAAGCCGTCCACCAGCGGCGCGGCCTCCGGGTCCGCCGCCATCTCGTCCACGGTGTCGAGCCGCAGCAGGATCGACGCCTTCTCCTCCATCTCGGCGAATTGCGGCGAGATCCCCGCCTCCAGCGGGAAGCGCCGCAGCAGCGACGCGCAGAACGAGTGGATCGTCTGGATTCGCAGGCCCCCCGGCGTCTCGATCGCGCGGGCGAACAGGCGCCGGGCGTCGGCCAGCGCGGCGGCGCCCAGCGCATCCTCGACACCGAGGGTCCGCAGCTCGTCCCGTAGCGCGTCCTCCGGCAGCATCGCCCAGCCGCCGAGGCGGCGGAACAGGCGGTTCTGCATCTCGCTCGCGCCGGCCTTGGTATAGGTCAGGCACAGGATGTTCTGCGGATCGACCCCGCGCAGCAGCAGCCGCGCCACCCGGTCGGTCAGCACCCTCGTCTTGCCCGACCCGGCATTCGCCGCGACCCAGGTCGAGGCGGCAGGATCGGCGGCCTGAACCTGCCGCTGGCTGGCGGCGTCGCGAATCATGTCAGCGTCTCCGGCGCCGGATCGTCGGTGTCGTCCCATTCGCCCCGCCGGGCGAGCTGGTCGTAGTCGCCGTCGTAGCTGATGAAGGCCGGCGCGATGCGCGAGGTGTAGCCGCGGTCGGGCGACCGCCACGAGGCGAGCAGCTCCACCAGCCGGTCCCACGTCTCGGGCGAAAGGGGCGCCGGCTCCACCTTCGGGTCGGCGCCGAGGCCGATATAGGCGGCCTCCCGCGTCCGGTGGCCCTGCATCCGGGGGAAGCCGCCGCGGTCGAGGATCGCCGCTTCGATCATCAGCTGCTTGTCGAACGTCGCCTGCCGCTTCTGCGAGGGGGCCTTGCCGGTCTTGTAGTCGTAGATCAGCGCCCCGCCCGCGCCGTCGTCGTCGATCCGGTCCGCCTTGGCGGTGACGGTGACGCCGAGACCCGCGATCGGCACCTCGCCCTTCTCCTCGAACAGGGCGGGCGTGCCCTTCGCGCGGCGCTCCGCCTCGGTCTCGAGGAACCAGTCGGCGACGCGCTCGAACCGGCCGGCCCAGACGTGGCGGACGGTCGGCCAGGGGCATTCCGCCTCGAGCACCTCGGCCACGGTGGCCATCAGCCGGCGGCGGGCGTCGGGATCGGTGGGGGGCGGGCCCTCCTTCACGAAGCGCTCCAGCGCCGTGTGCAGGACGGTGCCGCGCTGGGCGGCGTCGGGGACCTGGCGCAGCGGGTCCAGCCGGTAGAGGCCGAGGACCTTGCGGGCGTAGAGGGCATAGGGATCGCGGATCAGCGTGGCGATGTCGCTGGCGGTGTAGGTTGCCGGCCGCGCCTCGGCCGGGATGCGCGGCGAGGGGCGCTTCGCCGGCGCCGTCCGCTCCGCCGGCGCATCCCCGGCCGCCGCACGGGCAAGCCACAGGCGGCCCCGGTCGCGCATCGCCTCCAGCGCCGCCGGGCCGCCCTGATCCGGCAGGCCGGCGACGAGATTCGTGAGCCGGTTCAGCCAGCGCCCCGGCACCGTCTCGGCCTCCGCCGAGCGAACCGAGCGGGTCAGCCACACCTCGTCCGCCGCGATGGCCTGCTGGTAGTCGTGCGCCGACAGCCCGATCTGCCGCTCGGGCAGGAGCAGCCCTGCCTCCTGCCGCAGCGCGCGGTTCAGCCAGGGGTCGGGCGCCGGCACCGGCGGCCAGATGCCGTCGTTGAGGCCGCCGAGGATCACCAGCGGCGCCGTCTCGATCCGCGCCTCCAGCGTGCCGCGGAACAGGACGAGGGGGTGGCCCTCGTCGCGGTCGCGCACCTCGCCGCCCCGCAGGACGCCGTCGAACAGGGTCCGGTAGTCGAAGGTCGACACCGTGCCGCCGACGTCCGCGTGCCGCTCGAACTCCGTCACCCGCGCCAGCGCCTCGCGCCCCGGCCGCTCGTCCCACAGCCCGCCGCTGCCGGAGCCGTTCAAGCCGGCCGCGAGCCCCTCTGCCGCCGCGCGGTGCCGGGCGAGGTGCTCGGCCAGCGGGCGCGGCGCGGGATCGGCCAGCGGCTCCAGCAGGTCGGCGACCCACGCGGCCCAGGCGGCGCGGCCGTCGTCCTCCTTGCGCAGGGCGGCCCAGGCCGCGAGGTCGGCTCGGGTCGGAAACGGCGCGCCGTCCTTGCGGAACCGCAGCTCCAGCTCGCGCGCCCAGCGCAGGTGGTCGCCCCGCTTCGCCCCGGTGGCCGCGAGCGGGTGCTTCAGCAGCGCCAGCAATGCGTCGGCCGTCAGCCGCGTCCCCAACAGCTCGGCCACCTGCCGCAGCAACCGTCCCGGCGCGGTGAGCGGCAGGGGCGTGCCGGCGCTGTCGTCGGGGACGATGTCCCAGCGGTCGAGCGCGGCCTCCACCCGGCGCGTCAGCATCCGGTCCGGCGTGACGAGGATCGCGCGCTGCCCGTCCTCCACCGCCTGCCGCAGGCGCAGCGCGATCGCCTCGGCCTCCGCCCGCGGCGACTCGGCCTCCACCAGCGTGAGCCCCTCGGTCGCGGCGTCCATCGGCCCGAGCGTCGGGCCGTCGCGCATCCACTGGTCCGTCACCGGCGCCGGGCGCAGCGACAGAGACACCAGCCGGTTGCGCGCCGGCCGCGGCGGCGGCGCGTCGGTCCAGGCCTGCACCTCGCCAGCGGTGAGGCCCAGACGGTGCATCATCCGCGCATAGCGGAACTGCGGATGATCCTCTCCCGTCTTCGCCTCGTCCAGCCCGCGCCAGACCTCCTCCGGCGTGTCGAAATCGAAGCCGGGCAGGATCGTCGCGCCCTGCGGCAGCCGCGCCACCGCCTCGATGAACAGGGCCGTCGCCCCGCGCGAGCCGGTGGAGCCGGCGACGATCACCGGGCCCTGCGGGGGGTCCGCGATCCACTTCTCGGCCAGCGCCTCGACCACGCGGCGCTGGCGCAGCTCGGCCGCCGGGGCGGCGGTCTCGGGGTCGATCCAGTCGCCCACGATCTGCAGGAAGGCGAGCGTGCGCTGCCAGTGCCCCGACGCGTCGCCCACGTCGAGGCCCCGGATCGCGTCCAGCCCCACGCCCTCGCCATGCATCTCGTCGATGAGCCGGGCGAGGCTGTCGGACAGGTCGTAGAGGGCCGCGCGCGGCGCCACGTCCGGCTGCCGGTCGAGCAGCGCGCCGATCAGCTGCGCCAGCTCCAGCCGGCGGCGCAGCGGCGGCGCCGGCGGGCGGGGATCGCCCTCGATCGGGTCGAAGGCGAGGTCGGTGACGAGGCGGATCCGCGGCAGCAGGCGCGCCGGTCCGGCATCGAAGGCCTGCGTCAGCCGCCGCCGCATCCGTGCCGTGTTGACGAAGATGGTGACGCGCGCCCAGTCCTCGGGCGGGGCGCCCGCCAGCCGGTCCGCCAGCCCGCGCGCGACCTCGCACGCGAAGTCGGCGCCGGGCGGCAGCGCGAAGAGCCGCGGGACGGGCGAGGGCGCGAACATCAGGCGAGCAGCGCTTCGGCCAGCGGGATGGAGTCGGGGCGGCCCACGTCGCACCACCGGCCGTGCCACGCCACGCCGTACAGGCGGCCGCCCGCGATCATCCGGTCCCACGCCACGTTCATCGAGAAGGCCTCCGCCGCGATCCCGTCCAGCGCCTCGGGCCGGACGATCTGCGCTCCGGAATAGACGAGGCCCGGCCCGCGCGCGAGGCGGCCGTCCGGGCCGGGGACGAAATCGCCGCTCCCCGTGTGGCCGGTTGCGGCCTCGCGCGGCAGGAGGAGGAGAAGCGCATCCATGCGGTGCCCGCCCCACGCCTCCGTCAGCGCGGTCAGCGGGTTCGGGCCGTCCCAGACGGCGTCGCTGTTCAGCGTCCAGACCGGCCCCGGACCCAGCAGCGGCGCCGCGCGGCGCAGCCCGCCGCCTGTCTCCAGCAGCAGCGGCTCGTGCGACAGGCGAACGCTGGTGCCTCCGAGATGCGCTTCCAGCTGCGCCGCACGGTAGTGCGTGTTCACGACGATCGGATCGGCCCCCGCGGTCCGGGCGATGTCCAGCGCGTGGTCGATCAGCGGCCGGCCCGCCACCTCGACCAGCGGCTTCGGCCGGTCGGCGGTGAGCGCGCCCATCCGGGTGCCGAGGCCGGCGGCAAAGATCAGCAGCGGCAGTCCACTCATGCCGGGGCCGATCGCTCCAGCTCGGTCGCGAGGGCCTCGTGGACCAGCGGCCGCAGCTCGGCGAGCGCGGGATGCGCGAGGCCGGCCTCCACGTGGGCGCGGACGCGGGGCAGGAAGGCGAGGTAGCGGCGCTTGCCCTCCTCCCGCGCGAGGCGGGCGAAGATCCCGAGGATCCGCAGGTTGCGCTGCACCTGCAGGACCGCGACGGCGGCGGCCAGGTCCTGCGGCGCCATGCCAAGCGCCGAGGCGAGCCGCTCGGTCATCCGCCGCGCCACCGCCGGCGGCACGTCCCGCCGCGCATCGGCGATCCACGAGGCGAGGTCATAGCCCCGCGGCGCGGCGACCGCGTCCTGGTAGTCCAGCAGCCCCAGCCGGGCGTGGCCGGTGCGCCCGGGGCGCCAGATCACGTTTTCGGCGTGGCAGTCGCGCAGGCTGAACCGGTCGGCCGGCCCGCACTGCGCCTCGACCGCGTCGGCGACCACGGCCGCCATCTCGTCCAGCAGTCCGACCGGCATCCGGGGCGCGTGGTGGGCCAGCGGCGCCAGCATCGCGCCCGCCACCTCGGGCGTCATCCGCGCCAGCCCCTCGGGAACGGGCAGCGCGTCGAGTGCGGCGAGGAGGTCGGCGACCGCGTCGGCGATCCGCACCTCGTCGTCCGGCGTTCCGGACAGGTGCGCCGCGCAGTGCGTCGGTCCCAGATCCTCGAGCAGCAGCAGCCCGCTCTCGGGCGCGGCGTCCAGGATCTCGGGCGCGGACAGGCCGTGGTCGCGCAGGTGGGCCGTCACCCGGACGAACGCATGGGTCGAGGCATCGCCCGCGGGGGCGATCATCAGCACGCGGGTCCGGCCGTCCGGCGCCGTCAGACGTTCGTACCGGCGGGCGGACGCGTCGCCGGCAAGGGGCGTGCGCGTCCAGCCGCGCGTCGGTCCGGCGGCGAGGAAGGCCTCGACGTCGATCATGCCGCCTCGGGCCCGATCAGCGGGGCCCAGCGGGCGCCCGGCGCGACACGGACGCGGTGGACGCCGTCCGCGTCGGCGGACAGGTGCAGGTGCAGCGCATCCTCCGGCGCCAGCGATCCCAGCCGGTCGGGCCATTCCACGAGGCAGATCGCCGTCTCGAACGCGTCGCCGAGGCCCAGTTCCAGCGCTTCGTCCGGGTGCGACAGGCGGTAGAGGTCGGCGTGCCAGATCTCGGCCTTGCCGTCGTCGTAGGTCTGCACCAGCGTGAAGGTGGGTGACGGCACCTCGGTCCCGGGCGAACGCAGGCGGGCGCGGATGAAGGCGCGGGCGAAGGCGGTCTTGCCGGCCCCGACGGGCCCCGACAGCAGCAGCACGTCGCCCGGCCGCGCGGCCCCGGCGAGGCGCGCGGCGAGGTCCCGCGTCGCGGCCTCGTCGGGCAGATTGAGGGTCAGGCTCTCGCTCATGGGCCGAGTCTAGAGCGGCCGGTTGGCGGACGGAACCGGGAAGTGCCGTCACCCCGCAGCCGCGCGCGGTCGTCCGCCGCGGTCGCCGCCTTGCGGCGCGCTTTCGGCCTTGTCCGCTCCCCCGAAGCGGAAGCAGACGGCGAGGTCCCCGCCCGGCAGCCGCGACACGCGCAGCTCGGCCGACCGGCCGTCCAGGCGGCGCAGAGGATGAGGCGAGTGCAGGTCCGGGCCGGGCACGCCGCCGGCCAGCCGATCCCAGACCGGGCTCGGGGCGCAGGCGGCGCGCCACCCCTCGACCTCGTCGACGAGCCTTATGTCGTCGAGGCCGTCCGCCGACCGGCCCCAGTCGTCCGCGTAGCCGGCGTTGCTGATCCGCAGACGCCCGCCGCCCGAGAACACCGCCACCGCGTCCCTCACCAGGTCGAGCGCCGCGGTGCGCGTCGCCACCTCGGCCCGGTGCTGACGGGCCAGCGCGACTTCGGCGCTGATGTCCTCGAACAGGAAGGCGATGGCGCCGTCGGGGTGCGGCCGCCCGGTGACGCGAAAGGTCTCGCCCCCGGTCAGGGTCCATGTCTCGGTGTAGTTGCCGATCTCGGCGCCGGCCTCGAGCGCGGCGACCTGCGCGCGCCACGATCCGTAGTCCTTCGGCTCCGGCAGCCTGTCTCGGGCTCGCAGCGCGTCGAAGAAGCTTCGGATCGAGGGCCGCCCGGCGAGGAAGTCGGTGGGCAGGCCGGACAGATCCGTCAGGGCCGGGTTGAACATGACCAGGCGCCGGCCCCGGTCGAAGATGGCGAGGCCGACCGCCAGCTCGGCGAAGGTCTTGGACAGGGTCTGCACGAAGGACGCGGCCAGCTGATCGGAGGCGACGAGGTCGTTCGCGTCCGAGGCGGTGAACAGCCGTCCCGCCGGGGTGTCCCGCGCCTGCAGGTCGAACCAGTGCCGGGTGCCGTCCCGGGCCCGTATCTCGACGCGCCCGGCAGGCTCGGCCGTCGAATCGACGGGGAACAGCGAGGGCGGGGGCCAGCAGGCGGAGTCGTCGCCCGGTCCGGCGCAGGCGTCGACAAGCTCCAGGTACCTGTGATTGGCCCAGCAGACGCGCCCCTCCGCATCGGTGCACCAGATCATCAGCGGCGCCGCCTCGGCGACGAGGCCGAGAAGGGCGGCGTCCTGTTCCATCAGGTCCAGCGTGACAGGATGGACCGGGACCATATCCCCACGGGAGATCGTCAGCCGGGTCATGTCGCCCCAGCTTTCCAGGTCGAGCCCGACGTCGCCGTCGCGCCCCGCCACACGGCACCGGCCGGGGGCCCTCACCCCCTTCGTTTTGGCCGCAAGTCCGGGGAACAGCCGCTCCAGTCCGGAGACAAGATCGTCAAGGTCGCTGCTGCCGCGGCCGGGCGGCAGATCGGACAGAAGGCGCAGGGCCGCCGGCGTGGCGTGCGCCAGGAGACCGTCGCAGAACAGGAACGACGTGCCTTCGCCCTCGGCCTGCGGCGCCGGGGCGACTGCTTCGGGCCTTCGAAACCGGGGCACGGCGACTACCGCGGCGGCCCCGACGAGGAGGGAGGCGAGAAAGGCGCCGATCAGGCCCAGCGATCCGCTCAATGGAACCTCCATCAGGACCCAAGGGAGGCTGCGCGGAAAGGGTTAAGGAAAGCTTAAGCGCAAGGAGCCCGACGGAGCCGCCGCCTACGCCGCCGGCTCTCCGTCGGGGCCGATCTCTTCCAGCCGCCGGTTCGGACCAAGCCCGCCGACGGCCGCCTCTCCCTGGCCCGCCTCCAGCGCCGCCCGTGACCATTCGACCAGCGCGACGGCGCCTCCGCCCCCGCCCGCATTGGCGAAGGTCAGGCGGGCGCCGGTCCGCTCCAGCAGGGTCTTGGCGATGAACAGACCCAGGCCCATGCCCTCGTAGCCCGGCCGGCGCCGCGGTTCCTCGCCCCGCCGCCGGCGCACGAAAGGATCGCCGATCCGCGCCAGCACACCCTGCGGGAAGCCGGGCCCGTCATCCTCGATCCGGACGGTGAGGGCGGTGGCGGACCACGAGACCTCGACGTCGACGCTTGCCGACGCGAAGTCGACGGCGTTCTGGATCAGGTTGCGCAGTCCGTGGACCACCTCGGGCCGGCGCCAGACGATCGGCTGCTGGTCCGGCCCGCTCTCGACCTCGGCCGTGCAGCCGATCTCCACTGCGATGCCCCGGCCGACATGCGGCTCCGCCGCCTCGCGCACGACCTGCTCCAGAGGGGCGCGGCGGACGAGGCGGTCCTCCTTTCCGGCGCGCCCCATGGAGCGGAGGATATCCCGGCAGCGGTCGGCCTGCTGGCCGATCAGGCGGGCATCCTCCTGCTGATCGGGATGACCGTCCAGTTCGGCCGTGAGCTCGGCCGAGACCAGCTTGATCGTCGCCAGCGGCGTTCCCAGCTCGTGCGCGGCCGCGGCCACCACGCCCCCCAGATCGGTCAGCTTCTGCTCGCGGGCGAGCGCCAGCTGCGTCGCCACCAGCGCCTCGCGCATCGCATGCGTCTCGGTCGTCACCTGACGCGTGTAGAGCGACAGGAAGACGAGACCGATCGACAGTGCCAGCCAGAAGCCGAACAGGAACAGCGGCGGCAGCACCAGCGGCGTGCCGTCCTCGGTCACCAGCGGCAGGTACCAGCGCCACAGGACGAGGACCACCGCGACCCCGAGCACCGCCAGCGCCGCCGCCTGGCGCAGCGGCAGCAGCGTCGCCGCGATGGTCACCGGCCCAAGCAGAAGGATCGCGAACGGATTGTTCAGCCCGCCGGTCAGGAACAGCAGCAGGCCCAGCTGCAGCACGTCGAAGACGAGAATCACCAGCGCCGCCTCGCCGGTCAGGCGGCGGTTGCCGGGAAACAGCACCGTCGACAGCAGGTTCGCGATGATCGACGCGCCGATGGTGACGGCGATCGGACCGGTCGCGAGGTCGAGGTGCAGGACCGATACCGTGACGAGGACGGCGGCGATCTGCCCGGCGATGGCGATCCACCGCAGCAGGAGGAGCGTCCGCAGCCGCAGCCAGTTGCTGCGCTGGTGGTCGCGGAAGATGTCGTCCTCGGCCGATGCCATGCGTCCTCTCGCCGCTGGTGCGGCCCGTCCCGACGATGCTAGGTGTCCGCCGCGCAGGCAGCAATCGGAGAGCGGCCGTGGGACTGGACAGACGCTTCGCCCTTGCGGCGGTTCTCGTGGCCGTCGTCGGCCTTGGCGGCACCTGGCTCGCCATCCGACTGACGCAGCCCGGCGGCGACGGCTTCGCCCAGTGCCGCGGGGGCGCGGTCGCGGGCGGCTCGCTCGGCGGGCCCTTCACGCTGGTGTCGGAGACCGGAGAGACGGTGACCTCGGAGGAGGTGATCGACAGGCCGTCCCTGCTGTACTTCGGCTACACCTATTGCCCGGACGTCTGCCCCATCGATGCCATGCGGAACGCGCAGGCGGTCGAGATGCTCGACGCCGAGGGGATCGAGGTGAAGCCGGTCTTCATTTCGGTCGATCCCGCCCGCGACACGCCCGAGGTGCTGGCGCAGTACACCGCCAACTTTCACGACCGGATGCTCGGCCTGACCGGCAGCGAGGAGCAGGTGCGCGAGGCGGCGCAGGCCTACCGCGTCCTGTACTCCGCCAACGACGACGACCCGGAGTTCTATACCGTGAATCACACGGCGTTCTCCTACATCGTCCTGCCAGAGGTCGGCTTCGTCGACGTCGTCCGCCGCGACGAGGCGCCCGAGGCGCTGGCCGACCGGCTCGCCTGCTTTGCCCGCGCGGCGGAGTGACGCGCCGTGCCGCGAATTGACCGGCCCCCGGGCGCGGCCTAGCTGTGCCGCAACGGAAGGACGGACCAGCCCCATGGAGACCGACAGCGAGGCCCTGCCCCTGGGCGACGACCCTAGCCTGCTCATCGTCGACGACGACGAGGCGTTCCTGCGCCGGCTCGGCAAGGCGATGGAGAAGCGGGGCTTCACGGTGGAGCTGGCGCAGTCCGTCGCCGAGGGTCGCGCGGCCGCCACGTCCCGGCCGCCGGCCTACGCGGTGGTCGACCTGCGGCTGGAGGACGGCAACGGCCTCGACGTGGTCGAGGCGCTGCGTGCGCGGCGGCCGGACAGCCGGATCGTCGTGCTGACCGGCTACGGCGCCATCGCGACGGCCGTCGCCGCGGTCAAGATCGGCGCCACCGACTACCTGTCCAAGCCCGCCGACGCCAACGAGGTCGCCCACGCGCTCCTCTCCACCGGAGAGGGCCTGCCGCCGCCGCCCGAGAACCCGATGAGCGCCGACCGCGTCCGGTGGGAGCATATCCAGCGGGTCTACGAGCAGTGCGACCGCAACGTGAGCGAGACGGCGCGTCGCCTGAACATGCACCGCCGCACCCTGCAGCGCATCCTCGCCAAGCGCAGCCCGCGCTGACCGTTAGACCGGCGTCTCCGCCGCCATCTCGCGCAGCCACCGGATGAACGGATCGCGTCCCGGGTTCGGCGGACCCGGCCGCGTCAGGATGTGGTAGGCGATTGGGCTCACCTCCTCGCGCACCAGCAGCTCCAGCGCGCCCTGCCTCAGCGGCGTCTCCAGGTACAGCATCGGCAGGATGGTGACGCCGAGGCCGGCGACCGCGGCCTCGCGGGCAAGGTCGAGGCTGTTGAACGTCTTCACCGTCTCGCCGGCCATGTCGAGACCCTGCTCCTGCGCCCACAGGCGCTCTTCCGACGATTGGCCGTCCAGCAGCCAGGTCACGCCGGCGAGGTCGGCGAGACCCTTCGGTTTCGTCCGCACGTAGCCCGGCGCCGCGACTGCCGCGTGCCCGACCGGCATCAGCACCTTCGGGTCCGTACCCGGCCAGCCGCCCTTGCCGTAGCGGATGGCGACGTCGACGTCGTCGCGCGTCAGGTCCACCAGCGCGGGCGACGGCAGCAACTCCACGTGCACGTCCGGATGCGCGGCCCAGAACCGGCCGATCCGCGGCAGCAGCCAGTTCGCCGCGAGCGACGGCGTCAGCGCCACGCGCAGCGGGCGCAGCCGGTCGATCGCGAGAAGGTCCCGCACGCCCGCTGCGATTCGTCCGAACCCCTCGCCCAGCGCCCCCGCCAGCTCCGCCCCCTCCGCCGTCGGCACCATCCGCTGTCCGTCGCGGCCGATAAGGGCGCGGCCGAAATGCGCCTCCAGCGTGCGGACATGCTGCGAGATGGCGGCGTGAGTCACGTTCAGCTCCCGCGCCGCGGCGCTGAGAGAGCCGGTCCGGGCCGCCGCCTCGAACGCCCGCAGGGCCGACAGGGAAGGGACCTCGCGCCAGTCCATGATGTAAGACTGACTAACAACACTGAAATATTCAAGAGTCGCCTGAGGGACGGCGCCCGCCTAGCTTGATCGTCAGCAGCACAAGGAGACGATCATGTCCTCGTTCCTCGCCAAGGTCCTCAAGCACACCAGCCGCGACGATCGCGCGCCGCGGCAGCGCACCCAGTCGGAGGAGGAAGCCCGGCTGCACCTGCGCCGCCTCTCCTCCCGCGCCTACGAATAGAGAAGGATGACCGCCATGTTCTCGATCTTCTCGGACACCCTCGCCATAGCGACCCGCCAGGCGCGCTGGGACGCTCCGGCGCACTGGCGCGAGGCCGGCTTCGACCGCGCCCCGGCGCGGCGGCCCCCGCCCGAACCGCGGGCCGAGGTCCGGCGCGCGCCACTGACCCCGCGCGATACCGGCCCGGAATGAGAGGAAGGGATGTCGTCCGGCGTCAGTCGCGGGCGAACTCCGCCGTCAGCCACCGGACGAAGGTATCGACCGCCGGTCGGCGGGGTCCGTCCGGCAGCACGACCCAATAGCGAAACACCGGCAGGCCCGGAAACGGCACCTCGACAAGCGTCCCCGCCGCGAGGTCCGGGCCCGCCACCTCCTCCGACGCGAAGCACAGGCCGTAGCCCGACCGCGCCGCCGTCAGGCCCGCATCATCCAGCCCTCGGATCTGCAGCCGGTCGGGATCCAGGCCGGCGCCGCGCAGCCATCCCCGCTCCATCCCGTTCCCGGCATCGAACAGCCACGGCGACTCGCCGAGGGCCAGCCCCCGGGCGGCGAGCGTGGGCGCGGCGACGACCAGCATCCGGCTCCGCAGCAGCGGGATCGCCTTCACGCCGGGCCAGTCGCCCGGCCCGGTGCGAACCGCGAGGTCGAAACCCTCGCGCTCCAGCTCCACCGGTCGGGCGTCGGGCACCAGCGATACGGCGATGTCCGGGTGCCGCGCCCAGAACCGGGACAGCCGCGGCAGCAGGCTGATCTGCGCGAAGGCCGGCGTGGTGGAGATCCGGAGGCCCCGTCGCCGCTCGCCCTGCCGCAGATCCTCGACTCCCGCCGCGATCGTCGCGAATCCCTCGCTCAGCGCCCGCGACAGACGCTCGCCCGCCTCGGTCAGCGCCTGCCCTCGCCCCGCCTTGCGGAACAGCGGCACGCCGAGCCCCGACTCGAGCCCGCGGACCTGCTGCGCCACTGCGGGCGGCGTCACGCTCAGCGCCCGGGCGGCGGCGGCGAAGCTGCCGAGCCGCGCCGCCGCCTCGAACGCGCGAAGGGCGGAGAGCGGGGGGAGATGGCGCCAGTCGGGATCGGTCATGGATAAGCTGGGCTTTGCTTTGGCAAGGATTGCTGGTTGGCCGCACCGGGAAGGGTCGTGCGACAGTTAGGACGACATCGAATCCCATGGAAAGAGCCTGCCATGCCCCCCGTCATCCACCCCTCCCACCTGCAGACCTGGTCGCGGCACCGACTGCACGACCTCGCCCTCGGCGAAGCGGAGCTTCTGATCCGTCAGGCAGAATCCGATCTCGCCCGCGAGCGGCGCGCCCTGCGTCAAGTGCGCTGGGCGGCGATGTGGAACGCCGTGCGCACCCTGTCACGCGCCGACCGGTCGCGGATCACCCCATGATCCGGGCCTGCCGCCCCAGCGCCCGGACGCGAGCGCGCCATCCCTTCGCCGCGATGCGCAGGGCAGGCCGAGCGGCGTCGCGATGTCGTGGGTTCAGCACGCAGAACGCGCAACGGCATCGTCGGGCGCGGCCTGCCGGACGATCAGAGCGCCGCCATCAGCGCGTCGCACCGGGCGGTGAACGCCTCGCGCACCTCGCGCGGGGGACGCAGGAGCAGGTCGCACGCGCCCGTCAGGTCCGGGTTCTGTCGGCCGAAGAACCGGTCGGCCTCGGCCTCGGTGAAGCCGGCGATCCGCGTCGCCTCCAGCCAGGCGGAGACATTGTCGGCCCGCTTTATCGCCTTCTTCACCGCCACGGGCAGCACCGCCGGCAGCCCGACGCGCAGGTGGATTGCCGCCGCCAGCCTCTCGTCCAGCCGCCCGTAATCCGGCCCGACCGCCGCCTTGACCGGCGAGATCATGTCGCCGATGACGTATTCCGGCGCATCGTGCAGCAGCGCGGCGAGTCGCCACCGCGCCTCGGCGGCCGGGTCGGTCACGCCGAAGATGTGCTCCACCAGAAGCGAGTGCTCGGCCACCGAATAGGGCCAGTCGCCCCGGGTCTGTCCGTTCCAGCGGGCGACGAAGGCGAGGCCGTGGGCGATGTCGGCGATCTCGATATCGACCGGCGTCGGGTCCAGCAGGTCGAGCCTGCGCCCCGACAGCATCCTCTGCCATGCCCGCTTCTGTTTCATGCCTGCCGCCCGTCAGTCCGATCCGGGCCGGCGGCGCGATCTGCGCGCCGCGTACCGTTAATCCTGCCCGGCGTTGTGAGACGGATCGCAGAGTGGTAGTCGCGGCGCAATCGACTTCTGAACAAGGATCCTGCCACCATGGCCACGGATTACGTCGTCAAGGATATCTCGCTCGCCGGGTTCGGCCGCAGGGAACTGGACATCGCCGAGACCGAGATGCCGGGCCTGATGGCCCTGCGCGAGGAATACGGCGACAGCCAGCCGCTCAAGGGCGCGCGCATCGTCGGCAGCCTGCACATGACGATCCAGACCGCCGTCCTGATCGAGACGCTGACTGCCCTCGGTGCCGACGTCCGCTGGGCGTCGTGCAACATCTTCTCGACCCAGGACCACGCCGCCGCCGCCATCGCCGAGGCCGGCGTGCCGGTCTTCGCGGTGAAGGGCCAGACCCTGACCGCGCACTGGGACTATCTCGACCGCTCGTTCCAGTTCCCCGAGGGCGCGAACATGATCCTCGACGACGGCGGCGACGCGACGCTGTACGTCCTCCTCGGCGCGCGGATGGAGGCGGGCGAGGACGTCCTGTCCGTTCCGCAGTCCGAAGAGGAGGAGGTCATCAAGGCGCAGATCCAGAAGCGCATGAAGGAGAGCCCCGGCTGGTTCGCGAAGACCCGCGACGCGATCCAGGGCGTCTCGGAAGAGACCACCACCGGCGTCCACCGCCTCTACGCCCTGCAGAAGGAAGGCCGCCTGCCGTTCCCGGCGATCAACGTGAACGACAGCGTCACCAAGTCGAAGTTCGACAACAAGTACGGCTGCAAGGAATCGCTCGTCGACGGCATCCGGCGCGCGACCGACACGATGATGGCCGGCAAGGTCGCGGTCGTCTGCGGCTACGGCGACGTCGGCAAGGGCAGCGCCGCCTCGCTGCGCGGCGCCGGCGCCCGGGTGAAGGTGACCGAGATCGACCCGATCTGCGCCCTGCAGGCCGCGATGGACGGGTTCGAGGTGGTCCGGCTGGAGGACGTCGTCTCCACCGCCGACATCTTCGTCACCACGACCGGCAACAAGGACGTCATCCGCATCGAGCACATGCGCGAGATGAAGGACATGGCGATCGTCGGAAACATCGGCCACTTCGACAACGAGATCCAGGTCGCCGCACTGCGCAACCACAAGTGGACCAACATCAAGGAGCAGGTGGACATGATCGAGATGCCGTCGGGGCATCGGATCATCCTGCTGTCCGAGGGGCGCCTCCTGAACCTCGGCAACGCCACCGGCCATCCGTCCTTCGTCATGTCGGCCTCGTTCACCAACCAGGTGCTCGCGCAGATCGAGCTGTGGAGGAACGGCGACCAGTACGAGAACAAGGTCTACATCCTGCCCAAGCACCTCGACGAGAAGGTGGCGCGGCTGCACCTCGCGAGGATCGGCGTGCAGCTGACCGAACTGCGCCCGGAGCAGGCCGACTATATTGGCGTGACTGTGGAAGGGCCGTTCAAGGCGGACCATTACCGGTACTGACGCAGCGCTGCGGCGGGAACCGGCCCGCCGCAGAGCCGCCCCTGCGCCGGATCCGGCCTAGCGTCGTGCGGGCCGGCAACCGCGAGCGCGGGCCCGGGCTTCTTCCTCCGACTGACGAAGGAGAAGAAGCAATGTCCATCCGTACCATTCTGATGAGCGCCGCCACCTCCGCCCTCCTGGCCGGGGGCGCGCTCGCCCAGGAAACCACCACCGAACCGGCGCCGATGCCCGAGGGCGATCCTGCCATGGGCGACATGGCCGCGACGGCCGAGCCGAGCTTCACCAGCCTCGAGGAAATGACCGTGGGGCAGGTGATCGGCATGCGCACCGAAGACCCGGCCGGCGAGTCGATCGGCGAAATCGACTACGTGATCGACGGCGAACAGGGGCTCGAGGCCGTGATCGGCATCGGCGGCTTCCTCGGCCTCGGCGAATATACCGTCGCCCTCCCGCTCGAGGACTTCCAGCTGAACGCCGACTTCTCCGCCTTCGTGCTGGACACGACTCGCGAGGCGCTGGAAGGCCAGCCGGAGATCGATGAATCGGGTCTCGAGAGCCTGCCGTCCGAACTCGTGGTCGGCGATCTGATGGCCGAGGCGGGCATGGATGCCGGCACGGCTGCCGACGCGCCCGCAACTGCGGCCGATACCGATCCCGAGACGGCGGCCGAGAACCCGACGGCCGAGGACGGCGCGGTGCCCGAGGCGGACGATGGCGAGGCGATGACCGACGACGCGATGGCCGACGACGCGATGACGGACGACGCGATGGCCGAAGAGTCGGCGGACAGCGAAGAGCCGGTCGAGGACACCGAGGAAGACTCAGGCAACTGACCTTTCCCGGACGTGCGCCCGGACGGCGCGAGGGCCGCGGCGACTGTCGCGGCCCTCAATCGTCGCCGGAATGCCGATCATTCGAGACGAAAGCCGCGGTCATTCCGCTATGCCCGCCGGCTCCGCCGCAGTAGAAGAGCGCCAGGCGTCCAGAACGGCCCTGCCCGATTTTCAGGATCACGCGCGGGAGTGCGCGGGTGAGAGAGGGGAGGAGCCGTGCTGCATCCGCGCCGGCGCCTCCCCTGCTTCCCTGCCGGCATCCCTCACAGGAAGAACGACAGCACCGCCCCCATCAGGGCGCAGCCGAACGTGGCATAGCCGCCGTCGATCAGCGTCAGCGTGAAGGGCCGCCCGGGATAGGCGTTGTTGATCATCGTCCAGGGCGAGATGAAGAACAGCCCGATCCCCAGCCCGCCGACGAGACCCGCGCCGAAGGTGGCGATCCCGGACATGACGAAGACGTGCCACATGAAGCCGGCGACCACGATCATCGCGATCCCCGACAACACGAACGGCATCGCGCTGCCGTTCCCCTCGGGGCGCCCGTCCGGCCCCGCCTTCACTCCGGCGGCCGCCATCCACGGCTTCGCCAGCGCCATGTACCACGCCGCGCCGAACAGCCATCCCGCCGCCGCCGCGGCCAGAACGCCCACGATCATCATCGCCGGTCTCCCCGAGAGTTCCCTGCATGAAACCTATTCGAAGCTCAGGCCTCTGTCCCGCCCAATTCGCAGACCCGGCGCCACTGATCCTCGGTCACCGGCTGGACGGACAGGCGCGAGTTCTTCACCAGCACCATCTCCGACAGGGCCGGATCCGCCTTGATCTCGGCCATGGAGACGGGGCGGGCGAAGGGGCGCACGGCGCGGATGTCCACGCATTCCCACCGCGGGTCGTCGCTGGTCGAATCGGGGTGCGCGAGGGCGCAGACCTCGACGATGCCGACGATCTCCAGCCCCTTCTGCGAGTGGTAGAAGAAGCCGCGGTCGCCGACCTGCATCGCCTTCATGTTGTTGCGGGCCTGGTAGTTGCGCACGCCGTCCCATTCCTGCCCGGCGTCGCCCTTCGCCACCTGATCGTCCCAGCCCCAGGTGTCGGGCTCGGACTTGAACAGCCAGTAGGCCATCGCTTCACTCCTCCTTCAGCGGCCGGTCGAGCAGCGCGCGAAGCGCCTCGCCGGTGGTGATCTCGCCCGCGACGAGGCGCGCCACGACGGCCGTCACCGGCAGGTCGAGACCCTTCTCCTCGGCGAGGCGCAGGGCGGCGCGGGCGGTCGCGACGCCCTCGACCGTGGCGTCGCCCGCGAAGGTCTCGCCCCGCCCCAGGGCGAGGCCGAAGCGGTAATTGCGCGACAGGTCCGACGTGCAGGTCAGCGCGAGGTCGCCGAGGCCGGACAGGCCCGCCAGCGTCTCGGGCCGGGCGCCCATCGTTGCGGCGAGGCGCGTCATCTCGGCGAAGCCGCGGGTCATCAACGCCGCCCGCGCGCTGTCGCCGAAGCCGGCGCCGATGGACGCGCCGCAGGCGATGGCGACGACGTTCTTCAGCGCGCCCCCCAGCTCCACCCCCGTCACGTCGGTCGTGCGATAGAGCCGGAGGACGGGCGTCGACAGCGCCTCCTGCAGCCGCCGTCCCGCGTCGTCGTCGGCGCAGGCGAGGACCAGCGCGGTCGGCAGCCCCCGCGCGATGTCGTCGGCGAAGCTGGGGCCGGACAGGACGGCGGCCGTCGCCTGCGGCAGGACGGCCGCGATGCTGGCGGTCGGGCCGTTCAGCGTCGTGAGGTCAATGCCCTTGGCGCAGGCGACGAGGGCGCCGCCGAGGTGATCCGCATGGTCCGACAGGAACCCGCGCAGCTTCTGCGCCGGGATGGCGAGGCAGACGATGTCGGCGGCCAGCGCGGCGGCATCGGCCGTCGGCACGACGGACGGGGGCAAGGGGCGCCCGGGCAGGCGCGGGCTCTCGCCGGTGCGGCGGATCGCCTCGGCCGCATCCTCGGTGCGGACGAACAGGTCGATCGGCCCCAGCCCGCTCAGCGCGATGGCCAGGGCCGTGCCGAACGCGCCCCCGCCGGCGACCGTGATGCTCATGCCTTGGCCCCCCTGCGGCCCGATCCCAGCATGGCGTCCGCCGTCTCGTCCAGCGGCCAGCGCGGGCGGGCGGCGAGGGTCATGTCGTCGGTCTGCCCCGCGCGCAGCCGCTCCAGCCCCGCCCAGGCGATCATCGCGGCGTTATCGGTGCACAGCGCCGGCGGCGGCGCGACGAAGGCGACCCCGGCCTCGGCGCAGAGCGCCGTCAGCGCCGCGCGGATCGGCCCGTTCGCAGCCACGCCGCCGGCCACCGCGAGGGCGGGCCGAGGCGGATTCGTCTCGAGATAGACCCTGATCGCGCGCCGCGTCTTCTCTGCCAGCACGTCCCGGATCGCCGCTTGGAAGGAGGCCGCGAGGTCGGCCTGGTCCCGCCCGGTCAGGCCACCCTGACCAGCCACCAGCGCGTCGCGGGCGCGCAGCAGCGCCGTCTTGAGGCCCGAGAAGCTGAGGTCGCAGTCGGGCCGGTCGAGCAGGGGGCGTGGAAAGGCGAACCGCTCCGCGTCGCCACCCTGCGCCGCCGCCTCGATCGCGGGTCCGCCCGGCTGCGGCAGGCCCAGCAGCCGCGCCCCCTTGTCGAACGCCTCGCCCGGCGCGTCGTCGATCGTCCCGCCGAGCCGGCGGAAGCGGTCGTGCGCCTCCACCGTCAGCAGCTGGCAATGCCCGCCGCTGACGAGAAGCATCAGGTAGGGAAAGGCCAGCCCGTCGGTCAGCCGCGGCGTCAGCGCGTGCCCGGCGAGGTGGTTCACGCCGATCAGCGGCAGGCCCGTCGCGGCGGCCAGCCCCTTGGCGCACATCACGCCCGACAGCACGCCGCCGATCAGCCCCGGCCCTGCCGTCACCGCGATCCCGTCGACGTCGGCGAGCGCGACGCCCGCCTCCTCCAGCGCCGCCTCGACGCAGTGGTCCAGCACCTCGGCATGGGCGCGCGCCGCGAGCTCGGGCACCACGCCGCCGAAGCCGGCATGCAGCGCCGCCTGGCCGCGCACGACGGAGGACAGGGTCGCCGGCCCGCCCGGGCCGTCCCGCACCACCGCGGCGGCGGTGTCGTCGCAGCTCGATTCGAGCCCGAGGAGGGTGATCGTCCGGCCCATGCGGCCCCTCTGTCAGCGGCCCGGGCTCGGTTGCGCGCGGGCCGTCCGCAGGTAACATTCCGCCCCAGGCCGGACAATGGCGGCCGAACGGAGACACGGATGAGCCCCAGCCTCTTGCTGACCCGGCCGGAGGCGGACTCGCGGCGCTTCCTCGCGGCGGTCGAAGGCGCGCTTGGCCGGCCCGTGGAGGCCGTGATCTCGCCCCTGCTGCGGATCGTGCCGCTCACCCCGCCCCTGCCGCAGGGCGTCGCCGGTGTCGTCGTCACCTCGGCCAACGGCGCGGCCGCCCTGGCGCGGCTCGGCGTCGACCGGCAGCGCCCGATCTGGGCCGTCGGCGACAGGACCGCGCAGGTGGCGGCGGAGGATGGCTACGCGGCCCGGTCAGCCGGGGGCGATGCCGACGCGCTGGTGGCGTTGCTCCTGCACGAACGGCCGCCGGGCCCGCTGCTCCACCTCCGCGGCGCCGACAGCCGCGGCGCCGTGGCGCGGCGGCTCGCCGAGGGCGGCCTCCGATGCGAGGAGGCGGTCTGCTACCGGCAGGAGGCGCAGCCGCTGTCGGCCGACGCCACCGCCCGTCTCGCCGCGCCCGGTCCCGTCGTCGCGCCGGTGTTCTCGCCCCGCACCGGAACCCTCCTCGCGGCGCAGGGGCCGTTCGCCGCGGCGCTCACGCTCGTCTGCCTCAGCGCCGCCGTCGCGGCAGAGGTGCATACCCTTTCGGCGGCGGTCGTCACGGCTGCACGCCCCGACCTCGACGCGATGGTCACGGGAACCGTTCTGGCCCTCTCGCCTTGAGGGGGTCCAAGGGGCGGGCTAGGTTGTCCCGTGGCCCCGTGCGGGGCGGACCGACAGGCAGGGAGCGGACATTGGCGCGGACGACCAGACCCAACACCCCCCAGACCACGGGAAAGACGACCCCGAAGGACGACGACGTCCCCGGAACCAGCGAGGTCGAGGCGACCCCTGACGCCGACACCGAGGCGACGCCGAAGCCCGGCGCGGACGGGACGAGCGAGGTCGAGGCGACCCCCGACGCACCGGATTCCCCTTCCGGAACGCCCGCCGACGGTTCGTTGGCCGACACGCCCGAGGGCCCGACCCGCACGCCGGCCGACGAGACGCCAGCCGACGCCCCCGCCCTGGACACGACCGCGGGCGAGGTGTCTCCCGATCCCGTCAATGACCCCGAGCCTGCGGCCGAGGAGGCAGGGACGAGTTCCGTCGAGGCGACCCCCGACGCCGATACCGGGTCGAAGGACACGGACCTGCGCCCGTCCGAGCTCGAGGCGCCCCGGTCCGAGCCGCCGCGCGACCCTGCGCATGCCAGCGGCTCGGACCGGACGGCCGGACGCGGCGGCGGCCTTGGCCTCTTCCTCGCCGGCATCGCCGCGACGCTCATCGGCGGCGCCGCCGTCTGGTGGCTCCTCGGGCAGGGCGGCTCCGGCGTCGATCCGGAGGCCCTGGCCGCGCAGGAGGCCCGCATCGCCGAGCTGGAGTCGCAGGTGTCGTCCCTGCCGGCCGCCCCGGACGAGGCCGCGCTCACCGACGCCGCCACCGGAGCCCTGCAGCCGCAGATCGACGAACTGTCCACTGCCCTCTCCGGCGTGCAGGAGAGCGTCGCTGCCCTCGACGAGCGGATCGGTGCGCTGGAGCGCGCGCCTAACGACGACGGCTCGATCTCCGAGGCGACCGCCGCCGCGTGGGAGGAGGAACTCGCCGCGCTGCGCGCCCGCATCGAGGAACAGGCGACGACCGTCCAGACGCTGAGCGACGAAGCCGCCGCCGCCCGCGCCGCCGCCGAAGAGGCCGCGGCCGCCGAGGAGGACGCCGCCGCCGTGGCCGAGCGCACCGCCGCCCGCGCCGCGCTGTCGCAGGTGCAGGCCGCGCTGGAGACCGGGCAGCCCTATGCCGACCCGCTGACCCAGCTGGACGACATGACCGAGCAGGAGATCCCGGCCGGCCTGTCCGGCCCGGCCGAGGCCGGCGTGCCGACTCTCGCGGCCCTGCAGGAGAGCTTCCCCGAGGCGGCCCGCGCGGCCCTTGCCGCCGCCCGCGCCGAGGGTCTCGCCGACGAGGGCGGCAACCGCTTCACCGCCCTCCTCCGGTCGTCCCTCGAAGTCCGCTCGACCGAGCCTCGCCCCGGCGACGATCCCGACGCGATCCTGTCGCGGGCCCAGGCCGCCATGCGCGAGGGCCGGCTCTCCGACGCAATGGCCGAGGTCGAGGCGCTGCCGGGCCCCGTGGCCACCGCGATGACGGATTGGACCGAGGCCGCCCGCACCCGCATCGACGCGGTTACCGCCGCCGACACCCTGTCCCAGGCCCTGGCCGAGAACTGAGGCGAACCTTCCATGTTGTGGTCCCTGCTGAAAATCCTGGTCTTCGTCGCGGTCGTCATCGCCGTCACGCTGGGCGCGATCTACCTGACCACGCTCGACGGCGGGGCGGTGGTGCAGGTCGCCGGCCTCGAGTTCACGCTGGGCCCGCTGGAGCTGGTGATCGGCTTCATCGTGCTGGTGATCCTGGTCTGGATCGCGCTCAAGGTGCTGGGCTTCCTCGTCGCGCTGCTGCGGTTCATCAACGGCGACGAGACTTCGCTGTCCCGCTACTTCACCCGCAATCGCGAGCGGAAGGGCATCGACGCGCTGGCCGACGGGATGCTGGCGCTCGCCGCGGGCGAGGGCAACGTGGCCCTGCTGAAGGCCGAGCGGGCGGACCGGCTGCTCGACCGGCCAAGCGCCACGAACCTGCTCAAGGCGCAGGCCGCCGACATGATCGGCGACCGCGCCCGGGCCGAGGCGGCGTACAAGGCGCTGATCGCCGAGGACCGCACCCGGTTCGTCGGCATCCGGGGCATCCTTCAGCACAAGCTTGCCGACGGCGACGACGTCACCGCGCTCAAGCTGGCCGCGAAGGCGTTCGAGCTGAAGCCGGCGCACCCCGAGACGCAGGACACGCTGATGCGCCTGCAGGCCGAGAGCCACGACTGGGCCGGCGCGCGCCGCACCCTGGGCGCCAAGCTCAAGCACGGCACCCTGCCCAAGGACGTCTACAAGCGCCGCGACGCGGTGCTCGCCCTGTCCGAGGCCAAGGAGGTGTTCGAGGAGGGCGCGACGATCGAGGCCCGCGAGGAGGCGATCGAGGCGAACCGCCTGTCGCCCGACCTGATCCCCGGCGCCGTCATGGCCGCCCGCGGCTACATCGAGAAGGGCAACACCCGCTACGCGACCCGCATCCTCAAGAAGGCGTGGGAGGTGCAGCCGCACCCCGACCTCGCCGCTGCGTTCGCCGAGATCGCCCCGAACGAGAGTGCAGCGGCGCGCAAGAGCCGGTTCCAGGCCCTCACCCGCCTGCATCCGGCGAACCCCGAGACGCGGATGCTCGCGGCCGAACTCGAAATCGCGGCCGAGGACTTCCCTGCCGCGCGCCGGGCGCTGGGCGACCTGAACGAGACCGATCCGACCGCCCGCAGCCTGACGCTGATGGCGGCGATCGAGCGCGGGATGGGCGCCGACGAGGCGGTGGTGCGCGGCTGGCTGACCCGGGCGCTGACTGCGCCGCGCGGGCCGCAATGGATCTGCGACAATTGTCAGCAGGTGCACGCGAACTGGATGCCGGTCTGCAGCAACTGCCACGGCTTCGACACGCTCAGCTGGCGCCGACCGCCCCACGCCGAGGTGGCGATGCCCGCCTCGACCGAGATGCTGCCGCTGGTCGTCGGGGGCGCGGGCGCCGGGACCGCGATCGCCGTGCCCGACACGCCTCCCGCGACCTCCGCGCCGGCGGAGCCGCCGGCCGAGGCCGTGGCCGACCCCTCCACGCCGCGCGTGGACGAGACCGTCGCCGCATCGCCTGACGAAGAGGCAAGGCCGCCAAATTAGCGCTTCCGCCCCGGCGGCAGGGGTGCTATTGCCCCGCCCCGTGGCCGGTGTAGCTCAGCTGGTAGAGCACGTCATTCGTAATGATGGGGTCGGGGGTTCGAGTCCCTTCACCGGCACCACCTGACCCCTCCGGGGGTCAGTTCCAGCGCCAGCGGGCGCAGTACCCCTCGGCGATCAGCACCTCTCCCAGGTCCCGCCCGTCCGCCATGCGGCAGGTGCCGACCTCGCGGTCGTAGCTGCGGCGACCTTCCAGGTCGCACGAGACCGCGGAACGAACGAGGAGCTGGCGGACCCTGTCCGTCGCCCGGTCGCCTTCCGCCGTTCCCGCCTCGGCGCAGTCGAGGTTCGCGATGCGCACCGGCACGCCGCCCACCTCGATCGTGTCTGCGTCCCGGATGTGGGTCACGCGGGCCGACAGGTCGCCGCCCCGCGCTCCCACGGGCGTCCAGGCGCCGCCGCCGTCCGGGATCGAGGGCCGGTCGGACGCGGGCAGGGGATCGGGCGGCAGGGCGAGCCACAGCGCGAGCGCCGCCAGCGGCAGCAGCAGCACCCGTCCCGGCAGCAGGCGGCTGCGCCGGCGACGCGTGCGGCGGAATCGAACGACCTGTCCCATGGGGCGAGGGTGGCGGACCCGTGGGGCCGGAGTGTGGCGTCAGCGCGGCCCGGCGCGTCCCATCCGCAGCCGGTCGAAGATCGGCTTGGCGAACACGATCACCAGGACGATCCGCACCAGGTGCGTGACCGAGACGTAGGCCACGTCCTGCCCCATCGCGAGCGCGAGGAGGCCCATCTCGGCCAGTCCCCCGGGGGAGAAGCCGAGAAACGCCTGCGCCATCGGCAGGCCGGCCATCCGCGACACGGCCAGGGCGCTCGCCAGTGCGGCGACCAGCATCAGCGCCGACGATCCGAACGCAAGGACAAGGTCCCGGCCAACGTCCCGCACCTGCGTGCCGAGGAACCGGGCGCCGACGATGGTGCCGATGCACAGCTGCGCGCCCATGACGAGGAGCGTTGGCGGTGCGATCGAGACGATCCCCGACACGTGCGCCGCGCCGCTGAGGATCATCGGCCCCAGGATCGGCGCCGCCGACAGGCGCATCCACTGCGCCACCAGCGTCCCGACGATGGCGCAGCCCGCGAGGATCGCCCAGTCGGAGAGAGAGGGATCGCCGAGAGCCACCCAGCTCGACCCCGATTGCCGGCTCACGCCGAGGACCGAGCCGAAGAACACGCCCACCAGCGAGACGACGACGAGGATCCGGCTGGCGTGGGCCAGCGCGATCTTGCGCTCGTCCCCGCCCGCCGCCGCGCCGAGGATCAGCATGTCGTTGAGGCCGCCGGGCATCGAGCAGAAGTAGGCCGTCACCGGGTCGTGCTCGCCGAAGCGGCGGTAGAACCGGTAGGACAGGAACGCCGCCACCGACAGGAACAGCGGCAGGATCGCGAGCGTCGGCAGCCAGCGGACGGCCTGCGCCAGCGTCTCGTGGTTCAGGCCCGACCCCAGGAGGACGCCGAGGACCGGGATCACGAACGGTCGCAGCGCGACCGGCGGCGCGATCGGCGCGTGGGCGAGCGCGCTGCAGGTGACGAAGATCATCGGTCCGATCATCCATGGCAGCGGCAGCCCCGTCGTGCTGGCGGCGAGGCCCCCGACCACGCCGATCGCGAGCGCGAGGCCCTGGCGGGTCCAGCCGAGTCCACGCCGGAGGATCCTCATCCGCGCAGGCGCCGCGCCGCCTCGTTCACGATCTGCTCGGGCGTCCGCGCCACGTCGACGATCACCGCCCGCTCTTCCGCGGTCGGTCGCTCCAGCGTCGCGATCTGGCTGTCGAGCAGGCTGAGCGGCATGAAGTGCCCGGCGCGCGACTGCATCCGCTGGCGCAGGATCGCCGTGTCGCCGTGCAGCAGCAGGAAACCGACCTCGCGCTTGGCCGCGGTGCGGATGCGGTCGCGGTAGATCCGCTTCAGCGCCGAGCACGCGATGACCTTCGGCGGCTCCGGCGGGCCCAACTCCGCGCCGACGCGGTCGAGCCACACCCAGCGGTCCGCATCCTCCAGCGGGTGGCCGCCGGCCATCTTGCGGACGTTCTCCTCGGGGTGCAGGTCGTCGCCGTCGATGAAGTCGAGGCCCAGCCGGTCGGCGAGCATCCGGCCGATCAGGCTCTTGCCCGAGCCGGAGACCCCCATGACGACGATCGAATGCTGCATGCCCTGCTCCCGCCTTGCCCGGCAGAGGTAGCGAACGGCGGCGGCAAGGGCAAACCGGGGGATGCCGATAGAGGGCGTCGGACCCGGAAAGTGACGAGGGGGAGCGCTAGTGCACGAGCTGCGCCATGTCCGCCGAGATGGCGACGGAGACGCCGCTTCCGGTCCAATCGACGTCCATCGTGCCCATCAGCTGCCCCTCCACGGTGGAGCGGACCAGGCGGCTGCCGAAGCCGAGGGACGTGGGCGGGTGGAGGGCGGTGCCGGGAACCGTCTCGGTCCAGGACAGGTCGAAGCGGTCGCGGTCGATCGTCCAGTCGACGGCCAGCCGCCCGCCCGGCAGCTTGAGTGCGCCGTACTTCGCCGCATTCGTCGCCAGTTCGTGCAGGATCAGCGCGATCCCCGTCGAGGCGCGGTCGCCGACCGTGAGGTCCGGACCCGTCAGCGTCACCCGCCCCGGCTCCTGCGGGAGGAGGTGGGGCCGCAGCACCTCGTCCACCAGCGGGCGCAGCGGGGCGGCGCGCTGCACCTCCTGCGACGAGCTGCCGATGCGGATCAGGTCGTGCGCCTTCCCCAGGGCCGCGAGGCGGCCCTTCAGCGTCTCGCCCATCTCGGCGGCCGACGATGCGGATCGGGCCGTCATCGAGACCATGCCCGACACGATCGAGAACAGGTTCTTGATCCGGTGGTTCAGCTCCTGCAGCACCAGGACCCGCGACTCCTCGGCCATCTTGAGGTCATGGATGTCGGTGCAGGTGCCGAACCACCGGGCGATCTCGCCGTCCGGGCCGCGCACGCACTGGGCGCGTCCGATGACCCAGCGGTACTCGCCGGTATTGTGCCGCAGGCGGTATTCGATGTGGTAGGGCTCGCCGGTGTCGAGGCTGTGCTGCCACCTCGCACGCGCGCGGACGCGGTCCTCGGGGTGGAACATGCCGTTCCATTCCTCGCCGTCGGTCGAGCCTTCGGGGACGCCGGTATATTCGTACCAGCGGTCGTTGTAGTAGTCGTGGAAGCCGTCCGGCCGGGTCGACCAGATCATCTGGTCGATCGAGTTCACGATCGCCTCGTACCGGGCCTCGCTGACGCGCAGCGCCTCTTCCGCCCGGATCGTGTCGGTGACGTCGGTGGCCTGCACGAAGATCCCGTAGCGCGAGCCGGCGCCGTCGTTCACCGGCTGCAGGATGAAGTCGACGTGGCGCACCTCCCGTCCGTCGGTCCTTTCCAGCTCGACCGGCACGGCGCGGCCGCTCTGCGGCCGGCCGGTGCGGTACACGTCGTCGCACATCGCGACGAAGCCCTGGCCGACGAGCTCCGGCAGGCCCTCGACCAGCGGTCTTCCCACCAGGTCGCTCCGCCCCACGAGCGTCTCGTAAGCCGCGTTGGCGATCTCGAACGTGTGCCTCGGCCCGCGGAGTATCGCAATGGCACCGGGCGTCTGGTCGAACAGGTAGGCGAATCGCTCGATGTCCGCCTCGGCCTTGCGACGGGCCAGCACGATGTCGGTGGTCTCGTTCCCCTGGTTGAAGACCCCGGCGACGCGGCCGTCCTCGCCCCGGATCGGGGTGAAGCTGTAGTTCCAGTAGGTCTCCTGCGGGGCGCCGCCGCGGACCATCGGCAGCATCTGGTCGTAGGTCGAGAACCCCTCGCCCGTCTCGAGCACTCGCTCGATCTGCGGGCCGATCACATCCCAGATGTCGCTCCATACCTCGGCGGCCGGACGGCCCAGCGCCGCGGGATGCCGGTCGCCCGGAATTGGCGACCACGCGTCGTTGTAGAGAAGCCGGAGGTCGGGGCCCCAGTAGATCGCGGTCGGAAAGCTGGAGTGGAGGCAGATCGACAGCGCCGAGCGAAGCGATTGCGGCCATGCCTCGGTCGCGCCGAAGGGCGTGCCCGCCCAGTCGTGCGAGCGGATCAGTTCCCCCAACCGGCCACCGCCGTCGAGGAAGAGCCTAGAGGTCTCGTCTCGCATGGATGGGCACCGGTCCTTTCGAGTCATCCATAGGATGATCGGATCGGCGTGCAAATCACTCTTTTGACCGGAAGGCCCGCCTCCCCGGCCGACCGAAGGCTGCCGTTGCGAAAACCGACCGCTCAGAAGTCGAGATGTTCCACGCTGAGGGCATTCTGCTGAATGAAGTCGCGCCGCGGCTCCACGTCGTCGCCCATCAGCTTGGTGAACAGGTCGTCCGCCTCGGTGACGTCGTCGATCTTCACCTGCAGCAGCGTCCGCGCCTCGGGATCGAGCGTCGTCTCCCACAGCTGGTCGGGGTTCATCTCGCCGAGGCCCTTGTAGCGCTGGAGCGTCAGCCCGCGCTCGCCCTCCTCGAGGATCTCCTTCAGCAGGTCGAGCGGCCCGTGGATCAGGTGGCCGCGATCCTTGCGGACCAGCGTCGCCGGATGCTCGTACACGTCCTGCAGGGACCGGGTGAAGCTGCCGGTGCGCCGCGCCTCGCCCGAACGCAGCATCGGGCCGTCGAGCGTGCGCATCTCCTCGACCCCGCGCAGGATGCGGCTGAGGCGGATGCCCTTGTCCTGGGTGATCCGGCCGCGCCAGCCCTTCTCGTACTCCTTGGCGATGAGGTCGAGCCGGGTGGCGACGGTGTCGGCCACGCCCTGCAGGTCAGCGTCCACCGCGCCGGGCACGAAGGCGCCGGCAATGGCGGCCTGTTCCAGGATGTGGCGCGGATAGTGCGTCGGGAACGCGTCGAGCACGCGGCGCAGCTGACGCGCCTCGCCCACCACGCGGGCGAGGTCGGCGCCGACGATCTCTTCCCCCGATTGCAGTCGCAGGACGGCGCCCTCGACCCCCTGCTCGATCAGGTAGTCGTCCAGCGCCGGCTGGTCCTTGAGGTACACCTCGGACTTGCCGCGCGCGACCTTGTAGAGCGGCGGCTGCGCGATGTAGAGGAACCCCCCCTCGATCAGCTCGGGCATCTGCCGGAAGAAGAAGGTCAGCAGCAGCGTGCGGATGTGCGCGCCATCGACGTCGGCGTCCGTCATGATGACGATCTTGTGGTAGCGCAGCTTGTCGACGTTGAACTCGTCCCGGCCGATCCCGGTGCCCAGCGCCATGATCAGGTTGCCGATCTCCTGGCTGGACAGGACCCGGTCGAAGCGCGCCCGCTCCACGTTCAGGATCTTGCCGCGCAGCGGCAGCACGGCCTGCGTCCGCCGGTCGCGGCCGGTCTGCGCCGAGCCCCCGGCGCTGTCGCCCTCGACGAGGAAGATCTCGGTCTTGGAGGCGTCCTTCTCGGAGCAGTCCTTCAGCTTGGCGGCGTTGTAGTTCATGTCCATCGCGCCCTTGCGGCGCGTCAGCTCGCGCGCCTTGCGCGCCGCCTCGCGCGCCAGTGCGGCCTCGACGATCTTGCCGGTGATGGCCTTGGCCATCTGCGGGTTCTCCTCGAACCACTCGGCCAGCTTCTCGCCCACGAGGCCCTCTACCGCCGGCCGCACCTCGGAACTGACGAGCTTGTCCTTGGTCTGGCTGCTGAACTTCGGATCGGGCACCTTCACCGACAGGACGCAGGTCAGCCCCTCGCGGGCGTCGTCGCCGGTGAAGTCCACCTTCTCGCGCTTGGCGATGCCGCTGGACTGGGCGTAGCTCTGGATCGTGCGGGTCAGCGCGCCGCGGAAGCCGGCGAGGTGCGTGCCGCCGTCCCGCTGGGGGATGTTGTTGGTGAAGGGCAGCACCATCTCGTTGAAGCTGTCGTTCCACCACATCGCGACCTCGACCGTGATGCCGTTGCGCTCGCCTTCGATGTGGATCGGCTCGGGCATGACCGGGTGCTTGGAGCGGTCGAGGTACTTCACGAACTCCTTCACGCCGCCCTCGTAGAACAGCTCCACATGCAGGGGCTGCGCCGGGCGGTCGTCCTCAAGGATGATGCGGACGCCGGAATTGAGGAACGCCAGCTCGCGCAGGCGCTTCTCCAGCGTCGCGAAGTCGTACTCGAGGTTGCTGAACGTCGTGGTCGAGGCGAGGAAGCGGACCTCGGTGCCGGTGCGGCCGTCGGCGTCGCCGACCTCGCGCAGGTGCTCCACCGTCTCGCCGCGCTCGAACCGGGCCACGTGCTCCTTGCCCTTGCGCCAGATCCGCAGTTCCAGCCAGTCGGACAGGGCGTTGACGACGGACACGCCCACGCCGTGCAGGCCGCCCGAGACCTTGTAGGAATTCTGGTCGAACTTTCCGCCGGCGTGCAGCTGGGTCATGATGACCTCGGCCGCCGACACCCCCTCTTCCTGGTGGATGTCGGTCGGGATGCCGCGGCCGTTGTCGTAGACCGAGACGCTGCTGTCGGCGTGGATCTTGACGTGGACATGATCGGCGTGGCCCGCCAGAGCCTCGTCGATGCCGTTGTCGACGACCTCGTAGACCATGTGGTGCAGGCCGGACCCGTCGTCGGTGTCGCCGATGTACATGCCGGGACGCTTGCGCACCGCATCCAGGCCCTTGAGAACCTTGATGGAATCGGCGCCGTATTCCGGCAGTTGCGGTGCGGGATCACTCATGCGGGAGAAGTCCTGTCGTTTGCAGGCGAAAGATATGATTTCGCGCGGCGAATGTCATCCCGAAACCCCATATTTTGTGGTCTCAGGTGAACGGAATCACCAGCCCCACGGCGACCAGCAGGCCGCCCGCGATCAGGTTCGTCCGCCGCAGCGCCTGTGGCGAGCGCAGCAGCGCCCGGGCCTTGCCGATGAAGCCGGCCATGATCAGGTTGCCGGCCAGCGGAACGATGAGCGACGCCAGGCAGATCAGCGCGATGTCCGCCACCGTCAGCCGCGCGAAGTCGAAGAAGCCGGGCAGGATGCCCATGTAGAACAGGATCGCCTTGGGATTGCCGAGGATCACCGCCACACCGGCAAGGAACCCTGCCCACATGCCGGGCCGCGTCAGCCGCCCGTCGGTCGAGATCGGCTTGCCGGCGTGGCGGATGACCAGCAGTCCCATCACCAGGAAGGTCGCACAGGCGACCCATTTCAGCAACTCAAGGAAGCCGCCGTAGACCGACACGATCCAGCCGACGCCGAGGATCGCCAGCAGCGGCCACAGCACGTCGCCGACGCAGACGCCCAAGGCCAGCGGCCAGGCCGACTGGAAGCCGCCCGACAGGGCACGCGCCGTCAGCGCCACCCAGACCGGTCCCGGCGTCAGGAACAGCGCCAGCAGCGCCAGCGCATAGAGGCCGAGGTCGGCGGCTGCGATCGTCATCTTCGGCTCAGAACAGCGGGCCCATGAGGTCGAGGTCCGCGGCTCCATCCCATGCCGCCCCGGCGAGGGGAAGGACCATGAGGGTCTCCGACACGCCGGTGCAGGTCTCGCCCGTCGCCGCGCCGTCCATGCCGGTCCAGCGCATCGGGTTGTCCGGGAACGCGACGAACCCCGCGCCAGCATAGAGCGGCCGGTCGCCGAACAGCAGCAGGAACTCCGCCCGCGTCTCGCGCGCCGCCGCGATCGCCTCGGGCAGCAGGCGCGAGGCGACGCCCTGCCCCTGCCTCGCCGGATCGGTCGCCACTTCGGCGAGGCCCACGATGTCCACGAGCCGCCCGCCCAGCCGCACGGCGCGGTAGCACAGCGCCATGTGACCGACGACGGCGTCCCCGTCGCGCATGACCAGCCGCAGGTGATGCCGCTGCTTGTAGAAGGTCCGCCCCCCGAACCCGACATCGAACGCGCTCTCCAGCAGCGCCGCGATCGCCGCCTCGTCGGCGGCGGTCAGGTGCCATTCGGAAATCCGATCGATCTTCATGCCGGGCGTCTCATGCGTTCGGCAGGGTCAGGCTGCCGTCCTCGGCCAGCGGCCAGAACGGGTTCATCGCGACTTCCCAGACGTGCCCGTCCGGGTCGGCCCAGTAGCCGGAATAGCCGCCCCAGAAGACCTTCTCGGGCCGCTTCAGCGCCTCGGCGCCGGCCGCCAGCGCCGCCTCGAACGCGGCGTCGACCTCCGCCTCGGTGCCGAAGTTCTGCGCCAGCGTGATCGCCCCGGTGCCGAGCATGGTGCCGGACCGGCCTTGATCCTGGGCCAGGTCCGCGACGCCGAACAGGCCGAGCACCATCCCGTTCATCTGGTAGAAGCTGACGCTCTCCTGCTCTTCCGCCGGCCGCCAGCCGAGCGCGGCATAGAAGGCGCGGGAGCGGGCGAGGTCGTTCACGCCGAGGGTGACGAGGGTGATGCGCTGCGGGATCATGGGGCGGGCCTTTCGGTGGCGATCGAGACGCCGCCTTCCTCGGCGACCTCCACATACTGCGCCCGCGCGCCCAGCTCTTCAAACAGCTCGGGCCCGGTGCCGGTCAGGAAGGCCTGCGCCCCCAGCGCGACGATCTCGTCGTACAGCCTCGCGCGGCGCTGGGCGTCGAGGTGCGCCGACACCTCGTCCAGGATCAGGATCGGCACCTCGCCCTCCACCGCCGCGAGAGCGCGGGCGTTGGCGAGGATCAGCGAGATCAGCAGCGCCTTCTGCTCGCCGGTGGAGCAGTCCCGCGCGGCGACGCCCTTCGCCGCCCAGACCGCGTCGAGATCGGCCCGGTGCGGCCCGACCAGCGTCCGCCCGGCGGCCAGGTCGCGCGGCCGGCTCTCCGCCAGCGCCGCCGTCAGCGCCGCCGCGTCCTGCGGCAGGTCGCGGTCGGGATGGGTCAGCGACAGGTCGGGCGCCGGAAACGCGGTGTCGGCGTTCGCCACGGCGTAGGCCAGCCGGGCGATGGCGGCCGCCCGGTTCCGAACGATCGCCTCGCCCGCCGCGCCCATCTGCGCCTCGAGCGCGCCATACCAGTGCGCGTCGCGCACCATGTCCTTCAGCAGGCGGTTTCGCTCGCGCATCGCCCGCTCGTAGTCGAGCGCCGCCTCGGCGTGTCCGGGAAAGAACGACAGCGTCATCCGGTCGAGGAACCGACGCCTCCCCTCGGCCCCCTCGATCCACAGCCGATCCATCGACGGCACCAGCCACAGCACCCGCGCCAGCGCCGCGAGCGAGGTCTGCGTCGCCGCCTTGCCGTCCACCCGCAGCGCCCGCGCCTGCCCGGCCTCGGCCCAGGTCTCCACCTCGTGCCCGGCGAGCGTGGCGACGATCTTCCAGCCCAGCGCCTCGGGCCGCCGCACCAGATCCTCCGCCGCCGCCCGCCGCAGGCCCCGCCCCGGCGACAGGAGGGACACCGCCTCGGCGAGGTTCGTCTTGCCCGCTCCGTTCGGCCCCCACATGGCGACGGGCCGCCCGTCGAAGTCGAGGACGGTCCGCCGGTGCGAGCGGAAGTGGGACAGGGCGAGGCGAGACAGGACCGCCGTCACTGGCGCACCGGTCTCGCAAAGGGGCAGGGGCTCAGTCGGGCGCCGGTCACACCCGCATCGGCATCACGACGTAGACGGCCGTGGTGTCGCTGCCCTCGCGCATCAGGGTGGGATCGCCGGAGGAGTTGAACAGGAACACCGCGTTCTCGCGGTCCACCTGGCTCGCGATCTCGAGGAGATACTTGGCGTTGAAGCCGATCTCCAGCCGCTCGTCGCCGTAGGCGACGGCCAGCTCTTCCTCGGCGGCGCCGCTGTCGGGCGCGTTCACCGACAGGACCAGCCGGTCCTCGTCGAGGGCGAGCTTGACGGCGCGCGACCGCTCGGACGAGACGGTCGCCACGCGGTCGACGGCGCGGGCGAACTCGGCCGCGTCGACCTCGAGCTTGCGGGGGTTGTTCTGCGGGATGACCCGGGAATAGTCGGGGAAGGTGCCGTCGATTACCTTCGACGTCAGCGTGATCGCCGGCGTGGCGAAGCGCACCTTCGTCTCGCTCACCGACACGGCGATCCTCGCCTCGTCGTCGTCCAGCAGCTTGCGCAGCTCGTTCACCGTCTTGCGGGGGACGATCACGCCCGGCATCTCCTCGGCGCCGTCCGGCAGGTCGGCGTCGATCCGCGCCAGACGGTGACCGTCGGTCGCCACGCAGCGCAGCATCCGCTGCCCGTCCACGTCGGCCACGTGCATGTAGACGCCGTTGAGGTAGTAGCGCGTCTCCTCGGTCGAGATCGCGAACTTCGACTTGTCGAACAGCCGTCGCAGCAGCGGCGCGGGGGCCGAGAAGTTGGAGGCGTAGTCCGAGGACGCCATCACGGGGAAATCCTCGCGCGGAAGCGTCGCCAGCGAGAAGTTCGAGCGCCCGGCCTCGATCGTCAGACGCCCGCTGGAGCCGTTCTCGGCCAGCGTCACCAGCGCCCCGTCCGGCAGCTTGCGCACGATCTCGTTCAGCAGGACCGCCGGCACCGTCGTGGCGCCCGCCCGCTCCACCATCGCGGGGGCCTTGTCCACGACCTCGATGTCGAGGTCGGTGGCGCGGAACGACACGTCGGACCCCTCGGCCTCGATCAGGACGTTGGCGAGGATCGGGATCGTGTTGCGCCGCTCGACCACCGACTGGGCCTGCGCGACGGCCTTGAGCAGCACGGCCCGCTCGATGCTGAATTTCATGTCCCTGTCCCCTGGCGTCCCGGTTCCCGACGCGCGGCCGGGAGCGAAAACCTACCGGTTTTCGCCTCCCACTCAAGCCGATTGTTCCGGACCTTGGAGGCCGCCGATTCGCCGGTCAAGCTTCCAGCGCGCGGCGCAGCAGCGTGACGTCGTCGGCCAGCTGGCTGTCCGTCTGCATCAGCTTCTCGATCTGGCGCACGCCGTGGATGACGGTCGTGTGGTCGCGTTTGCCGAAGTGCCGGCCGATCTCGGGCAGCGAGCGGTTCGTCAACTGCTTGCACAGGTACATGGCCACCTGCCGCGGCCGGGCGTAGGCGCGCAGCCGCTTGGGCCCGATCATGTCGCTGACGCGGATGTTGAAATGGTCGCAGACCTTGCGCTGGATCTCGTCGATCGACACCTTGCGGTCCGACGCCTTGAAGATGTCGGCGAGGCAGTCCTGCGCCAGCTCCACCGTGATTTCGCGCCCGACGAGCGAGGCGAAGGCGTAGAGCCGTGTCATCGCGCCTTCGAGAACGCGGACGTTGGTGACGATGCGATGCGCGAGGTAGTCGATCACGCCGTCCCTGATCGTCACGCCGGGATAGATGCCCTCGTAATAGTCGATCTTGGACTGCAGGATCCCGACCCGCAGTTCGTAGTCGGTCGGGTGCAGGTCCACGACGAGGCCACACTGCAGGCGGCTCTTGATCCGGTCCTCGAGGTCCCGGATGTCGGCGGGAGAGCGGTCGGCCGAGATGATGATCTGCTTGCCGCTGTCGACCAGGTAGTTGAAGGTGTGGAAGAATTCTTCCTGCGTGCTCTCCTTGCCCGCGATGAACTGGACGTCGTCCACCATCAGCACGTCGATGCTGCGGAACATCTGCTTGAAGTCCATCATCTTCTTCTCGCGCAGCGCGGTGATGAAGCGCCACATGAAGCTCTCGGCCGAGATGTAGATGACCTTCTTCGACGGGTCGCGCTGGGCGATCTCGTGCGCGACGGCGTGCATCAGGTGGGTCTTGCCGAGGCCGACGCCACCGTGAAGGAACAGCGGGTTGAACGCCACCTGGCCGCCCTCGGCCACCCGGCGGGCGGCGGCGTGGGCCAGCTCGTTCGACTTGCCGACGACGAAGCGATCGAAGGTCAGCCGCGCCTCGGGGCGGAACTCCACCTCGTCCGTGGCGGCCGCGGGCTCTGCCGGCTCGGCGGCCGGGCTCGCCGGCGGGCGCGCGATGTTGGCGGTCTGGAAGCGCAGGCGCTGGACGGTCTGTCCGGCCCGGTTGAGGTGAAACAGGATCTGGTCGCCGAAATTGGTCGAGACGTAGTTTCCGAGGAAGGTCGTCGCGACGCGGAACGTGCAGACGCCGTCATCCAGGCTGTCGAACTCCAGCGGCTCGATCCAGCTTTTGTAGTTGCTGGCCCCCACGGCCCGGCGCAACCCTTCCCGCACTTCGCCCCATTTTTCTTCGGTCATGTCCCACCGCTCTGTTCTCGTTATGGGACACGCCGGCCGCAGGCGGCCGTGGGTCCCCCCAGGGCGCGGCCCGACAGGCACGACGCGACCGTCCCTCCCGCTTCCCGGGATGGGTGGCGCGTCATCGTCCTGGTCGAGGGGCACGCCCCGGAGCCTACGCCGGGCGGTCCCCGTCGATATCGCTCCGGTTGTCGGAAACAGCGACATGTCAGACGTGGTGCCGCAGCAGCTCCACGCGAGAAGATACCGGTCGCCGGTGCGCCTCTGCACCGACGGCATGTGTCTTCGTCAAGGCTCACGAGAGGTGTCGATCTTGTGGCCGTCCCACCGGCCTCGTCACCTGCTTGCCTCTGACTGTCCCTGTTCCCCCAGGAGCGACCCGAGTCGCTGAAGTGAAGCTAGCAAGGCGTTCACGAACCCTTCAACCGAACAAAGCGGGTTGACCACCGAATGGCGGGCGGCGAATCCGCCAGTGCCTTGAATCCGGCAGGCTTAAAAGTTTCGTGTGGCTTTCATGCGCACGTCCCGCCCGGTAGAGCCCCGGGCGGCGTCGCGGCGCGCTTGACTCCGGGACCGGGCGGGGGGCGGCAGGGCGAGAATCTGGCCCGCCGCCAGAGACGAAAAAGGCGGCCCCGAAGGACCGCCTTTACAATCTGGGGTTGGCCAGCGAGGCCGCGACTCACCCGAGCGATTTGACCCGGCTGGACAGGCGCGAAATCTTCCGCGAGGCGGTGTTCTTGTGGAACACGCCCTTGGTCACGCCGCGCATCAGTTCGGGCTGGGCGGCCTTGAGCGCGGCGGCGGCGGCGTCCTTGTCGCCGGAGGCGATCGCCTCCTCGACCTTGCGCAGGTAGGTGCGGATGCGCGAGCGGCGGGCCTTGTTGACGGCGGTGCGGCGCTCGGCCTGGCGGGCGCGTTTCTGGGACTGGGGCGAATTGGCCATGTGACTGTCTCTCTCGTCGGGTCTCGTTCAAATCCGTGGCAGCGGGATGAGGCCCGACCCCGGTCCATCGTCCGGGGGCAATCCTGCCTGAGCGGGCATCACGCGCATGTCGGCGCGGCCAATAGCGCGAGTCGGCCGCGAAGGAAAGGCCGAACGGCGGTCAGCGGTCGCGGAACTGCGCCTCGCGCTTCTCGCGGAAGGCGGCCATGCCCTCCTTCTGGTCCTCGGTGGCGAACATCGAGTGGAACAGCCGCCGCTCGAACAGCAGGCCCTCGGCCATCGTCGTCTCGTAGGCGCGGTTCACCGACTCCTTCGCGGCGGCGGCCACGATGGTCGACTTCTCGGCGATCTTCATCGCCGCGCCGCGGGCCTCTTCCATCAGCTTCTTGGCCGGCACGACCCGGCTGACGAGGCCGGACCGCTCCGCCTCGGCGGCGTCCATGAAGCGGCCGGTGAGGTGCATGTCCATCGACTTGGCCTTGCCGACGAACCGGGTCAGCCGCTGCGTCCCGCCCATCCCGGCAATGACGCCGAGGTTGATCTCGGGCTGGCCGAACTTCGCCGTCTCGGACGCGATGATGAAATCGCACATCATGGCCAGTTCGCACCCGCCGCCGAGGGCGTAGCCCGACACGGCGGCGATGATCGGCTTGCGGATCCGGGCGAAGCGCGCGGCCTCGGACCCGAAGAGGTCCTCTTCCAGCACGTCTACGAAGCTCTTGTCCGCCATCTCGGTGATGTCCGCCCCGGCGGCGAATGCCTTTTCCGAACCGGTGATGATGATCGCGCGGACCTTCTCGCCCCGGTCCGCCTCTTCCAGCGCCTGCAACAGCTCGCGCAGCAGCTGCAGGTTCAGCGCGTTCAGGGCGTCGGGCCGGTTCAGGGTGATGACGGCGATGCCGTCCACCTGATCGACGATGATCGTCTCGTAGGCCATCCGCTGTCCCCTTCTGGCTGGCTCGACTTCGCAACCTTCACGAAGCGGACAGGGCAATCAAGACCGTCTTTGGCGTCACCTCTGGCAGCGCGGACAGAAGAACGTCGACCGTCCGGACTGCACGATCCGGGCGATAGTGCCGTCGCAGCCGGGGGTGGGGCAGGGCGCGCCCTCTCGATCGTAGACCCGGAACGCGTGCTGAAAATAGCCCAGCTCGCCGTCCGCCTGCCGGTGGTCGCGCAGGGACGAGCCGCCCGCTTCGATCGCCTCTTCCAGCACCGTCCGGATCGCCGGGACAAGGGTCGCCGCCCGCGCCGCCGACAGCCGGTCGGCCCGCCGTGTGGGCCGAATGCCCGTCCGGTGCAGCACCTCGCAGACATAGATGTTGCCGAGGCCCGCGATCAGCTTCTGGTCCAGCAGGGCCGACTTGAGCGGCGTCCGCCGGCCTCTGAGCCGCGCTGCGAGGTACGTCTCGTCGAAGGCGTTCCCCAGCGGCTCCGGCCCCAGATCCTTCAGCAGCCAGTGCGCCTCTACGCCCTCGGTCGGCATCAAATCCATCGCGCCGAACCGCCGCGCGTCGTTGAACGTCACCCGCGCCCCGCCGTCGAGGTCGAGCACCACGTGGTCGTGCTTCTGCGGCGCCGGGTGCTCGTTGTGGAAGGCGCCCAGCTGAACCCCCGACACCAGCATCCGCCCCGACATGCCGAGATGCACCAGCAACGTCTCGCCGCCGTCGAGGTCGAGCAGCAGATACTTCGATCGCCGCCGCAGACGCTCCACCCGGCGGCCGGTCAGCCGCTCGGCCATCCGCTCGGGCAGCGGCCAGCGCAGGTCGGGGCGGTTCACCGCGGCCGACAGGATCGTGCGCCCCTCCATCGCGGGGGCCAGCCCGCGGCGAACCGTCTCGACCTCTGGCAATTCCGGCATTGCGCGCTTTCTAAAGGCAGGAGCGATGTGTAAGGCAGTTTCTGCGCAGAAACTGCAGGCAGAAAATGCGCATTTTCTGCCGCCAATCCAGAGGCGGACGAGAGATGACCGACGGGCAGGACAGGACCACGCACTTCGGCTACCAGACCGTGCCCGAGGCCGAGAAGGCCGACCGGGTCCGCGGCGTCTTCACCTCGGTCGCGACGCGCTACGACCTGATGAACGACCTGATGTCCGCCGGCATCCACCGCCTGTGGAAGGATGCGATGATGGACTGGCTGGCGCCCCGCCGCGGCCAGCGCCTCCTCGACGTCGCGGGCGGCACTGGCGACATCGCCTTCCGCTTTCTCGGGCGCGCCGGGACGGCGCAGGCGACGGTTCTCGACCTCACCGCCTCCATGCTCGAGGCCGGGCGCGCCCGGGCCGAGGCGGAAAGCCTTGCGGACAGCCTCGACTGGGTGGTCGGCGATGCGATGGCGCTGCCGTTCCCCGACTCCAGCTTCGATGTCTACACGATCTCGTTCGGCATCCGGAACGTAACCCGCCCCGAGGACGCACTGGCCGAGGCGTACCGCGTCCTGCGCCCCGGCGGCCGGTTGATGGTGCTGGAGTTCAGCCGCGTGCCGAACCCGATGCTGCGGGCCGCCTACGACGCCTATTCCTTCAACGTCATCCCGGCCATGGGCCGGGCGGTGACCGGGGACCGCGACAGCTACCAGTACCTCGTGGAATCGATCCGCCGCTTCCCGGATCAGGAGACGTTCCTGTCGATGATCCGCGCCGCGGGCTTCGGCAACGCCGCCTACCGGAACCTGACGATGGGCGTCGCCTGCCTCCATTCGGGGTGGAAGCTGTAACGTGCGCGGCCCGCACAACATCCTGCGGGTGATCCGGACCGGCGCCACGTTCGAGAGGACGGGCGCCATGACCGTCGCCCTCGCCGCGTTCGACGCGCCGCCGCTGGTGCGGGCCGCGCTGCGCATCCTCGCGTGGCCGTTCCGCTGGCTCGGCTATGCCGGCGATCCGACCATGCCGCCGGTGACGCGGGCGCTGACCGCGCTGGGCCCCGCCTACATCAAGTTCGGCCAGATCCTCTCGACCCGCCCCGACGTGGTGGGCGAGGATCTGGCCCTGCAGCTGATGGTGCTGCAGGACAAGCTGCCGCCCTTCCCGAAGGCGGAGGCCCGCCTCGCCGTCGAGCGCGAGCTGGAGCGGCCGGTGGACGAGTTGTTCTCCGAGTTCTCCGAGCCGGTCGCCGCCGCGTCCATCGCGCAGGTGCACCATGCCCGATTGGCGCGCACCGGCGAGGAGGTCGCGGTCAAGGTCCTTCGGCCCGGGATCGAGCGGGCGTTCCGGCGCGACATCGACGCGTTCTACTTCCTCGCCCGCATCGTCGAAGTCCTCTCGCCGAACTCGCGCCGCCTGCGCCCGATGGAGGTGATCCGCCACTTCGAGGGCGTGGTGATGGGCGAGCTGGACCTGCGGCTGGAAGCTGCCTCCGCGGGCGAGTTCGCCGCCAACACCGCCGGCGACGAGGGCTTCGTCGTGCCGCCCGTCCACTGGGATCTGTCGGGGCGCCGGGTCATGACCCTCGGTTGGGCCGAAGGGACCGGCATGGGCGACCTCGCCGCCATCGACGCCGCCGGTCACGACCGCCGCGTGCTGGCCGAGCGGGTGCTGCAGCTGTTCCTGCGCCACGCTTTGCGCGACGGCTTCTTCCACGGCGACATGCACCAGGGGAACCTCAAGGTGGCGAAGGGCGGGGACATCGTCGCCTACGATTTCGGCATCATGGGGCGGATCGATGAATACACCCGCCGGGTCTATGCCGAGATCATCATCGGCTTCATTCGAAAGGATTATGCCCGCGTCGCCGAGGTGCATTTCGAGGCTGGCTACGTGCCGGCCGATCGCGACGTGGACGAGTTCGCCCGCGCGCTGCGCGCGGTGGGCGAGCCGATCTTCGGCATGGACGCCTCGCGCATCTCGATGGGGCGGCTGCTGTCCTACCTCTTCGAGGTGACCGAGCGGTTCGGGATGGAGACGCGGACCGAGCTGATCCTGCTGCAGCGCACGATGGTGGTGGTCGAGGGCGTGGCCCGCTCGCTCGACCCGCACATCAACATCTGGCAGGCGGCGCGGCCCGTGGTCGAGGGCTACATCCGCGAGTTCTTCGGCCCCAAGGCGCTGCTGCGGGATCTGCGCCGGACCGCGTTGGTCCTCGCCCGCTTCGGCCCGCGCCTGCCGCACCTCGCCGAAGCGGCGCTGATCCGGCAGAGCCTTCCGCCCGCGCCGCCGCAACGCCCGTCTCGGGCCGGCCCTCTCCTGTGGATCGCGACCGGGGCGGCGGCGACCCTGGTGGGCGTCCTGGCGGCCGGACTGCTCTAGGCCGCCGGCGGCTGCCGGAGCGCGCTTATCAGGCTGGCCGGGATCTGCTGGCCTCCCGCGAACTGCAGCACGATCTCGTCTCCGATCGACAGCACTTCCGTCACCCTCTGGTAGAGTTCGGCCGTCTCGCGCAACAGCTCCTCGCCTTCGGCGGAGCTGACGACCTCGAACCTGTACAATCCCTCGGGCAGCGGCGCGCCCCCGTCGTCGAGGCCCGTCCAGACATAGGGCTCCGCCGAGACCGGCAGGTCGATCTCCTGCACGACTTCGCCGGCCTCGTCCGTGACGACGAGGGCCACCTCGTCCGCAATCGCCGCGGGATTGGGCGAGATCGTGATCGGCGCGCCGTCGTACCCGGCGGGGATCGGCGCCCGCGCCTCCTGCCCCACCCAACCCGCCATCTGTGCCATGCCGGACAGGTTCATCTGCGACATCAGGCCCGTCAGCAGGTCGTTGGTCAGAACCTGTTGCTCCACCTGCGAGAAGGTCGCGAGCTGCACCGCATAGTCCGCCGATTCGATAGGGTTGAGCGGGTCCTGGTTGGTCATCTGCGCAGTGAGCATCTTGAGGAACACTTCGAAATCGGACGAGATGACGCCGCTCCGTGAAGATGGTGGAGTGGCGGCCGCTGCGGACCGGGTGGCGGTGCCTAAGGGGGAAATTTCCACGTCAGTCTCCGGTGCAGGTCAAAGTCGCAGGTCGAGATGTGCGGAGCCGGCGCTGCTCCGGCCAGTCGCCGCCGGGGCCGGGAGGGAGTCGATGGCTTTGTCACGGATCGCGCCCGCGGGGTCCCCCTGCGCAGGACGCGCACCATCCCGGCCGCGCCCGTCAGAGCCATTGTCACCGTCGCCGCGGACCTCGACATCCACGCTGCGGTAACCGAGATCGGACAGGTCGCGGGCCAGCTGATCCGCCGAGCGACGCAGCTGCTCGGCCGTCTCCGGTCGGTCGGCGACGATCTGGATCGAGACCGCGCCCTCCGCCGACGCCACCGTCAGCCGGACGCGGCCGAGCTCTTCCGGCGAAAGGCGAATCTCCGTCTGCCCCTCCCGCAGATCCGCGACGGTGAGCGCGATCTGGCGCGCCGGGGGTGGGGGCAGGTCCGGCTTGAGAGCGGCGGCCGAGTCGCGTCTCTCAGCGTGGGGCGTCGCGGTGCCAGATTGCAATGGTCCGGCGCCGCCGTCCTCTGCTCCCCCGCGGTCTTGTCTGGCTCCGGACAACGGCAGGTCCACCGTGAGGGCGAATATCCCTTCTCCCCGGCCGGGCGGAAACGTTGCCGTCAGGTCCGGCCTGAGAGGTGCCGTCGGATCGCGGCGTTCGACTATGGACGCCGAGGCGCCGTATTGTGATGGAGTGTCGCGGGTCTCCCGGCTCTCGTCGCGGTCCTGCGTCGTTTCGGACAGCGGCATGACCGTCGGGGACGTGAGGAACCCGCGTGCCCGGCCGGGCAGATACGGCGGGCTCGGGTCGGGCTTGAGGGGCGCCGCCGGGTCGCGTCGCTCGGCATGGGGCGCCGGGCTGCCAGGTCGTGTCGTTTCGACGCCGATGTCCTGCGTTTCCTCGGGCATCGCGAAGCTCGCCGCACTGCGCGCAGAGCCTGGTGGCCGCAGCGTCGAGGAGGCAGTCGGCGTCACCGGGAGAACGCCCCGATCTTTCGCGCCTTTCCGCCGAGGGTCGGGTTGCCCTGCTCCGCCACCGATAGCGTCGTCGCGCTGTCTCGCGGGTCGGCCTTCGCCCCAATCTTGTAACGCAGCGTTTGGTGGTCGAGCGACACGTCGCCATGTCGCTTCCCCGGAGGTAGCAGGAGCGGCAGTTCGAGCCGTGAGCGCTCCTTGAAGCTGGGACGGTGGACTCGAGATGGGCCGAGACGCGCCGAGGTTGAAGAGAACGGTATCCTGCCCGAGCTCGGCACCGACGGCCTTGGCGGCGACGCCGGTGCGGAGATCCGCCGTAACGTCGTCCGACAGCTTGCGCAGGACGCCCTCTGGACCCGACCCGACCTGGCTGGGAATGTCCCTCAACTGGCTCTCGCCGTGCACCGGCCGGTGGCGGTGGACAGGCGATGCCGGCCCCGTCGGCGGCGAGCCGTCAGGTCGAGGATTGCGTGTCGCCGGGATGGTGTCGGCTTCCTCGGAAGAGCTCGTCGGCACCATGCCCGGATCCTCCTTTCGGCTCGGAGCGATGGGGGGCGAGGCAGGCCCGCGGGCGCCCTCGGCCATGCGCGGTCGCGCCACATTCCCCGTCTGAAGGCCGGCTCGGATCCCGCCCTGCCCTGACCGTTGGTGCTGAGCGGCCGGGCCGGCGAAATCTATGGCTGCAGTCGAGGTCTTCGTTCGCACGCCCTCGCTGCCGTTTCGCCAGTCAGCGCTCGACCCCGGGTCTGTCCGCGCTGTCACGCCATCCGCGGCCGCGGGGGCCGTCACGCGAATGTCTGCGTCGCTTGCCAGCGGCGTGCCATCACCCTCGTCGGGGCCCGCGAGGTCAAGGTGCGACCGGCCGATCGGCAGATCGTCGTTCAGCCGACGTATTGCTGGACCTGTGAACGTGCGCACCTCCACGCCTGTCGGAAAGACCTCTGCGGGCCGGTCTTCGGACATGTCCGACGACGGTGCCGGTTTCCCTTCGTCCAGATGCGGATGATGACGGCCCACGTGGCCGATGTCGCGGGCCTGCTCGAGCGCACCGACGCCCTCGACCTGTTGGCCGTGATGGCCAGGCGAGGTCGCGCTCCGGGCCGGCGCCGTACCAACCATTTCCTCCGGCGGTCGGCTGCCGGACGACCGGCGGCCGTCGTCCAGCCAGGCCGAGAAGTTCTCGGATGCGCCCTCACCGGACGGATCCTCCACCGAAGCGCGGCTCGCGCCGGTCTCGCCGCGGGGGCGCGACGGGGGCAACCCGGAATGGTCTGCCGAGGACGGAAACGGGAGAATCATCGACATCCCTGCCATACAGTTCGCGTCGATCTATTGCCCACGAAGGCTTACCAATCCTTTACCTGGATCGCCGAAAGTAGGCCGGACGCATTCGAGAGGTCTGACCTTGATCGACACTTCCTTCGGCCCCCCGGCCGCCGCCCCGGCGCCGCCCGACCCGCTGCGGGAGGCGGCGATCCGTCTGGAGGCGACCTTCCTGTCAGAGATGCTCGGCGCTGCCGGGCTCGGCGACGTGCCCGACGCGTTCGGCGGGGGGGCGGGGGAGGCGCAGTTCGCCTCGATGCTCCGCGACGCACAGGCCGAGGCGCTCGCCCGCTCCGGCGGCATCGGGCTGGCCGAATCGATCTACCGGGCGCTCGCGGGTGGTGCGGATGGATGACGGCGAGCTGAGTCGCCTGCAGGATCTGCTCGCGCGGGAACGCGAGGCTCTCCTGATGGCCAACTACGCCGTCTTGCCCGCCCTCGCGCCCGAGAAGGCGCGGCTCGTGGCTCGGCTCGGCGGGGCCGGGATCTCCCGGACGGCGCTGCGGCGGGCCGAAGCGGGACTGAGACGGAATCAGGCCCTGCTCGCCTCTGCCCTGTCGGGTCTGCGGGATGCGGCCGCCCGCGCCGAACTGCGCCGAGGCATCGCGGCCGCTCTCACCACCTACGACCGCGACGGGGCGCTGTCGCGCCATGGGCCGGCTGGCGGCGACGTCGAGCACAAGGCGTGACGCGGCGGCGCCGAGACCGGGCAAGCCATTAACCATAAAGAAAAAAAGTCAGGGGGTGCCCCATCGGCGTCAAGGTTTCGTCAACGTCTTCCGGCAATGGTCGCACTCGCATCCCGCACGGGATGGCGCGGCGGCGGACACGCCCCCGCATGGGTCAGAACGGCTCCCGACCGGCGAAGGCCGGGCAATGGAACCCGGGCGCCAAAGGCGCCCCGACCTAGGAGTATGGAATGGCGACCTTCCACGCCCCGCCATGGTGCCCGTCCCCGCCGGAGACCTTCTTGCGCTTGATGATAAGCGGTCTGTTCGCCTGAGCCGACATGTGCCCACCCGTCCTTTTCTCGCCCCCGCGACAGGGGCTAGCGATCAGGCGGTTAAGGGAATCTTATCCGATCAAGTCAGCCCGAAAGGTCGGCACGGCGCCATATTTCGTCCGGTCCGGCCAGTTCGACAAGGACGTAGCCGGCGGCCTGCATCACCTCGGCGATGCGGTTCGTCCCGGTGTTGTTCTCGATCGCCCACACCCCGACATTGTGGCGGGAAAACGGAAAGGACTCCAGGACGCGGACCTCTCCGCCCTCGATGTCGAGCGAGACGAAGTCGGGTTGGGTCACTCCCGATTCGTCGAGGATGCGGCTCAGGGTCCGGGTCTCCACCGTCACCGTCGCCTCGCGGTGGCGGGGGTCGGCACGGACCTGCTGCAGCAGGCCGGGATCGTAGCGGTCGGCGAGGCCGCTCATCTGGGTGTAGCCCTCGGTCACCTCGAGGAACTCGGCGGTGCCGTCCTCGGCGTCGACGGCGTAGGGCAGGCACGGACAGGTCCGGACCGACGCGGCGGTGGCGCGTGTCTTCGCCACCGGCTCCACGAGCACGCCGGTCCAGCCGCGCCATTTCTCGAAGAACAGCGTGTTCGACCCGGTCACCCCGTCGTAGCCCCCGATGTCGGCGAAGGTGCCGCCCGTCCGGCCGCCGAGCAGGCGGTCGACGATCATGTCCTGCCCGGCCTGGGAGACGAACGGGTAGGCGGCCGGCCCGCGCAGCATCTGCCGCACCTCGTGCAACTCGCGGACGAGCGCCCCGCGGCGCCGGGTCCGCTCCGTCTGCAGCGCCTCCGACAGGCTCCGTTCGAGCGCGGCGAGGTCGCGCCGCACGTCCGCCAGCGACGGCACGTCAGTCCGCCCCGCCGCCGTAGTCGGCGTAGGACTTCTCCTCGACGATGGTCGAGCCGAGCAGCTCGTTGATCCGCCGCTTGGCGTCGGCCCGGCGGTCGTTGGTCCGGTAGACGGCCCGGGCGAGGGCGATGAAGTCGGGGCCGAAGTCGCCCCGCGCCTCGCACTCGCGGATGTCGTCCTCGATCACCCAGAGGCGGGTGTTGATCCCCATCAGCTCGTCCTCGAGCACGGGCAGGTCGGGCGTGTCGGGCAGCTTGTCGGCCACGGCCTGCAGGACCGACAGCTCGCGCCGCACGTTGGCGAGCTTGGCCTCGTCCGCGATCCGCTCGGACTTGATCCGGAGGATGGTGATCTTGTCGATCAGTTCGCCGGCCGAGACCGGGACGAGGATGTCATCCATGCGCGCGCGCCTTCCGCCAGCGATCCAGCTCCTGCTCGAGCCCGGAGCGGACCCGCGCGATCACGCCGGCCCAGTCCCGTGGCGTCTCCTGCCGGATCAGCCTGACCGACGGATACCACGGCGTCGTCTCGCCGTCCGCCCCCCACATCCAGAAAGAGTCCCAGTGCAGCAGCACCCACGCCGGCACCCCGAGGCTCCCGGCGAGGTGGGCGGTCGCGGTGCAGGTGGTGACGACGAGGTCGAGCTCCCGCATCATCGCGGCCGTGTCGGCGAAGTCGCGTTCGGTCCGGGCGACGTCGTGGAGCAGCGTCGCGGTCCCGTCCTTGCGCATCTCCTCGGCCATCGGGCCCTTGTGCAGGCCGTAGAACTGCGTGTCCGGCAGGTCGAGAAGGGGCCAGTACTCGCGATGGCTGAACGACCGGAAGGCGTTGGCACGGTACGTGACGGATCCGTTCCAGACGAGGCCGACCCGGAAGCGGTCGCGCGCCGGCGCGGCGAGGGCCACCGCCCGCTCGCGCGAATCGTCGGGCACGTGGAGGCGGGTCGGCGGCGGCACCTCGGGCGACGCCGCGAAGTGGTGCGGCAGGGCGTCCATCATGTAGCACCAGGTGTCGAACCCGGCGCCGTCCATGCTGGTCGCTGCGGCGTCGACGCCGTCCGGTTGCGACAGCAGCCGATGGACCGGCCCGTTGTTCAGCAGAAGGACGCGCCCGGCGCCGCACCTCTCCTTCAGGACCGGCAGGAACCGGCTGAACGCCAGCGCGTCGCCGAAACCCTGCTCCGGCACCACCAGGATCGTCCGGCCGTCCAGGGGGGAGCCGTCCCAGCGGGGCATCGCCATCCTGCGCGGCGCCAGCTCGCCGGTCAGCCAGCGGGCCTCGTAGGCCTCGAACCCCTCGAGGTAGCGCCCTGCGGCGAGAAGCGTCAGGGCGAGCTGCACCCGCATTTCCGCATGGTCCGGATACCGCTCCGCGGCCTCCTTCAGGAGCGAAATGGCCTCGTCGTAGCGCCGCAGCGTCCGCAGCGCCTTGCCCATCATGGCGATGACCTCGGGATCGTCCGGCCGGTCCGCCAGCAGCTGCCGCCGCAGCTCGAGCGCCCGCTCCGTCTCTCCGGTATCGGCGAGGATGTTGGCGAGGTTCCCGGTGATCGACCGGGCCCGTGGCATCAGCGCGTAGGCCCGTTTCTGGGCGATCAGCGCCAGGTCGTGGCGTCCCGCCACGCGGTGCAGCGCGCCCAGGTTGCTCCACATCCCGCCGTCGTCGGGACTGGCCGCCAGGTACGCCGCGTACAGCTCGGACGCCTCGTCCAGGCGGCCGGCCCGGTGCGCCTCGACCGCGGCGTCGCGGACTTCCGCAACCGTCGGCGGACGGGATCCGGCCTCGCTCATCCGTCGGCCGGACGGCGGCGGCGGACCGGTACGACCAGCGTCTCGGGCCGCACCCTCTCGGCCGCCTCGAACAGCGAGAAGGTCTGGTTGACGTAGTTCACCGCGCCCGAGATGTGCTCGAGGTACGTCTTCAGCTCGTCCGTGACCTCGGTCTCGTGCACCGCGACGCCGCGATCCTGCGGCATCGTCTCGAACCCGGCGTAGAACAGCGGGTCGCCTCGGTTGATACGGATCGGCTTCGTCGTGTCCCACCACTCGAACGCCCACATCAGGGGCCGCGGCCAGACGTTGATCGGGAACCGCCCGCCGAAGATCGTCCCGGGCAGCGGATCACGGGTGTAATGCATGAACGGCGAGACCTGGCTCATGTAGACCGGCTCGTCCGCGACGAAGACGTAAGGCAGGGCGAGCTGGATCGTCGGCACGTCCTTGTGCCGCCACTCCGCCTCGGACACCATGTGCAGCTTCTCGCCCAGCTTGCTGCCCCGGATCGCACTGGCCTCGCCGCTGAGGTTGCGCATCGCGGCCTTGCCCTTGTCGTCGCGGACGAAGCCGATGTTGATGTCGAAGGGGCAGCGGATCAGGAAATACCGGCTTTCGAGGTTGATCACCGCCGGACAGCGGGAGGCCGACTTGGCGTGCTGCCGGTTCAGGTCCGCAGACCGCACCCGCTCGGGCGGGTAGTAGATCACCGCGGCCTTCGCGTCCGCCAGGAACCAGCCCACCGTGACCGGACCCGTGCCCGCCTCTGTGCCGCGGGTATTCTCGAAACTGACGGAAAGCTGCATCTTCGTAACCGGTCCTGTCGTGCAATGCCATCGACCGCACTGGACGCCAAAACGTCCTCCCAAGTCAAAGGCGGCGGCCATGGTCCGGGAGCGGGCTGTCGTCCGGGCGCACCAGCGGCGCGCCCGGACGCGCGTCAGAGCGTGAGTCCCAACCCGCCCTGCGCGTCCGATTCGACCGCCGTGTCGATGACCTTCTGCAGCACCGCGCCGCGGGCGAAGTCGGGCAGGACCTTTTCCTGCGCGCGGATCGCGGCGGCGAAGCGGGCGTAGTTCGTCGGGACGTCCGGCGTGTGCACCTCGCGCCAGGTCCCGGTCAGGATGTCCTCGCCGAGGCAGGCCTTCAGCGTGCTGACCTTGTTCTCGTACCGCACGTCGAGACCGCCCTTCGTGCCGTAGAGCCGCAGCTTGAGATCGTTGATGTGGCCCGTCGCGAAGCGGCTGGCATGGACGACGCCGGTGGCCCCGTTCTCCAGCTGCAGGTGCATCGCGAAGCTGTCGTTGGCGTCGAGCGTGTATTCCCCGATCTGGCCGCCCGGCGCCTTGTCGAAGGTGGTCAGGCGGCACGACACGTTCGTCGGCTCCAGCCCCGCGGCGTAGGTCGCGTAGTCCAGGATGTGGACCCCGACGTCGCCGAGCACGCCGAGAGAGCCGTGCTTGCTGGACAGGCGCCACAGCCACTTCTGCTCTTCCCGCCACTCGCCCCAGGCCGGCTGGGTCAGCCAGCTCTGCAGGTAGGCGGCCTCGAAGTGCCGGACCTCGCCGATTTCGCCGGCCTGCACCATCGCGTGCGCCTGGATCAGCGCGGGCACGTTCCGGTAGGTGAGGTTCACCATGTTGATGACGCCGCGCCGGTCGGCGGCGACGGCCATCTGCCGGGCGTCGTGGTAGCTGGTCGCCAGCGGCTTCTCGCACAGGACGTGCTTGCCGGCCCCGAGGAGGGGCAGCGTCGTCGGGTGGTGCACCGCGTCGGGCGTCACGTTCGACACGGCGTCGAACTCGCCCCACTCCAGCGCCTCGGCGACCGAGCCGAAGCCCATCTGCAGCCGGTGCTTGGCCAGAAATTCCAGCCGCCGGCCGGGGTTCAGGTCGACGCCGCCGACGAGGCGGACGCCGTGCAGTTCCTCGAAGGCGTTCGCGTGGGCATTGGCCATGCCCCCGGTGCCGACGATCAGGACACGAACCTCGCTCAACGCAGACCCTCTTCGCCATGGGCGTGCAGCTTCGGGCCGCGCTCCTCGATCTTCTCGGGCGCCTTGTCAACGGGCACGTTCGGCGCCTTGGTCGGGTCGGCCAGCCGCTTCGCCGGGTTGTGCGCCCAGCGCACCGCGTTGCGCAGCACGGTATGGACGTTGCCGTCGTGGTAGGTCGGGTAGGTCTCGTGCCCGGGGCGGAAGTAGAAGACGTTGCCCGCCCCCCGCTTCCACGTCGCGCCCGAGCGGAACACCTCGCCGCCCTGGAACCAGCTGACGAACACCGTCTCCATCGGCTCGGGGATGCCGAACGGCTCGCCGTACATCTCCTCGTTCTCCAGCTCGAAGCTGTCGGGCAGGCCGGCGGCGATCGGGTGGTTGCGCGAGGTCAGCCACAGCCGCTCGCGCTCTCCCGCCTCGCGCCAGGTGAGGTTGCAGGGCGTGCCCATCAGCCGCTTGAACGGCTTGGAGAAGTGGGCGGAGTGCAGGGCGATCAGGCCCATGCCGGACCACACGGCCTCGACCACACGCTCCACCACGGCGTCCTCGACCTGCTTGTGGCGGGCATGGCCCCACCACAGCAGGACATCGGTCTGCGCCAGCCGCTCGGCCGTCAGGCCGTGCTCGGGCTCCTGCAGGGTGGCGGTCGTCGCCTCGATCCCATCGTCGGCGTTCAGCGCCCCGGCGATGGTGCCGTGCATCCCCTCGGGATACAGGTCGGCCACGACCTTGTTCGTCTGTTCGTGGTGGTTCTCGCCCCACACGACGGCACGGATCGGCATGAAATATTCCTCGGATCGCCTTCGGGCGCCGACATTAGTCCCGAAGAGTCAGCTTTCAACTAAGGCCGCACACGGGCAATTCGGCGGCGTCCGGACTGTTGCAACGACGTCAGGGCAGGCACTCGCCGGGAAAGGTGTCCGAGGTCCATTGCGCGAGCGGCAGTGCCGGAACCGAGGCGTCCACCTCCGCCTCGTGATCGCCGTCCATGACGACGCCCCGGCCCGTCAGCAGGTTGAGATCGCACAGCCCGCGCGAGTCCGGATTGAGGGTGTCGTACCAGTCGTAGCTGAACCCGGCGACGCGGTAGGCGCCGTCGCGGAACGCCACGGTCAGGACCTGCCTCCAGCGGTCGCGGCCGATGGCCTCGTTCTGCGAGACGATTTGCAGCGAGCCATTCGGCGCAACGTCGAGGGACGGCGTGGTGCCCGCCATCGCGCCGGACCACACGACGTCCCGGTACACGCGGATGCCGTCCAGCCCATCGACGGTCAGCAGGGCGCCGCCCGCGTCGTCGGTTTCCATAACCCACGTCTCGATCGTCCCGTCGCCGTCGAGATCGGTTTGCACCTCGGTCGCCTCCTGCGCGGCGGCGGGCAGGGCGGCGAGGCAGAGCAGGGCGAGGAGGCGGCGCATGGCGGCGATCCGTTGTTGTGGACGCGGGCAGAGTGCGTTTTGCTCCGCCCCATGGCAACCGCGCTCGTCACCCACCCCGACTGCCTCGGCCACGTCAATCCGCCGGGCCACCCCGAGCAGGTGGCCCGGCTCGAAACCGTGCTGGAGGTGCTGGAGGGAATGGACCTCGTCCGCGTCTCCGCCCCGATGGCGGCGGCGGACGACCTGACGCGCGTGCATCCCGCGCCCTATGTCGACGCCGTCACTGCCGCGGCGCCGGAGGAAGGGTTCGTGGCGCTGGATGCCGACACGACGCTGTCGCCCGGCTCGATCTCCGCCGCCTGGCGCGCCGCGGGCGCGGTCGTCCGGGCCGTCGACCTCGTCCTCGGCGGCGAGGTCGCGAACGCCTTCTGCGCGGTCCGCCCGCCCGGCCATCATGCCGAGCGCCAGACGCCGATGGGGTTCTGCTTCTTCGGCTCGGTCGCCGTCGGCGCGGCCCACGCGCTGGAGCATCACGGCCTGAAGCGGGTCGCGATTCTCGATTTCGACGTGCATCACGGCAACGGCACGCAGGACCTGGTGCAGGACGACCCGCGCATCTTCTTCGCCTCGTCGCATCAGATGCCGCTCTATCCCGGCACCGGTGATCCGTCCGACGACGGCCCGCATGGCACGGTGATGAACGTCGCGCTGCCCCCGGGCTCGGGGTCCGAGCTGTTCCGCCAGGTCTGGTCCGACATCCTCGCGAGGATGGAGGCGTTCCGACCCGACCTGATCCTCGTCTCCGCCGGCTTCGACGCCCACGTCCGCGACCCGCTCGCCTCGATCGCGCTCAGGACCTCGGACTTCGCCTGGGTGACGCGGGCGATCTGCGACGCGGCGGACCGGGTGTGCGGCGGACGGGTGGTCTCGGCGCTCGAGGGCGGCTATGACCTCGACGCGCTGGGCGAGGCCGCCGCGGCGCACGTGACGGTACTGATGGAGCAGGGGCAATGAGCGAACAGGCCGCGGCCAAGCCGGTCGACCAGATGTCCTTCGAAGAGGCGATCCGCGAGCTCGAGCGCGTGGTCGGCCAGCTGGAACGCGGCGAGGTCGCCCTCGACGAGTCGATCGCCCTCTACGAGCGCGGCGCCGCTCTGCGCGCCCGCTGCGAGAAGAAGCTGCAGGAGGCGGAGGAGAAGGTGGCCCGCATCACCACCGACGCCCGCGGCGAGCCGACGGGGACCGCGCCCCTCGATGGCTGATCGCGATGGCTGAGGGACCGGGCGCCGCGGACGCGCGGGTGATCTCGGACCGGTTGGCCGCGGCGCTGCCGGAGGAAAGCGGCGACATCGGCGAACTCGTCCGCGCGATGCGCTACGCCGTCGAGGGCGGCAAGCGGCTGCGCGGCCTCATCGTGCTGGAAAGCGCCCGCATCCACGGCGTCCCCGCCGCCGCCGCGCTGGACGCCGCCGCCGCGATCGAGGCGATGCACGCCTATTCCCTCGTCCACGACGACCTGCCCGCGATGGACGACGACGCCCTGCGCCGCGGCCGCCCGACCGTGCACGTCGCCTTTGGCGAGGCGATGGCGATCCTCGTCGGCGACGCGCTGCAGTCGCTGGCCTTCGACCTCGTCGCCGGCATCGACGGCGTGCCGGCGGAGCGGGTCGTGGACCTCGCCCGCCGCCTCGCGCGGCAGTCCGGCATGGCGGGCATGGCCGGCGGCCAGTGGTGCGACATCGCGGCCGAGCGGGGCGGCCGCCCGGCCGACCCGATGGCGCACATCAGCCATATCCAGCGCCTCAAGACCGGCGCCCTGTTCCGCTGGTCGGCCGAGGCGGGCGCGATGCTCGCCGGAGCCGATCCCGCGCCGATGACGGCCTATGCCGACGCCCTCGGCCTCGCCTTCCAGATCCGCGACGACCTTCTCGACGTGGACGGAGATGCAGCGGCGGTCGGCAAGGCGGTGGGCAAGGATGCCGGCCGCGGCAAGGCGACGTTCGTGGAGCTGATGGGCGCCGACGGCGCCCGCGCCCGCGCGGCGGCGCTCGCGGACGAGGCGGTCGCCGCACTCGCGGGGTTCGGGCCGGAGGCCGACCCGCTGCGCGACCTCGCCCGGTTCGCGGTCGCCCGCGTCACCTGAGCGACGGGCCGCCTGCACATGCGCTGCACGGGGCCCGCCTTGCGACACGGTGGCCCTTCCGCTATCCCCCGGACGCCCTAGGTGACGGGGCAGGCGACCCCTGCCGGAAGGCCCGCATGACCGACAGACCCTCGACCCCGCTCCTCGACCGGATCCATTCGCCGGCCGACCTCAAGTCCCTCTCGGACGAGCAGCTGGAGCAGCTGGCCGACGAGCTGCGGGCCGAGACGATCAGCGCGGTCTCCGTCACGGGCGGCCATCTCGGCGCCGGGCTCGGCGTGATCGAACTGACCGTCGCGCTGCACGCGATCTTCGACGCGCCGCGGGACCGGATCGTCTGGGACGTCTCGCACCAGACCTACCCGCACAAGATTCTCACTGGCCGGCGAGACCGGATCCGCACCCTGCGCCAGAAGGACGGGCTGTCCGGCTTCACCAAGCGCTCGGAATCCCCTTACGACCCGTTCGGCGCGGCCCACTCCTCCACCTCGATCAGCGCCGCCCTCGGCTTCGCCGTCGCCCGCGACCTCGGCGGCGCGGGGATCGAGACGCCGGCCTGCGGCATCGGCGACTGCATCGCGGTGATCGGCGACGGCGCGATGTCCGCCGGCATGGCCTACGAGGCGATGAACAACGCCGGCCACCTCGGCAAGCGGCTGATCGTCATCCTCAACGACAACGAGATGTCTATCGCGCCCCCCGTCGGCGCGATGTCCGCCTACCTGTCCCGCCTCTACGCCGGCGCGCCGTTCCAGGAGCTGAAGGCCGCCGCCAAGGGGGCCGTGTCGCTGCTGCCGCCGCCGTTCCGCGAGGGGGCGAAGCGGGCGAAGGACATCCTCAAGCACCTCGCCGTCGGCGGAACGCTGTTCGAGGAGCTGGGCTTTTCCTACGTCGGGCCCATCGACGGGCACGACATGGAAAGCCTGCTCGCCGTGCTGCGCACCGTGAAGGCGCGGGCGCACGGGCCGATCCTGATCCACGCGATCACCAAGAAGGGCAAGGGCTTCGCCCCGGCCGAGAGCGCGGCGGACCGCGGCCACGGCGTCGGCAAGTTCGACGTGGTGACCGGCGAGCAGAAGAAGGCGGCGTCGAACGCGCCGTCCTACACGTCGGTCTTCGCCAAGTCGCTGATCGCCGCGGCGGAGCGCGATCCCCGCATCTGCGCCGTCACCGCCGCGATGCCGGACGGCACGGGCCTGAACAGGTTCATGGAGCGCTTCGCCTCGCGCTGCTTCGACGTCGGCATCGCAGAGCAGCACGCCGTCACATTCGCCGCCGGCCTCGCCGCGGGGGGAATGCGGCCGTTCTGCGCGATCTACTCGACCTTCCTGCAGCGCGGCTACGACCAGGTCGTCCACGACGTCGCGCTGCAGCGCCTGCCGGTCCGCTTCGCCATCGACCGCGCCGGCCTCGTCGGCGCCGACGGCGCGACCCACGCGGGCGCCTACGACATCGCCTACCTCTCCAACCTCCCCGGCTTCACCGTCATGGCCGCCGCCGACGAGGCCGAGCTGGTGCGCATGGTCGCCACCGCCGCGGCGCACGACGACGGGCCGATCGCCTTCCGTTTCCCGCGGGGCGAGGGCGTCGGGGTCGAGATGCCCGAGCGGCCCGAGCCGCTGGAGATCGGCCGCGGCCGCGTGGTCCGCGAGGGGCGGGGCGTCGCGCTGCTGTCGTTCGGCACGCGGCTGAAGGAGGCGGTGGAGGCCGCCGAGGCTCTGGAGGCCCGCGGCCTGTCGCCCACCGTCGCCGACGCCCGCTTCGCCAAGCCGCTGGACCGCGAGCTGATCCTGCGGCTGGCGCGCGAGCACGAGGCGCTGATCACGCTGGAGGAGGGCGCGGTCGGCGGATTCGGCAGCCACGTCGCGCAGCTGCTGGCGGAGGAGGGGGTGTTCGACACCGGGCTGAAGTTCCGGTCGATGTGCCTGCCGGACATCTTCATCGACCAAGCCTCGCCGGCGGACATGTACGCGGTCGCCGGGCTGAACGCCGGCGACATCGAGCGCAAGGTGCTGGAGGTGATGGGCGCGAAGGTGCTGGAGCGCCGCGCCTAACCCCGCCGGTCCAGCCTTTCCTCGATCGCCCGCAGCCGGGTCAGCACCTCGTCGCGATAGGAATCCGTCGCGGCGACCTCTTCCTCGGCATGGGCGTCCTGCATCGAGTTCACGATGAGGCCGACGACCAGGTTCACCACGGCGAACGTCGTGACCAGGATGAAAGGCACGAAGAACAGCCAGGCCTGTGGAAAGACCTCCATCACCGGGCGGACGATCCCCATGGACCAGCTCTCGAGCGTCATGATCTGGAACAGCGAGTAGGCCGACGCTCCCAGCGAGCCGAACCAGTCCGGAAAGGCCGCACCGAAGAGCTTGGTCGCCATGACCGAGGCGATGTAGAAGATCAGCCCCATCAGCAGAAAGACCGAGGCCATGCCGGGCAGGGCGGCGAACAGACCCTCGACCACCCGCCTCAGCCGCGGCGTGACCGAGACGACGCGCAGCACCCGCAGGATCCGCAGCGCCCGCAGGACCGAGAGACCCGCCCCGGCGGGAACGAGGCTCACGCCCACGATGGCCGCGTCGAAGACGTTCCAGCCGTCGCGGAAGAACCGCGGTCCCCAGGCGACCAGCTTGGCGGCGATCTCCACGGTGAAGATGGCGAGGCAGAGCCGGTCGAGCGCGAGGATCGGCCCGCCCGCGAGCGCCATGACAGCGTCCGACGTCTCCAATCCCAGGATCACTGCGTTGAACAAGATCACCGCGATGATGAAGCGCGTGAAGCGTGGGGATTCGACGATGGTCCTCAATCGCGACTGCAAGACGGGTCTTCCTCTTCGAGCAGGGCCCGAAGACCGCTGCGATAGTCCGGGTAGAGCAGTTCGACCCCCAGCTCGTCCTTGATTCGGTCGTTCCGGACCCGCTTGCTCTCGGCGTAGAAGCTGCGGGCCATGGGCGACAGTTCCGCCTCCTCGAACGGGACGGCGGGCGGGACGGGCAGGCCGAGCAGGCGCGCGGCCTCGGCGATCACTTCCTGCGGCGGGGCGGGGTCGTCGTCGCAGACGTTGTAGACGCGGCCTGGGTCGGGGCGCGCGATCGACGCCTCCAGTACCTGCGCGATGTCGTCGACGTGGATGCGGCTGAAGACCTGTCCCTGCTTGACGATCCTGCGGGCGGTGCCCTCGCGGACCTTGGCGAACGGCCCGCGTCCGGGGCCGTAGATGCCGGCGAGGCGGAAGACGTGCAAAGGCAGGCCGAGCGCGGCCCACTCCGCCTCGGCCGCGACGCGCTGCCGGCCGCGGGTGGTGGACGGGGCGGGGGGCGTCTCCTCGTCGACCCATCCGCCGCCCTGGTCGCCGTAGACGCCGGTGGTCGAGAGGTAGCCGGCCCAGCGCAGGCGCGGCGCGGCGGTTGCGATCTCGGGGGCGAGGGCGGCGAGGACCGGGTCGCCGTCCGCGTCGGGCGCGGCGGAGGCGAGGAGGTGGTCTGCGGCGGCGAGCGCCGGCAGGACGTCGCCGCCGGGCCAGACGATGGGGGTGACGCCGATGGCCTCGAGCTCCGGCGCCTTGTCGGCGGAGCGGGTGGTGCCGAAGATCTGCCAGCCCAGCGGGACCAGCCGCCGGCTGAGCGCGGTGGCGGAATAGCCGTGACCGAAGACGAGAAGGGTGCCTGCCATGGGTCCAGAGATGCGCCGCCGGTCCGCCGCCGGCAAGGCCTCAGCCGATCAGGCGCAGCAGGGCCCGCTCGGCCCGCCGCAGCTCCGCCCGCTCTGGAAGGTCCTGCAGCAGCGCCAGCCGCTCGTCGGCCTCCGTCCCCGCGAGGTCGATGACGCGGGGGTGGATGTAGCTGTTGCGCGCGATGGTCGGCGTGTTCGACAGCCGCTCCGCCGCCGCCTGCGACAGCGTCTTGATCGTGGCCGGCCCGTCCTGCAGCGCCGCGACCAGCGCCGCCTCGCTGCCGGCCCAGGTGCGGAACGTCTTGGCGGTGATGCCCGGCTGCCCGACGATGGCGGAGAGGCGGGAATTCACCTCCTCGGAATGGACGGAGTGCGCCGCGCCGGCCTCGTCGACCCAGGAGATCAGCGCCTTGCCCGGCAGGTCGTGCAGCTGACCGAGGACCTTCGCCAGCCGCTTGTCGCGCAGCATCGTCCGGACCTTCTTGCCGCCCTTGCCGCGGAACTTCAGCTCCAGCGCGCCCTCGGTCATCGTCAGATGCCGCGGCTTCAACGTCGTCGCGCCGTAGGTCCGGTTCAGCACGGTGTAGCCCTCGTGCCCGACCCGGATCGCCGTCCGGTCTATCAGCGCCAGCACCGCGGCGATGGCGAAGTCGCGCTCGCCCGCCTCGCCGTGCAGGTCCTCGCGGATGACGCGGCGGATGCGCGGCAGCGCCTCGCCGAAGGCGGCGAGGTCGTCGTACTTCTTGCGCTCCTGATGCTCGCGGAACTCGGGGTGGTAGCGGTACTGCTTGCGCTCGCGCGCGTCATAGCCCGTCGCCTGCAGGTGGCCCTTCTCCTCGGGGCTGATCCAGACCTTCTCGTAGGCCGGCGGCACGGCGAGCCGCTCGATCCGCTTGCGCTCGCGCCGGTCGTCGATCGTGGTGCCGTCGGGGGCCTTGTAGGTGAAGCCGCGGCCTGCGCGCCGGCGCGAGATGCCGGGGCGGCTGTCGGGGTAGTAGATGAGGCCGGGAGGCGGGGTCATGATCGCGCAACGCCGCCCGTGGTGCGCGGTTCCGGCGCGTCCGGTCACGGCTGGCGGAGTGCGGGACGCCGCGTCCGCCTGTCTTGCGGACGACACCCGATTGGTGTCAGATTCGGCAATGGAACGACCGACCTCCCCGACACCCCTCCGGACCTGGGCCGACGCCGCCCCCCGCCTCGTCGCGGTGGCCGCGGGCCGCGCGCCCGCCGATCTCGTCATCCGCGATGTCCGGCTCGTGAACGTGCAGAGCCGCGAGGTGCTGGACGGCTGGGCCGTCGCCGTGGCCGAGGGACGCTTCGCCTATGTCGGACCCGACGCGTCGCACTGCATCGGCGACGGCACCGAGGTGGTGGAGGGCGCCGGCCGCTACCTGATCCCCGGCCTGATCGACGGACACATGCACATCGAGTCCGGCATGCTCACGCCGGCCGAGTTCGCCGCCGCGGTGATCCCCCACGGCACGACGACGATGTTCACCGACCCCCACGAGATCGCCAACGTCCTCGGCCTGCCCGGCGTGCGCATGATGCACGACGAGGCGCTGATGCAGCCCGTCAGCATCTTCACCCAGATGCCGTCCTGCGCGCCGTCCGCGCCGGGGCTGGAGACGACGGGCTACGAGATCGGCCCTGACGACGTGGCCGAGGCGATGGACTGGCCTGGCATCGTCGGCCTCGGCGAGATGATGAACTATCCGGGCGTCGTGAACGGCAGCCAGCAGATGCTGGCCGAGATGGCGGCGACGATGGCGGCGGGCAAGATTGTGGGCGGCCACTACGCCTCGCCCGACCGGGGCATTCCGTTCCACGCCTACGTCGCCGGCGGTCCGGCGGACGACCACGAGGGGACGGCCGAGGCAGACGCGGTGGCGCGGGTGCGGCAGGGGATGCGCTCCATGCTGCGGCTCGGCAGCGCCTGGTACGACGTCGAGAGCCAGATCACCGCGATCACCGAGAAGGGCCTCGACCCGCGGAACTTCATCCTGTGCACCGACGACTGCAACGCCGGCACGCTGGTCCATGACGGGCACATGAACCGGGTAGTGCGGCACGCCATCGCCTGCGGCTGCGATCCGCTCGTGGCTCTGCAGATGGCGACGGTGAACACCGCGACGCATTTCGGTCTGGAGCGGGAGCTGGGCTCCATCGCTCCCGGGCGCCGGGCGGATGCCATATTGACGTCGGACCTGCGGGAGCTGCCGATCGAGGTGGTTTTCGCGCGCGGGCGGCGGGTGGCCGAAGGCGGAACATTGCTGGCCGAGTGCCCCCACTACGACTGGCCCGAAAGCGCCCGGAAGACCGTTCGGCTTGGCCCCGCGCTCACGGATGCGGATTTCGTGGTCCGCCTCCCCTCGGACACCCGCCCCGGCCCCCGAGCCGGGGCCTCCCGCGTGACCGCCAGGGTCATCGGCGTGGTCGAGAACCAGGCGCCGACGAAGGCGCTGACTGCCGACCTGCCCGTCGCGGACGGCGCCGTGCAGCCGGAGGGCGACATTGCCCGCATCGCCCTGGTCGAGCGGCACCGCGCGACCGGGCAGGTGACAAACGGCTTCGTCCAGGGCTTCGGCTATACCGGCCGCATGGCCATCGCCTCCACCGTCGCGCATGACAGCCACCACATGATCGTCGTCGGCACCGACGCCGCGATGATGGCCGCCGCCGCGAACCGGCTCGGCGAGGTGGGGGGCGGCGTCACCGTCTGGAAGGACGGCACCGAGATCGGCCTCGTCGAACTGCCCATTGCCGGCCTGATGTCCGACCGCCCGGCCGCCGAGGTGGCGGCAAAGGCCCGCGGCATCGGCGAGGCGATGGCGGCCTGCGGCTGCCGCCTCAACAACGCGTTCATGCAGCACTCGCTGCTCGCGCTCGTGGTGATCCCCGAGCTGCGCATCTCGGACCTCGGCCTCGTCGATGTCCGCTCTTTCGAAATCGTCCCCCTGATCGAGGAGTCGTCATGACCGCCGATGGACAGCAATTCGGTCCCGGCCTGCGCGTCGAGACCCCCGACCCGGTCCCGCACGAGGCCTTCACCGACGCCGCCGCCGCCGTCGCCCGCCTGCGCGAGCTGTACGACACCGCGACGGAGTTCCTGAAGGACCGCTTCAACGCCGCGATCCGGCACGGCCAGCCGGACATGCGCTTCCGCGCCTTCTACCCGGAAGTGCGGTTCTCCACGACGACCTTCGCCCTCGCGGACAGCCGTCTGTCCTTCGGCCACGTCACCGCACCCGGCACCTACGCCACGACGATCACCCGGCCGGACCTGTTCGAGGCCTATCTCGAGCAGCAGATCGGCCTGCTGATCCGCAACCACCAGATCCCGGTCCATATCGGGGTCAGCGACACGCCGATGCCGATCCATTTCGCCGTCGCGGGCGACGCCGAGGTGACGGTCCCGCAGGAAGGCGCCGTCTCGTTCACGCTGCGCGACGTGTTCGACGTGCCGGACCTCTCCACCACCCACGACGACATCGTGAACGGCTCCGGCTTCCGCTACCCGGACGGGGCCGAGCCGCTCGCCCCCTTCACCGCGCAGCGCGTCGACTATTCGCTGGCGCGGCTGTCGCACTACACGGCGACGCGGGCGGACCACTTCCAGAACCACGTCCTGTTCACGAACTACCAGTTCTACGTCGAGGAGTTCGAAGCCTACGCCCGCCACGTCCTCGCCGACCCCGACAGCGGCTATACGTCCTTCGTCGGCCCGGGGAACGTCGAGATCACCGAGCCCGACGCGCCGCTGCCCCTGCCGGCGAAGCTGCCGCAGATGCCGACCTTCCACCTCAAGCGGGAGAAGGGTCAGGGGATCACCCTCGTCAACATCGGCGTCGGTCCGTCCAACGCCAAGACCGCGACCGACCACATCGCGGTGCTGCGCCCGCACGCCTGGCTGATGGTGGGGCATTGCGCGGGGCTGCGCAATTCCCAGCGCCTCGGCGACTTCGTCCTCGCCCACGCCTACCTGCGCGAGGACAAGGTGCTGGACGACGACCTGCCGGTCTGGGTGCCGATCCCGGCGCTGGCCGAGATCCAGGTCGCCCTCGAGGACGCGGTGGAGGAGGTGACCGAGCTCGAGGGCTACGAGCTGAAGCGCATCATGCGCACCGGCACCGTCGCCAGTCTCGACAACCGCAACTGGGAACTGCGCGACCAGGCCGGCCCGGTGAAGCGGCTCAGCCAGTCCCGCGCCGTGGCGCTGGACATGGAGAGCGCCACCATCGCCGCCAACGGCTTCCGCTTCCGCGTGCCCTACGGCACGCTCCTGTGCGTCAGCGACAAGCCGCTGCACGGAGAGCTGAAACTGCCGGGCATGGCGTCCGACTTCTACCGCACGCAGGTCGCGCGGCACCTGATGATCGGCATCCGCGCGATGGAGCGGCTGCGCGAGGCGCCGCTGGAGCGGATCCACAGCCGGAAATTGCGCAGCTTCGAGGAAACGGCGTTCCTCTGAGGCCCGAAAAGCCAACAAAACATGGCTTTTTCACTTGCAAAGCCTCGCAAATGATTGTGGGAGTAAACGACATGCCGCTGGGAGCGGATGAAAAGCCCCAACATCCGGGGGCCAAGAGGAGACAGTGACATGGCTGCTAAACCGATGACCAAGGCCCAGCTCGTGGCCGCGCTGGCCGAGAAGACCGGCCACGACAAGAAGGCCGCCGGCGCCGCGCTCGACGCGCTGACCGAGATCATCACGTCCGAAGTGTCCGGCGGCGGCGCCGTGACCCTGCCGGGCGTTGGCAAGATCTACTGCCGCGAGCGCCCCGAGCGCATGGTCCGCAACCCGGCCACCGGCGAGCAGATCAAGAAAGAGGCCGACAAGGTGGTGAAGATCACCGTCGCCAAGGCGCTGAAGGACAGCGTCAACGACTGACCGTCCGGCCACGCCAAACGACAGGGGCCGTCCGCCGGGGCGGCCCCTTTTTCGTCTGGGGATCGGATTCGCGCCTTGTGGTCGGGCATGACTGGCCCGACGTCTCGCGCCAGGCTGGGGGAGGCCCCGGCTCAGGGCCGGGGCGGGTTGTCCGGCCACGTCCCGGCCCCCGAGCCGGGACCCCGATCGGATACGACCTGCCGCTCGGTCCGGCCTTGCCGTACCCGCTGTGTGCATACCCGCAATGCTGCCTTCTCGCCCCGCCGCCCCTTGTGCCGGCATCGCGCGAGGGTACGGTCGCGACATTCTCGAAAGGGGCCGGCATGGACCTGCGCGCTCTTCTCCTGGGCCTCGCCTTCGCCGTCATGTGGTCGTCGGCTTTCACCTCGGCACGCCTCGTGGTCGCCCACGCGCCGCCGCTGTCGGCGCTGGCGCTGCGGTTCCTGATCTCGGGCCTCCTCGGCATCGCCATCGCCCGGGCCCTGGGCCAGACGTGGCGCCTGACCGCCCGGCAGTGGCGGGCGGTGGTGATCTTCGGCCTGTGCCAGAACGCGCTCTATCTGGGCCTGAATTTCGTCGCGATGCAGACGATCGAGGCCTCGCTGGCCGCCATCGTGGCCTCTACCATGCCGCTGCTCGTCGCGCTCGCCGGGTGGCTGCTGTTCGGCGACCGCCCACGCGCGCTGGCGGTTGGTGGGCTGATTGCGGGCGTCGCGGGCGTGGCGCTCATCATGGGGGCGCGGCTGTCGGGCGGCGTGGATCTCTACGGCCTCGGCCTCTGCGCGCTGGGCGTCGTCTCGCTGACCGTCGCGACGCTGGCCGTGCGGGGGGCGTCCTCGGGCGGGAACGTGCTGATGATCGTCGGGCTGCAGATGCTCGTCGGCTCCGCCGCACTCGCCGTGGCGGCGCTGTCGTTCGAGAGGGGCGCGGCGGTGGACTGGAACGCCGAGCTGGTCCTCGCCTTCACCTACACGACGCTGGTACCCGGCCTTCTTGCCACGCTCGTCTGGTTCGTCCTCGTCAACCGCATCGGCGCGGTGAAGGCGGCGACGTTCCACTTCCTGAACCCGTTCCTCGGGGTCGCGATCGCCGCGATCATCCTCGGCGAGTCCCTGCGGCTCACCGACGTGATCGGCGTCGTCGTCATCGGCTTCGGCATCCTCGCGGTGCAGATGAGCCGGGCGGAACGGGTGCCCGCGCCGGCTTGAGCGCGAAGGAAATTCGACGAATTTCCATCTGCGGCAGAGGGAATTGCGTCGAAATTCCTTCGCGCTACCCCCCGAGGCCTCGCAACGACTCCGCCACCGCCTCGCCCAGTGCCGCGTGCGCGTCGGCGCCGAAATGGATGCCGTCGACGTCGCTTGACTCGATCACCGACCCGGCGTCCAGGAACCCGCAGCCCCGCGCCTCGGCGATCCCGCGATACGCCTCCGCCAGACCCAGAGAGGGCGCCCGGGCGCCGGTGAACTCCCAGATCAGCGGCCCCGTCTCGATCACCGGCGGCGGCGCGATGACCAGCACCCGGAAACCGCCGTGCCGGTCCTGCCACTCCACCGACTGCGCGATGTCGAGCAGGGCCGACAGCCCCGCCGCGGCCCTCGCCGGCGTCGGGTCGAACCGCGTTTTCATGTCGTTGGTCCCGAGCATGATCGTCAGCCAGTCGATCGGCCCGTGGCTGCGCAGCGCGATCTTCAGCCCCGGCCGGCCGTCCATCTCGTCGCCCATCACCGGGTCCGGCCACTGCGTCGTCCGCCCCGGCAGCCCTTCCTCGACGAGGTCCCAGCCCAGCCGCGCCGCGGCCACCGTGGGCCAGCGCACGCCCGGCCCCAGCCGCGGTGCGCGGTCGGTGCGCGAGGTCATCGGAGGGGCGCCGTGGGTGTTGCTGTCCCCGAACGTCAGCAGAAGTGTCACCGGCCTGTCCTCCCCCTAAACCCCTCGCCCGGGACGCTAGCCGCAGCGAAGGGCGGAGGAAATGCCCCTTGGCCTTCGGCCCGGCGGCGCACATATAGGGGCCGACCCCGCGGACGACAGACGACAGGACATTGCCATGCTCGGCCTTTCGGACAGCCCCAACGCCGCCCCCGCCGCCGCCGACCTGATCAAGGACGGCACCGACCAGACCTTCATGCAGGACGTCGTCGAGGCGTCGCAGACGGTGCCGGTCATCGTCGACTTTTGGGCGACGTGGTGCGGCCCCTGCAAGACCCTCGGCCCCGCGCTCGAGGCGGCGGTGACCAAGGCGCGTGGCAAGGTGAAGCTGGTCAAGATCGACGTCGACAAGAACCAGGCCTACGCCGGCCAGCTGCGCGTGCAGTCGATCCCCACCGTCTACGCCTTCTGGCAGGGCCAGCCGGTCGACGCCTTCCAGGGCGCCCTGCCGCCAAGCCAGGTGGATGAGTTCGTGAAGAAGCTGGCGGACCTCGCCGACGGCGGGGCCGAGGCCGCGGGCCTCGCCGAGGCGGTGGCCGCCGCGGACGAGATGCTGGCCCAGGGCGACGCCGCCGGCGCGGCCGAGACCTTCGCCGCGATCCTGCAGGAAGAGCCCGAGAACGCCTCCGCCTACGGCGGCCTCGTCCGCGCCTATCTCGCGATGGGCGAGGTGGAGCAGGCCGAGGCGATCCTGAACGGCGCCCCCGCCGCCATCGCCAAGGCGCCCGAGCTGGAGGCCGCGCATGCCGCGATCCAGCTGGCCCGGCAGGCCGCCAACGCCGGCCCCGTCGCCGAGCTGCGCGCGAAGGTCGAGGCCGACCCGACCGACCACCAGGCGCGCTTCGATCTCGCCACCGCGCTGCACGCCTCCGGTCATGTCGACGAGGCCGTGGCCGAACTGCTGGAGCTGTTCCGCCGCGATCGCGATTGGAACGACGGCGCGGCCAAGACCCAGCTCTTCACCATCTTCGACAGCCTGCCGGCCAAGGACCCGGTCGTCCTGGCCGGACGCCGCAAGCTCAGCTCGATGATCTTCGTCTGACCCGCTCCGGCACCGGCCCGGCATCGGGCCGGATCGCCGGTTGTCGGACCGACCCCGGACACTAGGTCCGAGCATCATGCTCAAGGCCTCGGACCTGCCAGACACGATCCCGGTCTTTCCGCTCCCCGGGGCGCTGTTGCTGCCGCGCACGCGGCTGCCGCTGCACATCTTCGAGCCGCGTTACCTCGCCATGCTCGACGATGTGCTGAAGACGCGGGACCGGCTGATCGGGATGATCCAGCCCTACGAGTCCGCCAACGGCGCCAACAGGCTGCACGCCATCGGATGCGCCGGGCGGCTCACCGCGTTCTCCGAGACCGAGGACGGCCGCTATATGATCACGCTCTCGGGCATCTCGCGGTACCGCGTGACGGAGGAGATCGAGGGGTTCACCCCCTACCGCCGCTGCACCGTCCGCTGGGGCGACTTCTCGCGCGATCTCGGCGGCGTGGAGCACGATCCGGAATTCGACCGCGACCACTTTCTCGACCTGCTGTCGCGCTTCTTCCGCAACCAGGGCCTCTCGACCGACTGGGGATCGCTGCGCGAGGCCGAGGACGAGCTGCTGATCGATTCCCTGTCGATGCTGTGCCCGTTCGAGCCGGAGGACAAGCAGGCCCTCCTGGAAGCGCCCTCGCTGCCGGTCCGGCGCGAGACGCTGGTGACACTGATCGAATTCGCCCTCCGCGGCGGAACCGGTGGCGAGGAGACACTGCAATGACGGACGGTGTCGGCGAGCCGACGGGACCCGCGCCCGGCGATGTATTCGACCGCCGCATGCTCGAGGCGCTGGTCTGCCCCGAGACGCACGGCGTCCTCACCTACGACGCCGAACGGCAGGAGCTGGTGTCCCGCGCCGCCCATCTCGCCTACCCGATCCGCGGCGGAATCCCGGTGATGCTGGTCGACGAGGCACGCAAGCTGGACTGAGCCGCCGCCGGTCCCCGGTCCGGGATCGGCGATTCGGACGGACGCGCGGCAGCAGCCTCGCGGTCAGACCGACGTGCCGGTTTCTGGCGCCCGCCCGGCGGGTTGCGCGCCTCCCGATGGCGAGCGTGTGACCTGACCGTCGAATGCGAGACACGCGAAGCTACCCGCCGCCTGCGCTTTGAGCGTAAAGCCGAGCGAAGTCAATGGCTTGAGCGCCGCCTGAGGCACAGGTTCCCGCGTGCCCCCCCCGAACGCCCGCAAGCTTCCGTTAATCCCTCCCGATCCTAGTGCCTCGCGGGGGTTCGCCGGGTCCGCCCGGACCACGCGGCCCGATGGAGAGGGATACGACCGATGACGACCTTCACGCGCGGCCTGCGGGCCGTTTCGCGGGCGATGGCTCTCGCCCTGGCGGTAACCGCGACGCTGGCGGAAGGGGCCGACGCGCAGCAGACATTGGTCGTCGGCAACGACCGCGGCGGCTTCGTCGGTGCGCGGGCGCAGGAGATCCGGCAGCTGAACGCGGCGCAGGCGCGGGTGGAGATCCGGGGCAGCGTCTGCATCTCGTCCTGCACCATGTATCTCGGTGCCCGGGACGTCTGCGTCAGCCCGTCGACGACGTTCGGCTTCCACGGGCCCAGCCGCTTCGGAACGCCGCTGCCGCAGAGCCAGTTCGAGCACTTCTCGAACGTCATGGCGCGGCACTACAATCCGTCTCTCCGGCAGTGGTTCATGTCCGAGGCCCGGTATTCGATCGGCCAACCCTACGAAGTGAGCGGGGTCGAGCTTATCCGGCTGGGGTATCGCAGCTGCTGATCGGCCGGGGGCCGCGCGATGCCGTCACGACACGCCGCGGCCCGGGCTGGTCATCGGCTTGGGCCGGCGGGGGCCGGAACGGAGGGGCTGGCGGCACTTGAGGCCTTCGGTGGCTTCAGGAAAGGACGCGGGACATCTCGGCCCGACCGGAATGTGCGCCGGGCCGTCTCGACCCCTATCGCATCAGCCGCGGCAGCTCTCCGGTCAGCCCGGCCGCCTCGCGGATCGCGAGGCGCCGCAGCCACGGCACCCCGCCGACCACGCCCAGCCCGACGTCGCGGACCGCGCGCAGGATCGGATTGTCGTTCGAGAACAGCCGGTTGAACCCGTCCGTCGCCATCGCAAGAGCGGCCGTGTCGAACCGCCGCCACCGGGCGTAGCGCTCCAGCACGTCCTCCGCCCCGACATCCTCGCCCCGCGCCCGCGCGGCGCCAAGCACCTCGGCGAGCGCCGCCACATCGCGCAGGCCGGCGTTCAGGCCCTGCCCGGCGATCGGGTGCACCCCGTGCGCGGCGTCCCCGACCAGCGCCACCCGCGCAGCGGCGAAGCTCTGTGCCAGCGACAGGCCGAGCGGGTAGCCGAAGCGCGCGCCCTCCGGCGCGATCTCTCCCAGGAACGAGCCGAAGGCGGGCCGCAGCGCGTCGAGGAACGGCGCGTCGTCCAGCGCAAGCAGATCGGCCGCCCGGCCCTCGCGCTCGGACCAGACGATCGACGAGCGCCGGCCGGCGAGCGGCAGGATCGCCAACGGCCCCCCCGGCATGAAGAACTGGTGCGCGATTCCGCCGTGGTCCCGCTCGTGCGCCACCGCGCAGACGACCGCCGTCTGGCCGTAGCCCCACGCGGTGCGCCCGATGCCCGCCCGCTCCGCCACGCCGCTCGACCGTCCGTCCGCGCCGACCAGCAGCGCCCCGGTCAGCCGCCGGCCGGAGGCCAGCGTCACGGACACGCCGCCCGGCCCCACCTCCTGCGACGCCACCGTCTCGCCCGACAGCGTCGTCACGTCCGGCGCGGCCTCCATCGCGGACAGGAGCGCCGGGCGCAGGTGTCGGTCCTCGACCATGTGGCCCATCGGGCCTTCCTCGATCTCGGCGTGGTCGAAATGCATCCAGAACGGCGACGGCCCTTCGCCGGCACGGCCGTCCGAGACCTTGATCTCCAGGATCGGCTGCGCCTCCGCGGCGACCCGCTCCCACAGGCCCAGATGCGCCAGCAGCCGCCGCGACGCGATGGCCAGCGCATAGGCCCGTCCGTCGAAGTCCGCCGCCGCCCGCGCTGCCGCCGGCTGCGCGTCGATCACGACCGACGACAGGCCCTCGCCCGCGAGGGCCAGAGCCAGCGCGGGGCCGTTGAGGCCGCCGCCGACGATCAGGATATCCGCATCATGGGCCATTGGGGCGGACTATGGTCCGGGGGCCGGGATTGTCCATGGGGCGCGGTGCCGCTACGCCTTGGGTCGGGCACCGGGGAGAGGCGAGATGGACGAGTGGCGGCAGGCGAGTGCGGCGGAGCTCGGCCGCGGCATCGCGGCGGGCGGGATCGATCCCGAGGCGCTGGCCGAGACGTTCCTCGACGCCATCGGCGCCCATCCCGAGGCGTCCCGCATCTACGCCCGCGCCACGCCCGACCGCGCCCGCGCCGAGGCCAAGGCCGCCGCTGCCCGCGCCCGGACTGGCACCCGCCGCGGCCCGCTCGACGGGGTGCCGCTGTCGTGGAAGGACCTGTTCGACACCGCCGGCATCGCGACCGAGGCGGGGACCGCGCTGATGAAGGACCGCGTGCCGGATGCCGACGCGGCCGTCCTGCGGACCGCGACGCTCGGCGGGTCGGTCTGCCTCGGCAAGACGCACCTCAGCGAGATCGCCTTCTCCGGCCTCGGCTACAACCCCATCACCGCCACCCCGCCGAACCGGCACGACCCCGACGCGGTGCCCGGCGGCTCGTCCTCCGGCGCCGCCGCGTCGGTGGCGTTCGGCCTCGCGCCCGCCGCCGTCGGCTCGGACACCGGCGGCTCCGTCCGCGTGCCCGCCGCCTGGGCCGACCTCGTCGGCTTCAAGCCGACCCACGCCGCGCTGCCGCTCACCGGCGCCGTGCCGCTCTGCACCTCGTTCGACACGATCGGACCGCTCTGCCGCAGCGTGGAGGATGCGGGCCTGATCTTCGCCCTGCTCGCCGGGCGCCGGGTGCCCGACCTGCGCGGGGGGTCCCTCGACGGCGTCCGCCTCGCCGTGCCGGAGGCGCTGGTGATGGACGACCTCGACCCGTCGCCCGCCGCGGCGTTCGATGACGCCGTCGCGCGGCTGGAGGCGGCGGGGGCGACGATCGTCCGCCTGTCCGTGCCGATGGTCGCGCCGGCCTACGACCTTGCCGGCATCCTCTATTCCGCCGAGGCGTGGGCGTGGTGGCGCAGCCGGATCGAGCCGTCGCCCGGCGTGATGTTCTCCGAGATCCACGAGCGGGTCTCGGCCGGGGCAGGAGTGAGTGCCGCCGACTTCGTCGCGGGGTGGGACCGCCTGCGCGAACTGCGCCGCGACTGGACCGCGGCGACCGGGGGCGTGGACGCGGTCCTCTGCCCCACGGTCGCCCTGATGCCGCCGAAGGTCCGGGACATCGCCGGCGGCGGCGACGCCTACAAGGCCGCCAACCTCAAGACCCTGCGAAACACCCGCCTCGCCAACCTCTTCGGCCTGCCGTCGGTGACGCTGCCGACCGGAACGCCCGCCTGCGGCCTGATGCTGAACGGCGTGGCGGGGTCCGACCTGCGGCTGCTGCGCCTCGCGGCGGCGGCGGAGAGGGGGCTGGCCTGAAGGGCGACGTCCGGATAGGGACGTCGGAGGCACGGAGGTCGCCTCCCCCCCCGATGAACCCGCCCCGGGCTCGACCCGGGGCCTCGACGTTCTGGCGCTCTGACTCGCGAGGTCCCGGGTCAAGCCCGGGACGGGTTCCCTGGGGGGTGGAGCCCTAGCGACGCCACCCCGCCCGGAATCAGCCGCCTGGGAAGATGCTCGAAGTCATGCGGGGGTGGAGGGATCGACCGCCCTCACCGCCGCGTCCGGGCGTCTGCCTGCGCCGGACGCCGCCCCTCCGGTTCCGTTGCGTCTGCGTCGCGATGGCGCCGCGCGGCGCTGCCTCGTGGGCCCTTCCGCCCCGTCGTCCCGAAAGTCACAACCCCGCGCAAGTCCGCCGGGTCAAGCTCGGGACGGGTGCCAAGCCACCCCGCCCGGAATCAGCCGCGCAAGCGGCCCGGGCAGCGTCTGGCCGCCCCCCGGCCAGACGCTTCCTCGCCGCCTGGAAGACGATCGAGGTCATGCGGGGGAGGGGGAATAAACCGCCCTTACCGCGGCGTCGGAGCGTCTGCCCGCGGCCAGACGCTGCCCTCCCGTCGTCCCTGCGCAGCGTCGAAGCGTCGGGGTCCCGGGTCAGGCCCGGGACGGGTGTACGTCCGGACCCGACCGTTTCGGCTCCCCCGCCCGGAACAGCCGCGCGAGCGGCCCGGGCAGCGTCTGGCCGCCCCCCGACCAGACGCTTCCTCGCCGCCTGGAAGACGATCGAAGTCATGCGGGGGAGGGGGAATATGCCACCCTTGCCGCCGCGTCCGGGCGTCTGCCTGCGCCGGACGCCGCCCCTCCGGTCTGTCGCGCGTGCGTCGCGATGCGCCGCGCGGCGCTGCCGCGCGGCCCCTCCCGCCCCGTTGTCCCGAAAGCCACAAGCCCGCGCAAATCCGCCTCTTTTTCTGGACACTCCCGCCCCCGGCACTCTACTCTCACCCCCAAAGCGGGGCGTCACGATCCCGCGCCAGAGGCAGTAGCAGGACCCCGCTCGTGTTCCCGACCCGGTTCGCGGACCTCCCCGATTATGCGTTTCCGCGACTGCGGAAGCTGCTCGACGTCCACGATGCGGGCGGCGAGCCGATCGCCATGACCATCGGAGAGCCGCAGCACCCGTTCCCGGAATGGATCGGCGACATCCTCGCCGACTCGGTGGAGGGATTCGGCGCCTATCCCCCCAACGAGGGCACGCCGGAGCTGCTGGCCGCGATCGCCGGCTGGCTGACCCGCCGTTATTCCGTCGTTCTCGGCCCCGACCGGCTGATCGTGCTGAACGGCACCCGCGAGGGCCTCTACAACGCCGCGATGGCGCTGTGCCCCGAGACCAAGAACGGCGCCCGGCCCGCGGTCCTGATCCCGAACCCGTTCTACCAGGTCTATGCCATCGGCGCGCTGTCCGTGGGCGCCGAGCCGGTCTACGTCCCGGCGACCGAGGCGACCGGCTTCCTGCCCGACTACGCGTCGCTGCCGAAGGACGTCCTCGACCGCACCGCGCTCGCCTACGTCTGCTCGCCCGCGAACCCGCAGGGCTCGGTCGCGGACGCCGCCTACTGGACCGAACTGCTGACCCTCGCCGAGCGGCACGATTTCACCATCCTCGCCGACGAGTGCTATTCCGAGATCTACCGCGACGCCGCCCCGACCGGCGCTCTGGAGGTCGCCCGCGACATGCGCGCCGACCCCGAGCGGCTGGTGGTCTTCCACTCGCTGTCCAAACGGTCGAACCTGCCGGGCCTGCGCGCGGGCTTCGCCGCCGGCGGGCCGCAGTCGATCGCGCGGATGCGCCAGCTGCGGGCCTATGCGGGTGCGCCGCTGCCGCTGCCGCTGCAGAAGGTGGCCGAGAAGGTCTGGGCCGACGACGGCCACGTGACCGAGAACCGCGCCCTCTACGCGCAGAAGTACCGCGAGGCGGACCGCATCCTGAAGGGCGTGGACGGCTACCGGCCGCCGCCTGCGGGCTTCTTCCTGTGGCTGCCGGTGGAGGATGACGAGCAGGCGGCGCTCAAGCTGTGGACCGAGACCGGCGTCCGGGTGCTGCCCGGCGGCTATCTCGGCCGCGACACCGGGGACGGCAACCCCGGCAAGAAATTCATCCGGGTCGCCATGGTGGCCCCCACGCAGGAGATGGCCCGCGGGCTGACGCTCCTGCGCGACTGTCTATACGGGTAGGAACGAGGCGACGATGGCGTACCAGACGAGGGGACGGGACCCGCTGATCGACAGCTCCATGCAGGCGGCGATCGAGAAGCGCGGCAAGGAGCTGATCGGCCTGGCGCTGATCGGCGCCGCCTGCCTCTGCGCCGCGATGCTGGGCAGCTACACGCCGGACGATCCGAACTGGCTGCTGGCGTCCGACGCGCCGGTGCAGAACTGGCTCGGCCGGTTCGGCGCGTCGATGTCCCACCCCCTCATCATGATCGTCGGCCGTGCCGCGTGGCTGGTGCCCCTGCTGCTGGCCGCCTGGGGCGTGCGCCTCGCCGGCCACTGGGGCGAGGAGCGGGCGCTGGGCCGGGTGATCTTCGCCCCGATCGCCGTCGCCCTCGGCGCGGTCTACGGCGCGACGCTGACGCCCGGCGTCGACTGGCCGCACTCGTTCGGCGTCGGCGGCCTGTTCGGCGATACCGTCCTGTCCGTGATCCTTACCGTGCTGCCCTTCGGCGCCGGGATCGCGGCCAAGCTGATGAGCCTGATCGCCGGGCTCGCGATGCTGACGGTCCTCGCCTACGCGCTGGGGTTCACCAACCGCGAACTCAAGCTGGGGGTCCGCTGGATCCTCTACGGGATCATCGTCAGCTACGACCTGACGCTGCGCCTCATGGGCCGCACCGCCGACCTGTCGGGCCGCGCCGCCCGCGAGGTGCAGGGTCGCGTCGCCGACAAGATGGCCGAGCGCCGCGCCGTCGCCGACGAGCGCCGCGCCCGCATCGCCGAGGAGCAGGCGGCCGAGCGGCTGGTGCCGATGCCGCACGAGCGTCCCCGCCCCGCGGCGGCCGAGGCGGCCCGCCCCGCGTCCCGCGCCGCCGCGGTGATCCGCCACGAGCCGGTCATGCCGCCGGGCTATCAGCCCGCCGCCCAGGATTCCGTCCCCGCCGCCCGCATTGCGGCGCCGGTCGCCGAGCGCGCGGCCTCTCCCGCGCCGCAGCCCGCGCGGCCGGCGGGTCAGCCGCGCATGGCTGCGCCCAAGATGCCGCCTGCCGCGCCGCTGGCCGCGCCCGCCCGCGCGATGGAGCCCGAGGCGCCGCAGCCGCGCCGTTTCCTGTCCGGCCTGTTCGGCCGCGGCGAGGACGAAGGGCCGCGCATGCCGGTCCCGGAACTGCCCGAGAGCCCCGAGCGCGCCGCCCAGGTCGACGCGCCCGACGGCGAGCGCATCCGCGACCGGATCGCCAGCGCCATCCGCGCCCGGCAGCAGCCGGTCGAACCCCCTCCGCCTCCGGTGGCGGAGCGGCCCCGGGGCCCCCGGCCGCTGATCCTCGACACCACGCGCCCGCGCCTGCGCGGCGAACCCCCGCTCGCCGCCGCCCGGACGGAACCGGCGCTGACCGCGCCGCGGGCCGAGCCGACCTTCGCCGGCTCCCGCGCCGAACCCGCCCTGACCGCCTCCCGCGCCGAGCCGCCGCTCACCGGCCCGTCCCGCGCCGCCCCGGCGCGCCGCGCCGCGCTGCCGCCGGCGCCGGACTGGAACGCCGCGCCCTATACCGAGGACGACATCCTCGACGCCGGCGATGGCTGGATGCCCGAAGACCCGGCGCCGCAGCCGGCCCTCACGGCCACGCCGCTGTTCGAGACCGAGGACGATCCGGCCCCGCCCCCGCAGGCCGCGCCGCAACCGATGCCGCGCGCCCCCGAGGCGCAGCCGCGCAAGGCCGTCGTCCATACCGGCGCCGCCCGCCCCGCCCCCTCCGCCCGCGCGAAGGCCGAGGCGCAGCCCAAGCTGCCGCTGGAGGACAAGTTCGCCGACTACGAGATGCCGCCCCTCAACCTCCTCGCCGACCCGGCCGAGGTGCAGCGGCACCACCTGTCGAACGAGGCGCTGGAAGAGAACGCGCGGATGCTGGAGTCCGTCCTCGACGATTACGGCGTGAAGGGCGAGATCGTCTCGGTCCGTCCTGGCCCGGTCGTCACCATGTACGAGCTGGAGCCGGCGCCGGGCCTCAAGGCCTCCCGCGTGATCGGCCTCGCCGACGACATCGCGCGGTCGATGTCGGCCCTCTCCGCCCGCGTCTCGACGGTGCCCGGCCGGTCGGTCATCGGGATCGAATTGCCGAACGCGAACCGCGAGAAGGTCGTCCTGCGCGAGATCCTGTCCGCCCGCGACTTCGGCGACACGCAGATGAAGCTGCCCCTCGCCCTCGGCAAGGATATCGGAGGCGAGGCGGTCGTGGCGAACCTCGCCAAGATGCCGCACCTGCTGATCGCCGGCACCACCGGCTCGGGCAAGTCGGTGGCGATCAACACGATGATCCTGAGCCTCCTCTACCGGCTGACGCCGGAGGAGTGCCGGCTCATCATGATTGACCCCAAGATGCTGGAGCTGTCGGTCTACGACGGCATTCCGCACCTCCTGTCCCCCGTCGTCACCGACCCCAAGAAGGCGGTCGTGGCCCTCAAATGGGTCGTGGGCGAGATGGAGGAGCGCTACCGCAAGATGTCCAAGATGGGCGTGCGCAACATCGACGGCTACAACGGCCGGGTGAAGGAAGCGCTGGCCCGCGGCGAGTGCTTCGAGCGCACCGTGCAGACCGGCTTCGACGAGGACACGGGCGATCCGATCTTCGAGACCGAGGAGATCGTGCCCGAGGCGATGCCCTACATCGTCGTCATCGTCGACGAGATGGCGGACCTGATGATGGTCGCGGGCAAGGAGATCGAGGCCTGCATCCAGCGCCTCGCCCAGATGGCGCGGGCCTCCGGCATCCACCTCATCATGGCGACGCAGCGGCCCTCGGTGGACGTCATCACCGGCACGATCAAGGCGAACTTCCCGACCCGGATCTCCTTCCAGGTGACGTCGAAGATCGACAGCCGCACCATCCTCGGCGAGCAGGGGGCCGAGCAGCTCCTCGGCATGGGCGACATGCTGTACATGGCCGGCGGCAGCCGCATCACCCGCGTCCACGGGCCCTTCTGCTCGGACGAGGAGGTCGAGGAGATCGTGACCTTCCTCAAGGGCTTCGGCCCGCCGGACTATGTCGGCGGCGTGGTGGAAGGCCCGGACGAGGACCGCGAGAACGACATCGACGCGGTGCTGGGACTCGGCGGTGGCGACGGCGGCGCGACGGGGGACGAGGCGCTGTACGACCAGGCGGTGCAGATCGTCGCGCGCGACCGCAAGTGCTCCACCTCCTATATCCAGCGCAAGCTGGCGATCGGCTACAACAAGGCCGCCCGCCTGGTGGAGCAGATGGAGGAGCAGGGGGTCGTCTCGGCCTCGAACCACGTCGGCAAGCGCGAGGTCCTGGTGCCGGAGCCGCACTGAGCCACGATTTCCGCGCGGAAATCGTGCACGGAAATCACGCGATTTTCCGTGCACCCAACGGCATAGGCCGGGACACTGCCCCGGCCTTCTGCCGTCCGAAGTCGGATACCTTACGGCTTGGCGTTCGCCCCGATGAACCAGGCGTCCTTGTCGAGCTGGCGGCTCACCTCGGTGAACAGATCCTCGGTATCGCTGTCGCCCGCGTCGCCCGCGGCCTCGATCGCCTTGCGGACCTTCTCGCCCTGGTCCTTGAACAGATCGGTCAGCGTCCTGACGTGGACGGCGATGTCCTCCTCCTCGGTCGGGTAGGCCTTCAGCGTCGCCTTCTCCGCCACCGCCTCGGCCGTGCCGTGGGGAAAGCCGCAAAGGGTCGTCACCCGCTCGGCCATCAGATCCGCGCCCTCGCGCAGGCGGTCCGCCACCTCGTCCAGCAGCTCGTGCACCCCGATGAAGCCGGGCCCCTTCAGCGTCCAGTGCGCCTGCTTGACCGCGAGGGTCAGGGCGATCTGGTCGGCGAGCCGCTCGTTGAGGATCTCGCAGACCTTGGTGCGGGTCTGGGCGGACAGGCCGCCGGCAAAGTTCTCGGGCATGGGGGTCTTCCTTGCATTGTCGTCAGTCCGGGGCGGGAGACCCCGTCGCGGGCAGAACGGCGGCGGCTCCGCCCGGTTCCGGCGCGGCTCGCGCGCAGTGCGCCGGAACCCCGGCAGGGACGAACGGTTATCGCCCGGCCACGGGGGTGTTATCGTCTAGCCGAGGGTTTTCCGGCACGACGCCCCATATCCCCGGGACACAGCGCCGGCAGGGCCGGCCCCCGACGACCGAAAGGCACCGACACGATGTACCGACGCCACCTTCTTGCGCTTCTCGCGGCTGCGCCGCTCGCCGCCGGCCTCGCCGCGCCCGCGCATGCCCAGCAACTGTCGCTGAACGAGATCTCGGCCTACCTGAACGGGATGCAGACCGCGACCGGCGGCTTCACGCAGATCAACGCGGACGGAACGATCTCCACCGGCACCGTCTACATCAAGCGGCCTGGCCGCGTCCGGTTCGAGTACAACCCGCCCGAGCGCGCGCTGACCGTCGCCGGCGGCGGCTCGGTCGCCGTGTTCGACGGCCGCTCGAACGACAACCCGCAGCGCTACCCGCTGAACACGACGCCGCTGTCGATCATCCTCGCCCAGAACGTGAACCTCGGGCAGGCTAACATGGTCACCGGCCACACCTCGGACGGCACCACCACGACGGTGACGGCGCAGGACCCGGCGCACCCCGAATACGGCTCGATCCAGCTGAAGTTCACCGCCAACCCGGTCGAGCTGCGCCAGTGGGTCATCACGGACGACACCGGCACCCAGACGACGGTGATCCTGAACGACCTGCGGACCGGCGTCTCGGTCGGCGACATCCTGTTCAACATCCAGGCCGCGACCCGCAACTGGAACGGTTGAGGTGGCCCGCGTCGAGCATGTGGCGCTGTGGACGCGCGACCTGGAGGGCCAGGCGGCCTTCTGGGCCGACGTCTTCGGCGCCACGCTCGGCCCGGTCTACGAGAGCCGGAACAGGCCCGGCTTCCGCTCGGTCTTCGCGACCCTGCCCGACGGGCCGCGGCTGGAGCTGATGACCGGCCCGTGGGTCGGGGCGGCCGCCACGACCGAGGACGAGGGCTGGGCCCACGTCGCCGTGGCGCTGGGCGACCGGGCGGCCGTGGACGCGGCGGCGGCCCGGATGCGGACCGCCGGCCGACTCGTTTCGGGCCCGAGGGAGACCGGCGACGGCTACTACGAGGCGGTCATCCGCGCGCCCGGCGGCTGCCTCGTCGAGATCATGGCCGACTTCTGAGACCTCAGATCCGGCCGCAGCGCCTCAGCTGCGTGTCGTACAGCACCGCCCGCGCCTCCAGCTCTCCCGCGACGCGCATCAGCCAGGCCTTGGCCCGGTAGCTGCCGTTGCGATAGCCGGTGCGCCCCTCATGATAGGCGAGGTACTGGTTGCGGGTGTCGTGCAGCGGGATACCCAGCTCCTGCAGGGTCTGCCGCATGTACCAGCCCATGAAATCGGTGGCGTCGTCGATGTCGTCGCGCTGGGCCCGCGGGGCGGGCCGCATCCGCTGATACTCTTCCCAGGTGCCGTCCAGCGCCTGCGAATAGCCGTAGGCCGACGATTGCCGGCCGATCGGAATCACCCCCAGCGCGAACTGGTGCGGGGTGCGGGCGTTCCCGATGAATTTCGATTCCTGATAGATCATCGCCATCAGCACGGGCGTCGGAACGCCCCATTCCCGCTGGACCGCGCGGAACGCCCGCGCGTAGTGCGGCCGCTGCTGCAATATCGAACAGGCGTCGTCGAGGTTGCGCGGGGCCTCGAAGTTCCGTGACCCGCACGAGGCCACGAGCAACATCAGGACCGCGGCGCGAAGGAGTCTGCTCATCTGCCTCTCGCTCGTCGCGTTATGTTTTTCTGGCATCCTAGCCGAAACCGCGCCGCGAGGAAACTGAGTCAGAGCAGGACGGCGAGAAGCAGCGGTAGTCCTGCGACAGAGACGGCGGTGGAGGCGACGACGAGGCCGGCCACCGCCTCGGCATCGGCGCCGTACTTCTCGGCCAGCAGGTAGGACGTGACCGCCACCGGCGTCGCGATCTGCAGCACCAGCACCCCGTGCGCCACCGGCGACAGGTCGAACGCCCGGCCGACGGCCCAGGCGATCCCCGCCGCCGCCACGGCCTTGATCAGCGACAGGACGACCGACCACCCGATCCGCCCGGCCGTCAGCCGCGCGACCGCGACGCCCAGCGTCATCAGCATCATCGGGATCGCCATCTGGCCCACCAGCTCGATCGTGCGGGTCAGCGGCTCGGGCGTCTGCCAGCCTCGCCACAGGAACAGCGAGCCGGCGAGCGTGGCCCAGACCAGCGGCTCGCGGACCATCGCCCCGGCCCGCCGCCGCCGGCGACCAGCCACAGGCCCAGCGTGAAGCTCAGCACGATGGACACCGCGAAGATCGCCACCGCGAACCCCAGCCCCGCCGCGCCGAACGCGAACAGCGCCATCGGCAGGCCGAGATTTCCCGTATTGCCGAAGATCAGCGGCGCGAGGTACGTCCGCCGGTCCAGCCCGGCCACCGCGACGAGGAGGCCCATCGTCACCGCGAGCCCGCCATGCGCCGCGAGCGCGGCCAGCGACACCGCCGCCAGGTCGCCCGGGTCCACCTCGGTCTGCATCAGTGCCGCGAAGATCAGGCAGGGCAGCGACAGCGTCATCGACAGCCGCGTGACGAACTCCACCCGGTAGTCCAGGCCCGCCCGTGCCCATGCGAAGCCCGCCCCGGCCACCAGAAATACCGGCAGCGTCACGGAAATCACCGTCCAGACGAGGTCCACAGACTGTTTCCCCTGCTTTTCGGGCCCAACCGTGGACAGACGGCCCCCCCGGCGCGTATGAACGGCCGAGGGGCACTTATCCATATGCTGAAGACGCGCGCCAAATTTCACATCGGACAGGTGGTGCGCCATCGCAAGCACCCCTTCCGGGGTGTGGTCTTCGACGTGGACCCGACCTTCTCGAACACCGACGAATGGTACGAGGCGATCCCGGCGGAGAGCCGGCCGGCCAAGGACCAGCCGTTCTACCACCTGCTCGCCGAGAACGACCAGAGCTACTACGTCGCCTACGTGTCCGAGCAGAACCTGATCGCCGACTATTCCGGCGAGCCGGTCGATCACCCCGACCTGCCCGACCTGTTCGGCCCCATGGAGGACGGCAGCTACCCGCTGCAGCTTCAGCTGAACTGACGCGGGCCGCCCCGTTCGGGCCTGCACGGCCACCCGGGTCCATCGCCTTTTCCGGGCTCCCTTGCCCCCCTCCGGCCCGACCCTTAGGTTCCGCCCGACGTCCCCGGACCCGGAGCCACACCCATGACCCAGCGCCTGCACCTCGTCTTCGGCGGCGAGCTGGTGGACCCGCAGAAGAGCGCGTTCGCCAACGTGGACGACATCCACATCGTCGGCATGTTCCCCGACTACGAGAGCGCCTACGCCGCCTGGAAGGCCGAGGCGCAGCGGACCGTGGACGACGCGCACATGCGCTACTTCATCGCCCACATCCACCGCCTCCGCGACGAGGAGCAGCCGGCCTCGCCGACCGAGGAACTGGGCTGACGCCCTTCCTCTCATGGCGCTGACCCGCTCGCTGTCTCTCGCCGCCTACCTCGCGCTGCGCCGGGGCGGGACGGACGGCGAGAATGGCGGAAGCGCGCCGCCCCGGCCCGATGGTCCGCTGGTCTGGATCCATGCGACGACGCCCGGCCGCGTCGCCGCCGCCGCGGTGCTGAACGCCCGGCTCGCGTCGGCCGCGCTCGACGCCTCGGTCCTCGTCACCGCGCCGCCGGGTCCCGTGCCGGCGCCCGAGGGCCTGCGGCTCGAGGCCGTGCCGCAGGATCTGCGGGCGTCGGCGCGGGCGTTCCTCGACCATTGGCGCCCCGACCTCCTCGTCTGGCTGGGGGGCGAGCTGCGGCCCGCGCTCCTCAGCGAGGCGGGAGAGGTCCGCCGCATCCTCGCCGACGTCCGCGGCGACGAGGTGGGGGTGGAGGGGGGCAGCTGGCTGCCGGGCCTGACGGGGGCGCTGCTCGACGGGTTCGTGCGCGGCTTCGCGGCGGATGCCGGCGCGGCGGCCCGGCTGCGCCGCGCCGGAATGTCGGCGGACCGGATCCAGGTGACCGGCCCCCTCGATGCCGCGCTGCCCGCGTTGCCCTGCTCCGAGCGCGACCGTGCGGATCTCGCCCACGCGCTGGGGACGCGGCCGGTCTGGCTGGCCGTCGGCCTGCCGCCGGACGAGGTGCCCGCCGTCGCCGCCGCTCACCGCGCCGCGGGTGGGCGGACGCACCGCCTGCTGTTGATCGCCGTACCCCGGACCGCGGAGGAGGCCGAGGACATCGCGCACCGCCTGCGGCGCGAGGGGCTGACCGTCGCCGACCGCGCCCAGGGCGAAGAGCCGGACGACACGGTCGCCGCCTACATCGCCGAGGGGCCGTCCGAGCTGGGCCTGTGGTACCGCCTCGCGCCGGTGACCTACCTCGGCGGCACCCTGACGGGCGGCGGCTGCCGCACGCCGTACGAGGCGGCGGCGCTGGGCTCGGCGCTGCTGCACGGGCCCGACACGGCGCCCCACGGCGCCGAGGTGGCGCGCCTGCAGGCGCGCGGCGCCAGCCGGCTCGTGGCCGACGTGGCGGGTCTCGGCCGGCAACTGGAAGAGCTGCTGTCGCCGGACCGGGCCGCCGCGCTGGCCCACGCCGCCTGGGACGAGGCGACCCGCGGGGCCGAAGCGGCCGACCGCCTGTTCGGCCTGATCCGGGACAGCCTCGACGAGGTCGCCTGATGCGCGCGCCGCGGCACTGGGCCGCCGACCCGGCCGCGCCGGGCCTGCTGCCGCGCCTTCTGGCCCCGCTCGGCGCGCTCTACGCCGCCGGCACCGCCCGGCGGGTGGCGCGGGGACCGGGTCATCGCGCAGGCGTGCCGGTGATCTGCGTCGGCAACCTCAATGCCGGCGGCACCGGCAAGACGCCGACCGTGATCGCGCTGGCGCAGCGCCTGACGGAGAGCGGTGTGGACGTCCACGTCGTCTCGCGCGGGCACGGCGGCCGGCTGGCCGGGCCGGTGCGGGTCGATCCCCTGGCTCACCAGGCGTCGGAGGTGGGGGACGAACCGCTGCTCCTGTCGGCCTTCGCGCCGGTCTGGATCGCCCGCGACCGCGCGGCCGGCGTCTGCGCCGCCGAGGCGGCGGGCGCGGGGGCGATCCTGATGGACGACGGGTTCCAGAACCCGGCGGTGGCCAAGGATCTGAGCCTCGTCGTGGTCGATGCGCAAGTCGGATTCGGCAACGGCCGGACCATTCCCGCCGGCCCCCTGCGTGAGCCGGTCGCCGCCGGCCTCGCCCGCGCTGACGCCGTCCTCTCGATCGGCGGACCCGAGGCGCAGACCCGCTTCGCCTCCCGCTGGGGCGCCGCTATGGGCGGCCTGCCGCACCTGACCGGCCGGCTGGAGCCGCTGGCGACCGGCATGCCCTGGCAGGGGATGCGCGTCCTCGCCTTCGCCGGCATCGGCCACCCGGAGAAGGCCTTCGCCACCTTGCGCGGCCTTGGCGCAGACATCGTCCGCGCCGTCCCTCTCGCCGACCACCAGCCGATCCCGAAAGCCCTGTTCGCGCGGCTGGAGGCGGAGGCGCGCGCCGTCGGCGCCCAGCTGGTCACGACCGAGAAGGACGCGGTGCGCCTGCCGGCCGAGGCGCGGGGGCGGGTGCTGACGGTGCCGGTGCGGCTGGTGGCGGAGTGGGGCGCCTTCGGCGCGGCGATGGACGCGCTGATGCAACGCAAAGGGGCGCCCGAAGGCGCCCCCTGATCCGGTCCCGAAGCGGCGGCCTACTCGCCCGCCGGCTCCTCGTAGCCCACCTCCTCGAGCCGCGCGTCCAGCAGCGCGGCAAGTTCGTCGTAGGCCATGTTCGAGTACTTCTCGTCGTCGATGAACAGCGTCGGGGTGGAGTTCACCTCGTACTCCTCGGCGTTCTCCTGATACCAGGTGTACAGGGTCTGGGCCATCGTGCCGTCGTTCAGGCACGCGTCCAGCTGCTCCTGATCGATGCCGGAGGTCAGGCCGATCCGGCGCAGGTTGTCGGCGATGGAGCCGAGGTCCCCCGAGCCCGCCCACTCGCGCTGGGTGTCGTACAGCGTGTCGGCGATGCCGAAGAACCGCATGTCGCCGCCGCAGCGGGCGACCATCGACGCCCACAGGCCGGGGCGGTCGAAATAGACCTCGCGGTAGACGAAGCGGACCTTGCCGGTGTCGACGTAGTTCTCCTTGATCTGCGGCCACTGCTCGGCGTGGAAGGCGGCGCAGTGCGGGCAGGTGAAGGAGGCGTACTCGGTCAGCGTCACCGGCGCGTCTGGATCGCCGAGGACCATGTCCTCGATGGTCGAGGTGTCGATCTCGGCGGCGTCCGCCTCCTGCGCCATCGCGGCGCCGGGCAGGACCTCGGTCTGGCCGAGCGCGGTTTCGGCCGGCCGGGTCAGCATCCAGGCGCCTCCGGCGGCGAAGGCGACGCCGAGGGCGGCGGTGGCGAGATAGGTCTTCATCTGGCGGGTCCTCGTCAGTCTGGTCGGCGCCGGCGCCCGGAGGGGCCGGTCAGGGCTTGCGCAGCACTTTGGTGCCCAAGGCCTCGAGCGCAAGTCGCAATTGCGTGTCCGTCACGTGCCCGGTCAACTCCGCCGCCTCGGGCGAGCGGTCGGGCAGGGGGGGCGGCGGCGGCGCGGCCCGCGCGAAGCGCGCCTGCCCCTCGGCGAAACCGGTCGGCGCGGTCTGGGTGATCCGGATGCGGGCGATGGCGCGGTAGCCGTAGCAGGCGTTCACCTTCTCCTGCAGCTGCGGCAGCTGCATCTCCAGCATCGGCGCCTGCGCCCCCGTCGTCAGCAGCGTCAGCGTCGCGCCCATGCCGCCGCGGGCATAGCTGACCTCGACGGGCCGGCAGATCGCGGCGGTCGCCTCGCCCACGATCTCGGCCCAGTGGGTCAGGAGGCGGCTCTCGGCGAAGCCGCGCGATTCGGACGCCTTGCGCACCCGCCCCTCCAGCAGGCGCGAGGCGGCGGCGAAGCCGTAGGTGGTCGTCTCTCGTCGGCGCTGGTCTGTCATCGCGGGGCAGGATACTCCATCGCCCCGCGGCAGGGCCAGCCGGGGGCCGCGAGATAGCTGTGGAGAACCCGTGAGCCTTCCCGACGACCTCCTCGCCTGGTACGACCGGCACGCCCGTGCGCTGCCGTGGCGGGTGCCGCCGGATGCGCGGCAGTCCGGGGTCGCGCCCGATCCCTACCGGGTCTGGCTCTCCGAGGTGATGCTGCAGCAGACCACCGTCGCCGCCGTGCGCGACTACTTCCGCCGCTTCACCGAGCGCTGGCCCACCGTCGAGGCCCTCGCCGCCGCGGACGATGCCGACGTGATGGCCGAATGGGCGGGCCTCGGCTACTACGCCCGCGCCCGCAACCTGCTGAAATGCGCCCGGGTCGTGACCGCGCAGCATGGCGGGCGCTTCCCCGACACCCGCGAGGGCCTGCTGACCCTGCCGGGCGTCGGGCCCTACACCGCCGCCGCGATCGCCTCGATCGCGTTCGACCGGCCGGAGACCGTGGTCGACGGCAACGTCGAGCGGGTGATGGCGCGGCTGCACGACGTCCATACGCCGCTGCCGGCCGCCAAGGCCGAGCTGACGGCCCTCGCCGCCGCCCTGACGCCGCAGGAGAGGGCCGGCGACTACGCGCAGGCGGTCATGGACCTCGGCGCGACGATCTGCACCCCGCGCTCGCCCGCCTGCGGCATCTGCCCCTGGCGCGAGCCGTGCCGCGCCCGCGCCGAGAGGACGCAGGCAGAGCTGCCGAAGAAGGCGCTGAAGAAGTCCAAGCCGGTCCGTCAGGGCATCGCCTATGTCGGCCGCCGCGCCGACGGCGCTTGGCTGCTGGAGACGCGGCCGCCGGAGGGATTGCTGGGCGGGATGCTCGCCTGGCCGACAACCGCGTGGGCCGAAGGCGCGCCCGAGCCCGCCCCGCCGGCCGAGGCCGACTGGCAGGATCTCGGCGCCGAGGCGCGGCATACCTTCACCCATTTCCACCTGCAGCTGGCGATCCGCGTCGCCGATCTCCCCCACTCCGCCGTCCCGACCCGCGGCGAGTTCCTGCCGCACGATCGGTTCCGCCCCGCCGCGCTCCCGACGCTGATGCGCAAGGTCCACGACCTCGCCCGCGCGACGTTCCGTCCCGATTGAAACCGCCCCCCCGTCGCCCTTACGTTGGGGCGGGGCAGAAAGGCGAGCGATGAGCGTCGAGACCGACACCCCCCTCCTGACCCCGACGGGCCGCCTCCGCGCGGCTCTGCCGTTCTGGGCGTCGCTGGGGCTGATCCCCCTGGTCTGGCTCGCAGCCGCGAAGGGCGGGTTCTTCATCGCCCTCGTGCCGCTCTCCACCTGGTGGCTGTTCATCGCACTCGACGCCGCGCTCGGCACGAACCCGTCCAACCTCGACCCGCAGACGGAAGAGCGGCAGCTGCGCTGGTACCGCCTGGTCACGCTTGTCTGGACGCCGCTGCAGCTGCTGACCGTCTACGGCGTGCTCTTCTGGCTGAGCCGCAGCGACCACCTGACGGCCTTCCAGGAATGGGCCGTCTTCGCCGCCATCGGCATCCTGTCGGGCACCATCGGCATCAACTACAGCCACGAGCTGATGCACCAGCGGAACCGGGGCGAGCGGTGGCTGGCGGACATCCTGCTCGCCTCGGTCCTCTACTCGCACTTCCGGTCCGAGCACCTGCTGGTCCACCACCGCCATGTCGGCACCCCGCGCGACCCGGTGACGGCGCGCTACGGCGAGGGGTTCTGGCGGTTCTTCCCCCGCGTCCTGCGGCAGAGCCTCGCCTCGGCGTTCCATGCCGAGGCGGCGATGCTGGCGCGGAAGGACCTGCCGTGGTGGCACCGGCGCAACCCGTTCTGGCGCTACTGGGCGCTGCAAGGGGGCTTCCTGCTGCTGGCGCTGCTGATCGGCGGGGGGTGGGGGCTGTTCCTGTTCCTGACGCAGGCCTTCTGGGCAATCTTCCAGCTGGAGCTGGTGAACTACGTCGAGCATTACGGCCTGACCCGCCGGCACCTCGGCGACGGCAGGTACGAGCACGTCCTGCCGCGCCATTCCTGGAACGCCGACCACCAGGCGTCGAACTGGCTGCTGATCAACCTGCAGCGCCATTCCGACCACCACTACAAGCCCGACCGCCGCTTCCCCTTGCTGCAGACCTACGCCGACGAGGAGGCGCCGCAGCTGCCCTACGGCTACCCGGTGATGACCCTCGCGGCGCTTGTGCCGCCGCTCTGGCGACGGGTGATGAACCCGCGCGTCCGCGCGTGGCGGGCGCGGCATTATCCCGACATCACCGACTGGCGGCCCTACAACAAGGCGCTGAACCCGCCGCCGCGTTAGGCCTTGCGGCCCGGGCGGGGGCGCATAGTTAGGCCCCGAAAGGCGGGGACGGCCCCGCGCCCGGGAACGGGAGCCGCCAGCGGGACGGCCCGGCAACTGAGGGGCCCCCATGCGCCGCACCGCAGATCGAATCCGCTACGCCGTCAGCTTCGAAATCATCGGGCTTCTTCTCGTCGTGCCGCTGGGCGCGATCGCGTTCCATCATCCGGTGGACGAGATCGGGGTCGTCGCCATCGTCGGCGCGACCGCGGCGACGGCGTGGAACTACGTCTACAACCTGATCTTCGACCGCGCGATGCAGCACCGGCTGGGCCACACCGCCAAGACGCCCGCGCTGCGCGTCCTGCATGCCGTGCTGTTCGAAGCGGGGCTGCTGGCGCTGCTGCTGCCGTTCATCGCGTGGTGGCTGGGGATCGGGCTGGTCGAGGCGCTGGTGATGGATCTCGGCTTCGCCGCCTTCTACCTCGTCTACGCGTTCGTCTTCGGGTGGATCTACGACCTCGTCTTCCCGATTCCCGCGGCCCGTCAGGCCTGACCGGCCCGCATCAGCGCGGCGAGCGCGTCCAACTCCATGCCGAAGGTCGAGGCGGCGGCGGCGTCCGCCGCCCGCAGGCGCACGCCGTCCGGCTTGTTCTGCGACAGCTTCCATGTGCCCTCGACCGACGCGACGGTCAGCCGGCACGGCACGATCTGGCGCATCAGCTTGTGGACGAGGGCCTCGGGCATCTTGTCCATCGTCCACGGCCGCTTCGGCGCGAGCCGCGCCTCGAAGGCGGCCGACTGGGCGTCCAGCAGCGTCCGCATCTCCGCCTCGGGCCGCAGCTCCAGCGTGCCGCGCAGGTGGACGGCGACGTAGTTCCACGTCGGCACCTGGTCGGCCACGCCGTACCAGTCCGGCGAGAGGTAGCCGTCCGGGCCGGACACGGCGAGCAGCGCGGGCACCGGGCCGTCCCGCAGGGCCCGGGCAAGCGGGGTGGAGCGGACGAGGTGCATGCCAGCCTGCGCGCCCGCCTCGTCCAGCGCGAACGGCACGTGCGACGCGAGGGGGCCGTCGGGACCGTTTGCCGTCAGCAGACCGAAGGCCCTGTCGCGGGCGAAGGCGAGGTTGCGGGTGCGGTCGTCCGGCCGGAAAGCGGGATTGGGGTGCATCAGCCCGCCTCCTGCGCCGCCGCCGCCGCGCGGTCCAGCACCGACTGCCTCCGGGCGAGCGCCTCCGCGGGCCACAGCTCGCGGCGGTCGTAGTACTCCGCCATCGCCGGCACGCCGTCCGGCAGGATCACCCAGGGCTGCTTGCTGGCGGTGAAGATGTGGATATCCGGTGGGCAGGCGCCGGGCGCGTCCAGCGTGCCGACGCGGACGAAGCGGAACAGCGGGCCGGCGCCGGCATAGACGCTCCACAGCGCCACGCGGCAGGTCGGGCAGCGGGCGATGTCTTGGCCCCTGCCGCTGGCGGACGGGGTGCGGATCACCTCGGGCGTGCCGGCCTCGATCTCGACCGCTTCGGTCTCGATCAGCGCGTTCATCACGAAGGCGCTGCCGGTCTCGCGCTGGCACCAGCGGCAGTGGCAGGCATGGACAAAGAGCGGCGGGCGGGTCAGGCGGTAGGCGACCTCGCCGCAGGTGCAGCGGCCGTGCATGGGGCTCCTCCAGCCGGGGGCGACGGTGCGAGCCTTGCCGGGCGGACGGCGGCCGCGCAAACGAAAAGCGCCGCCCCGGGGGGCGGCGCCTGTCGATCCCCTCAGGGCAGGATCAGTGCTTGCCCTTGTGCGGCGCCCACAGGCGCTTGTTCGCGAGGTAGAGCAGCACCGACAGCACGACCAGGAAGATCACGCCCTGCAGGCCGCCGGCCTTGCGCGCGTTCAGGTGCGGCTCGGCCGCCCACATCAGGAACGCGGCGACGTCCTCCGCCTCGTGGTGGAGCTCGGTCGAGTGGCCGTCCGCGAACTCCACGTCGTCGCCGTACAGCGGCTGCGGCATCGCGATCCAGCTGCCGGGCACCTGGCGGCCGACCTCGACCAGCTCGGTCGTCGTGGTGACGTTGCCGTCCTCGTCGGTGACCTCGGTCTCGACCTCTTCGAAGATCTTGCAGCTGTCGGGATAGCCGCCCGCGGTGAAGGCCGAGTTGTAGTAGCCCTCCATCCCGGCGTCCGCGGCGCATTCCGGCTCTTCCTCGTAGGCGACCAGCAGGGTCGCAACGTATTCCGGGCCGCCCATCCCGTAGAGGAACTGGTTGATCCCGAGGCCATAGGGCCCGTGGAACCCGGCCCGCGCCTTCGCCATCAGGCTGAGATCCGGCGCGTTGGACAGCGACGATTGCGGGAATCGGTCCGCCGGCGTGGCGAGACGGTAGTCGCCCTCGCCGTCGTTCAGGGTCTCGTCGTAGATCTCGTAGTACTGGGCATAGGCGCGCATCTGCTCTTCCGGCAGCATCGGCCCGCCTTCCTCGGAGAGGTTGCGGAACGACACGTATTCGAGGCCGTGGCAGGCGGCGCAGATCTCGGTGTAGATCTGCAGGCCGCGCTGCAGCTGCATCTGGTCGTAGCTGCCGAACGGTCCCTCGAACGAGAAGTCGAAGTCCTCCACGTGGCCGCCGCTCTCGGCGGCCAGCGCGGCCCCGCCGAGGCCGAGGGCCAGGGCGGCGGACAGGGTGAGCGTCTTGATCATCGTCGGACGTCCTTCTCGTCTCATTCCGCCGGTCCGGCGAGCGTGTGCGTGCCGCCGGTCTGCGCGTTGTAGTGGGCGGCGAAGTCCTCCTCGATCGTGGCCGGCGGCGTCAGCGGCTTCTCGAAGACGCCGAGCAGCGGCAGGACGACCAGGAAGTAGCCGAACCAGTAGGCGGCGCCGATCAGTGCGATGTAGGGGTAGATCCCCTCCGCCGGTTGCGCCCCGACCCACATCAGCACGATGAAGTCGACCACCAGCAGCGCGAACCACCACTTGAACATCGGCCGGTAGCGGCCCGAGCGCACCGACGAGGTGTCGAGCCACGGCGCCAGCGCCATCACGATGATCGCGCCGAACATCGCCAGCACGCCGAAGAACTTGGCGTCGATGATGCCGAAGCTGATCCAGTTCGCGAAGATCACGACCCAGACGTCGGCGGTGAAGGCGCGCAGGATCGCGTAGAACGGCAGGAAGTACCATTCGGGCACGATGTGCGACGGCGTGGCGAGCGGGTTCGCCGGGACGTAGTTGTCCGGGTGGCCCAGGTAGTTCGGCATGAAGCCGACGACGGCGACGAAACCGACCAGGATGATCGCCAGCGCGAACAGGTCCTTGATCACGAAGTACGGCCAGAACGGCAGGGTGTCCTTCGCCGCCTCCTCCTTCGAGCCGCGCCGCACCTCGACGCCCGTGGGGTTGTTGTTGCCGGTGGAGTGGAACGCCCAGACGTGGACCATCACCAGGCCCGCGATGATGAACGGCAGCAGGTAGTGCAGCGAGAAGAAGCGGTTCAGCGCCGGCTGGCCGACCGCGCTGGCGCCCAGCAGCCAGGTCTGCAGCGCGTCGCCGACGAACGGGATCGCGCCGAACAGGCCGGTGATCACCGCGGTGCCGTGGAACGACATCTGCCCCCAGGGCAGCACGTAACCCATGAAACCGGTCGCCATCATCAGGATGTAGATCAGCATCCCCACGATCCACGTCACCTCGCGCGGGGTCTTGTAGGAGCCGTAGTAGAGGCCGCGGAAGATGTGGATGTAGACCGCGAAGAAGAACAGCGAGGCGCCGTTCATGTGGAAGTAGCGGATCATGTGCCCGCCGTTCACGTCGCGCATGATGTGCTCGATCGAGGCGAAGGCGAGGTCGACGTGCGGCGTGTAGTGCATCACCAGCACCACGCCGGTCGCGATCTGCAGGACCAGCGCGAACACCAGGACGATGCCCCAGATCCACATCCAGTTCAGGTTCTTCGGCGTCGGGATGAACAGCGTGTCGTAGAGCAGTCCGAGAACGGGGAGGCGGCTGTGCAGCCAGCGCTCGCCGCCGGTCTTCGGCTCGTAGTGATCGTGCGGGATACCGGCCATCGGGCGCTCCTCCTCAGCCGAGCTGGATGGTGGTCTCGTCCACCCAGGACGCGACCGGAATGGGAAGGTTGCGCGGCGCGGGCCCCTGGCGGATCCGGCCGGCGGTGTCGTAGTGGCTGCCGTGGCAGGGGCAGAACCAGCCGCCGAAATTGCCGCTCTCGCCAAGGGGGACGCAGCCGAGGTGGGTGCACACGCCCGACATCACCAGCCAGGGCGAGGTCTCGCCCTCGGCCTCGCCACCGAAGGGCGGCATCGAGCGGTTCGCGTCGGTCGCCGGCGCCTCGCCCTCGAGGTTGGCGTTCTCGGCCAGCGGGTCGCTCAGGCTGCTGACGTCGACCGACTGCGCGGCCTCGATCTCGTCGGGGGTGCGGTAGCGGATGAAGACCGGCTTGCCCTGGAACAGGACCGTCAGCTGCGTGCCTTCGGTCACGCCCGAGACGTCGACGCGGATCGAGGACAGCGCCCGCACGTCGGCGGACGGGTTCATCTGGTTGACCAGCGGCCAGACGGCGGCGCCGGTGACGACGGCGCCGGCCCCGGCGGTCGCGTAGAAGATGAAATCCCGGCGCGTGCCTGCGGGGTGGTCGGCGTCTGACATGGGCCCTATCTCTCCGTCCTGTCCGGGCCGGCATGCGGCCCGCGCGAATAAGTCGGGCCGCGGGCTGGGCCGCGGCGCGTCGGGCGCTGTTTAGCCACGAATATCCCTAGCGTCCAGCGGACAAAGGCGCGCACTTGTGTCACATCGGAGGCGTGACGGAGCGCGAGGGAAAGCCATGATCGAAGGACGATGCCTGTGCGGCGCCGCCGGCTGGCGGCTGGACGGCGATCCCGAGGGCACGACCATCTGCAACTGCTCGATCTGCCGCCGCTACGGTGCGATCTGGGCCTACGGCCACCTCGGCCAGGAACTGACGCCGTGGGGCGAGACGGCGGCCTTCGCCACCGGCGAGAAGAGCTGCGATTTCCACCATTGCGCGGTCTGCGGCTGCGTCACCCATTACCTCGCGCGGTGGTCCTACGAGGACGGCCGGACTAAGTGCGCCGTGAACCTGCGCATGGCGGACGATCCGCAGGCGATCCGCGATCTGAAGATCTTCCATTTCGAGGGCGCGATCTCGATGGAGGATGTCGTGCCGGACGAAACCGGGACGGTGGCCCGCCATGTCCGCGACCTCTGGCTCTGACATTGAGGGCCGCTGCCTGTGCGGCGCCTGCGGCTGGACCTACCGCGGCCGGCCGGATCACGCGACATCCTGCAACTGCGGCGCCTGCCGGCGCTACGGCGCCTTGTGGGCCTACGGCTGGATCGACGAGGAAATCGCCCTGACGGGGGTCAGCCGACCCCATGTCCGGCCGATCGAGGACAGCGGCCTGGCCTTCCATCACTGCCCCACCTGCGGCTGCCTGATGCATTGGACGGGCCTCTCGCCGCACGAGGACGGGCGCACCCGGGCGGCGGTGAACCTGAGGATGGCGACGGACCCGGCCGCGGTGCGGGGCGTGCGGGTCCGGCTGTTCGACGGCGCGGACAGCTGGACGGCGCCGGAGGGGCTGCCGGAGAGGACCGTCGGCGACTACTGGCTGTGACGCGGCGCCCGGAGAATCGTGATCGCGCCGCCTCTTGCTTCTCGGCTCAGGCGGCATACGCTGATGCAAGACCACTCACGGCCGGCGGACCCATGTTGCGTACCATTGCCCTCGCGGCTTCCTTCGGGGCCTTGCCCCTTTGCGCCTCGGCGGAGCTGAGCTTCAGCCTGTATGGCGGCCTGCAGAGTTCTCCCCACTCCGGCCTGACGGTCGAGGGCGACCGCGTCGTCCCCGACACCGACGTGACCGCCGGGTGGGAGGGACGATCGACCGATACGCCGCCCTACTACGGCCTCCGCGCGACCTGGTGGGCGAACGACCGCCTCGGCTTCGGCCTCGACGTGAACCACACCAAGGTCTACGCCGACGACGAGACGCTCGCCGAAACGGGCTTCGACCGGCTGGAATTCTCGGACGGCCTGAACATCGTCACCGCCAACGCCTACTACCGCTGGCCCGGCGCGCTGGGGCAGCTGACGCCGTATGTCGGCGGCGGCGTCGGCGTCGCGATCCCGCACGTGGAACTGACGTCCAACGGCAGCGAGACGTTCGAGTACCAGATGACCGGCCCAGCCGTCGCCGCGATCGCGGGAGTCGAGTACGACGTCAGCGACAGCGTCTCGGTCTTCGCCGAGTACAAGGGCACCTACTCGATGAACGAGGCGGAGCTCGAGGATGGCGGCACGCTCGAGACCGACATCGTGACGAACGCGGTGAACGTGGGCGTGAGCTTCAGCTTCTGAGGCGAGGCTCTGGGTTGCGCGAGGCCCCGGCTCAAGGCCGGGGCGTGCTCCAGTGTCTCCCGCCCCGGGCCTGACCCGGCAACTGTAACCTCAGGGGTTGGCTGTCGCGTAGTCCTTGGCGTCGCGGAGCATGGCGTTGAGGACGGTGAGGAGCTTGCGTGCGACGGCGATGATGGCCTGCTTGGGACGCTTTCCGGCGGCCTCGAGGCGGGCGCGGAAGGCGGCGAAGGCAGGGTCCCGGCGCGAGGCCTGCAGGCCGGCGAGGTAGAGCAGCGAGCGGATCACCGGTCGGCCGCCGGCGATCCTGCGGGGCGGGCTGCGCATCCCGGAGTCGCGCGCGACCGGCGCCAGTCCC
>NZ_KB902315.1 GCF_000379485.1 Wenxinia marina DSM 24838
TGGCGGGACTGGCGCCGGTCGCGCGCGACTCCGGGATGCGCAGCCCGCCCCGCAGGATCGCCGGCGGCCGACCGGTGATCCGCTCGCTGCTCTACCTCGCCGGCCTGCAGGCCTCGCGCCGGGACCCTGCCTTCGCCGCCTTCCGCGCCCGCCTCGAGGCCGCCGGAAAGCGTCCCAAGCAGGCCATCATCGCCGTCGCACGCAAGCTCCTCACCGTCCTCAACGCCATGCTCCGCGACGCCAAGGACTACGCGACAGCCAACCCCTGAGGTTACAGTTGCCGGGCCAGGCCCGGGACGGGTGTCGCCTGATCGCAGGGGTCACTCTCTCGCCCCACGCAACAGCCGCGTCATCGGTCCGGGGCCGGAACGAGGCGTCCCGCTCGACGGATGACAACCCGCCTCACCCGCCCCTATGCTTCCCGCACGTCAGAAAAAGGATCGCCCGTGACCCGTCTCCTCCTCCCTGCCGCCCTCGCGCTGGCACCCGGTCTCGCCGTCGCCCAGTCCTGGGCCGGCGCCATCGCCTTCGCGCAGGCGCCCGAACAGTCGAGCGGGATCGGCATCGCCGAGGATTTCGACACCGCGGTCGCCGAGGCGCGGGCCGAGTGCGTCGCCGGCGGCGCGCTGGAGGAGGATTGCCTCATCACCGCCGCCTGCTCGCCGGCCGGGTGGACGGCGGACTTCTTCGTGCAGAGCGAGCAGGGCCCGCACTGGCACGAGATCATCTGCGGCCTGCCGAACGCGGCGGCGGCGGAAGGGCTGGAGACGCTGATGTGCACGCGCGAGGGCCTGATCGAATGCGCGCTGGTGCAGGTCTACGACGGGGCCGGTGCACCGCAGATGGAGTGGTAGGGGCATCGCCCCGACCGTCGTCCGCCCCTCCCGATTTCCGACGGGCGCGCGAAGGAATTTCGACGAAATTCCGTCTGCGGCAGAAGGAAATTCGTCGAAATTCCTTCGCGCGTGGGCTGCAGGCGGAGGGCCCTCAGTCCGAATAACTGTCCCGGTGCGCCGCCACGAATCGCGCGAACAGGCGCGAGAAGGTGGCGATCTCCTCCTCGCTCCAGCCGTCGAAGGCGGCGAGCATCCGTTCCCAGCGCGCCGCGCGAAACTCGGCGAACGCGTCGTCGGCCTTGTGCGTCAGCACCAGCACCGACTTGCGGCCGTCGTCCTGCGCCGCCTCCCGCCGCAGGTAGCCGCGCTGGATCAGGTCGCTGGCGATCCGGCTGGCGCGGCTGGGGTCGATCGCCAGTTCCTCCGCCACCAGACCCACGGTCGCCGCCTCGGCCCGCTCGCGACCGATGCCGCCGGCGATACGGTGGATCGCAACCAGCATGTGGAATTGCGCGATGTCGAGGTCGAGGCCGAGCCGCGCCATGATCTTCCGCGGCACCTCGCCCATGCGGATCATCCGTATGAACTGGAAGAAGGCGGCGTCGAACGAGGCGAACGCGTCGGCGGTCGCGCCCTCGTGCCCCGCCTCGGCGATCATGCGCCGGATCGGATCGGCGGCGGTCGACGGGCGGGTGTCGGGGTCGGGCGGGGCAGTGCGGGCGAATGCTGGCATGATGGACAGGTTATGGGGACCCGACGGCGCCCGGTCAACAGGTTGCTCCGAACAAATATGTGCTGTTGACACGTATTATGGCACGTCCTATTTCCAGCCGTGTCACAACAAAGCGATCCTCCCATGTCCTCCGCCTCCGCCCCGGCCCCCGCCGCCGAGCCGACGGCGATCGAGCCGTTGCCCCGGTGGGTCAAGCTCGTCGTCGTCTCGATCGGGCTGCTGCTCCTCCTCGCCTCGCTCGACCAGACCATCGTCTCGACCGCGCTGCCGACCATCGTCGCCGACCTCGGCGGGCTGGAGCATCTGAGCTGGGTCGTCACCGCCTACATCCTCGCCTCCACCGTCGCGGCGCCGCTCTACGGCAAGCTCGGCGACCTCTACGGGCGGCGGAACATCATCTTCTTCTCGGTCGGCCTGTTCCTTCTGGGCTCCGCGCTCTGCGGCATGTCGCAGACGATGACCCAGCTGATCCTGTTCCGGGCGATCCAGGGCCTCGGCGGCGGCGGCCTGTTCGTCCTCGCCCTGTCGGTCGTGGCCGACGTCATCCCGCCGCGCCAGCGCGGGCGGGTGCAGGGCGTCTTCGCCTCGGCCTTCGCGGTGTCGTCGGTGATCGGCCCCCTCGTCGGCGGCTGGTTCGTCGAGATCGCCAGCTGGCACTGGATCTTCTACTTCAACATTCCGCTCGGCGGCCTCGCCGTCGCGATGTTCGCAGCCTCGTTCAAGCCGACGGGCGTGCGCACACAGCACCGGATCGACTGGGCCGGTGCGGCCGCCCTCTCGGTCTCGCTCGCCTCGCTGACGCTCTTCACCTCCCTGGGCGGCAACACCCTGCCCTGGACCTCCGCCCCCTCGATCGGCCTCGCCGCGCTGGCCCTCGTCGCCGGCGCGCTGTTCTTCTGGATCGAAGCCCGCGCGGCCGAGCCGATCATCCCGCTGTCGCTGTTCGGGATGAACGTGTTCCGCGTGACCAGCGCGATCGGCTTCATCTCGGGCGCGGCGATGTTCGGCGCGATCACCTTCCTGCCGGTCTACCTGCAGATCGCCCGCGGCGCCTCGCCCACCGAATCGGGGCTGATGCTGATTCCGCTGACCGCCGGCATCCTGACGGCGTCCAACATCTGCGGCCGGTACATGGGGCGGACGGGACGCTACTACCGCCTGCCGCTGATCGGTCTGACCAGCCTCGCCTTCGGCATGTTCCTCCTGACCCGTCTGACGCCGGACACCGGGACGCTGACCTTCAGCATCTACCTCGTCTTCGTCGGCATCGGCATGGGCTGCATCTTCCCCGTCGTGACCACCGCGGTGCAGAGCGCGGCCCCGCCCGAGCAGGTGGGTACCGCGACCGCGTCGGGCATCATGTTCCGGCAGATCGGCGGCTCTCTCGGCGTCGCCGCCTTCGGCGCGCTGTTCGCATCGCGGATGGCGGCGAGCATGGCGGGAGTCCCGGGCGCCGGCGAGGTCGGCGGCGGGTTCGAGTTGGGGCCGGCGACGCTCGACGGACTGCCGGAGCAGGTGCGCGAGCTCATCGGCGAGGCGGTGACGAACGCCGTGCACCCGGTCTTCTATATCGCCTGCGGCCTCGCCCTGGCCGGACTGTTCCTCGCGACGCGGCTGCAGGAGATCCCGCTGCGCGGCCGGGGACCGCAGCCGCAACCGTCCCAGCGCACGGGCGGCTGACCGTCTGGACGACGGCACAAGGGGCGGGCTCCGGCCCGCCCCTTGCGTTTTCCGCACTGCAGCATCAGCATCGGTCCGACACACGACCGCAAGCCGGGGGCGCTGCACATGGCCGATTTCGCGAAGATCCTCGTGGCGAACCGGGGCGAGATCGCGATCCGCATCATGCGGGCCGCGAACGAGATGGGCAAACGCACGGTCGCCGTCTTCGCCGAAGAGGACAAGCTGGGCCTGCACCGCTTCAAGGCGGACGAGGCCTACCGCATCGGCGAGGGCCTCGGCCCCGTTCAGGCATACCTGTCGATCCCCGAGATCATCCGCATCGCCAAGGCGTCGGGCGCGGACGCGATCCATCCGGGCTATGGCCTGCTGTCCGAGAACCCCGACCTCGTGGACGCCTGCGACGCCGCCGGCATCACCTTCATCGGCCCGAAGGCGAAGACGATGCGCCAGCTGGGCGACAAGGCCTCCGCCCGCCGCGTCGCGATCGAGGCCGGCGTGCCGGTCATCCCCGCGACCGAGGTCCTCGGCGACGACATGACGGCAATCCGCAAGGAGGCGGCCGAGATCGGCTATCCCCTGATGCTCAAGGCGTCCTGGGGCGGCGGCGGCCGGGGCATGCGGCCGATCGAGAACGAGAAGGAGCTGGAGGAGAAGGTTCGCGAGGGCCGGCGCGAGGCCGAGGCGGCGTTCGGCAACGGCGAAGGGTACCTCGAGAAGATGATCACCCGCGCCCGCCACGTCGAGGTGCAGATCCTCGGCGACAGGCAGGGCAATATCTATCACCTGTGGGAGCGCGACTGTTCCGTCCAGCGCCGCAACCAGAAGGTGGTGGAGCGGGCGCCGGCGCCGTATCTTTCCGAGACCCAGCGCGAGCGGCTCTGCAACCTCGGCAAGAAGATCTGCGAGCATGTCGGCTACGAGTGCGCCGGCACGGTCGAGTTCCTGATGGATATGGACTCTGGCGAGTTCTACTTCATCGAGGTGAACCCCCGCGTGCAGGTCGAGCATACCGTGACCGAGGAGGTCACGGGCATCGACATCGTACGCGCGCAGATCCTCATCGCCGAGGGCAAGAGCATCGTCGAGGCGACGGGCAAGGCGTCGCAGTACGACGTGCCGCTGGACGGCCACGCCCTGCAGTGCCGGGTCACGACCGAGGATCCGACCAACAACTTCATCCCCGACTACGGCCGCATCCAGACCTACCGCAGCGCGACCGGCCCCGGCATCCGCCTCGACGGCGGCACCGCCTATTCGGGCGCAGTCATCACCCGCTACTACGACTCGCTCTTGACCAAGGTGACGGCGCGGGCGCCGACGCCCGAGATGGCGATCGCCCGCATGGACCGGGCGCTTCGCGAGTTCCGCATCCGCGGCGTCAGCACCAACATCGACTTCGTCATCAACCTGCTGAAGCACCCGACCTTCCTGAACAACGAGTACTCGACCAAGTTCATCGACACGACGCCCGAGCTGTTCGACTTCAAGGCGCGGAAGGACCGCGCGACGAAGCTGCTCACCTACGTCGCCGACATCACGGTGAACGGCCACCCCGAGACGGAAGGGCGCCCCCTGCCCGCCACCGACTCCCGCCCGCCGAAGGCGCCGCTCCNCCCGCCGGTGGACTGGCGGGCCGGCACCCGGCAGCTCTTGGACGAGCAGGGACCGAAGGCGGTTGCCGACTGGATGCTGGCGCAGGACAGGCTGCTCGTCACCGACACCACGATGCGCGACGGGCACCAGTCGCTGCTGGCGACGCGCATGCGCTCCATCGACATGGTCCGCGTGGCGCCGACCTATGCCGCGAAGATGGGCGACCTGTTCTCGGTCGAGTGCTGGGGCGGCGCGACCTTCGACGTCGCCTACCGCTTCCTGCAGGAGGACCCGTGGGAGCGGCTGGCGGCGATCCGGTCCGCCATGCCGAACGTGCTGACGCAGATGCTGCTGCGGGCCTCGAACGGCGTCGGCTACACCAACTATCCCGACAACGTCGTGCAGTTCTTCGTCGCCACCGCGGCGCAGGCCGGCGTCGACGTGTTCCGCGTGTTCGACAGCCTGAACTGGGTCGAGAACATGCGCGTCGCGATGGATGCGGTCATCGAGAGCGGCAAGGTCTGCGAGGGCACGATCTGCTACACCGGCGACATGCTGGACCCCGAGCGGTCCAAGTACGACCTCAAGTACTACGTCGAAATGGCCAGGGAGCTGGAGGCGGCCGGCGCCCACGTCCTCGGCCTCAAGGACATGGCGGGGCTGCTGAAGCCCGTCGCCGCCGACGTTCTGATCCGGACGCTGAAGTCCGAGGTCGGCCTGCCCGTCCACTTCCACACCCACGACACGTCCGGCGCCGCGATCTCGACCATCATGGCCGCCGCTCTGGCGGGCGTGGACTGCGTCGACGCGGCGATGGACGCGCTGTCGGGCAACACCTCGCAGCCGACGCTCGGCTCGGTGGTCGAGGCGCTGAAACACACCGACCGCGCCACCGGCCTCGACATCGGCGCGATCCGCGAGATCTCGAACTACTGGGAGTCGGTGCGCGCCCACTACGCCGCGTTCGAGAGCGGCCTGCAGGCGCCGGCGTCCGAGGTCTACCTGCACGAGATGCCCGGCGGGCAGTTCACCAACCTGAAGGCGCAGGCGCGGTCGCTGGGGCTGGAGGAGCGCTGGCACGAGGTGGCGCAGGCCTACGCCGACGTGAACATGATGTTCGGCGACATCGTGAAGGTGACGCCGTCGTCCAAGGTCGTCGGTGACATGGCCCTGATGATGGTCTCCCAGGGGTTGAGCCGCGCCCAGGTCGAGGATCCGAAGGTGGACGTGTCCTTCCCCGACAGCGTCGTCGACATGATGAAGGGCAACCTCGGCCAGCCTCCGGGCGGCTGGCCGGAAGGCATCCAGAAGAAGGTGCTGAAGACCGAGAAGCCGCTCACCGACCGGCCCGGCAAGCATCTGAAACCGGTGGACATCGAGGCGGTGCGGGCCGATCTGGCCGAGAAGCTGGGGCACGCCGCCAGCGACGAGGACGTCGCCGGGTACCTCATGTATCCCAAGGTCTTCGCCGACTATGCCGAGCGCCACCAGACCTACGGACCCGTCTCGGCCCTGCCGACGCGGACCTTCTTCTACGGCATGGAGCCGGGCGAGGAGATCGCCGCCGAGATCGACCCCGGCAAGACGCTGGAAATCCGCCTGCAGGCCGTCAGCGAGACCGGCGATGACGGCGAGGTCCGCGTCTTCTTCGAGCTGAACGGCCAGCCCCGCACGGTGCGCGTGCCGAACCGCCGCGTGCAGGGCGCCTCCGCCAAGCGTCCTAAGGCGGAACTCGGCAATGCCGCCCATGTCGGCGCGCCGATGCCCGGCGTCGTCTCCTCCATCGCCGCCCAGGCCGGCGCCAGCGTCCACGCGGGCGATCTGCTCCTCACCATCGAGGCGATGAAGATGGAGACCGGCATCCACGCCGACCGCGACGGCACGGTGAAGGCGGTCCACGTGACCCCGGGCGCCCAGATCGACGCCAAGGACCTGCTGGTGGAGTTCGAGTAGAGGCTAGGCCCCGCCCCGGCCGGCCTTTCTCCAGGTCACGCCGAACCCGGCCCGCACCAGCCGCGAGCCGGGGATCGCAAGGAGATGGTCGCCTGCCTCGGTCGGGGCCGGCGCACGGCCCCGGGCGGCTGTCTTCAGACGATGGGACCGGGGCGATGCGAACCGCGAGCGGCCGATCAGGGCCGCGGCAGGACGGCCCGATGCGACGGCCCCTTCCCCTGCTTCCCGCCCGAAAAAATCCTCTTGCAGCCCCCCGCCGGCGACGTTATCTCCCCCCTCACCGAAACGGAGGCGGGCGTAGCTCAGGGGTAGAGCATTACCTTGCCAAGGTAAGGGTCGTGAGTTCGAATCTCATCGCCCGCTCCAGTTTCGACCGAGCCGCCCTCCGGGGCGGCTTTGTCGTTCCGGGCCCCTGCATGCGAGAGGGGCCGCACCGCACGGCACGGCCCCCGACCAGTCAGTTCACCCGGCGCGAGATCATCCCCGCCGACACGTCGCGCAGCGAATTGCCGTCGACGACCTCGTAGGTCGTGGTCTCGTTCAGCCGGTCGGTGACAGGCACCTGCCCCGGCACCGCGACCATCAGCGTTCCGTTCACGGTGACCGTGACGCGCTGGCCGCCCGCGGCCGCCCAGCTCCAGGTGCCCTGGCTCTCGATCTGGGCGATCACGCCGCCGAGGTCGAGCGAGCCCTGGCTCCAGTAGCTGCCGTCCGCATTGTAGGTCGTCCAGACCCGCGCGAAGCCCTGGCCGCCGCCGTCGAGCGGGACCATTCCCTCGTCGTACCAGGTGCCCGTCAGGATCGCCCTGAAGTCCGGCGCGCCCGTGTCGGGCGCCGCGCCGTCGTCGGGCAGCAGGGCGGCGACGTCCTCGACCTCGGACGCGGCCGTCCATTCGGCCATCCCGGCCGTCCAGACGAGAGTCTGGCCGGTGAGCGCGCCGTCGGCGATCCGCTGCGCCAGTTCGACCCGGCCGAAGGGACCGGCCTGCTCGCCGTTCTCGACGATCCAGTAGCTGATCTGCGGTGGAGGAGGCGGCGGCGGCGGGGCGTCGTCCTCGGGCGGTGGCGGGGGCGGCGGCGTCTCGTCGGCGACATCCTCGGGCGGCGGCGGAGGCGGAGGGGGCGGCGGAGGTGGCGGCGGGGGCGGTGCCGCCTCCTCCTCCTCTGGATCGCCACCGGCCCCGTCGAGGACGGCGTCGCCGGTGGCGTCGCTGCCTTCGGGCGGCACGCCGGCATCCGGCGTCGGGGACTCGTCGCCGGCGCCGGTGTCGGTCCCGGTATCCGTTCCCGTGTCCGCCGGCGGTGCGTCGGGCGCGTCCGTGCCCTGCGCCAGCGCCGCCGGGGCGGTGCTGGCCAGCAGGAGCGCCAGCGCCAGCGGCGGCAGTCCCCTGGTGAAGGTGATGCTCATGAAACCGTCTCCTGTTGGTCAGCTCACTCGGCCAGCGGCGCGAACTCGCCCGCTGCGACCCATTCCGTCTGTCCCGCCTCGATCACCCAGGTCTGCGGCCCGACCCGCCCATCGGCCTGAGCGGCCCTCAGATCGGGCAGGGTCATCGGCCCCACCGTCTCTGACCCGTCGGCGTAATAGTAGAGCGTCTCCGGCGCGGCCTCCGCGGCGGCGGCCGGCGCGGCGGCGCGCTCGAACATGCCGCGCAGCGTCCCGGCGTCGGGGTGGTCGGCCTCCTCCAGCCGCGCCAGCAGCGCCTCGGCCTCGTCGCGCGGCACGATGGCGAACGCGCTCTCGGCCGCGAGGACGGCGAGGTTGCGCGTCGCCTGCATGTTCCCCTGCTCGGCCGCCGCGCGGTACAGGTCCGCCGCCCGCGCGGTGTCCATCGCGACACCGTCGCCGGTCCCGTAGGCCACACCGAGAAGCATCTGGGCGAGGTCGTCCCCGTCCTCGGCGCCGAGGGTCAGCAGCTCGATCCCGCGCGCCGGATCGGCCGGGCCCTCGATCCCCTTCATCAGCATCTGCCCGAGAAGGGCGTAGACGTTCGAGTAGCCCTGCGCCGCGGCGGCCTCGGCCCAGCGCCGCGCTTCGGCATAGTCCTGGGGCACGCCCAGCCCGTCGGCGTAGCGGAAGGCCAGCACCGACTGTGCCTCGGCGCCGCCCGCCTCGGCCGCCCGGGTCAGCCACGCGGCGCCCTCGGCGTCGTCCCTGTCCACGCCGTCGCCGTTGAAGTAGGCCATGGCCAGCAGGCCCATCGCGTTCACCTCGCCGCCCTCGGCGCGGGTCCGGAGGTCGTCGACCTTGGAGCGCTGCCAGATCTCCGCCCCATCGGCGAGCACGCGCACCACGTTGCCGCTGCCGTCGAGCGTGACCGCCGACGGCCCCTCGACCTCGAACTCCTCGCCGTTCACCACGACGAGGCCGGGGCTCGCCTCGACCGTATCGGCGTTCAGCGTCACCTTCGCACCGTCGGGCGAATCCTCCATGATCTGGTTGCCGTTGCCGATGACGGTCACGGTGATGCCGTTCACGGTCGTCGACATGGTCGACTGCGCGAGGACGGCGGGAGCGGCGAGACCCAGGGCGAGCGCGAGAACGGCGGCACGGGCCGCCCGGTTCAGAAGGAACGTCATCGGGAAATCCCCCGTCGAACTGAAATGGTGCAGCGGCCCCCCGGCCGCCCGAATCGCTTTATGGCGCCGATGCTACGCCAGCTTTCCCGACCGCCCAAACGCCGTCGCGGCGGCTTGGCGCGGGCCGGCACCGCTCCTATAAGCCGCCCGACCCATCGAGAGGCCGCGACCATGCGCGAGGCGACGATCACCCGCACCACCGCCGAGACCGACATCTCGGTCAGCGTCCGGCTGGGCGGCACCGGCGCGCGCGACTGCCGCACCGGGATCGGTTTCTTCGACCACATGCTGGACCAGCTGGCGCGGCACTCGCTGATCGACATCAAGGTTCGCGCGACGGGCGACCTGCACATCGACGACCACCACACGGTCGAGGATACCGGCATCGCGCTCGGCCAGGCGCTCGCGCGCGCGATCGGGGACAAGCGCGGCATCCGCCGCTACGGGTCGTGCCTGCTGCCGATGGACGACGCGCTGGTGCGCGCCGCGCTCGACCTGTCGGGGCGGCCGTTCCTGGTGTGGTCGGTCCCCTTCCCCACCGCGAAGATCGGCACCTTCGACACCGAGCTGGTGCGCGAGTTCTTCCAGGCGCTCGCCACCCACGGCGGCATCACCCTGCATGTCGACCGGCTGCACGGGGTGAACAGCCACCACATCGCCGAGGCCGCGTTCAAGGCCGTCGCCCGCGCCCTGCGCGAGGCGGTGGAGCCGGACCCGCGGCAGGCGGACGCGATCCCTTCGACGAAGGGGACGCTGTAGGGGGCGGAGCGGCCGCACTCAGACCGATCGGCTCAATGCTCCCGCCCCGGCCCTGAGCCGGGGCCCCGATCGACGTCGCGCGCCGGTCCGGCGGGGCCCCGGCTCAAGGCCGGGGCGGGGGTCGAGAGTGGCACCGGGTGATCGCGGGGTGCGGACGGGACGTCCGACGTCCCTCTGAGCGCGGCATGCAGACGGGAACGTGGCCCTGCCGTTCGCCCCCCGATGTCCCGACCGCGCCGCCGCCCTTGAGAGCCGCCCCCACATCGCCTAATCCCGGCCTGCCCCCGCCATCCGGACCGCCCCCATGCTCACCGCCCTCATCGACTACGACAGCGGCAACCTGCACTCGGCGCAGAAGGCCTTCGAGAGGATGGCGGCCGAGACCGGCGGCGGCACCGTCGTCGTCACGTCCGAGGCCGACGTGGTGGCCCGCGCCGACCGCATCGTCCTTCCCGGAGACGGCGCCTTTCCCGCCTGCCGGCGCGCGCTGGACGCCGTGGACGGCATGACCGAGGCGATCCGCGAGGCGGTGGAGGTCAGGGGCCGCCCGTTCCTCGGCATCTGCGTCGGCATGCAGATGCTGGCGCAGCGCGGGCACGAATACGAACCGACCCCCGGCCTCGGCTGGATCCCGGGCGAGGTGGTGCGCATCGCCCCGACCGAGTCGTCGCTGAAGGTCCCGCACATGGGCTGGAACGATCTCGTCGTCTCCGGCGGCCACCCGGTCCTCGAGGGGATCGCGACCGGCGACCACGCCTATTTCGTCCATTCCTGGCACATGGCGGTGACCGACCCGACGTGCCTGCTGGCCCATGCCGACTACGGCGGCCCGGTCACCGCGATCGTCGGCCGGGACACCGTGATCGGCGCCCAGTTCCACCCCGAGAAGAGCCAGGCCGCGGGACTGCGCCTGATTGCCAACTTCCTGACCTGGGCGCCATGAGCGCGCGCGACGCGGGGCTCGACCGGGTGCGCGGGGCGGCCATCGTCCTCGTGGTCGCCGGTCACGTCTGGCGCGGCCTCGCCGGCGACGGCCTGCTCGCGAACACCCCCGCCTTCCGCGCCATCGACGCGGCGGTCTACCTGTTCCACATGCCGGTCTTCTTCCTGCTGGCAGGGCTGTTCTTCGCCCCGCCGCGGGCGCCGCGGCCGTTCCTCGCCCGCTGGGCGGCGCGGCTGGTCTGGCCGTTCCTGCTGTGGTCGTGGATCGAGGGGGCGGCCCACGCCGCCTGGGGCGCGCCGATGGGAGCCTGGGGCATCCTCGGCTATCCCTGGCCGCCGAAATCCGTGTTCTGGTTCCTCGCCGCGCTGGCCTTCATCCAGGTGCTGGTCTGGGCCGCCCGCCGGCTTCCGCCGCAGGCCGCGGCCGCGCTGCTGGTCGGCCTCTCGGCGGCGATGGTCGCCGGCATCGTCCCCGACCCCGGTCTGGGGATGCTGTGGCTCGGCCTCGTCCATCTGCCGTGGTTCGCCGCCGGCTACCTGATCGGCGCGGAGCGCGTGCCCCGCCTGACCGGGCGGCCGGCGCTGGCGCTGCCGGGCGCGGTGCTGTTCGCCGCCGGCCAGGCGCTGGCCTTCACGGCGGGGCTGGCCGCCGCGCCGCTCTTCTACCTCGCCACCGGCCTCGCGACTGCGGGCTTCGTCCTCGCGGTGGCCAACCTGCCCGCCCGCCTGCCCGCGCTGGAGCGGCTCGGTCCGCTGACCATGCCGATCTACGTCTCGCACGTGATCTTCGCCGCCGCGGTCCGCGTCGCGCTGCAGATCGCGGGCGTGACGTCCGTGCCGGTCCACCTCGTCGCCGGGGTCGCCGCCGGGATCGCGGGGCCTCTCCTGCTGTGGTCCGTCGCCCACCGTCTCGGCCTGGCCGCCGCGCTCGGCCTCGGCGGCGCGGGCCGGGCGCGGATGGCGCAGGCCGGCGCCGCGTCCTGAGGCGCCGCGCCGGGCGAACGCCTCAGTTCCGGGTCCAGGTCTGGCCGCGGCAGATGCCGAGGAAGCAGCCCTTCACCGTCAGCTGGTCGCCCGCGAGGTCCATCTCGGAGTTGTAGGTTGCGTCCCGATCGGGGGCGTAGATCTGGCCATCGTCGTAATGGCCGTCGCCGTAGGGCCGCATGTCCCAGACGATGTTGCGCCCGGTGTTGGGGCTGTCGATCGCGTTGCCGGCGCTGTCGTAGCTGGCGACGAGGACGCCGCAATAGGCCTGACCGCAGGGCGCGATGCGGACGATGCCGTAGTTGCCGTTGTCGTCGGGCTGCGTGCGCCAGTCGCCGATCACCTCTTCGTTCTGGGCGAGCGCGGGCAGGGCGAGGACGGCCACCGTCAGCGCGGCGGCGAAAGTGCGGATCATCATGGTCTCCTCCCGGGATGATGGCCGGATCAGGCCCCGCGCCCCGCCCGCCGATCAAGCGTGACGTTGCGGAGCGCCCGCCGCCGCCGCGCGTTGCACGCACGCGGCCCCCGTGCCAGAGGGAGCCGAGAGCAGCCGCGAGACGGAGACTGGCGAGATGGACCTCTACCCCGCGATCGACCTCAAGGGCGGCCAGGCCGTGCGCCTCGTCCGGGGCGAGATGGACAGCGCGACCGTCTTCAACTCCGATCCCGCCGCGCAGGCGGCGGAGTTCGTCGCCCACGGCTGTCGCTGGCTGCACCTCGTCGACCTCGACGGCGCGTTCGAGGGGCGGCCGGTGAACGGCGCCGCGGTCGAGGCGATCCTGGCCGCGACGAAGGGCACTCCGGCACAGCTGGGCGGCGGCATCCGCGACATGGCCACGGTCGAGGACTGGCTCGGCCGCGGCGTCTCGCGGGTGATCCTCGGCACCGCGGCGGTGGAGGACCCGGCCTTCGTGCGCGAGGCGGCGCGGGCCTTCCCCGGACAGGTCGCCATCGGTCTCGACGCCCGCCACGGCCGCGTCGCGACCCGCGGCTGGGCCGAGGACAGCGACATGATGGCCGAGGATCTGGCCAAGCACTTCGAGGACCAGGGGCTGGCCGCGATCATCTACACCGACATCCTGCGCGACGGCGCGATGCAGGGGCCGAACGTCGCCGCCACCGACGCGCTGGCGCGGCAGGTCACGATCCCGGTCATCGCCTCGGGCGGCGTGTCGTCCGTTCAGGACCTCCAGGCGCTCCGCGCCACCGGCTCCATCGCCGGCGCAATCGTCGGCCGCGCCCTCTACGACGGCTCGCTGAGTCTCGGCGTCGCCCTGGCAGCTCTGTCGGAGTAGAGGGCGCCGTCGCCCTTGGCCAACCCGTCCCGGCCCCGAGCCGGGACCCCGCGCCACCGGGCGGACCAGGACAGCGCGGCCCTGGCTCGGGGCGGGGGCGACTACAGTTGCGCCGGCGACTCCGGGGTGTCTGGCCCCGTGCGCTGCCCGGGCCGCGCATTGGCACCGGTTCCGGGGGGAGGACGCGTCCCGGAGGATCGCCAACGAACCGGGCACCCGGACCGCGAGAGGCCCCGGCTCAGGGCCGGGGCGCGAAGAGCGCTGGGCATGTCCAAGGCTTCGCCCCCGCCCGCCCCCTTCCCAAGCCCTGCCGCCCCGCCTATGACCGCCCCATGCTCAAGACCCGCATCATCCCCTGCCTCGACGTCGCCGACGGACGCGTCGTCAAGGGCGTCAACTTCGTGGACCTGATCGACGCCGGCGACCCGGTCGAATCCGCCCGCGCCTACGATGCCGCCGGCGCGGACGAGCTGTGCTTCCTCGACATCCACGCCACGCACGAGAACCGCGGCACGATGTACGACCTCGCCACCCGCACGGCCGAGCAGTGCTTCATGCCGCTGACCATCGGCGGCGGGGTGCGGACGGTCGCGGATGTCCGGGCGCTCCTGCTGGCGGGCGCCGACAAGGTGAGCTTCAACTCCGCCGCGGTCGCCAATCCCGACGTGCTGACCGAGGCCGCGCTGCGCTTCGGCAGCCAGTGCATCGTCTGCGCCATCGACGCCAAGGCCGTCGGACCCGGCCGGTGGGAAATCTTCACCCACGGCGGCCGCCGCCCCACCGGGATCGACGCGGTGGAGTTCGCCGTGACCGCCGCACGCAAGGGCGCCGGCGAGATCCTCCTCACCTCCATGGACCGCGACGGCACCAAGTCCGGCTTCGACCTCGCCCTCACCCGCACCGTCGCCGACGCCGTTGACGTGCCGGTGATCGCCTCGGGCGGCGTCGGCTCGCTGGACCACCTCGTCGCGGGGGTCACCGAGGGCGGCGCCTCGGCCGTCCTCGCCGCGTCGATCTTCCACTTCGGCACCTACACCATCGCCGAGGCCAAGGCCGCGATGGCCGCCGCCGGCATCCCGGTCCGGCCATGAGCGCGCTCGCCCGCCTCGCCGCCACCATCGCCGCCCGCCGCGGCGCGGATCCGTCGGAAAGCTGGACGGCCAAGCTCCTCGCCGACCCGGTGAAGGCGGCCGAGAAGTTCGGCGAGGAGGCGGTGGAGGCCGTGATCGAGGCCGTCCGCGACGACCCCGCCCGCCTGACGGCGGAGGCCGCCGACGCGCTGTACCACCTCCTCGTCATGTGCGCCGCCCGCGGGGTGACCCTGGAGGACATCGAGGCGGAGCTGGCGCGGCGCGAGGGGACGTCCGGGATTGCGGAGAAGGCGGGCCGGACGGGTTGAGCCGGTGGTTCCGGACTGCGCGAGGTCCCGGGTCAAGCCCGGGACGGGGAAGGATGGACGCCCCCTCCCTGCAACCCGCCCCGGCCCTGAGCCGGGGCCTGCCGCTTTGGCGCTCACGGGGTCCGGGGTGGTTCTCACGGGCCAAGGGAGTTCGGATCGCCCGGCCGGTGGACCGGCGGAGCCGGCGCCCCGTTGCGGAATTGCGCGAGGTCCCGGGGCAAGCCCGGGACGGGGAAGGATGGACGCATCCTCCCTGCAACCCGCCCCGGCCCTGAGCCGGGGCCTCGCCACTTTTAGCGCTCACGGGGTCCGGGGTGGATCACACGGGCCAAGGGACTTCGGATCGCTCGGCCGGTTGACCGGCGGACCCGGCGACCCGTCGCGGAATTGCGCGAGGTCCCGGGGCAAGCCCGGGAGGGGGAAGGCTTTTCTTGCGCCTCACCCCAGCCGCGACGAGATCACGCCGGTCGCGAAGCCGCCCATGCGCAACTCGCCCATCAGGCGCTGGTACTCGATCTTGGGGCAGCGGTCCTGGATGACCCGCACCCCCCGCGCCTCGGCCTTCGCCGCGGCCTCGTCGTGGCGCACGCCGATCTGCAGCCAGATCGTCTGCAGCTCCGGCCAGCGCTCCAGCGCCTCGTCCACGAGCCCGGGCACCGCGTCCGAGCGGCGGAACACGTCCACCATGTCCACCGCGTCCGGCACCTCGGCGAGCGTGCCGTACACCCGCTCGCCCAGCAGAACCTGCCCCGCCAGGCCCGGGTTGACCGGAATCACGCGGTAGCCCTTCAGCCCCAGGTAGCGAGCGACGAAGTAGGAGGGGCGCACCGGGTTGGCGGACACGCCGACGACGGCGATGATCCGGGCACGCCTCAGCGTGTCGCGCAGCAGATCGTCGGAATAGTCCACGTCTCACCTCCCCAAAGAAAAATGCGCCCGGTGGGATCCGGGCGCAAGGTGTGGAACGAGGGACAGTGTGAGACGGCAGGTTCCATTCTTCGCGCGTCTCCAGATCGATATTGGCACGAATCGGGCCTCGGGGAACCACCGGTCCCGACAACGTGAACGGCGTGTCAACCGAGGATCTGCGGCCAATGTCCGTCCGCCGCCCGGATGTGACCCTGCAGGTCCGCCTGCCAGAGCGACCTGATCCCCAGCGAATAGTTGAGGTAGAGCCGCCCCTCGTGGATCGTGAACGCGTCCGGGACCGTCGGCGCCAGCGCGCCCCGCGCCAGCGCAAAGGCGCAGTAGCCGCCGTAGCGCGGGGCGAACCGCACGGGATCGCCCTCGAAGGCGGCGAGGTTGGCGGCGGAGGCGAAGTGCCAGACCGCGCCGCGCCACATCAGCCGGTGCGCGGCCGATCCCGCAACGGGCCCGCCCTCGCGGAAATAGCCGACCGGATCGGCGCCGCGGATGGCGATCCCGCCCTCGGCGAACACCTCCTCGGAGGCGGCGCGGGCGGGCCGGGCGAGCGGGAGCAGCGGGACGGCGGCGAGAAGGGCGAGGACGGCGCGGCGGCTGGACATGGGACCTCCCGGCGGATCAGGCCCCCAGAATGGGCGCGCGGGCGCGGTCCGCCTAGCCCCCTCGCGGCAAGGTGACGGAAGATGTCAGTCGAAGATGTCCTCGATCAGGTCCCAGACCTCGCCGAACAGCTTCTTCGCGCGCTTCGGAGCCTTGCGCTTCTTCGGCCGGACCGGGTGGGCCGGCTGCACCGGTCGCGCCACCTGCGGGGAGGAGACGGAGCGCCGCACCGGGGCCGCGTCGTCCCGCACCGGCAGCATCTTCAGCTTGGTCAGCGGCGCGCCGCAGCTGCGACACGCCAGCTCGTGCCGCGTCCGCCCGGCGAGGACGAGCGTCGCCCGGGTGCCGCAATAGCAGCAGGTCGCGATCTTCGCCTGGCTCATGCTCCATGCCTCGACGCGTAGAGCGCGACCGCCGCCGCGTTGGAGACGTTCATCGAGCCGAACGCCCCCGCCGCCGGGATCCGCACCAGCCGGTCGCACAGCCCCCGCGTCTTCTCGCGCAGGCCCGGCCCCTCGGCGCCGAGGACGATCGCCACCGCCCGGTCCCGCCGCCCGTCCAGCGCGGCGCCGATCTCGTCCTCCGCCTCGCCGGCGAGGCCGAGCACCAGCCAGCCCGACGCCTGCAGCGTCTCGATCGCCTGGCCGAGGTTGCCGACGCGCAGGTACGGCTGCCGCTCCAGCGCACCCGAGGCCGCCTTGGCCAGCGCGCCCGTTTCCGGCGCCGAGTGCCGCTGCACGCCCACGACCGCCCGCGCGCCGAACACCTCGGCCGAGCGCAGGATGGCGCCGACGTTGTGCGGATCAGTCACCCTGTCGAGCAGCACCAGCCGCGGCGCGCCCGGCCCCTCGGCCATCGCCACGTCCTCGAGCCGGCCCCAGTCCAGCGGCTTCGCCTCCAGCGCCGCGCCCTGGTGGACCGACCCGGGGTCCAGCGGCGCGGGGAACCGCCGCGGATCGGCGATCTCCGGCTCCATCCCCGACGCCGCCACCGCGTCGGCGATCCGGTCCGCCGCGTTGCGCGTCAGGATCAGGCGCAGCCGCTGCCGCCGCGGATTCATCAGCGCGTCCGACACCGCGTGCAGGCCGAACAGCCACACCGTCTCGGCCGCGGCGGCGCGCTTGGCCTTCTCCTTCTCGATCACCCAGGCGGGCTTCTTCATGTCTCGACGGCTCCCGTTACCGGTCCCCATGTGCGTCGCCCCGCCCGGCGGCACAAGGGCATGCGGCGGGCCGCCGCGATCGGGCCGCCGCGATATGGCTTGACGCCTCCGGACACCGCCGCTATCCCGCCCCTCGCGCCGGGCCCGAGGGTCCGGCCGCGGGCGACGAGCTGCAAGGTGCGGCAGCGGACTGTAACTCCGCCGGGGAGACCCACGCCTGGTTCGATTCCAGGGTCGCCCACCATTTCCCCCTCATCCCACCATTGCCCTGCCCTTTTGTCAGGGCACGCTGCCGGTATAGTCCCGCGCGGACAGTATACGCAGGCACCCGGCGCATGGCCTCTCCCCCTTCCGACCGCCAGCCTTTCAACGTCATGGCCGTGGGCCAGGGCGGCCGGCTGGAGCACGAAGCGGTGTTGCTGGCGGCGTCGCTGCGGCGCGCCTGCCCCGACTTTGCCGGCCGCCTGATCATTGCCGAGCCGCAGCCCGGCCCGCTCTGGCCGGACGATCCGCGGCTGACGCCGGGGCCGCGGAACCTGCTGGAGGAGATGGGCGCCGAGATCGTGCCGTTCGAGAGCCGGCACTTCGGCGCGGCCTATCCTTACGGCAACAAGATCGAGGGTCTCGCCGCGCTGCCAGCGGACGAGCCGTTCCTGTTCCTCGACACCGACACGCTGGTCCTCGGCGATCTCGCCGCGGTGCCGTTCGACTTCGTCCGCCCCGCCGCGTCGATGCGGCGCGAGGGGACCTGGCCGGTGGAGGACGTCTACTGGCCGGGCTACACCGGCGTCTGGCGCAGCCTGTACGACCGCTTCGGCCTCGACTTCGAGACCTCGCTCGACCTGTCCGAGCCGGACGAGTTCTGGCGGCGCTACCTCTACTTCAACGCCGGCTGGTTCTTCGGCGCCGATCCGGCGGAGTTCGGGCGCCGCTTCACCGAGATGGCCCTGTCCATCCGCGACGACCCGCCGCCCGAGCTGGCGCTGCAGCCGCTCGACCCGTGGCTCGACCAGGTCGCACTGCCGCTGGTGATCCATTCCCTCGGCGGCGGCCGCCCGGGGGCGGAGCTGGCCGGCCTCGACGGCGACGTCACCTGTCACTACCGGACCTTCCCCCTGCTCTACGCCCGCGAGAGCGACGCGGCGGTGGCGATGCTGGAGGCGGTCGCGGCGCCAAACCCCGTGAAGAAGGTCCTGAAGGCTCACCGCCCGCTGCAGAAGATGGTCTACCAGGGAAAGGGCGCCGAGGTCCGCGCCCTCTTCGACCGCGCCGCCCTGCCCCGCCGCGAGCAGGACATCCGCAAGACGATCCGCGCCGCGGGGCTGTGGATGCGGTGAGGCCTGGTTCGCGTTGGAACTGAGGGCGCCGGCACGACCGGGGCGCTTACGCTTCAACGTGATATCGTGTCCGAGACCGGCCGAAACTCCTCCGCCCGGAATCAGCCGCGCAAGCGGCCCGGGCAGCGTCTGGCCGCCCCCCGGCCAGACGCTTCCTCGCCGCAAGCGCGACGAAACAGGTCGTTCGGAGCCGCGCCATAAAGCACTGACCATCACGGTCGGAGCGTCTGCCCGCGGCCAGCCGCTGCCCTCCGTCGGCAACCAGCCTCACCCGGCGCGGCACACGCCAACTGCAGACCCGGCCCAGGCGCCGCCCGGACCGTCACTTTGCCTGGTCCGGCCACCCACATCCCCCTTGCCTGATCGCCTCTCCCGCGCCAACCATGCCGCCATGAGCGGCACCATCCGGATCGGCATCGGCGGCTGGACCTACGCGCCCTGGCGCGAGACGTTCTATCCGCCCGAGGTGAAGGTGAAGGACGAGCTGAGCTACGCCGCCCGGCAGCTCCCGACGATCGAGATCAACGGCACCTTCTATCGCGGCCAGAAGGCCGAGACCTTCGCCAAGTGGCGCGCCGACGTGCCGGACGGGTTCGTCTATTCGATGAAGGCGCCGCGCTACGCCACCGCCAAGAAGGTGCTGGCCGAGGGCGCCGAGAGCGTCAGCCGCTTCACCGAAGGCGGACTGATCGAGCTCGGCTCCGCGCTCGGCCCCATCGTCTGGCAGCTGCCGGATCACCACAAGTTCGACCCCGAGGACCTGTCCGCGTTCCTCGACCTGCTTCCGCCCGAGACCCGCGGCCACCGTCTGCGCCACGCGGTCGAGCTGCGGCACGAGACGTTCCTCACCCCCGAGGCGGTGGAGATCTGCCGCGCCCGGAACGTCGCCATCGTCTGGGCGATGGACAGCACGTTCCCCGAGATCGCCGACCCCACGGCCGACTTCGTCTACATCCGCATGATGGGCACCGAGGAGGGCGAGGCGGACGGCTACGCCGCCGCCGCCCTCGACCGGCGCGCCATGGACCTGAAGACCATCGCCGCCGGCGGGATGCCTGACGGCGCACCGCTGCTGGCCGGCCGGCCGGACGTGACCCCGCGCGACGTCTTCGCCTACGTCATCTCAGGCCACAAGGCGGCGAACCCGGCCGCGGCGAAGGCGCTGATCGCCCGCATCTCCTGATCGCCGGAACAAGCCCCGCCGCCGCCCGTTGGCGGGGCATGGACCTCGACCAGATCCTCTTCAGCGGCTGGGCGGACGTGCTGCGCACCGTCGTCATGGGCGTCGGCGGCTACGGCCTGATGATCCTGACGCTGCGCGCGTCGGGCAAACGGACGCTGGCCAAACTCAACGCCTTCGACCTCGTCGTGACGGTGGCCCTCGGCTCCACCCTCGCGACGATCCTGCTCAGCAAGGACGTGGCCCTGGCCGAGGGCTGGGCCGCGATCCTGACGCTCGTCGCGTGCCAGTACGCCGTCGCCTTCGCCTCGGTCCGCTCGCGCCGCGTCGCCCGCGCGGTCCGGTCCGAGCCGGCGCTGCTGCTGCGCGACGGCGAGCCGCTGCCCGAGGCGATGCGCCGCGAGCGCGTCACGCGGGAGGAGCTGGAGACCGTTGTCCGCGCCCAGGCCGGGGCCGAGATAGAGGACGTCGCCGCCGTCGTCCTCGAGAGCGACGGCTCGTTCAGCGTGATGAAGCCCGGCGACGGCTTCGCCACCGCCGGCCTGAACGACGCGCCATTGCAGGGTCGCGGGTCCGAAGCGTAGGGTCCGCCCGGACAGACACCCGGGAGGACAAGATGACCCAGTACGGCTTCGACACGCTGCAGATCCACGCCGGAGCCCGGCCCGACCCCGCGACCGGCGCCCGCCAGACGCCGATCTACCAGACCACGGCCTACGTCTTCCGCGACGCCGACCACGCCGCCGCCCTGTTCAACCTGCAGGAGGTCGGCTTCATCTATTCCCGCCTGACCAACCCCACGGTCGCGGTGCTGCAGGAGCGGATCGCGACACTGGAGGGCGGCCAGGGTGCGGTCTGCTGCTCGTCCGGGCACGCGGCGCAGATCATGGCGCTGTTCCCGCTGATGGCGCCGGGGCGGAACATCGTCGCCTCGACGCGCCTCTATGGCGGTACGGTCACGCAGTTCTCCAACACCATCAAGCGCTTCGGCTGGTCCGCGACCTTCGTCGACACCGACGACCTCGACGCGGTGAAGGCGGCGATCGACGACGACACCCGCGCGATCTTCTGCGAATCCATCGCCAACCCGGGCGGTTACATCTCGGACCTGCCCGCGCTGGCGAAGATCGCGGACGAGGCCGGCATCCCCCTCATCGTCGACAACACCTCGGCCACCCCCTACCTCTGCCGCCCGATCGAGCACGGGGCGACCCTCGTCGTGCACTCGACCACCAAGTACCTGACCGGCAACGGCACCGTCACCGGCGGCTGCATCGTGGATTCCGGCAAGTTCGACTGGTCCGCCTCCGGCAAGTTCCCGTCCCTGTCCGAACCCGAGTCCGCCTACCACGGCCTGAAGTTCCACGAGACGTTCGGCCCGCTCGCCTACACCTTCCACGGCATCGCCATCGGCCTGCGCGACCTCGGCATGACCATGAACCCGCAGGCGGCGCACTACACGCTGATGGGGATCGAGACGCTGTCCCTGCGGATGGAGCGGCACGTGGCGAACGCGGTGAAGGTCGCGCAGTGGCTCGAGGGGCACGACGCGGTGGAGGCAGTGACCTACGCCGGGCTCGACAGCTCTCCCTACAAGTCGCGGATGGGCACCATCTGTCCGAAGGGCGCGGGGGCGCTGTTCACCGTCGCGCTCAAGGGCGGCTACGACGCCTGCGTCCGCCTCGTGGATTCGCTGGAGCTGTTCAGCCACGTCGCCAACCTCGGCGACACCCGCAGCCTCGTCATCCACTCCGCCTCCACCACGCACCGGCAGCTGACGGAGGAGCAGCAGGTGAAGGCCGGCGCGGCGCCGGACGTGGTGCGGCTGTCGATCGGGATCGAGGACGCGGACGACCTGATCGCCGACCTGTCGCAGGCGCTGGACAAGGCGGGCTGAATATCGAGCGGCCCGGCGCGCGTCGCCGGGCCGCCCTCGTCCCCCCGGAGCGCGAAGGAATATCGACGAAATTCCCTCCGCGGCAGACGGAAATCCGCGAACTTCCTTCGCGCCCTTCCGTCAGTCCCCGAACGCCCAGACCGCCGTCACCGTGGCCGTGATCTCCATCTCGCCCGGCAGGACCGGCATCGAGGCCCCGGAATCCATCATCCGCGCCTCCATCATCGGCATCGGCGGCGGCTCACTGCCGCCTTCCGTCAGCGTGACCAGCGGGCCGAGGCTGACGCCCGCCGCCGCGGCGTAGGTCTCTGCCCGCGTGCGGGCGTCGGCGATCGCGTCGGTGCGCGCGGCGTCCAGCGCGGCGGCCCGGTCGGACAGGTCGAACGCGAAGCTGTCGATCGAGTTCAGCCCCGCCTCGGTCACCGCGTCGAGGATCGTGCCGAGGTTGTCGAGCTCCCGCACCGTCAGGGTGAGCGAGGAGCTGGCCGAGAACCGGACCGGCTCCCGCCGGCGCCCCGACTCGTCGTACTCGTAGAGGGGCGAGACGTTGATCGCCGTCGTCTGCAAATCCTCGGACGCAATGCCGGCGGCCGTCAGCACCTCTACCGCGGCCGACAGACGGGCCGAGGCGGCGTCGAGCGCGGTGGCGGCGCTGTCCGACTCCTCCACCACGCCGATCTGCACCCGCGCGATGTCGGGCGCGACGCTCGACGTGCCCTCGCCGGTGACGGTGAGGAGGCGGGCGCCGGGCGCCGGGATCGACTGATCGGGCGCGACCTCGATCACCCGCGGCGGCGGCGCGTCCTGCGCGGCAAGGGGAAGCGGGACCAGGCCGAGGGCGGTGACGCCGAGAAGACGAAGAACGGGGCGCATGGATGTTCCTTTCCTGAGCGCTGAAGGGTCCTGCCCTCACAGACGCGTGTCGCTCGCAATTCCTTGGCGCGCTTGGACACGGCGGGAAACTGCTGTAGTCTCGCCCGGGTTCCGGCAGGCCGTTTTGCTGGCCCCCGATAGCTGTTAAATCCGAAAAATGACGTCGAATTTTGCCCTCTCGCTCGCCTCCGACGGCCTGCGGCTCCTGCACCGGGTCGAGGGCGGCTGGCTGCTCGTCGGCGAGGTGCCGGCGACCGCGCCGGACCTGTCCGCCGCGCTCGCCCGGCTGCGCCGCCGGGCCGAGACGCTCGCGCCCGAGGGCCTGCGGACCAAGCTGCTGATCCCGAACGACCAGGTCCGCTACCTGTCGCTCGACACGCCCCGCGCCAGCGAGGGCGACATCCGCGAGGCGCTGCAAGAGGCCCTCCCGGAGCCGCTGGACGGCTACGTCTGGGACCACGCCCGCGGCGGCGGCCGGACCTACGTGGCGGCCGTGCCGCAGGACACGCTGGCCGAGGCCGAGGCGTTCGCCGCCGCGCACCGGTTCCACCCTGTCTCGTTCGCCGCCGTGCCCGCGCCCTTCACCTTCCGGGGCGAGGCCTATTTCGGCCCGACCAGCCGGGCCGGCGCCGATGCCGACCAGCGCGACGCGCAGCCGGTGACGATCATCGGCGAGGTGCCGCCCGAGGCCGGGATCGAGAGCGCGGCGCCCGCCGTCTCGGCGCCGCCGCCCTGGACCGCGGGTGCGCCCGGCAGCGTGGACCTGGACACGGCGGCAGAGGATTCGCCGCCGGCCGTCGCCGACGCTCCGCCGGCCGCCGCCGAGGGCGGACCTGCACCGACCCGGACGCCCCCTCCCGAAGCGTCCGCCCCCGCGCCGACCTCTCCGCCATCCGATCCCGAGCCGCCGTCCCTGACGCCGGAAGAGCTGTCCCGCGGTCCCTCTCCGGACGATGTCGACGCCGCCGACTCCGGGCCCGACCTCGCCGAGGTTCCGGAGACGGCGCCGGAGGAGGAAGAGGCGATCCTGCCCGAGCCGCAGGAGTCCCCTCCGGACGAGCCGTCCTCCGGCGAACCGCCCGCTCCCCGCCCGCCGCTGGCGGCCGAGCCGCGGGCGGCCGAGCCGGAGCCCGCCTTCGCCTCCCGCTCGCGCGTCGCCCGCGCGCCGGACCGCGCGGCCCCGCCGCCGCTCGTCCGGCCCGCCGCCGCCGCGGTCGAGGGCGCGTCCGCCGCCTTCGTCCGCCGCCGCGACGAGCCGCCGGTCCTGCGCCCGGCCGCCGCCCCGCCGCCGCCCTCGCGGTCCGCGCCCGCCATCACCGGCGAGGCGGCCGAGGCGGCGCCGTCCCTGTCGCCCCGCACCGATCGCGGCCGCGAGATCCCGGTGACGGCGCCGATCGCCCCCGCCTCCAGCCGCCTCCCCGCCAGCCTGCGGGATCGTCTGGCCGAGCGCATGGCCGACGCGTCGGCCGAGCCCGCGCCGCCCCCCGCCCGCCGCCGGACCGACGCCGCCGCCGAGGCGGCCGAGGCCGCCGAGCGCGACCGTCTGACCGTCTTCGGCGCCCGCGGGTCCGACAGCGCCTCCCGCATCGGCGGCAAGCCGCGGTATCTCGGCCTGATCCTCACGCTGGTCCTGCTGCTGCTGATGGCCGCCGCCGCGGCCTGGGCCGCCATCGGCAGCGAGCGCATCTCGGCCTGGCTCTTCGGCGACGACGCAGTCAGCCCCGCCGTCGCGTCCGCCGACGCCGACCTCGACGAGGCGGCGGACGCCGAGCCGCCCCGCGACGTGACCGCCCTCCTGCCATCGCCCGACGCGATGGAGGACGCCCCGGCCGCCGATCCCGAGGCCGAGGCCGACCTCGCGCTCGCCCCGCCCGAGGACGAGCTGCTGCCGCCCGAGACGGACGAGGTCGAGGTCGTCCCCGGTGGCCGCCCGACCGGCACAGTCCCCTCGCCCGCGGAAGCCGAGCGCTTCTACGCCGCGACCGGCGTCTGGATCCGGGGGCCGCGCCTGCCGCTGCTGCCGCGCTCCGAGACGATGACGAACCCGTCGGCGGTGGAACCGTCGGAGCCCGACCTGCCCGAGGCTCCGGTCACCGACCGCCTGGCCGCCCTCGCCCCGGACCCCGGCCTCGGGCGGCAGCCGGTCCCGCCGCCCGCCGGCACGGTCTTCGCCCGCGATGAGCGGGGCTTCTTCCTCGCCACGCCCGAAGGGACCGAGACGCCCTACGGCATGCTGATCTACGCCGGCGAACCGGACCTCGTGCCGCCGACCCGCCCGGGGACCGAGCCGCCGCCGATCCCGCCGACCGCCGAGGTCGAGGTCGCGGCGCTCGAGGCCGCCCCCGACGCCGGCGAGGCGCCGCAGGTGGGCGGGGCGGACGCCGCCGCCACCGACCTCGGCGCCGCGCCGACGCTGGCCGGCGCCGCCGCGCCCGACGCGATGCCCGGCATCGTGACCGAGGCGACGGAGCCGGGCGCCGCCCGCCTCGTCGCCGATGCCGGCGAGACCGGCGACGTCGCGATCTTCGCCGGCGCGCCGCAGACCGTCCCGCCGACCCGGCCCGGGACCGAGCCCCCGGCGCTCGTCGCCGACGCACGGGCCGATCTCCCGGCCGACGCTCTCGCCCTCGCGGACACGACCCCGGAGGCGCCGGCCGAGGCGCCGGAGGACGAACCGGTACCGGCCGACGCGACCGACGCCGCTCCGGCCGAGACCCTGCCCGTCGACGTGGTCGCGGCCCTGCCGCCGGTCACGCCGCCGACGCGCCCCGGAACGCCCCCCGCCCCCGCCGAGCCGGAGGTCGCCGACGCCGCTCCGGCCCTCGCCGATGGCCCGGTCGACGTGGCGACGCTGTCAGGCTCCCCCGCCGCCGTCCCGCCCGTCCGGCCCGGCACCGAGGCCCCGACGGTCGAGGAAGAGGCCCCGGAAGCCGTGGCGGAGGCCGAGACGGCGAGCCTTCCCGATGGCCCGGTCGACGTGGCGACGCTGTCAGGCTCCCCCGCCGCCGTCCCGCCCGTCCGGCCCGGCACCGAGGCGCCGACGGTCGAGGAAGAGTCTCCGGCAGCCGTGGCGGAGGCCGAGACAACGAGCCTTCCCGATGGCCCGGTAGACGTGGCGACGCGGACCGGCGCTCCCGCGGCCGTCCCGCCCGTTCGGCCCGGCACCGAGGCGCCGGTCGCCGAGGAAGCGGCCGAAGCCGTCGTGGCCGATGCACAGTCGCCGGCGACCGACGGCGCGGCGACTCCGCCCGGCGGCGTGGACCTGGCGGTGCTCGACGGCACCCCCGCTGCCGTCCCGCCCGAGCGCACCGGAGACGCCCCCGCCGCCCCGGCCGCGATCCGCGTCGAGGAGAACGCGCCGCCCGCCGTGCCGCCGACCCGGCCCGGCACCGCGTCGGCCTCGTCCGAGGTCGCCGCTCCCGAGGCCGCCGTTCCACAGGTCACGGGGCCGGATGCCGTCGCCGGAACGCCCGAGGTGGTCCCGCCCGCGCGCCCGGGATTGACGCTCGACGAGGCCGCGGCCACTCCCGGCGCGGTCACTCTGGAGGCGCTGACGCCCTTCGACGGCCCGCGACCGGAGCCGCGCGACGCGGCGGCCGCGCCCGAGACGCTCGCAGCATTGCCTGCCTTCGACGGCCCGCGGCCGGGCCTGCGGCCCGAGGGCCTTGCCCCCGAGGGCGCCGGAGAGACGGATGCCGACGCGGTGGCGGAGGCCGTCGCGGAGGCGGCGGAGGACCTTCCGCCGGAAGAGGCGGTGCCCGACGTCTCCTCCACCCTCGCCGCGATCGTCGCCGGCGCGCCCGATCCGCTGGCCGGGGCCACGCCGCAGGCGGTCCCCCGCGCGCGCCGCCCCGACACCCGGCCGGCCAACTTCGACCGCGTCGTCGCCCGCGCCGCGGAGGCGAACGCCCGCAGCGCCCCGCCCGCGCAGGCCGCCTCCACCCAGGCGCCGACCGCCCGGAGCGAAGAGGCCGACGACGAGCCCGAGCAGGTCGCCGCCGCCCCCGCCCCGCCCTCCGGCCCGACCCCCGGCGGCGTCGCCGGCGCCGCGACGGCGCAGGACGCGATCAACCTGCGCGACGTGAATCTCATCGGCGTCTACGGCCGCCCCAGCGACCGCCGCGCCCTGATCCGCCTCGCAAACGGGCGCTATGTCCGGGTCTCGGTGGGCGACCGGCTGGAGGGCGGGCAGGTCACGGCGATCGGGGACGATGCGCTGAACTACGTGGTGCGCGGGCAGACCTACTACCTGCAGATCCCCGACAGCTGACACGCGAAGGGCGGGCCGACCGGCCCGCCCCCCATTGCGGACCGAAGTCCGCCCTCCCGCTTCTGGTCCGTCAGGCCGCGTCGTCGGCTTTGAGGACGCCGCGTTCGATCTGGTCGGCCTCGATCGACTCGAACAGCGCCTTGAAGTTGCCCTCGCCGAAGCCGTCGTCGCCCTTGCGCTCGATGAACTCGAAGAAGATCGGCCCGATCACCGTCTTGCTGAAGATCTGCAGCAGGATGCGGGTCTCGCCGCCGTCGACCACGCCCTCGCCGTCGATCAGGATGCCGTGCTTCTTCAGCGCGTCGATCGGCTCCTCGTGGCCGGTCACCCGGTCGTGGCTGAGATCGTAGTAGGTCGCCGGAGGCGGCGGCATGAACTTCAGCCCCCTGTCGGCGATCGCGTCGACGCTCTCGTAGATGTTCCGTGCGCCGACGGCGATGTGCTGGATGCCCTCGCCGTTGTAGCGCTTGAGGTATTCCACGATCTGCCCGGTCTCGCCCCGGTCCTCGTTGATCGGGATGCGGATGCGGCCGCAGGGGCTGGTCAGGGCGCGGGAGAACAGGCCGGTGAACTTGCCCTCGATGTCGAAGAAGCGGATCTCGCGGAAGTTGAAGATGTCGCCGTAGAACCGGAACCACGTGTCCATGTTGCCCTTGTGGACGTTGTGGGTGAGGTGGTCGAGGTACCAGAAACCGACGCCCTCGGGCTTGGATTGCGCGATCCAGTCGAACTCGCCGTTGTAGGGCGAGGTCTCGTAGTAGTCCTCGATGAAGTAGATGAGGCTGCCGCCGATGCCGACGATGGCGGGGACGTCCATCGTCTTGCCGGGGCCGGTATATTCCTCGGCGCCCTTCTCGACCGCGTGCTTCAGCGCGTGCTCCGCGTCCACCACGCGCCAGGCCATCGACGGTGCGCAGGGGCCGTGCTCCTCGACGAAGGTGCGGGCGTGGCTGCCCGGCTCGTCGTTGAGGACGTAGGTGATGTCGCCCTGCTGCCAGAGCTCGATCGCCTTGGTCTTGTGGTTCGCGACGTGGGCATAGCCCATCCGGGCGAACAGCTCGCGCAGCTTCTCGGGCTCGGGGTGGGCGAATTCGACGAACTCGAAGCCGTCGGTGCCGGCGGGGTTCTCGGGGGTGATGGTCGATTTCGGGGCGTCGTGCGGGAACGGACCCATGGCGTGTCTCCTCTCGCTGTCCGGTTGCCTGTGAAGATGGCGCAGGGTCGGCGCGATGTCCGCGCAATCCGCGGCCTGTCTGTTGCGGCCGGTGCGGGATTGCCGCACGATTGGAAAAATCCGCGCAGGAGCGCCGCATGGACCTCGACCCCACCGACAAGCGCCTCCTGGCTGCGCTGCAACGCGACGGCCAGATGACGGCCGACGCCCTCGGCCGCGATCTGAACCTCTCGCCCAGCCAGGCGGGGCGGCGGCGGCAGCGTCTGGAGGAGCGGGGCGTGATCCGCGGCTACCGCGCCGTCCTCGATCCGGTGGCGGCGGGGCTCGGCGTCGAGGCGTTCGTGCAGATCGCGATGGCGACCCACACCGAGGAGAACGCCCGCGATTTCCTGCGCCTGTGCCGCACGAGGGCCGAGATCGTCGGCGCCTGGACGCTGACCGGCGAGGCGGACTACCTGCTTCGCGTCTTCTGCGGCGACCTCGGCGACCTGAACCGGCTGGTGCAGCAGACGCTGCTGCCGCACCCCGCGGTCAGCCGCGTGCACAGCCAGATCGTGATGGAGCGGGTGAAGTCGGACGCGCCGCTGCCGCTGTAGGGTGATCCGGCGGAGCGCCTTGCGGCGCATTCTCCTTGCGTTTAGGGGGGCGTTCCGCCCCCGTCCGGCTGGCGCCGGACTCCCCCTGAGGATATTTGTGGCTCGATGAGAGGGAGGGAGGGGCGCGCCTAGCCGCCCGAGACGCCCGCCTCCGCGAAGGTCGACATGCCGGAATGGCAGGCGAGCGCGCCCTTCAGCACCTGCATCGCCAGCGCCGCGCCCGATCCTTCGCCGAGGCGGAGGCCGAGGTCGAGGAGGGGCGCTTTCCCCAGCGCCTGCAGCAGGCGGCCGTGGGCGCCTTCGGCGGAGAGGTGGCCGGCGAGGCAATGGTCGAGCGCGCCGGGGGAGGCCTTCTCCAGCACCGCGGCGGCGGCGGTGCAGATGAAGCCGTCGAGGAGCGCGGGGATGCGGTGGGCGCGGGCGGCGGCGAGGGCGCCGGCCATCGCGGCGAGCTCGCGGCCGCCGAGTCGGCGGAGCGCCTCCAGCGGGTCGTCCTTGGCCTGCGGGTGGAGGGCGAGGCCTTCGTCCACCACCGCGGCCTTGCGGGCGAGGCCGGCATCGTCGACGCCGGTGCCCCGGCCGACCCAGTCGCCGCCCGCGCCGCCGAAGAGGGCGGCGGCGAGCGCGGCGGCCGAGGTGGTGTTGCCGATGCCCATCTCGCCCGCGACGAGGAGGTCGGCCTCCGGGTCCACCGCCTGCCAGCCGGCGGCGAGGGCGGCGACGACCTCGTCCTCGGACATCGCCGGCTCTTCGGTGAAGTCCGCGGTCGGGCGATCGAGGTCGAGGGCGACGACGTCCATGCGCGCGCCCGCCGCCTGTGCCAGCTGATTGATCGCGGCGCCGCCGGCGCGGAAGTTCCCGACCATCTGGGCGGTCACCTCGGCGGGGAAGGCCGAGACGCCGCGGGCGGTGACGCCGTGGTTGCCGGCGAAGACCACGACCTGCGGCCGCTCGATCCGGGGCCGGGGATCGCCCCGCCAGCTGGCATACCAGATCGCGACCTCCTCCAGCCGGCCGAGCGCGCCCGGCGGCTTGGTCAGCTGCGCGTTGCGGGCGCCGGCGTCCTCGGCCGCGCGCATGTCGGGCGGCGGCGCGTCCGCGAGGCGCTGGCGGAACTCGGCGAGGGTGGCGAAGGGAGCGGTCATGTCGGCCTCGTTGCATCGGTCGCCGGGCCTGTCTAACGCTCGGGCCGTCAGGGGAAAGGCGGGAACGGGCATGTCGGGGGCGAAAGGCGACCTTGTCGCGGCGGGCGACCCGCTGGCGGCGCTGGCGCTGCTGACGCGGCTGCCGGTGCGGTTGCCGGACGGCGCGGGCGGCCGGATGGGGCGAGCCGCCTGGGCCTGGCCGCTGGCGGGGCTGGTAGTGGCGGTGATCGGCTGGGCGGTGATCGGCGCGGCGACGGCGGTGGGCCTGCCTCCGCCGCTGGCCGCCGGGCTGGGGCTTGCGGCGCTGGTGATGGTGACCGGGGCGCTGCACGAGGACGGTCTGGCCGACAGCGCGGACGGGCTGTGGGGCGGCGCGGACACGGCGCGGCGGCTGGAGATCATGAAGGACAGCCGGATCGGCAGCTACGGCGTGATCGCGCTGGTCCTGTCGCTGGGGCTGCGGTGGCAGGCGCTGGCGCTGCTGGTCGCCGCCGGGGCGGCAGGGCCGGCGCTGGTCGCGGCGCTGATGCTGTCGCGGGCGGCGATGGCGGAGACGATGGCCGCGCTGCCGGCGGCGCGGGAGAGCGGGCTGTCGCGGCTGGTCGGCCGCCCGCCGCGAGCCGCGGCCGTCCTTGCCTCGGGTCTCGCGGCGCTGGCCGCGCTGCTGGCGCTGGGGGGCGCGGGGGTGGTGGCGACATTGGTGGCGCTCGCCGTGGCGTCCGGCTGGGCGGCGGTCGCGCGGTCGAAGATCGGCGGGCAGACCGGCGACATCCTCGGCGCCGGAGGCCAGCTGGTGGAGATCGCGGCGCTGCTGGTGGCGGTCGCGGCGCTCTAGGCTAGCACGTCATTGCCGTCGTGACCGCCGCGGCGGAGAAAGGTCCGAGGTCGCGGGCCGCGACGGCCGCCCCATCGAAGGTCAGGGCGAGGAGGCGGCTCCAGTCCGCGCTCGCCACGATCATCTCCGGCCCCGCGCCGCAGTCGCGCACGCCGCCGGTGATCGCCGGCTCGCCGATGCGGTGGTTGGTCACGCCCGAGACCGCCGCGACCTCGGTCAGCGCGCCGTCCGTCCAGCGCCAGACGCGCAGCACCCGCGCGAGGTGCGGCCGGTCCACGTAGGCGATCTCGACCGCGCCGTCACCGTCCAGGTCGGTCGCGCCCACCGGCGCCAGCCAGCGGTGCGCCTGGCCGATGTAGGGCGTCGTGGCGAGCAGCCGCAGGTCGGTGCCGTCGTGGCCATAGACTGCGATCTGCGCCCCGCGGTCGACGTGGCTGCGGACCACGATGACCTCGTTCGTCCCATCACCGTCGAGATCGCCGAGGCGGGGCGCGACGTCCTCGAACACGTGGGACTCGTCCAGCGCCGCCTGCGTGCCGCACAGGCCGTGGTTGCCGGGAAGGTCCACCCACAGCGAGGAGGGCTCGGTCTGCCGGCCGAGGACGAAGTGGTCGTAGCGCGTGACCGGATCGTCGAACCACGCCCGCGCCGGGGCGCCGGCCTCCGCGACGGTCACGCTTTCGGGGTGGGCCGTCAGCGTGGCCTGATCGACGATGCACGCCGCCGCCGGCGCGGACCACACGGCCAGCGCGGCGGCAAGCGACAGCCGCATCAGATCTGCTTCTCGGGCATCTGAACCACGAGCCCGTCCAGCGCGTCCGTCACCTTCAGCTGGCAGGTCAGACGGCTGCGCGCGGGGTCGGGCTCGAACGCGAAGTCGAGCATGTCCTCTTCCATCGGGTCGCGCGGCGGCAGCTTCTCGACCCAGTCGGGCATGACGTAGACGTGGCAGGTGGAGCAGGCGCAGGCGCCGCCGCAATCGGCCTCGATCCCGGGGATGCCGTTGTCGCGCGCGCCCTCCATCACCGTCAGTCCGTTGCGCACGTCGACCGTGTGCTCGGTGCCGTTGTGCTCGATGTAGGTGATCCGCGCCATGTCGCCGTCCCGTGCTTCGTTTCGCCCGCCCTACTTAGGGGAGCGGCCGGCGCCAATCCAGCGCCGAAAGGCGCACGCGCCTGTGGAGCGCGGGCGACACCCCGGGCAGCAAACGTGCGCGCGCCCGTGGACGCGTCGGCCGACGCCGCTAGAGTGCCGGGCCAACAGGACCGGACAGGTCCGGCCGAGCAGTCCGAAGGCGATCCGTTGCGCAGTCTCCCCCTTTCCGCCGCGGGCCTCGCCGTTCTCGCCGCCTGCGCGACCCCCGCGCCGGAGCCGGCGGAGGACGAGGCGCTGGTCGGACCCGCCTTCCTGTCGGCGCAGATCGAGAGCGGGCCCGATGGGCGCTGCTACGGCCGCGACATCACGCCGGCGGTGATCCAGACGGTGACGGCGCAGGCGCTCGAGACGCCGGCGGTCCTCGGCCCCGCGGGCGAGGTGGTGCAACCGGCGGTCTATGCGAGCGTGATCCGGCAGGAAATCGTGCGCGAGCGGGAGGAGGTGGCGTTCGAGACCCTCTGCCCGCCCGCCTATACGGCGCAGTTCGTCGAGAGCCTGCAGCGCGCGCTCTTCGCGCGCGGGTTCTACCGCGGGGCGGTCACCGGCCACATGGACGCGCAGACCGGACGGGCGGTGCAGGACTTCCAGCGGGAGGGCGGACCGGACAGCCCGCTTCTGTCGCTGGCTGCCGCGCGGGCGCTGGGACTGGTGGCGCTGTCGGCCGAGCAACTCGGTCTTGCGTCGGAGGACGGTCAGCGGCCCTGAACAGGGGTTTGCACCGTGCAACTCCTTGCATCGGCTCGCTCCAATCTCCCTGGGGGCGAGACGACAACCGCTGACCGGCGCGGTCGCGCCCGTTGACGGGCACCGGGCCTTGCGCGAGGGCATGGTCCGTAGTCAAAGGCCGACCCGCGCTGCCCGACCAAGGAGGACTCACGTGTCTTCGACCTTCAGGCTCGCCGTCGGCAGCATTGTCGTGGGCGTCGTCGTCCTCGGGATCAAGCTGCTTGCCTGGTGGCTGACCGGCTCCGTCGCGATGTTCTCCGACGCGCTGGAGAGCATCGTCAACGTCGCCACCGCTGTCGCCGCCCTCATCGCGATCCGCATCGCGGCGCGGCCCGCCGACGCCTCGCATCCCTACGGCCACGACAAGGCGGAGTTCTTCAGCGCGGTGCTGGAGGGCGTGATGATCATCATCGCCGCCCTGCTGATCCTGCGCGAGGCGGTCCACGGCGTCCTGAACCCGGTCGCGCTCGACCTCCCGGTGGAGGGCCTGCTCGTGAACGGCCTCGCGACCGTCATCAACGCGGTCTGGGCGTGGATCCTCGTCACACGCGGCCGGGCCCGCCAGTCGCCCGCCCTCGTCGCCGACGGCAGGCATCTGTTCACCGACGTCGTCACCTCCGCCGGCGTGATCGTCGGTCTGCTGCTGGCGACGGTCACGGGCTGGTGGATCCTCGACTCCCTGATGGCCGCCGCGGTCGCCGTCAACATCCTGTGGTCCGGCTCGCGCGTGGTGAAGGAGTCGCTCAGCGGGCTGATGGACGAGGCGGTGCCGCAGGCGACGCTCGAGACCGTGCGCAGCGTCATCGCGACCGAGGCCGGAGGCGCGATGGAGGCGCACGACCTGCGCACCCGCCACGCCGGCAGTTCCACCTTCATCGACTTCCACCTCGTCGTGCCGGGCGAGACGACCGTCTTCGACGCGCACGAGATCTGCGACCGGATCGAGGCGGCGCTGCGAGAGGCGGTGCCGGGCGCGATGATCACGATCCACGTCGAACCCGAGCACAAGCAGAAGCATTCCGGCATCGTCGTCCTGGACTGACGCGGCCGCGAGCGGCGGCGGGGGGTTCACGGCAAGACGGCCCGGCCTGGCAATTCAGGTCATTGGCGGACCGCGACCAGGCAGTCGCCGACGGTCCCGGCAAGCTTCGGTGCGACGCCCGCGACCGGCCCGCGGCCCCCGCGCCGGTCGGCCCCCACTCCAGCCCCCGGGGCCGTGCAGCCGGCGCAGATTGGCGCGGACCGACCTGTCGGGGTCGACGGACCGGCTCTGGAACACCACGCCGAGGCGGGCGCGGATCGCGGGGCCGGCAGCGCGGTGGTCCTGCCCGAACAGGCGCACCTCGCCCGCGTCCGGCGCGAAGCGGCCCGAGACGACCCGGAACAGCGTCGAATTGCCCGCGCCGTTGGGGCCGAGGAGCCCGGTGAAGGTGCCGCCCGGCAGCGTCAACGACACGCCGTCCAGCGCGGTCGTCGGGCCATGGCGCTTTCACCACCTCCGTCGGCTCCAGCACCGGCGCGGTCATCCGCCGGCCTCCCGGTCCAGCTCGTCGGCGAGCCGGCGGACTTCCACCGGGTCGCGGGCGCCCGGGGCCAGGTCGATGCGGCGGTCCATCACGATACGTGCCGGCCGCCCCTCCAGACGGATCGCACGGGTGGCGAGGCGGGCGGCGTCCTCGGGCTCGTGGCTGACGAGGATCGAGGTGAGGCGCCGCTCGGCGACGATGCCGGCGACGAGCGCATGCAGCTCGCGCACCAGCCGCCGGTCGAGCGAGACGAACGGCTCGTCGAGGAGGAGCAGCCGCGGCTCCACCGCCAGCGCCCGGGCGAGGGCGACGCGCCGCTGCATTCCCCCCGACAGCTCGCCGGGCAGGAGGCCCCCCTGCCCGTCCAGACCCATGCGCGCCAGCAGCGCGGCGATCCCCCCGTCGGTGATCGCGGGCGCGGCGAGCCGGATGTTCTCGGCCGCCGTCAGCCAGGGCAGCAGGCGCGGATCCTGGAAGACGAAGCCTGGCATCGCCGCCTCGGCCGGAGGAATGCCGCCGATCCGGACGGTCCCGCCCACGTCGCGGTCGAGGCCGGCGACGATGCGGATGAGGGTCGACTTGCCGACGCCCGACGACCCGAGGAGCGCGACCGACTCTCCCGGCTCCACCACGAGGTCGAGCCCGTCGAACAGGGGCGGTCCGTCGCCGAAACTCTTCCGCAGGGCGCGGACCTCGACGCCTACGGCGTCCGCTGGACCGGCCGCCATCCCAGAACCCTTTGATCCAGCCGCCGCATCACGAGGTATTCGAGGGCGATCACGATCGACATGAAGGCGAGCGTATAGGCCAGGATGCCTTTCATGTCGAAGTTCTGGAAGAAGATGCCGATGCGGAAACCGACGCCGCCGTCCGAGCCCAGCACCTCGAACACCAGGACGATCTTCCAGATCAGCGACAGGCCGGTCCGCGCCGCGGCCAGCACGTAGGGCATCAGCTGCGGCACGACGATCCGCCGGATCCGGCGCAGGAACGGCACCCGGTAGACGCGGCCGAGTTCGGCGTAGCCCGCGTCCAGCGCCCGCACCCCCTCGCGCACGGTCACGGCGACCAGCGGCGTCTTGTTGATGCAGACGGCGAGGATCAGGGCCGCCTCGGTCAGGCCCATCCAGATATAGCAGGCGATGGCGACGACGATGGCGGGGATGTTGAGGCCGATCAGGACCCAGCTGCCGAACAGCCGGTCGGCGGCGCGGAACCGGCCGATCGCAGCGCCGACGGCGATGCCGACGATCATCGACAGCACGAACGCGATGGCGGCGCGGGTCAGCGTCTTGCCCACGTCCTCGGCCAGGCGACGGTTGACGAGAAGGTCCCACATCTCGGCGAAGACCGCGATGGGCGTCGGAAACAGCCGGTGATCCACCAGCAGCGACAGCAGATGCCACAGGACGAGAAGCAGCGGCAGCGACAGCCACTCGAGCCACCGCCCGCCGCCCGCGTTGCGCCCACGCTCCGCCATTCAGCGTCTGTAGCCGTCCCAGAAGGTGCCGGGGTCCATCTCGGTCGAGTCGCCCGTCAGCTCGGCGCCGCCATACTCCGCCATCAGCGCGAAGGCGGCCGCGGCGGCCTCGATGGTGGATTCGTCGTAGGTTGTGATGATCCCGCGGCGGTAATCGTCGCGCAGCGCGGTGAAGAGCGCATCGTCGCCTTCCGCTTCCATCGTCTCGCGCAGGTCCTCCCAGGCCGCGTCGTCGGTGGCGAGCAGCTCCTTGGCGGCGAAGCTGGCGTGGAAGAACGAGGCCAGCTCGTCCGCCTTCTCCTCGGCCGTCTCCTCGGTGAAGACCCAGGACAGGAGCGGCGGCTGGGTCTCGATCCCGAGGCCGGTCATCATCTCGGCGACCGAGATCACCTCGCGGGCGCCGGCCGCCTTGGCGCGGGAGTTGAAGTGCCAGAAGTTCAGCGAGGCGTCGACGCGTCCGGCCAGCATCAGCTCGTTCACCAGCGGCGGCGCGCCGAAGCGGGCCTCGACCCGGTCGGCGAGTGCCTCGCCCGTCTCCCTGGCATAGAAGGCCTGCAGCGCGATCCAGCTCTTGTCCTCGGGGCCGCCGGCGATGGCGATGGTCCTGCCCGGCAGATCGGCCACGGTCTCGATGTCGCTGCCCACGGGCACCATCAGCCCGCCCACGGCGAGGGAGTGGGGCACGGTCACGACCGGCTCGCCCTGTGCGCGGAGAGAGGCGACCCAGATGTAGTCCGACAGGATCAGGTCGGCGGCGCCCGACAGCAGCGCGACGTGGCCCGCCTGCTTGTTGGCCACGTCCATCAGCTCGATCTCGATCCCCTCGGCGCGGTCGAGGAGGCGGGACGTGATCGTCTCCATCTCCCAGCGGGCCGTGCCGGAGAGCTGGACGCCGACGATCAGCGTCCGCGCCTGCGACGACTCCGCCAGCGCGGCCCGCGGCGCTAGAGCGGCGGCGGCGCCGAGGGCGATGAGGCGATGGAACTCGCGGCGTTTCATGTGATCTCCTGGAGGCTGCGCGTGGCGCGGCGTTCTGCGTCCTTTAGTATCCGCGCCGGCGGGGAGATGCCAATTATCGCGACATCGCCTGCGCCGTCCCGCTGATCCTGGGGAGTTTGTTCCGACAGCGGCCCGCTCCGTCCGTCGGTCGCAGCCAGCGGTGGGGGCCGGCCCGCCTTTTCCTCGCCTCGCCACGCGATCGGCCGGGCGCCTGCGCACCCGGCCGCACGCATCATTCCGCCGCGTGGCGGGTGGCAGGCGCCACCCCTTCCAACATGCCGATCCGGCGGCGCAGGGCGGCAAGCTCGGAGTCCTGCGCCTCCAGCCGGTGCACCAGCTGCTCGGTGTCCGGCAGCGGCGGCTCCTCGTCGCGCTTGCCGACGAAGCGCCCGAACGCCCAGGTCAGACCCTTCTGCAGGTCGTCCATGATGAGGAAGAACGACGGCACCACGATCAGCGACAGCACGGTCGAGACGATGATCCCGCCGATCACCGCGATCGCCATCGGCGCCCGGAACGACCCGCCCTCGCCCACGCCCAGCGCCGAGGGCAGCATGCCCGCCGACATCGCGATTGAGGTCATCACGATCGGCCTCGCCCGCTTGCGCCCCGCCTCCACCATCGCGGTCAGGCGATCGAAGCCCTTGGCCCGCTGCTCGATGGCGAAGTCCACCAGCAGGATCGCGTTCTTGGTCACGATCCCCATCAGCATCAGGATGCCGATGAGCACGGGCATCGAAATGGCGTTGTCCGTCAGGATCAGGCCCGCGGCGACGCCGCCGATGGCGAGCGGCAGGGACAGCAGGATCGTGAACGGCTGGATCACGCTCTTGAACAGCAGGATCAGCACCGTCAGCACCAGCATCAGGCCGAAGATCATCGCGTTGGCGAAGCTCTGCGTCAGCTCGGCCTGGATTTCCGCGTCGCCCGATTCCGCGACCCGGACCCCCTCCGGCAGCTCGACGCCGGCCACGATCTCGTTGAAGCGCGCCGTCGCGGTGCCGAGGGCGACGCCCGGCGGCAGGTTCGCCCCGATGGTGGCGAGCCGCTCGCGGTTCAGGCGGTCGACGGTGGCCGGCCCCTCCGCGATCTCGATGTCGGCGACCGCGTTCAGCGGGACCGAGGCGCCCGTCGCCGTCGGCACGCGCAGGGCGCCCAGGCGCGACAGGTTCGTCGCCACGTCCTCGTCCAGCTCCACCCGGACCGGGATCAGCCGGTTGTCGATGGAGACCCGGGCAAGATTGGCGTCGAAGTCGCCGATGGTCGCCACACGCAGCGTCTCGGCGATGGAGGCGGTCGTCACGCCGAGGCGCGCGGCCTCTTCCAGGCGCGGCGTCACCTGCACCTCGGGCCGCGGCAGAGCGCCCTCGGCCGCGACGTTGGCGAGGAGTGGATCGCCCCGCAGCGCGGCCTCGAGCCGGGCCACGCCCTCGTTCAGCGCCGCCTCGTCCTGCGACAGGATCGAGAACGAGATATCCCGCGCCCCGCGGTCGTTCAGCTTGTAGGCGCGGACGTCGGGAATGTCGGCGAGGCGCGCGAAGATCTCGACCTCGACCTCGGCCTGCGGGATCTGCCGGCCGAGTTCCGCAGGCTGCGGCACCAGGGCGCCGACGACGGGCAGCTCGTGCCCGACCTCCAGCAGCCGGTGCTCCAGCGAATGGTGCAGCTTCTCCAGCAGGACGGTCACCGAGGCGCGGCGCACGTCCATGTCGCCGGTCGGGGACGACCCGCCGAGGACGAACACGCTGTCCACGCCCTCGACGCCGAGGATCGCCTGGCGGATCGCTTCCGTCGTGCGGTCGGTCTCCTCGAGGGTGGAGCCGGGCGGCAGCTCGACCGAGATCGGGATGCGGCTGACGTCCTCGGGCGGGATGAAGCTGCCGGGCACCTGCGCCAGGAAGTAGAGCGACACGCCGAGGGCGCCGATGGCGAACACCAGCGTCAGGTAGCGCACGCGCATCGTGATCCGGACGAGCCAAGCGTAGCCCCGCATGACGAACCCGTCCTTCGGCTCTTCGTGGTGGGCGTCCTTGTCGCGCATCAGGTAGGCCGCCATCAGCGGCGTGATGAGGCGCGCGACCATCAGCGAGAAGACGACCGAGATGCCCACCGTCAGGCCGAACTGGCTGAAGTACTGGCCCGGGATGCCGGGCATGAAGGACACCGGCACGAACACGGCGACGATGGTCGCCGTCGTCGCGATGACCGCCAGGCCGATCTCGTCCGCCGCGTCGATGGCCGCCCGATAGGGCGACTTGCCCATCTTCATGTGCCGCGAGATGTTCTCGATCTCGACGATGGCGTCGTCGACGAGGATGCCCGTGGCCAGCGTGATGGCGAGGAGCGACACGAGGTTCAGCGAAAAGCCGAGCAGGTCCATGACGTAGAAGGTCGGGACCGCCGACAGCGGCAGGGCGACCGCCGCGATCAGCGTGGCGCGCCAGTTCCGCAGGAACAGGAACACGACGAGGATGGCGAGGATCGCGCCCTCCAGCAGCGTGTTCATCGCCGCCTCGTAGTTGCCGACCGTGTAGTAGACGGTGTCGTCGACGAGGGTGATCGTGACGTCCGGGTTCTCGGCCCGGATCGTGGCGAGCTGTTCGTTCACCACCTCGGCGACCGACACCTCGGACGCGCCCTTGGCCCGGAACACGCCGAAGGTCACCACCTGCTCGCCGTTGAAGCGCGAGAAGGAGCGCAGCTCCTCGTAGGTGTCGACCACCTCGCCGAGTTCGCCCAGCTTGACGTAGCGGCCGGACGGCAGGGCGATGGTCGTCTCGCGCAGGTTCGCGGCCGTCGACGCGTCGCCGAGGGTGCGGATCGCCTGCTCGGCGCCGCCGATCTCGCTGCGGCCGGCGCCGATGTCGGCGTTGGTCGCGCGCAGCTGCTGGCTGACGGACGAGGCGGTGATGCCGAAGCTGTCGAGCCGTGCCGGCTCCAGCTCCACCCTTATCTCGCGGTCGGCGCCGCCGTAGCGGTCGATCCGGCCGACGCCGGCCTGGCCCTGCAGGGCGCGGGTGATGACGTCGTCGACGAACCAGGACAGCTCCTCGATGGTCATGCCGGGGGCCGAGACGGCGAAGGTCATGATCGCCTGCCCCTCGACGTCGACCCGCGTCACGACGGGCGTCTCGGCGTTGGCCGGCAGGTCGCCGGTGATCTGATCGACGGCGTCCTTGGTGTCCTGCACCGCCTGATCGGTCGGCACGTCCATCCGGAACTCGACGATGGTGGTCGAGACGCCGTCCGAGACGGACGAGCTGACGTTCTTGACCCCGGTGATGCCGGCCACGGCGTCCTCGATCTCCTTGGTGACCTGCGCTTCCAGCTCGGCCGGGGCGGCGCCGGCCTGGGTCGTGGTGATCGCGACGAGGGGCACGTCGATGTTCGGAAAGCGGGTGACCGGCAGCTCGCGGAAGGACTGGTAGCCCAGCACCATCAGCATGAAGAACAGCAGGATGGGGGCGATCGGGTTCCGGATCGACCAGGCGGAGAAGTTCATGTCCGTTCCCTCAGTTCGAGGCGAGGTCGGCCGTCTCGGCCGGAATGGGATTGATCCGGTCGCCCGGCCGCACGAAGGCGCCGGCGCGGGCGACGACGCGGTCGCCCGCGCCGAGGCCGTCCAGGATCTCCACCGTGCCGCCGTCGCGGATGCCGGTGGTCACGGCGACGCGCTCGACGACGCCGTCGCCGGTCACGCGCAGCACCGTCTCGCCCCGCCCCTCGGCGGGCGCGGCGACGGCGCTGACGGGCAATGTCAGGCCCTCGCGCTCCTCCACCAGGATCTCGGCCTCGGCGAAGAGGCCCGCGCGCACGCGGCCCGGCTCTTCCAGCGAGATGCGGACGCGGCCGAGGCGGGTCTGCGCGTCGACGGTCGGCTCGATGAGGCGGACCGTCCCCCGCAGGGTGTCACTGAGGCCGACCGGGCGCAGCGCGACCGTCTGGCCGAGCTCCAGCTTCAGCAGGTCGCTCTCGGACACGTCGGCCTGCAGCTCGACGAGGCCGTCGCGGATGATGACGAACATCGGCTGTCCGGCAGCGGACGCGATGGCGCCGATCTGGGCGTTGCGCTGGCTGACGATGCCGGCGACGGGGCTCACAACCTCGGTCCGGCGCAGGTTCAGCTGCACGTCGGCGATCTGCGCCTCGGCCACGCGGACCTGCGCCTCGGCGGCGACGAGGCCCTGTTGCGCCGCGTCCACGCGGGCGAGCGCCGTCGCGGCGCTCGACTCCGCCTGGTCGGCGGAGGCCCGCGACGTGGTCCCGTCGGTGGCGAGCTGGCTGGTCCGGTCGCGCACGCGCACCGCCTCGTCGGCGGCGGCCCGGGCCTCGGCGAGGCTGGCGCGGGCCTGCGCCACGGCGGCCTCGGCCGACGCGCGGCCGGCGTCGAGCTGGCTTTCCTGCAGCCGCAGCGCGGCGTCCGACAGGCGGGCGAGAACCTGCCCCGGCTCCACGCTGTCGCCCACGTCCACCAGCAGTTCCTCGATGGGCTGGCCCTCGATCAGCGGCGCGACGGCGATGCTCTCGACCGGTTCGAACAGGCCGGAGGCGAAGATGGTGTCGCGCACGGTGCCGGACGTCGCCTCGGCCACGGTGATCGCGGGCGCCGTCTCGGTGGCGGCGGCGGGCGCCTCTGCGCCATGCTCCTGCGCCAGGGACGGCGCGGCGAAGACGGCGAGGGCGGCGAGAAGGATCGGCAGGCGGGTCATTCCGTGGTCTTCCTGGCAGTGGTGGCGACATCGTCGAGCAGCTGCCCGACGGTGCGAAGGACGAGGCGGCGGAGCTCGGCGTGGTCGGCGGCATCCTCGTGCCCGCGGCCAAGCTGGACGGTGGCGCCCTTGACGATGACGATCAGAAGCTGCGCGTGCGCCTGGAAGCGCGAGTGCGCCTCGGCCTCGGGCAGGCCGGACATGCGGGCGAAGACGCGGGTGATGCTGCGGGCGATGGTCGCCTCGAGCCGCTCGAGGCTCTGGCGCACGGCGGGACGGCGGATCGCGGCGGCCTCGATCTCGGCCCAGATCGCGCCGTCCGAGCGGCAGGCCGCATCGTCGATGCGCTCGGCGAGGGCCGCGAGCAGGGTCTCGCGCGGATCGCCGGCGCCGAGGACGACGCGCATCGCCCCGTCGACCTCGGTCAGGTCGTGCGCGACCATCGCCTCGATGATCGCGTCCTTGGACGAGAAGTAGCGATAGAAGTTCCCCGCGCTCATCCCGGCCGCCCCGGCGAGATCCTTCATCGACGCCCCCTCGAACCCCTTCGCGACGAACACGTCGCGGCAGCGATCGAGGATCTCTCGCGCACGCGGGGACGCGGCGGGATCGGCGGTTTCGGCGAGCCTGGGAGAGGCAGAGTTCACGAAGGCGGCTTTCCGGCGGTGAGAATGAACGTTCATTCACCTAGCGATCTGAACCGAACGGTTCAAGTCCGGAAAGTCTCACTCCCGGTGCAATGCGTCAGAGGGCGGACCGTTTGTCGGCCGAACCGCGTCAACAGCCGATCTTTTCGGCACATGGCTCAGTGCCGGGGCGGAAAGCGCATGCGACAGCGGGTCCGGCGACCCGACGCCGCGGCCGTGGCGCCCGTCGCGCCCGTCCTCGACGCGTCACTCGCGCCGGAACTTCAGACCGCCTTGCACAGACGCAGGGCGTCGTAGATGGCCGCATGGGTGTTCCGTGCGGCCACCGCGTCGCCGATGCGGTACAGCCGGTACGTGCCCTCCGCATTCCGGACGACGTCCTGCGGCCGGCCGGCGATCAGCGCGTCGTGGTCTACCTCTCCGAGATTCGCGGAGCCGGGCCGCAGCTCGAGATAGATCTCGTCCATCGGCAGGGTGCCGCGGTTCACCACGACCTGATCGACGTTCCGCTCCCGCCGGCCGGCGCCATAGTCGCTGCCCAGAACGGCGACGAGACCGTTGCCCTCTCGCCGGACGGCGACCAGCTTCCAGGTCACGGTGAAGGTGGCGTCCCGGACCTGCAGCTCGCGCATCGCGGGCGTCAGGGACATTCCCATCACCTCGGCCGCGAAGGTGCGGTCGCGGGTGACGATCTCGACCGCGGCCCCGGTCGCGGCGATTGCCTCGGCCGCCTGGAGGGCGGCATAGTCGCCCGCGTCGTCGTAGATCAGGACGTTCGTTCCCGGCCGGGCGTCGCCGGACAGGATGTCCCACGCCGACACGACGAGGTCGTCCCCCGTCTCCAGCCCCTCGACCTGCGGCAGGCCCCCGGTCGCGACGATCACCACGTCGGGCGCCTCCGCCAGGACGTCGCCCGCATCGGCGACGCTGTTGTAGCGGAAGGTCACTCCCAGCCGCTCGCACTCGGCCACGCGCCACTGGACGATCTGCATCATCTCGCCCCGCCGGGGCGTCAGCGCGGTCAGCCTTATCTGCCCGCCCGCCCGGTCCGCCGCCTCGTGGACGATCACCTCGTGGCCGCGGGCGGCGCAGACGCGGGCCGCCTCCACCCCCGCGGGACCGGCGCCGACGATGACGACGCGGCGGCGCACCCCGGCGGGCGGCACCTCGTGCGGCTGCTCCAGCTCGCGGCCCGTCGCGGGGTTGTGCAGGCACAGCGCCATGCCGCCCTGGTAGATGCGGTCGAGGCAGTAGTTCGCGCCGACGCAGGGGCGGATGCGGTCCTCCTCGCCCCGCAGGATCTTGGCCACGATGTGCGGATCGGCCATGTGCGCGCGGGTCATGCCGACCATGTCGAGCTTGCCCGAGGCCACCGCGTGCCGGGCCGTGGCGACGTCCTGGATCTTGGCCGCGTGGAAGGTCGGCACCCCTGCCGCCGCCCGCACCTCTCCCGCGAAGTCGAGGTGCGGGGCCGAGCGCATGCCCTGCACCGGGATCACGTCGGTCAGCGCGGCGTCGGTGTCGATGTGGCCGCGGGTGACGTTGAAGAAGTCGACCATCCCGCTCGCCTTCAGCCGGCGCGTGATCTCCAGCCCGTCCTCGCGGGTCAGGCCGCCCGCCACCACCTCGTCCGCGACGTAGCGCAGGCCGACGATGAAGTCCGCGCCGACCCGGTCGCGGATCGCGCGCAGCACGTCGAAGGTGAAGCGCAGGCGGTCGTCCAGGCTGCCGGCGCCGTAGGGGCCGTCCAGTTCGTTCAGGCGGGGCGACCAGAAGGCGTCCATCAGGTGGCCGTAGGATTCCAGCTCGATCCCGTCGAGGCCGGCGGCCTGCATCCGTTCCGCCGCGTCGGCGTAGTCGCGGACGATCCGCGCGATGTCCCAGTCCTCGATCAGCTTCGGGAACGCCCGGTGCGCCGGCTCGCGCGCGTGGCCGGGCGAGACGGTGGGCAGCCAGTCGCCAGTGTCCCAGCGCGAGCGCCGGCCGAGGTGGGTGAGCTGGATCATCACCGCCGCGCCGTGGTCGTGGCATTCGTCGGTCAGGGCCTTCATCCAGCCCACGACCTCGTCCTTCCAGGCGAGGACGTTGTTGAACGCGGGCGGACTGTCGCGCGAGACGATGGCCGAGCCGGCGGTCATGGTCAGCGCGACCCCTGCCCTCGCCCGCTCCACGTGGTAGGCGCGGTAGCGGTCCTTCGGCATGCCGTCCTCGGGATAGGCTGGCTCGTGGCTGGTGATCATCAGCCGGTTCTTCAGGGTGAGGTGCTTGAGCCGGTAGGGCTGCAGGAGGGGATCGGCGGACATCGGCGGGCTCCGTTGATGGATCCCCGATGGCAGGTCTGCCTGCCCGTGTCATCTCCTTCGTCCCATGATCGGGATCCGGAGTTCGTTGCGCCGGCCGGACGGGCGCGGCGGCGCCGGCCACCCTCCGTCCGGCCGATGCGTTCTACCTGATCCGCATCCCGTCGGGGGTGAACAGCAGCGCGTCGGACGGCGAGAAGCGGGCGGTCATGCGGTCGCCCTGCCGGACGCCGCGCACACCGCCGGTGGCAATGGTCAGGATGTCCGAGGCGCCCTGGCGGGCGTAGACGTAGGTCTCGCCGCCGAGGTTCTCGACGATCTCGACGGTCACCTCGAGGTTTGCCTCGCCCTCCTTGCGGAAATGCTCCGGGCGGATCCCCAGCGTGGCCGTCTCGCCGTCCTCGAGCCGCCGCCCCACGGGGGGCATCGGCACCGTCTGGCCGCCATGCTCGGTCAGGGTGAGCGCGCCGCCCTGAGCCTCGACGGGCAGGAAGTTCATCTTGGGCGAGCCGATGAAGCCGGCGACGAAGATGTTGTCGGGATCGTCGTACAGGTCGAGAGGCGTGCCCGTCTGCTCGATCCGGCCGTCCCGCAGGACCACGATCTTGTCGGCCAGCGTCATCGCCTCGACCTGGTCGTGGGTGACGTAGACGATGGTCGATCTCAGCTCGGAATGCAGGCGCGCGATCTCGATCCGCATCTGCACCCGCAGCTCGGCGTCGAGGTTGGACAGCGGCTCGTCGAAGAGGAAGACCTCCGGATGGCGCACGATGGCGCGGCCGATGGCGACGCGCTGGCGCTGGCCGCCGGACAGGTCCTTCGGCCGGCGGTCCATCAGCTTCTCGAGGCCGAGGATGCGGGCGGCCTCGTCCACCTGGCGCCGGATCTCGTCCCTCTTCATCCCGGCGTACTTGAGCGAGAAGCCCATGTTGTCGCGCACGTTCATGTGCGGATAGAGCGCGTAGGTCTGGAACACCATCGCGATGCCCCGGCGCGAGGCGTCGACGTCGTTCATGCGGCGATCGCCGATGAAGAGGTCGCCGCCCGTGATCTCCTCCAGCCCCGCGATCATCCGCAGCAGGGTGGACTTGCCGCAACCCGAAGGGCCGACGAAGACGACGAACTCCTCGGGCTGGATGTCGAGGTCGACGCCACGGATCACTTCGACCGCGCCGTAAGACTTGCGCAGCCCTTCGAGACGGACGCCCGCGCTCATGCCGCGGCCCTCAGCGTGATCCGGACCGGGGCGAAGCGGTCGCACGCGGCCGTCACCGCGATCTCGCCCGCGCCCGTCGCCCGCAGCCAGACGCCCGCGACGCCGCCGCGCAGCGGCGTGGTCGACGGCCCGATCAGGCGGGCCGGCCCCTCGACCGACAGCGTCACCGGATCGAACAGGAACCGCAGCTTGTTGCCCGCCTGGTCGAGGGCGCGGACCATGACGCGCACCTCGTCATGGACGCCCACGCTGTCCGTATCCGCGATCACCTCCAACGTCGTCGGCACCGGGTCGGCGACAAACCGGCGGCGCGCGACCTCCTTGCCGTCCTTCAGGCCGATCACCTCGGCGTCCTCCCAGGTCATGCCCCAGAGTCCCAGCTCTTCCGCCGAGAAGTGGCGGTGGTCCACGATGACCGGCGGGTGCGGCAGATGGGGGAAGCGGGACGTGTCGGGGCCGACGCGCTTGGGCGGGTTGTCGCCGTAGCGCAGCTCCACCTCGTCGCAGTTGGTCAGGATCACCAGCGGCAGCACGCCGCCGATGTTGCGCTCGCCTCGGGCCCAGAAGGTCACCGGCTCCAGCACCGCGCCGCCGTCGATGTCGCCTTGGGAGGCGTAGGCGTAGGCCGCGAACTTCGGCTCGCGGAACATGTCCATCACGCCATGGTGGCAGATGCGGTCGCCCGAGCCGAAATCCTTGTGGGTGTTGTAGTCGAAGGCGCACCAGCCGATGCAGCCCGAGATGCCGTCGTTACCGTAGGCGGCATTCATCACCTCCAGATGGCGCAGCACGTGCTCGGTCTGGCGCTGCTCCTGGTCCCACGACTTCGTCGGATACATGTGGCCGTTGTACTCGGTCACGAGGTACGGGACCTTGCGGTCGAGTCCCGTCACCTCCTGCTGGTCGCGCAGGCCCATGCGGGGGCGGTTGGAGCCGGGGTTCTCGAACTCGCCGAGGACGAAGTCGTTCATCGTGTAGACGTCCTCGAGCATCTCGCTCTCGGTGATGTAGCGGACGCCGCCGGTCTGGCGGGTCGGGTCCAGCTCGCGCGCAACGCGGTTCGTCTCGGCGTAGAAGTCGTGGTCGTCCCGGCTCTCGTTGATGCGGACGCCCCAGATCACGATGGAGGGGTGGTTCCAGTCGCGGCGGATCATCCGGCGCACGTTCTCGGCGCTCTCGGCCTTCCAGCCGTCGCCGCCGATATGCTGCCAGCCCGGAATCTCCTCGAACACCATCAGGCCGATCTCGTCGCAGCGACCCAGGAAGGCGGGGTGCTGGGGGTAGTGCGAGGTGCGCACGAGGTTGAGGCGGAGGTCGTTCTTCAGGATGTCGGCGTCGCGGCGCTGCTGGGCTGCGCCCATCGCGTAGCCCGCGTGGGGCCAGGACTGGTGGCGGTTGAGACCGCGGATCTTGGTCAGCCGGCCGTTCAGGCGGAAGCCGTCGGGCGTGAAGCGGGCGGTGCGGAAGCCGATGCGCGTCTCCCACACGTCGTCGCCGAGGGTCAGGCGGAGGGTGTAGAGGACGGGCGCGTCCAGCTCCCACAGGGCGATGCCGTGCAGGTCCTCCAGCGACAGCTCGGCCGTGGCGGCGGCCGGCGCTTCGGCGCGGGCGATCTCCGCCCCGTTCGTGTCCAGCAGGATCGCCGTCAGCGTGCCGCCGATGCCGTGGCCTGACGGGTCCGCGATCTCTGCCCGCACCGTCACCCGCTTGGCATCGGACATGACGTCGTGCGTCTCGACCTTGGCGTTCGCAATGTGGACCGGGGCGGTCACGATCAGCTCCGCCTCGCGGTAGAGGCCGGCATAGGTGAGGTAGTCGATCTGTCCGCCGAAGGGCGGGATCTCCGGGTTCTCGCTGCCGTTGATCTGCACCGTCAGGACGTTCCCGCCGTCCTTCAGGTGCTCCGTCAGCCGGGCGAGGATCGGCGTGTAGCCGTCGCGGTGGCGGGCGATCTCCGCCCCGTTCAGCGACACCCGCGCGTCCGCCATCGCGGCCCCCAGGCGCAGCGTCACCTCGCGGCCCGCCCAGGCGGGATCGGCTTCGAACCGCTTCTCGTAGGTGAAGGCGCGCTGATAGGCGGTCTCGTCGAAATAGTTAAAGGGCAGCTCGACGGCCGTATGCGGCAGGCGCACCGCCTGTCCCTCGAAGGCCCAGTCGTCGTTGAAGTCCAGCACGCGCCGGCCGGAGGTCTCGGGAGCGTCCCGCATCGGAAAAGTCCTATTTGACGGAGCCCAGCATCCCCTGAACGAACAGGCGCTGGAGCAGGAAGAAGATGACGAGCGTGGGCAGCGTCGTGATGACCGTCGCCACCATGATGACGCCGAAGTCCGGCGTGTAGGCCGAGTTCAGCGACGAGATCGTCAGGACCATCGTCTTCATGTCGTTGGTCTGCAGGACGATCAGCGGCCAGAGGTAGTTGTTCCAGGTCAGCGTGAAGACGATGATCGTGGCCGCGGCGTAGGTGGACCGCATCACCGGCATGTAGACGCGCAGGAAGATTTGCCATTCCTTCAGGCCGTCGATCTTGGCCGCGTCCCGCAGCTCGTGCGGGAAGGCCTTCGTCGCCTGGCGGAAATAGAAGATGACGAAGATGTTCGCGACCGTCGGCAGGATGATCGCGGCGTAGGTGTTGATGAGGCCGGCGCCGGCCATCATCACGAACAGCGGCACCATCAGCGCCGCGAACGGGATCGATAGCATCAGCAGCAGCGCCGCGAAGATGCGCTCGCGCCACTTGTGGCGGAAGATCTCGAACGCGTAGCCGGCGAGCGACGAGACCAGCAGCGTCGCCACGGTCGAGATGATCGCGATGTAGAACGAGTTGAACAGGACGCGCGGCAGGTCAACCTGCTCGGCCAGGTTGCGGATGTTGACCAGCAGCTGGTCGCCGAACCACGACTTGCCGCGGACGATGTCGAACGAGGTGTTGGTCGTCCCGACCACCATCCAGAAAAACGGGAACACCGACAGGAACGCCGCCAGCGACAGGACGACATAGGTCACGACCGGCCCGATCCGGTCCCGGTCCGGACCGCGCGGCGGGCGGACGGCGGCGCGGGACGTGGGCCGGGCGGCCTCGCGGTCGATCTCGGTCGCGGCGACGTCGGTCATCGGCGGTCCCTCGCGACCCAGAACTGCACGGTGGACAGGACCGCGACCAGCACCACGATCACGTAGCTGACCGTCGCGGCGTAGCCGAAGGACGGCATGAATCGGAACGTCAGGTTGTAGATGTACTGCGACAGGGTCAGCGTCGCGTTCGACGGCCCGCCTTGCGTGATGTTCTGCACCTCGTCGAACAGCTGCAGCGTGCCGATGGTCGAGATGATCGTGGTGAACAGGATCACCGGCTTCAGCATCGGGATGGTGATGCGGAAGAACTGCGCCCGCGCCGGCACGCCGTCGATCCGCGCCGCCTCGTAGATCGAGCGGTCGATGTTCTGCAGGGCGGCGAGGTAGAAGATCATGTTGTAGCCGGTCCAGCGCCAGGTGATGGCGAGGATGATGACGACCTTGGCCCAGAACGGCTCGGCCAGCCACGCGATCTGAGGCCCGCCGAAGAAGGCGACGACCTGCGTGGCGAGGCCCTCGTTCGAGAAGATCGACTTGAACAGGATCGAGTAGGCGACGAGCGAGGTGACGGCGGGCAGGAAGATCGCGGTGCGGAACAGGCCCCGGCCCTTCAGCCGCGGATTGTTCAGCATCACCGCGAAGACCAGCGCCAGCATGATCATGATCGGCACCTGGATCGCCAGGAAGATCAGCGTGTTGCCGAGCGCGGTGAGGAAGATCGGGTCGGCGAAGAGGCGCTGGATGTTGCCGAAGCCACCGAACGTCGTGTTCATGCCCCGCCCGGTCTGGAAGCTCATCCAGAGCGACCAGAGGATCGGGTAGATCATGAACAGGCCGATCAGCGCGAGCGCGGGCATGACGAACGCCCAGCCCGCCGCATTCTCGTTGCGCCCCAGACGGGTCTGCGCCACGGCTCTCCTCCCCAAGTGCGCCGCGTGGAACGGCCCCGCCCGAGGGCGGGGCCGAAGCGTCTTACTGGGTCAGGACCGCGGCCTCGGCCGCAATGTTGCCGATCGCCTCGTCGAGATCGCCGCCGTCGGCGAGCGCCGGCAGGTTCGACGCGATGGCCGAGCGCACCTCGTAGGTGAAGATGCCGTAGTCCACCGCCGGGACCTGGCCGAGCCAGGACGAGAAGTCCTGCCACACCGGCTGGCCGCCGAAGTAGTCGTCGGAGGTCTGGTAGGCGTCACCCTCGCGCGCGGCGAGGAGAGAGCCGACGGCGCCCTGCCCGACCAGGATGTCCTGGTAGAAGTCGACGTCGCTGCCCCACACGGTGTTGAGGAAGTCGTAAACCAGTTCCTTGTCGTCGGAGGAGTTCAGGACGTACCAGCTCGACCCGCCGAGGTTGGAGTAGTTGGTCCCGTTCGCCGCCTCCTCGACCCGCGGGATCGGCGCGACGGCCCACTGGCCGGGCATCTCGGCGGCCTTGATCGTGCCGGTGATCCAGACGCCCGTGACGGTCGAGGCGACGTCGCCGGCCAGCGACGCCTGGTACTCGGCCCAGCTGTTGACCGGCTTCCACATGTCGGACTGCAGGATCTGCTGGTAGTCGGCGAGCGCGGCGCGGAAGTCCTCGTTGCCCTCGATGTTCAGGCTGCCGTCCTCGTTGAAGAACCACGAGCCGGTGGATTGCAGCATCACGACGAACAGGCCCGGATCGTCGATGTCGAGAGAGATCATCGGCGTGCCCGTCGCCTCGGTCACCGCCTCGCCGATCTCGATGAAGCGGTCCCAGGTGAGGTCCTGCATGTCCTCGGCGGTGAAGCCCGCCTGCTCGATCAGGTCCGAGCGGTAGAACAGGCCGGTGACGCCGGAATCGAACGGCATGGAGTAGGTCTCGCCGTCCACGGTGGCGAGCGCGACCTTGTAGTCGGCGAAGCCGCTGTAGTCGATCACGTCGGTCAGCGGCTGGAACGCGCCGGGGAACGACAGCAGGAACTTCTGCGCCGAGTAGTCCTCGATCAGCACGATGTCGGGCAGGCCGTCCATCGTGCCGGCGGCGAGCTGCGTCTGCAGCTTCTGCTCGATCTCCTCGCGGGCGAATTCCTGGTAGTCGAGGACGAAGTCGGGATGCCCGGCCTCCTGATAGGCGGCGGCGGCGGCCTCCATCGCGGCGCCGTTGAAGTTCGGGTCCCAGGCCCAGACGGTCAGTTCCTGCGCCAGCGCCGGACCGGCCAGCAGGCCGACGGCGGTGGACGCGAAAAGGCTGCGCCGGAATACGGTCGTCATGTGGTGTCTCCTCCCAATGGGCGGAGGCCGCTCGTTCGGTGGTGGCCCCCTCCGAGGCAGAGGTTAGACACCGGCCGATGAGTCGATCAAGAGTTTACTAAAGTTTACCCCGAGGCCGGCAAACGTCCCGCGTCGGCGCCCGGTGCCGCCGGTGCGCGGGTGCTGCCGCGCCAGACGATCTTGGTCTCGATGTTGACCTGCCGGGCAAGGTCGCGGCCGGCGAACCGCTCGGCCAGCAGGTCCACCGCCTGCCGCCCGATCGTCTCCGCCGGCAGGCGCACGGTGGTGAGCGGCGGCGACAGGAAGCGCGCGGCCGAGATGTCGTTGAAGCTCGCCACGGCGATGTCCTGCGGGATCTTCAGCCCCCGCTCGTGGATCGCGCGGTAGGCGCCCATCGCCATCGTGTCGTTCGTCACGATCAGCGCGTCGGGCCGCGGATTGCGGTCCAGCAGCAGTCCGGCGACGGAGTGCCCGCTCTCCTCGCTGTTCTCGCCGAGGACCAGCAGCCTCTCGTCGAACCTGCCCCGCTCGTTCATCCAGGCGGCGTAGGCGCGCGCCCTCGGCTCTCGCTTGGTCGGCGCGTGATCCTCGGCCCAGCCGGCCATGGCGATCCGCCGGTAACCGAGCTCGTCTAGCGCGGTCAGCAGCTTTTCCGTGGCGAGCCGCAGGTCGCTGCCGACCATGTCGATGCCGTCGCCCGGCGGGTGCCAGTCGACGCAGACGATGGGGACGTTGCGCGCCCGGAGCGCCGCCATCTCGGTCTCGGCGTGCCAGCCGATGACGATGATTCCGCGCACCTCGCGCGGGATCTGGGGCACCGCGCCGTCGTGGCTGCGGTAGATCTTGGTCACCTCGACCTGCAGGGCGGCGCATCGGCTCTCGATCCCGAGGCGCATGGCGACGAAGTAGGGGTCGCGGAACTCGCTGTCGGGCGTGCGGAAGTGCAGCAGCGCGATGCGCTTCACGCTCCCCGCGGCGACCAGGCGCGGCTTCCGGCGGCGGGGCTCGTAGTTCATCGCCTCGGCCGTCTCGATCACCGACTGGCGCGTGGCGTCCCCGACCGACAAGGTGGGATCGTAATTCAGCACGCGCGACACGGTCGCGACGGAGACGCCCACGCGCTCCGCGATGTGCCGAAGGGTCACCGCCCCCCGCCGCTCCGACCTGTCGTCATCCCGAGGCATGCCTGCCGGTGTCGCACATGCGCCTAGGGCACGGCAACATGGCCGGTTGCGCCGGCCGCGGCCGACGGCCCCCCGGTATAGTTCACGTGTACGCGCCGATCTGCGGGGATATCGTCGATGACCTTGACGACCGGTCACGCCCGCTTCACGCCGCTGAGCGAACGCCTCCGCACCACAGGGCTGCCGATCATGCCGTCCACGCCGCTCGACCTGATGCCGGAGCGCCGGCATCGTCATCCTCCTGCCAGACAGGCCTCTGGCGGTTTCCCGCCCCGTCCGTGGCAGATCGTCGCCCGGCGGTTCGCCCCGAATGGCAGGTAGTCCTTACGGTCATGGCGCGCGCCGGGCTTTGGTGCGGCCATTCGCAAGACGCGAACGACGAGGGAGGAAACCAATGTCGTATCTCGCCACCGCTCTGCGCGGCTCTGCCGTCGCATGTGTCCTGGCCGTGCCGGCCGCCGGCCATGCGCAGGACTTCATCAACGTGCTGACCGGGGGGACGTCCGGCGTCTACTACCCGCTCGGCGTCGGGCTTTCCAACATCTACGCCGAGAACATCGACGGCGTTCGCACGCAGGTGCAGTCGACCAAGGCCTCGGTCGAGAACCTGAACCTGCTGCAGGACGGCCGGGGCGAGCTCGCCTTCGCGCTGGGCGACAGCGTCGCGGCCGCGTGGGCCGGCGACGCCGAGGCCGGCTTCGAGGCGCCGCTCGACCAGCTCCGCGGGATCGCGGGCATCTACCCGAACTACATCCAGATCGTCGCCTCGGCCGAAAGCGGAGCGACGACGCTGGCGGACCTCGCCGGCATGGCCGTGTCGGTCGGCGCCCCGGCCTCGGGGACCGAGCTGAACGCCCGCGCCATCCTCGGCGCGGCGGGCATGTCCTACGACGATCTCGGCATGACCGAGTACCTGCCCTTCGCTGAGTCCGTCGAGCTGATGAAGAACCGGCAGATCGACGCGACGCTGCAATCGGCGGGCCTCGGCGTGGCCTCGATCCGCGACCTGTCGACCTCGGTCGACATCCAGGTCGTCTCGATCCCGGCCGAGATCGCCGAGACGCTGGGCGCGCCGTACCAGGCCGCGACCATTCCCGCCGGCACCTACGACGGCCAGGACGAGGACGTCCCGACCATCGCCATCTCGAACTACCTCGTCACCCATGCGGGTGTGTCGGACGACGTCGCCTACGAGATGACGCGTCTGCTGTTCGAGAACATCGAGACGCTGACTGCCTCGCACCAGGCGGCGGCGGACATCGTGCTGGAGAGCGCGCTCGACGGGATGCCGATCCCGCTGCATCCCGGCGCCGAGCGGTTCTACCGCGAGCAGGGCATGATCGACTGATCGGCCTTCGGGGCGCTGCCTGTCGCGGCGCCCCTCTTCCCTCCGGGAGACTTCCATGTCCGACACCGCCACCCCGCCCGTCCCGGCGGAGTCCCACGGCGTGCGCTTTCCCGCGGGCGCGGTGGGCCGCGTCCTGTTCTGGGTCGCCGTCGCCTTCTCTATCTTCCAGATCGTCACCGCCGCGCACCTGATTTCGATGCCGAGCCAGGTCGTCCGGGCGGTCCATGTCGGCTTCCTCTGCGCGCTCACCTTCCCCTTGATTGCCTACGCGAAGGAGGCGGGCCCGGCCCTGAAGGCGCTGGCCTGGGCACTGGCGGCCGCGTCGGTCGCGGTCGCGGCCTACCAGTGGTGGGAATACCGCGACCTCATCATGCGCGCCGGGCGGCCGACCTCGCTGGACATCGCCATCGGCGTCACGCTGCTCGTCACCGTCTTCGCCGCCGGCTACGCGATGATGGGGATCGCGCTGCCGATCATCTCGGGCGCCTTCCTCGCCTATTGCCTGTTCGGCCAGCACCTGCCGTTTCCGCTGAACCACCGCGGCTACGACTTCGAGCAGGTGATCGACCACATGGGCTTCGGGACCGAGGGCATCTACGGGATCCCGGTCTACGTCTCGTCGACCTACATCTTCCTGTTCATCCTGTTCGGCTCGTTCCTGGAACGCGCCGGGATGATCCGCCTCTTCACCGACGTCTCGATGGGCCTGTTCGGCCACCGGCAGGGCGGCGCGGCCAAGGTGTCGGTCGTCTCCTCGGGGCTGATGGGCACGATCTCGGGCTCGGGCGTCGCCAACGTCGTGACCACGGGCCAGTTCACCATCCCGCTGATGAAGCGCTTCGGCTACCGGGCGGAGTTCGCGGGGGGCGTGGAATCCACCGCGTCCATGGGCGGGCAGATTATGCCGCCGGTCATGGGCGCGGTCGCGTTCATCATGGCAGAGACCATCGACGTGCCGTACGTCGAAGTGGTGAAGGCCGCCATCGTCCCGGCCCTCCTCTACTTCGCGTCCGCCTTCTGGATCGTGCACCTCGAGGCCGGAAAGTTCGCGCTGAAGGGCCTGCCGAAGGCCGAGCTGCCGTCGCCGCTGGCGGCGGTGAAGGCGGGGTGGATGCTGCTGGTGCCGCTCATCATCCTCGTCGTGCTGCTGTTCGGCGGCTATACGCCGCTCTTCGCCGGCACCGTGGGCCTCGGCCTCACCGTGCTGCTGATCCTCGGCGGGACGGCGGTGCTGGGTCTGCCGGAGGGGGTGCTGCGCATCGTCTTCTGGATCGGCCTCGGCCTCGTCGCGGCGGCGTTCCTGCAGTTCGGCATCGACGTGCTGCTGGCGGCCATCGCGGCGCTGGTGCTGTGGTGCGCCGTCACGCGGGGCGGGAGGCGGACGCTGGGCGACATCCGCGACAGCCTCGCCGACGGGGCGCGGACGGCGCTGCCCGTGGGCGTCGCCTGCGCGCTGGTGGGCGTCATCATCGGAACGATGACGCTGACCGGGGCGGCGAACACGTTCGGGCAGTTCATCGTCTCCATCGGGCAGGACAGCCTGTTCCTGTCGCTGGTGCTGACGATGATCACCTGCATCTTCCTCGGCATGGGGATCCCGACGATCCCCAACTACATCATCACCTCCTCCATCGCCGGCCCCGCCCTCCTCGACCTCGGCGTGCCGCTGATCGTGTCCCACATGTTCGTCTTCTACTTCGGCATCCTCGCGGATCTCACGCCGCCCGTCGCTCTGGCCTGCTTCGCCGCGGCGCCGATCGCCAAGGCGGGGGGCCTGCGGATCTCGATGGAGGCGATCAAGGTCGCGGCGGCGGGCTTCGTCATCCCGTTCATGGCGGTCTACACGCCGGTCCTGATGCTGCAGCCCGGCGGGCCGCTGGCGGAGGCCATCGGGTTCTGGCCGGCGGTCGTCTACGTGATCCTCAAGACCGTGGTCTCCATCGCGCTCTGGGGGATCGCGGTGATCGGCTGGATGGGCCGGCCGCTGAACTGGGGCATCCGCGGGGTGGCGATGGTGGCGGCGTTCACGCTGATCGCCTCGGTCCCGATGACCGACGAGATCGGCTTCGCCCTCGCGGCGCTGGCGGCCGGGACGATCTGGTGGGTCAACCGCAGGGTCGTCGCGTGACCTGCCTCGCCGTCGGCACGGCGCTGCTGGCGCTGACGGACCCGGTCGTGACGCTGGGCTGGACGCACTCGGTCGAGCGCACCGGGTGGGTCGAGACGTGGGAGGTCGGCGACGGCGGCCTGACGCTCCTCTCGTCGGCGCTGAAGGGGTCCGGTGCGGGGATGGAGCCGGGGCCGGAGGCGCGGCTGGTGGACGGCTGGTGGGTCTCGCCCGGCGGGCTGACCGTGCCGCAGATCGTCCTCGCCGCCTCTGGCAAAACGGTCTCGCCCTGGAGGCTGTGCGCCGACGGCGCCTGCCGCGCGCTGGGGGCCGATCCGGGGGCGCCGGTGACGCTCGCCCCCTGCCCGGAGCGGTGAAAGCCCTTTCGACAAGACGCCGCCGCCGTGCCACTGATGACGGCATGTCGCGCCTCCTCGCCCTGCCCTTCGTCCTGCCCGCGCTCCTCTGCGCCGCGCTCGGGACCCTCGCCGGGCTGGCCACTTGGGAGATCGCGACCGGCACCGCGGCGGAGCGGCTGGAGCGCTCGCTCCTCCTCGCCGGCCGCGGCGTCGAGGCCGGGGTGGAGCGGTTCCGCCCGCTGCCCTCGGTCATGCTGGAGGATCCGCGCATCCGCGCCGCCATCGCCGGGCCGGACGATCCCGCCCGCATCGCGGCGGCCAACGGCGCGCTGGAGGTGGCGGCGCGCCGGGCCGGGGCCGACCAGCTGTACCTGATGGACGCGGGCGGCACGACCATCGCGGCCAGCAACTGGGCGGAGGAGAACACCTTCCTCGGCCAGAACTACGCCTTCCGCCCCTACTTCACCGAGGCGCTGGAGACCGGCGTCGGCCGGTTCTACGCGGTCGGCGTCACCACCGGAGAGCCGGGCTACTTCCTGTCCACCCGGGCCGAGGTGGCGGGGCGCACCGCCGTGATGGTGGTGAAGGTGGATCTGCGCCACCTGCCGCAGGACTGGGCGCGCACCGGCGTCACCCTCGCCCTCGCCGACCGGCACGGGATCGTCATCCTGTCGGGCGACCCCGACTGGCTGTACCGCCCGCTTCGGCCGCTGGACGCGGACCGGGCGGAGGCGATTCTCGGCACCCGCGCCTATGCCGGCATCCCGGTCACCCGCTCCGCCCCGCTGACCGGGACCGGCGGTACCGTCGGCGGCCCGGGCGGCGAGAGCATGCTGCGGGCGCTGGTCCTGCCGGTCGACGACTGGCAGCTCCTCGCCGCCGCGCCGCTCGCCCCCGCCTGGCGCCTCGCCTGGGGTGCGGCGGCGGTCGGTGCGCTGGCGGGGCTGATGCTGTCGGCGCTGCTGCGCGTGCGCCTGCAGCGGCAGCGTCTGCTGCAGATGCGCCTGCGTCAGGGCGAATTGCTGGAGCGGCGGGTCGCGGAGCGGACAGAAGCCCTCGGCCGCGAGATCGAGGAGCGGCGGCAGGCCGAGGCGGACCTGCGCGCCGCGCAGGACGCGCTCGTCCAGTCCGAGAAGATGGCCGCCCTCGGACGGATGTCCGCCGCCATCGTCCACGAGATCAGCCAGCCGCTCGCCGCGATGGAGGCCTCGCTCGCCGCCGCGCTGCTGTCCGGCGGGATCGAGACCGACGCCGCCCGCGGCCGGGTCGAGAAGGCGCGCGCCCACATCCGGCGGATGCTGCGCACCATCAAGCACCTCAAGAGCTTCTCGCGGAAGGAAGCGGTCGCCGCCCGGCCGGTCACGGTGGACGACGCGATCCGCTCGGCGCTGGAGATCGCGGGCCTGCGCGCGACGGACGGCGCGGCAATCGTCTTCCGGCCCGCCGGCCCCTCGCCGGTCGCGATGGCCGGCCAGGTGCGGCTGGAGCAGGTGCTCGTGAACCTGCTGTCGAACGCGCTCGACGCGGTGGCGGACCGGCCGGACGGGCGGATCGAGGTGACGCGGCACGAGGCGGGCGGCCGTGTGACGATCACCGTGACGGACAACGGCCCCGGCATCCCGCGCGCCCTCCTCGCCCGGATCGGCGAGCCGTTCTTCAGCACCAAGTCGGGAGGCGAGAGCCTGGGCCTCGGCCTGTCGATCTCGCGCACCATCGTCGAGGAGTTCGGCGGCGCGTTCGAGATCGGCCCCGCCCCAGGCGGCGGCACCCGGGCGCGGATCGCGCTGGACGCGCTCGGCACCTCGGGCCGGACGGACGGGATTGCGGCGGAATGACCGCTCGGCTGTTCGTCGTCGACGACGATCCCGACCATCTCGACAGCCTGTGCGACCTGCTCGCCGCCGCCGGCCACGAGCCCGTCCCCTTCGCCGGCGCCCGCGCGGCGATCGACGCGGCGGCGGGGGATGCGCCCTCCCTCGTCCTCACCGACCTGCGGATGCCCGGCCTCGACGGGATCGGCCTTCTCATGGAGGTGGCGGAGCGCGGGCTCGACCTGCCGGTGATCCTGCTGACCGGGCACGGCGACGTCGACCATGCCGTGCGTGCCATGCGCGCGGGGGCGGAGGATTTCCTCGAGAAGCCCTACGACGCCGAGCACCTCCTCTCGGTCGTCGAGCGCACGCTCAAGACCGCCCGGCTGAAGGCCGAGGTGGCGCGCCTTCAGCACCGGCTGGAGCCGGAGGAGGATCTGATCGGCGACAGCCGGGCGCTGGACGAGGTGCGCCGCCGGCTGGCCGACCTGGCGGCGGTGGACATCGACGTCGTGCTGGTCGGCGAGACCGGGACGGGCAAGGAACTGGCCGCCCGGATCCTGCACCGCCGCTCGCCCCGCCGGGACGGCCGGTTCGTCGCGGTGAACTGCGCCAGCCTGCCCGACGTCGGCGCCGACGCCGTCCTGTTCGGCGCCACGCCGGCCGAGGGCGCGGGAGGGCTGGTGGGCGAGGCGCGGGGCGGCACGCTCTACCTCGACCACATCGACACGCTGGCCCTGGCGCTTCAACCGAAACTGCTGCGCGTGCTGGAGGCGCGGCGGGACGACCCGGAGGCGGCCTTCCGCGTCGTCGCCTCCGCGTCCCGCCCGCTGACGCAGGCGATGGCGGAGGGGGCCTTCCGCGAGGACCTGTACTACCGGATCGCCGGATACGTCCTGCCCCTGCCCCCCTTGCGCGACATCGCCAGCGACATCCCCGCGCTCTTCGCCCACTTCGTCAGGGCGGCGGCGGCCCGCCACGGCCGGGAGGCGCCCGCGGCCGACTTCCGCGAGCGCCGCGCGCTGCAGGCGCATCACTGGCCCGGCAACGCTCACGAACTGCGCCTCGCGGCGGAACGCTATGTCCTCGGGCTCGCCCGGCCCGGCGCGGGGACGGCGGCAGCCCGGCCCGGTGGCGGCGTGCCGGGGGAGCAGACGCTGCGCGACCTCGTCGCCGACTTCGAGAGCCGCGAGATCGCCCGCGTGCTGGACCAGTGCAACGGCAACACCGACCGCGCCGCCCGCCTCCTCGGCATCCCCCGCCGCACCCTCAACGACAAGATCGCCCGCTCGCCACTGCTGCGAGGGCGGTGAGGGGGGCGGGCCAGCTCGTTGACGCACTTCCCGTCCCGGGCTTGACCCGGGACCCCGTGCCGCCTCGTCCCACCCCTCCGGCCCGGCCGGGTCCGCTGGCCCCTTGCCGCCACCCGACGTCCTCTGCCGCCGGAGGCGCGCCTAACGCACCGACGCCCCCGTCCCGCCCGGCGCGGGGGCGAGGTGGCCGGAGTGGACCCACGGCGCGACGCGGCCGTTCTCGATCCCGTTGTCCGGACGGCAGGCGCGGCGGCCGGTCTGCACCAGCCCGCTCTCGCCGCCCGCGCAGGCCGCGTCCGCCGGCGCGCCCACGCGGACCCAGACGCCGCGCGCCTCGCGGACCGCCACCTCGGTCCCGCGGGAGAGGACGCCGAGGCTGCCGCAGGCGGTGTCCGGACAGGTCCGCAGGTGAAGCCCGTCGGCGGCGACGACCATCCGCCCCGGCGGCTCCGCCCCGCCCGTGGCGAGCTGCGCGCTTCCCGCCGCGCCGGCACCGACCGCGAGGACCAGCGCCAAGGCCCGGACGCGACGCGCGGCGCGCCGCAGCCGGAGCAGGACGCCCAGGCACGGCAGGAGCATCAGGAGCGCGATCCAGGTGAGCAAGCGACGACCCGTCAGACCAGTGCGGCGGACCGGTCCGTTATCGCCCCCGATTGCGGCCGCCGGAAGGAGGCGCCCCGGCATTGCCGCGTCACGTTTCCGTAGGCACGGCCTGCGGATCCGTCTTGGTGCGCTGGTGGCGCGCGTGCTAGGACTGGTGCAACCAGAGCAGCCGGGACCCAACAGGTGCGCGATCTTCCCCCTCCCCTGCCCTCCGCGACCGCGGCGGAGCCTATTCCCGACGCCGCCCGGGCCGAGGTCGAGCGCCTCCTCCGGACTGGCGATCTGTTCCGCTACACATCCGAGGACAGCCCCGTCGCCCTGCTGGAGGCGGAGTTCGCGGCGATGCTGGGCAGCCGCTTCGCGCTCGCCGTCGCGTCCTGTTCGGCGGCCATCTTCCTGTCGCTCAAGGCGCTGGATCTGCCGGAGGGCGGCCGCGTTCTGCTGCCCGCCTTCACCTTCGCCGCCGTGCCGTCGGCCGTGCTCCATGCCGGCCTGACCCCGGTGCTGGTGGAGTGCGGCGACGACTACCGCCTCGACATGGACGACTTCGCGGCCAAGCTTCCGGGCGCCGCGGCGGTCCTCATCAGCCACATGCGCGGCCACACGTCCGACATGGACGCGATCCTTGCGCTCGCCGCCGCCGCGAACCTGCCGGTGATCGAGGACGCGGCCCATTCCCTCGGCACCACATGGCACGGACGGCCGATCGGCACGCTCGGCCGGGCCGGCTGCTTCTCGTTCCAGTCCTACAAGCTGCTGAACGCCGGCGAGGGCGGCATCCTCGTCACCGACGACGCCGAGCTGGTGGCCCGGGCAGTCCTGATGTCCGGCGCCTACGAGCACAACTGGAAGAAGCATCCCGTCCTCGCCGCACCGTTCGCGCGGCTGCAGAACACGCTGCCGCTCTACAACACACGGCTGAACAACCTCTCCGCCGCCCTGGTCCGGCCGCAGCTGGCCGAGCTGCCGCGGCGGGTCCGCGACGGACGGCGCAACCACGACCGGGTCGCCGCGCGGCTGAACGCGGCGCCGTGGTTCGACGTGCCCGCGCCGCTGGCGCCGGAGGTGCGCGCCCCCGACTCGATCCAGTTCAACCTGACCGGCATGGACGACGCGGCGGCCGCCCGCTTCGTCACGGACGCGACGCAGGGCGGCGTGCCGGTGCAGATCTTCGGACTGTCGGGCGACAACGCGCGGGCCTTCTGGAACTGGCGTTTCCTCGGCGAGGTGCCGGACCTGCCCAGGACGGCCGCAATGCTGCGCCGCGCCTGCGACGTGCGCCTGCCCGCCCGATTCACGGAAGGCGAGTGCGACATGGTCGCGGAGGTCCTGCTGGCGGCGGCCGAGACCGCCCGCGCCGCGGCGGCCTGACGCCGTGGCGCTGGACGGCTACTGCCTGTGCGGCGCCTGCCGCTACGAGATCGACGACGATGCCGTCGACTGGCAGGCGCTGTGCGTCTGCGAGAGCTGCCGCCGCGCCAGCGGCGCCCCGGTCGTCGGCTGGATGGGCGTCGCCCGCGACGGCTTTCGCTGGACCGGGGACGAGCCGGGCCGCTTTGCCTCCTCCCCCGGCGTGATGCGAAGTTTCTGCCCCACCTGCGGCACCCCGCTCACCTTCTCGACCGACAAGCGCGAGCACCAGATCGACGTCCTCGCGGCGACGCTGTCGGACCCGGCGGTCTTCCGGCCCGAGCGGGTGGACTTCGCGGACGAGGCGCTGGACTGGCACGGGCTGCACATCAGCCTGCCGCCGTCGTCGTAGAACCGCCGCCCCCCGCCCGGGCCCGCGGGCGGAGGGACGAGCGGTCCGGCAGCCCGCCCGCCCGCTTCGCCGGCAATTGAAAGCCCTCCTGCCCGGCCATATCGTCGCGGCCAAACGACAAGGAGGCCCCGATGCCCGACGACCGCACCAACAGCTGGGAGGCCCGCGCCGAGGCGTCGTCCTTCTACGGCTTCACCGACCTGCCGACGGTCCATTCCCGCGGCACCGTCGTCCTGACCCACGGCGAGGGGCCCTACGTCGTGGATGTCCACGGCCGCCGCTACCTCGACGCCAATTCGGGCCTGTGGAACATGGTCGCCGGCTTCGACCATCCGGGCCTGATCGAGGCGGCGCAGGCGCAGTACGCCCGCTTTCCGGGCTACCACGCCTTCTTCGGCCGGATGTCCGACCAGACGGTGATGCTGTCCGAGAAGCTGGTGGAGGTCTCGCCGTTCGAGCGGGGGCGCGTGTTCTACACCAACTCCGGCTCCGAGGCGAACGACACCATGGTCAAGATGCTGTGGTTCCTGCACGCCGCCGAGGGCAACCCGCAGCGGCGCAAGATTCTCACCCGCTGGAACGGCTACCACGGCGTCACCGCCGTCTCGGCCTCGATGACGGGCAAGCCCTACAACTCCGTGTTCGGCCTGCCGCTGCCGGGGTTCCTGCACCTGTCCTGCCCGCACTACTGGCGCTTCGGCCAGGAGGGCGAGAGCGAGGCGGAGTTCACCCAGCGGATGGCGAAGGAGCTGGAGGCGACGATCATCAAGGAGGGGCCGGAGACCATCGCCGGCTTCTTCGCCGAGCCTGTCATGGGCGCGGGCGGAGTGATCCCGCCGTCGTCAGGCTACTTCCAGGCCGTCGTGCCGATCCTGCGCAAGTACGGCATCCCGATCATCTCGGACGAGGTCATCACGGGCTTCGGCCGGACGGGCGAGGTCTGGGGCTGCGAGACCTTCGATTTCGTCCCCGACGCGATCATCTCCTCCAAGAACCTCACCGCCGGCTTCTTCCCGATGGGCGCCGTCATCCTCGGCCCAGAGCTGTCGGACCGGATGCAGGCCGCCGCCGAGGCGATCGAGGAATTCCCCCACGGCTTCACCGCCTCGGGTCACCCGGTCGGCTGCGCCATCGCGCTGAAGGCGATCGACGTGGTGATGAACGAGGGGCTGCTGGAGAACGTCCGGGCGCTCACGCCCCGGTTCGAGGCCGGGCTGGCGCGGCTGGCCGAGAAGCCGAACATCGGCGAATGGCGCGGCAAGGGCCTGATGGGCGCGGTCGAGGCGGTCAAGGACAAGGCGACCAAGACGCCGTTCGCGGGCGATCTGTCGGTCTCCGAGCGGATCGCCAACGCCTGCACCGACGCCGGCCTGATCTGCCGGCCGCTCGGACAGGCCGTGGTCCTGTGCCCGGCCTTCGTGATGACCGAGGCGCAGATGGACGAGATGTTCGACAAGCTGGACAGCGCGCTGGACAAGGTCTTCGCCGAAGTGGCGTAAGGCGCGCAGGGAACGCCCGCCCGCCCCGGCCTCGAGCCGGGGCCTCGAGGGTCATTGGTCCGTCCGTTTGGAGCGGGGCCCCGGCTCAGGGCCGGGGCGGGTCTCCGGGAACGGACCGGAGGACGGCGTCTGGCCGAAGTCGGACGCTCCGACGCCGCAGTGCACCCGGATGGTGGGTTTCACCCACCCTACAACGGTCCCGTAATAGGCGCGCAGGGAAGCCCGCCCCGGCCTCGAGCCGGGGCCTCGAGGGTCCTTGGTCCGTCCGTTTGGAGCGGGGCCCCGGCTCAGGGCCGGGGCGGGTCTCCGGGAGCGCATCGGAGGGCGGCGTCTGGCCGCGGTCGGACACTCCGACGCCGCGGTGCACCCGGATGGTGGGTTTCACCCACCCTACAACGGTCCCGTAGTAGGCGCGCAGGGAATGCCCGCCCCGGCCTTGAGCCGGGGCCTCGAGGGTCCTTGGTTCCGTTTGGAGCGGGGCCCCGGCGCAGGGCCGGGGCGGGGCTCCGGGAACGGACCGGAGCGCGGCGTCTGGCCGAAGTCGGACGCTCCGACGTCGCAGTGCACCGGGATGGTGGGTTTCACCCACCCTACAACGGTCCCGTAGTAGGCGCGCAGGGAATGCCCGCCCCGGCCTCGAACCGGGGCCTCGAGGGTCCCTGGTCCGTCCGTTTGGAGCGGGGCCCCGGCTCNAGGCCGGGGCGGGACTCCGGGAACGGACTGGAGGGCGGCGTCTGGCCGAAGTCGGACGCTCCGACGTCGCAGTGCACCGGGATGGTGGGTGTCACCCACTTTACCCCGGCGCCGTAGGGTGGGTGAAACCCACCATGCCGCCCCCTCAGATCCGCACCCTCCGCAGGCGCAGCGCGTTGGCGATCACCGACACCGACGACAGGCTCATCGCCAGCGCCGCGATCATCGGCGACAGCAGGACGCCGATCACCGGGTACAGCACCCCCGCCGCCACCGGCACGCCGAGGCCGTTGTAGAGGAACGCGAACGCGAGGTTCGTCTTGATGTTGCGCACCGTCGCCCGGCTCAGCCGGCGCGCCGCCACCAGCCCCGACAGGTCGCCCCCCACCAGCGTCACGCCCGCGCTTTCCAGCGCCACGTCCGCGCCCGTCCCCATCGCGACGCCGACGTCCGCCGCCGCCAGCGCGGGAGCGTCGTTCACGCCGTCGCCGGCCATCGCCACCGTCCGCCCCTCGGCCTGCAGCCTGCGGATCGCGTCCAGCTTGCCGTCGGGCAGGACGCCCGCCACCACCTCGTCGATGCCGAGATCGCGGGCCACCGCCCGCGCGGTCGCCTCGGCGTCGCCGGTCAGCATGACGATCCGCAGCCCTTCGGCATGGAGCGCCCGGATCGCGCCGGGCGTCGTCTCCTTCACCCGGTCCGCCACCGTCAGCAGCCCGGCCGCCCGGCCATCCACCGCGACGAACATCGCTGTCCGCCCCTGCGCCCGCGCGGCGTCCGCCGCCGCGGCGAAGGCGGCCGGGTCGGCCCCCTCCTCCGCCATCAGCGCCGCGGTGCCGACCGCCACGCGGCGACCCTCCACCGTGCCGCGCACGCCCTTGCCGGTGACGCTGTCGAAGCCGGACGCCTCCGGGACGGTCAGCCCGTGCTCACGGGCGCCGTCGACGATGGCCTTCGCCAGCGGATGCTCCGACGCCGCCTCCAGCGCCGCGGCAAGGCGCAGCGCGTCGTCGTCGCCTTCCACGCCCACCAGCGCTGGCTTGCCTTCCGTCAGCGTCCCCGTCTTGTCGACGACGAGCGTGTCCACCGCCGCCAGCCGCTCCAGCGCCTCGGCGTTGCGGATAAGGATCCCGCGCGAGGCGCCGCGGCCGACGCCGACCATCACCGACATCGGCGTGGCGAGGCCGAGGGCGCAGGGGCAGGCGATGATGAGGACCGAGACGGCGGCGATCAGGCCGAGGCCCATCGCCGGCGGCGGCCCCCAGATCGACCAGGCGGCGAAGGCGATGACGGCGACCGCCACGACCAGCGGCACGAACCAGCCCGCCACCTGGTCGGCGAGGCGCTGGATCGGGGCGCGGCTGCGCTGCGCGCCGGCGACCATCTCGGCGATGCGGGACAGCATCGTGTCGGCGCCGACGCGGGTGGCGGTCATGACGAAGCTGCCGGTGGCGTTCAGCGAGCCGCCCGTGACCGGGTCGCCGCGGCCCTTCTCCACCGGCACCGGCTCCCCCGTGATCATGCTCTCGTCCACCGCCGAGGCGCCGTCCGTCACCTCGCCGTCCACCGGCACCGCCTCGCCCGGCCGCACGCGCAGCCGGTCGCCGGCGCGCACCATCTCCAGCGGGATGTCCCGCTCGCCGCGGGCGTCGATGAGGCGGGCGGTCTTGGGCGCGAGGTCGAGAAGAGCGCGGATCGCGCCGCCCGTCTGCTCGCGCGCGCGCAGCTCCATCAGCTGGCCAAGGAGGACGAGGACGACGATCACCGCCGCCGCCTCGAAGTAGACGCCGACCTCGCCGGCATGGCCGCGGAACTGCGCGGGGAAGAGGCCGGGCGCGAGCGTGGCGACGACCGAGTAGAGGTAGGCCACCCCGGTGCCCAGCGCGATCAGCGTGAACATGTTGAGGTTGCGGGTCCGAACCGACGCCCAGCCGCGCTGGAAGAACGGCGCCCCGCACCAGAGGACGACCGGCGTCGCGAGCGCCAGCTCGGCCCAGTTCAGCGCCGCGACGTTCAAGTCGTGGAACAGGCCCGGCAGCAGATGCCGCCCCATCGCCAGCAGGAACAGCGGCACCGTCAGCGCGGCGCCGATGGCGAAGCGGCGGCGGAAGTCGACGTACTCCTCGGACGGGCCTTCGGTCAGCGCCACGCCCTTCGGCTCCAGCGCCATGCCGCAGATCGGACAGGTGCCGGGGCCGACCTGCTCGATCTCGGGGTCCATCGGGCAGGTGTAGATCTGGTCCTTCGCCTTCGGCCGCGGCGGCGCCTTCAACGCGGGGTCGAGGTAGATCTCGGGCCGGGTCTCGAACTTCGTCTTGCACCTGGGGTTGCAGAAGTAGAACGTCTCGCCCTCGTGCTCGGCCGTGTACTTGGCCGTGGCCATCGTGACCTTCATCCCGCAGACCGGGTCGATCGCCTTGCCGTCCTTCGCCGCAGGGGCGTCGTGGGCATGGTGATGGTGGGCGTCATCGTGCGTCTGCATGGCTGGTCCCTTCGTCCCGTATGCCCCCGGGGGGCATCCATGCCGGTGGACATATACCCAAGGGGGGTATAGAGGCAAGGGCGGATCAGGAGACTGCGATGGCCCACGACAAGCAGAACCGCGAGGCCGTGCTGAAGCGGCTGAACCGCCTTGCCGGGCAGGTGCAGGGCGTCGCCCGGATGGTCGAGGACGGACGCTACTGCGTGGACGTGCTGAACCAGACCGCGGCCATCCGCTCGGCCCTGCGCGCCGTGGAGCGGCTGCTGATCGAGGACCATGCCCGCACCTGCATGGAGGACGCCATCGTCGCGGGCGACCAGGACCGCCAGCGGCAGATGTTCCAGGAGGTGGTGGAGCTGCTGGAGAAGGTCCGCGACTGAGCGCTTGACCGACTCATATCCGTCAGGTTATGCGTCTTCGCATAGCCGATGGGTTATGAGATGCAGTCGCCCGACCACCTGTTCCGCACCCTCGCCGACCCCACCCGCCGCGCGCTGTTCGAGCGGCTGTGCCGGGACGGCGATCTCACGGTCGGGGCGCTGACGGAACGCGCCGGCGTCTCGCAGCCCGCCGTCTCCAAGCACCTGCGCCAGCTGAAGGAGGCCGGCCTCGTCTCCGACCATCCCGAGGGGCGGCAGACGCGCTATTCCGCGCGGCCGAAGGCGCTGGCGCCGCTGCTCGACTGGACGGCGGAGATGGCGGCCTACTGGGAGGGCCGCCTGGACGCCCTCGAAGACCTGCTGAAGAGGATCGACCAATGAACGACACGGCCCCCGACATCCGCACCGTTGTCATCGAGCGCGACCTCGCCCACCCGCCCGAGCGGGTCTGGCGCGCGCTGACGCAGCCCGCCCTGATGGCCGAGTGGCTGATGAAGTCGGATTTCGCGCCGGAGGTCGGACACGGCTTCACCTTCGAGGGCGACTGGGGCGCGGTGGATGGCCGCGTGCTGGAGGTCGAGACCGGGCGCAGACTGCGCTATACGTGGGAGGCGATGGGGCTGGAGAGCGTGGTGACGTGGACGCTGACCGAGACCGAGGGGGGCACCCGTCTGCGGATGGAGCAGACCGGCTTCCGGCCCGACCAGACCCAGGCGTTCCACGGCGCCCGCTATGGGTGGACGAACTTCCTGGATCAGTTGCAGACCCTGCTCGACACGGAGACCCCGGAATGACCCTCGCCGCCTGGACCCGGCAGTTGCACCGCTGGATCGCGATCCTGTTCACCCTCGCCGTGGTGGCCAACTTCGCCGCCATCGCCATCGTGGGCGAGCCGGCGATGTGGGTCTACATGCTGCCGCTGCCGCCCTTGTTCCTGCTGCTGTTCACCGGCCTGTACCTCTTCGCCCTGCCCTACCTGCGGCGGGGCCGGACGCCGGCGGAGTAGGCGCATGGCTGAGGGACCGCGCCTGCTGGCGGGCGGCAATCCGCAGATCCCCAAGGGCGACGGGCAGGCGCCCGTCGACGCCTACATCGCCGCGATGCCGGGCTGGAAGCAGGAGATCGGCCGCGGCGTCGAGGCGCTGGTGACCGAGCTGGTGCCGGAGGCGACCCGGGCCGTCCGCTGGAACTCGCCCTTCTGGGGGGTGGAGGGACAGGGATTCTTCCTGTCGATCCACTGCCTGACGAAGGTGGTGCGCTGCACCTTCTTCGCCGGCCGGTCGCTGGACCCGGTGCCGGCGGGCGGGACGCCGAAGGCGGAGCCGGCGCGGTGGGCGGATGTCGGCGAGGGCGAGTTCGACGAGGGCGCGTTCCGGGTTTGGATCGCGCAGGCCGCAAGGGTGCCGGGATGGACGCCGTAGGGTGGATGCGCGGTTCTAGCGTTGATTGACGGGATAGACGGAGGGCGGCGTCTGGCCGCGGTCAGACGCTCCGACCTTTCGGTAAAGGCGGTTTATGCCGCTGTTCCCGCATGTCTTCGATCGTCTCGCAGGTGGTGCGGTAGCGTCTGGCCGGGGGGCGGCAAGGCGCTGCCCGGGCCGCCTGGCCTGCGCGGCTGAGGCCGGGCGGGGCGCGACTGGACCGGTGAAAGCTGCAGGAGTAGCCGCCACCGGCGGCCGGTTGCGGCGGACCCGCATTCCTCGAAATGAAGGTCTGGAAATGACAGTAGGGCGGCGTCTGGCCGCGGTCAGACGCCCCGACGCGGTGGTGAGAGAAATTTATGACGCTGCTCCCGCATGACTTTGATCGTCTCGCAGGTGGTGGGGTAGCGTCTGGCCGGGGGGCGGCCAGACGCTGCCCGGGCCGCTCGCGCGGCTGATTCCGGGCGGGGCGCGACTGGACCGGTGAAAGCTGCAGGAGTAGCCGCCACAGGTAGTGCGCCCGTTCTCGTCGAGGCCCCGGCTCAGGGCCGGGGCGGGCTGGCCCTAGACGGGGCCATCGAGCCTACCGCCCCGCCGCCTCCAGCGCCGCGATGACCTTGTCCGGCGTCGCCGGCAGGTGCCGGATCCGCACCCCGGCCGCCGCGTGGATCGCGTTCAGCACCGCGCCGCCGGACCCGGAGATCCCGAGCTCGCCGACGCCCTTGGACTGCATCGGGTTCGCCCAGTCGTCGCGGTCGTCGACGAAGTCCGCCTCGATCCGCCCCGCCGCGTCGGCGTGGGCCGCGACATGGTAGTTGGCGAGGTCGCGATTGGCGATGTGGCCGGTGCGCGGGTCGTGGTGCAGCTCCTCGGTCAGCGCGCCGCCGAGGCCCCAGATCATGCCGCCGACGGCCTGGCTGGTCGCCGTCTTGCGGTTCAGCACCCGGCCGATGTCGAACAGGCCGAGCATCCGCCGCACCCGGACCTCGCCGGTCCAGGCGTGGACGGCCACCTCGCAGAAATGCGCGCCCCAGCCGGCGGAGAGGTGACTCTTCGCCGCCTCGCCCGAGGCGATCTCGGCCTCGCCGACGAGCTCGTCCTGGACCAGATCGGCTAGCGACTTCTCCACGTTCGCGCCGCGGGCGATGCCGTCCTGCAGCGTCAGCTCGCCCGGCTCGCAGCCCAGCTGCGCGGCCAGCTGCTCGCGGATCCTGCGGGCCGCGAGGAACACGGCCGAGCCGGTGGAGCCGGCGCCGAACGAGCCGCCGGAGCCGGAGGCGCCGGGCAGGTCGGTGTCGGCGAGACGGACCTCGACCTTGCTTTCCGGCAGGCCCAGCAACTCGCCCGCGATCTGCGCGAGGATGGCGTAGCTGCCGGTGCCGATGTCGGTCATGTCGGTCTCGACCACCGCGCCTGCGCCGGTCAGGCGCACCCGCGCGGCGGCCTTCGTCAGCATGTTCTTGCGCGCCGCGGCGGCCATGCCGCAGCCGATCAGCCAGTCGCCGTCCCGCTCGGCCTTCGGCCGCTGCGCCCAGCCGAACCGCTCGGCGCCCTGCCGCAGGCAGTCTGCGAGACGGCGGCCGGAATAGTCCTGCCCGGTCAATGGCGCCGTGTCGGGGATGTTCTTCAGCCGGAGCTCGACCGGGTCCATCCCGAGCTCGCCTGCCAGTTCGTCCACCGCCGCTTCCAGCACCACCATGCCCACCGCCTCGCCCGGCGCGCGGACCGAGCCGGAGGGTGTGCGGTGGATGCGCGCGACGCTCTGCTGGAAGCGCAGGGCCGCGGCGCCATAGGTGAACTGCGAGGCGTTGGTGGTGGGCTCGGCGAAGCTCTCCTCCGGGAGGTTCGAGACGAGGTCGTCGTGACCCAGCGCGAGCAGCCTGCCGTCGGCATCCGCAGCAAGCCGGACGTGCTGCGACGTCTGCGTCCGGCGGAGCACCGCGTCGAACACCGTCTGACGCGCCATGACCACGCGCACCGGCCGGCCGAGGTCGCGGGACGCCAGCGCGGCGGACACCGCCTCGGCGCCGATGCCGAGCTTGGAGCCGAAGCCGCCGCCGACGTAGGGCGACAGGATGCGGACCTCCGACGGATCGACGCCCACCGCGTCGGCCAGTTCCTTGCGGTTGAACCGCAGCATCTGCTGGCTGCCGTGCAGCGTCAGCCTGCCGCTGTCCCAGTGGGCGAGCGCCGCGTGCGGCTCCATCGCCGCCGAGACCTGACCGGGCGTCGTGTAGGTGACGTCGACCTTCGCCGCCGCCCGTCCCCAAGCCTCGTCCCAGTCGCCTGTCGCGTCGGGATCGTCCGTCTCGACCTCGGAGGCGCTGTCGGGATCGACCTCCGCCCCGCCGGCGTCGTCATATTCCACGACGAGGCGTTGCGCCGCGTCGCGGGCCGCCTCGAACGTCTCGGCGACGACGAGGGCGATCGGTTGGCCATGGTAGTCGACGCGGGGCCCCGGCTGGACCGGCGACTCGCCGGCCATGCCTTGTGCGGGGTTGCGGACGAAGTTCGGTCCCGACAGGACCGCCACCACCCCCTCGATCCCGGCGAGCGCGCTCTCGTCCAGCCGCGTCACCTTGCCTTTCGTGATCGTCGCCCGCACCAGCACGCCGTGCGCCGTGCCGTCCGGCAGGCGGTCGGCGGCGTAGTCGGCGCGGCCCGACACCTTGAGCGGGCCGTCGGGGCGGTTCATCGGTGTGCCGATCAGGCCCTGACGGGTCTCGTCGAGCAGCCGCGGCAGCGGTTCGTCCATCTTGAAGGTCTGGGTCATGCGGCGGCGTCCGTCCTGTCGGTTCCGATGGAGGGCTCGGCGAGGCCCGTGGTCTCGCGCAGCACCGACACGAGGGTCCGGCGCAGCATCGGAAGCTTGAATTCGTTGTCCGGGTGCGGGGCGGCGTCCGCCGTCAGGCGATCGGCGGCGGCGCGGAACAGCGCATCGTCCGGCGCCTCGCCCTCCAGCATCGCGGTCACCGCGTCGTTCGCCCAAGGCCGCGGCGCGACGCCGCCGAAGGCGAGACGGGCGCGCGCGATGCGGCCGTCTTCCACCGTCACCACGGCCGCGACCGAGACCAGCGCGAAGGCATAGGAGGCGCGGTCCCGGACCTTGCGATAGGCCTGCACCGAGCCGGCCACGGGGGCCGGCAGGACCACGCCTGTCACGATCCCGTCCGGCCCCAGCACCGTCTCGATGTCCGGCCGGTCGGCGGGGAGCCGGTAGAACTCGTCCAGCGGCAGCGTCCGCTCCGACCCGTCTGCGGCGCGCACGGCGACCTTCGCGTCCAGCGCCCGCAGGGCGACCGCCATGTCCGAGGGATGAGCGGCGAGGCAGTGCTCGGACGTGCCGAAGATCGCGAGCATCCGGCCGACCCCCTCCTTCGCGGCGCAGCCGGCGCCCGGCTCGCGCTTGTTGCAGGCCATCGCGGGGTCGTAGAAGTAGGGGCAGCGCGTGCGCTGCAGCAGGTTGCCGCCGGTGGTGGCCTTGTTGCGGATCTGCCCGGACGCGCCGGAGAGGAGCGCGCGGGACAGCACCGGCCAGCCGGCGCGGATGCGGCCGTCGGCGGCCAGGTCGGAGTTGCGGACCAGCGCACCGACGCGCAGGCCGTCGCCGTCCGCCTCGATCCCGTCCAGACCGGGCACCCGGCCGATATCGACCAGCCGCTCGGGCGTCATGATCTGCAGCTTCATCAGGTCGAGGATGTTGGTCCCGCCGGCGATCACCGCCGCGGTCTTGCCCAGCTGCGCGCCCGCCTCGTCCAGCGTGCCGGCGCGGGTATAGTCGAAGGGCCTCATTCCTTGCCCTCCACGCTGTGGATGGCCTGACGGATGAAGGGATAGGCCGAGCAGCGGCAGAGATTGCCGCTCATCCGTTCAGCGATCTCGGAATCGTCCAGCGCCACGTCGCCCGACAGCGAGGCCGAGACGTGGGACGGGTCGCCCGCCTTCGCCTCCTCCAGCATGCCGGTGGCGGACATGATCTGCCCCGGGGTGCAGTAGCCGCACTGGTAGCCGTCGCAGTCCACGAAGGCCTGCTGCAGCGGCGCCAGCGCGCCGGGCTCTCCCAGCCCCTCGACGGTCGTGATCTCGTCGCCGTCGTGCATTGCGGCGAGCGTCAGGCAGGAATTGATCCGGCGGCCGTTCACCAGCACCGTGCAGGCGCCGCACTGACCGTGGTCGCAGCCCTTCTTGGTGCCGTAGAGGCCGATATGGTCGCGCAGCGCGTCGAGAAGCGTCGTGCGCGGGTCGTGATCGAGCGCGTAGGCCCGTCCGTTCACGTCAAGTTGCGTGTGCATGTCTCTCCCGCGGGTCTGAGGGTCCGTGGCACGGACGGGCCGCGCGCTCCCTCCGCAAACAGGCGAAGGGTGGCGGGGGTTCCACGGCCCCGTGCCCTTGCGGCGTGGCGCCACCCGCGCGAGGCGGCTAAAGCTGCCCGGTCTGCCGGAGGATCCGCCCATGCCCGCCCCCGTCGATCCCGCGGCCTTCCTGCGCCGCCTCTTCGCTGCCGCCGTTGCGGCGGCCGATCCGGCCGAGATGCTGGCGCGGCACCTGCCCGAGCGGCCGCGCGGGCGCTGCATCGTGGTGGGCGCCGGCAAGTCGGCCGCGGCGATGGCCCGCGCGGTCGAGGCGGCGTGGCCCGACGTGGATCTGTCGGGCGTCGTCGTCACCCGCTACGGCCATGCCGTCCCGACGGAAAGGATCACGGTCCGCGAGGCCTCCCACCCGGTGCCCGATGTCGCCGGCGAAGCGGCGACACGCGAGATTCTGGCCGCGGCTGGCACGGCGGGGTCGGACGACCTGGTGCTGGCGCTGATCTCGGGCGGCGGCTCGGCGCTGCTGACCGCGCCGCGGCCGCCGCTCACCCTGGCGGACAAGGTCGCGGTGAACCGGCTGCTGCTCGCCTCCGGGCTGCCGATCGGGGCGATGAACAAGGTGCGGCGGCGGCTGTCGCTGGTGAAGGGCGGCGGTCTGGCGCGGGCGGCGGCGGGGGCCGGGCGGCTGGTGACGCTCGCGATCTCGGACGTGCCGGGGGACGATCCCCTCGCCATCGCGTCGGGGCCGACGGTGCCGGACCCGGCGGCGGACGAGGACCTTTCGCCGCTCGCCCAGCGCCTCGGCGACGGCCTGCCCCCTGCGGCGCGCGCCCTCCTCCTTGCGCCGGCGGAGCCGCAGGCGACGTTCGAGGCGGACTACCGCCTCATCGCCGCGCCGATGCTGTCGCTGGAGGCGGCGGCGCGGGTGGCGCAGGAGGCGGGCGTGACGCCGCTGATCCTCGGCGACGCGCTGGAGGGCGAGGCGCGGGAGGTCGGCACGGTGATGGCCGGGATCGCGCGGTCGGTCGCGGCGCACGGCGCGCCGGTGGCGGCGCCGGCGGTGCTTCTGTCGGGCGGCGAGACGACGGTGACGGTCGGGGCCGGCGCCGGGCGCGGCGGGCGGAACACGGAGTTCCTGCTGGCGCTGGCCGTGGCGCTGGACGGGCACGCGCGGATCCACGCGCTCGCCGGCGACACCGACGGCATCGACGGGACCGAGGACGCGGCGGGCGCGGTGATCGGGCCGGACACGCTGGCGCGGGCGCGGGCGGCGGGGCTGAACCCCGCCGCCGCGCTGGACGCCCACGACAGCTACACCCTGTTCGAGCGCCTCGGCGATCTCGTCGTCACCGGACCGACGCTGACCAACGTCAACGACGTCCGCGCCGTCCTGATCGCCTGAGCCGTCAGGCGATATCGTCGGGCAGCACCCCTTCGGGGATGTTCTGGTAGCAGACCGGCCGCAGGAAGCGGCGGATCGACAGCGTGCCGACGGACGTCGCGCCGAAGTTCGTCGACGCCGGATACGGCCCGCCGTGGACCATCGCGTCCGCCACCTCGACGCCGGTCGGAAAGCCGTTGGCGAGGATGCGGCCCGCCTTGCGCTCCAGGATCGGCAGCAGGCGCCGGGCGAGGTCGGCGTCGCCCGCGTCCATGTGCAGCGTCGTCGTGAGCTGCCCCTCGAAGCCCTTGGCCAGCGACACCATCTCGTCCGGGCCGGAGACGCGGACGACGAGGCCGAGGGGGCCGAACACCTCCTCGCCCAGCGCATGGTCCTGCAGGTAGGCGTCGGCGTCGGTCTCGTAGAGGTTGGGGCTGGCGTTCCGGCCCTCCTGCTCGGTGGCGTGGACCGGGTGCACGGCGTTGCGGCCGTCGAACCGCTCCTTGCCCTTGCGGTAGGCGTCGGCGATGCCGTCGGTCAGCATGACCTGCGGGCCGACGCCCTCCAGCGCGGCCTTCGCGGCGGAGACGACGGCGTCGCCCTCGGCGCCCTTCGGGATCACCGCGATGCCGGGGTTGGTGCAGAACTGCCCCGCCCCCATCGTCAGCGAGCCGGCCCAGCCCTTGCCGATCTCGGCGCCGCGCGCCTTCGCCGCCGCGGGCAGGACGAACATCGGGTTCACGCTGCCGAGCTCTCCGAAGAACGGGATCGGCTCGGGCCGCTGGGCGCACAGGTCGAACAGCGCCCGCCCGCCGGCGAGCGAGCCGGTGAAGCCGACCGCCTTGATCAGCGGGTGCTGCACCAGCGCCTGGCCGACGTCGCGCTTGCCGCCCTGCACGAGGGAGAAGACGCCCTTCGGCATCCCCGTCTTCTGGATCGCGACATGGATCGCCTCTGCGACGATCTCGCCGGTGCCGGGATGGGCGGAGTGGCCCTTGACGATCACCGGGCAGCCGGCGGCCAGCGCCGCGGCGGTGTCGCCCCCGGCGGTGGAGAAGGCGAGCGGGAAGTTCGACGCGCCGAACACGGCCACCGGGCCGATGGGACGCTGGATCATCCGCAGGTCCGGCCGCGGCAGCGGCTGGCGGTCGGGCAGCGCCTCGTCATGGCGGCGGTCGAGGTAGTCGCCCTTGCGGATGTGGCTGGCGAAGAGGCGCAGCTGGCCGGTCGTCCGCCCGCGCTCGCCCTCCAGCCGCGCGGCGGGCAGGCCGCTCTCGGAGGTGCCGATCCAGGTGATCTGCGGGCCGCGCGCCTCGATCTCGTCGGCAATGGCCTCGAGGAAGGCCGCCCGCTCCTCGCGGGTGGTGTAGCCGTAGGTCCAGAACGCGTCCTCCGCCGCCTTCGCGGCGCGGTCGATGACGTCCGGGGTGCCGACGGCGTAGTCGAACGCCTCGCCGCTGGCGGGCTCGGAGCGGAAGGTGGCGTCTCCGGCCACCCACTCGCCGGCGATCAGGTGCTTCCCATGCGGGGTGAAGGTCTCGTCGCTCATGTCGGGCTCCCTTGGAGCGGATTGCCCCGAGTCATGGCCCCTCGCGCCGGCAATGGCCAGCCCCGAGGATCAGGCGCCGCCCTGCCAGGCCTTCACCGCCTCCAGCGGCCACAGCAGCATCAGCACGTTCAGCGCCAGCCCGTCGCGGATCATCCAGGTGGTGAAGACCTCGAACGCGACGGCCAGCAGGACGCTCGCCCAGACCGGCAGCCACCGCGCCAGCGCGAAGCCGATCCACATCGCGATCAGGTCGCTGACCGAGTTGAGGACGCTGTCGCCATAGTAGTCGAGGGAAATGGTGACCGAGCGGTAGTGCTCGATCACTGCGTCGGTGTTCTCCAGCAGCTCCCACGCCGCCTCCACCGCGGTCGCGATGGCGAGGCGCCAGCCCAGCGGCAGGCGGCGGGCGACCAGCCACAGAAGGGCATAGAAGATCAGCCCGTGGATGATGTGGCTGGGCGTGTACCAGTCGCTGACATGTTGCGAGTTCTCGGCCGACATCGTCTCGCCGTGCCACAGAGCCACGTAGCCGCAGGCGCAGATTGCCTCGCGTCCCCACGTCAGCAGGACGACCGCCATGAGCAAGGCGAGACCGAGGGAAAGCCAGTAGCCGGGATGGATGCGGCGGATCATGGGCGGACAGGAGCACGGGACAGCCGGGCAGTCCAGATCGCGCGGGCCCTCCTCTCGCGCGGCCCTCCGGGGGCGTCGCGGCGGCCTCATCCCGGGGGGCGACGGCAGGCCTGTCCTTTTCGTCAGGTTGAGTGAATCAGTCCGCAATGCAACTACAAGAGGCAGAAACGGATAGAACATGCGACCGGGGACAAAGACGATGCAAAGAACGACCACGCTCTACGACAGCCGCGGCGAGTACGTTGCGTTCCTTCACAACGAGACGCTGTTCGACACCAAGGGCGGAACCCTGGGAATGGTCGTCGGCCGGTTCGGCATCATCGTCGACATGCGTGGCGGATACCTCGGCGAGGTCGGGCCGGGCAACCGGCTGGTGCGCCGCTGCGGCCGCAACGCGGCTCGGGTGGGGCGCCTCGTGCGCGGCCCCGTGGAAGACGCGGCCTACGAGGACGTGCCGGCCGAGGTCATCCGCGCAGCCGCCCTGCCAGTGGCCGCCTGACCCGACCGGACGCGCCGCATGCAGAAAGGGCCCCTGAAGAGGGGCCCTTCCGCTTTCGGGATTGCCGGTCCGGCTTACATGCCGCCCACGACTTCGAGGTCGAGCAGTTCGATCGCCTCGTTGCCCTCGCAGGCGGCCGCGATGGCCTGCACGTCGTCGTCGATCGTGTCGACATCGGCGGCCGCATCGGCCGAAAGCTCGACGTCGGCGGCGTTCATCACGCCGAACGCGTCCGCGTAATCCATCTGCGCCGCGGCATCCGCCTCCATGAAGTCCATGCAGGTCACGCCGACGAGGTCCATGGACGCGACGTTGCCATCCTCGGCGACGCCTTCCTGCGCGGACGCCATGCCGCCCATCGTGAGAGCCAGGCCGGTCGCGGCGAAGAACTTGGTCATGCGGGTCATCGGGGGTCTCCTTCTTCAGTCGTCAGTCGTAGAGGTTTGCAAGAGGGCAACCCCTCACCCGCGACGATGTTCCGAAGGAATCGCCTCCGGACGGCCCACGTGCGCTGCGATCCGCGCAAGGCAGCGTCGTCGACTGCGGGTCGAAGAAGGTTTGGTGGAGCCTAGGGGAGTCGAACCCCTGACCTCTTGCATGCCATGCAAGCGCTCTCCCAACTGAGCTAAGGCCCCATCCGGGTGGCCACGGCCCCCGGGGGCCGTCGCGTGCCGCCGCTGATATGCGGCCACTTGGGGGAGATCAAGAGGAAATCTCCCCCTCGTTCGATCAGTCCTCGTCGTTGGACGCCACGTCTCCGAGCTCCTCGAACGAGACGTCGTTATCGTCGTCGTCGTCCTCGAGAACCTCGTCGCCGAGATCGACGTCGCTCTCCTCTTCCTCGTCATCGTCGATCAGCAGCTCTTCGTCGTCGCTCTGCGACGCCTTGAGCTTCTTGGTCTGCGAATCCTCGGCGTCGGCGACCATCGTCCGGTTGCGGCCGGTGTCGACGGTGACGGTCTCGCCGGTGTAGGGGCTGACGATCGGGTCACGGTTCAGGTCGTAGAACCGCTTGCCCGTCGTCGGGCAGACGCGCTTGGTTCCCCACTCTTCCTTGGGCATGCCGGGCAGGTCCCTCTGGCTGGTGAAATTCGGACCGCCTTGCGGCGGATCGCGGCTCCCTGCCATAAGCGGCGAACGGTGTCAAAACCTGTTCGGCACCGGCAGGAGGCACGTCGCGCATATGGGGCAGGCTCGGCTGGTCGGCAACCCCCCGATCGAGGTCACGGTGCGCCGCTCGGCCCGGGCGCGGCGGCTGTCGCTGCGGGTCTCGCGGCTGGACGGGCGGGTGACGCTGACCCTGCCGCGCCGGACCGGCGAGGCGGAGGGCCTCGCCTTCGTGGCCGAGCGCGAGGCATGGCTGCGGCGGCACCTGGCGGACATCGCCCTGCCGGCGGCGCCGGCGCTCGGCCTCACACTGCCGGTGGAGGGCGTGCCGCGGCTGCTGGTGCCGGGCCGGGGGCGTGCGCCGGTCCTGGGGGCGGACACGCTCGCCGTGCCGGGCGCGGAGGACCGGCTCGGCCCGCGGCTCGCAGGATTTCTGAAAACGCTCGCGCGGGAGAGGCTGTCGGCGGCGTCGGACCGGCACGCCGCGGCGCTCGGGCGCCGGTACGGGCGGCTGACGCTGCGCGACACGCGCTCGCGGTGGGGATCATGCTCGCACCAGGGCGACCTGATGTATTGCTGGCGGCTGGTGATGGCGCCGCCCGCGGTGCTGGACTACGTCGCGGCGCACGAGGTCGCCCACCTGGAGCGGATGGACCACTCGCCCGCCTTCTGGGAGATCGTCGCGCGGCTCTGCCCCGACCATGCCCGGCACCGCCGCTGGCTGGCCGATCACGGGACCGAGCTGGGGCGCTGGCGGTTCGCCGATTGACGCCCCGCAGGGTGCGATCACAGACTGCGCCATGATCCCGCAGCCGCCCCCGCCCCGCCCGGCCGACGCGCCGTCCACCGGCGCCGCCCACGACCGCGTCTACCGGGCGCTGCGCACGCGGATCATGCACGGCGAGGCCGCTCCGGGCGCGGCGCTGACGCTGCGCGGCATCGCGCGGGAGTTCGGCGTCTCGATGACTCCGGCCCGCGAGGCGGTGCGGCGGCTGGCGGCGGAAGGCGCCCTGCAGGTCAGCTCGTCGGGGCGGATCGCGACGCCCGAGCTGACGAACGAGCGGATCGAGGAGCTGGCCTCTCTGCGGGCCATGCTGGAGCCGGAGCTCGCCAGCCGCGCCCTGCCCCGCGCCCACTTCGCCCTGATCGACCGGCTGGAGCAGATCAACCACGGCGTCAGCCAGATGGTGATGCGCCACGACGCCCCCGGCTATATCCGGCTGAACCTGGAGTTCCATCGCACGCTGTATCTGCGGGCGCAGGCGCCCGCGATCCTCGCACTGACCGAGACGGTCTGGCTGCAGCTCGGCCCCACGATGAGCGCGCTCTACGGCCGCCTTCGCCGCACCGAACCGCCGCCGCACCACCGCCTGATCCTCGCCGCCCTGCGCGCCGGCGACGAGCCGGGGCTGCGGCTTGCCGTGCGGACGGACGTGAGCCAGGGGCTGCGGATGCTGAAGGGTTGAGGCACGCGCCCGCGCCGGGCCGGGGCGGGTGGGACGGTGGAGGCCGGCCGGGAGCGCATGGACGGTGAATACCCGTCCCGGGCCTGACCCGGGACCACCCCGGGTCCGCCTGCGCTCACGATCGGCGGGGCCCCGGCGCGAGGCGGGGCGGGTTTGCGGGATCAGAGGCCGGCGACTCCTGAAGGCAAAGGGAGGCTCGGTCGCCCGGCTTGCCAAACAATAGTAAATCTGTCAGGAATTACCCGAACGCCTCCGGAGACCGACCCATGCACGCCAAAGGCAGCGCCCCCGTCGGCAGCTACGACGACCTCGATCCCCTCGGCCGCGCCGCCGTGTCGTGCCTGCGCGCCCTGCGGCGGGACGCCGCCCTGCCGGCCGCGGGACCGCTCGCGGACCTCTGCGGGCTCTGCGCTCGCTTCGGCCGGCGGCCGCTCTCGGCCCATGCCGAGGAATGTCCCTGCCTCGGCGGCGACGAGGCCTGCTTCGCCCGGCTCGTGGAACTGGCGGCGGCGGGAGAGCGGGAGGAGGCGCTGATGCTGGCGATGCTGCTCGTCCGCGCGGACGTGGCGCCGCTCGCCGTGGCGATGGCCGAGCAGGCGGGACTGGGCGTGATGCGGATGGCGACGGGCGCAGGCGCCCGAGTGCACTAGAGACGGCCCTAGGCCCGCGTGTCGATCCGGACGCCCGTCCCGCGATCAAAGAACGACAGCGCAGCACGATCCACCGCCAGCCCCACCTGCCCCACCGAATCCTCGCGGATGCGACCCGGCAGACGGGCGGTGATCGCCTTGCCGCCCAGCCGGAAGGACAGATACGCCTCGGCGCCCGTGTTCTCGATCATCGTCGGCGTCACCGTCAGGTCGGCCGGCCCGCGGGCCAGCGACAGGTGCTCCGGCCGAATGCCGAGGATCAGCTCCTCCGGCAGGCCCGGCGCCGGCCAGCCCGGCCCCATGGCCAGCGTGACGTCGCCGAGGTCGAGCCCGCCCTCCGTCACCCGCGCCGGCACCAGGTTCATCGGCGGCGAGCCCATGAAGTCGGCGACGAAGGTGTTGGCGGGGCGGTCGTAGATCTCCTCCGGCGTCGCCACCTGCTGCACCACGCCGCCCTTGAGGACCACGATCCGGCTGGCCAGCGTCATCGCCTCGATCTGGTCGTGGGTCACGTAGACGATGGAGGCGCCGGTCGTCTGGTGCAGGCGCTTGATCTCGGCCCGCATCTCGACCCGCAGCTTGGCGTCGAGGTTCGACAGGGGCTCGTCGAACAGGAACAGCTTCGGCTCGCGCACCAGCGCGCGCCCCATCGCCACCCGCTGCCGCTGCCCGCCCGACAGCTGCGCGGGCTGGCGGTCCAGCAGGTGGTCGATCTGCAGCAGCGTCGCGACCTCGCGGACCTTCGCCTCGCGCGCGTCCTTCGGGACCCGGCGGATCTTCATGCCGAAGCCGATGTTCTCGCCGACCGACATCGTGGGGTAGAGCGCGTAGGACTGGAACACCATCGCGATGTCGCGGTCCTTCGGCGGCTCCTGCGTGACATCGCGGCCGGCGATCCTCAGCTCCCCGGCGGTGATCTCCTCCAGGCCTGCGATGCAGTTGAGCAGGGTCGACTTGCCGCAGCCGGACGGGCCGACGAGGACGAGGAACTCGCCCCTGGCCATCTCGATCGAGATGTCCTTCAGGACCTCGACCGCACCGTAGCTCTTGACGAGGTGGCGGGTCTCCAGCGCTGGCGCACCCGCGCCGCCGGCATCGAGCGCCATGGCCGCCCCTCCCCTGCTTGCAAATGAAGCATGAAGCGCACCTCGCGCACTTGTAAAGCGCCCGCACGCTGGCATGGGCGGGGGACCCGTGTTAGCGCGAACGGAATTTTCCGGGCCATGGACGAAAGGCGAAGACGATGCGGGAATGGTGGCGCGACGCGGTGATCTACCAGATCTACCCCCGGTCCTATCAGGACAGCAACGGCGACGGCCTCGGCGACCTCAAGGGCATCACCCAGCGGCTGGAACACGTCGCGTCCCTCGGCGTGGACGCGATCTGGCTGTCGCCCTTCTTCACCTCGCCCGACAAGGACATGGGCTACGACGTCTCGGACTACACCGACGTCTCGCCGATCTACGGCACGCTCGGCGACTTCGACGCGCTGATGGCCGAGGCGCACCGGCTGGAGCTGAAGGTCATCATCGACCAGGTCCTGTCGCACACCTCGGACCAGCACCCCTGGTTCGCCGAGAGCCGGTCGTCCCGCGACAACCCCAAGGCCGACTGGTACGTCTGGGCCGACCCGAAACAGGACGGCACCCCGCCGAACAACTGGCTGTCGATCTTCGGCGGCTCGGCGTGGATGTTCGACACCCGCCGGCACCAGTACTACCTGCACAACTTCGTCAAGGAGCAGCCGGACCTCAACTTCCACAACCCCGAAGTCGTGGACGCCGTCCTCGACGTGATGAAGTTCTGGCTGGACCGCGGCGTCGACGGCTTCCGCCTCGACACGGTGAACTTCTACGTCCACGACGCCAGCCTGAAGGACAACCCGCCGGCCGGCTGGAACGAGTTCCCCAACAACCCCTACGACGCGCAGCAGCAGATCCACTCCAAGACCCAGCCCGAGAACATCGAGGTGCTGAAGCGGATGCGTGCCCTCACCGACCGCTACCGCGACCGGATGATGGTGGGCGAGGTCGGCGAGGCCGGGACGCGCCAGATCGAGGTGATGGGCGAGTACACGTCCGGCGGCGACAAGCTGCACATGGCCTATTCCTTCGCCATGCTGAGCCACGACCACAGCGCCGCCCACTTCCGCCGCTGCATCGAGGGATTCCAGAAGGACGCGCCGAACGGCTGGCCCTGCTGGTCCTTCTCGAACCACGACGTGATGCGCCACGTCAGCCGCTGGATGGAGCACGAGGACCAGGCCGATCCGATCGCCAAGCAGTCGATCGCGATGCTCTGCTCGTTCCCCGGCACGCTCGGCATCTACCAAGGCGAGGAGCTGGGCCAGCTCGAGACCGACATCCTGTACGACGAGGTGAAGGACACCGCCAACATCGCCTTCTGGCCGGAATACAAGGGCCGCGACGGCTGCCGCACGCCGATGGTGTGGGAGCACGACAAGGCGCATTGCGGCTTCTCCGAGGTGCAGCCCTGGCTGCCGGTGAAGGCGCCGCAGGCCGCCCGCGCGGTGGACCTGCAGGAGCATCGGGCCTCGTCGGTGCTGGAGGCCTACCGCGAGACGATCGGCTTCCGCCGCCAGCGCGAGGAGCTGCGCCTCGGCACCACCCGCTTCCTCGACCTGCCCGAGCCGATCCTCGCCATCGTGCGCGAGCACGAAGGCTCCGTCCTCACCTGCGTCTTCAACCTCTCCGCCGACGAGCACCGCCTCGAGATGCCCGGCGACGCGCACCCCGTCGGCCCCCGCGACGCGCAGCTGAAGCAGCACGTCCTCGACCTCCCGCCCCACGGCTTCGCCTTCCTCGAGTCGCACGACGCGGTGGAGCTGAAATGGGTGGAGGGAAGCACCCCTGCCGAGTGACCCCCGGGGCGACGCCGCGGCCTCACGGGCACGGCCCCTCAAGGCTCTGGCGCGGCGCGCAACCTGTGCTAGCGTTCTTCTCAGAGGGGTCGCCCGAAGGGCGGCCCCACCCAGGGAGGACACCATGACGAACAGGACCACCGCGGCGCTGGCCGCGCTGCTGTCGGCGACCGCGCTGCCCGCGGTCGCGCTCGAGGACGGCGAACTTCTGATCTGGACCGGCTCCAACCGGGACCAGCCGGCGCTGGAAGAGGTCGCCGCCCGCTTCACCGAAGATTACGGCGTGCCGGTCACCGTCGAGGTCGTGGATCCCGACCTCACCGATAAGTTCCAGCAGGCCGCGGCCACCGGCGACGGGCCGGACATCTTTCTCTGGGCGCACGACCGCTTCGGCGAGTGGGCCGCGGGCGGCCTGATCGCTCCGGTCGATCCGGGCGAGGACTGGACCCGCGGCATCCTGCCCTCGGCGATGGAGGCGGTGCAGTTCGACGGCCGCACCTGGGGCTATCCCGTCTCGGTCGAGGCGGTGACGCAGGTCTACAACAAGGCGCTGCTGGACGAGCCCTACGGCAGTCTCGAGGAGATCGCGGAGGCCGAGCTGCCCGAGGGCGTCACGCCGATCCTCTGGGACTACAACAACACCTACTTCACCATGCCGCTCCTGATGGCGAACGGCGGCTTCGCCTTCCAGAAGGTCGACGGCGTCTATGACGGCTCCACCACCGGCGTGAACACCGACGGCGCGATCCAGGGCGCCGAGGCGATGCGCGCCCTGTTCGACGCGGGCGTCCTGCCGGCGGGCGTGGATTACGGCGTGATGGACGGCGCGATGGCCGGCGGCGAGGTCGCGGCGGTGCTGAACGGCCCGTGGTCTTGGGGCGTCTACCGCGACGCCGGGATCGACGTCGGCGTCGCCCCGATCCCGACCGTGAACGGCCAGGTCAGCCCGCCCTTCCTCGGCGTGCAGGTCCTCGGCATCAACGCCGCCTCGCCGAACCAGGACCTCGCGGTGGAGTTCATCGAACAGTACCTCACCACCGACGAGGGCCTCGCCACCTGGAACGCCAACGGCGCCCTCGGCGCGCTCGCGGACGAAAGCGCGGCGGCAAGCCAGGACGACGAGCTGGTCGCCGGCATGCTGGAGGTCGCGGCGACGGGCGTGCCGATGCCGTCGAACCCCGAGATGGGCGCCTTCTGGTCGGCGATGCAGCCGGCGCTGACGAACATCACCACCGGCGCGCAGTCCCCGGCGGACGCGCTGAACGACGCCGCCGCCCGGATCACCGGCGAATAACCGAACAGGGGGGCGGCCCGCCGCCCCCTCCCCTCCGGCGCCTGCAGAGGACGCGCCCATCTCCACCCTCGCCGACATCCCGGACGAGAGCCCGCGCGGCACCGCGCTGCGCCTCGCGCTGACCGGCGCCATCGTCCTGCTGCTCCTCTACGCCGCGTTCCTGCTCTACCAGATCACCCTGCCGATCTTCGGCGTGATCGTGCTGCTGCTCGCCCTCGGCATCGCGCTGGTCTTCGGGGCGAAGCGCTTCTACGGCGCGCGGTTCATCTTCCCCGGCATCGCGGCGGTGCTGATCTTCATCGCCTTCCCGGTCGTCTACACGATCTGGCTGGGCTTCACGAACTACTCCTCCTTCAACCTCCTCAGCTACGAGCGCGCGGTCGAGGTCCTGCTCTCGCGCGGCACCGTCGATCCCGACACCGAGACGCCCTTCGCGGTGGCCGAAGGCGACGGCGGCTACCGCATCTGGCTGCCGGACGCCGGGCTCCTCTCGGACCCGGTGGAGCTGATCGAGGGCGAGGAGGAGGCCGCGCCCCTCGCCCCGGCGGACGAGCCTGCCGCTCTCCTCGCCCCCCGCGACGCGATCCCGCTCCGCGGCGGCCTGCAGACGCTGACCCTGACGACGCCGGAGGGCGTCGAGCTGCGCAACTCCGGCCTGCGCTCCTTCGCCCGCGTGACGCCGGAATACCGCCGCACCGGCGAGGAGACGCTGGAGCGGACCGAGGACGGCGCGACCCTCACCGCCGACCATTCCGTCGGCTTCTTCACCACGCCCGAGGGCGAGCGCGTCCCGCCCGGCTGGCGTGTCGGCATCGGCCTGGACAATTTCGAACGGATCTTCACCAGCCGCGGCGTCCGCGGTCCGATGCTGACGATCTTCGTCTGGACGGTGGTGTTCGCGGCCCTGTCGGTCGTCTTCACCTTCGCCGTCGGCCTGACGCTGGCGGTGATCCTGCAATGGCCGCACCTGCGGGGGAAGGCGTTCTACCGGATCGCGCTGATCCTGCCCTACGCGGTGCCGGCCTTCATCTCGATCCTCGTCTTCAAGGGGCTGTTCAACCAGAGCTTCGGCGAGATCAATCTGATCCTCGAGGCGCTCTTCGGCGTCCGCCCCGACTGGTTCACGAACGGCACGACCGCGCGGGTGATGCTGCTGATCGTGAACACCTGGCTCGGCTATCCCTACATGATGCTGCTGGCGATGGGCTTCCTGCAGGCGGTGCCCGAGGACCACAAGAAGGCCGCCGCGCTGGAGGGGGCCTCGGCGCTGCGGGTGTTCTTCACCATCACCCTGCCGCAGATCATCCCGCCGTTCCTGCCGCTGATGATCGCCAGCTTCGCCTTCAACTTCAACAACCTGGTGCTCGTCCTGCTGCTCACGAACGGCGGCCCCGACATCCCGGGCACGGTGATCCCCGCCGGCCGCACCGACATCCTCGCCAGCTTCACCTACCGCATGGCGTTCGACGACAGCGGCACCCAGTTCGGCCTCGCGGGCGCGATCACGCTGATCATCTTCCTGATCGTCGCCACGATGAGCTACCTCAACTTCGTCGCGCTCCGCCGCGCCGCCGCCCGCCGCTCGGGGAGGCCCGCGGCATGAGAGCCTCGGCGTCCAGGGAGCGCCGACCCGCTGCTCCTATCTTGCTGCAAATACCTCTCGGGGGGGCGGCGTCAGCCGCGGGGGGCAGACAGCCCCCCTCCCCGGCCGCCACGGGAGACGCCCCATGATCGTCGAGCGCCCCCGCGACCTCAGGATCAAGAAGATCCTCGCCCACGGCTTCCTCCTGGTCTTCCTGGCGCTGATCCTGTTCCCGTTCCTGATGGTGATCTCGATCTCGTTCCGGGAAGGCAACTTCACCACCGGCGACCTGCTGCCGCGCAACCCGACGCTGGAGCACTGGGTCCTCGCCTTCGGCCAGCCCTACACCCGCGCCAGCGGCGAGGTGATCCAGCCGCCCTATCCGGTCCTGCTGTGGATGTGGAACTCGATCAAGATCGGGCTGATCGCCTCGGTCGGCGTCCTCGCCGTCGCCACCGTCTCGGCCTATGCGTTCAGCCGCATCCGGATCCGCGGCAAGGGGGTCATGCTGGACGGGCTGTTCCTGATCCAGATGTTCCCGACCACGCTGGCCCTCGTCGCGATCTACGCGATCTTCGATGCGCTGAGCGAGGTGACGCCGGCCCTCGGCCTCGACAGCCACCTGTCGCTGATCCTGATCTACCTCAGCGGCGTGACCCTGCACATCTGGACGATCAAGGGCTACTTCGACAGCGTGGACGTCGCGCTCGACAAGGCCGCCGCGATCGACGGCGCGTCGCCCTGGCAGACGTTCCGCTACGTATTCCTGCCGCTGGCGGTGCCGATCATGGCGGTGGTGTTCGTGCTGACCTTCATCGGCGTCGTGAACGACTACCCGATCGCAAGCGTGCTGATCCGGTCGGAGGACAAGATGACGCTGGCGGTGGGGTCGCGCCTCTACCTCAACGAGTTCCGCTACCTCTGGGGCGACTTCGCGGCGGCGGCGATCCTGTCGGGACTGCCGATCACGGTCGTGTTCCTGATTGCCCAGCGGTATCTGGTCAGCGGATTGTCGGAAGGCGCGGTGAAGGGGTAGCGCGAAGAAATTTCGGGAAATTTCTTCTGGCGGCAGAACGAAATTCGTCGAATTTCGTTCGCGCCGGGGCGGGCGCCGCAAGCCGCGTTGACGCGGCTTGCCACGAGCCTTCCGTCGACCGGCGGCGACCGGCGCTCACGCCCCCAGACACCAGCGCATGATCGCCTTCTGCGCGTGCAGCCGGTTCTCCGCCTCGTCCCAGATCACCGAGGCCGGGCCGTCCATCACCTCGGACGTCACCTCGTCGTCGCGGTGCGCGGGCAGGCAATGCATGAACAGCGCGCCCGTCCCCGCCTGCGCCATCAGCTGCCGGTTCACCTGGTAGGGCCGCAGCTGGTTGTGCCGCCGCTCGCGCGCCGATTGCGGGTCGTGCATCGACACCCAGGTGTCGGTGACGACGAGGTCGGCGCCCGTGACCGCCTTCGCCGGGTCCCGCTCGGTCCGGTAGAGGCCGTCCAGGCGGCGGTCGGGGTCCAGCGTCTCGGGGCCGGTGAAGGTGAGGTCGAAGCCGAACTGCTTCGCCGCATGGGCGAAGCTGGCGAAGACGTTGTTGCCGTCGCCGGACCAGACGACCTTGCGGCCGGCGATCGGCCCGCGATGCTCCTCGAAGGTCATGACGTCGGCCATGATCTGGCATGGGTGGCTGGCGTTGGTCAGGCCGTTGATCACGGGCACCGTCGCGTGCTCGGCCATCTCCAGCAGCGTCTGTTCCTCGAAGGTGCGGATCATGATGAGATCGACATAGCGAGACAGGACGCGGGCGGTGTCGGCGATGGTCTCGCCATGGCCGAGCTGCATCTCGCTGCCGGACAGCACCATCGTCTGTCCGCCCATCTGCCGCACGCCCACGTCGAAGCTGACGCGGGTCCGGGTCGATGGCTTCTCGAAGATCAGCGCGACCATGTGGCCGGCGAGCGGCTGGTCGTCGTCGGGCGTGCCCTTGGGCTTGCCGGCGCGGGCGTCCTTCATGGCGCGGGCGCTGTCGAGGATGGCCCGGAGCTGGGCCGGGTCGGTCTTGTCGATGTCGAGGAAGCTTTGCATCTGTCGGTCTTTCTTCGGCCGGGGTCAGGGGGGCGCTGCCCCCGGCCCGTTCCGGGCCTCCCCCCGGAGGTATTTGGAGCAAGATAGGAGGCTATTGGGTCTTCAGGCGAGAGGCCGCGCGCTCCAGCCGGGCCAGCGCCTCGGCGATGTCGGCGTCGGGGATGTTGAGCGCGGGCAGGAGGCGCAGCGTCTGGTCGGCGGCGGCGACGGTCAGCAGCTGCTCGTCCCGGGCCGCGGCGACGAGGTCGGCGGGGGGGCGGCGCATCTTCAGGCCGAGGATCAGGCCCTGGCCGCGAACGTCCTCGAAGAGGTCCGGGTGGGCGGCGACCAGCGCCTCGAGGCCCTGCCGGAACAGGCCGGCCTTGCGGTTCACCTCGGCGAGGAAGTCCGGTTGCGAGACGATCTCGACCACCTTGGCGCCGATGGCGCAGCCGAGCGGGTTGCCGCCGTAGGTGGAGCCGTGGGTGCCGACGCCCATGCCGGCCGCCGCCGCCTCGGTCGCGAGGACGGCGCCGAGGGGGAAGCCGCCGCCGATGCCCTTGGCGACCATCATGATGTCGGGCGTGATGCCGGCCCATTCGTGGGCGAAGAGGCGCCCGGTGCGGCCCATGCCGCACTGCACCTCGTCGAAGATGAGCAGCGCGCCGGTGGCGTCGCAGGCCTCGCGCAGGCCCTTGAGGCAGACGTCCGGCAACGGACGGATGCCGCCCTCGCCCTGGATCGGCTCGACCAGCACGGCGCCGACGTCCGGCTCGGCCATCGCGGCCTTCAGCGCCTCGTGGTCGCCGAACGGCAGGACGGTGAAGCCGGGCAGCACGGGGCCGAAGCCCCCGATCATCTTCTCGGACCCGGCCGCGGCGATGGCGGCGGAGGAGCGGCCGTGGAAGGCGCCTTCGAAGGTGAGGATGCGGAAGCGCTCGTCGCCTTTGGCGGACCAGTATTTCCGCGCCATCTTCACCGCCAGCTCGCACGCCTCGGTGCCGGAATTGGTGAAGAAGCAGGTGTCGGCGAAGGTGTGTTCGGTGAGAAGCTCGGCCAGACGCTCCTGCTCGGGGATGCGGTAGAGGTTGGAGACGTGCCAGAGCCGCTGCGACTGCTCCTGCATCACCGCCACCAGCTCGGGCGCGGCATGGCCGAGGGCGTTCACCGCGATGCCCGAGCCGAGGTCGAGATATCGAGTCCCGTCCTCGGCGGTCAGCCAGGAGCCTTCGCCCCTGGTGAAGGCGAGCGGGGCACGGGAATAGGTCGGCAGGACGGCAGGGATCATTGTGGGGGGTCCGGGTACTGGGGCCTGTCGGCGCCATTGAGCGGCGGGGGCCAAGGAAATGTCAACGCGGGGCGCGGGCCGGTCGGGCCGCGGAGGCGGTCAGCGGCGTCGGAGGCCGGAGAGGGCGGGCGCGAAGATCATGCCACGGCCATAGCCGAAGCCGGACGCGGGGGAAAGCCCCGGCGTCACGCCTTCAGCCGGTAGCCCTTCGCCAGCCAGCGCCAGGCGATCCCGCCAATGATCGCGGTGGCGAGCGCGACGACCGCGAGGCCGAGGAGCGGCGAGCTGTCCGAGACGCCGATCGTGCCGCGCCGCACGCCGTCGATGACGTAGAAGACGGGGTTGGCGTGGCTGATCGTCTGCAGGACCGGCGGCATCGCCTCGAGCGAGTAGAAGGTGCCGCTGAGGAACGCGAGCGGGGTCACGACGAAGTTGGTGATCGCGGCCAGCTGATCGAACTTGTTGGCGTAGATCCCGGCGATCAGTCCGAGCGCGCCCATCATCGCCGAGCCGAGGACGACGAAGACGAGGACGAGCAGAGGGTTCTGCACCGCGACACCGAGAAAGGCCCACGCCCCGAGCGCGATCACCACGCCCACGAACAGCCCGCGGGCGACGGCGCCGGCAAGGTAGCCGGCCAGGATCTCGCCCGCCGACAGCGGCGGCATCAGCGTGTCCACGATGTTGCCCTGCACCTTGGCCGACGCCATCGAGGAGGACGTGTTGGCGAAGGCGTTCTGGATCACCGTCATCGTCAGCAGGCCGGGGACCAGGAACGTCATGTAGGGCACGCCCATCACGTCCGGGCGGCCGGGGCCGATGGCGATCGAGAAGATCAGCAGGAACAGGCCCGCGTTGATCAGCGGCGCCATCACGGTCTGCGACCAGACGTTCATGAAGCGGCGCACCTCGCGCACCGCCAGCGTCCAGGTCCCCAGCCAGTTCACCCGGCCGAACCGCCGCACTCCCGCGTCCAGTGCCATGCTCATGTCCCCTTCCGGCTCCGCCGGCCGTCTTACCAGCCCGGGCCCCGGCGGCAACCGCCCGCCGGTCGCCTTGAAAGCGCGGGGGCGCGGTTGTATCTCAGCGCCTCGCCCGTCTAGTATCGTCCCGCCTGCCCGACAATCTCCCGGAGGAACCCATGTCCTGGACCGACGAACGCGTCGAGACGCTCAAGCGGATGTGGACCGAGGGACAGTCGGCCAGCCAGATCGCCAAGGAGCTGGGCGGCGTGACCCGCAACGCCGTGATCGGCAAGGTGCACCGTCTCGGCCTGTCGAACCGCGTGGGCGGAGCGCCCGAGCCCGCGGCGGCCGCCGCGCCCAGGCCGGCCGCGCCCGCCCCCGAGAAACCCGCGCCGCGGCCCGCCGCCGCCGAGGACGCACCGGCCCCCGAGCTAGCCGAGAAGAAGGACCCCGAGCCCATTCCCATGAGCCCCGCACGCAAGGCGATCATCCCCGCCGGCCAGCCGCTGCCGCCGCAGCCGTCGGCCAACGAGATCTCTCCCGAGGCCCTCGCCAAGGTGACCGAGATCGAGAAGCAGGCGAAGAAGCTGACCCTGATGGAACTGACCGAACGGACCTGCAAGTGGCCTGTCGGCGATCCGGCGACCGAGAACTTCTGGTTCTGCGGCCTGCCGGTCCAGCAGGGCAAGCCGTACTGCGAGGCCCATGTCGGCGTCGCGTTCCAGCCGATGAGCTCGCGCCGCGACCGGCGGCGCTGACGGCCCGACGCCTTTCCATCTTTCGTCTAAGAGACGGCTGAGCGGAGCGGCTGCAGCCGCATGAGCGCCTGCGCCCCGGGGGCAGGCCGCACGGGCCGGCCGCGGCGCGAGCCGGCTCGCTGTCCGTCCGGTCCGATCGACGCCCGGCGAGCGTCATCCTTGCCTGCCTTTCTCGACAGGGAGGTGCGCACCCCCCCTGCTCCCCGAGGTCGGACGAAGGGGCGGGGTTAATTCTCGTCCTCCCAGTGGGCGCCGATCGGCTCGCGCTTGTCACGGCGCTCCTCCTCGGCCATTTCCTCGATCTCCTCGCGATCCTCCTCGGTCGCCTTCTCCGGCGACTCGTCGGAACCATTCCTCTCGGCGAGCGCGAGGCGGAACAGCATCGGAAAATGGTCCGAGCCGATGTCGGGCAGGCGTTGCATCTCGATCAGCCGGAACCGCGGGTGGTGGAACAGGTGGTCCAGGGGCCAGCGCCAGACCGGCACATGGGCATGGAATGTGTTGAAGAAGCCGCGTCCGACCCGGGGATCGAGATAGCCCGACAGCCGCTGGAAGCGCCGCGTCGTACGGCTCCACGCCACGTCGTTGAGGTCGCCCGCGACCACGGCCGGCGTCGGGTCCTTGGCCACCTCCATCCCGACGAGGCCGATCTCGGCGTCGCGGCCGTCGGTGGAGTGATACGGCACCGGCGGCTCGGGGTGCAGGATGTACAGGTGCATCAGCTCCCCGCCCAGCCGGACGGTCGCGCGCAGTGACGGCACGCCCTCGCGCAGCAGCTCTCGCCAGTGCACGTTTTCCAGTGGCAGCCGGGAATACAGGCCCATCCCGTAGCCGTTGTCGAGCGCGCGGATGGCGCGGTGCGGGTAGTCTTCATGCAGAACCGACAGCGCCTCGGCCCACTGGTCGTCGATCTCGACGGCGACCATGATGTCGGGCTGGATCTCGCTCGTGAGGTCGATGAGCTTCTGGAAGTCGCGGTTCGATAGCTTGACGTTTGAGGTCAGGACCGAGATGCACCGCGCCTCGTTCGCCGCCAGCGCGGGATCGGCGTCCAGCGACTGGACCCGCGACATCGGGAAGAAGCGGCTGATGTAGGCCAGCTGGTAGAGGGTCGTCGCGATCAGCAGGAGCAGGGCCACGGTGCGCTGCCAATCGGTGAGCGTCCAGGCGGCGAACGGCAGCAGGACGACACCCATGATGATCGCCTGCTGCCGTGCGAAGCTGAAGCTGCGGACCGCGCCGTGCGAGATCCGGCTCAGGGGAATGAGCGTCACCAGCACGACGAACGCGACGAGGACCCAGATCACCGCTGTCAGTATCATTCAGGCCCTTCCCGTCGCCTTGCCCCTTTCATCGCGCAGGCCCCGGCCGCGGTTCCATGACGGGTCCCGCCGCGTCCGTCCGGTCCTGCGCCGGGCGGGCCTCGTCCGGCACGCCCGGCCCGTCCTCCTCCGGGCCGGGCCCGCGCGCGGGTCTGTCCGGGGCCGACCCGGTTCGCGACAGCTCTCCCCGTACCTTCGGCAGGGCGCTCGGATGCGCCTCCTGCAGCCAGGCGACCATCTTCTCGCGCACCTGGCACCGCAGGTCCCAAGCCGCGGGCGAGTTCGCGGCGGACAGCAGTGCGCGGACGGTGATGACGTCCTTGTCCGTTTCGGTGACTTGCAGGTTCACGACCTTGCCGTCCCAAAGCGGGCTGTCTGACGCGAATTCCTTGACCTTTTCCCGCATCTCGCCAATCGGCGCGGTGTAATCGAGGTACCAGAAGACGGTGCCGATGATGTCGGCGTTCTCGCGCGTCCAGTTCTGGAACGGCTGCTCGATGAACTGCGACAGGGGCACGATCAGCCGGCGGAGATCCCAGATGCGCACCACCACGTAGGTCGAGGCGATCTCCTCGATCCAGCCCCACTCCCCCTCGACGATGACCACGTCGTCGATCCGGATCGGCTGGGTCAGCGCGATCTGGATGCCGGCGATCAGGTTCGCCAGCACCGGCCGCGCCGCGAAGCCGAGGACGAGGCCGGCGGCGCCGGCGCTGGCGAACAGGCTGACGCCCCAGGCGCGCACCGTCTCGAACGTGGCCAGCACGCTGCCGAGGGTGACGAGGAAGATCACGACCTTGGCCGACCGCTGCAGGACCCGCATCTGCGTGGCCTGCTTGCGGGCCGTCAGGTTGTCCGTGGCGTCCAGCTGCAGCCGCGCGGTGGAGCGCAGGGCGAACACGTCGACCGCGATCATCGCCATCCAGCCGACGATCACGACGAACAGCGCGAGCGCAGCCTTCGACAGCCCGGCCTGCCACAGGTGCGGCAGGGCCGCGGCGTTCACCAACGCGATGGCAACCAGCATGAGAAGGGCGAGCCGGCTCGGCCGGCGCAGCCGCGGCAGGATCTGCGCCCACATCCCGTGCTTCGGCGTCAGGCGCATGACGATCCGCCAGAAGACGGCGTGGACCACCCACGCAACGAGAAGCCCGGCGCAGACGACGAGCCACGGCCACAGGCCGTCCAGCTGCATGTCGCGCATCGCGGCCTCGATCTCGACGAGGATGTTCATCGGCGCCTCCGGAAAGGGTCGGTCGCCCCGGCAGACTAGCGCCGCAACGCAGCGACGCCACCCCCTGCCCCTTTTCCGCGGGGTCCGGCGCGCGTATGTGGCGCGGCATGACCATGAACCCGCCCGACCTGCGCCCCGACCTCGCGCCCCGCGCCCGTCTGACCGACGCGCCGCGGCCCGGCCAGCCGACCATCGGCATGGTCAGCCTCGGCTGTCCCAAGGCGCTGGTCGATAGCGAGCGCATCCTGACGCGCCTGCGGGCCGAGGGCTACGCGATCTCGCCCGATTACCAGGGCGCCGACGCGGTGATCGTGAATACCTGCGGCTTCCTCGACAGCGCCAAGGCCGAAAGCCTCGACGCGATCGGGGAGGCGCTGACGGCGAACGGCCGCGTCATCGTCACCGGCTGTCTCGGCGCCGAGCCCGACTACATCACCGGCGCACACCCCAAAGTCCTGGCGGTCACGGGCCCGCACCAGTACGAGCAGGTCCTCGACGCCGTCCACGGCGCGGTGCCTCCGGCGCCCGATCCGTTCGTGGACCTGCTGCCCGCGTCGGGGGTGCGGCTGACGCCCCGGCACTACGCCTATCTCAAGATTTCCGAGGGCTGCAATCACCGCTGCAAGTTCTGCATCATCCCCGACATGCGCGGCCGCCTCGCCTCGCGCCCCGCCTACGCCGTGGTCCGCGAGGCGGAGAAGCTGGTCGAAAGCGGCGTGAAGGAGCTGCTGGTCATCAGCCAGGACACCTCCGCCTACGGCGCCGACCGCCGGCACGACACCGAGCGGGGGGTGCGCAACCACATCGACGACCTCGCGCTCGAGCTGGGCAAGCTCGGCGCCTGGGTGCGGCTGCACTACGTCTATCCCTATCCCCGCGTGCGCAACCTGATCCCGATGATGGCCGAGGGGGCGATCCTGCCCTACCTCGACATCCCGTTCCAGCACGCCCACCCCGACACGCTGCGCCGCATGGCCCGCCCCTCGGCCCAGACCGAGACGCTGACCGAGATCGCGGCCTGGCGCGAGGTCTGTCCCGACATCACCCTGCGCTCCACCTTCATCGTCGGCTACCCGGGCGAGACCGAGGCGGAGTTCCAGTACCTCCTCGACTGGCTGGACGAGGCACAGCTCGATCGCGTGGGCTGCTTCCAGTACGAGAACGTCGCCGGGGCGCGGTCGAACGACCTGCCGGGCCACGTGCCGGACGAGGTGAAGCAGGACCGCTGGGATCGCTTCATGGCAAGGGCGCAGGCGATCTCGGCCGCGAAACTGGCCGCCAAGGTCGGAAAAGTGCAGGACGTCATCGTCGATGAGATCGACGCCGACGGCATCGCGACCTGCCGGACGAAGGGCGACGCGCCCGAGATCGACGGCAACCTCTTCATCGACCAGGGCACCGAGGGCCTGGCCCCCGGCGAGATCGTGCGGGTGGAGGTGGACGAGGCCGGCGACTACGACCTGTGGGGCCGCCGCCTGTAATTGCTCAGTAGGTGGTGGGCACGCCGGCGCGGATCGCCTGCTCCAGCGCCTGCTCGGGCCATGACCCCGCGCCACCGCGGACGCGGATCTCCTGCAGCTCCGTCCAGGCGCCGGCATAGTCGCCGAGCTCGAGGTAGGCCATGCCGCGGTAGGACCGCGTCAGCAGCAGGTCCGGGTCGATGTCCAGCGCCGCCTGGTAGAGCGCCAGACCGCCGTCCATGTCGCCACCCTTCCGCAGGGCATAGCCGCGAAGCGTCAGCGCCATGGGATCATCGGCCGGCAGGGTCGCGAGGATCGAAAGCGCGGCATCATAGCGGCCCTCGTAGTTGAGGCGCCGCGCGTCGTTCAGCATCGCGCTGTCCTCGTTCGTGCTCTCCTCCGGCGGCAGGCACGTCTCGGTCGCGATGTCCCAGACGAGGCCGTCGTCGCATGTCTCGGCCGTCGGCGAAGGCTCTGGCGCCGGCGGGGTCTCGGTGCCTACGGCGAAGGCGCTCACGGGGACGAGGGCGAGAGCGGAGGCAAGGACGAGGCGCATGAGCGGTACTCCGGCAGAATGACCTGACGCGAGGGTAACCCGGGCCGTCCGGACGGCCGCACACGTTCCCGTGACGGCCGGCCCGAGGCGCGGGATCAGGCCGCCGCTGGCCGGAAGGTCAGCGCGACACCGTTCAGGCAGTGCCGCTTGCCCGTCGGCTCGGGCCCGTCGTCGAAGATGTGGCCGAGATGCCCGCCGCAGCGGTCGCAGTGGACCTCGGTCCGCGGGTAGACCAGCTTGAAGTCCGTCTTGGTCGCCACCGCGTCATCGAGCGGCGCCCAGAAGCTGGGCCAGCCCGTCCCGCTCTCGAACTTCGTTCCCGACGAGTAAAGCGCCTGATCGCAGCCTGCGCAGTGGTAGAGGCCCTCGCGGTGCTCGTCGTTCAGCGGGCTGGAGAAGGCGCGCTCTGTCGCCTCCTCGCGCAGGACGGCGAACTGCTCGGGAGTCAGGCGCTCGCGCCACTCCGCCTCGCTGAGGCTCACCTCGAAGCTCTCGTCAGCCATCGCGTCGGTCCGCCAGACGGCGAAGCCGCCCGCGGCCAGGACTACGGCGCCGCCGCCGGCCAGGAATGCACGGCGTTTCATATCGATCTCCCCTATCTGACGTTCCTCATATACGCACCCGTCCGGCAGTATGTTGCCCCTCTCACCGGGGCGTGAGCGCAGGTGAGGCGGCGGGTGCGCGTTTCCATCGATTTGACGGAACGTTTCCGCGGCGAGGGCGATGAGATGGCAGGCATTCCCCGCGACCTGTCCTATGTTGACCCTCATGACCGATCCCCTGCCAGACGCCCCCTACGATTACCCGGCCTATGCCCGGTCCGAGAGGATCGCGGATTTCGTCGTGCATACGCTGGGGATGGCGCTGGGGCTGATCGGAACGACGCTGCTGATCGTGTTCGCCGCGATGCATCTGGGCGCCGGGCATGTGGCGGTGATCGCGATCTACGGCGCGGCGCTGACCTTCAGCTTCGTCGCATCCACGCTCTACCACTTCACCCCGTGGGAGGGGGCGCGTCCGCTGTTCCGCCGGCTCGACCATGCCGGGATCTTCCTGAAGATCGCGGGCACCTACACGCCATTCGCGCTGATCGTGGGCACTGTCTTCGGCTACGCCGTCCTCGCGGTCGTGTGGGTGCTCGCCCTCGTCGGAGTGATCCGCAAGCTGTTCTTCTGGACGCCGGGTCGGGCGGTGGGCGTGGCCCTGTACCTGGCCCTCGGCTGGCTGTCGGTGGCGCTGATCTGGCCGCTGGCGCAGGTGGCGCCGCTCGCGACGGTCATACTGATCGCCGTCGGCGGCATTCTCTACACGTCCGGCGTCGTCTTCTTCCTGTGGGAGAAGCTGAAGTACTGTCAGGCGATCTGGCACGGATTCGTGCTGACCGCCTCCTCCTGCTTCTTCACCGCGATCGCGCTCGGGCTGTTCCTGACGGCCTGACCTGCTCGCTCGCGCGCGGGACGCCTCCGCGCCTGCGGGCCTAGTCCGCGCCGAAGACCATCCGCCGGACGAAGGCGTTGCGGAACCGGCCCTCGGGGTCGGTGTCCTCCGCCAGCGCCCGGAACTCGCCGATCCGCCGGTAACGCTCCCGCACCGTGTGCGGCGCCATGGTGAAGACCTTGCCCCAGTGCGGCATGACGCCGAGCGGGGCGAGATCGGCCTCGATCGCCGGGAGCGCGGCGAGGACGGCCTCGGCGTCGCGCCGGAACGTGAAATGCGCGCCGACGTAGGGTCCGCGATGGCCGGGGCTGAGCCACAGGTCGTCGCCCGCGACGGTGCGGATTTCCGACGTCATTAGGATCGGCGCGAGCCGCTCGCCGTGGGTGCGCATCACCTCGATCAGGCGCGGCCCCTCTTCGCGGGGGACGAAGTACTCCGTCTGGATCTCGGCGCCGTGGCTGGGGGTGAAGCCCATGCGGAAATGCGGCAGCCGCTCGTGCCAGGGACCGGCCTCGCCCATCTGCACCGTGCAGACGGCGCCGTCCTGACCGGGCACCGGATGGGTTGGCCCGGCGGCGGCCGTTGCGCCGTGGAACTCCGCCCCCGGATCGGCCGCGTCCGCGTCCGCCTTGAGCCAGACCGAGCCCGCGGCGTCGCCCCGCCAGTCGGTGAAGACGCTGACGCTGCGGGCGGCGTCCATCACGGCGTCGAACCCGTCGATCAGCGCCGCGAACGGCAGGCCGGTGAAGACCCGCTGTGCGATGGCGAAATCCGGCACGATGTCGAGCGTCAGGCGCACCACCGGCCCGAGCGCGCCGAGGGCCACGACCGCGCCGGCGAAGTCGGCGTCGCGCCCCCTCTCGAACGTGCGGATGTCGCCCCACGGCGTCACCACGTCCAGCGCCCGCACCGCGGTCGCGAGGTTGCCGACGGCGGAGCCCGAGCCGTGGGTCGCCGTCGCCACCGCCCCCGCGACCGAGATGTGCGGCAGCGAGGCGAGGTTCGGCAGCGCCCAGCCCTTGCCGTGCAGATGGGCCGCGAGGGCGCCGTAGCGGATGCCGCCCTCGACCGTGACGGTGCGCGCGCCCTCGTCCAGCGACAGGACGGCGTCCATCCGCTCCAGCGACAGCAGCACCCCGTCGCTGTCGGCGATGTCGTTGAAGCTGTGGCGCGAGCCGAGGACGCGGACCTGCCGCGCGGTCGCCACCGCCTCCTGCACCTCGGCCACGCTGCCCGCCTCGCGGAAGGCGGGCGCGCGGTAGGTGTAGTTGCCGGCCCAGTTGGTCCGCGTCACGGCCGTGCCTCCGACGAAGGGTCTACTTGTTCTTGTTGTAGACGTCGAAGATGACGGCGGCGAGCAGGACGAGGCCCTTGATGACCTGCTGGTAGTCGATGCCGATGCCGAGGATCGACATGCCGTTGTTCATCACGCCCATGATAAACGCGCCGACGACCGCACCGACGATCCGCCCGACGCCGCCCGACATCGACGCGCCGCCGATGAAGACCGCGGCGATCACGTCCAGCTCGAACGACGCGCCGGCCTTGGGGGTCGCGGTGTTGAGGCGCGCGGCGAAGATGAGGCCCGCGAGCGCCGCCAGCATCCCCATGTTCACGAAGGTCAGGAAGGTCAGCCGCTCGGCCTTGATGCCCGACAGTTTGGCCGCCTTGAGGTTGCCGCCGACGGCGTAGATGCGGCGGCCCAGCGTCGTGTTCTCGGTCAGGAAGGCGTAGATGACGATGAGGACGCCCATCGTGATCAGCACGTTCGGCAGCCCGCGGAAGGTGGCCAGCTTCCACGCGACGAAGACGATGGCCCCGGCGACCAGCGCGTTGCGCATCACGAAGAAGCCGAACGGCTCGGTGTCCATGCCGTAGGCCGCGGCCTGCCGGCGCGAGCGCAGGCCGTTCCAGACGATGGCGAGGGCGATCAGCAGACCGACGACGAGGGCGAGGCCGTTCAGCCGCTCCATCCCGAAGACGCTCTTCACGAACGGCAAGAGGTCGGGGACGAAGCCCGTGGACAGCGCCTGGAACGAGCGCTCGAACGGGCCGACCGACTGCCCCTCGAGCAGCCACAGCGAGGCGCCGCGGAACACCAGCATCCCGGCCAGCGTCACGATGAAGGAGGGGATCCGCCAGTAGGCGACCCAGTAGCCCTGCGCCGCGCCGATGGCGATCCCGACGAGCAGGCAGGCGGGGATGGTCAGCCAGACCGGCCAGCCCCAGTTCACCATCATCACCGCCGCCAGCGCGCCGACGAAGCCGACGACCGAACCGACCGACAGGTCGATGTGCCCGGCCACGATGACCAGCAGCATCCCCAGCGCCATGATGATGATGTAGCTGTTCTGCAGGAACAGGTTGGTGATGTTCACCGGGCGCAGCAGCGTGCCGTCGGTGACGAACTGGAAGAACGCCATGATCGCGATCAGCGCGAACAGCATCCCGTATTCGCGCAGATGGCTGCCGAGATAGGCGCCGATCCCCGTCGTCTCTGTCTGCGGCCGCTCGTTCGCGACGCCGGTATTCGGGTCCGTGGTGGTCATCTCGCTGCCGCCCCCCTCTCGTTGGCCAGGATAAGCTCCATGATCCGCTCCTGGCTGGCCTCGCCGCGGGCCAGTTCGCCCACGATGCTGCCCTTGCTCATGACGTAGATGCGGTCGCACATGCCCAGCAGCTCGGGCATCTCGGACGAGATCATGACGACCCCCCGCCCCTCCGCCGCGAGCTGGTTCATGATGCTGTAGATCTCGAACTTGGCGCCGACGTCGATGCCGCGCGTCGGCTCGTCGAGGATCAGGACCTGCGGATCGGCGTACAGCCACTTGGACAGCACGACCTTCTGCTGGTTCCCGCCCGACAGGTTCACGACCTTCTGGAAGACGGTCGGCGTGCGGATGTTCATCGCCTCGCGGTAGCGCTCGGCGACCTGCCGCTCCTCGCCGCGGCTGAGGACGCCGCCGCGGGCGACGCCCGGCAGGTTGGCCAGCGTGATGTTCTTCGAGATCGGCTCCTCGAGGACGAGGCCCAGCTCCTTGCGGTCCTCGGTCACGTAGGCGAGGCCGGCGTCGATGGCGCGCGGCACGGTCGAGGTGTCGACGGGGCGACCGCCCACCCGCACCTCGCCCGAGACGGCGCGGCCGTAGGACCGGCCGAACAGGCTCATGGCGAGCTCGGTCCGCCCCGCGCCCATCAGACCGGCGATGCCGACGATCTCGCCCTTGCGGACGTTGAACGAGGCGCCGCGGATCACCTGCCGCTCGGCCTGTTCGGGGTGCCAGACGTCCCAGTTCGCCACCTCCATCAGCACCTCGCCGATCTTCGGCGTGCGGGCGGGGTAGCGGTGGGCCATGTCGCGGCCGACCATGTCGCGGATGATCCGGTCCTCGGTCACCTCGCTGCCGTCCATGGTCGAGACGGTGGCGCCGTCGCGCAGCACCGTCACCCGGTCGGCAACGCGGCGCACCTCGTTCAGCTTGTGGCTGATGATGATCGAGGTGACGCCCTGCTGCTTCAGCTCGAGGATCAGCTCCAGCAGCTTCTGGCTGTCGTTCTCCTGCAGCGCCGCGGTCGGCTCGTCGAGGATGAGGAGGCGGACCTTCTTGGCCAGCGCCTTGGCGATCTCCACCAGCTGCTGCTTGCCGACACCGATCTTGCCGACGAGGCGGGTCGGCGGGTCGGACAGGCCGACCTTGGCCAGCAGCTCCTCTGTCCGGCGGTAGGTGGCGGGCCAGTTGATGACGCCGCCCTGCGACTGCTCGTTGCCGAGGAACAGGTTCTCGGCGATCGACAGCAGCGGGACCAGCGCGAGTTCCTGGTGGATGATGACGATGCCGGCGGCCTCGCTGCCCGCGATGTCGCGGAAGCGCGCCTCCTGCCCGTCATAGAGGATCTGACCCTCGTAGCTGCCGTGCGGATAGACGCCCGACAGCACCTTCATCAGCGTGGACTTGCCGGCGCCGTTCTCGCCGACGAGGGCGTGGATCTCGCCCTCCTCGACCGTGAACGTCACCTGATCGAGCGCCTTGACCCCCGGAAAGGTCTTGGTGATCGAGCGCATCTCGAGAAGTGCGGCCATCCCCTCCCCCGGGACTGAAAGCCCCCGGCGCGGAGCGGTCCGCGCCGGGGGCCATGTCAGGTCAGCTTACTGCAGCTGGTCGGCGGTGTAGTAGCCCGAACCGACGAGGACGTCCTCGTAGTTCGACAGGTCCACCGACACCGGCTCCAGCAGGTAGGACGGCACGACGAGGACGCCGTTGTCGTAGGTCTCGGTGTCGTTGATCTCGGGCTCGCCGCCCTGCAGCAGCGCGTCGACCATGCCGACGGTCACGCGGGCCAGCTCGCGGGTGTCCTTGAACACGGTCGAATACTGCTCGCCCGCGATCATCGACTTCACCGACGGCACCTCGGCGTCCTGGCCGGTGACGATCGGCATCGCCATGTCGCCCGAGCCGTAGCCGATGCCCTTGAGCGAGGACAGGATGCCGATGGACAGCCCGTCATAGGGCGACAGCACGCCGTGGATCTCCTGATCGCCGTAGTTGGCGGACAGCAGGTTGTCCATGCGCGACTGGGCCACCGCGCCGTCCCAGCGCAGCGTGCCGACGACGTCCATGCCCATCTGGCCGGAGGCGACGTTGATCCGGCCCTCGTCGATCAGCGGCTGCAGGACCGACATCGCGCCGTCGTAGAAGAAGTAGGCGTTGTTGTCGTCCGGGGAGCCGCCGAACAGCTCCACGTTCCAGGGCGACACGTCGGGGAACCGCTCTTCGAGACCCGCGACCAGGCTCTCGGCCTGCTGCACGCCCACCTGGAAGTTGTCGAAGGTGGCGTAGTAGTTGACGTTCGCGCTGTCGCGGATCAGGCGGTCGTAGGCGATGACCGGGATGTCCGACGCGGCGGCGTTCTCCAGCGCGTTCGACAGGGTGGTGCCGTCGATGGCGGCGATCACCAGGGCGTCGACGCCTTGCGTGATCATGTTCTCGACCTGCGCGAGCTGGGTCGGGATGTCGTCCTCGGCGTATTGCAGGATCGTCTCGTAGCCGGCGGCCTCGAACTGCTCGACCATCGAGTTGCCGTCCGAGATCCAGCGGGCCGAGCTTTGCGTCGGCATCGCGATCCCGATCAGGCCCTTGTCCTGGGCGAAGGCGGGGGCGCTCGTCACGGACAGCGCGACGGCGCCTCCGAGAAGCAGGCGACGGGTCAAAATCATCTCTGGGTCTCCTCCGACCGTTTGCGGCGCGGGGCGCCATACCTCCCGGGCCGCCGCTGGGCGGCGCGCCCGTTCGCGACCGCCGTTGCCGCGATTCGCGATGGCCATAAGTCCTACAGTATTACTATATCGAGGCAACCGATCCGTGCCGGGCCCCGCCCCGCCGGACAGGCCGACGAGGATGGGATGACGATGACCCCCCTGCTGGCGCCGTCCGCCGGCGCCCGCACCAGCCACGAGGCGGTGGTCGAGGCGCTGGGGCAGGCGATCGTGGATGGCCGGCTGCCGCCGGGCGCCCTGCTGCCGCGGGACGAGCAGCTGATCGAGAGCTACGGCGTCTCGCGCACCGTCCTGCGCGAGGCGATGAAGACGCTCGCCGCCAAGGGCATGATCGAACCCCGCGCCCGCGTCGGCACCCGCGTCCGGCCGCGCACCGACTGGACGATGTTCGATGCCCAGCTCCTGCGCTGGCACCTCGAGGCGTCGCCGACGCCCGCCTTCCTCGGCGCCCTCTTCGAGATGCGCGGCGCGTTCGAGCCGTTCGCCGCCGGGCTCGCCGCGCGCCATGCTGACGCGGCGGCGGTGGGCGAGATGCGGGCCGAGGTGGCGCGGATGCGCGCGGCGGAGGACCAGACGGCGTTCGCCCGCGCCGACCTGCAGCTGCACCGCACCATCCTCTCGGCCACCGAAAATCCGTTCTTCCACTCGCTCGGCAGCCTGATCGAGGCGGCCCTGCTGACGGTGCTGCGCCTCAGCTCGCCCGTCGGACACCCGGACCGGCAGGCCGAGGTCTGCGCCCAGCACGACCGGATCGTCGACGCCATCGCCCGCGGCGACGCGGTCGGGGCCGAGGCGGCGATGGCCGGTGTCATCGGATCGGGGCGCGACCGGATCGCGGACGAATGGGAAGAGGCGGACGCCTGACCCTCAGGCCGCCGCGCCGGGAGACGCGGTGGCGAAGAGACGCGCGTCGGTCCCGGTGACAGTGACGGTCAGCCCGTCGGCGCCGTATTGGCGGGAGGCGGCGGCGTCGAAGATCGACCCCAGCGTCTCGCTCACGAACAGCGTGCCGAAGCCCTTGTGCGTCGGCTCGGTCGTGCCGGGGACGCCGGTCTCGCGCCAGGCGAAGGTGGCCGTGCCGCCCTCGGCTCGCAGCTCGACATCGACCCGCCCGTCGGGGGTGGACAGCGCGCCGTACTTCGCCGCGTTGGTCGCCAGCTCGTTGATGCACAGGCCGAGCAGCTTGGCCTGGTCGCGCTGCAGCGTCCGGTGCGGCCCGCGGATGGAGAACCGCGACCGTCGGTCGGCGAGGTAGGGGGCCAGCACGCTCTCGGCCAGCTCGACGAAGAACTCGTCCGCCTCGCGCGTCCGGTTCAGCGCGTCGTGCAGCGCGGTCAGCGCATCGACCCGCCCGATGAAGTCGTCGAACGCGGACTCGGACCGGGCGGTGCGGCGGGTCATGCGCGCCAGCGCGCGGACTGTCGACAGGATGTTCTTGATGCGGTGGCTCATGTCCGCCATCAGCGCCTGCGTCTGGCGCTGGCCGGCGACGCGGGCCGAGATGTCCGTGGCCGAGGCGACGATCTCGATCACCGCGCCCGATGTGTCCCGCACCGGCGCGATCTGCACGTCGATGTCGAGCCGGCCGTCGCCGATGGTCCGCACCACTTCGTCGTAGCGCGAGGTCTCGCCGCGGGCCGCGCGTTCCACCGCATCCTTCATCCGCGCGGCAGCCACGGAGTCGTGTGTGTACCACGTGCACTCCCAGAACAGCCGGTTCTCGACGTCGGCGAACTGCACGCCCCCCGCCTCGAGCGCGTTGCGGCTCACGTCCTTCAGCCGCCCCTCGGGCGTCAGCAGGGCGACGAACGCTACGAGGCTGTCGAGGATGTAATGCAGGCGGTCGGGCTCGGCCGGACCGAGATGGTGAAGGTCGGTCATCGTCCTGGTCGAAGAAATCTGAAAAGAAAGTGGCGCGAGGGGCCGGTCGAGCCGATCCTAATGGGCGCTGGCGACGGCTGCAACTTGCAACCTCCCGTGCCCGCCGCGCCGCCCCCCGGCCGCGCCCCGAGGCGGCACGCAAGTGCCCCCCTGATGGCGGGGCCGGTTGCGCGCCCTGTCGCCTCCGCCCCGGAGCAGGCGGACCGCGCGCCTTGCCGTCCGGTGCCCCGCGGACTAGACCCTGTCAGGACGCCTCCCGGGCGACCAACTTCAGGACGACGTCGCGCCCGGCGCGGCGATGGCCCCATGACCCAGACCGATCAGACCACCGCCCGCGGCCGCGCCGCGCCGCGCGAGCGTGTTTTCCGCCGGACCGCCGGCGTCGACAGCGCCGACGGCATCGCCGCGCTCGGGCGCCTCAACCGCATGATCCTGCGCTATCCCGGCCGGGTCGCCGTGTCGCTGCTCTGCACGCTCGGCGTGGTCGCCAGCCAGCTGTCGATCCCCGTCCTCCTCGGCCGCGCCGTGGACCAGACCGAGGCGCTGGCCGCCGGCACGATCACCGACCGCGGCACGCTGATCGCGATCGCGCTGACGCTGCTCGCCGTCAGCGCGGCCCGCGGCGCGTTCACGCTGCTGCAGAACTACTCGGCCGAGAGCGTGGGCCATGCCCTCGCCCACGACCTGCGGCTAGCCGTCTACGACAAGGTCCAGCGCCTCCCCTTCTCGTTCCACGACCGGACCCATTCGGGCGACCTCATCACGGTCGGAATGCTCGATCTCGAAGGCGTGCGGATGTACTTCTCCACTGCTCTGGTGCGGACCGTCCTCCTCGCCCTGCTGATCGGCATCGGGGCGTGGCTTCTGCTGTCCACCGACATCCTTCTGGGCTTGCTGGCGCTGTCCTTCGTGCCGTTCGCCGCCTGGCGCTCGTCGGTCATGCAGCTGACGCTGCGCAAGACCTGGCTGATCCTGCAGGAGAAGCTGGGCGTCCTCAGCCAGGTGATGGAGGAGAACCTCGCCGGCATCCGCGTCGTGCGCGCCTTCGCCTCGGCGCCGCACGAGATGGGCAAGTTCGACGCCGCCTCGGCCGACGCGCTGGCGCTCAGCCACGAGCGGGTGAACGTGCGCGTCCGCAACACCAGCCCGATGACGCTGGCCTTCTTCGCCGCGATGGGCCTCGTCCTCCTCGTCGGCGGGCGGCAGGTGGCGGCGGGAGAGATCACCGTCGGCACGCTGGCGACATTCCTGACCTTCATGACGCTGCTGCAGATGCCGGTCCGGCAGCTGGGCCTGATGGTCAACGCCTACGCCCGCGGCTCCACCTGCGGGGCGCGGCTGTTCCGCCTGCTCGACATGCCGGTCGACATCGACGACGTGGCCGGGGCGACCGATCTGCAGATCACCGACGGCACGCTGCGGTTCGAGAACGTGAGCTTCGCCTATCCCGGCGCCGGCGACTCGCGGGCCATCGAGAACGTCAGCTTCACCGCCCGCCGGGGTGAGACGGTCGGCATCGTCGGCGCGCCGGGCGCCGGGAAGTCCACGATGATGCACCTGATCCCGCGCTTCTACGACGTGGACGCGGGCCGCATCACCATCGACGGGCAGGACATCCGCGAGGTGTCGCTGTCGTCGCTGCGCCGCGCCGTGGCGGTGGTGCAGCAGGACAGCTTCCTCTTCACCACGACGATCGAGAACAACATCGCCTACGCCGACCCCTTCGCCGGCGAGGGCCAGATCGAGGAGGTGAGCCAGAGCGCGCAGCTCCACGACTACGTCGCCGGCCTGCCCCACGGCTACCGCACCGTCGTGGGCGAGCGGGGCGTATCGCTGTCCGGCGGCCAGCGGCAGCGCCTGTCCATCGCGCGGACGCTGATGACCCACCCGGCGGTCCTGATCTTCGACGACAGCACCGCGGCCATCGACGCCGGAACCGAGAGCCGGATCCGCCGTGCGCTGCGCGACTACGCCGCCGACCGGGTGACGCTGATCGTGGCGCACCGCCTCGGGTCGCTCAAACACGCCGACCGCATCCTGTTCCTCGAGGGCGGGCGCGTGGTCGAGGAAGGCTCGCACGACGAGCTTCTGGCGAAGGGCGGGCGCTACAAGGCGCTGCACGACCTGCAGCTGCGCCCCGACGCCGACATGCTGGACGACGCCGCCGCGCCCGGTCCGGCCCACATGCAGGGAGCCGCCGAATGAGCCCCGCCCGCGCCGGAGAACCGAGAGACCCCCATGCCGACGGCCGGCCGCGGATGCTCGCCGTCGTCGGCAGCCACCGGATCGAGGAGGAGATCTTCGGCCGCGCCTTCGACGGCAAGGTCGTCAGCCGGATCTGGGAGTTCGTGCGCCCCTACCGCCCGCAGGTGGGGATCGCCGTGGCCGCGGTCGTCCTCTTCACCCTCACTCAGCTCGCCATCCCGCTGCTGATCCGCGTCGCCATCGACTACGGCATGGCGCCGGGCGGCGGCGGCATCCTGATCTGGACGATGGTCGGCTTCGCCGCCGTCATCCTGCTGAACTTCGCCGCGTCCTGGGTGCAGGAGGCGGTGACCGGCCGCGTCGCCGAGCATGTCCTGTTCGACATCCGCCGCCAGATGTTCGCCCACCTGCAGCGCGTTTCGCTGTCCTTCATGGACAAGACCGAGGTCGGCCGCCTGATGAGCCGCCTGCAGGGCGACGTGAACTCGATGCAGGAATTCCTCGAGACCTCGGTCCTGTCGGTGGGGGACATCCTGCTGCTGTTCGGGATCGTCGGCGTGATGCTGTATCTCGACTGGCAGCTCGGCCTGCTCGTCGTCGCGGTCCTGCCGGTGCTGCTGATCGTCCGCGTCCTGTGGCTGACCAGGGCGCGGGCCGCCTTCATGGCCGCGCACGAGGCGAACTCGATCACCAACGGCGCGCTGGCCGAGGCGATCCACGGCGTCCGCGCGGTGCAGGCGATGGATCGCGGCCCGCTGAACCACCAGCTGTACGGCAAGCTGGTCGAGAACAACTACCAGGCGCACCTGTGGGCCTCGCGGCTGGCGCAGGTGATGATCCCGGTCGTCGATACGCTGACCGGCGTCGCGATGGCGGTGGTCGTGGTCGTCGGCGGCACCATCGTCACCTCGGGCCGGATCGACGTCGGTGTGATGGTTGCATTCCTGTTCTACATCCAGCGCTTCTTCGACCCGATCCGCTCGCTGACGATGCAGTATTCGGTGATGCAGCGCGCCATGGCCTCGGGCCACCGCCTGACCGAGGTGCTGGACGTCCCCGTCGCGGTCGAGGACAAGCCGGACGCGGTGGAGCTGCGCCCCGAGGACGACGGCGCGGTCGAGTTCCGGAACGTGACCTTCGGCTACAATCCCAAGCATCCGGTCCTGCGGAACGTCTCGTTCAAGGTGAAGTCCGGCGAGACGGTCGCCCTCGTCGGCCCCACCGGGTCCGGCAAGTCGAGCGCGATGTCCCTCGTCCACCGCTTCTACGACGTGCAGGACGGCGCGGTCCTCGTCGCGGGCCGCGACGTGCGGGACGTGACGCAGGCGTCGCTCGGCCGGCACATCGCGATGGTCCTTCAGGAGCCGTTCCTGTTCACCGGCTCGGTGATGGACAACATCCGCTATTCCAGCCACTGGGCGTCGGACGAGGACGTGCGCGAGGCCGCCCGGGCGGTCGGCGCGCACGATTTCATCGAAGCCCTGCCCGACGGCTACGACACGATCCTCGACGAGCGTGGCGGCAACCTCAGCCTCGGCCAGCGGCAGCTGCTGTCCTTCGCGCGGGCGCTGGTGGCGGACGCGCGGATCCTCGTGCTCGACGAGGCGACGGCGAACATCGACAGCTACACCGAGATGCAGATCCAGAAGGCGCTGCGCACCCTCTTGGAAGGGCGGACCGGCCTCGTCATCGCGCACCGCCTCGCCACCATCCGCAACGCCGACCGGATCGTCGTGCTGCGCAACGGCGAGGTGATCGAGGAAGGCAACCACGACGCGCTGATGGCGGAAGGCGGGATGTACTCGCGCCTCTACGACCTCAACTACGCCTCGTTCGACGACCTGCCGGAGGATGCCGCGGACCGCGCGACCGGGACCTGAGCCGGAGCGCCGGTCAGTCCGCCACGTCCCCCGCCGCGGCCTCGACGTCGACGGCGGCGCGGGGCCGCGCCTCGGGGTCGGCGTCGAGGACGCGGTGCATCGCCTCCATCACCCGCAGGAAGGCCGCCATGTCCTGCGGCCCGACCGCCTCGCGCAGGCGCCGATCCACGGCGAGGGCGCTCGGCACCACCTCGGCCAGCGCGGCCCGCCCGGCATCCGTCAGAGAGATCGCGACGAGGCGGCCGTCCCCCTGCCCCGCGACCTTGCCGACCAGCCCCGCCGCCTCCAGCCGGGCGACCGCGCGGCTGACCCGCGGCTTGTCGAGGTTGGTGCTGTCCCGGATCTCGCGGACCGAGACGGGGCCGCTGCGCTGCAGGTGGACGAGGACCCGCCACTCGGCCATCGTCAGGCCGTGGCTGCGCTCGTAGTCGACCGTCAGCCGCCGGCTCACCCTCTCGGACAGGACCGCGAGGCGGTAGGGCAGGAAGGTCGACAGGCGGAACGTGTCGGGCGTCATGCGGCCTCGCCGGGGTCGTTGCGCCTGCAATGATATTGACGATCGTTGCGTTTGCAACGATAAAGGCGGCAACAGACCGGGAGGAACGGACATGGCCAGGGCCTTCGCGTCGCAGGGCGACACCGCCGAGAAGAATGTCAGCTTCTCCCAGATCGGCGAGGGCCTCTACGCCTTCACCGCCGAGGGCGATCCGAATTCGGGCGTGATCGTCGGCGACGACAGCGTGATGATCGTCGAGGCGCAGGCGACCCCGCGCCTCGCCCGCAAGGTGATCGAGTGCGTCCGCTCGGTCACCGACAAGCCGATCAGCCACCTCGTGATGACCCACTACCATGCGGTCCGCGTCCTCGGCGCGAGCGCCTACGGCGCGCCGCAGGTGATCATGTCCGAGACCGCCCGCGCGATGGTCGCCGAGCGCGGGCAGGAGGACTGGGACAGCGAGTTCGCCCGCTTCCCCCGCTTGTTCCAGGGCCACGAGGAGATTCCGGGCCTGACCTGGCCGACGACGACCTTCCACGGGAGGATGAGCGTCTATCTCGGCAAGCGCCGGATCGACCTCATGCAGCCGGGACGGGCGCATACCGCCGGCGATGCCGTCGTCTACGTGCCCGACCAGAACGTGATGTTCACGGGCGACATCGTCGAATACAAATCCGCCTGCTATTGCGGCGACGGCCACTTTCACGACTGGCCCGCCACGATCGAGGCGATCCGCGCCTGGGATCTCGACGCCATCGCCCCTGGCCGCGGCGACGCCCTGGTCGGCCGCGACATGGTGAACGCGGCGCTCGACTCCACCACCGACTTCGTCCGCTCCACCTACCGCCCCGCCGCGAAGGTGGCGCTGGGCGGCGGCTCGCTCAAGGACGCCTACGACGCCGTGCGGGCCGAGTGCGATCCCAAGTTCGGCGACTACGCCATCTACGAGCACTGCCTGCCCTTCAACGTCGCCCGCGCCTACGACGAGGCCCGCGACATCGACACGCCGCGCATCTGGACCGCCGAGCGGGACGCCGCGATGTGGGAGCAGCTGCAGGCCTGAAGGCGCCGGCGGGAGGACCGGAGGATGTTCGACGACCGCTATCAGGTGGTGCACCGCCTGTATCCCTACCAGAGGTCCGCCGATCAGGACCGGCCGGACGCCGTGCGCCATCCGGTCGTCGTGGTGGGCGGGGGTCCCGTCGGCCTCGCCACCGCCCTCGACCTCGGCCTGCAGGGCGTGCCGGTGCTGCTGCTGGACGACCACGAGGGCGTCGGCGCCGGGAGCCGCGCCATCTGCTTCGCCAAGCGCACGCTGGAGATCGCGGACCGCTACGGCTGCGGGCAGCGGATGCTGGACAAGGGCGTCGTCTGGAACCTCGGCAAGGTGTTCCACCGCGACGCCAAGGTGTTCGAGTTCAACCTCCTGCCCGAGGGCGGCCACCGCTTCCCCGCCTTCGTCAACCTGCAGCAGCCCTACGTCGAGCAGTACCTGGTGGAGCGCATCCGAGAGATGCAGGCGCAAGGCGTGCCGATCGAGATCCGTGGGCGCAACCGGGTCGAGGGGATGGAGGTCGCGGACGACCACGTCGCGCTGGACGTCCTGACGCCCGACGGGCCGTACCGGGTCGAGGCGGACTGGCTGATCGCCTGCGACGGGGCGCATTCGCCGACACGCGGGCGTCTCGGCCTCGATTTCACCGGCAAGGTGTTCCAGGACAGCTTCCTCATCGCCGACATCCGCCTCACCGGCGAGACGACCTTCCCGACCGAGCGCTGGTTCTGGTTCGAGCCGACCCACGGCGCCGGCGCCTCCACCTTGCTGCACAAGCAGCCGGACGACGTCTGGCGCACCGACTTCCAGATCGGCTGGGACGTCGATCGCAAGGAGGAGCTGAAGGAGGAGAACGTCCGCCGCCGGATCGACGCCTTCCTCGGGCCGGTGGACTACGAGATCGTCTGGTCCTCGATCTACACCTTCCAGTGCAAGCGGATGGAGCGGTTCCGCCACGGCCGCGTCCTGTTCGCCGGGGATGCCGCGCACCAGGTCTCGCCCTTCGGGGCGCGGGGGGCGAATTCCGGCATCCAGGACGCCGACAACCTCGGCTGGAAGCTGGCGCTGGTGCTGAAGGGGCTGGCGCCCGAGGCGCTTCTCGACAGCTACTCCGAGGAGCGGGTGCACGGGGCGGACGAGAACATCCTGAACTCCACCCGCTCCACCGACTTCATTACGCCGAAGACCGAGCTCAGCCGGCTGTTCCGCGATGCGGTGCTGGCGCTGGCGGGACGGGCGGCGTTCGCGCGGCCCTTGGTCAATTCGGGCCGGCTGTCGGTGCCCTGCTGCTACGACGGGCTGTCGCTGAACGGGCCGGACGCCCTGCCCGGCGGGCCGGCGCGCACCCGCGTCGGCGCGCCGATGCCGGACGCGCCGGTCGAAGGCGGTTGGCTGCTGGCGCGGCTGGGCGGAGGGTTCCGACTGCTGAGCATCGACGCGGACGCGCCGGAGCGGCTGGACGCAGGCGGGATCGCGGTGACGCGCGTGGCCCTGACCGCCGCCGGACATCCCGAACTGGCGGAGCGTCTGCTGGGCGAGGCGCGGTCGGCGGTCTACCTTGTGAGGCCGGACCAGCACGTCGCCGCCCGCTGGGAGACCTTCGACGACAGCGCGGTGCGGCAGGCGGTCGCCGTCGCCACCGCGCGGGGAGACAGGCCATGACGCTCGTCACCGACCCCAATATCGCCCGGCCGGACGACTTCTACGCCCGCCTTCTCGCCGTCCATGAGGGGCTGACCAAAGCAGAGAGCGACGCGCTGAACGCGCGCCTCATCCTCATCCTCGCCAATCATATCGGCGATCCGCAGGTGCTGGACGAAGCGCTGGCGCTTGCCGCCGAGACATGACCCGGCCCGGCAGGGCCGACCCGACAGGAGGACAGACATGAACGTCCAGGACAAACGCGCCATCCAGCAGCAGCTGGCCAGCAACGCCATCACGCCCGGCTACATGCCCGGCTTCGGCAACGACCACGAGACCGAGGCGCTGCCGGGCGCCCTGCCCCAGGGCCGCAACTCGCCCCAGCGGTGTCCCTACGGCCTCTATGCCGAGCAGCTGTCGGGCACCGCCTTCACCGTCCACCCGCCGGAGCGGACCTGGTGCTACCGCATCCGCCCGTCGGTCAAGCACTCCACCCGCTACCGGCGCATCGACGTGCCCTACTGGAAGAGCGCGCCGCTGATCGACCCCGAGGTGGCGAGCCTCGGCCAGTACCGCTGGAACCCGGTGGAGGCGGAGGCGGGCGCCGCGCTGACCTGGATCACCGGCATGCGCACGATGACGACGGCGGGCGACGTGCACACGCAGGTCGGCATGGCCTCCCACGTCTACCTCGTGACCGAGTCGATGGTGGACGACTACTTCTTCTCCGCCGACAGCGAGATGCTGGTGGTGCCGCAGCAGGGGCGCCTGCGCTTCCATACCGAGCTCGGCATCCTCGACGTGGAGCCGACCGAGATCGCGATCCTGCCCCGCGGCCTCGTCTACCGGGTGGAGCTGATCGAGGGCCCCGCTCGCGGTTTCGTCTGCGAGAATTACGGCCAGAAGTTCGAGCTGCCGGGTCGCGGGCCGATCGGCGCCAACTGCCTCGCCAACCCGCGCGACTTCAAGGCGCCGGTCGCGGCGTTCGAGCAGCGCGACACGCCGTCGACCGTCACGGTGAAATGGTGCGGCCAGTTCCACGTGACCGAGATCGGCCAGTCGCCCCTCGACGTCGTGGCGTGGCACGGCAACTACGCGCCCTACAAGTACGACCTCACCGCCTACTGCCCGGTCGGGGCGCTGCTGTTCGACCATCCCGACCCGTCGATCTTCACCGTCCTCACGGCCCCGTCGGGCAGCCCGGGCACCGCGAACATCGACTTCGTGCTGTTCCGCGAGCGCTGGATGGTGGCCGAGAACACGTTCCGCCCGCCCTGGTACCACAAGAACATCATGTCCGAGCTGATGGGCAACATCTACGGCATCTACGACGCCAAGCCCGAGGGGTTCGTGCCCGGTGGCATGAGCCTGCACAACATGATGCTGCCCCACGGGCCGGACAAGCAGGCCTTCGAGGGGGCGAGCCGGGCGGACCTGAAGCCCGGCAAGCTCGACAACACCATGTCCTTCATGTTCGAGACGCGGTTCCCGCAGCAGCTCACGCCGTTCGCGGCCAAGGAAGCGCCGCTGCAGGAAAACTACATCGACGTCTGGTCCGACCTCGACGTGCATTTCGACGGCACGCCCGAGGGGAAATGGTGAAGCTCTACACCTACTGGCGGTCGACCACCGCCTACCGGGTGCGGATCGCGCTGAACCTCAAGGGGATCGCGTACGAACCGGTGCCGGTGAACCTCGTCGCCGGGGAGCAGCGGGCGGCGGACTACGCCCGGATGAACCCCGGCCTCGGGGTGCCGACGCTGGTGCTGGAGGACGGGACGGTCCTGACGCAGTCGATGGCGATCCTCGACTGGCTGGAGGAGACGGCGCCTGAGCCGCCGCTTCTGCCCCGCGACCCCGTCGCCCGCGCACGGGTGCGGGCCGCCGCGCTGACCATTGCGGCGGACGTCCACCCGGTGAACAATCTGCGCGTGACGCAGAAGCTGAAGGAGATGGGCCATTCCGCCGACGAGGCGACGGCCTGGATGAACGACTGGATGACGCGCGGCTTCACGGCGCTGGCCGCGCTGATCCCGGACGAGGGTCCCTTCGCCTTCGGCGACGCGCCGGGGCTCGCCGATATCTGCCTCGTGCCGCAGATCTACAATGCGCGGCGCTGGGGCTGCGACCTGACGCCGTTCCCCCGCCTGACGCGGATCGAGGCGGCCTGCCTCGCCCTGCCCGCCTTCGCCGCTGCCCGCCCCGAGGCGCAGCCCGACGCGACCTGACCAGAAGGAGCCGACATGACCGGCCTGATGCGATCCTGGATCGAGAGCGCGAACGCGCCCGACACCGACTTTCCGCTGAACAACCTGCCTTACGGCGTGATCGACGTGAACGGCTCGGCCCACTGCGCCACGGCCATCGGCGATCAGGTGCTGGACCTGCACGCGCTGGAATCGGGCGGCTGGCTCGACTTCGGCGGGGCGCTGCAGACCGGCGCGATGAACACCTTCATGGCCCTCGGCCCCGACGCGTGGGAGAAGCTGCGCGTCACGCTGTTCGGCCTGCTGGCCGAGGGCGCACAGGCGCGCTCCGGGCTGGAGAAGCACCTGTCGCCGCTCAAGGACGCGAAGATGCGGATGCCCTTCGCGGTCACGGAGTACACCGACTTCTACGCCTCGAAGCAGCACGCGACCAATGTCGGGACGATGTTCCGCGGCGCCGAGAACGCGCTGCCGCCGAACTGGCTGCACATCCCCATCGGCTACAACGGCCGCGCCTCGTCGGTCGTCGTGTCCGGCACGCCGGTCGTGCGGCCCTCGGGGCAGCTGAAGGGCCCGGACGACGACGCCCCCCGCTTCGGCCCCTCCCGCCGGTTCGACATCGAGCTGGAGATGGGCGCGATCGTGGGCCGGCCGTCGAACGGTCCGATCGGCGTCGGCGAGGCCTTCGAGAACATCTTCGGCTACGTCCTGCTCAACGACTGGTCCGCCCGCGACATCCAGGCGTGGGAGTACCAGCCCCTCGGCCCGTTCCAGGCCAAGGCCACCGCGACCACGATCAGCCCCTGGATCGTCACCGCCGCGGCGCTGGAGCCGTTCCGCACCTCCACCCCGCCCCGCGAGGTGCCGCTGCTGCCCTACCTGCACGAGCCGGGGCCGATGCTGTACGACATCGACCTCGAGGTCGGGCTGACCCCCGATGGCGGGAGCGAGACGATCCTCTCCCGCACGAACTACCGCGAGATGTATTACTCGGCGGCCCAGCAGCTGGCCCATCACACCAGCAGCGGCTGCCCGATGCGGGTGGGCGACCTTCTAGGGTCCGGCACCATCTCGGGCGAGGCGAAGGACAGCCGCGGGTCGCTGCTGGAGCTGTCGTGGGGCGGCAAGGAGCCGGTGGAGGTGGACGGCGGCACCCGCAGCTTCGTCGAGGACGGCGACACGCTGACGCTGCGCGGCCACGCGGCCGGCGACGGCTACCGGATCGGCTTCGGCGAATGCCGGGCCCAGGTGCTGCCGGCGCGGACCTGACGGCGACACGGGCGGGCGACGCGCGGGGCGGCCGCGCCTCGCGCCGTCCGCCCCCCGAACTGCCCCCCGATCGCCGCGCAGCGCCGGCCTGCCGGACGCCGCGTGGTTCTGCCGCTACACCGTGCCGGAGCGCACCGGCGGCGGTGCGACCGGCCCTGTCCGGAACCGGCCTACGCGCCTAGGGTCCGCCAGGAATCCTCTCGCCACCGGATGCCGCCATGTTCCGCACCACGCTCGCAGCTTTCTCCTCCGTCGCTCTCCTGTCCGCCTGCGCGGGCGGCGGCGGCGCTCCCCTCGGTCCCGAGGAGCCGCCGGTCGAGGTGCCGGACGACGCGGCGTTCGAGACCTACACGACCTCGCACAACGGCTACGACCGGGCCCGCCGCGACCTGTCCACGCCCGCGGACGCGGCGATCATCCGCCAATTCGAGGACTCGAACCCGGCCTCGCCGGCCGGCTACCGCAACCTGATCGAGCTGAACCGGGCGCTGTATGCTGACCGGATGACGATCGAGGTGCTGGCGCAGGTGGACGGCACGGGCAGCGGCGAGACGGTCCAGCGCCTGCTGCGGCTGACCGCCGACCAGCAGCCGCTGGAATATTCCCGCACCGGATCGCAGGGGACCTATTTCCTGCGCGGCGCGAACTACGCGTGGGTCACGATCGACGACGGTCCGGTGCTCAGCGGCAGCGACTCGCGCGGGCTCGTCGACCTCGTGCTCGATTTCGACAACGGGCAGGCCGACATCAACCTGCGCACGACGGTCGCCGGCGCCTCGGTGGTGCGCAGCGAACTGGTGGCGGAAGACCTGCCGTTCAACATCGTGACCGGCGAGTTCGGGGGGCCCGTGACCGTCGCGATCCACGATCCGGACAGCCCGCTGATCTTCGAGATTGGCGGCAGCCTGCGCGGCAACGTGGGCGGCACCCCGACCTATGCGAACGGCCGGCACGACCTGTCGGCGTCCGGCCTCTATACCGCGACGGGCACCGACCAGGGCAGCGACGTCACGATCGAGGGGGCGTTCGCCGGCATCGACCCCAATGCCCTCCCCCCGGGCTGAGCCGGCGGCGGCGGTCCGCGCGCTCGCATTCGCCGCCGCGGTCGCGTGGTCCTGCGGCCCAGCCGCGGCGGAAGGGGACCTGTCCCGGCTGGCCCCCCTCGCCGCGTCAGAGCGGTTGCGGGTCTTCGCCGCAGGCGACCGCCTCGCATCGGGGGCGGCCACGGGGGCGGAGCTGGAGGCCTTGCGCGCGGCCATGGTGCGCCAAGGCTTCTACGGAACGGGCGTCGTCGGGGCGGCTGCGTCGGTGTCGCCGTACCTGTCCTACGACAGCAACATCAACGGCGGCGTCACGCAGGACCGCTTCACGGTCAGCGGCCTCGTCTTCGAGGCCGCGCCGGAGTCGCGGGCCGTGGCCGGGGTGGTCGTCGGCGCGACCGGCGGGGCCGAGCTGCGCTACGCCTGGGCCGAAGGCCGCGTCATCCAGGCCGGCGTGCGGGGGCTCGGCGCCGTCGCCCCGACCGAGCAGCTCGGCTACGCGGCGGTCGAGGGGCGCCTGTGTTCGCTCAACCACCTGTCGGGCTGGACCTTCGCGGACTTCTGTCTCGAGGGGGTGGCGCAGGACAGAGAGCTCGGCCGGTCCGAGGCCTGGGCCGGCACGCTGGGGCTGTCGACCCTCTTCGAGACCCCGGTCGGGGCGCACGACCTGACGGTCGAGGTCGCATCGTTCGACGGCCAGCCGCAGGGGACGCTGTCGCTGGAGACCGTCTTCCCGGCCCTCGTGGCCGATGTCGGCCTGACCGCGGGCGTGTCCGTCCCGAACGAGACGGCGCTGACGGCGCGCGTGTCCGGGGGCGTCCGGTGGCTGTGGGGCGATGCGCCCGCCACTGCCCGGTTGTGGTACGAAGAGCGGGACGGCGGGCTGTTCCTCGGCCGGCCGCGCCGGGATCGAACCGCGGGCGTGTCGCTCGGGCGAAGCATCGGCCAGGGGATCAACGTCGAGATTCGCTGGTCCCGGACCGATTCGACGGCCGACCTGTACGACGACGATTCGGTGTCGGCGAGCGTGACGTTCGGCGGCTTCAGTCGCTAGCTCCCCGGGGGGCCGTGCGATTCATTTCGGCTCTTGGCCCATCATATTGCGTTGAAATGTGACCGGAAGGCAGGCGCTTACAAGAACGTGAACTTCCTCGGTATTACGTAGGGTCGGGAGTGGCTGGACAGCAGCTGATGACGGCGCGAGAGGCCGGGTCGGGCGGTCCACGCCCTCAAGTCGGGCCCATTGTTGCTGGGTCGGCTCCATCATGAGGCCACAATTCCTTACGAGACGTAAAGTTGCGGACCTGCTCAAGGCGGGACGCAGGTGACCAAGTTACAGGCCAAGACCAGTGCTCGCGGTACGATTGGAACGATGGAAGACACGCGCGGACAGGACCGACTGACGGTCGCGGAGGGCATTGCCCACCCGCCGGTCTGGCCTGCGCTATCCGAGGCAGGGCCCGAAGAATGAACGGATTTCTCAACCACCTAGGCGCATGCACGGCGCTTCAGCCGGCTGGATCGACCGCCTACTTCGTCGCGGGACTGCTCCCGGCCTTCGTCCTGTTCCGGGCGATCCTCGCACGGCAGCCCACCTTCTTCGGCAAGCGCTATTTCATGATCGCCAACTGGGCGGTCATCTGGTGGATCTTCGCGGTCCTGATGGAGCTGATCTCCATCGACCCGGGCTGCAAGGTCGCCTGGGGCACGGCCGCGTTCCTCGGGATCGGCGCCGTTCCGGTCGCATGGTTCCTGTTCGTCTACCGCTTCACCCGGGGTGAATCCGGGCCGGTGGCGCGCTGGCAGGCCGCCCTCCTGATCGGCGTGCCCCTCGCCGTGTTCGCGCTCGCCGCGACCAACCCCTGGCATCATGCCTTCTACAACCCGGTCAGCGTGCCGGTGAGCGACGAACCGGGCGCTCCCCTGATCTACGAGCACCGGGTCCTGTACTATGTCGCGGCAGGCGGCCTGTACTGCTTCCTGCTGGGCGCCTATGGCCTGCTTGCGGCGGCGATCGTGCGGGGCGAGGGTCTTGCCCGGCTTCTCTACTCGCTCCTGTTCCTTCTGGCCGCGATCCCCACGGCCGCGAACGTCGCCTACATCCTCACGGGATGGAGCATCGGCGGCTTCGATCCGACGCCGATCCTGTTCTCGACGGTCCTGCTGATCTACTCGGCGCTGATCTCGCTCAACCAGTTCTTCCAGCTGACCACGGTCGCGAAGGACGTGGTGCTCGAGAACCTTCCCGACCCGGTCCTCGTCATCGGACGTGACGGCAAGATCATGGTGGCGAACGCCCGGGCGGCCGAGGTGTTCGGCATCGACATGTCGCAGGAGCCGACGGTCGAGACCTTCCCCCAGGTCGCGCGGCTTCTGGCCCTCATCCTGGATGCCGAGGGCGGCACGCGGTCGTTGCCCGAGATCAGCGTGAACGGCGCCGACTACGAGGTGCGCTACACCTCGGTCGACGGCCAGTCGCGCCGCAAGGATCACGCCATCGGCTTTGCCCTGCTGTTCTCCGAGATCACCAACCGCAAGTCGATGCAGATGCAGCTCGCCACGGTCCTGCTCTCCCGCGAGGAGGAGCTGGCCCAGATGACGCGGCAGAACCGCCGGATCAACGATGAGGTCCGGACCGATCCGCTGACCGGCCTGCTGAACCGCCGTGCCCTGTCGGAAGAGATCGCACGGCTGAACGAGGACGACTCCTTCTCGCGCGAGCCGATGGTCGCGACGATCATCGACATCGACCACTTCAAGTCGATCAACGACCGCTTCGGCCACTATACCGGCGACGCGGCGCTGACGACGCTGGCGACCTGTCTGCGCGAGGGGTTCCGCAAGGAGGACAGGATCTTCCGCCTGGGCGGCGAGGAATTCCTCGTCCTGTCCCCGTCGATCGACCTGTCGACGCTCTACGACCGCATCGACCGGCTCAAGACCACGGTGGCACAGGCCGCCCGCGTCATCCCCGGCGACTTCGAGCTGCGCTTCTCCGCAGGTGTTGCCGTCAGTCCCTACGATGCGGATACCCTGACCGATCTCGTTGCCGCCGCCGACCGCCGCCTTTACGAAGCGAAGAGCGCGGGGCGGGACCGCACGCAGGGACCCGCCCCCTGCGCCGGGGCGGAGGGCGAGGTCAGATATGCGTAGTCGAGCGGTACGGGGTGTTGTTGCGGCACTCCTCCTGTCGGGTCTGTCGGCGTGCGTCGCCCCTGGACTGGGCAATCTCAGCCTCGAGACGCTTCAGACGTCCCGCCAGTTCGTCATGACGCGCCTGTCGCTGGCTTGGGCCGCCCCGCGCGGTGCTCTGATCGCCATACAGCGCAGCCTCGGCACGGAGCAGGAGCAGCTGATCGGCCTGGTCAACGACACCACGCTCGAAGGCGACAACATCCTGTGGCTGCGGGCGCGTGTGCCCGACGGGCGCAGTCCCGGGGCCTTCCGCCTCGACGACTTCCTGTCCCGGACCGAGGGCGTCCCGTCCCCGTTCGCCAACGTCTCCGACGACGATCTGCGCCGCGCGACCGATACGCTGGGCACCTATTTCTACCTCGTCTACCAGACCGGCGGGCAGACGAACTGCGTGCTGGCCTTCCGGCGGATCGACGGCGCGGAACGACTGCTGCCGCGCGGCACGAACATCATGGAAGTGATGCTGCGCAACTGCGTTCTCGGCCCGGTGGAGCAGGCGCTGCTGCCGATCACCGACCGGCAGATCGGCGTCTCCGCGGTCGCGGCGGTCCAGACGGGCGAGGGCGGCAACCGCATGCTGTCTCCGCTGGCGGCGCCGGAGGTTCAATGACCCCAGTCTGCGAGAGGCAGAGCGGGTGACCGCCGTCGTTCGTCGCCGCCGTCGCCGCGGCGTCCCGGAACTGCTCCTCTGGGTCCTCCTGGCGGTCGTCATCGCGGGCCTCGTCAGCGTTCCGCTGTCGACGAACGGCCAGGGCTTCCTCAGCATCGTCGCCGTGGCCGTGGTGGCCTGTCTCAAGCCGTTCGCCCGGCTCCTCGTGGCGCGCTTCTTCCTGCTCGCCACGGCGAGCGTGCTGGTCCTGCGCTACTATCTGTGGCGGATCCTCGAGACGCTGCCCGACCCGGGCCTCACCGTGTCGTTCGTGGTCGCGATCATGCTGCTGGTGGTCGAGACCTACTCGATCATGGTGTTCTTCCTGAACGCCTTCATCGGCGCCGACCCGACCCGTCCGCCGTTCCCGCCCAAGGTCGACCCCGAGGATCTGCCGACGGTCGACATCCTCGTTCCGTCCTACAACGAACCGGCCGAGATGCTGTCGGTCACCCTCGCGGCGGCCAAGAACATGATCTACCCGTCCGCCAAGCGGACGGTCGTCCTGTGCGACGACGGCGGCACCGACCAGCGCTGCAACTCCTCCGATCCCGAACTCGCCGCCAGGGCGCGGGCCCGCCGCGCGGAGCTGCAGGCGCTGTGTGCCGAGCTCGGCGTGAAATACTCCACGCGCGCCAGGAACGAGCACGCCAAGGCCGGCAACATGAGCGCGGCGCTCGCCGACCTGAATGGCGACCTCGTCGTCGTGTTCGACGCCGACCACGTGCCCAGCCGCGACTTCCTCGCCCGGACGGTGAACTACTTCGTGGCGGAGCCCGAGCTGTTCCTCGTCCAGACGCCGCACTTCTTCATCAACAAGGACCCGATCCAGCGGAACCTCGAGCTCAGCGAGGCCTGCCCGCCCGAGAACGAGATGTTCTACAGCCTGATCCACCGCGGGCTGGACCGGTGGGGCGGCGCGTTCTTCTGCGGCTCCGCCGCGGTGCTGCGGCGCCGCGCCCTCGACAGCGTGGGCGGCTTCGCGGGCGAGACGATCACCGAGGACGCGGAGACCGCGCTGGAGATCCACGCCTCGGGCTGGAAGAGCCTCTATCTCGACCGCGCTATGATCGCCGGCCTGCAGCCCGAGACCTTCGCCTCCTTCATCCAGCAGCGTGGCCGCTGGGCGGCGGGCATGATGCAGATGCTGCTGCTCAAGCGGCCGCTGACGCGGCGCGGCCTCAGCGTTCCGCAGCGGATCTGCTACATCAACTCGATGAGCTTCTGGCTCTTCCCGCTGATGCGGCTGTTCTACCTCTACGTTCCGCTGGTCTACCTGTTCTTCGGGATCGAGATCTTCGTCGCGACCTTCGACGAGGTCATCGCCTACATGCTGGGCTACCTGGCCGTCTCCTTCCTGGTGCAGAACGCGCTCTACGCCCGCTTCAGGTGGCCGCTGATCTCCGAGATCTACGAGGTGGCGCAGGCGCCCTATCTGGCCCTGGCGGTGCTGCGCACGGTCCTGCGGCCGCGCGGCGCCAAGTTCAACGTCACCGCCAAGGACGAGACGCTGAACCAGAACTACATCTCGCCGATGCACTGGCCGCTGACGATCCTGTTCCTGACGATGCTGGCCGGCCTCGTCGCGTTCGGCATCCGCTGGTACACCTTCCCCGGCGACCGGGCCGTCCTGTCCGTCGTCGGCGGCTGGGGCATATTCAACTTCATCCTCGTGGGCGTGGCCTGGCGCGCGGTCGCCGAGCGGCAGCAGCGCCGCGCCTCGCCCCGCGTCGCGATGGACGAGGAGGCGACCCTCTCGATCCCGGGCAGCGAGCACGCGGCGATCCCCGTGCGGATCACCGACACCTCGACCAGCGGCGCCGGGGTGCTGGTGGAGGGCAACGCGCTGCCGGGCGGCGCGACGGTGGCCGCGCTCCGGGGCAAGACGGTGATCCTGACACCGACCCTCGCCTCGAACCCGACGCTGTCCTCGCCGATCGCCGCGACCGTCGTGTCGATCAAGCCGGCGCAGGAGGGCCAGTCCCTCGGCGTGCTCTTCGACGCGCACCAGCCGATGAAGGTGCGCGAGACCGTCGCCTTCCTGATCTTCGGCGACAGCGAGAACTGGCGCAGCATCCGCCACTCGACCCGCCGGCCCAAGGGTCTGCTCGCCGGCCTCGCCTACGTGCTGGGGCTGTTCTTCCGGGGCATGCCGCTGGTCCTGCGCGAGTTCTGGCGCGAGCCCGCGCGCCGCCGCGACGTCCAGGTGAACCAGGTCGCGACGGAGAAGCCGGCGCACCTCCTCGCCTTCGGCGTGGATGTGGAGGAGAGAGAGCGCCTCGCGGCCGAAGAGGCCGAGGCCGAGGCCGCCGCGGAGGCCGCCGCCAAGGAGCGGCGCGACCTCGCCGAGGCGTCATGATCCGCCGCTGGCTTCCACCGCTGCTCGTCGGGGCCGTCGTCATGTCCCCGGTCGCCCGTGCGCAGGAGACGGCGGACGAGCCGGTGATCGACCTCTCGCCGCTGCTCGGTCTCGAGGGCGTCCAGCCGACGGACGAGGCGGAGGATCCCGCCGCTCCGGCCGACGAGATCGACGCGGTCCTGCCGGACTACTCGCGCCGCGCTCCGGGCGACGCCGCCGCCGACGCAGCCGCCGGGGAGGAACCCGACGCGGCCGAAGCGCCGGAGCCCGAGCCTCAGGTCCTGTTCCCCGCCGTCGCCAACGGCGGCTTCGGCATCCAGCGGATGAGCGGCGAGCACGCCCGGATGGAGCTGCGCGTGATCGTCCCGCCCGGTGCGGACGTCGAGGCGCTGACGGTCTCGTACCGCAACAGCATCAACGTCCTGACCGCGGAATCGCAGATCACCGCGATCCTGAACGGGGTCGAGATCGGCAGCTGGGCGCCCAACGCGTTCGCGGGGTTCGAGACCGTTTCGCTGCCGACCGACGAGCTGCGATCCGGCAGCAACGAACTGATCCTTCTCGGCGATCACCGCCACCGCATCTTCTGCGGCCCCGACGCCACGTTCGAGGTGTGGACAGAGGTGGACACCGCCGGCACCGGCGTCACCCTCGATCTCGGCCAGCTGTCGGCCCAGAGCCAGAGCCTGGCCGACACGCTTCTCGCGCAGCTCTCGTCAGGCGGCGGCGTCCCGCTCGTCGCCGCCGGGACTCCCGACCCGGCGCTCGTCGCGGAACTGCGGCGCCGGATCGGCGGGCTGATGCCGGGCCTCCTGCCCGACCTGCCGGTGGAGAGCGCCTACACCCCCGCCGGCGAGACGCCGTCCCTCGCCCGCGTCGCCATCGTGCCCGATACCGAAGGGCCGCCGGTCGAGGTGCGCCGGACGCCGGAGGGGGGCCTCGTCCTCGTCGTCGAGGAAGGCGCCGAGCCGTCGGCCCTCGACACGTTCCTCCCGCTTCCCGAGGCTCGCACGGGTCCGACATTGGTCGATCCGGGCCAGCCCGCGAGCCTCGACGACCTCGGCTCCGGCGCCATCGAGATGCGCGAGCGCTACGAGCGGGTGGACGTGGATTTCCGCCTGCCCCGCGACTGGCTGCTGATGTCATCGCAGAAGGCGCAGATCGACCTGACCTACGGCTATGCGGCCGACCTTCCCGAAGGGTCGCTCCTGCTCGTCAAGGTCAACGACACGACCGTGCGCCTGCTGCCGCTCTTCGGCCAGGGGGGCGAGGTGCTGCCGACGCTGCCGATCGGCTTTCCGGCGCGGCTGCTGTCGCCGGGCATGAACCGCCTCAGCTTCGAGGCGGTGGTCCCGGGCGACCCGCCGGACCTGCCGTGCCCGCCGGTCGACGGCCCCATCTTGGCGATTTCCGGCGACAGCAGCCTCAGCGTGCCGCCCTCGCCCCGGATGCGGCGGATCGACATGGGGCCGACCCTGTACGAGCTGGGCTCGGGCACCATCGAGGCGGTGCCCGGCGTGGCGGAGAACAGCCGCGCCGCCGCCGTCGATGCCCGTCTCGCGACGTTGGCCACGCCGTATCGCCTGGATGCCGACGCCGGCGACGGCCCGGCGCCGAGCCTGGTGATCGCGGATCTCACGAGGCTGGACGACGTGCCGCTGGGCGCGGTCGGCCTTGACCGGATGCGGCTGGAGACCGCCCTCGGGGTCGCGCGCCCCGATCTCGAGGAGGACATTGCCGAAGGCTCGACCGTGTGGTCGCTCTCGCGCCTGTCCGACGCGGCCCGGACTCTATGGCAGCGGATCGCGGGCATCGCCCGTCCCGGAGATCCGCCGCTCGACCGGTGGCTGTCGGACCGGCAGGGCACTGCCCTTCTCGTCATGCCGCGCCCGGACGTGCCGGAAGAGCTGGTCCTGATCCTCGGCCAGCGCGCCGATCCCGCCACCGTGGCCGCCGCGGTCGAGAAGGGGCGGACCGATCCCGACGGTCCTGGCGGCCAGGCCGCGCTCCTCAATGCGGACGGCACGTGGGAGACATGGCAGCCCGCCGGCGTCGCCCCGGTGCTGGAAGAGCCGCTGACCATCCGCAACGCGCGGATCGTCGCGGGCAACTACGCGTCGTGGTCGCCCTTCATCTACGTCGCCCTTCTGACCGTTCTCGTTTCCATCTCGGTCCTTCTGGGCCTCATCTTCGTCGTCCGCACACGGGAGAGCCGCAACCGATGAACAGACGCAGGCTACTTCAGTCGAGCTTCGGTGCAGTCGCGTCGCTGATGGCGGGCGGAGCGTTGGCGCAGGCCGGCCGCGGAACGCACCCCCTGACGGCAGCGTGGGAGGTCTGGAAGGCGGCCTACCTCGAGCCCGACGGCCGGGTGGTCGACAGACTGCAGCAGGGCGCCAGCCACTCCGAAAGCCAGGGCTACGGCCTGTTGCTCGCGGCCACGGTGGGGGACGAGGCGGCGTTCGACAGCATCAACGCCTGGACGATGTCGAACCTGAGGATGCGGCCCGACCACCTGTTCGCCTGGCGCTGGCTGCCGGACAGCGCGACCAACGTGCCCGACCGCAACAACGCCAGCGACGGCGATCTGTTCTACGCCTGGGGCCTGATCCGCGGCGCCGTCACCCTGCAGCGCCCCGAGCTGATCGACCGGGCGACCGACATCGCGACCGACCTCGCCGCGGCCTGTATCCAGCCGCATCCCGACGGCAGCGGCCGGCTCGTCTTCACCCCCGCGGCGGGCGGATTCCAGCGGGACGAGGGGCTGATCGTGAACCCTTCGTACATGATGCCGCTCGCGATGCGCGAGGTCGCGGCGTCGACCGGCGTCTCGGCCTTCGCCCGCTGCGCCGACGACAGCGTCCGCATCATCACCGACCTCGCCCAGGGCGGACTCGTGCCCGACTGGATCGAACTGCGGCCCGGCGGCGCCGTGCCGGCCGAGGGCATGTCGAACGAAAACGGGTACGAGGCGATGCGCGTGCCGCTGTTCCTCGTCTGGTCGGGCCAGCAGCAGCATCTCGCCGTCCGGCGCCAGTCGGCCGCCTACGCCGACGCCGACACCGCGCGTGGCGCCACGCCCACGGTCCTGGACCGAGGCACGGGAGTGGTATTGGAAACCAGCTCCGATCCGGGGTATTCCGCACTCGCGGGGCTGTCGCTCTGCGTCACGTCAACGCGGGCCGGTGCCTTGATGCCGCGCTTCTCGACGCGGCAACCTTACTACCCGGCCACGCTGCACCTGATGACGCTGCTGGCCCAGTTCGAGGCGGTTTCGAGATGCGTTCCCATCTAGGCTTTGCCCGGCTGCCGGCCTTCTGCCTCGCGGCGTTCGTCGGCTTCGCCGCCCTTCCCGCCGCCGCGCAGGACGCCCCCACGGCCGAGGATCTTCGCGCGCTCGTCTTCTACATCGAGAACAACGAGACGGCCGCCATACAGGCAGAGCTGCGGCGCCTGAGGATCGAGTTTCCGGGCTGGACCCCGCCGGAAGATCTGTCCGAGCTGGGCGTGACGGCGCTGGCCCCCAACGTCGAGGTCGATGACATCTACGCGGCGATCGCCCGCGGCGACGTGGCCGGCGCTCGCCGGCTGATCGACGAGACGCGGGCGCAGTTCCCGGGATGGACTCCGCCGCAGGACATGCAGACGCTCCTCGCCACCGCCGACGCGTCGTCCCGGTTCGACGAGGCGATCGGAGCGCGCGATCCGGTCGCCGCCCTGCGGATCGCGGTCGACAATCCCGAGCTGCTGCGCTGCAACCGGATCAACAACCCCTGGCGCCTGGCCGAGCTGCAGGAAGCGACGGGCAATCCCGCCGCCGCCCTCGCCACCTATCGCCAGATCATCGCCTCATGCTCGGCCGCCGACGACCTGATCGCGACGATCGAGAAGGCGAACTCCGTCGCCTCGACCGACCAGATCAACGCCCTGATCGCCAGCGCCACCGCGCGCAACCCGGCCGCGTCCGAGCGGCTGGAGCAGCTGCGCCGCCGCCTCCTCGCCGGTCGCGGCATCGCGATCCAGACCGAGCCGGATGCGCCGCGCGCCTCGACCGAGCCCGCCCCCGCGGCCACGCCCCGGCCGGTCCCGACCGCGCCGGCGGCGGCTCCGGCCCCCGCGCCCCGTGCGCCCGCGCCCGCCCCCGCGGCGGCCCCGGCCCCTGCGCCCCGCGCCCCCGCGCCCGCCCCGACCGCCGCGGCGCCGGTGGTCGCGGGCGTCGCGCCCGGCACGCCGGCGGTCAGCCCGCTGGCGTCCCTGAGCCTGCGCGGCGACGGCCGCCTCGCCCAGGTCCGCGCCGCGGCGGCGGCCGCCGACTTCCGCACCTGCGCCGCCCGGTCCACCTCGCCCCAGTCGATCGAGGTGGCCTACGAGCGGGCCTGGTGCGTCTACAACCTCGAGCGCCCGCTGGAGGCGCTTGCCCTCTTCACCCTCGCCGCCAACAGCAGCCTCGGCGGCACCGTCCGGCGCGACGCGCGCTACGGGATGGCCCTGTCCTACCTCAAGCGGAACATGACCGACGCCGCCTCCGAGATCGCGGCCTCGACCGACCTGACGCTCGACCAGCGCCGCACCGTGGAGGCCATCATCCTCGACCAGCGCGGCGTGCGGGCCTACCAGGAAGAGGACTACGACCGCGCGATCGTCTACTTCGACGGTCTGGAAGAGCTCGAAGGCACGCTGCGCCGCGACCTCGCGATCCTGCGCGCCTATGCGTACCTCAATTCCGGCGATGTCCGCCGCGCGCGCGAGGAGTTCCAGCGCCTCGACAGCGAGCTGCGCACCGAAGACACCCGCGCCGGCCTGGCCGCCGCCCGGACCCAGTAGCGGCCGCCTGCCCGGGTGGGAGACCGTACGGCGCGGGGGCGCAGCAAGGCCCTCGCCCGCGCTCGCGAAAATATCGTATCGTCGGCCCAAGGCTCCGGCCCCGGCCGGCGTCTCATTTGACACCGATCCATTTTCCGGAGCTTTCGCCGATGCGTCGCCTCGCCGTTCCCCTTCTCGCCTCCGCCGTCTCCGCCCTCGCCCTCGCCGCCGCCGCGCAGGACGCGCCCGTGCGGGCCGTCACCCTGTACGAGGCCGGTCTCGCCGACCTCGTCCGCGAGACCGGCGATGCCGACGCCCTGTCGCTGCGGATCCCGCTGCGGGACGTCGACGACGTCCTGAAATCCCTGCTGGTGCGGGGCCGCGGCATCGACGGGGCGATGATCGCCCTCGACGGGCCCGAGCCGGTGGCGGACGCCTTCGCCGCCCTGCCCTTCGGGCCCGACGCGGCCCGCGACTTCGAGACGCTCCTGCGGTCCCTGCCCGGCCTGCGCGTCAGCGTCTCCACCGCCGGCGGGATCGAACCGCGGGCGGGCCAGGTGCTGGAGGTCAGCGAGAGCTGTGCACAGGAAACCGGCTGCACCACCCATGTTACCGTCTTTCACGACGACGGCGCGATCCGCCGCTGGCCGCTCGACGGCACGGCCGCCATCGCCATCGACGACCCCGAGATCGCCGACGCGCTGCGCGAGGCGCTGACGATCCTGCGGGACAGCGCGGCGGGCGACAGCCGCGAGGTGACGATCAGCTTCACGGGCGACGACATCGCCGACGGCGCCGTCAGCTACGTCATCGCCGCGCCGGCCTGGAAGACCGCCTACCGCGCCCTGACGGACGGCGACGGCGCGGTCGACCTGCAGGCCTGGGCGGTGATCGAGAACGCGACCGGCGAGGACTGGGAGGACGTGACCCTGACCCTGTCCTCCGGCACGCCGCGGACCCTGCGGGCCGACCTCTTCGGCCGCGACTGGCGCTACCGCGAGGAGGCGGGCTTTGGCGACGGCATCGTCGAGGCGCCGGTGGTGATGGTGGAGCCGCAGATGCGCGCCTACGACGAGGCCGAGAGCTTCGGCGGCGCGATGGCGGGGATCGCGCCGCCGGCCCCCGCGCCGGTTGCGGCGGCCGCCACGGGCGCGGAAGGCGCGCTCGACAGCCGCTTCACCTTCGACGAGACGGTCGATCTGGACGCGGGCCAGATGCTGTCGATGCCGTTCCTGTCCGGCGCTCTGGAGGCGGAGAACCTCAAGCTCTGGCGCGGCCGGCTGGGCAACCGGACCGGCGCGCCGGAGATGCGGCTCGAGATCGTCAACGACCTGACGGTGCGCCTGCCGCCCGGGATCATGACCGTCAGCGACCGCGAGGGCGGCTACGTCGGCGACGCCGAGGTGCCGATCGTCGCTCCCGGCGAGACGCGGGCCGTCTACTACGGCGAGGATCGCGGCATCCGCGTCGAGGAGGAGACCGAGGCCGCCCGCACCCGCCTGTCCGTGCGCCTGTCGTCCGGAAACCTGATCGTCCGCAGCGAGGAACGGCGCGAGGCCCGCTACGCCGTCACCGTCCATGACGGCGCGGACGAGGTGGTGACGATCGACCACCCGGTCTCGCCGGGCTGGGCCTCCTCCGTCGTCGGCGCCGACGCGCCCGAGGCCGAGCCGCGGACCGAGGACGACGGCAGCAAGTGGCTGCGGGTCGCGCTGGAGGTGGCCGAGACCGACGAGTGGCCGGGCGAGGCGGTGCTGGTGATGCGCGACGTACGCCCGGTGACCGAGCAGCAGGCGATCGGGCTGATGGATCCCGACACGCTCGTCTACTGGTCAGGCGAGGTCGACGACGCCGCCGACGCGGCCTTCCTCACCGAGGCCGCCCGTCTCGCCCGCGCCGCGTCGGACGCCGAGAGCGCGCTGAACGACGTCGAGGACGACATCCGCCGCCTGTCGACGGAGCAGGACCGCGTCCGCCGCAACCTCGGCTCGGTCAGCGAGACGTCGACCGCCTACGAGCGCTTCCTCGCGGACCTCGTCGCGATCGAGGACCGGATCGGCGAGGCCACGCTGCAGGCCGAGCGGCTGCGGGGCGAGGCCGCCGACCTGCGCGCCGCCTTCGACGCCCACGTGGCGGGCTGACCGGGGGTCGGGTGCCGGCGCGGACGACGCGCCGGCCCCCGATCCGCGCGTGCGGGACACAGGGGCGAGAGGATCTGGCGGAGCCTGTTGCAAGGACAGTAGAATTCGCCCCGGCAGCGCATATCTGTCCTTCATCGCAACCCGCCAGGTCCCGCCCGCCCCGATGATCCGCTACGCCCTGAAATGCACCGACGGCCACGACTTCGAGAGCTGGTTCGCCTCCGCCGACGCGTTCGACCGGCTGAAGGTGGCCGGTCAGCTGTCCTGCGCGGTCTGCGGCGGCACGTCGGTGGACAAGGCGCTGATGGCGCCCCGCGTCAGCACCGACGCGTCGGACGCGCCCGCGCCGGCGCCGACGCTGTCCACCCCCTCCACTCCGATGGAGAAGGCGATGGCGGCGCTGCGCCGCAGGATCGAGGCCGAGAGCGACTATGTCGGCCTGTCCTTCGCCGCCGAGGCGCGGGCGATGCACGAGGGCGACAAGCCGCACCGCGCCATCCACGGCGAGGCGAAGCCCGAGGAGGCGAGGGCCCTCCTCGAGGACGGCATCCCCATCGCCCCCCTGCCCTTCCTGCCGACCCGCCGGGCGAACTGACGCCCCTCGCCCGCGCGCTGCCGCGAGACGTGGCCGCGGCATGCCCCCCCCCCGCCCGCCGCCGGGCCCGCCCGGGAGAACCGGCCGCGGCACTTCTCCCCCCGCTTGCCGCCGCGCCCGGCCGCGATACCTGCGGACGGCACGACGACAAGGAGCGCCCCATGATCCTCATCACCGGAGCCAGCCGCGGCGTCGGCGCCGCCCTCAAGTCCCTGTACGAGACGCGCGGCGAGACCGTGATCGGCACCTCCACCGCCGGCGGCGACGGCCTCGTCCCCCTCGACCTGCGCCGCCCCGACCTCGGCCCGGTGACCGAGGCGCTCGGCGCTACCCCCCTCGACCTCCTCGTCTGCAATGCCGGGATCTATGCCGACCGCGGCACCCGCATAGGGGACGGCCTGCCGCAGTCGATGTGGGAGGAAGTTTTCGCGATCAACGTCTTCGGCGTCTACCGCACGATCGAGGCGGTCCTGCCGAACGTCCGCGCCGCCAAGGGCCGGATCGCGGTGATCTCCTCGCAGATGGGCTCGTCCGAACGCGCCGGCGGCGGCTCCTACGTCTACCGCGCCTCCAAGGCCGCCTCGCTGAACCTCGGCCGCAACCTCGCCGCCGACCTCGCCCCCGAGGGCATCGCCCTCGGCATCTACCATCCCGGCTACGTCGCAACCGACATGACCTCCCACCGCGGCTCCGTACAGCCGGACGACAGCGCCGCCGGCCTCGCCGCCCGCTTCGACGCCCTGAGCCTCGACACCGCCGGCGAGTTCCTATCCTACGAGGGCGAACGGCTGCCGTTCTGACCCCTCCTTGCCCCCGCGTGAGCGCGCCTCTATAGGCGCGGCGGAGCAAGGGAAGGGGATCATGCCGATCCTGGTGATGAAGTTCGGCGGCACGTCGGTCGCCAATATCGACCGCATCCAGCGCGCGGCCAAGCGCGTGGCGGTCGAGGTGGCCAAGGGCTACGACGTGATCGTCGTCGTCTCGGCGATGTCGGGCGAGACCAACAAGCTCGTCGGCTACGTCTCGGAGACGTCGCCGCTGTACGACGCGCGCGAATACGACGCGGTGGTGGCGTCGGGCGAGAACGTCACCGCAGGCCTGATGGCGCTGCGCCTGCAGGAGATGGATATCCCTGCACGGTCCTGGCAGGGCTGGCAGGTGCCGGTGCGGACGACCTCCGCCCACTCCCAGGCGCGGATCGAGGAGATCCCGACGGGCAACATCCTGCGCAAGTTCGCCGAAGGCATGCGCGTCGCCGTCGTCGCCGGTTTCCAGGGCGTCAGCCCCGAGGGCCGGATCACCACGCTCGGCCGCGGCGGGTCGGACACCACCGCAGTCGCCTTCGCCGCCGCCTTCGGGGCCGAGCGGTGCGACATCTACACCGACGTCGACGGCGTCTACACCACCGACCCCCGCATCTGCGACAAGGCCCGCAAGCTGGACCGCATCGCCTTCGAGGAGATGCTGGAGCTGGCGTCGCTGGGCGCCAAGGTGCTGCAGACCCGCTCGGTCGAGCTCGCCATGCGGTTCGGAGTGCGCCTGCGGGTGCTGTCGTCGTTCGAGGACAACGGAGAGACGGCCGGAACGCTCGTCTGCGCCGAGGAGGATATCGTGGAAAGCAACGTGGTCGCCGGGGTCGCCTACAGCCGCGACGAAGCCAAGATGACGCTGATCTCGGTCGCCGACCGACCCGGCGTCGCCTCCGCCATCTTCGGCCCGCTGGCCGAGGCTGGGGTCAACGTGGACATGATCGTGCAGAACATCTCGGAGGACGGGCGCACCGACATGACCTTCTCCTGCCCCACCGACCAGGTGCTGCGGGCCGAGAAGGCGATGCAGGCGGCGAAGGAGTCGGGCGCGATCAACTTCCAGGAGCTGGTGGCCGACAAGGGCGTCGCCAAGGTGTCGGTCGTCGGCATCGGCATGCGCAGCCACGCCGGCGTCGCCGCCCAGATGTTCAAGGCGCTCGCCGCCGAGGGCATCAACATCAAGGTCATCACCACGTCCGAGATCAAGATCAGCGTCCTGATCGACCGGAAGTACATGGAACTCGCCGTGCAGGCCCTGCACGACACGTTCGGGCTGGAGCGGGCGGCCTAGGCCCAGACCGTGACGGCGCAGTCCCCGTCAGGGCCATGGCTGCCGCGCTGCCCAGGGCGGCCCGGCGGACGACGTGGAGCGGGTCGAGCTTCGCGATGGCGGCACCGATCCGTTGGTGCCGCCGCCTGCTGCCGAAGGGCGGCATGCAGGCGGCGTGCCACGGCACCCGCATGAAGGCGCGGCGGCTCTTACGCGATGATGTCCGGTAGCAGCTGATCCTCGATCTGCGCGATCTGATCCTTCAGGCGCAGCTTCTGCTTCTTCAGCCGGCGTACGGTGAGCATGTCGGACGGGCCCCGCCCCTCGAGCGCGTGGATCGCCTCGTCGAGGTCGCGGTGCTCGCGCTTCAGGACTTCCAGCCTGACGCGGAGGATCTCCGCCTCGTCCATCTGCGAGGAGTCGGACATCGACTGCTCCTGTCCCGTGTGCGCCCAGTGATACCGCCTGCGCCGGGCCGTGCCCAGACCTTGCGGCGCAGCGTCGCGGCTCCCATATCGTGGGCAGGCCCCGTCGCCGCAAGTCGGGACGGGCGCCGCCAGTCGCTTGGGATCAAGGACGCCGCCTGATGACGAAACTCACGCTGGGAACGCATCCGTTCCTCCTCGGCTTCGAGCAGCTGGAACGGCTGGTCGAGCGGACCGCCAAGTCCGGGGCCGAGGGTTATCCCCCCTTCAACATCGAACAGACGTCCGATGCGTCCTACCGCATAACGCTCGCCGTGGCTGGGTTCGCCGAACCGGACCTGTCGATCACGGTCGAGGACCGGCAGCTGGTGATCCGCGGGCGGCAGTCCGACGACGCCGACGGCCGGGTCTACCTGCACCGCGGCATCGCGGCGCGGCAGTTCCAGCGGAGCTTCGTGCTGGCCGACGGCGTTGAGGTGTCGGGGGCCGCCATGGAGAACGGGCTGCTTCACGTCGATCTGGTCCGCAAGACGCCCGACAGCGTCGTCCAGACAATCCGCATCAGGAGGAACGAGCAATGAACACACGCCATGACCTCGGAGACCTCGGCGAGAACGTCGTCTACGTGAAGCCGGTGTCGGTCTCGGACCTGCCCGAAGAGGTGCAGGAGCAGGCCGGCGACCTGACGACGCTCTTCGCCGTGCATGATGCGGAGGGGCAGCAGCTCGCCCTCGTCGCCAACCGCACGCTGGCGTATCAGCTTGCGCGCCAGCACGACATGGTGCCGGTGACGGTGCACTGACGCCGGACGACCATGCCCGCCTGGCATGACGCGCGCCCCCGGGCGCGCGTTCTTGCTCGGGGTGGTGCCATGTCCGGCCCAACCCTCGTCCAGCGATGGCGCCCGCTATGGCCGCCCTGCCCGGCCGTCCTAGATGCAGCCCAGCATCAAGGAGACGACCCCATGAAGACCGCCCAGCACTATCTCGACGAGGCGAATGCCGTCGTGCCGAAGATCGCGTTCGAGGACGCCGTCGCCAAGCATCAGGCCGGCGAGACCATTTTCATCGACGTGCGGGATTCCGGCGACATCGCCAAGTCCGGCACCATCGCCGGCGCCAAGCGGATCCCGCGCGGCCTTATCGAGTTCGTGGCCGACCCGAATACTCCGTTGCACGATGCAGACCTGACGCCGGAGGCGGACATCGTGCTGATCTGCGGCAAGGGCGGCCAGGCTGCTCTGACCGGCAAGACGCTGCACGACATGGGCTTCAAGCACCTCGCGAACGCAGGCGGCTTTCCCGACTGGAAGGAGAAGGGCGGCCCCTCCGAGGCCGGCTGACCGGCACCGGGTCGGCGCTGCCGCCCCCTCGGCGGCACCTTCCCGCCCCGGCGGGACCCTCCCTTGACCTCGCCGGCGGGTCCGGTGAGGAAGGCGGCGACGCCCCTTCCGGAAGCCGATCATGACCAGTGTCCCCGCCCCGCCCGTCCGGGGCTTCGTGCATCATCGCGCGGTCTTCGCGCTGTTCTTCCTCTACGCCCTCATCCTGGGGGCGATCCTGTCGCGGCTCTACGACATGCAGGCGCGGATGGGGGTCGAGGAAGGCGCGCTCGGCCTCGGGCTGCTCGGGATGCCGCTGGGCACGCAGATCGCGCTGCTCTTCGGCGCGCCGCTGGTCCAGCGGCTGGGCACGAGGGGGATCGTCCGAAGCGGGCTGGGCGTGCTGGCGGCGGGGCAGATCATCGCAGCGACGTCGACGGGCGTGCCGCTGTTCTTCGTCGCGCTGACGCTTGCGGGGCTCGGGATCGGCCTCGTGGAGGTCGTCCTCAACCTCGAGGCTGATCGGGGCGAGGCGGAGCTCGGCCGGCGCATCATGTCACGGGCGCATTCGTTCTGGAGCTTCGGGTTCTTCGCCTCGGGTCTCGCCGGTGCGGCGGCGGCGGGGCTGGCGATGCCGGTCTGGCTGCACCTCGTCATCGTGGACGCCGTGGCGCTGGCGGCGATGACGCTGATCCTGCGCGACTTCCGTCCCGCCCGCTCGCGCCTGGTCGAGAGCGCGCCCGCCGCCCGCTTCGTCGCGCCCGACCGGTTCATCCTGGTTCTCCTCGCGATCACGCTGTCGGCGATGATGCTGGAGGGGGCGGCGAACGACTGGTCGGTGATCTACATGCGCGACACGTTCTCGCCGGGGGCCTTCGTCGCCGGCCTCGCACTGGCCGTCGCCGCCGGCAGCCAGGCGCTGATGCGGTATTTCGCCGACCCCGTGGTCGACCGGTTCGGACCACGCGCGGTGGCGCGAAACCTGCTGATCGTCCTCGGGATCGGGGTGGTGCTGGTGACGTTCGCGCCCAGCCCCTGGGTCGCCTTTGTCGGGTTCGCCGCGATCGGGATCGGCAACGGCACGCTGTTCCCGCTCGCCGTGTCGGCCGCGGCGCAGCGGGACGACCGCCCCTCGGCCGAGAGCGTCGCGGCGCTGGCGCAGACCTCGTTCTTCGTGTTCCTGGTGACGCCGCCGCTCCTCGGCTTCCTCGGCGAGCACATCAGCCTGCGGGCGTGCTTCGCCATCGGGCTGCCTCTGGTCGTGCTGTCGCTGGCCTTCGTGAACCGCCTGGCGCCGCGCTGAGCGGCGACACGGAAAGGTGTGCGCGCCGAGGCACCAATGAAGACGGGCGCCGCAGGGCCAGCCATTCGCATCTCGTGGTGCAGACGGGCGGTATGGCTCCGAGCGCGATGTCGGCTGTGAGCCCGTCATGGAGATGAATATCGGCTATGGGGACTCGGCCGCGAGTTCGACCCCCGGCGCATCGAGGCCTCTGGGGGAGAGAGTGAAGATCTCGAACCCTTCCACCGTGACGCCAATCGAATGCTCGAACTGAGCCGACAGCGATCTGTCCCGCGTCACTGCGGTCCAGTCGTCGGCGAGCATCTTCACCTCCGGCCGACCCAGATTGATCATCGGCTCCACCGTGAAGATCATTCCCTCTCGGAGTTCCGGACCTGTGTTCGGCCTGCCGAAGTTCAGGATGTCGGGAGAGTCGTGAAAGACCCGGCCGATACCGTGACCGCAGAAGTCCCGGACAACCGAACATCGTTCGGACGCCGCGTAGCTCTGGATTGCATGCCCGATATCGCCCAGCCGAGCCCCCGGACGGACAGCGCGAATGCCGTGCATCATCGCCTCGAAAGCGATGCGGACAAGGCGCTCGGAGGCCCTCTTCGGTTTGCCGATCGCGTACATGCGGCTGGAATCTCCATGCCAGCCGTCCACCACGAGCGTGACGTCCACGTTGACGATATCACCGTCGCGAAGCTTCTTGTTGTTGGGAAAGCCGTGACACACCACATGATTGACCGACGTGCAGCAAGCATATTCGTAGCCCTTGTAACCCAGCGTCGCAGGCCTCGCGTCATGCGCCGCGGCGAAGTCGAGAACGAAGGTATTGATGTCTGAAAGGGGCGTGCCGGCGCTGACAAGCTCCGCCACGCCGTCAAGACAGGTTGCGGTAAGTGCACCGGCGCGGCGCATTCCTTCGAAGGCATCTGGCCCGTAGAGCTTGATGCTCCCGGTTCTCCGGGCCTCTCGAGCGGGCGGAGCAAGTGGCATGTCGATATAGGTGTCCACCGGATTCGCCTTCCAGATGATCGTCGGCCCCGTGCTGACGGCGTTTGACGCCAGTCACAGATCGAATATACGCTTCATATATGATGCGTATCGCAAGCCACAGGAGACATGTCCATGGGTATCGTCAAGATCGGGGACGAGCTGCACGAGGAGTTGCGCAAGTCGAGCGGAGTCATGTGTCGCTCGATCAATGCTCAGGCGGAGTTCTGGATGAAGGTGGGCATGCTGGCCGAGGCAAATCCCGGCCTGTCCTTCACCGAAATCATGGCACAGCAGCTCAGGGACGCCGACGTGCAAGTGCATGGGACCAAGGCTGCCTGAAGTCGCCAGGTCCGCCCGCGTGTGGTCGCCCTTAGCTGGAATGCGGTCACGGTAGAAACGCCGATGAAGATCGGCTCCATCCGCCCGCCGTCACTGAGGCAGGCCGCGGCGCATGGAGCCATTCCCGCCGGGATCTCGGCCACGAGTGGACCTAGAAACGCAAAAGGGCGCCCGCGGGGGCGCCCTTTCGTTCATAGCGGGCGGATGCCTCAGGCGTTGCCGGTCGCGCTGGCCAGGTCGACCGAGACGCCGGGGCCCATCGTGGACGACAGCGAGACCTTCTTCATGTAGGTCCCCTTCGCGCCCGCGGGCTTGGCCCGGCCGACGGCCTCGACGAAGGCGCGCACGTTCTCGGCCAGCTTGGCGGCGTCGAACGACGCCTTGCCGATGCCGGCATGGATCACGCCCGCCTTCTCGACCTTGAACTGGACCTGGCCGCCCTTGGCCGCCTCGACGGCTTCCTTGACGTCCATCGTCACCGTGCCGACCTTGGGGTTCGGCATCAGGTTGCGCGGGCCCAGCACCTTCCCCAGACGGCCGACGATCGGCATCATGTCGGGGGTGGCGATGCAGCGGTCGAAGTCGATGGTGCCGCCCTGGATGGTCTCCATCAGGTCTTCGGCACCCACGATGTCGGCGCCGGCCGCCTTGGCCTCTTCCGCCTTCTCGCCACGGGCGAAGACCGCGACGCGCACGGCCTTGCCGGTGCCGTTGGGCAGGTTGACCGTGCCGCGGACCATCTGGTCGGCGTGGCGCGGATCAACGCCGAGGTTCATCGCGATCTCGACGGTCTCGTCGAACTTCGCCTTGGCGTTCGACTTGATCAGCGCGATCGCGTCGTCGAGGGCGATGCTGTCCTTGCCCTCGAACTGTTCGCGGGCGGCGCGGGTGCGTTTTCCGAGCTTGGCCATGATTACCCCCTGACCTCGATGCCCATGGACCGGGCGGAGCCGAGAACGGTCTGCATCGCGCCCTCGACGGAGGTCGCGTTCAGGTCCTTCATCTTGGCCTCGGCGATCTCGCGCACCTGGGCGAGCGTGATCGTGCCGGCGACTTCCTTGCCGGGCGTGACCGCGCCCTTCGGGCGGTTGCGCTTGCCGACGGGCTTCAGCCCCGCGGCCTTCTTGATCAGGAACGAGGCCGGCGGCGACTTGGTGTCGATCGTGAACGACTTGTCCTGGTAGTAGGTGATCACGGTGGGGATCGGCGAGCCGGGTTCGAGGTCCGCCGTCTTGGCGTTGAACTGCTTGCAGAATTCCATGATGTTGATGCCCCGCTGACCGAGGGCTGGGCCCACCGGCGGGGAGGGGTTGGCCTGGCCGGCCTTCACCTGCAGCTTGAGCTGCCCCATGACTTTCTTGGCCATGGTGTCTCCTTTCTCAACGGCCCCCGGACGCGTCCGGCGACCCTTTGGTTGACGTGGTCCGGTCCGGCGGTCGCGACCGCCTCGCCTCCCACGAGGATTCGCCGCCCCGAGGGACGGCAGGCCGTCGCGTTACAGCGTTCCGGGTCGCGATGCAAGGACCGGGGGCCGGGCGCCCCCGGCGACGCGGGGCGTCAGCCGCGGCGGGCGGCGTCGATGGTGGCGACGTCGATCTTGCGCATCTCCATCATTGCCGCGAAGGCCCGCTGCGCCTCGGCCCCGCCGGCCTTCATCGCCTCGGTCAAAGTGCGCGGCGTGATCTGCCAGTTCACCCCCCAGCGGTCCTTGCACCAGCCGCACGCGCTCTCGGCGCCGCCGTTGCCGACGATGGCGTTCCAGTAGCGGTCCGTCTCCTCCTGGTCGTCGGTCGCGATCTGGAACGAGAACGCCTCGCTCTGCGGGAATTGCGGCCCGCCGTTCAGGCCCATGCAGGGGATTCCGAGGACGGTGAAATCGACCGTCAGCACATCACCCGCCCTGCCGTCCGGGTAGTCGCCGGGCGCGGTGTGAACGGCGTTGACGCGGCTGTCCGGAAAGGTTTCCGCATAGAACCGGGCCGCGGCCTCGGCGTCCTTGTCGAACCAGAGGCAGATGGTGGTCTTTGGGATCGTCATCGCGGCATCCTCCCGGAGCGACGGGTCTGCGGGACTTCCGCGACCCTCCGTCCGCGACGTTATATTGATATCAATATAGAGGCAACCGCGCGGAGGAAACCCTACCGCTCGGAACGTCAGCCGGCGCGCCTGCCGACGTCCAGCACGGCGCGGAGCGGGCGGGGATGCGCGTCCCACGGAATTGCCCGAACGAAAAGGGCGGCATAGCGCGTCTTGCGCCCGGCCCGGGACGACAGGAAGCGCCGCAGCTGCGCCGCCAGCGGGGCGTCCCGCCAGGCGGCCTGCGCCTGCAGCGTGTGCAGCGCGTCCGCCTCGCCCTCGCGGGCGATGATCTCAAGCGCTGCGTCCAGTCCGACCGCGCGAAGAAGCTCGTCCTCGAGGTCGATGTCGCAGACGAAGAACCCGGCGCGGCCGAGGATATCGTCGGGCGTGCCGGACCAGCCGGCAAGGCGCAGGCCCTTGCGCAGGAACGGAGCCTCGGCGGCGTCGCAGAGGCCCCCGGCGAGGGTGCCGGTGCCCTGCGGGCCGAACCGGCGGAGGAAGGGGCCGACCGCGTGGGCCCCGCCGGCGGGGAGGATGACGGTGCGGGTGAGGTCGATCCCGTCGACCTCGGCCAGGGTCTCCAGCGCCACGACGTCGCTGATCCCCTCGACCAGCAGCACCCGCGCGGCGCGTTCCGCACGGACCAGCGCCTCGGCCGTCGCGTGCAGCGGCGCGTCGGGGCCGTGCTCGTGTCCCGCGGCCCCGATGCGGCGCGTCGCGCTCATCGGGGCACCGCGATCAGCCCTGCTTGGAAACCTGGGTGAATTCCAGCTCGACCGGGGTCGCGCGGCCGAAAATCGAGACGGTGACCTTGAGGCGCTGGTTGTCCTCGTCCACCTCTTCGACCATGCCGTCGAAATCCTCGAACGGGCCGTCGTTCACCTTCACCTTCTCGCCGATCTCGAAGCGGATCAGGGTGCGCGGCGCCTCCTGCCCCTCCTCGACGCGGCCGAGGATGGCCTGCACCTCGGCGTCGCGCATCGGCATCGGCCGGCCCTGCGGGCCGAGGAAGCCGGTGACGCGGTTGATCGAGTTGATGAGGTGGTAGCCCTCGTCCGACATCTCCATGTGGACGAGCACGTAGCCCGGCATGAACCGCCGCTCGGTGTTCACCTTCTTGCCGCGGCGGACCTCGATCACTTCCTCGGTCGGGACGAGGACCTCGTCGATCTGCTCCTCCAGCCCCTGCTCGGCCACCTTGGAGCGAATCTGCTCGGCGATCTTCTTCTCGAAGTTCGAGAGGACCGAGACCGAATACCAGCGCTTCGCCATCGTCGTTGCCTTGCCTTCCTGAACCGGGCCGGGGCCCGCTGACCTGCGGTCGCGGCCGCGTACCGGCCGCCCGAAAAATGAAAGGGCGCGCGACTCGCCGCGCGCCTCTCCGGAAACTCCGGGTGCCATACCGCCCGCGCCCCCCGAGTTCAAGGGGCGGGCGCGGACCCGTGCCGTCAACTGCCGAAGACGTTCAGCACGCCCTGCAAGCCCGACCGGATGCCGAGATCGACGAGGCTGAAGAAGATCGCGGCCACGGCGGCCAGCAGGAACACCATGATCGTGGTCAGCGTCACCTCGCGTCGGGTCGGCCAGACGACCTTGGCGATCTCGGCGCGGGTCTGCTGGATGAACTGGAGCGGGTTCGTGGCCATGGGCGGCGTGTCCTGTAGGCTGGGCGGGTCGCACATACGCCCCGCCCGCCCGAGTTTCAAGCGCCCGTCGGCGCCCGCGGCGGGCCGACGCGGCAGCGGCCGGGGCTCCGATCCATCACCCCCGGCGGGTCAGGGCCGGTCCGACCATTCGGCGAACATCTCCGGCGAGGGTGAGTTCATGTCCTCGATCCCCCAGCCCTGCCCTTCGTTCGACAGGACCACGGTCTGGAGCTCGTCCTCCATCATCCCGAACGGCACGTGCGCGTGGCCGCGGCCGTCGTAGCGCGGGTTGGCGAGCGCGCCGTCCCAACCGTCGATGGCCGTCACGACCCAGCCGCCGAAGATCTCGTCGTACTCGGGATGCGACGGCCCCACCGCGGCAATCTCGTCGAAGAACTCCTTGTTGGTCTCGTTCGACAGTTCGGCGATCGTGGCAAGGTCCCGCGCCTGGTAGGCCAGGAGAAACGCCCGCGCCGTGGCCATGGGATCGTCGCGGTCGACGACCTCCTGAGCGGAGGCGAGACCGGCGGACAGCAGGAGAGGCAGGGCCAGAACGACCCGGCGGGCGAAACAGAACGTCGTCATCGAAATATCCTCACGACACATGCAATGGCCGCACATTAGGGCGGGCGCTTGTCCGGGCGCAACCGCCGGAGATGTCGGAGGACTGGCAGGGGCAGAGGGGCTCGAACCCCCGACCTACGGTTTTGGAGACCGTCGCTCTACCAACTGAGCTATACCCCTAGGCCGCCGCGTGGATAGGCCCGCCCGGGCAGGCGGTCAAGGCGGTTTGCGCGGACGGCTGACCGCACGCGGTCCGCCGTGCTATGGCGGGGAGCATGGGAACGGTACCGGCAACCTTCGCGCGGACCTTCGCGGCCGTCGCCGGGCTGGCGCTGGACGCCTCGGGCGAACTTGCGGACGGGGCGCGCGTGCTGCTGCGCGTTCCGCCGGGCGAGCGGCTGGACGAGGCGCACTACCACGCGCTGATCGAGGCGGTGGTGGCGCATCACGGCGACCGCGCCGGCCTCGCCATCGGCTATGCCGAGGCGCTGCATCTCGACGACCTCGGCGCTCTCGGCCTCGCGGTCAAGACGGCGCCACGGCTGCGGGATTCGCTGCAGCGGGTGGAGCGGTACTACCGCCTCGTCACCGACAGCGTCCGCTACCGGCTGGACGAGACAGCGGCGCCGCTGTTCCTGCTGGACCGGGACGGCCCGACGCGGGAGGACGAGGAGGTGCGCGACGAATGCGCCCTCGCCGGCTTCGCGCGCAACATGCGCCGGTTCGTGGGGCCGGAGCTGCGGCTGGAGGAGGTGACGTTCGCCCATCCCTGCCGCCTCGACGCGGGGCGGCTGGCCGAGTGGTTCGGCTGCCCCGTCCGCTTCGACGCCCCGCGGACCTCGATCGCGTTCGCGCCCGACGTGCTGGACCTGCCCACGCGCCTCGGCGATCCCGCCGTCTCGCGCTTCCTGACCGCGCACCTGGACGCCCAGCTTGCCGCCCTGGCCCCCGGCGACCCGCTGGAGCGGGCGCTCGCGGCGCACCTGTCCGAGGCGCTGAGCACGGGCGTCCCCCGCGCCGGCGCGGTCGCCCGCGCGCTGGGGATGAGCGAGCGGACGCTGTACCGCCGCCTGTCGGATCTCGGCCTCACCTACCAGGGCGTGCTGGAGCGGACGCAGCGCTCGCTGGCGGAGAGCCTGCTGGCCGAGGGCCACCACTCGCTGGCCGAGGTCGCGTTCCTGACCGGCTTCTCCGAGCAGAGCAGCTTCAGCCGCGCGTTCAAGCGCTGGGTCGGTCGCCCGCCCGGCCGCTTCCGCAGGGCCGCGCCGATCGCATGACCGACCAGTCTGGCAGGATCGCGCACGGGGCTGGCAGGGTCGGCCAAGAACCGCGAGGGCCGACGCGGGCAGTCTGGTCTCACCAACAACGGAGACCGGACATGACCTGCCAGACCCTTCCCCTTCGCCGCCTCGCCGTCCTCGCGCTGGCCCTCGCGCCCGCGCTGGCCGCCGCGGAGACCGGCGAAATCGACGCGAACGGCGTGCCCCTGCGCTTCACCGACGAGGGTTCGGGCCCCGCGATCGTGCTGCTGCACGGCTTCGCCGGCTCCTCGCACCTGTGGACCGCCACCGGGCTCGCCCCGATGGAAGGCTTCCGCACGATCACCTTCGACGCCCGCGGCCACGGCGGGAGCGGCAGGCCGGAGACGGCGGACGCCTACGGCGCCGAGATGGTGGCCGACGTGCTGCGCGTCATGGACGCCCGCGGCGTCGCGGCGGCGCACCTCGTGGGCTATTCGATGGGCGCCGAGACGGCGCTGCGGGTGGCGGTGGAGCAACCGGACCGGGTGCTGTCGGTCGTGGCGGCCGGCTCCGGCTGGTCCGGCGACGCCGAGGCCCAGGGCTACGCCTTCATCGCCGAGGCCCTGGCCGGCGTGGACACGTTCGGCGCCTTCATGGCGGCGATGGCGCCGGAGGGCGGGATGCCGGCCGAGGCGGAGGCCGCGATGGGCGACCTGCTCGCCGCGCACGGCATCGACCCGGGCCAGCCGGCCGCGCCGCTGGCGGCCGTCGCGGGCGGGCTGCCGGCGATCATCTCGATCGACGCCGCCGCGCTGGGGATGCTGGACGTTCCGGTCCTCGGGATCGCCGGCGCCGACGATCCCGAGTGGCCGAACGTCGAGGCGCTGGCCGGCGCGGTGCCTGGCGCGACCGCCACGGCGATCGCCGACGCCGACCACCTCACCGCGCCGCTTGCGCCGGATTTCGCCGCCGCCGTCGCGGCCTTCCTCGCCGACTGATCCCCCGCCGGGCGCCCGGGCCCGGCGGCACTGCCCAAGGAGAGACCCCCCATGACCCGCCCTTCCCCCTTCGCCCCCCTCACCGCCCGCCGCGCGGGCCTCCTCTACCTCGTCATCATCGTCTGCGGCCTGTCGGCCGAGCTGGCGTTGCGCGGGCCGCTCGTCGACCTCGCCGATGCCGCCGGGACGGCGGACGCGATCCGGGCCGCGCCCGGCCTGTTCCGCCTCGCCATCGGCGCGGACATCGTCATGGCCCTCGCCGACGCCGCGCTCGCCCTCCTGCTCTACCGGCTGCTGAAGCCGGTCGATGCCGGCCTCGCGCTGGCGGCGATGGTGTTCCGGCTGCTGCAGTCCGGCCTCATCGCCTCGGGCCTGATGTTCCAGCAGGCGGCGTGGCTGGCGCTGTCCGGCACGCAGGATCTGTCGGGCCTCGCGCCGGGGCAGGCCGAGGCGCTGGCGGCGCTGATGCTGAACCTGCACGCCCACGGCTACGACCTCGGGCTGGTCTTCTTCGGCGTGAACTCCGTCCTGACGGGCCTGCTGCTGTGGCGGAGCGGCTTCGCCCCCCGCCCCCTCGGCGCCGGCCTCGCCCTCGCCGGGGCGGTGTACCTGACCGGCAGCGCCCTGCGCTTCGCCGCGCCGGCCGCGTTCGAGGCGTTCGCGCCGGCCTACGGGATCACGATCCTCGCCGAGGGCGCGGTGTGCCTGTGGCTGCTCCTTGCCGGGCGTTTGATCCGCCTGCGACCGGCCGGCGCCTGAGCGGGAAGCCGCGGCGGGGCTGGACCCTGCCGCGGTCCCGTCGCATTCATGCGCCCATGTCCCGCCTGCGCGCCCTCCGCCGCCGCATCTCGTCCAGCCCCGCCGCCGCCCGCCTCGCCGCAGGCCTGCCCCACGGCTGGCTGCGCCTCGCGCTGCGGACCGGACGCTGGCGGGTGGAAGGGCTGGACGAGCTGCGCGCCCGGCTGACGAATGGCCCCGTCATCGTCGCCCTGTGGCACGAGCGCATCCTCCTCGGCGCCCCGCACTGGCCGCACGACGCCGGCCCGCTGATCGCGCTGCACGCGCACAGTCCTGCCGGCCGCGTGGCGGGCCGCCTGCAGGAGGTGTTCGGCGTGGCGCCGGCCGAGATGGCCTCGGGCGGCGCGGCGGGCCTGTCGGCGACGCGGACGGTGCTGAAGGGGCTGAAGGCCGGCCGCAGTGTCGCGGTGACGGGCGACGGCCCGCTGGGGCCGGCGCGGGTGATGAAGGACGTGGCGCTGGACTGGGCCCGCGCGTCCGGCGCGCCGGTGGTGCTGTTCGCCTGGGGCAGCAAGCGGCAGCGGCGGCTGTCCAGCTGGGACCGCCTCGTCGCGCCGGGGCTGTTCGACCGCGGCCTGGTGATCTTCCGCACCTGGGACTGGACGGTACCGCCCCGCCTGACCCCGGACCAGCGCGAGGAGCTGCGCGCCGCGCTCGCATCGGACCTCAGCGCCCTCTGCGCCGAGGCCGAGGCGCGCGCCTAGCGCGGCCGGATCACGTTCAGCGCCCAGAGGATCGCCAGCTGCACGACGAGGATCGCGCCGCACAGCGCGGTGAAGGTCCAGAAGGCCGGCGGCCACTCCGCCCCCGGCATCCCGGCGAGGTTGATGCCCATGAGGCCGGTCAGGAACCCCAGCGGCAGGAACACCGCCGAGACGATGGACAGGATGTAGAGGTTGCGGTTCAGCCGCGCGTCGGCCCGGCTCTCCAGCTCGTCCCGCAGCACGACCAGACGCTCGCGCAGCGACTCCACCACCTCGACCAGCCGCTTCAGCGTGTCCTCCGCCTCCTGCAGCTCGTAGCGGTCGTTGTCGGACAGCAGCGGGCCCGGCACCGCGTGCAGCCGCGCCACAGCGTCGCGCTGCGGCACGAGGAAGCGGCGGAAGTCCACGACCGCTGCCCGCTGGTCGTTGATATGGGTGCCGAGGCCGTCGCCGCCGCCGCGCAGCAGCTTCTCCTCCAGCGCGTCCGCGTCGGTGTCCATCTCGCTCACCACCTCCTCGATCCGCGCCACGAGTTCCTCGACGAGGACGGCGAGGAAGGTGCCGGCAGTCCGGGGGCCTTCCCCCCGGCGGTAGAGTTCCTCCATCGCCTCGACCGTCTTCAGCGGCCGCCGCGTCAGGGTCACGATGCGGTTCGGGTCGATCCAGATCCGCAGGCTGATCATGTCCTCGGGCTCGGCGCCCGGGTTCAGGTTCACGCCCCGGAGGTTCAGCAGGACCCCGTCGCCCAGGGGCGCGAGGCGCGGCCGCGTCGCCTCGGCGTTCAGCGCGTCGCGCACTGCCTCGGGCAGGTAGCCGAGGTTGTCGTCGACCCACTGGTCGGCGCGCGGATCGTCCGCCTGCATGTGAAGCCAGGCGCATTCCTCGGCGGCGAGGGCGGCGGCGATGTCTTCGGGTTCGGACATGAGCGCCCGCTCGGGCGGGGCGTCGAGACGGGTGGCGAAGAGGATGAAGTCGGGGGTCATGGACGGACGCTACCCGCGACGGGGGGCCGGGGCTAGGGGCCGGTCCTCCGGAGGCCGGCGGGGCGAGCCGGCACGGCCGGCGTCACCAAGGGCAGCGTCCGGATCGCCATCGCACAGGCCGGCAGCGGGCCGGCGTCAGCGCCAGCCCCCGCCGGAGCGGAAGGCCGCACGACACGTCCGGGGCTGTGCGCTGTCGCAACCGACAGCGCCTGCCCGGGCCGAGACGGCGGACCGCGGCGCTGCCGGCGAGCGGGCCGCCTCCGAACGAGAAAGGGCCGCCCCGGAGGGCGGCCCTTCCATGTCCTGCGGCAGTGCGGGGCCGACCGCGGCCGCCGCTTACTCGATGATCTTCGAGACCACGCCGGCGCCGACGGTGCGGCCGCCTTCGCGGATGGCGAAGCGCAGGCCGTCTTCCATCGCGATCGGGGCGATCAACTCGACCGTGAACTTCAGGTTGTCGCCCGGCATCACCATCTCGGTGCCCGAGGGCAGCTCGACGGTGCCGGTGACGTCCGTGGTCCGGAAGTAGAACTGCGGCCGGTAGTTCGCGAAGAACGGCGTGTGGCGGCCGCCCTCCTCCTTGGTGAGGATGTAGGCCTCGGCCTCGAACTTGGTGTGCGGCTTCACCGAGCCGGGCTTGCACAGCACCTGGCCCCGCTCCACGCCCTCGCGGTCGATGCCGCGCAGCAGCGCGCCGATGTTGTCGCCCGCCTCGCCGCGGTCCAGCAGCTTGCGGAACATCTCGACGCCCGTGCAGGTCGTCTTCTTGGTGTCGCGGATGCCCACGATCTCGATCTCGTCGCCGACGTTGATCACGCCGCGCTCGACCCGGCCCGTCACCACGGTGCCGCGGCCCGAGATCGAGAACACGTCCTCGATCGGCATCAGGAACGGCTGGTCCACGGCGCGCTCGGGCGTCGGGATGTAGTCGTCGACCGCCGCCATCAGCGCCCGGATCGACTTCTCGCCGATCTCCTCGTCACGGCCTTCCATCGCCGCCAGCGCCGAGCCCTTGATGATCGGGATGTCGTCGCCGGGGTACTCGTACGAGGTCAGCAGCTCGCGCACTTCCATCTCGACGAGCTCCAGCAGCTCCTCGTCGTCCACCTGGTCGACCTTGTTCAGGTACACGACCATCCGCGGGATGCCGACCTGGCGGCCGAGCAGGATGTGCTCGCG
>NZ_KB902316.1 GCF_000379485.1 Wenxinia marina DSM 24838
CGCTTTTGCGCCGTCGTTCCCGGAACAGGGAGCCCCGCCCTGTCCCCTATCTTGCCTCAAATACCTCCGCGGGTCCGGCGGGAACCGCCGGACCCGCCCCCCGATCCGTCAGTGCGCCGCGCCGCCGAGAGAGCGGTCCGCCGCACCCTCGCTCGCCCCGTCCGGCGTGTCCGCGCCCGCCATCGCCGCCCAGACCCGGGCCGGCGACAGCGGCATGTCGATATGGCCCACGGACTTGCCGCCCGAGGCCAATGCGTCGATCACCGCATTCACCACCGCCGGCGGCGAGCCGATCGCCCCCGCCTCGCCGCAGCCCTTCACGCCCAGCGGGTTGTGCGTGCAGGGCGTCGCGGCCGAGTGGTCGACGCTGTAGAACGGAACGTCGTCCGCCCGCGGCATCGCGTAGTCCATGTAGCTGGCCGAGATAAGCTGCCCGGTCTCGTCGTAGGCGCAATTCTCGAGCAGCGCCTGCCCGATCCCCTGCGCCAGCCCGCCATGGACCTGGCCCTCGACGATCATCGGGTTGATGACGTTGCCGAAATCGTCCGCCGCGGCGAAGCGCTGGATCGTCACCTTGCCGGTCTCGGGGTCCACCTCCACCTCGCAGGCATAGGCGCCCGCCGGGTAGGTGAAGTTCGCCGGGTCGTAGAACGCCGTCTCCTCCAGCCCCGGCTCGATATCCTCCAGCGGGTAGTTGTGCGGCACGTAGGCGGCGAGCGTGACGCCAGACCAGTCCACCGACTTGTCGGTGCCCGCGACGCTGAACTTGCCGTCCTTCAGCTCGATGTCGCCGGCATCGGCCTCCAGCAGGTGCGCCGCGATCTTCTTCGCCTTGCGGATGATCTTCTCGGTCGCGCGCACCATGGCGCTGCCGCAGACCGCGATGGAGCGCGAGCCGTAGGTGCCCATCCCGAACGGGATCTTGGAGGTATCGCCGTGGACGATCTCGATCTGGTCCTCGCCGATCCCGATCATCTCGGCCAGGACCTGCGGGAACGTCGTCTCGTGCCCCTGCCCGTGGCTGTGCGCACCGACCATCACGCTGATCGAGCCGGTGGCGTTCACCCGCACCGTCGCCGCGTCGTAGAGGCCGGCGCGGGCGCCGAGCTGCCCGACGAGGTTGGACGGCGCGATGCCGCACGCCTCGATGTAGCAGTTCACGCCGAGGCCGCGCAGCAGCCCCTTCGCCTCGCTCTCCTTGCGGCGCGCCTCGAACCCGGCGAGGTCGCCGATCCGCTCCAGCACGTCCATCGTCGCGTCGTAATTGCCGGTGTCGTAGACCACCGCGACCGGCGTCTGGTACGGGAACTGGTCGGCCTTGACGAAGTTCTGGCGCCGCAGCGCGATCGGATCGACGCCCAGCTCGCGCGCCGCCTTGTCGATCACCCGCTCCAGCTGGAACGTGGCCTCGGGCCGGCCCGCGCCGCGGTAGGCATCGACGGGCACGGTGTTGGTGAACACCGCCCTGACATTCACGTAGACCAGCGGCGTGCGGTAGTTGCCCGCCATCAGCGTCCCGTGCAGCCAGGTCGGCACCGACGGCGCGAAGGTACTGAGATACGCCCCCATGTTCGCCATCGTCGAGGTGCGCACGGCGGTGAAATTGTTGTCCGCGTCCAGCGCCAGCTCGATCTTCGTGACGTGGTCGCGCCCGTGCGCGTCCGACATGAAGGCCTCGGACCGCGTGGACGTCCACTTCACCGGCTTCTTCAGCTCCTTCGCGGCGAAGGTGCAGAACGCCTCTTCGGCATAGTGGAAGATCTTGGTGCCGAAGCCGCCGCCGACGTCCGGCGCGACGACCCGCAGCTTGTGCTCGGGGATGCCGAGGACGAAGGCGCCCATCAGCAGGCGGATCACGTGCGGGTTCTGCGAGGTGGTGTAGAGCGTGGACTCCCCCGTCGCCGGGTTGTAGTCGCCCACCGCCACCCGCGGCTCCATCGGGTTCGCGACGAGGCGGTTGTTCTTCAGCTCGAGCGTCGTGACGTGCGCCGCCGAGCGGATCGCCTCGTCCACCTTGTCGCGGTTGTCCTCGACGAAGCCCCAGTCGTAGCAGAGGTTCGACGTCAGGTCGTCGTGCACCTTGGGCGCGCCGTCCGCCAGCGCGGCGGCCATGTCGACCACGGCCGGCAGTTCGGTGATGGTCGCCTCGATCGCCTCGGCCGCGTCGCGTGCCTGCGACCGGCTCTTCGCCACGACGGCGGCGTAGGGGTCGCCGACATGGCGCACCTTGCCGCGCGCCAGCACCGGGTGCCCCGGCTCCTGCATCACCTCGCCGTGGCGGTCGGTCACCTGCCAGCCGCAGGGCAGCCCGCCCACGCCCTCGAAGTCGGCGCCGGTGAAGATCCGCACCACGCCCGGCATCGCGGCCGCCGCGCTCGTGTCGATCCCCTCGATCGTCCCGTGCGCCACGTCCGAGCGGACGAAATGCACGTACAGCTGACCGGCGAGGTCGATGTCGTCGGTGTACTGCCCCCGCCCGGTCAGGAAGCGCACGTCCTCCCTCCGCTTCGGGCTGGCCCCGATCCCCGCATCCTTCGGCATCCAAGTCTCCTCCCTCGGCGGGGCGCGCTGCCCCCTGTCGTCTGGCCCCGGCCGGCGCCGCCTCCCCTGCTTGCGCCCGCCGTCGTCTCGCTCCGGCACCTGCCCGAGAGAGCCACTCCTCCCTCTCATCGAGCCATAAATGTCCCGGGGTCCGGGGCAGCGCCCCGGCGGGNCCGGCCCGTCAGGGCCGGAGCCGAATTACTCCGCCGCCACCGCCGCGCCGCCGACCTCCTGCCCGGACGCCGCCAGCACCGCCTTGACGATGTTGTGGTAGCCCGTGCAGCGGCAGAGGTTGCCCTCGAGGTAGTGCCGCACCTCGGCCTCGGTCGGCTTGGGGTTGTCCTTCAGCAGCGCCGCCGCCGACATCACCATGCCCGGCGTGCAGAAGCCGCATTGCAGGCCGTGATGGTCCTGGAAGGCCTGCTGAATGGTCGAGAGCGAGCCGTCGGCGTTCGCCATCCCCTCGATCGTCTTCACCTCCGCGCCCTCGCACTCGGCCGCGAAGATCGAGCAGGCCTTCACCGCCTCGCCGTTCACGTGCACGACGCAGGCGCCGCACTGGGACGTGTCGCAGCCGACATGCGTCCCCGTCAGGCGCAGCGAGCCGCGCAGGAAATCCACCAGAAGCGTGCGGCCCTCGACCTCGCCGGTCGCCGCCTCGCCGTTCACCACCATGCTGACCTTGGGCATGGAATCCTCCCTCGTGCCGTCTTTCGGCGCTACTGAAACACGCCCGCCGCCGCTTGGGAAGTCACCGCGGTGCGAGAGCCGCCCGCCGCGCGTCTCAGCGCTTCGGCTCCCGCGGCCGGCCCCGTTGCGGAATCTCCTTCAGCAGTCCACCGACGCCCATCGCCGTGATCTCATCCCGCCCGACCGGGACGCCGCAGGCGATGCGCTCCAGCACCCAGTCCGCGCCGTTGCGGGCGGGAGAGCGGGCGCAGCCCGGCAGGCCGATCACCGGCCGGCCGTCCAGCCGCCCCACGAAGAGCAGGTTGCCGGGATCGACCGGCATCCCGAAATGCTCCACCGTCCCGCCCGCCGCGATCACCGCGGCGGGCGCCACGTCGGCGATGTCCGAGGTCGCCGAGCCGGTGAGGATGAGGATCAGCTCCGCCGTCTTCTCCTCCGCCAGCGCGGCGGCGAGTGCGTCGGTCTCGTGGGGGACCACCGTCTCGTCCAGCGTCGCGATGCCCAGCGCCTCGCAGCGTCCCGCGACGGCAGCCGACTTGCCGGGCCGCTCCGCGCCCGCCACCACCGTCTGGATCAGCCGGGCCGAGCCGACCTGCACCGGCCGCATCGCCAGCGCTCCGCGCCCCGCCTCCTCCGCCGCCGCGACCGCCTCTTCCGGCACGCCGTAGGCGATGATCTTCACCGTCGCCGCCATCGCACCTTCGTCCAGCCGCTGCCATTCCGGCACAGTGGCGAGGGTGATCATCGGATGCACCGCGTTCAGCCGGTCCACCGCCGCCGCGTCGATCGCCGCGACGCCCCGCACCCCGGCATGGAGGTTCACCCGCCCGGTCGCCGCCGGCCGCACTTCCATCCTCGCGCCCGCGACCGCCCGCGCGATCCGCGCCGCGGCCTCGTCCTCGCCGACGTCCCCCGCCTCCAGCCGCGCCGTGATGACCTCGCTTCGCCCCGCCGCCCGCAGGCGCTCGATCTCGTCCGGGCCCAGCGCCGCGCCCTTCTTCAGCCGGCCGTCCGGCAGCTGCGCGGAATGGGCGAGGATCGCGCCCTCCGCCTCGTCCAGGGGGACCGGTCCGAACCTCATCGGCAGGTCATCCCTTGCGCAGCGTCTGCGTGATCTGCGCCAGCACCGACACCGCGATCTCCGCCGGCGACCGCGCCCCGATGTCGAGGCCGACCGGCGCGTGGATGCGCTGGATCGTGCTTGCGTCGAACCCCGCCCCCTCCAGCCGCGCGACGCGCCTGGCGTGTGTGCGGGTGGAGCCCAGGCAGCCGAGGTAGAACACCTCCGACCCCAGCGCCGCCCGGATCGCCGGGTCGTCCAGCTTGGGATCGTGGGTCAGCGTCACCACGCAGGTCCGCGCGTCCAGCCCGTGCTGCGCCAGCGCCTCGTCGGGCCAGTCCTCCAGGATCGGCACGTCCGGCAGCCGCGCGGCCGAGCCGAAGGCGGGCCGGGGGTCGATCACCGTCACGTCGTAGCCGGCAATCTTCGCCATCGGCACCAGCGCCTGCGCGATGTGGACAGCGCCGACGATCACCATCCGCAGCGGTGGGTTGTGGATCGCGACGAAGGTGCGCCCGTCCTCCTCGGTCCCCGAGCGGTCCATGCGGAACCGGTCGGGATAGTCACCGCGCCCCGCCAGGCGCCTGTCCGGGCCCTCGAGGTCGGCGACATAGGCCACCGCCCGCCGCGCCGCCCGCGCCTCCGCCAGCTCGGCCAGCAGCGCCTCGGGCAGGACCGTCCCCACCGGCTCCACCAGCACGCGGATCGTGCCGCCGCAGGCGAGGCCGACGGCAAAGGCCTCGTCGTCGCTGACGCCGAAGGTGAGCAGCCGCGGCTTGCCATCCGAGAGCGAGTCGATCGCCTCGACGATCACCGCCCCCTCGACGCACCCGCCCGAGACCGAGCCCTCCATCGCGCCCTCCCCGTCGACGACCAGCTGGCTGCCGACCGGCCGCGGGGCGCTGCCCCAGGTCTCGACCACCGTCGCGATGGCCGCGCCCCGGCCGGAGCGATGCCAGTCGAGCGCGAGTGCGGGAATGTCGTCCATGTTCGAGGCCTCCTTGCCGGCGGAGACTAGGCCTGTCGGTGGGGGACGGAAAGGGGAGGCGACGGCGGGTTGACGGCTGTGGTGGACGGCCTGTCGCGCGGGTCGCCCGTGGAGGAGATGGTCCCGCTCCGCGTTCACCCGCCCCGGGCTTGACCCGGGGCCCCGCGGTCACAAGGCGCTCCCGGTCCATCGAGGTCCCGGGTCAAGCCCGGGACGGGGCCGAGGGGAGGATCCGCTCTCAAGACCGACCCGCCCGGACTCAGCCGCGCCAGCGGCCCGGGCAGCGTCTGGCCCCCCCCCCCCCCCCAGACGCTTCCTCACCACCTGCGAGACGATCGACGTCGTGCGGAGCCGCACCATGAAGCGCCCCTGCCGCATCGTCGGAGCGTCTGCCCCCGGCCAGACGCCGCCCTTCCTTTTCACCTGCTCCCTGCCAGCCCTGAACGACGGCACACCGAAGCCTCACCCCTCCCGCGCCAGCCGCCGGATCCGTTGCAGGTCTCCCCCCGCCCCCGGGTCCGCCAGCGCCGCCGCCAGCCCCTCCAGCGACGCCACCGAGTTCCCCGCACGCAGGTGCGTCACGTGCGGCAGGATCTCCCGCACCCCCCGCGCCCGCGGCTCGAACCCATCCCAGCGCAGCAGCGGGTTCAGCCAGATCACCGACCGCGCCGACAGGCGCAGCCGCTCCATCGCCGCCCCGAGCCCGGCGCCGGGATCGCGGTCCAGCCCGTCGGTGATCAGCAGCACCACCGCGCCCTGCCCCAGCACCCGCCGCGACCAGTCGCGATTGAAGGCGCGGACCGCCGCGCCGATCCGCGTGCCGCCCGACCAGTCCTGCGCCTCCGCCCCCGCCGCGGCGAGCGCGGCGTCGACGTCGCGGGTGCGCATGTGCCGGGTGATGTTGGTGAGGCGGGTGCCGAAGGTGAAGGCGTGCACCTGCGCCCAGCCCTGCCCCTTGGCGTTGGCGACCGCGTGCACGAAGTGAAGCACCGCTCGGGAGTAGTGGCTCATCGAGCCCGAGATGTCGCACAGCACGACGAGGTTCGGCCAGCGCTCGCGCGGCCGCCGGGTCGCCAGCGCCCCGACCTCGCCGCCGGTCCGCACCGCCGTCCGCATCGTCCGCCGCCAGTCCACGGCGCGCCCGCGCCCCGCCTCGGTGCGGCGGGTCGGCACCGGCGGCACCGGCAGCGTCAGCCGCGCCAGCATCGCCCGCGCCTGGGCCATCTCGGCCGCGCCCATCTGCTCGAAGTCGAGCGTCCGCAGGCGTTCCTCGGAGGAGGCGGTGAGGCTGGCGTCGATCTCCAGCTGCGCCTCGTCCTCCTTCTCCTGCGCCCGCTCCACCGCCCGGTCGGCGCCGTCCAGCAGCGACTCCGCCGCCCGCTTGGCCCCGGCCTTCGCGCGGCTTTCCTCCTGCGTGCCGCGCACCATCGGCGTCAGCATCGCCATCATGTGCTCGAGGTAGCGGGGATCGCGCCAGAACAGGCGGAAGATCTCGGAGAACACCGCCCGGTGCTCGGGCCGCGAGACGAAGCTGGCGTGGAGCGTCCAGTAGAAATCCTGGCGCGAGGTGAAGCCCGCCGCCTCGACCGCGCGGATCGCGTCGGCGATGCGCCCCGGGCCGATCGGCAGACCCGCCTTGCGCAGGGCCCGGGCGAACCAGACGATGTTGTCCGGCAGGCGCCCGTCCTGGGGAATGTCGAGGGGCGGCAGCGCGCTCACGCCGCCGCCCCGCGCTGCGCCCGCAGGCTCAGTAGTTGTACTCGGTGAAGATCAGCTGGCCCGGGTTCCGGCGCGAGCCGTCGTAGGAGCCGATCCAGATGTCGTAGAGGCCCGGCTGCGGGTTGTAGAACGTGATCGCCGGGTTGGTGCCGCGGTAATCGTCGTTGTAGTGCCACGACCCGTCCGGCGCGTTCACCAGCAGCACGGCGTCCGCCCCCGACACCACCGCGATCGTCAGCTGCGAGGACGACCCGTTCCAGTAGAGGTCGAAATCGGGGCGCGAGGTGACGAAGCCGGCCCAGCCGGGCGCACCGCACCCGCTGAGGTTGTTGGTCCCGCCTGCCGTGATGTTCCGCACGTAGGGATCGGGCTGGAAGCCGGCGTAGAGGTCGATCTGCCCGAAATAGGGCGCGGCCTGCCAGTTCGGGCAGGCGGCGGCGGGCGCCGCGGCGACGGCGGCGACGAGGCCGACGGCCGCGAGCAACTTGGAAAACATCTTCTCTTCTCCTCGATTCAAGACGACACCCTCCCCGGCGTCGAATGCGCGTGAGCGTGTTTCCGCCGAGACTGATAGTCAATATCGCTGACCGCGCGGAAACCGCGAAGTCCGGAGAACCCGACCCGTCCGCCACGCCCGGGCGCATCAGCCTTCGGTCGCCAGCCGCGCCCGCGCATCGTCGAGCACCGCCTTTGCGACCGACCCCTCGACCCGCTGGATGTCGTCCTGGTACTTCAGGATCGCGCCCAGCGTGTCGGCGATCACCTCGGGCGACAGCGCGACCGCGTCGAGCGCCAGCAGGCACTTGGCCCAGTCGATCGTCTCGGCGACGCCCGGACGCTTGAACAGATCCTCGGCGCGCAGCCGCTGGACGAAGGCGACCACCTCGCGACTGAGCGTGCCCTTCGCCTCGGGCACGCGGGCCGAGAGGATTTCCATCTCGCGCTCGAACGAGGGGTAGTCGACCCAGTGGTAGAGGCACCGTCGCTTCAGCGCGTCATGGACCTCGCGGGTGCGGTTGGAGGTGAGGACGACGATCGGCGGCTCGGGCGCGCGGATGGTGCCGAGCTCGGGGATCGTGACCTGGAAGTCCGACAGAGCCTCCAGCAGGAACGCCTCGAACGGCTCGTCGGTGCGATCGATCTCGTCGATCAGCAGCACGGGCGCGCCGCCGTCCTGCGGCCGCATCGCCTGCAGGAGAGGGCGCTCGATGAGGTATTCCTCCGAGAACAGCTCCGACTTCAGGTGCTGGGCATCGGTGCCCGCCGCCTCTGCCGCGCGGATCGCGACCATCTGGGCGGCGAAGTTCCACTCCGCCACCGCCTCTGCCGTCCCGAGCCCCTCGTAGCATTGCAGGCGGATGAGGCGGCGGCCCAGCGCGCCGGCCAGCGCCTTGGCGACCTCGGTCTTGCCGGTCCCCGCCTCGCCCTCGAGGAACAGCGGCCGTCCCAGTCGCAGCGCGAGAAAGGCGACGGTCCCCAGCGGCCGCCCGCAGACGTAGCCCTGACCCGCCAGCAGCTCCTGCACGGCGTCGATGCTGTCGATTTCCATGGTGCGCCTCCCTCGGCGACAGGTGGACAGACGGGCCGGCCGGAGGTCAAGGCCGCTGGTGCGCGCAGCGGAGGGGGCATCTGCGGCAGGACCCCGGCAGGCCGGGACTGGCCGTGGCCGCCTTCTGTCGAGTCGCCGACGGAAGGCCGGCCCCTCGAGGATTTCGGCAATTTGTGACGTCCTCCGAAAGGTCAACCAGCCGCGAATCGGCCGGGGCAGCGTCCGGCCGCCCCCGGCCAGACGCTTTCCCGCCACCTGCGGAACGCCCCGGTGTCGTGCGGGGAGCCGGAACGAAACGCGGATCACCACCGTCGGAGCGTCCGTCCGCGGCCAGCCCCAGCCCTTCGCCCTGCAAGAGCCGGCCCGGTCCCGCGTGTCGCCGCCGTGCCACGCCCCCGCCTGCCGCCCCCGCGGCCGCTTGCGCGACGCGCGCCCTCGCGGCACAAATCCGCCAAAGGGCGCCGCAGACGCGCCCGCACGAGGCAAACGAGCAGGACAGACATGAGCAGCATCCCACAGCTGGACGCGGGCCTCCGCGACCGCATCATCGCAGATCCCGACGCCGTCCTCGAGGATGCCGACATCATGCGCGCCCTCGTCGCCGCCAACGAACGCGCCCTCGGCCACAACATCGTCGACCTGCGCGGCATCGCGATGGAGCGGCTGGAGGCCCGGCTCGACCGGCTGGAGGACACCCACCGCTCGGTCATCGCCGCGGCCTACGACAACCTCGCCGGCACCAACCAGATCCACCGCGCGATCCTGCGCCTGCTGGACGCCAACCGCTTCGAGGTGTTCCTGCGCGATCTCGCGACCGAGGTGGCGATGATCCTGCGGGTCGACGCCATGCGCCTCGTCCTCGAGGGGCCCGACGAGGGCGACCCGGCGCTGGAGCGGCTGGGCAACGTCCTCGCCGTGCGGCCGGCCGGCTTCATCGAGGACTACGTCGCACACGGCCGCCCGAACGCACTGCGGCAGGTGACCCTGCGCCAGGTCCAGCCCGCCGACGGCCGCCTCTACGGAGAGCGGCACGCCTCCATCCGCTCCGAGGCGTGCCTGCTGCTCGATTTCGGGCCGAACACGGTGCCGGGCATGCTGGCGATGGGCTCCGAGGATCCGCACCTCTTCAGCCCGCAGCAGGGTACCGACCTGCTCGCCTTCTTCACCGGCGTGTTCGAACGGGCGATGCGCCGCTGGCTGGCCTGACGGCGGTGCTTGCCCCCGCCCAGTCCGATGCACTGAAGCGCTGGCTCGACCACGAGGCGGCGCTGAAGGGCGCGAGCGTGAACACGCTGCGCGCCTATGCCAGCGACGTGGCGGCGTTCCTCAAGTTCATCGCGATCCACCACGGCGGCGCTGAGGGAACCGCCGCGATCGGCCGTCTCGGCGTATCGGACATGCGCGCCTGGATGGCGCACGAGCGCGGCCGCGGCGTCGGCGCCCGCTCCCTCGCCCGTGCCCTGTCGGCGGTGAAGACCTTCACCCGCTGGCTGGCCGAGCGCGAGGGGTTCGAGCCGACCGCGATCCTGTCCACCCGCGCCCCCCGCTTCCGCCGCGCCCTGCCCCGCCCGCTCAGCGAGGACGCCGCCCGCGCCGTCATCACCGACGTGGAGTTCGACGCGTCGGAGCCCTGGATCGCCGCTCGCGACGCGGCGGTCGTCACGCTCCTCTACGGCTGCGGGCTGCGGATCTCCGAGGCGCTGTCGCTGACCGGGGACGATGTGCCCCTGCCCGACCCGCTGCGCATCCGCGGCAAGGGCGGCAAGGAGCGGCTGGTGCCCGTCCTGCCCGCCGCCCGCGCGGCGGTCGAGGCGTACCTGCGGGCCTGTCCCTTCCCGGCCGAGTCCGGCACCCCCCTGTTCCGCGGCGCCCGCGGCGGCGCGCTCAACCCGCGCCTCGTGCAGAAGGCGATGGAGCGGACTCGCCTGCGCCTCGGCCTGCCCGCCAGCGCCACGCCCCACGCCCTGCGCCATTCCTTCGCCACGCACCTGCTGTCCGCCGGCGGCGACCTGCGCGCGATCCAGGAGCTGCTGGGCCACGCCTCGCTCTCCACCACGCAGGCCTACACCGCCGTCGACACCGCGCGGCTGATGGAGATCTACGACCGCGCCCATCCCCGCGCGTGACAGCCACCGGCCGGCGGGGGTTTCCCTCCGGCCCCCGATCCGGCATGACAGTCCGATGGACATCCGCGCCAAGGCCCTTTCCGTCCACCTCCTGACCGGCACCGGAGCCATCTTCGCGATGCTCTCGATGCTGGCCGCCGTGCAGCTGGACTGGAGCCTGATGTTCCTCTGGCTCGTCGTCGCCTTCGCGGTGGACGGCGTCGACGGCCCGCTGGCCCGCAAGTACGACGTGGAGAAGAACGCGCCGGTCTTCGATGGCGTCCTCCTCGACCTCATCATCGACTACCTGACCTACGTCTTCATCCCCGCCTACGCGCTGTTCAAGCATCCCGATCTGCTGCCCGGCTGGTCCGGCTGGGTGGCGGTGCTGGTAATCGCCTACGGCTCGGCCCTCTACTTCGCCGACACGCGGATGAAGACGGCGGACAAGAGCTTCTCCGGCTTTCCCGGCTGCTGGAACATGGTCGTCCTCGTCATGTTCGCGCTGAAGCCGAACTACTGGATCATCCTCGCCGTCGTTGCGGTGCTGACGCTCGCGATGTTCCTGCCGATCAAGTTCGTGCACCCGGTCCGGACGCAGCGCTGGCGGATGCTGACTCTGCCGATGGCGCTGGCCTGGGTGGTCTTCGCCGGCTGGGCGGCGTGGGTGGACTTCCACCCGCAGAGCTGGGCGATCTGGGGACTGGCGGTGACGTCGATCTACCTGCTCTCCGCCGGAGCGGTGCAACAGCTGATCCACGGCAAGGCGGGATAGCGCCGCCCGGTGGGGACCCCATGCCGCGGCGGCGCGACGGCGGGCGTGTCGAGACTTCTCGAGGCTGAGGCTGCGGCGGGGAGGCGGGAGATCGGTTCGCCGCCAGCGGCGGACCGACCGGGGGACCAGTCCCCCGGACCCCCTGGGATATTGATGGCTCGATGAGAGGGAGAAGGGGGGCGCCGTTCCACGTCACACCAGCATCGCGCCCTCGTGGCGCAGCAGCCAGACCTTCGTCTCCACCCCGCCCGGCACCGAGAAGCCGCCGAGCGTCCCGGTCCCCAGCACCCGGTGGCAGGGCACCAGGATCGGCAGCAGGTTGCCGCCGCACGCCTGCCCCACCGCCTGCGCCGGCGCGCCCACCTCGGCCGCGATCTCGCCGTAGCTGCGGGTCCGGCCGAACGGAATCGCCGCCATCGCCCGGCGCACCCGCGCGGGCAGGCCGTCGCCCTCCAGGTGAAGGCGGTGAGGCGGCCGTCGAAATAGGCGGCGAGCTGGTCCAGCGCCTCGGAGAGGATCGGATCGTCCGCCCCGGGGTCCGCCCGGCCCCATCCGGACCGCGTCACCCGTCCGTCGGACACCTCGACCCAGACGTCGCCCACCGGCGTCGGCTGCGAGCCCCTCAAACCTGGCGGGCGAAGTACCATTGCGTCCCGGCCGGGCTGCGCACGCCGCCGCGGCGGTCGCCGTCGTCCTTCTCCATCATCGGCTGCAGCACCTCGGCCCCGGCCGCGACGGCGCGGGCGAACGCGGCGTCGGGGTCGGGCAGGTAGAGGTGCACCATCGCCGGCGGCCCCTCGAAGCCGGCGAGCATCAGCACCGTATCGCCGATCCGCACCTCGGCATGGCCGATGCGCCCGTCCTCCTCGAAGACGCGGAGGCGTTCGCCGCCCAGCACCTCCTCGCAGAACCGCAGTTCCGCCGCCGGATCGGCGAGCAGCAGGTAGGGCGCGAGGTCGGTGTAGCCGTCGGGCTTGTAGCTCATGGGAGCGGAGGCTGCGCCCCGCCGGCCCCGTCGTCAAGCGCCAGCCGGATTGGTCCCCTGGCCGTCACCGGATCGACCGGCGCCCCGCCCTGCGTCGCGACGAGCGGCAGCGTCGCCGCCACCCGCCGCACGTCGTCCATCAGCTGCCGCCAGTCCTCCGCCAGCGCCCGCGCCGCCTCGGACGGGCAGAAGGTCCGCCCCGCCCGGTCCCGGGCGAGGCGCATCAGCGTCTCGGCGATCTCGTCGTCCATGGCCGCCGAACGGCCGCCTCAGAGCCCCTGTTCCGTCAGCGCCGCGTCGCACCGGCCGCAGACGCCGGGATGGGCGTGGGCGCCGACGTCGGGGAGGATCTTCCAGCAGCGCTGGCACTTCTCGCCGTCGGCGGGCGCGAAGACCACGGCGACGTCCGCCACGCCCTCGGCCCGGAAGGCATCCTGCGGCGCCGGATCGGTGGTGACGTGGATGCCCGAGGTGATGCACAGGTCGTCGAAGGCCACCGTCTCCAGCACCTCGGCCACGTCGGGCGTCACGTGGACGAACGGCGCCGCCTCGAGGCTCGCGCCGATCACCTTGTCCCGCCGCGCCACCTCCAGCGCCCCGGTCACCGCCCGCCGCACCCGGCGCACGGTGGCCCACTTCGCCGCCAGCGCCTCGTCGCGCCAGCCTGCCGGCGTCTCCGGGATGTCCTGCAGGTGGACCGAACTGTCTTCGCCCGGGAACCGCTCCAGCCAGACCTCCTCCATCGTGAAGACGAGGATCGGCGCCAGCCAGGTCGTCAGCCGGTGGAACAGCAGGTCCAGCACCGTGCGCGCCGAGCGCCGCCGAGCCGTGTCGCCGTCGCAGTAGAGCGCGTCCTTGCGGACGTCGAACCAGAACGCCGACAGGTCCACCGTCGCGAAGGTGAAGATCGCCTGGTAAGCCCCCTGGAAGTCATACCGATCGTACGCCGCGCGCACCTCTTCATCGAGCTCCGCCAGCCGGTGCAGCACCCACCGCTCCAGCTCGGGCATCTCCTCCGGCGCGGTGCGGTCTCCTTCCGTGAAGTCCGCCAGCGAGCCCAGCAGGAAGCGCATCGTGTTGCGCAGCCGCCGGTAACCGTCGGCGACGCCTTTCAGGATCTCCGGCCCGATCCGCTGGTCGGCGGTATAGTCCGTCTGCGCGACCCACAGGCGCAGGATGTCCGCGCCGTACTGGTCCACCACCGCCTGCGGGGCGATGATGTTGCCGAGCGACTTGGACATCTTCATGCCCTTCTCGTCGAGCGTGAAGCCGTGCGTCAGCACCCCCCGGTACGGCGCCCGCCCGATCGTCCCGCAGGCCTGCAGCATCGAGGAATGGAACCAACCGCGATGCTGGTCCGTCCCTTCCAGGTACAGGTCGGCGATCCCATCCTCGCTGCCGTCCGGCCGGTCGCGCAGGACGAAGGCGTGCGTGGATCCGCTGTCGAACCAGACGTCGAGGATGTCGAAGACCTGCTCGTACGCGGCCGGGTCGTGGTCGTCGCCGAGGAACCGCTCCTTCGCGCCGGCCTTGTACCAGGCGTCCGCGCCCTCCTGCTCGAACGCCTCGAGGATCCGCGCGTTGACCTTTTCCGACCTGAGCAGGAAATTCGGGTCCTCCGGAGACGCCCCGACTTTCACGAAACAGGTCAGCGGCACGCCCCAGGCGCGCTGGCGCGACAGCACCCAGTCGGGCCGCGCCTCCATCATCGAATGCAGCCGGTTGCGGCCCGACCGCGGCGTCCAGGTGACCAGCTCGTCGATGCTCGTCAGCGCCCGGCTGCGGATCGTGCGGCCGTACTCGTCCCGTCCGTCGCCGACCTCCTGATCGATGGCGGCGAACCATTGCGGCCGGTTCAGCCGGATCACCGGCGCCTTCGACCGCCAGGAATGCGCGTCCGAGATGGTGATCCGCTTGCGCGCCAGCAGTCCGCCGACCCCGACCAGCTTGTCGATCACCGCCTTGTTCGCGCCGCCCGGCTTGCCGTCGTCCTTCAGCACCCGTTCGCCGCCGAAGAACGGCAGGTCGGCGCGGAAGGACGAATCCGCCTCGATGTTGTACGTCATCGGCAGCCCGAACTGCCGCCCGAGCGCATAGTCGTCGTCGCCGTGGCTCGGCGCCGTATGGACGAAGCCCGTCCCGGCGTCGTCAGTCACGTGGTCGCCGGGCAGCAGCGGCACGTCGAAGTCCCACTCGCCGCCCGCGCCCTCGGCGCCGTGCAGCGGATGGCGCAGGACCCAGCGCGCCAGGTCCTCGCCCTCCACCGCCGACACGCGCCGCACCATTTCGGGCGTCAGGCGCATCGCCGCCAGGGCTTCGGCGGCGAGCCGGTCGGCCATCACCAGCCGGTCGCCCACGCGGGCCCAGCACTCGTCCGGCGTCTCGACCACCTCGTATGACCCGTACTCGATCCCCGGCCCGTAGGCGACGGCGCGGTTCTGCGGGATCGTCCAGGGGGTCGTCGTCCAGATCACCACGTATGTGGTGCGGTGGGTCCATTCGGTGTCCGACCCCTTGCCCTTGTGGACGGGGAACTTAACCCAGATCGCGTCGGTCTGGCGGTCGTGGTACTCCACCTCCGCCTCGGCCAGCGCCGTCTTCTCCACCGGCGACCACATCACCGGCTTGGAGCCCTGGTAGACCAGTCCGTTCATCAGGAAGGTCTGGAATTCCTCGGCGATCACCCGCTCGGCGTGGAAGTCCATCGTCCGGTAGGGATCGTCCCAGGTGCCGGTGATGCCGAGCCGCTTGAACTCCTCGCGCTGGACGTCGACCCACTCCTCGGCAAAGCGGCGGCATTCCTGCCGGAACGTCACCACGTCGACGGCGTCCTTGTCCTGCCCCTTGGCGCGGTACCGCTCCTCGATCTTCCACTCGATCGGCAGCCCGTGGCAGTCCCACCCCGGGATGTAGCGTGCGTCGCGGCCCATCATCTGCTGGCTGCGCACCACCATGTCCTTGAGGATCTTGTTCAGCGCGTGCCCGATATGCAGGTTCCCGTTCGCATAGGGTGGACCGTCATGCAGGGTGAACGGCGTCCGCCCCGCCTTCTGGCGCAGCTTCTCGTACACGCCGATCCGCGCCCAGCGCGCCAGCCAGTCGGGCTCGCGCTTGGGCAACCCGGCGCGCATCGGAAAGTCCGTGCGGGGCAGGTTCAGCGTGTCCTTGTAGTCGGGAACGGTCGGGGCGGTGGTGTCGGCGCACATGGGGGCGTCCTCGCGGGCAGATGTCGGGCGGTGTCTAGGAGAAGCGGCCCGCGGGGTCCAGCGAGGGAACCGGCGCGGCCGAGGGTCCCGGCGGCCTCAGACCGCCGGGTGACTAATTCGCGCGATCTGCGGCCATCCCGTCATGCGCCCCCGATACCCCTCCCGACGCCCGCCGTAAAGCGCCCCTGCCGCGATTCGGCGGTGGGTCAAGGACGCGCGAACGCGCGCCGGCGAAGCCGGGCGAAGCTCCTTGACGCTCCGCCGAATCGCATGACGCTCGAGGGAGGCGCGTTCAGGGGCACACCTGCCCCTGAACCGCTTCCCAAGCACAGGCGCAGAGCGTTCCACGAGACGGCACGCCGCGGCGGGAGAGCCCTCCGCCCGGGACGGCGGGCGGGGCGATGCGGCGCCGAAGGCGCGCGCGAGCGCCGCACGGCGTCACCCCCCGAACAGCCCCGTCAGCGCCCGCCGCACCAGCGCCGTGACCGACGGCCGCTTCACCGCCCGGAACGGCAGCGGCCGGCAGACCTCCATCGCCGCGACGCCGACCCGCGCGGTCAGCGCCCCGTTCACGATCCCCTCGCCGAAGCGGCGCGACACCCGGCTGAGCACCGACCCTCCGGCGACCGAGCCGATCAGGTCGTCCCCCACCGCCACCGCCCCCGTGGCCACGAGATGCGTCATCACCGCCCGCGTCAGCCGCCAGGCCCCGATCGCGCCGGACCGGCCGCCATAGACCTCCGCCACCCGCCGGATCATCCGCACGTTCGCCGTCAGCGCCGTCACCACGTCGGCCAGCGCCAGCGGCACCACCGCCGTCACCGTCGCCACCTGCCGGGCCGCCGCCTCGACCTCGCGCATCGCCGCCGCGTCGAGCGGCGCGAGCAGGTCCGCCTCCACCAGCCCCAGGAGGCCGTCCGCGTCGAGGATGTCGTCCCGCCGGTCCTTCAGCCGCGCCAGCCCCCAGGCCGCATCCTCGCGCCCGCGATACAGCCCCGCAACGTGGTCCGCCGCCCGCCGGGCGGCGCCGAGGTCGTGGCCGGACAGCGCCGCCTCCGCCTCCGCCCGCACGTGGTCGAGGCGCGACAGGCGCAGCAGCGCCGTCATCTCCCGCGCCGCCGCCAGCAGCAGCACGAGCACGAAGACCGCGATCAGCACCGCCCCCATCCAGCCGAGGAGCGGCGACCAGGCGAAGAGGTTGGCGACGAAGGTCCAGGCCGCGATCGACAGCACGAAGGACAGCAGCGCCCCGGCGGCGCCCCAGAACCAGCGGCCCAGCGCCGACGGCCGCCGCGCCGCCAGCGCCGCGATCTGCGCCATCGCCGCGTCGCGGGTCGGCGGCGTCAGGTCGGGCACCGGCGGCGCCTCGTGCGGGGCCGCGGGCGCGGCGCCGTCGTCGAGGTCGATCAGTACCGGCCCCGACCGTTTCTCGTCGCTCACCGTTTCTCGTCGCTCATCGCGCCCTCCCTACAGCCGGTCGCCGAACAGGAACTCCGCCGCCCGGTCGAGCCGGATGTGCGGCGGCCCGTCGCCCGGCGTCAGCGTCAGCCGCGCCGGCGCGAAGGCCATCGCGCCGTAGTCCGCGCCCAGCCAGTCGGCGGCGCCGGACCGGGCCGGCGACAGGACGTGCGCCGGATCGCTCGGCAGGTCGCCCGGATGGAACGCCGCCTGCTTGCCGCTCTCCGCCAGCCGCCCGCGCACCACGTTCAGCTCGCGCCCGTCATGGGTTACCGTCTCCTCCACCGTGGTGCGCAGCGAGGCGATCGCCATCGCCTCGGTCCGCGCCCCGGCGAAGTCGGCGCGGTCGCGAGCGTCGCGCAGCAGCGCCTCCGCGATCGCGGCGAGGCGCGGGTGCTGGGCGTGGTGCAGGTGATCGGCCTTGGTCGCGGCGAAGAGGATGCGCTCCACCCGCCGCCCACGGAAGAGAGAGGTCAGCCAGGCGTTCCGCCCCGGCTTGAACGCGCCGAGGATGTCGGCCATCGCGAGGCGCAGATCCTCCACCGCGCGGGGCCCCGAATGGATCGCGCCGAGGACATCGACGAGGACCACCTGCCGGTCGATCCGGGCGAAATGGTCGCGGAAGAAGGGGCGGACGACGTTGCGCTTGTAGCTCTCGAAGCGCCGCTCGAACTCGCGCCAGGCGGAGCGGCGGGACGGTCGCTCGGCCGGCTGCGGCAGCGGCGCGAAGGTCAGGACGGGCGAGCCCTCGAGGTCGCCGGGCAGGCGGAAGCGGCCGGGCGTCAGGTCGGAATAGCCGGTCGCGAAAGCCGCCTCGAGGTAGCCGCGATAGGCGTCCGCCAGCGCCGCCATCGGCGCCTCGCCGGTGTCCTCGGCCAACGGGTCGAACGCCGACAGCGCGGCGCGGAACTCGTCCGCCTCGGGCCGGCTCGCCAGCCGCTCCAGCACGTCGCGGGACCAGTCGGCGAAGCTGCGGTCCATCAGGCCGAGGTCGAGCAGCCACTCGCCGGGGTAGTCCACGATGTCGAGATGCACCGTCTTCGGCCCCTGCAGACCGGACAGCAGACCATTGGGCCGCACCTTCAGCGACAACCTGAGCTCGCTGATCCGCTTGGTCCCGTCGGGCCAGCGCGGGTCGGTCGCGGTGAGCGCGGCGAGGTGATCCTCGTAGCGGAAGCGGGGCACCGTGTCGTCGGGCTGCGGCTGCAGCCAGGCCGCCACGATCCGCCCCTCGCCGGCGGCGCGCAGCTGCGGCATCCGCCCCCGGTCGAGCAGGTTGGCGACGAGGGAGGTGATGAACACCGTCTTGCCGGCGCGGCTGAGGCCGGTGACGCCGAGCCGGATTACGGTGTCCGAGAAGGGCTGCGTCACCGCGTCGGTCACGCTCTCCACGCTGCGCGTCAGGCCGTCGGTCAGGCGGGAGAGGACCAAGGTGCGTCGTTCCTTCGGATCGGTTCGCGGCAACATAGGGGGCGGCGGCGCGGGTGTGTAGGGCGGTGGTTCTGGTCGGGCAGGCGCGGCGCTCCGTCGGGACGAGGCCCCGCCCCGGGCCTGACCCGGGGCCGGTTCGGGTCGGGGATGCCCGCCCCGGGCTTGACCCGGGGCCTCGCCGGACCCTGGCACCCTTTTTCGTCGGGGCCCCGGCTCGGGGCCGGGGCGGGCGGGCGCCGGACGCGAGGCCCGGCGCCCCCGCGCACCCTGCCCCGACTGCCACGCACCACCCCGCATCCCCCCGCCCCGCTTGCCCCGCCGCTGCTCCCGCTCTACCGACGCGCCCATGCCCCGCTACGCCCTCAAGGTCGAATATCACGGCGCCCCCTTCTCGGGCTGGCAGCGCCAGGCGGACGCGCCGTCGGTGCAGGGCGCCATCGAGGCCGCGCTGGCGCGGCTGGAGCCGGGGGCGCACACCATCGCCGCCGCGGGCCGAACCGATGCGGGCGTCCATGCCCGCGGGCAGGTCGCGCAGGCCGACCTGGCGCGCGAGTGGGATCCGTTCCGCCTGTCCGAGGCGCTGAACTTCCATCTCAAGCCGCACCCCGTGGCGATTACCGCCTGCGCCCGCGCGCCGGACGACTGGCACGCCCGCTTCAGCGCGATCGAGCGGCGCTATCTCTACCGCATCCTCTGCCGGCGGGCGCCGCCGGTGCTGGAGGGCGGGCAGGTCTGGCGGGTCTCGCGCCCGCTCGATCCCGCTGCGATGCGGGCGGGCGCGGCGCACCTGATCGGGCGGCACGACTTCACCACCTTCCGCTCGTCGATCTGCCAGGCGGACAGCCCGGTCCGCACCCTCGACGCGCTCGACGTGGAGGAGGTGGAGACGCCCGCCGGCCCCGAGATCCGCCTCCACGTCCGCGCCCGGTCGTTCCTGCACAACCAGGTCCGCAGCTTCGCCGGCACGCTGGAGCGGGTGGGCGCCGGGGCGTGGGCACCGGACGACGTCGCCGCCGCGCTCGCCGCCCGCGACCGCGCCGCCTGCGGACCCGTCGCGCCGCCTGGGGGGCTGACCCTCGCCCATGTCGGCTACCCGGCCGATCCCTTCACGACAGAGTGACCGCCGACGCGGCCTCCGGACCGCGCCTTTCCCGCCGATGGCGCCGCAATTCGGCGCGGGGCGATTGCCCTCCCCCCGCCGGTCGCTAGACTTCGGCGAAATACGAACCGGAGAAGAGACCGGCCGATCGAGGGGGACGGGACGATCGCACGAGTGAATGTTTCAGGCCGGACGCGCGTCGCCACTCTCGCGCTTCCGGGCCTGCTTGCGCTGGCGGGCGGCGGAGCCGCGGCGCAGGAGGTGACGGTAACGCTGCCGCCGGGGGCCGACGACGATCTCGTCAGCGCGGTCGAGAACGCCGCCCTGACGATGGGCCTCGACGCCGACGACCCGGACGTCGTGGCGCAGGACTTCATCGCCGCCGCGCGCGCCGACTACCGGCGCATCCTGACCGCGATGTACGCCGAAGGACGGTACGGCCCCGTCGTCTCGATCCTCGTGGACGGCCGCGAGGCCTCGGCCATCCAGCCGCTCGAATCGCCGGACCGGATCGGCCGCATCGACATCCGCGTCGATCCCGGCCCCGAATTCGTCTTCGGCCGGGCCGAGGTCGCCCCGGTGGCCGAGGGCAGCGACATCCCCGAGGAGTTCCGCACCGGCGAGGTCGCCCGCGCCGGCGTGATCGTCGACGCCGCCGACGCCGCCGTCCTCGGCTGGCGCGAGGCGGGACGGCCGCTGGCCGAGGTCGCGGACGACGACATCACCGCGCTGCACCCGCAGCGCCGCGTCGACGCCGCCATCGCCATCGCCCCCGGGCCGCAGCTGAGCTTCGGCGCCGTCACCGTGACCGGGAACGACGCGGTGCGGACCGAGCGCGTCCGCGCCATCGCCGGCCTGCCGGTGGGCGAGATCTACTCGCCGGACGCTATCGCCGCGGCGGAACGGCGCCTGCGCCGCCAGCCCGCCTTCAGCGCCGTCTCGCTGAACGAGGCGACGGCGCCGGGTCCGAACCAGACCCTGCCGGTCGAGATCCAGGTGGTCGAGGCGCTGCCCCGCCGCATCGGCTTCGGCGCCGAGATCGCGACCGAGGACGGCCTGACGCTCACCGCCTACTGGCTGCACCGCAACCTTCTCGGCGGGGCCGAGCAGTTCCGGATCGAGGGCGAGGTCACCGGCATCGGCGGCGCCACGGGCGGCATCGACTATCACCTCGGGACCGAGTTCATCCGCCCCGCGACGTTCCTGCCGGACATCGACCTGACCTTCCGCGCCGACCTCGACCGGATGGACGAGGAGGACTACCTCGCCGACAGCCTGACCAGCGAGCTGACGCTGAAATGGTACGCCAGCGACGACCTCGAGCTGGAGGGCGGCATCGGCACCTACATCGTCCGCGAGGAGCGCGACGGGGTGGAGCTGGACTACAACCTCGTCACGCTGCCGCTGCGCGCGACGTTCGACCGCCGGGACGACGACCTCGACGCGCGGTTCGGCTACTACCTCGACGGCGAGGTGACGCCCTTCTACGGGACGGACGACACCGGCGCCGGGGCGCGCCTCTACGCCGACGCGCGGGCCTATTACAGCTTTCTCGCCGAGGACCGGGTGACGCTCGCGGCGCGGGTGCAGGCCGGCTCGGTGGTCGGCGCCGGCCTGTTCGACGTGCCGTCGGAATACCTGTTCTATTCCGGCGGCGGCGGCACCGTGCGCGGCCAGCCCTACCAGTCCCTCGGCCTGACGACGAGCGTCGACGGCGTCGAGATCGGCACCGGCGGCGCCTCGTTCGTCGGCGCCCAGCTGGAAGCGCGGGTGCGCGTCACGCCGCGGATCGGCGCCGTCGCCTTCTACGATATCGGCGCGATCAGCGCCGACACGTTTCCCGACACGGACGGCCCGTGGCACGCCGGCACCGGCATCGGCGCCCGCTACGTCACGCCCATCGGGCCGATCCGCGTCGACGTCGGCACGCCGGCCTCGGGCGACGACGCGTTCGAGGAACTCCAGCTCTACATCGGGATCGGGCAAGCGTTTTGAGTGTGTTCCTTCGGGTTTTCCGTCTCTTCTGGCTGGTCTGTCTGCCGGTCGCCGCCCTCGCCCAGGACGACGCGCAGGAAGAGCGCGACGTCGGCTTCCTCGCCGGGCTGATCGAGGACAACCTGTCCGGCGTCTCGCGGCAGGTGCAGATCAACGGCTTCGAGGGCGCGCTGTCGTCCGAGGCGACGGTGGAGGAGCTGCTGATCCTCGACCGCGAGGGGGTGTGGCTGCGCGCCACCGGCCTCACGCTGGACTGGAACCGCTCGGCCCTGCTGCGCGGGGCGATCGACGTCGAGGAGCTGTCGGCCGAGACGCTGGAGGTGCTGCGCGCGCCGATCGCCGACGCCACCGTGCCGTCGGCCGAAGCGACGCCGTTCTCGCTGCCCGAACTGCCGGTCTCGATCCAGGTCGACGACTTCCGCATCGACGAGATCACGCTGGGCGAGCCGATCCTCGGCGAGGAGATCGTGATCAACCTCACCGGGCAGGCGTCGCTGGAAGGCGGCGAAGGCAGCGCGGCGGTGGTCGCCCAGCGCCTCGACCGCGACGGTCGGTTCGAGATCTCGGGCGCCTATTCCAACGAGAGCCGCATTCTCGATCTGACGCTCGACCTGACCGAGCCCGAGGGCGGCCTCGTCGCCAGCGCCCTTGGCCTGCCGGGCGAGCCGGCGCTGGCGCTGCAGCTGGACGGGACCGGGCCGATCGACGATTACGAGGCCCAGATCAGCCTCGCCACGAACGGCGAACCGCGCGTGTCGGGCACCTTCGAGATCGCCCGCGCCGGCGGCGAGGCCGAGGGACCGGAAGGTGCCCCGCCCGCGACCGAGGTGGCGCTGAACCTGGAGGGCGATCTCGCCCCGCTCCTGCCGGAAACCTACCGCCCCTTCGTCGGCGACCAGGCGCTGCTGCGCCTGCGCGCCTCGCGCCAGGCCGGCGGCGAGACGCGGGTGCCGGAACTGGTGCTGCGCACCGACGCGCTGTCGATCGAGGGCGAGGCGGTGATCGGGCCCGACAACTGGCCGGTGCGCCTGATGCTGGACGGCAGCCTCGGCGGCGGCGAGGGCGGCGTCGTGGTGCCCGGCGGCACCGACGTCGGCTCGGCCACGCTCCAGCTCAGCTACGACGCGGCCGAGAGCGAGGATTTCACCTTCGTCGTCGAGGCGAACGACGTCGATCGCGACGGCCTCGCGCTCGACCTGCTGCAACTGTCCGCGATCGGCGCGATCAGCCCGCCGCAGGGCGACACGCCCGGCGCGCTCGACGTCGAACTCGACTTCTCCGCCGAGGGGCTGGAGCTGGCCGATCCCGGCCTCGCGCAGGCCCTCGGCTCGCAGATCGCGGGCCATGTCGAGATTGCCCGCGACGGCGGCCCGGTCCAGCTGAACGAGCTGAGCCTGACCGGCCCCGGCCTCGAACTGTCGGGCGAGGGCGAGGTGCAGGGCGCGGACGAGCGGTTCCTGACGCGCCTCGACCTGGACCTGGTGTCGGACGACCTGACCCGCTTCGCCGACCTCGCCGGGACGGACCTCTCCGGTGCCGCCTCGCTGATGGTCGGCCTCTCCGCCCGCCCCCTCGACGGCGCGTTCGAGATCGCGCTGGCGGGCGAGACGCGCGAGCTGGCGCTGGGCATCGAGAACGTGGACCCCCTCCTCGCCGGGACCGGCACGATCGACCTCGCCGCCGACCGGGACGAGACCGGCACGCGCCTGACCCGCCTGAACATCGAGACGCCGGCCCTGTCGCTTACCGCCGACGCCGACCTCACCAGCGCCGCGTCCGACGCCCGCTTCGACTTCCAGATCCCCGACCTGTCGGTCGCCGTCCCCGGCCTCACCGGCGGCGCGAACCTCTCGGGCGAGGCGAGCCGCGGCGCGGACGGCGCCGGCCGCCTCGTCGTGGAAGGTTCGGTCCCGAACGGCAACGTCGACATCACCGCGACGCAGGAGGCGACCGACCTCGGCGGGCGCATCACCTACGAGGGTACGATCGCCGTCTCGGACCTGGACCCCTACGCCGAACTCGCCGGCCGCGATCTCGGCGGTGCGCTGCAGGCGGCATTCGACGGCTCGGCCGCGCCCGACTTCGGCACGTTCCAGGTGGCGCTGTCGGCGCTGGCGAACGACCTGTCGGTCGGCCTGCCGGACATCGACCCGCTGCTCGCCGGGGGCGTTCGCTTTCAGGGCCGCGTCCTGCGCCTCGGCCCCGAGAACTTCCGCGTCGAAGGCCTCGACCTGTCGTCGCCGTTCCTGTTCGCCCGCGGCAGCGGCTCCTACGATTTTGGCACCGTTCAGACGGATGGTCTGTCGGTCACCGTCACCGACCTCGCACCCCTGTCCGGCCTCGCCGGCCGGGACCTGGCCGGAGAGCTGGACGCCGACGCCTCCGGCCAGTTGCAGACCGACCTGTCCACGTTCGACCTGACGGTCGACGCCCGCGCGGACGACATCTCGACCGGGATATCGCAGATCGACCCGCTGCTGGACGGCACAGTGACCCTGCAGGGCCGCGCGGTGCGGACCGGGCCGCAGGAAGGCTCGCTGCAGGACTTCGTTCTGAACTCGCCGCTCGTCGACGCCACGGGCGCCGTCACCGTCGAGGGCGGCGTGATCGAGACGCCGGGCCTGTCGGTCGAGATCAGCGACCTCGCCCCCTTCTCCGCCCTCGCCGGCCGCACGCTCGGCGGGTCGGTGACGGCGCAGGCGGACGGCACGGCGGCGCTCGACCTGTCGGTCCTCGACCTGACGCTCGACGCCGCGGCCGAGGATCTGCGCGTCGGCATTCCGGGGATCGACCCGATCCTGCGCGGCCGGATCGAGTTCGACGCCGCCGCCGAACGCACCGGCCCCGACAGCTACGCCGTGCGCCAGCTGTCGCTGACCTCGCCCCTGATCGACGCCGGCGGTTCGGTGGTGGTCGAGGACGGCATCGCGACGACCGACGGGCTGACCCTGTCGGTCACCGACCTCGGCCCGTTCTCCGTCCTCGCCGGCACCCCGCTGGCCGGCACCGTGGAGGCGCAGCTCTCCGGCTCCGCCGCCATCGACGCCGCGACGTTCGACCTGTCCCTCGAAGCCAGCGCCCGCGACTTCGCCGCCGGCGTGCCGGAGTATGGCGAGCTGCTGTCCGGCGACATCAACCTGTCGGCCGAGGCGGAGCGCACCGGCCCCCTCGACTTCGCGCTGACCGGGCTGTCGCTGACCTCGCCCCTCGTGAACGCCTCCGGCGAAATCGCCGTCGAGGACGGCATCGCCCGCACGGACGGCCTGTCGCTGCAGGTGGACGACCTCGCGCCCTTCTCCGGCATCGCCGGCCGGCCGCTGACCGGCAGCGTGACGGCCGAGGCGTCCGGCCTCGCGGCGATCGACGCCTCGTCCTTCGACCTGACGCTGGACACCCGGACGAACGGCCTCTCGCTCGGCCTGCCGCAGGTGGACCCGCTGCTGCGCGGCGAGGTGACGCTGTCGGGTACGGCCGAGCGCACCGGCCCGATGGACTTCGCCGTATCGGACCTGTCGCTCCGCGCCCCGGCGATCAGCGCCAGCGGCGACGCGACGCTGACGGACGGCGTCGTCTCGACCCCTGGCTTCGACCTCGTCGTGCCCGACCTCGGACCGTTCTCCGGCCTCGCCGGGCGGACGCTGGGCGGGACCGTGGGGTTGCAGGCATCCGGCGACCTCGCCACCGATCTGTCGAGCTTCGACCTGACCCTGCAGGGGCGGACAAGCGACCTGCGCGTCGGCATCGACACCATCGACGGCCTTCTCGCCGGCGACGGACGGATCAACGGGCGCATCGCGCGCACCGGCCCGCTCGACTTCACCGCCGAGGATGTCGCTATCTCCACACCCGCCCTCGGCCTGACGCTCGACGGCAGCCTTCAGGAGGGACTCGGCGACGGAATGTTCGACCTGCGCCTGACCAATACCGCGCTGATCGCGCCGGGCCTGTCGGGCGGCGCCCGCCTCGCGGGCACGATCGGGCGCGTGGGCGAAGGCCAGCTGTCGGTGGACGTCGAGGGCACGGGCCCCGGCGGCCTCGACCTCGCCGTCGACGCCCTCCTCGATCCGCTGGACCCGGAAAATCCGGCGCTCTGGCAGGCCGAGGGCAGCGTCCGCCTCGCCGCCAGCAACCTCGGCGCCTATCAGGGCCTGATCGGCCGACCCCTCGGCGGCGCCGTCGACGCGCGGCTGGAGGGGCGGCTTCGCACGGACCTGTCCACCTTCGACCTGATGGTGGACGCGCAGGCCTCCGGCCTCGATGTCGGCGTGCCCGCAGTGGCGCAGGTTCTCGCCGGGACCGGGACGCTGTCGGGCCGGGCGATCCGCGACGGCGACGCGATCCAGGTGCAGAACCTCGTCGTCGACTTCCCCAACCTCGACGTCAGCGCCGACCTGACGGCGAGACCCGGCGGCACCGGACAGGCCACGTTCGACGCCCGCCTCGCCGACCTCGGCCTCTTCGTGCCCGACTTCCCCGGGCCCCTCACGGCGCAGGGCAGCGCGTCCCTCGATCCGTCGGGCCAGTGGAACGTGAACGCCACCGTCACCGGCCCGAGCGACGTGCAGGCGCAGATCGGCGGCGCGGTCCTGCCCGGCGGCAACCTCGCCCTGAACGTGACCGGCACCGCGCCTCTCGGCATCGCGAACCAGTTCATCGAACCGCAGCGCCTGGAAGGGCTCGCCTCGTTCGACCTGTCGATCGACGGACCGCCCGCGCTGTCTTCGGTCACCGGCACGATCAGCGCGTCCAACGGACGGCTGGCGCTGCCCGCCCTCGGCCCCGCCGGCGGGCAGGCGATCGAGAACATCTCGGCCACCGTGACGCTGAATGGACAGGCGGCCCAGATCCAGGTCAACGCCGCGCTGCCGTCCGGCGGCACGATCAGCGTCAGCGGGCCGGTCGGCCTGTCGGCGCCCTACTCGGGCGACCTGACCATCGCGCTGAACGGTGCCGTCATCCGCGATCCCTCGCTCTTCGAGGCGACGGTGAACGGCCGGCTGTCGGTGACGGGCCCGCTCACCGGCGGCGCGCTGATCGCCGGCCGCCTCGTCATCGACCGGGCCGAGGTGCGGGTGCCGCTCGGCCTCGGCTCGCTCGGCGACCTGCCGGAGGTGCAGCACGTGGGCGCGCCCGCCGACGTGCAGCGGACCCTCGCCCGCGCCGACCTGACGCTGAACGGCACCCCCGTGGGCCAGGATGGCGACGGTGGGGGCGGCGGCGGCCCCGGCTATCGCCTCGACGTCACCATCGACGCGCCGGGGCAGATCTTCGTCCGCGGCCGCGGCCTCGACGCCGAGCTGGGCGGCAGCCTGACCCTGCAGGGCACGACCAACGACATCATCCCCGCCGGCCAGTTCGACCTGATCCGCGGCCGGCTCGACATCCTGCAGCAGCGGTTCGAGCTGGACGAGGGCTCCATCACGCTTCTCGGCGACTTCTCCCCGGCCCTGCGCCTCGTGGCGCAGACCGAGGCACCGGACGGGACCGAGGTCCGCATCATCCTCGAGGGCGAGGTGTCGGACCTGCAGGTGACGTTCGAATCCAGCCCGCAATTCCCGCAGGACGAGGTGCTGGCGCGGCTCCTGTTCGGGCGCGACGTCAGCTCGCTGTCGCCCTTGCAGGCCGTGCAGCTGGCGGCCGCCGTCTCGACGCTGGTCAGCGGCAACGAGGGGGTGCTGGACCGCTTCCGCTCGGGCCTCGGCCTCGACGATCTGGACGTCACGACGGACGAGAGCGGCGGCCTCGCCGTGCGCGCCGGCCGCTACCTCAGCGAGAACGTCTATACCGACGTCACCGTGGGCGAGGGCGGGACCGAGCTGTCGATCAACCTCGATCTGACCGAGGATCTGACCGTCCGCGGCGCGGTGTCGAGCGAAGGCGAAAGCTCCCTCGGCATCTTCTTCGAGCGGGACTACTGATCCCGCCGGCGGCCGGAGTGATCCGGCCGCGCCCGCGCCCCGCAGGGCGCATTGCATCCGCCCCCGCCTGCCCCCATTGTCGCCGCGACCGCAAGGAGGAGACCCCTGCCATGGAACTCGAAGGCAGCCGCACCATCGCCGCCGACCGCCAGACCGTCTGGGCGAAACTGAACGATCCCGAGACCCTGAAGGCCTGCATCTCCGGCTGCCAGGAGCTGACGGGCTCGCCCGAGGAGGGGTTCGAGGCGACCGTGGTGCAGAAGGTCGGCCCGGTGAAGGCGACCTTCAAGGGCCAGGTCCGGCTGGAGAACCTGAACCCGCCCGAGAGCTACACCCTCGTCGGCGAGGGCAAGGGCGGCGTCGCGGGCTTCGCCAAGGGGTCCGCCGACGTGAAACTGACCGAGGTGCCCGAGGGCACGCAGCTCGACTACAAGGTCGACGCGCAGGTCGGCGGCAAGCTGGCGCAGCTCGGCAACCGGATCGTCGGCGGCTTCGCCCGCAAGATGGCCGACCAGTTCTTCGAGAGCTTCAAGGACCAGGTCGAGGGCGCCCCGGCGGCCTGACGCCCCGTCCCGACCCCGCGTCCCGAGGAGGAGCGCCATGATCCCGCAGACGCCCGACCAGTACCAGGACATCCGCGACGCCGTCCGCGCCCTCTGCGCCGACTTCCCGGACGAGTACCACCGCAAGGTCGACGCCGACGGCGCCTACCCGACCGAGTTCGTGGACGCGCTGACGACGCAAGGCTGGATGGCCGCGCTGATCCCCGAGGAACACGGCGGCTCCGGCCTCGGCCTCGGCGCCGCGTCGGTCATCATGGAGGAGATCAACCGCTCCGGCGGCAATTCCGGCGCCTGCCACGGGCAGATGTACGTCATCAATACGCTGATAAAATACGGCTCCGACGCCCAGAAAGACGCGTATCTGCAGCGCATCGCCTCCGGCGAGTTGCGGTTGCAGTCGATGGCGGTCACCGAGCCGACGACGGGGACGGACACGACGCAGCTGAAGACGACGGCGGTCCGCAAGGGCGACCGCTGGGTGGTGAACGGCCAGAAGGTGTGGATCAGCCGGGTCCAGCATTCGGACCTGATGATCCTTCTCGCCCGCACCACCCCTCTGGCGGAGGTCGACAAGCCGTCGAACGGCATGTCGATATTCCTCGTCGACCTCAAGGCGGCCATCGGCAACGGCCTGACCGTGAAGCCGATCAAGAACATGGTGAACCACGAAACGAACGAGCTGTTCTTCGACGATCTGGAGTTGCCGGCGGACGCGCTGATCGGCACCGAGGGCCAGGGTTTCAAGCACCTCCTGTCCGGCCTTAACGCCGAGCGGGTGCTGATCGCGGCCGAGTGCATCGGCGACGCCTACTGGTTCCTCGACCGGGTCACCGGCTACGCCAGCGAGCGCACCGTCTTCGGCCGTCCCATCGGCCAGAACCAGGGCGTGCAGTTCCCCATCGCCGAGAGCTACATCGAGACCGAGGCGGCGAACCTGATGCGCTTCCGCGCCTGCGACCTCTACGACACCGACCAGCCCTGCGGAGCCGAGGCGAACATGGCGAAATACCTCGCCGCCAAGGCGTCGTGGGAGGCGGCGAACGCCTGCATCCAGTTCCACGGCGGCTTCGGCTTCGCCCACGAATACGACGTGGAGCGCAAGTTCCGCGAGACGCGCCTGTACCAGGTCGCGCCGATCTCGACCAACATGATCCTCAGCTACATCGGCCAGCACGTCCTCGGCCTGCCGCGGTCGTTCTGATGCTCCCGCTGAAGGGCCTCAAGGTCGTCGCCGTAGAGCAGGCGGTCGCCGCGCCCTTCTGCACCTCGCGCCTCGCCGACGCGGGGGCGGAGGTGGTGAAGATCGAGCGGCCCGAGGGCGACTTCGCCCGCGGCTACGACGCCGTCGCGGCCGGGCAGTCGAGCTACTTCGTCTGGCTGAACCGCGGGAAGACGTCCGTGGTGCTCGACCTCGCCACGGACAAGGGCAAGGCCCGGCTGGAGGAGCTGATCGCCGGCGCCGACGTGCTGGTGCAGAACCTCAAGCACGGCGCGATGGCGCGGCTCGGCTTCGCGACCGAGCGGCTGCGCACCGATTACCCGCGCCTGATCGTCTGCGCCATCTCGGGCTATGGCGAGGACGGGCCGATGGCGGACCGCAAGGCCTATGACCTGCTGATCCAGGCCGAATCCGGCCTCTGCTCGATCACCGGCGGCCCGTCCGAGCCGGCGCGAGTCGGCATCTCCATCGTCGACATCGCTACCGGCGCCACCGCCCACGCCGCGATCCTCGAGGCCCTGATCGCCCGGGGCATTACCGGCGAGGGTGCGGCGATCTCCGTCTCGATGTTCGACGTGATGGCGGACTGGCTGACCGTGCCGCTCCTCAACCACGAGGGCGGGCACTCGCCGCGGCGCGTCGGCATGGCGCATCCGTCCATCGCGCCGTACGGCGTGTTCGAGACGTCCGACGGGGTGCAGGTCCTGATTTCCGTCCAGTCCGACCGCGAGTGGCGCAAGCTGTGCGACCTGTTCCTCGGCCAACCGGACCTCGGCACCGACCCGCGCTTCGCCAGCAACGTGGCGCGCGTGCAGAACCGCGCCGAGACGGACGCCCTCGTCGCCGAAGGCTTCGCCCGGCGGACCGAGGCGGAGGCGACCGAGGCGCTGCTGCAGGCCGACGTGGCGCTCGCCGCGGTCAGCGACATGGCCCGCCTCGCCGCCCACCCGCACCTGCGGCGGATCGAGGTGGACACGCCGAACGGCCCCGTCTCCTACCCCGCCCCGGCCGCCCGCGTCGCAGGCGAGGCGCGGCGCTACGGCCCGGTCCCGCCCCTCGGCTGAGGGCGCGACCCGATCCGGGGCCCGCCGTCCGGCCCGATCTCCGCCTCATTTCGCCTGACGCGTCGTCAACCCGTCGCGAAGGCGTCACGCCCCCGACATGCCGGCACGCCATCCGTGGGTCATGATGCAGACCCCAGGCTACATCTATCCCGACTACACCCGCGACGAGCGGATCGCCGACGCGCTGGTCCATGTCCTGGGGATCGCGCTCGGCACGGCCGGGACCGCGACCCTCCTCTCCCGCCTGTCGCTGACCCCCGAGGCGCGCCTCGCGCTGACGGTCTACGGCGCGGCGATCACGCTGTCCTTCGTCGCCTCCGCCCTCTACCACTTTCCGCCCGTTCCGGCGGCGCGGCCCCTGTTCCGGCGGCTGGACCACGCCGCGATCTTCCTCAAGATCGCCGGCACGGTGACGCCGCTCGCCGTCCTCGCCGGCACCACCCTCGCCCACGCGACGCTGTGGGCGGCGTGGACCGCCGCCCTCGCCGGCGCGCTGGTCAAGCTGTTCCTGTGGCGGCCCGGGCGCGATGCGGGGCTGGTCTTCTACCTCGCGCTCGCCTGGCCGGCCGCGCTGACCCTCTGGCCGCTGGCGCAGCGCGCGCCGGTGGCCACGCCGGCGCTGATCCTGCTCGGCGCCGCGCTGTACCTGCTCGGCCTCGTGGTCTTCCTGCGCGAGAGGCTGCGCTTCGCGCAGGCGATCTGGCACGGGCTGGTCCTCGCCGCGACGGCGGCGGTCTTCGCCGGCATCGCCAACGCGCTCGTGTAGGGCCTCAGCGCCCTGCGCGGCGGGCGAGACGCCGCTCCAGCTGCACCAGCGCGTCGTAGATCAGCACCGCGAACAGCCCCACGATCAGCCCGCCCTGCAGCACGTAGGCGGTGTTGCTGGTCAGCAGGCCCGCGATGATGACCTCGCCCAGCGTCCGCGCCGCCACGGTCGAGCCGATGGTCGCGGTCCCCAGCGAGATGACGACCGACAGCCGGATCCCCGTCAGGATCACCGGCAGGGCGAGCGGCAGCTCCACCCGCAGCAGCCGCTGCCACCGGCCGAGGCCGATGCCGCGCGCCGCCTCCATCGTGGTCGGCGGCAGGGTGGTGAGCGCGGTGACGGAGTTCTCGAAGATCGGCAGGAGACCGTAGAGGAACAAGGCCACCAGCGTCGGCCCCGCGCCGAAGCCGAGCGCCGGCACCGCCAGCGCCAGAACCGCGACCGGCGGGAACGTCTGGCCCATGTTGGTGATCGTGCGCGACAGCGGCCGGAACGCCGCCCCTGCCGGCCGGGTCACCAGGATCGCCAGCGTCACCGCGACCAGAGTCGCAGCCAGCGTCGCCGCCGCCACGAGGCCGAGATGGCTGAGCGACAGCGACAGGAGCGAGCTGCGCTCGTAGATCACCGGCGCGCCCTGCGGCGCCAGCGGCGCAAAGACCGGCGCGAACCAGCGGGGACGCAGCACCAGCGCCAGCAGCAGGATCACCAGCGCCGGCCGCAGGATCGTTCCGATCCTCACGCGTGCAGCTCCGCCCGCGCCCGGATCGCGTCCAGCGTCACACGCCCCGCCGCCGCCCCGTCCCGTGTCACCGGGACCGCGGTCCGGCCGGTCCACAGGCACGCCGACAGGGCGTCCCGGAGGCTCGCGTCGGCCGGCAGCGCCTCGCCGTCGGCGGCGCCGTCCTCGACGACCTCCGCCACCGGCACCAGCGACAGAAGGCGCATCGGCCGCTCCACCTCGCCCACCATGTCGGCGACGAAGGACGTGGCGGGCCGGGCGATGATCTCGGCCGGCGGGGCGTACTGGACCAGCTTGCCGCCATCCATCACCGCGACCATGTCGCCGAGGCGGATCGCCTCGTCCATGTCGTGGGTAACCAGCATGATGGTCGAGCCGAGCGCCTTCTGGATGCGGCGAAGGTCGTCCTGCGCCCGCGCCCGGATGATCGGGTCGAGCGCGCCGAACGGCTCGTCCATGAGCAGGAGGTCCGGCCGCGACGCCAGCGCCCGCGCGACGCCGACCCGCTGCTGCTGACCGCCCGACAGCTCGCCCGGGTAGCGGTCGCGGAACTGGTCCGGTTCCATCGAGAACAGCTCCAGCAGCTCGTCCACGCGGGCGCGGATCCTGTCCTTCGGCCAGCCCAGCAGCTCGGGCACCGCGCCGATGTTGCGGCCGACGGTGTGGTGCGGGAACAGGCCGTGGCCCTGGATCGCGTAGCCGATCCGCCGCCGCAGAAGGTGAGGCTTGGTCGCCAGCGTGGAGTCGCCGTTGATCCGCACCTCGCCCGAGGTCGGCTCCTCCAGACGGTTGATCATCCGCAGCAGCGTCGTCTTGCCCGAGCCGGACGTGCCGACGATGCAGGTGATGGTCCCGCTCTCGGCGGTCAGGCTCACGGCGTCCACCGCGGCGGTGTCGCCATACATCTTGGTGATGCGGTCGATCTCGATCATGCGCCTCCCTCCGGCGTCGGGCGGGCCAGCTCCACCAGGATGTCCATGACGATGGCCGAGACCAGCGCCAGCGCCACCGTCGGCAGCGCGCCGAGGAGGATCAGGTCGGTCGCCGTCTGATTCAGCCCCTGGAACACGAACGTGCCGAAGCCGCCGCCGCCGATCAGGCCCGCGATCACGGCGAGGCCGATGTTCTGCACCAGCACGATGCGCAGGCCGGTCAGGATCACCGGCAGGCCGAGCGGCAGCTCGACCTTCCACAGGCGCTGGCCCGGCGTCATGCCCATGCCCCGCGCCGCCTCGATCGCCGCAGGCGGCGCGGAGTCGAGGCCCGCGACGGTGTTTCCGACGACCGGCAGCAGCGCGTAGAGGACGAGCGCGAGGAAGGCGGGGGCGAAGCCGATGCCGGCGATGCCGATCGCCTGCGCGCCGGGCACGCTGTCGCCGACCCAGCCGAGGATCGGGATCATGATCCCGAACATGGCGAGCGACGGGATCGTCTGCAGGAAGCTGAGGATCGGCAGCGTCGTGCCGCGCAGGCTCGCCCGGCGGTGGCACAGGATGCCCAACGGGAAGCCGATCGCAGCCGCCACGGCGAGCGAGCCGAAGGACAGCGCCAGGTGCCGCATGGCGGCATCGGCGAAGGCGGCCCGGCGGCTGGCATATTCCTGCAGAATCGACAGCGGCGACAGCGCCCCCGACCACAGGATCACCGCCAGCGCCCCCAGCACCGCGGCGAGGAGCGCCCCCCGCGCCAGCGGCCCGGGCCGCATCTGCGCCAGCGCGTCCGCCATCAGGAGCATGAGGATGAGCAGCAGGCACCAGAAGCCGATCGCCGGCGAGACCCGCGCGTAGTTGCCCGCGCCCTCCAGCAGGACGGGCCCGCCCAACGCCAGCAGCCACAGCAGCCCGCCGAGGCCCAGGATCGCCCCGCCCAGCCGCACGAGCGCCCACTGCGCCGGCACGCCGAGGACGAGGCCCAGCGCCACCGCCAGGACCCCCGGCCACGTCGCCCCCGCAGAGGCGACGTTCCACGCCAGCACGCCCTCCCCCGCGACGATCCGATTCTCGGCCAGAGTCATGAACGGGACCGCGAGGGCCGCGAAGCCGAGGACGCAGAACAGCAGACCGGGCGGAGACACGCTCCGCCCGGTCAACGATGCCGTGCCGGTGGGGGTCAGTCGAGGACCCCGGCCTGAGTGAGATAGTCGCGCGCAACCGCCTCGGCCGGCTCGCCGCCGACCTGGATCCGACCGTTCAGCTGCTGCAGCGTCTGCATGTCGAGGCCGGCGAAGATCGGGTTCAGCACCTCGGGAATCGACGGATATTCCTCCAGCACCTCGGCGCGGACGATCGGCGTCGGCTCGTAGACCGGCTGGACGCCCTGGTCGTCCTCCATCACGACGAGGCCGGTGGCGCCGACGCCGCCGTCGGTGCCGTAGACCATTGCCGCGTTCACGCCCGACGTGCCGCGCGCCGCCGCCTGGATCGTCGCGGCGGTGTCGCCGCCGGACAGGATCACCAGCTGGTCCTCGCCCATCTCGAAGCCGTAGGTCTCCTGCATCGCGGGCAGGACGGCGGGGGACGAGACGAACTCGGTCGAGGCGGCCAGCGTCACGTCGCCGCCGCCGGCGACCCATTCGCCGAAGTCGGACATGGTGACGAGGCCGTTCTCCTCGGCCACCGGGCCGGTGACGGCGATCGCCCAGGTGTTGTTCGCCGGCGCGCTGTCGAGCCAGGTGATGTCGTTCGCCTCGGCGTCGAGCTCGGCGGCGCGGTCATGCGCCTCGGCCGCGTTCTTCCAGACGTCGCTGTCCGCCTCGTTGAAGAAGAAGGCCGCGTTGCCGGTGTATTCGGGATAGATGTCGATCTGCCCGGCGAGGATCGCCTCGCGCACGACCTGGGTGCCGCCGAGCTGAAGCCGCCGCTCCACCGGCAGGCCCGCGTCCTCGAGGGCGAGGGCGATGATGTTGCCGAGAAGGCCACCCTCGGTGTCGATCTTGGACGAGACGGTGATGTCGGCCTGCGCCGTCGCGGCGAGGGTGCCGAACAGGCCGGCGGCGAGGATCAGTGGGGATTTCATGAGAGGACGGCTCCTGCGGAGATGACTTCGGCGCCGTGCGGCGCGGCTCGGAGGGGCAATGTAGAAGGAACCTCCCCCCGGCCAAGCCCGCGCTGTCGCACGAGTGCGGGCCCCGCCGGGCGCCTCCCCTCCCGCTACAGGCAGCCCGCCAGCGCGGTGGCGAGGTCGCGCATCATCTGCGGGTAGAGGTCGGCCCCCGGCTCCAGCCCCGACCCGAGCGGGTCCAGCACCGCCGTCCGCACCTCCGTCCCGTCCAGCACCGTCGCGACGAGGCCGGGGTTGAACTGCGGCTCGGTCAGGACGCAGTCGATCCCGGCGTCCGCCACCCGGTCGCGGATTTCGGCGATGCGCGCGGGGCCGGGTTCTGCCGCGTCCGACAGAGAGATCGCGCCCGAGGCGGGCATGTCGAAGGCGGTCTCGAAATACTGGTAGGCGTCGTGGAAAACGATGAACCCGCGGCCCCGGACCGGCGCGAGGGTGGCGTCGATGTCCGCCTCCAGCGCACTCAGCTCCTCCCGCGCCGCAGCCGCGTTCGCGGCGTAGGCCGCGGCGTTCTCCGGGTCCGCCGCCGCCAGCTGCGCCGCGATCTCGTCCACCCAGACCGCCGCGTTGGCGGGCGACAGCCAGGCATGCGGGTCGTGCCCGTGGTCGTGCTGGTCGTGCCCGTGGTCGTGGTCGTGGTCGTGGTCCTGCGCCTCGTCCTCGTGCGCCGCGTGGTCGTCCCCTTCGCCATGATCTTCGTCGCCGTGCTCGTGCTCCGCATGATCCGCCGCGCCGTGCTCGTGCGCCTCGAACGACGCGCCCTCCCGGACCTGCAACAGCGCGGTGCCGTCGACATCCTCCAGCGCCGTCACCGTCGCGTCCGCCGCGAGCGTGTCCAGCGCGTCGGTCAGCCACGGCGTGAGGTCCGGGCCCGTCCAGAAGACGAGGTCCGCCTCCTGCAGGGCGCCGGCCTCGGACGGCCTCAGGTTGTAGACGTGAGGCGAGGCGCCAGCCTGCACGATGAGGTCGGGGACGCCCACGCCCTGCATGACGCGGGACACGAGCGCGTGCACCGGCGCGATGTCGGCCACGACCCGGGGCACGTCCGCGACTGCAGCGCCCCCCAGCAGAATCGTGACCATCGACAGCGGAAGGGGGTTTCTGGACATCGGGCCGGCCTTGTGACAATATAACGTTATCGCCTTGTAGACGAGATGTGATAATATGACAAGTGCCAGTCCCGGCACCGATCCCGTCGGCTTCGACGCCCACGACCACGGTCACTGCGTCGACGCCGCTCTTGCGGCGGCCGAGGTGCAATGCGTCGATGAAGGGCTGCGCTTCACCCCCGTCCGGCGGACCGCGTTCGAGATCCTCCTGCGCGAGCACCGCGCCCTCGGCGCCTACGAGCTTCTCGACCGGCTCCGCGACGCGGGCTACGGCGCCCAGCCGCCGGTCGCCTACCGCGCGCTCGACTTCCTCGTCGCGCACGGCTTCGTCCACAAGATCGAGCGGCTGAACGCGTTCGTCGCCTGCGCCCATCCGGGCGCCTCGCATTCGCCCGCGTTCCTGATCTGCCGCCTGTGCGAAGGCGTGGCCGAGGCGCGGGCGACGCCGTCCCGCGGCAGCCTCGGCGACGCGGCCCGCGCCGCCGGCTTCACGATCGAGCGGACGGTGGTCGAGGCGGTCGGCGTCTGCCCGGCCTGCGCCGGGAAGGCCGACGCATGACCCTGCTGTCCGTCGAAGGCCTCGGCGTCCGCCACGGCGCGACCGAGGTGCTGCACGACGTCAGCCTCGCGGTGGACCGGGGCGAGATCGTGACCATCGTCGGCCCGAACGGCTCGGGCAAGACCTCGCTGTTCCGCGCCATCGTCGGCGCGGTCCCGGCCGCGTCCGGGCGGATCGTCCGGGCGCCGGGACTCGTCGTCGGCTACCTGCCGCAGCGCCTGCATGTCGACCCGGCCCTGCCGATCACGGTGGAGCGGTTCCTGCGCCTGCCGGGCGGCGCCTCCCGGGCCGACGTGACCGCCGCCCTCGCCCGCGCCGGCGTGCCCGAGATCGCGCGGCGTCAGATGTCGCAATTGTCGGGCGGACAGCTGCAGCGGGCGCTTCTGGCCCGGGCGCTGGTGGCGCGGCCCGGCCTCCTGCTGCTGGACGAGCCGACGGCCGGGCTCGACCAGCCCGGCTCCGCCGCCTTCTACCGCCTGATCGAGGAGGTGCGCCGCGAGACCGGCTGCGCCGTCCTGATGATCAGCCACGAGTTGCACGTCGTGATGGCGGCCTCGGACCGGGTGATCTGCCTCAACCGCCATGTCTGCTGCCACGGCACGCCCGAGCATGTCTCGTCCGCGCCGGAGTACCGCGCCCTCTTCGGCACCGGCACGGGCGGCGCGCTGGCGCTCTACCGGCACGACCACGACCACCACCATCACCACGCACACGATCATCACGACCACGACCACGCGCACCACCACCACGACCGTCACGCGCACGACCACCCCGAGCACGAGGCGGCGGACTGATGCTGGACGACTTCATGGCCCGCGCCACGCTGGCCGGCATCGGAGTGGCCGTCGCCGCGGCGCCCCTCGGCAGCTTCGTCGTGTGGCGGCGGATGGCCTATTTCGGCGATGCCACGGCGCATGCCGCGATCCTCGGCGTGGCCCTCGCCCTTGCGTTGCAGATCTCGATCTTCGCCGGCGCCCTCGCCGTCGCGCTGGCGATGGCGCTCACCGTCTCGGCCCTCAGCGGGCGGGGCTACACGATGGACACGCTCCTCGGCGTGCTGGCCCACTCGGCGCTGGCCTTCGGCCTGGTCGCGGTGTCGTTCCTGCCGGGGATCCGCATCGACCTGATGGCCTACCTCTTCGGCGACATCCTCGCCGTCTCGCGCACCGACCTCGCCGTGATCTGGGGCGGCGCGGCGCTCGTCGCCGGCCTGATCGGCTGGCGCTGGTCGGCGCTGCTGACCGCGACGCTGAACGAGGAGCTGGCCCACGCCAGCGGGATCGACCCCCGGCGCGAACAGCTGGTCCTGACCCTGTCCCTCGCGATCACGGTGGCGGTGGCGATCAAGGTCGTGGGGGCCCTCCTGATCGCGGCGTTGCTGATCGTGCCCGCCGCCGCGGCGCGGCCGCTGGCCCGGACGCCCGAGGGGATGGCGCTGATCGCGGCCGCCATCGGTGCCGGCTCCGCCGTCGCCGGACTGCGCGCGGCCTACGTCCTCGACACGCCGGCCGGCCCCAGCATCGTCTGCGTCGCTGCCCTCGCCTTCATGGTCACCGGCCTTCTCCGCGGCGTCCGCGCCGGCTGACCTTCAGAGGCCCGCGACCGCGGCCCGCACAACCGCGAGCCGCTCGGCGTTCGGCGGGTGGGTGCCGAGGAAGCGGTCGCCGGGATCGGGCAGCCGGAAGAAGAACTCCGACCCGCGCAGCGGGTCGTATCCCGCCCGCGCCGCGATGATCGTGCCCAGCGCGTCGGCCTCGAGCTCGAACTCGCGGCTGTAGGTGCGCGCGCCGACGGCGGCGCCCAGCTCCTGCGCGGTGCGGATCGCGTCCGAGTTGCCGCCACCCGCGCCGGCGAGCTGGCCGAACACCGCCGCGCCCAGCGTCGCGATCTCGCGCTGGCGGGCGAGATGCCCCTCGATGTGGTGCGCGGCCTCGTGGCTCATGACGAAGGCCAGCTCGTCCCGGTTCGCCGCGTCGAGGATCAGCGACAGCGTGAAGGCGATGACCGGCCGTCCGCGCCGGTCGAGGAACTGGAAGGCGTTGGGGGGGACGCCGGGCCGGTCGTCGACGACGATCTCGAAATCGCAGTTGGCCTGCGGAGAGCGCTCGCGGCAGACCGCCTCGGCGACCGGCTCCACCTGCGCCACCACGGCGACGAAGGAGCGTGCCGCCTCGCGGATCGCGGTCGGCGGCAGCGCCGGGGCCGCGTCGCCGCGCTCCTGCCCCTGCCGCGGCCCGGTGACGACGACGTCGCCGGGCGCCACGGGCTCCGGCGCGCGGGCGCAGGCGGCGAGCGTCGCGACGACGGCGAGGCACAGACAGGACGGGCGCAGGAGATGCGGGATCATTCTCGGTCCGGGTCGGGGGCGGTCCGGGTGGGTCCGGCGACCCTATCAGGATGGTGCGCCGGGGCCAGTCCCTTTCCCGTGAGGACCGGCTTGCGGGCCCCTGCCGCGGCCCCTAGGCTCGTTCCCATGTTCTCGATTGAGCACGATTTCGACGCCACCGTCATCACCCTCGTGGACGAGGGCCGCGCGCCCCTGACCGAGGACGTGACGGTCAACGCCTTCGAGGATTGCGTGACGGTGGAGCAGCTGGACACGCGCACCGACCAGGTCGTCCGGATCACCCTGTCGCTGGCGCAGGTCCGCGACCTCGGCGCGGCGCTGAACCTGCCCGAGGGGATCTACCGCCTGCGGCCCGCCAAGGGCTGAGCCCGGCGGCCGCTCACTCCACCCGGAACACCTTTGACCGAGATGCCGCTCCCCTGACGAGGGTCAGCCGGGACGGCGCGATCCCCAGCGCCCGCGCCAGCGCCTTGCGGACCGCCTCTGTCGCGCGGCCGTCCTCCGGCGGCTCGGTCACCCGGACCGTCACGAGATCGCCCGCGACCTCCACCCCGGGACGGCGCGCCCGCGGCACGGCGCGCACCGCGATCTGCGCCCCCGGCACCGCCAGCGCCGACAGGTCCGGTCCGCCCTTCACTTGTGCCTCCGCCGCCGGTCCCCCATGGTCCGCCGGACCCTGCCAGAGGAGACGCCGCATGAGCACCGGATTCTTCACCGACGAGCGGTGCTTCTGGCACGGCGGCGGCAACTATGCCGGCAACCTGCCGGTCGGCGGTTTCGTCCAGCCGCTCGCCGCCGGCGGTCTGCCGGAAGGGCCGGAGGCGAAGCGGCGGCTGAAGAACCTTCTCGAAGTGTCGGGCCTGATGGCGGAATTGCAGGTCCGGGGCGGCGCCGAAGCGAGCCGCGAGGATCTGCTGCGCGTCCATCCCGCCGCCTACCTCGACCGGTTCAAGGAGATGTCGGACGCCGGCGGCGGCGAGATCGGACTGCGCGCGCCCTTCGGCCAGGGCGGCTACGAGATCGCGGCCGTGTCCGCCCGGCTGGCGTCGGCGGCGCTCGCCGCGGTGATGCGGGGCGACCTGACGAACGCCTACGCGCTGTCGCGCCCGCCGGGGCACCATTGCCTGCCCGACTGGCCCAACGGCTTCTGCCTTCTGAACAACATCGGCGTCGCCATCCGCGCCGCGCAGGCGGCCGGCCTCGGCCGGCGGTTCGCCGTCCTCGACTGGGACGTCCACCACGGCAACGGGACCGAGGCGGTCTTCATCGACGACGCCGACGTCCTCGCCGTCTCACTCCACCAGGAGCGGAACTATCCCCTCGACACCGGCGGCTTCGACGTGCGGGGCGAGGGCGCGGGACGCGGCGCCAACCTGAACATCCCCCTGCCTCCCGGCACCGGCCATGCCGGCTACATGGCGGCGATGGAGCGGCTCGCCCTGCCCGCCATCCGCGCCCACCGGCCCGACGCCATCGTCGTCGCCTGCGGCTACGATTCCGGCCTCAACGACCCGCTCGGACGGATGCTGGCGACCGCCGAGACGTTCCGCGCCATGACGCGGGCCGTGAAGGCACTGGCCGACGATGTCTGCGGCGGGCGGCTGATCCTCGTCCACGAGGGCGGCTATGCCGAGACCTACGTCCCGTTCTGCGGCCACGCCGCGATCGAGGCGCTGTCGGCCACCGCGATCCGCGTCCCCGACCCGTTCGCCGACGCCTTCGCGCGGCGCCAGCCGGGGCCGGCGTTCGATCGGTTCGTGGAAGAGTGGATCGGCGGGATGGAGCAGGCCCTCGCCGGCGGCGCCTGAGGCGCTACTCGGCGGCCATGCCGGAATTGTAGCCGTAGGTCTTCCAGTCCGGCTTGTAGTCGGCGTCGGCCTGGTTGCCCCACACCGTCCAGCCCTCGCGCACGCCGCGGCCGAACAGTTCCAGGTACGGGCCCCAGGAGCAGTCCTCGATCAGGCCGTACTGCTCGTCCGGCTTGCGCGAATGCTCGCGCTTGCGGGTGGCGATCATGTTCACCTGCCGCCGGCCCGGCGGCAGGGTCCGCACGTCGCGGCCGCGGGTGCCGAAGAGCAGGATCTCGGTCACGTTGCGGAAGTAGAAGCCGACCCCCCGCCCGTCCGAGCCGCCGTCCTTGCGGACCTTGTGCCAGACGATGTTCGACTTGTACTCGAATCCCCAGGCCGACAGCACGGCCAGCCCCTCGGGCAGCAGTGCGTTCGGCACCCAGAGGTAGCAGTGCGCCCGGTCCTCCAGATGGTCGGCGACCGGCAGGGCGCAGATCTCGTCCAGCGTAAGGGTCGGATAACGGGCGAGGCGCTTGTGCTCGGGCGCGACCTTGCCGGTGCGGTTGGTGAAGCGCCACGGCGGATCGGCCATGACGCAGCCGAACCGGCGCCCGTCCAGGAAATCCCGCAGATCTTGTGACGGACCCGTGCCCATATCCAACATCATGCGGTCCTCCGCCCGGGGCCGCAAGTCGGCGCGGCGCCTTTTCCACAGGAATGTTCACCGGAACATTGAGCGAACAAGCCTTAACGGAGGGTTGCGCCCCGGGTCAATCCTCGAGGTGGTCCTTCTTCTTGTCGTCGATCAGCCCCCGCTCCTCTTCCTTGCGGGCGCGGAACCGCTCGCCGTAGCCGGCGATCTCGTCCTCGGGGATGACCTCTTTAGCGCGGGCGAAGATCTCGTCCTCTTCCTCGTCGATATGATGCTCGTAGTCGTGGCGCAGCTGCTTGAACTTTTCCAGCCAGGCGGGGCTGTCCATCTCGGTGTCGTTGATCTCTTCGAGGAGGTCGTCCAACTCGGCATGCTCCTCGACCGAATGGCGGGCCGAGTCCTGCCCCCAGGTCTTGGACATCAGCTTGGAGTAGAACGTCTCCTCCTCCGCGGCGGCGTGGCTCTTCACGTCCTCGTAGAAGGTGCGCCACGCCTCGGCTCGCTCCTCCGAGGCGCCGGAGGTATCGGCGATCCGCGCCAGCAGCTCGCGGTGGGTGTCGTGGTCCGCCTTGATCGTGGCATAGATGTCGGCCATCGCCCTCGTCTCCGTCTGGTCCTGCCGGGGCTACGTTCCTGCGGTCAGGCGGGTTCCGGCCGGTCGGTTCGCCGGCCGGCTCGCGATGGCGCCGGGCGGGCCCTATATTCGGCTCGAGCAGCGCCGGACCCGTCATGTCACCCCCTTTCGACCCCGAACTCGCCGTCGTCCGGTTCGGCACCGGCCTGTCGCCCCGACATCCGCCCCCGGCGGACGCCGATGCGATGCTGCGCCGGCTCTCCGGCCCCGACGTGATCGCCGCGCGCCTGCCGATCCCGGTCTTCGCGGCCCAGACGCCGACGGTCGCCGAGCTGCGGGCGCTGAACCGCGCCCGCCGCGCCGCCGGCAGCGAAGGCGCGGCGCAGGAGGCGTACGACACCGCCCGCCGGGCCGCCGGCGCTGCGGCCGACCGGCAGCTGATGACCCTGCTCGCCCGCGCCGCGGCGACGCCCGACGGCCTGCGCGAGCGGCTGGCGTGGTTCTGGGCGGACCACTTCGCGCTCCAGCCGCGCAACGGCTTCACCCGGCACATGGTGGAGCCTTTCGTCGAAGAGGCGATCCGCCCCCACCTCGCCGGCCGCTTCGGCGCGATGCTGACGGCGGCGGTGACGCATCCCCTGATGCTCGACTACCTCGACCAGAGCCGGTCGGTCGGGCCCGACAGCCGCCTTGGCCGCCGCACCGGCCGCGGCCTGAACGAGAACCTCGCCCGCGAGGTGCTGGAGCTGCACACGATCGGCGTCGGCGGCCCCTACGACCAGACCGACGTGCGCCAGTTCGCCGAGCTGCTGACGGGGCTCGTCTGGAACCAGGACGCCGGGACCGAATTCCGCCGCAACATGGCCGAGCCCGGAGCCGAGACCGTGCTGGGCCGGGTCTACGGCCCGCAGCCGTCGCTCGCCGGGGTGACCGCGGCGCTGGAGGCGCTGGCCGTCCATCCGGCGACGGCCCGGCACGTCTCGCGCAAGCTGGCGGTTCATTTCGTCGCCCCCGAGCCGTCCGACGCGCTCGTGGCGGCGATGGCGGGGACGTGGGACGAGACGGGCGGCGACCTCGGCGCGGTGGTGTCCGCGCTCCTCGCCCACCCGGACGCCTGGGTCCTCGAGCGGCGCAAGGTGCGGCGCCCCGTGGAGTTCGTCGCGGCGGCCCTGCGCGCCCTCGATCTGCCGGCGGACCGGCTTCTCGCCCTGTCGCAGCGGGACGTCCGGCGCTTCGCCCGCACTCCGATGGCGGCGATGGGACAGAGCTGGGGCCGGCCGCCCGGACCGGACGGCTGGGCCGAGGACGAGGCCGACTGGGTGACGCCCCAGGGCCTCGCCGCGCGGATCGACTGGGCGATGCGGGTGCCGGTGCACCTGACCCAGGCGCTGCCGGACCCGCGGGAGTTCGCGCCGGTGGCGCTGGGATCGGCGCTGTCGCCCGAAGTATCCTTCGCCGCCGAGGCGGCCGAGAGCGTGCCCGAAGGAATCGGCCTCGTCCTCGCCTCCGCCGCGTTCCAGAGGAGATGACAATGTCCTCCCGTCCGCCCGCGAGCCCGTCCCGCCGCCGCTTCCTCGCCGGGGGTCTCGCCCTCGGCTGCTCGGCCGCCGCCTCGCCCCTCGTCACGCCGATCGCGCTGGCCAGCGCGCCGTGGGACAACCGGCTCGTCGTGGTGATCCTGCGCGGCGCGATGGACGGCCTCGACGCCATCCGCCCGGTCGGCGACCCGGACTACGCGGCGCTGGGGCGCGAGGTCGAGGACGGCCCGCCCGGCGACGGCTTCTGGGCGCGGCACCCCGCGCTCGCCCCGCTCGACCCGCTGTGGGCGGCGGGCGAGATGGCGGCGGCGCATGCCGTCTCGACGCCCTATCGCGACCGGCGCAGCCACTTCGACGGGCAGGACCTGCTGGAGGCGGGGGGGACCGACCTCGGCCCCGCGAGCGCGCGGTCGGGCTGGTTGAACCGGCTGATCGAGACGGTGCCCGGGACCACCGCCGAGATCGCCTACGCCGTCGGGCGCGAGCGGATGGCGATCCTCGACGGGCCCGCCGCCGCCGCCCGCTGGTCGCCGGACGCCCGGCTCGCCCTGTCGCCCGCGACCCAGCAGCTTCTCGAACTGGTCCAGCACGAGGACCCGGCCTTCCGCGACGCAAGCCGCGAGGCGATCGCGATCGCCGCCGAGGTGGCCGGGCAGGAGGCGCCGGAGGCGGGCGAAGATCGCCGCGGCGCCCACGTCCAGCTTGCCCGCTTCGCGGCCGGGCGCCTGCGGGCCGAGACCCGGATCGCCAGCTTCTCGCTGAGCGGCTGGGACACCCATGCCCGGCAGTCGCAGGGGATCGGCGTCGCCCTCGGCCGGCTCGCCGACGTGGTGCTGACCCTGCGCGAGGGACTGGGGCCGGTGTGGGAGAAGACGGCGGTCCTGTGCGTGACCGAGTTCGGCCGCACCGCGCGCCTCAACGGCTCTGGCGGGAGCGATCACGGGACCGGCGGCGCGATGCTGCTGGCCGGCGGCGCGCTGCGTGGCGGCCGGGTGGTCGCGGACTGGCCGGGCCTGTCCGAGGCCGCGCTCTACGACCGGCGCGACCTGATGCCGACGCGGGACGTCCGCGCCCATGCCGGCTGGGTCATGCGCGGCCTCTTCGGCCTGGACGCCGGGACGGTGGAGAGCGCCGTTTTTCCGGGCCTCGACCTCGGCCCCGATCCGCGCTGGACGCTGTGAACCGCCGTCAGAGCGGCCCCTGACCCGCGACCCGGCTGTCGACCAGCCGCGTGAGGTGCGCCAGGTCCCGTGCCCGCGCCCCGTCGCCCGGCGCGCCGCGGGCGACCGCCTCCGCCGCCTCGGCCATCGCCGTGTCGCCGGCGCTCAGCGCGACGCTCGTCAGAAACTGCGTCAGGTAGGCCACCGTCCCGTCGCCGGGCACGGCGTCGCCGGCATGCAGGGTTTCGGCGACGTGCATCAGGTCGTCGCGGTAGGCGACGAGGTCGGGATGCACCTCGTCGTCGCTGACGAGCCGGGGCCCGCCCCCCGGCGCCGGTGGCAGGTGGTCGAGGATCGCCGCCTGGAACGCCGCCAGGCGCTCCACCGGCTTGGGCAGGAACCCGTCCGCGCCGGCGGCGGCGACCGAGCGCGCCTCGTCCGCGTCGCCCGAGGTGGCCAGGATCACCGGCACCCGCGGCCGCGCACGGTCGAGTTCGGCGATCAGTTCGGCGCCGCTCCCGTCGGGCAGGCCGATGTCCACGATGACCACCGAGGGACGGTAGACCCGCAGGTGCCGCCGCGCGGAGCCGAGGCTGTCGGCCCGCCGGATCCGCGCCCCCGACCGCAGGCACAGAAGCCGGAACCCGTCCGAGGCGAAGCGGCTGTCCTCCACCAGCAGGACGGTCAGCCCTGCCAGCGGGCGCTCGCCGGTGGCCGGTCGCGAGATCAGGAAATCGTCGAGCGTATCCATCGAGTCGTCCTCCGTGGCTCGGGACTCACCTCAGCAGAACAGAATGAACGCCTCCTTAACGACGCCGCCGGCCGCGAAGTGTCGCACCCACCCGCGGTTGCAGGGCGATACGCTTCGCGCCATACCGTCGCCACGTCCGGCAGGAGTCCGCCCATGATCGGCCGCCTCAACCACGTCGCCATCGCCGTCCCCGACCTCGGAGCTGCCGCGGCGCAGTACCGCGACACGCTGGGCGCCGTCGTCGGCCCGCCCCAGGACGAGCCCGATCACGGCGTTACGGTGATCTTCATCACCCTGCCCAACACCAAGATCGAACTGCTGCATCCGCTGGGCGCGGACTCCCCGATCCGCGGCTTCCTCGACAAGAACCCGTCGGGCGGCATCCACCACATCTGCTACGAGGTGGACGACATCCTCGCCGCCCGCGACCGGCTCGCCGCGGCGGGCGCGCGCGTCCTCGGCAGCGGCGAGCCGAGGACCGGCGCCCACGGCAAGCCGGTCCTGTTCCTGCACCCCAAGGACTTCACCGGCACCCTGATCGAACTGGAGCAGGCATGACCATCACCGCCGCCTTCGTCCTCTACGCCGTGATCTGGTTCATGACGTTCTTCATCGTCCTGCCCCTGCGCCTGACGACCCAGGGCGAGACGGGAGAGGTCGTGCCCGGCACCCACCGCTCGGCCCCGGCCGACGCGCAGATCGGCCGCAAGGCGAAGGTCACGACCCTGTGGGCCACGGGGCTGTGGATCCTGATCGGCGGTTTCATCCTGTCGGGCGTCGTGACCGTGCGCGACATCGACTGGTTCGAGGTGATGGATCCGCCCCGCTCCGTCATCGACTGACGGAACCTGCGCCGCCGCCCGCCGTTGCCCCCGCCAGCGCATCGCGGAGGTTCTGATGGCGGAGCGGACCTACCACGGCACCTGTCACTGCGGACGCGTCGCGTTCGAGCTGCGGATGGATCCGCTCGCCACGCAGCTGCGCAAGTGCAACTGCAGCTACTGCATGAAAGCGGGGTACAAGAAGGCGCTGATGCCCTTCGACACGCTCACGATCACGCGCGGCGCGGCCTCCCTCGGCACCTACCACGCCGACCCCAGCGCTTGGCCGCCGGGCACGATCGACCATTACTTCTGCCCGTCCTGCGGCGTGCAGACCTTCAGCCGGGGCGAGCTGGACGAGATGGGCGGAGAGTTCTGGGCGGTGAACCTCGCCTGCCTCGACGACCTGCCTGCGGCGAGTCTCGGGGCGATGGAGGTGGTCTACGAGGACGGCCGCAACGACCGGCAGGACCGGGCGCCGGAGATCACCGCCTACCTCTGACCGGCCGCGACGCGGTGGTAGAGGTGGGTGAAGGTCGCGGCGCCGAGCACCGGGATCACGAGGTTCACCAGCGGCACCGACAGCGGCACGCACATCAGACATCCGGCCAGCCAGATCTGGCCGAGGTGCCGGCGACGGAGCGCAGCGGCCCCCGCCCGCCCTTCGCGGCGCATCGCGGCGACCTGGAAATATTCCCTCCCGAGCAGAAATCCGTTCAGCGCGTAGAAGATCGGCACCGCGAGGAACGGGACGAACGCGTACAGCAGGAACGCGGCCACGTTCGCCCCGATCAGGATGCCGAGGAAGTTCACCGTGTCCTTCGCCGCCTCCAGGAACGAGACGCGCGGCGGCACCGGCAGGTTCGGGTAATGCGCGTCCTCCACCGCCTGCGCCACGTCGTCGAGGAACAGTGACGTGATGGCCGAGGCGACGGGGATCATCAGGAACATCGACAGGACGCCCATGAACAGGAGCGACCCCCAGCTGAGGAGGTCCCCCAGCCACGTCACCTGCCCCACCACCGGCAACTCCAGCCCGCCCGGATCGACCCACTCGATCAGCCACAGCAGCCCCGCATAGGCGAGGACCAGCAGCGCGACCGTCAGCCCGATGCCCAGCCACAGGACCCGGCGGAAGCGGGGATCGCCCAGCTGCGCCAGCGCGCGGGCGAAGTCGGCGAAGATCACCGGTCCATCCAGGTCGTGAGCGCGGCGACGTCCGGCCGGGGCCGGTCCGGCGGCGCGTGCTTTTCGGTGCCGATGTGGATCAGGCCCGCGACGCTCTCGCCCGGCGCGAGGCCCAGCTCGGCCTCGCAGAAGTCCGGGTCGTGCACGGGCCAGCCGCTCAGCCAGTTCGCGCCCCAGCCGGAGGCGAGCGCGGCGTTCAGCAGCGCCAGGCAGACCGCTCCGGCGGAATAGGTCTGCTCGATCGGCGGCACCTTGTCCGACGGCTTGGGGCTGGCGATCACGGCGACGACGAGATCGGCGTCGCGGAACTGCGCGACCGACTTCGCCGTGCGCTCCTCGTCGATGCCGAGGGCGGCGGCGCGGCCGGGGACCGCGGCGGCCAGCCGCTCCAGCGCGGGCCGGGTCAGCACCACGAAGCGCCAGGGCTCCAGCTTGCCGTGGTCGGGGCTGCGCGCCGCGGCGGTGAGCATCACGGTCAGCTCGTCCCGGTCCGGCACCGGCGGCGTCAGGATCTTGGCCGGGCGCGAGCGCCGGGTCAGCAGGAAGTCGAGGGCTGCGTCGTTGCGGGGCATGGGCGGTCCTTCTGCGGTCGCGGGCCTAGATAGGCCGGCCGGCCCCCAGGGACAATCGCGTCACAGGAGGCGCGGCGGTCCGTCCTGCGGCAGCGGCGCCTCGGAGAGGACGCCGGCGGGCAGCCCGATCAGCAGGAGCGGACAAGGGTTGCCGACGCCGCGCAGCACCCGCTCCTCCAGCTTGGCCCAGTGCGTCGTGGCGGGGCCGAACTTGTCCTGCACGAACTTGCGGGCGAACGCCTCCGCGAAGGGCACGCCCCGCGCCACCTGCGCCGCCACCGCGTCGCGCTGCGCCCGGGTCCGGGTGCCGATGCCCAGCCGCTCCAGATCGGCCTCTCCCGACAGCCCCTGCCCCGCCATCCAGCCGCCGATCCGTTCCAGCATCGCCGCCTGCATCGACGCCCCCCGCGTGACGATCACGCCGAGCGAGATCGCCGACAGGGCGTGCAGCCGGTGGAAGTTCTCGAGGTCGCGATCGAAGAACGGATCCTTGTTGTTCCACTCGATCTCGAGGGCGAGCGTGCCGGCCTGTCCGAACCGCACGTGATCGACCTCGTGGCTCACGCCCTCCCGCTCGCGCCCGTCGACGATGGTCTGCACGGTGAAGCGATGCTTGCGCCAGCGCCGCTCGGCCAGTGCGCGGCGCAGCCTCTGCGTCTGCCCGCTCTCGCCGCCGCCGCCGCCCACCAGCTCGGCGAGGGTGATGCGGAAGGCGAGCAGCGCCTCGACCAGCTCGGCGGTCTCCTCGGGGAAATCGTGGGACAGGATGGCGGCGGCATGGTTGCGGGTCCGCACGTCGAACCCCGCCTCGGTCAGTCCATCGAACATGCAAGCGGCCCCCGCGTCCCTGCCCCAAGGTGGCGCGGGTCGCGGAGGCCGTCCAGAAGGTAAGGCCGGTTCAGGCGCGGCGGTTGCGGCGGAACAGGCGCTGGGCGATCTTCCAGATCGCGACGTACTTGAAGATCTTGCGCATGGCGGGCTCCTTTCGCGGGTCGTTCGGAGCCCAACGCCCGACGCCCCGGTTCAGTTCACCGCGCGTCAGTCCTCCGGCGGCAGTACCCGCAGGCGCAGCTCGCGCAGCTGTGCCGGCAGCGGCTCGCTCGGGGCGCCCATCATCAGGTCCTCGGCCCGCTGGTTCATCGGGAAGAGGATGACCTCGCGGATGTTCTCCTCGTCCGCCAGCAGCATCACGCAGCGGTCGATCCCGACCGCGCAGCCGCCGTGGGGCGGGGCGCCGTACTGGAACGCGTTCACCATACCGCCGAAACGCTTGCGCACCTCGTCCTCGCCGTAGCCCGCGATCTCGAACGCCTTGAACATGATCTCGGGCTTGTGGTTCCGGATCGCGCCCGAGATCAGCTCGTAGCCGTTGCAGGCGAGGTCGTACTGGAAGCCCAGCACCTTGAGCGGATCGCCCTGCAGCGCCTCCATCCCGCCCTGCGGCATCGAGAAGGGGTTGTGCGAGAAGTCGATCCCGCCCTCGTCGTCCTTCTCGTACATCGGGAAATCGACGATCCAGGCGAAGGCGAAGCGGTCCTTGTCCGTCAGCCCCAGCTCCTCGCCGATCACGGTCCGGGCCTTGCCGGCCACCCGCTCGAACGAGGACGGCTTGCCGCCGAGGAAGAACGCCGCATCGCCGACGCCGAGGCCGAGCTGCTGGCGGATCGCCTCGGTCCGTTCGGGGCCGATGTTCTTGGCCAGCGGGCCGGCGGCTTCGGGATCGTCAAGATCGGGAAAATGAACTCGCTGAATCGTCGCAGCTTCATGTCTATCGAGGGGATCACCGCTCTCAATAAGCTTCTTTACCTCAGTGAGCTTTGCGGCACGATCATGTTGTTCATTGACTTCGTAAGTGTGACAGAACCGTTCGTAGTCTTTTTCGTTGACCGCTTTAGCAGTCAGCCACTTCTTAATTTCCTCGCCGACTATTTCAGATTCCGTACGCTGACGCCAGAAGATGTAGCCCATCCCCGGCAGCCCTTCCTTCTGGGCGAAGGCGTTCATCCGGTCGCAGAACTTGCGCGAGCCGCCGCCGGGCGCCGGGATCGCGCGGATCTCGGTCCCCTCCTGCTCCAGCAGCTTGGCGAAGATGGCGAAGCCGGAGCCGGCGAAGTGCTCGCTCACCACCCGCATCTTGATCGGGCAGCGCAGATCCGGCTTGTCGGTCCCGTACCACAGCGCGGCATCGGCATAGGAAATCTGCGGCCAGACCGTGTCGACCGCCCGGCCGCCGCCGAACTCCTCGAACACGCCCTGGATCACCGGCTGGATCGTGGCGAAGACGTCGTCCTGGGTGACGAAGCTCATCTCCATGTCGAGCTGGTAGAAGTCGGTGGGCGAACGGTCGGCACGCGGGTCCTCGTCGCGGAAGCAGGGGGCGATCTGGAAGTACTTGTCGAAGCCCGACACCATCAGCAGCTGCTTGAACTGCTGCGGCGCCTGCGGCAGCGCGTAGAACTTGCCCGGATGCAGGCGCGACGGCACCAGGAAGTCGCGTGCGCCCTCGGGCGACGAGGCGGTGATGATCGGCGTCTGGTACTCGCGGAACGACTGGTCCCACATCCGCTGCCGCATCGAGCGCACGACGTCCGAGCGCAGGGTCATGTTCTTCTGCATGGCCTCGCGCCGCAGGTCGAGGTAGCGGTACCGCAGGCGCGTCTCCTCGGGATATTCCTGGTCGCCGAAGACCTGCAGCGGCAGCTCCTTGGCGGCGCCCAGCACCTCGATCCCGCGGACGAAGACCTCGATCTCGCCGGTCGGGATCTTGGGGTTCACCAGTTCGGGGTCGCGGGCCTTCACCTCGCCGTCGATGCGGATGCACCACTCGGCGCGGACCTTCTCGACCTCGGCGAATGCGGCCGAGTCCGGGTCGCACAGGACCTGCGTCACGCCGTAATGGTCGCGCAGGTCGATGAAGAGGATGCCGCCGTGGTCGCGCACGCGGTGGACCCAGCCGGCCAGGCGGACCGTCTCGCCCACGTTGCCGGCGTTCAGCGCGGCGCAGGTGTGGGTGCGGAATGGATGCATGGCCTCGGCTCCTTGCGGGGAAACGCGGCCGATACATCGCGCGGGGGGCGGGAAGTCAAGCGCTCTGGCCTCTCGGGGGCAGAGGTCTATGGTGCACCGAAAAGACGTGACGAGCCGACCATGTGGACTGACCTCTTCCACCGCGCGATGTCCCGCTTCATCCGGGACGGCGCCCTCACCATCGACTATCCCGACGGCACCCGCCGCGCCTACGGCGACGGCAGCGGCCCGCCCGTCCTGATGCGGATCACCGATCCCGCCCTGCTCCGCGAGATCCTCCTCAAGCCCGAGCTGGCCCTGGGCGAGGGCTACGTCGACGGCGGCTGGGACCTCGGCGAGGGCACGCTGGCCGACTTCTTCAAGGTCGTGCTGAGCAACCAGCGCGCCGGCCGGCTGCCGAAGGCGATGGAGGTCTGGGGCGCGCTGCTGCGGCCGGCGCAGAAGTTCATCGCCCACAACCGCATCTCGGCGGCGCGCGCCAACGTGCACCACCATTACGACCTGTCGGGCGCGCTCTACGACCTCTTCCTCGACGCCGACCGGCAGTATTCCTGCGCCTACTTCGCCCGGCCGGACATGACGCTGGAGGAGGCGCAGGAGGCCAAGAAGCACCACATCGCTCGCAAGCTGCGGATCGAGCCGGGGATGCGGGTCCTCGACATCGGCTGCGGCTGGGGCGGGATGGCGCTGACGCTGGCGCGGGACTACGGGGCCGAGGTGGTGGGCGTCACGCTCTCGACCGAGCAGCTGAAGGTCGCGACCGAGCGGGCGACGGCAGCGGGCCTCGGCGGGCGGATCGACATCCGGCTGCAGGACTACCGCGAGCTGACGGGGCAGTTCGACCGCATCGTCTCGGTCGGCATGTTCGAGCATGTGGGCTTGCCGCATTACGGCACCTACTTCGGCGCGGTGAAGCGGCTGATGGCGCCGGGCGGCGTCGCACTGATCCACACGATCGGCGTCGCCGGCCCGCCGCAGGCGACGGGCGAGTGGATCCGGCGCTACATCTTTCCCGGCGGCTACCTGCCCTCGCTGTCCGAGGTGGTCCGCGCCATCGAGAAGGCCGACCTGCCGATCGCCGACATCGAGATCCTGCGCAACCATTACGGCCACACGCTGCGGCACTGGGCCGACCGCTTCGAGGCGCACGAGGACGAGGCCGAGCGGCTGTACGACGCGCGCTTCGTGCGGATGTGGCGCTACTACCTCGAAGCGTCCGGCGCGTCCTTCTTCTGGGGCCGGAACGTCAACTTCCAGGTCCAGATCGAGGCCCCCAAGGGCACGGTGCCGATCACCCGCGACTATCTCTACGCCGACGCCCCGGCCTGACCGACCCTTGGACGAGGGCCGCGCGAGGGGGGTTGAACCCCCTTCCGCCGCGACCCATAAGCAGCCCGATTTGCTCCACCGCTGCCGCCCGAGGTGACCGATGCCGAAACGGACCGACATCCGCTCGATCATGATCATCGGCGCGGGACCCATCGTCATCGGCCAGGCCTGCGAGTTCGACTACTCGGGCGCCCAGGCCTGCAAGGCGCTGCGGGAAGAGGGGTACCGGGTGATCCTGGTCAACTCCAACCCCGCGACGATCATGACCGACCCCGGCCTCGCCGACGCCACCTACATCGAGCCGATCACCCCCGAGATCGTGGCGAAGATCATCGAGAAGGAGCGCCCCGATGCCCTCCTGCCCACGATGGGCGGGCAGACCGGCCTCAACACCTCGCTCGCGCTGGAAGAGATGGGGGTGCTCGAAAAGTTCGGGGTCGAGATGATCGGCGCCCGGCGGGAGGCCATCGAGATGGCCGAGGACCGCAAGCTCTTCCGCGAGGCGATGGACCGGATCGGGCTGGAGAACCCCAAGGCCACCATCGTCACCGCGCCCAAGCTGCCGAACGGCAAGCGCGACCTCAAGGAGGGCGTGCGCCTCGCCCTGGAGGCGCTGGAGGAGATCGGCCTGCCCGCGATCATCCGCCCCGCCTTCACCCTCGGCGGCACCGGCGGCGGCGTCGCGTACAACCGCGCCGACTACGAGCATTACTGCCGCTCCGGCATGGACGCCTCACCAGTGGGGCAGATCCTCGTGGACGAGTCGCTCCTCGGCTGGAAGGAGTACGAGATGGAGGTGGTCCGCGACCGCGCGGACAACGCCATCATCGTCTGCTCGATCGAGAACGTGGACCCGATGGGCGTGCACACGGGCGACAGCATCACCGTGGCGCCCGCGCTGACGCTGACCGACAAGGAATACCAGATCATGCGCAACGGCAGCATCGCCGTCCTGCGCGAGATCGGGGTGGAGACCGGCGGGTCGAACGTCCAGTGGGCGATCAACCCCGAGGACGGCCGCATGGTCGTGATCGAGATGAATCCGCGCGTGTCGCGCTCCTCGGCGCTGGCGTCGAAGGCCACGGGCTTCCCGATCGCCAAGATCGCGGCCAAGCTCGCCGTCGGCTACACGCTGGACGAGCTCGACAACGACATCACCAAGGTGACGCCGGCCAGCTTCGAACCGACCATCGACTACGTCGTGACCAAGATCCCGCGCTTCGCCTTCGAGAAGTTTCCGGGCGCCAAGCCCGAGCTGACGACCGCCATGAAGTCGGTCGGCGAGGTCATGGCGATCGGCCGGACCTTCCACGAGTCGGTGCAGAAGGCGCTGGCGGGCCTCGAGACCGGCCTCACCGGCTTCGACGAGATCGCCATCCCCGGCGTGAAGGGAAAACCCGCCCCGGCCCCGAGCCGGGGCCCCGACCCGCAGGGCGCGGCGCCCGCAGACGGAGGCCCCGGCTCGGAGGCCGGGGCGGGTGCATCCCCCACCGCCGACGACCGCGCGGCCATCGTCAAGGCCCTCTCCGTCGCCACGCCCGACCGGCTGCGCACCATCGCCCAGGCGATGCGCCATGGCCTCAGCGACGACGACATCCAGGCGGTGACGAAGTTCGACCCCTGGTTCCTCGCCCGCATCCGCGAGATCGTCGCGGCCGAGGCCGAGGTCCGCAAGAGCGGCCTGCCGGTGACCGAAGAAGGCCTGCGCCGGCTCAAGATGCTGGGCTTCACCGACGCCCGCCTCGCCACCCTCACCGGCCGGACGGAAGAGAACGTGCGCCGCGCGCGCCTCAACCTCGGCGTCACCGCCGTGTTCAAGCGGATCGACACCTGCGCGGCCGAGTTCGAGGCGCAGACGCCGTACATGTATTCCACCTACGAGGCCCCCGCGATGGGCGACGTGGAATGCGAGAGCCGCCCGACGGGCGCCAAGAAGGTCGTGATCCTCGGCGGCGGCCCCAATCGCATCGGCCAGGGGATCGAGTTCGACTATTGCTGCTGCCACGCCTGCTTCGCGTTGTCGGACGTCGGCTACGAGACGATCATGATCAACTGCAACCCCGAGACCGTGTCGACCGACTACGACACCTCGGACCGCCTCTATTTCGAGCCGCTGACCTTCGAGCACGTGATGGAGATCCTGCGCGTCGAGCAGGAGAACGGCACGCTGCACGGCGTCATCGTCCAGTTCGGCGGCCAGACCCCGCTGAAGCTCGCTAACGCGCTGCACGACGCCGGCATCCCGATCCTCGGCACCACGCCCGACGCGATCGACCTCGCCGAGGATCGCGAACGGTTCCAGGACCTCGTGAACCGCCTCGGCCTCAAGCAGCCCCGCAACGGCATCGCCCATTCGGATGCCGAGGCGTTCCGCATCGCCGACCGCATCGGCTTCCCCCTCGTGATCCGCCCGTCCTACGTCCTCGGCGGCCGCGCGATGGAGATCGTGCGCGACCAGGCGAGCATCGAGCGCTACATCTCGGACGCCGTCGTGGTGTCGGGCAAGTCGCCGGTGCTGCTGGACAGCTACCTCTCCGGCGCGACCGAGGTCGACGTCGACGCGCTCTGCGACGGCGAGAACGTCCACGTCGCAGGCATCATGCAGCATATCGAGGAGGCAGGCGTCCATTCCGGCGACAGCGCCTGCTGCCTGCCGCCGCACACCCTGCCCAAGGCGGTGCTGGAGGAGATCGAGCGCCAGACCGTCGCCCTGGCCCGCGCGCTGCGCGTCGTCGGCCTGATGAACGTGCAGTTCGCGGTCAAGGCGAACGAGGCCGGCGAGGACGAGGTCTACCTGATCGAGGTGAACCCCCGCGCCAGCCGCACCGTGCCCTTCGTCGCCAAGGCCACCGACAGCGCCATCGCCTCCATCGCCGCCCGGTTGATGGCGGGCGAGCCGCTGTCGAACTTCCCGCTGCGGCCCCCTTACGAGAACGTCGGCTACGACACCGACCTTCCTTACGCCGACCCGATGACGCTCGCCGATCCGGCGATGCCCTGGTTCAGCGTGAAGGAGGCGGTGATGCCCTTCGCCCGCTTCCCCGGCGTCGACACCCTTCTCGGCCCCGAGATGCGCTCCACCGGCGAGGTGATGGGCTGGGACCGCTCGTTCCCCCGCGCCTTCCTCAAGGCGCAGATGGGCGCCGGCAACGTGCTGCCGCGCGAGGGCACGGTCTTCATCTCGATCAAGGACGAGGACAAGACGCCGCAGATGCGCGAGGCGGCCGAGATCGTGAGCACCCTCGGCATGGACATCCTCGCCACCCGCGGCACCGCGAAGTGGCTGAAGGAGGCAGGCATTCCTTGCGAGGTGGTGAACAAGGTCTACGAAGGCGGCCTGACCATCGTCGACCGCCTGAAGGACGGTCACGTCGGCCTCGTCTTCAACACGACCGAAGGCGCCGCAGCGGTCGAGGACAGCCGCTCCATCCGCGCCGTCGCCCTCTACGACAAGATCCCCTACTTCACGACCGCCGCCGCCGCCCACGCCGCCGCGCTGGCGATGAAGGCGCGGGAGGAAGGCGACGTGGGGGTCCGGTCGCTGCAGGCCTAGATATGAAAGATGGGGTGGGAACGCTCGCCGTCTTCCCACAAGATTGCCCTAAAGGCGTCAAGAGCCGCCGTGTTTTTGAAGTGAGGATAGTATCGCTTAACCTCGTCCAGCTGCTCTCCGTAGTCCTTTGCGAGATAGGCTGCCTCAGTCCCTTTCAAAAAGGCTTCCCAGGGGATCAGAAGGAATGTCGCGAAACACTCAGCTTCGACTTCTTCTAGTCTGTCCACGACCTGTTCAATCTGTCTGTCAGAACCAATCAATTGGGATCTGTTGCGCGCAAGTTCCTGAGGGGCGAGAAATATTGAATCGCCGCCCGCTAGCAAGCTAGCGTGCAAGAAATGATGGCCGACTTCGTGCGCTAGAACATGTCTCGCGAATGCAACGTCGCGCTCAGCGCTCCCTAACCGTTCTTCTTCGACGAGAAGCAAGTGGCCGTCTGGACCTACCGTCATGCATGCGAAGGCACCTGAGAATACAGGAGGAAGGTGTTCGACGGCCTCCCAATCGAACGCCAAATCAGAGGCTGCCAGATGCTCCAAAAAGCGGCCAACCTTCAATCTACTCAATTCTCCGGCTCCAGCGTCTGACCTAATTCGTCCAGCGAGGATACAAATTTCGGCGAAGCGCTTTGGCGTTAGAGAGGGCCGCTTGCCCCTTCGTGATCTCGGAGCAATTGATCGAGTGCTGGAAAACAACAGTGCATTTACTCTCTCTCCTGTTTCACGCTCAAGAATGCTCTGGATTTCTGCAATCGCCTTCGGAGAAATGCGATCTCGAAAAGAGTCGAGCATAGCCAGCAGCGGAGGGCAAGAAGAGTCACGACCCGAATGCAATCGGTGAGAATCTGAGAACTCAGCTAGCTTCCGAAGTTCATGAGCATCTTCACCTGAGCAGCTAAGTACTCTGATGTAGGCACCTACTATGTCATCGTTTATCGATGTTCGCCCGCACTCGAGATTACACACGCGGGATGGAGAAACTGAGATGGAGTCAGCGAACTCACTCAGGCTCAGCGCGCGCCTCGCCCTCAACTCTTGAGCAAATCGGCCAAACCCGGTGCGCATGAGCTACCTCCTGGCGTCTCTTTACCACATTTCGGTAAAACGTCAAGATCGTGGGGCGGCAGATCGAGCTTGCACAAAACCTAGGGCAGGATCTCTCCCAGCGTCTGCTGCGTCGCGCCAACCCCGCATTCGTCCGCCACGGCCTCGTCCGCGCCGTCCAGGCTGAACGTCGCCGTGCGGCCGTCATCGAACGTCACCGTCACCGTCACCGCGTCGCCGTCCCGCAGGCGCTGGGCGATCTCGATCAGGTAGCCGGCCTCCACCGCCGTGTCGCTGCCCAGGAAGCCGCCGAGGTCGAGGGGGACCGCGACGGGCTGCGCGTCGTTGAAGGCGAAGATGACGGGGCCGGCGGCGTTCGGCGGGGCGCCGGCCAGCTCGACGAAGAGCGTGGAGCCGAAGGCGGCGCCGAGCGAGCAGCCCCAGACCATGCGGTTCCCCTCCCCGGCCGAGACCGAGCTTTCGAGGAAGCCCTGCCCGAATCCGTCGTCGGTCCAGAGCCCCTCGCCCGCCGCGGCGGCACTGCCGGTGGCGGCGAGGAGGGCGGCTGCCCGGGCGCCTCTCAGGACGGTTGTCATCCGGCGTTGCATCGGTCCACCCTTCCCCTGCCTGTCCGCGCGAAAGGAAACGCCATGCGCCCCCTCCCGTTCCTCGTCCTCGCCGCCCCGCTCGTCGCCGCCTGCGCGGCCGAGCCCGAGGGCCTGCCCTTCTTCGGCGACGGCTACCGCGCGCCCGGCGATCCCTGCCTGCGGGTCGGCGAGAACGAGTTCACCAACCAGTTCCTCGACGATTCGTCCGACCTCGTCGGCTGTCCCCGGGACATGGAGAATCTCGGCGTCTTCGTGACCGAGACCGGCGCGGTGCTGGTCGCCCAGACCGAGGACGCGAACCTCTATTCCGTGCCGCTGCGCTGACTTGCCCCCTGCCCCGTTGCGGGGCAAACCGCCGCCATGGCCAAGCTCTACTTCAACTACTCGACGATGAACGCCGGCAAGTCGACGCTGCTGCTGCAGGCGTCGCACAACTACCTCGAGCGGGGGATGGCGACGTACCTCCTGACGGCGCGCTTCGACGACCGCGCGGGCCCCGGCCGGATTGCCAGCCGGATCGGCATCGCCCAGCCGGCGGACACCTACGGGCCCGGCGACGACCTCTTCGAGATGCTGCAGACGCGGCTGCGGTCCGGGCCGTGTCATTGCGTCTTCCTCGACGAGGCGCAGTTCCTGACCGAGGCGCAGGTCTGGCAGCTCGCCCGTGCGGTGGACGACCTGCGCGTGCCGGTCATGTGCTACGGCCTGCGGACGGATTTCCGGGGCGCGCTGTTCCCCGGCTCCGCCGCGCTGCTGGCGCTGGCCGACGAGATGCGGGAGGTGCGGACGATCTGCCATTGCGGCCGCAAGGCGACGATGGTGATCCGCCGCGCCGCCGACGGCACGGTCGTCACCGCCGGCGCCCAGGTCGAGATCGGCGGCAACGACCGCTACGTCGCGCTCTGCCGCGTGCACTGGCGGGAGGCGGTGGGGGATCGGTAGACGGACGGCCAGAGATCGCCCCGCCCCGGCCCCGAGCCGGGGCCCCGACGAACCCTGGCACCTTCCCCAGCGAGGTCCCGGGTCAAGCCCGGGACGGATCGGTTCTGAGGGCGACGGAGGGCGGCGTCTGGCCGCGGTCAGACGCTCCGACGCTCCGGTAGAGGAGATTTATGGCGCGGCCCCGCACGACCCTCAGCGTCTCGCTGGTGGCGAGGAAGCGTCTGGCCGGGGGGCGGCCAGACGCTGCCCGGGCCGCTTACGCGGCTGAGTCCGGGCGGGCTGCTCCCACGTGAGCCTCCGCGGGACAATCGCAGTCGGTTGCACCCGCCCTACACGCCCTCTTTCAGCACATCCGCGCGCCGTCCGGCACCGCGCCGTCCGGGCCGATCAGTACCACCGCCCCGTCCTCATCGTGGACGCCGAGCACCAGCACCTCCGACCGCACCGGGCCGATCTGGCGCGGCGGGAAGTTCGTGACCGCCAGCACACGGCGCCCGACCAGCGCCTCGGGCGTGTAATGAACCGTGATCTGGGCCGAGCTCTTCTTCTCGCCGATCTCCGGCCCGAAATCGATCCACAGCCGGTAGGCGGGCTTGCGCGCCTCCGGGAACGGCTCGGCCCGCACCACGGTCCCGACCCGGATGTCGACCCTGTCGAAGTCGTCCCAGGTGATCTCAGCCATTCGCCAGCTCCCGCCCTCGCCGCGCCGCCGCCGCGACCGCACGCCGCATCAGCGGCGGCAGGCCGGCCTCGTCGTCCATCAGCACCTCCAGCGCCGCCTGCGTCGTGCCGTTCGGCGAGGTCACGTTGACCCGCAGCTGCCCCGGCGCCTCGTCCGACGCCTCGGCCAGGGCGCCCGCGCCCGCCACCGTCGCCTTCGCCAGCGCCAGCGCGAGATCCGGGGCCAGCCCCTCGGCCTCGCCCGCTGCGGCCATCGTCTCGATCAGGTGGAACACGTAGGCGGGGCCCGAGCCGGATACCGCGGTCACCGCGTCCATCTGCGCCTCGTCCTCCAGCCGCACCACCTGGCCCACGGCCGAAAGCAGCGCCTCGGCCAGATCCAGATGCGCCGCCGTCGCCGCCGCGTTGCCGACGATCGCCGTGATCCCGCGGCCGACCGCCGCCGGCGTGTTCGGCATCGCCCGGACGATCGGCGCCGCGTCCCCGAAGGCCCGTCCGAACGTCGCCAGCGTGGTCCCCGCCGCCACCGAGATGTAGAGCGTCCCGCCCCCGCCCAGCGCCTGCAGCGCCGGCAGCGCCTCGCCCATCATCTGGGGCTTCACGGCGATCAGCGCGACCGCCGGGTCGTCCGGCAGCGCCTCGTTCAGCCGCACGCCGCGGGAGGACAGCCAGTCCGACGGCCCCGGGTCGATCACCGTGACGGAGGACGGAGGCAGCCCCCGCTCCAGCCAGCCGGCCAGCATCGCCGAGCCCATCCTGCCGCAGCCGAGCAGCACCAGCCCGCGCCGCGCCACCTCGTCCATGCCCATTGTCGCCTCCTGTCCCCGGATCGGGCGCGACCCTAGGGGGCGCGTTCCGCCCCCGCAAGCGGCCGGACGCGGCACGTGCCATGCGAAACGGCCGGGGAGGTCCCCGGCCGTCCTTCGGTCACCCATGTCGGTCGTGCGGAGGCGTTCGCCGGCGGACCGGCAGGCTCCCCCGCCACCCTGCCCGACTCGTCAGGCCGTCCCGTAGGTGTGGCCGATCGCCACCTGCACGGCGTCGGAGGGCGCGCGGTTGCCCCAGGTGACCAGCTGGAACGCCGGGTAGTACCTCTCGCAGGACATCACCGCCGCGCCGATCATCGTGTCGATCTGCTCGGGCCCCGCCATCTGCTCGCCCGCCAGGACGAGGCCGTAGCGGTAGACCATCATCTTCTGCTGCCCCCACCAGGTGAAGCCGCCGGCCCAGCACTGGTCGTTCACCTCGTTCAGCGCCTCGAAGAGTTCCGGCATCCGCTCCTCCGGCGGCTCCATCTCGAAGGTGCAGATGAGGCGCAGCGTCTCGTCATAGGCCGACCAGGCGAGCGTGATGGAGTAGGTGCGCCACTGGCCCTCGACCGCCATCGCGATCTGGTCGTCCGCGATGCGGTCGAACTCCCACGCATGGTGCTCGGCGATGTGCTCCACCACGTCGATCGGGTGGATGTCGCCATGGTCGTCGAACTGTTCGGACAATGCCATCTGCTCGGCCTCTTCTGCTCTGCGCCGAGACGTTGGACCGCCCCTAGCGCTGGGTGCCTGCTCAAGGGACGGTGGGGTTTTCCATCCGCCCCTACGAGATATGGTGAGGGCCGTATGGGGGTCTGTAAAGCACTTTCTTGGGGATAAGGCGGGCCGCCGGGCACAAATGCCGCCCCTTGCCTCCACGGCGGGCGGGCCTAGGCTCGCGCCGACCCGAACGGAGCCAACGCCATGAACATCGACCTCCTCCAGCGCCTGTGCGAGACCCCCGGCGTGCCCGGCCGCGAAGAGCGCGTGCGCGCCCTGATCGAGGCAGAGGTGGCGGACCTCTTCGACCATGTCGAGACGGACGCGATGGGCACGCTGCTGTGCCGCCGCGACGGCAAGGACAAGCACGCGCCGAAGGTCATGCTTCTGTGCCACATGGACGAGATCGGCTTTCTCGTCAGCCACGTCAGCGACAAGGGCTGGCTGTACCTGCAGCCGGTCGGCGGGTTCGATCCGCGCAACCTGTTCTCGCGCCGGGTGCTCGTCTGCACCGAGGACGGCGACCTCAAGGGCGTGATGAACCCCGGCGGCAAGCCGGTCCACATCTCGTCCCCCGAAGACCGCAAGAAGGTGCCGGAGGTGGGCGAGTTCTACGTCGATACCGGCCTCGGCGAGGCGGTGAAGGAGCGGGTGCGCGTCGGCGACTACGTGGTGATGGACGAGCCGTTCCTCGAGATGGGCGACAAGGTGGTGTCCAAGGCGCTCGACAACCGCATCGCCTGCTGGCTGGGGATCGAGGCGATCCGCGGCCTGAAGAAGAAGGAAGGCCGAGGGGCCGAGATCCACGTCGCCTTCACCGTGCAGGAGGAGGTCGGCCTGCGCGGCGCCAGGACCGCCGCCTACAAGGTGCGCCCGGACATCGGCCTCGGCATCGACGTCACGCTCGCCTGCGACACGCCCGGCGTGCCGGACCAGCTGCGCACGACCGAGCAGGGCAAGGGCTTCGGCCTGCATGTGCGGGATTCGTCCTTCATCGCCGACAAGCGGCTGGTGGCCGAGATCGAGGCGCTCTCGAAGGACAGGGGCATCCCCTACCAGCGCACCATGCTCGCCGCCGGCGGGCAGGACGGCGCGGCGGCGCAGCAGGCCGCGGCCGGGGCGCGGGCCGTGGGGATCGTGGTCGGCACGCGGTACATCCACACGGTGACCGAGATGGCCGACAAGACCGACCTCAAGGCCGCCCGCGACATCCTGACGGCGTACCTGGCGTCGATGTAGGGTGGGTGAAACCCACCTGGTGCGGGGCTAAAAGGACCCGCGGCGTCAAAGCCCGATGGGGTTCCCCTTCGCGGAACCACAGCGAAGTGCCCCGCCCGGACTCAGCCGCGCAAGCGGCCCGGGCAGCGTCTGGCCGCCCCCCGGCCAGACGCTTCCTGGCCACCTGCGAGACGACAGGTCATGCGGGAGCGGCGAGATAAAGCGCCTGTACCGGAATGTCGGAGCGTCTGCCCGCGGCCGGACACTGCCCTCACGTAGCTCAATCTCCGTTCTCACGCTGCCCACGCCTCCCGCCGCTCGCGCACCGCCCCGCCCTCGACCGGCAGGACGAACCGGAAGCCCCGGCCCCGCTCGGTCGCCAGCCAGTCTCGGCTGCCTCCCGCCGCCGCGAGCTTGGTGCGGATGTGGTAGGTATAGACGTCGATCGCCCGCCGCGCCGGCGCGTCGCCGAAGCCGTAGACCCGGTCCATCAGCTCGTCCCGGCCCACCACGTCGCCGCGGCGCAGGACCAGCGATTCGAGGATCTCGTATTCCAGCCGCGCGAAGGGGATCCGCAGCCCCTCCACCCGCACCGACCGCGCCACCGGGTCCAGCGTCACCGGCCCGGCGACGACGGCGGGCGGCGCAAGTCCGGCGCCGCGCAGACCCAGCGCCACCAGCCGCGACGTCAGAGCGCCCTCCCCGCCGAGCAGGAGATCGGCCCCCGCCTCCCATAGCGCCCCCCGCTCCGCCGGCCCCGCGTCGAGGACGGCGACCGGCAGCCGCGGCGCCGCCGCCCGGACGCGCCGGAGCGCCTCGCCCGCGGCCGCGTCGGGCAGGTCGGCGTCCATGAGCGCCGCGTCCGCGCGCCCGTGCCGGGCCGCGTAGACAAGCTCCTCCGCGTCAGCGACGCGGGTCAGCGGGAAGCCGCGCCGCTCCAGATGGTTGGCGAGCGACTCGGCGCCCCAGGTGCAATCGGTGATCAGAAAGTGCATGTCGTCCGACCCTCGGCCAGGGAAAGGCGTCGGCCCCGCTTCGGGGGCGGCGGGCCGCGCCACCCAGGGGCGCCGGTTCCCGGCGTCGCGCTTCCGGCGACGGAGACAGACTAGCCTGCGGGATCGGGGTCCCGTCAAAGCCGGTCAAGGTTAACGCGCGGGGCCATTTCAGGGCAGCCGCCACGGTTTCGCCGTGATTCATGGGAGCGGAGATGGCGAGGTCAGCGCGATGCGGGGCCGGTCCTCATCGATGCGCTCGCCCCGGCCCGAGCCGGGGCCCTGACGAGATGGAGCACCTCGTCGTGCGAGGCCCCGGCTCGAGGCCGGGGCGGGCAGTCGCGGGGGCTCTCGACAACTCGATGGAGCCGCAAGACCGCGCGCTCCCTGGCGGGCGGCCTACCGCTGGATGGGTCTTCGACCCATCCCCGCCACGTCAATTCGCGTGCTTCGCCTCGAGCACCGCGATGCGCGCCTTCAGCGCCTCGTTCTCCTCGCGGGCCTTCTGGGCCATGCCGCGCACCGCCTCGAACTCCTCGCGGGTGACGAGGTCGCGGTCGGCGAGCCAGCGGTCCATCATGCCCTTGAAGGCGTTGTTCGCCTCGTCGCGGGCGCCCTGCGCCACGCCCATGGCGTTGGTCATCAGCTGCGACAGGTCGTCGAAGATGCGGTTGCGGCTCTGCATCGGTTCCTCCGGGGTCAGGTCGACACTGGATATGGGTCGCAGGGCCCGTTGCCGCAAGCCGGATCGACCGCCGGCAGCGCCCGCAGGCCGGACGCGGCGCCCCCCGAGCCGCGTTGACACTCCGCCCCGCCCCCGCGATGGAGGAGGCGCGATGCAGACCGGCCTGCCCTTCCCCGACATCTCGCCCGAGGTGTTCAGCGTCACCCTCTGGGGCATGACCTTCGCCCTGCGCTGGTACGCGCTGGCCTACATCGCCGGCATCCTGATCGGCTGGCGCTTCGCGGTCGCCGCCCTCCGCCGGCCGCGGCTCTGGCGGAACGAGACGCCGCCGATGAGCACCGAGGCGTTCGAGAGCCTGCTGACCTGGATCATCGTCGGCATCATCGCCGGCGGCCGCCTCGGCTACGTGCTGTTCTACCAGCCCGGCTACTACCTCACCCACCCGGTCGAGATCCTGTATCTCTGGCAGGGCGGCATGTCGTTCCACGGCGGCTTCCTCGGCGTGCTGGCGGCCTTCACCATCTGGACCCGCGCGAACGGCGTGGCGTGGGGGCCGACAGCGGATCTCTGCGCCCTCGGCACGCCACCGGGTCTGCTGCTCGGGCGGCTCGCCAACTTCGTGAACGGCGAATTGTGGGGGCGGCCGACCGATCTGCCCTGGGGCGTGATCTTTCCCGGCGAGGCCGCGCAATCCTGCGCCACGCTGACGACCCTGTGCGCCCGGCACCCCAGCCAGCTGTACGAGAGCCTGCTGGAGGGCCTGATCCTCGGCGGCATCCTGCTCTACCTCGCCTTCCGCACCAGCGCCTTCAAGCGGCCCTGGCTGATCAGCGGCACCTTCCTCCTCGGCTACGGCCTCGCCCGCTTCGCGGTAGAGTTCGCCCGCCAGCCCGACGCGCAGTTCGTCTCGCTCGGCAACCCGCTCGGCCTCGCCCTGCAGGTGGGGGGCTGGGGGCTGACGATGGGACAGCTGCTGTCGCTGCCGATGATCGCGTTCGGCGTCTGGATGATCGTCAGGGCGCGCCGGCGGGCGGCATGACGGCGCTCGGCGAGAGGATCGCCGCGCGGATCGCGGCCGGGGGGCCGATCCCGCTGGCCGACTACATGACGGCCTGCCTGCACGACCCTCGGGACGGCTACTACGCGACGCGCGATCCGCTCGGCGCCGCGGGCGATTTCGTGACCGCGCCCGAGATCAGCCAGATGTTCGGCGAACTTCTCGGCCTCGCCCTCGCGCAGGCCTGGCTGGATCAGGGCGCGCCGGGGCGCATCCTGCTGGCCGAGCTGGGGCCGGGCCGGGGCACGATGATGCAGGACGTGCTGCGGGCGACGAGGGGCGTGCCCGGCTTCGCGGACGCTGCCGCCCTCAACCTCGTCGAGACCTCGCCCGCGCTCCGCCGCCAGCAGGCGGAACGACTGCCCGGCGCGACCTTCCACGACCGGATCGACACCCTGCCCGAGGCGCCGCTGTTCCTGCTGGCGAACGAGTTCTTCGACGCCCTGCCCGTCCGCCAGTTCGTCCGCGACGGCGCCGGCTGGCGCGAGCGGATGGTGGGGCTGGAGGAGGGCCGCCTCGCCTTCGGCCTCGGCCCCGCCGCGCCGCTGGAGGCGCTGGCGTACCGGCTGGACGACACCGCCGACGGCGACCTCGTCGAGGTGGCGCAGGGCCTCCCCGCGATTGCGGGCGAGATCGGCAGGCGGCTCGACGCCCATGGCGGCGCGGCGCTGATCGTCGATTACGGCGACTGGCGCAGCCTCGGCGACACGTTGCAGGCGCTGGCGGGCCACCAGCGCACCGACCCGCTCGCCGCCCCCGGTGCGGCCGACCTCACCGCGCATGTCGACTTCGAGGCTATCGCCCGCGCCGCCGCGCCGGCGGTCCCCACCCGCCTCGTCCCGCAGGGCACGTTTTTGCGCCGCCTCGGCATCGCGCAGAGGGCGGAGGCGCTGGGCGCCCGTCTGGACGGTGCCGCGAGGGAGGCGCACGAGGCGGCCCATCGGCGCTTGACCCTCCCCGGGGAGATGGGTCTCCTCTTCAAGGCGATGGGACTCACACGGCACGATGCACCACCTCCGCCGGGGTTCACGCGATGAGCCTCGACGTCATCACCTCGGACGTCCTGTCCGGCGTCCGGCACGGTTTCTTCGGCCGCGCCGGCGGCGCGTCGTCGGGCGTCTTCGCGGGGCTCAACTGCGGCTACGGCAGCTCGGACCAGTCCGAGGCGGTCACGATCAACCGCGCCCGCGTCGCCGGGGCGATGGGCGTCCCGCCCGAGGGGCTGGTCGGCGTGCACCAGGTCCATTCCGCCGACGTCGTGACGGTCGCCGCGCCCGGCGACGGCGGCACGAAGGCCGACGCGCTGGTCACCGACCGCACCGGCGTCGCGCTGTCGGTTCTCAGCGCGGACTGCGCGCCGGTCCTGTTCGCCGATCCCGAGGCGCAGGTGATCGGCGCCGCCCATGCCGGCTGGAAGGGCGCGCTCGGCGGGGTGCTGGAGGCGACGCTCGAGGCGATGGTCCTGCTGGGGGCCGAGCGGTCGCGGGTCCGTGCCGTCGTCGGCCCGACGATCAGCCAGCGCGCCTACGAGGTCGGCCCCGAGTTCCGCGAGACCTTCGGCGCCGAGGATTCCGACTCCGCGCGCTTCTTCGCCGCAGGAGAGGGCGACCGGCTGCACTTCGACCTGCCGGGCTACGCGCTGGCGCGGCTTCGCGCGGCGGGCGTGGCCGAGGCGGCCTGGACGCAGCACTGCACCTACGCGGACCCGGCGCGATTCTTCTCCTACCGCCGTTCGGTCCATGCCCGCGAGGCCGATTACGGCCGCCTGATCGCCGCTATCGCGCTCTGACCCTCACACCGGTTTCGCGCGCTACGGGAAGTTCACCATATCGCGTGAAGCTCCTCCGGAGGACGGCCCCACCCCCTGTCCCGATCTTTCCCCGGCCCGGCCCCCGCGGCGCCCAACTTCCGCCCCGCCGCGGCGGAAGGCTGACGGGGAGGATGCGGCCGGGGAGGGCCGCCGAGACGAGGGAGACGCCCATGTCCCGCAGGGAAAAACGCTGGATCGCGCCCGCCGCGCACTGTGCCGCGACGCTTCGGACCCGCCTGCCGTGGCAGCGCGGCCTGCGGCGCGAGGCGTTCGTCGTGCGCCGCCGCGCCGCCGAGATCGCCGCCCGCCGGCTGGCCCTGCGCGCCATCCCCGCCGCCTGAGCGGCGGGGCGGCGCCGGCGATCAGTCCGCGACGACCTCCTGCCGCTGGCTGCCGAGGCCCTCGATCCCCAGCTCCATCACGTCGCCGGCCTTCAGGAAGCGCTGCGGCTTCATCCCGCTGCCGACGCCCGGCGGCGTGCCGGTGGAGATGACGTCCCCCGGCTGCAGCGACATGAACTGGCTGAGATAGCTCACGAGGTAGCGCACGCCGTAGACCATCGTCTGCGTCGAGCCGTCCTGCATCGTGTCGCCGTTCACCTTGAGCCACATGCCCAGCGCCTGCGGATCCGCGACCTCGTCCCGCGTCACCAGCCACGGCCCGAGCGGGCCGAAGCCGTCCGCGCTCTTGCCCTTGGTCCACTGGCCCGACCGCTCCTGCTGGAAGGCCCGCTCCGACACGTCGTTCGCCACGCAGTAGCCGGCGACGTGGTCCATCGCCTCGTCCTCGGAGACATACTTGGCGCGCTTGCCGATCACGACGGCCAGCTCGACCTCCCAGTCGGTCTTCTGCGAGCCGCGCGGGATCGGCACCGGGTCGTTCGGGCCGCAGACCGCGCTCGTCGCCTTCATGAAGATGATCGGCTCCGGCGGGACCTGCATCCCGCTCTCGGCGGCGTGGTCGGCGAAGTTGAGGCCGATGCAGATGACCTTGCCGATGCCGCCGACGCAGGGGCCGAGGCGCGTGCCCTCGGGCACCTGCGGCAGCACGGACGGATCGACCGCCCGCAGCATGGCGAGGCCGTGGTCCGACAGGACCGCGCCGCCGATGTCGGGCACCAGCCCCGTGAGATCCCGGATCGTCCCGTCCGGCGCCACCATCCCGGGCCGCTCGCGCCCCGTCTCTCCGTGCCGCACCAGTTTCATCGCCGCCCTCCTTCGCGTCCGCTGCCCGAGGGGTAGACCGCGACAAGCCGGCTTTGGCAAGCACCGGCGGCCGCCCGAATCAGACGCGGGCCGTCTGTCGTCGGACCCGGGACAATCCCGGCGGCGCACCCCCTGATTGCATCCGCGCTGCCGAACGATCGACGCCGTTCTTTGACAGATCGCATCGCCGCATGTACTTTGTCCTCTCGCGAAATCCATCTCCGGTTCTTCGGTGGGGGCCGAGCCGGAGCGCAACCGAAAGGTGCGCTGCCATGCCGTTGCCCCCGTCCGCCGCGTCCCCCGCGGCGCCCCCGGTCAATTCCGCGACCGGCCAGAGACATCGTCACGTCCCAGCCATGCGCCGGGTGGAGATTCTCTCCCTCGCCCAGAACGGCGACGTGAACGAGGCGATGCGCCTCGTCCCCGCCCTACCCGCCTTCGACGACGCCTTCGCGGCGCTCGCCCGCGGCACGATCCTGCCGACCGAGCGGGGGCACGTGGCGGTCGAGGATCTGCTTCCGGGCGACCGCGTCCGCTGTGGCCGCGACGGGTTCGAGACGCTGGTCTGGCGCGGCTCAACGATGGTCGTCCCCGGCGCCGCCGGCCAGGACCCGGCGATGGGCCGGCTGACCCGGATCGCCGCCGACTCGATGGGGATCGCCCGGCCGATGCCGGATCTCGTCCTCGGGCCGAAGGCGCGGCTCGTCCACCGGGCGCCGGGCATCCGCGTGCTGACGGGGCAGGAGGCGGCGCTGATCCCCGCCGCGGACTTCATCGACGGGATCCAGGTGGTCGCGCTGACGCCGGCGACCCCCGTCCAGGTCTTTCAACTCGGATTCCGCCAGCATGTCCGTCTCACCGCCAACGGCGTCGAGATCGAGAGTCATCATCCCGGGCCGGCCCACCTCACGGGGCTCAGGGCCGAGATGCTGCAGCTCTACCTGTCGTGCTTTCCCCACGTCGAGCGGCTGGAGGATTTCGGCGCGCCGATGCTGCCGCGCCTGCGGCGTGCGGATCTGGACCTGTTCGACGTCGCCTGAGCGGCCTCAGGCCTGCCGGGCGAGGCGCTCTTCGAGCACGTCGAACGGCACGCCCGGCGCGTCCTTGGCCTGCCGGATCACCAGCGACGTCTTGACCGAGGCGACGTTGGGCGCCGCCGTCAGCTGTTCGGTCAGGAAGGTCTGGAAGGTGCGCAGGTCGGGCGAGACGCACTTGAGGATGAAGTCCACCTCGCCGTTCAGCATGTGGCACTCGCGGACCAGCGACCAGTCGCGGCAGCGCGCCTCGAACGCCGAAAGGTCCGCCTCGGACTGCTTGGCGAGGCCGACCATCGCGAACACCTGCACCTCGAAGCCGAGGGTCCGGGGGTCGACGTCGGCGTGGTAGCCGCGGATGTAGCCCTGCTCCTCCAGCGCGCGGACCCGGCGCAGGCAGGGCGGGGCCGAGATGCCGACCCGGCTGGCGAGTTCGACGTTCGTCATGCGCCCGTCGTCTTGCAGTTCGGACAGGATCTTGCGGTCGATGTCGTCCAGACGCTGTCCCGGCATACGAGAGGTTCCTTGCTCAGATTCAGATGAATTTCTTACGCCGCCGCGGCGGATTGCGCAATAAAGTTTCCCTGTTGCGCAACATTGTTCCAGCGATTTCGCCCCGCCGGGCGGCGCCGGCCGCCCCTTTCGCGTCCGCCGCCGCCGGCCTATATCAATCGCCCTGACGCCAGCCGCAAGATGCCGAGAAGGAATCCCATGAGCCGCAAGCACACGAAGGTCCTCATCATCGGCTCCGGCCCCGCCGGCTACACCGCGGCCGTCTACGCCAGCCGGGCGATGCTGGAGCCGCTGCTGATCCAGGGGATCGAGCCGGGCGGCCAGCTGACCACCACGACCGAGGTCGAGAACTGGCCCGGCGACACCGAGGTGCAGGGCCCCGACCTGATGGTCCGGATGGAAAGCCACGCCCGCGCCATGGGCGCCGAGATCGTGATGGACATCGTCTCAAGCCTCGACCTGTCGAAGCGGCCCTTCACCGCGACCTGCGACAGCGGCGCGGTGGTCACGGCCGACGCCGTGATCCTCGCCACCGGCGCCCGCGCCAAGTGGCTCGGCCTTCCGTCCGAGGAGAAGTTCAAGGGCTTCGGCGTGTCGGCCTGCGCGACCTGCGACGGTTTCTTCTACCGCGGGCAGGAGATCGTCGTGATCGGCGGCGGCAACACCGCCGTGGAAGAGGCGCTGTTTCTCACCAACTTCGCGTCCAAGGTCACGCTGGTCCACCGCCGCGACGAGCTGCGGGCCGAGAAGATCCTGCAGGACCGGCTGTTCAAGCACCCCAAGATCGAGACGCTCTGGCACCACACGCTGGACGAGGTGATCGGCGCGGACAGCCCTCTCGGCGTCGAAGGCGTGAAGCTGCGGCACGTGGACACCGGCGAGATCACTGAACTGCCGGCCAAGGGCGTCTTCATCGCCATCGGCCACGCCCCGGCGTCCGAACTGGTGAAGGACCAGCTGGAGCTGCACAACGGCGGCTACGTGAAGGTGGAGCCGGGCAGCACCCGCACCTCCATCCCCGGCGTCTTCGCCGCCGGCGACCTGACCGACCACGTCTACCGGCAGGCCGTGACGTCGGCCGGCATGGGCTGCATGGCCGCGCTGGATGCCGAGCGGTATCTGGCGGAGAGCGGCGCGCAGGAGGGCAAGGACGAGACCCTGCCCCTCGGCTACGGCGCTCCGGAGACGGAAGGCGCGGCCGCGGCGGAGTGACAGGGAGCGCGGAGCCGCGTTCGGGGTCGGGACGCCACGCCCGGGTACGGAGCGCCCGCCCCGGCCCTGAGCCGGCCCCCGCTCCATGATGCGACCGCCGCCCCGGCGGCGCGAGGTCCCGGGTCAGGCCCGGGACGCGTCGTCAACTTGAAATCACCCGCCCCGGCCGTGAGCCGGGGCCTCGCTCCGCGGGGCGATACCCGGTCCGCACTGCCGCGCGGGGTCCCGGGTCAGGCCAGGGACGCGTCGTCAACTTGAAACCACCCGCCCCGGCCGTGAGCCGGGGCCTCGCTCNGCGGGGCGATACCCGGTCCGCACTGCCGCGCGGGGTCCCGGGTCAGGCCAGGGACGCGTCGGCTGTTTTCGAGCGCGCCCGCCCCGGCCCCGAGCCGGGGCCTCGCGCCGCGGGGCGCCACCGTCGCGCGTGCCGCGCGAGGTCCCGGGTCAGGCCCGGTACGGGTCTCCGAAGACAAACCGGTCCGCCCCTTTGACGGCCGCCTAGACCGGCGCCAGCGTCCCCAGCGCGAGCACCTCGCCCGTCGGCTGGCCGGTGGGCGAGCCGCCGGGCGGCTCCTCGGACACCGCCAGCGTCAGGCCGGCCGCGGCGAATTCGCGCGGGTAGTCGGGGATGAAGAAATCCCTCTCCTCGATCACGCCCAGCGACACCGGCGGCTGTCCTTCGGCGATCGCCCACAGCTCCAGCACCCGGCCCGGCGGGGCGGAGCCCTCGTCGAGGATCACGTGCATCGCGCTGAGGTCGCCGAGGATGCCGACGCGCAGCTGAAGCGCCTGATCCTCGGACGCGACGGAGGCGAGCAGGACCGGCGGCGGCAGGCCGGGCGGCTGGACCGTGAAGAACAGCGCGACCGCGACCGACGCCGCGAAGGCGACGCCGCTCAGCCAGCGCCACCTGGACGGGCGGGACGAGGACGAGGCCGGCGCGCCCGGGAACAGCCGCTCCTCGATAGCCGCAAGGACGCGGGGCGGCGGCGCCACCTCGGCCGTCTCGGCGTCGAGCTCGGCGAACGCCTCGCGCCAGGTCCGCACCTCGCGGGCGAACAGGGCGTCGGCGGCGAGGCGGGTGCGCACGGCGGCGGCCTCGGCCGCGGACAGCAGTCCGAGGACGTATTCGCCGGCGAGCGCCCTGTCGTCGTCCCCGTATCCGCCGTCCGTCATCGTCATCGCGCCATGCACTCCTTGAGGGCGATCAGCGCCCGGCGCAGCCAGCTGCGCATCGTGTTCAGCGGCACGCCATGGGTGCGCGCCAGATCGTCGTAGCTCTGCCCGCCGAGGTAGGCGCCGCGCACGGCGGCGCGGCGGTCCTCGGGCAGTTCGCCCATGCAGGCGACGATGCGCGTCGCCTCGCCGCGCACGATCGCCGCCTCTTCCGGCCCGCCACCCGGCGCGGCCATGTCGGCCGCCGCGTCGTCGGCGCCCGCGGTCTCCTCGCGGCGCCGGCGGGCGGCGTCGATCGCCGCGTTGCGGGCGATCGTGATCAGCCAGGTCATCGGCCGGGCCCGTCCCTTGCGGTAGCGCCCGGCATTGGCCCAGACCTTGACGAACGCCTCCTGCAGCGCGTCCTCGGCCCGTCCCCTGTCACGCAAGACACGCAGGCAAACGCCGAATAGTTTCCCGCTGGTGCGGCCGTAGAGATCGCGGAAGGCCGCGCGGTCGCCGAGGGCCACACGCGCGATGCACGCTTCCAGGTCGTCGCCGCTCGCGTCCATCAAGCCTCCTCCGGAATCGGCTCATATGGGCATGGCGGCGGCGGATTGCCAAGCCGTGGGGCTCGTCGGCCGCGATACCGGGGCCGCGGGGACCGCCGCTCTTGAAACCGCGACACGAGGGGGCTAGGCCCCGCATCGATTCCCGTCCGGCTTCGGCCGAAAACCCTTTGAAACCGAGAAGCCACGCCCATGACGCCGAACCTCGCCCCGATCCCCGAGCTGTATGTCTCGTACGACAGCGCGCAGAAGCTGAAGGGCGAAGCCGCGTCCCTGCCGAGCTGGGATCTCTCGCCGCGGCAGATCTGCGACCTCGAGCTCCTGATGAACGGCGGCTTCAGCCCGCTGAAGGGGTTCCTGTCCGAGGAGGACTACGACAGCGTCGTCGATACCATGCGCCTCGCGAACGGCGCGCTGTGGCCGATCCCGGTCACGCTCGACGTCAGCGAGAAGTTCGCCGAAGGCATCGAGGTGGGCAGCGACATCGCGCTCCGCGACCAGGAGGGCGTGATCCTCGCCACGATGACTGTCACCGACCGCTGGACGCCCGACAAGGCGCGCGAGGCCGAGAAGGTGTTCGGCGCCGACGACGCGGCGCACCCGGCGGTCAACTACCTGCACCACACCGCGGGCAAGGTCTATCTCGGCGGCCCCGTCACCGGTCTGCAGCCGCCGGTGCACTACGACTTCAAGTCGCGCCGCGACACGCCGAACGAACTGCGCTCGTTCTTCCGCAAGATGGGCTGGCGCAAGGTCGTGGCCTTCCAGACCCGCAACCCGCTGCACCGCGCGCACCAGGAGCTGACGTTCCGTGCAGCCCGAGAGGCGCAGGCGAACCTGCTGATCCACCCCGTCGTCGGCCTGACCAAGCCGGGTGACGTCGATCACTTCACCCGCGTGCGCTGCTACGAGGCGGTGCTGGACAAGTATCCGTCCTCGACCACCCACCTGTCGCTGCTGAACCTCGCCATGCGGATGGCCGGCCCGCGCGAGGCGCTGTGGCACGCGATCATCCGCAAGAACCACGGCCTGACGCACTTTATCGTCGGCCGCGACCATGCCGGCCCCGGCAAGAACTCCGCCGGCGAGGATTTCTACGATCCCTACGCCGCGCAGGATCTGGTGCGCCAGCACCAGGAGGAGGTCGGCATCGAGATGGTCGACTTCAAGATGATGGTCTACGTCGAGGACAAGGCCCAGTATTATCCCGTCGACGAGGTGCCGGAAGGATCCACTGTCCTCAACATCTCGGGCACCGAGCTGCGCCGCCGCCTGCGCGAGGGACTGGAGATCCCCGACTGGTTCTCGTTCCCCGAGGTGGAGGCCGAGCTGCGCCGTACCTCGCCGCCGCGCTCGCAGCAGGGCTTCACGGTGTTCTTCACCGGCTTCTCCGGCTCGGGCAAGTCGACGATCGCGAACGCGCTGATGGTCAAGCTGATGGAGATGGGCGGCCGTCCGGTGACGCTGCTCGACGGCGACATCGTGCGCAAGAACCTGTCGTCCGAGCTCGGCTTCTCCAAGGAGCACCGGGACCTCAACATCCGCCGCATCGGCTATGTCGCGAGCGAGATCACCAAGAACGGCGGCATCGCGATCTGTGCGCCGATCGCGCCCTACGCGACGACCCGGCGGGCGGTGCGCGAGGACGTGGAGCAGTATGGCGCCTTCGTCGAGGTCCACGTCGCGACCTCGCTGGAAGAGTGCGAGCGGCGCGACCGCAAGGGCCTGTACAAGCTGGCGCGCGAAGGGAAGATCAAGGAGTTCACCGGCATCTCCGACCCCTACGACGTGCCGAAGGATCCCGAGCTTCGGGTCGAGACCGAAGGCACCGACGTGGACAATTGCGCCCACCAGGTGATCCTGAAGCTGGAAAGCATGGGCCTGATCCGGGCCCAGTGAGGGAGAGGGGCGCTCCGTCGGGGGCGCCCTTTCTCGACCTTAGCGGGATAACTGGGCTGACGCGGTCCTGTCCGGCCGTGTGAAAGTCCGCCGCATCAGAAGATTACCCGTCCCGGGCCTGACCCGGGACCTCGCTCCGTTCCGCGTGAGGCCTCGGGTCAGGCCCGGGGCGGTCTCGCTTTCAGCGCTCCTTGGCGCTCGTCCGCCCCCTACCGCACCACCGGCTCCAGCGGGTCGTAGAGGGGGGCATCCGACTCCCCCCACGCCACCGCGGCCAGGCTGTCCGGCTTCACCGCCAGCGCCGCCATCTCGTCCCGCGTGATCCAGCGGCGGAGGGTCACCACGCCTTCGGGATCGGTCCAGTCGCCGTCCGGATCGCCGGCCACAACCGTGCAGCGGAAGTAGATGTCGACCTGGTGCATCGGGCCGTCCGGGTCGTGGAACTCGTTCACGAGACAGGGCGCGCCGACCTCCACCGTCAGTCCCGTCTCCTCGAACACCTCGCGGGCCAGGTTGTCGGGCAGCGAGGCGTGCGCCTCGACCCCGCCGCCGGGGGCGCACCAGAGGCGGGCGCTGCCGGGATAGGCGTTCACGAGGAGGAGCCGCCCCTGACGCATCAGGATGCCCCGCACCGCCAGCCGTGGTCCCCTGCCCGCCATGGCGCCGACCCTGCGCCGCGACCGATCGGGACGCAAGGTAACAGGGCGGACGGCGGGCGGCTGCGTGCTATCTCCCTCCCATGCGCGGCCTTGCCCCCCTCCTCGCCTGTCTCGCCGCAGCCCCGGGCGCCGCCGCCGAGGGCGACTGCGTCGTGCTGCTGCACGGCCTCGCCCGGTCCGAGCTGTCGCTGGCGCCGATGGCCGAGGTGCTGCAGGCGAACGGCTACGTGACCGTGAATACCGGCTACGCCTCGACCGAGGAGACGATCGAGACGCTGGTCGACGACAATGTCGGCCGCGACGTCGCCGAATGCGGCGACCGGGTGGTCCATTTCGTCACCCACTCGTTGGGGGGCATCCTGGTCCGGGCCTGGCTGACCCAGAACCGTCCGGCGCGGATGGGCCGGGTCGTCATGCTCGCCCCGCCCAACGGCGGCTCGCAGCTGGTGGACGTGTTCGGCGACTTCGAGCCGTTCGAGTGGGTCAACGGACCCGCGGGCCTCGAGCTGGGGACCGGGTCGGGCAGCGTGCCGAACGAGCTGCCGGCGATGGCGACCTACGAGGTGGGGATCATTGCCGGGACGGCGTCGCTGAACCCGATCTACTCGGCCCTGATCGAGGGGCCGGACGACGGCAAGGTCGCGGTTTCCTCGACAATCCTGCCCGGCATGGCGGACCATATCGAATTGCCGGTGAGCCACACGTTCATGATGAACAACCCCCTCGTCATCGCCGAGGTGCTGGAGTTCCTGGAGCACGGCCGGTTCGACCACGAGCTGACGATGGCGGACGCGATCTTCGGGGAGTGACGTCGGCGCCGAGCCGCCGGAGTCGGCTCCGGCCGTTCCGGCCGGACCCGCCGGGGGCGCTGCCCCCGGACCCCCGGAGGTATTTCCAGCAAGATAGGGGAGCGGGGCCGGTCAGCGGGCGGGTCCGGTGATCCGGTTGACGTGGCCCGTCTTGCGGCCGGGGCGGACCTCGGCCTTGCCGTAGAGGTGCAGCGCGGCGCCGGAGGCGGCGAGCGGCGGGACGCGGGCCATGTCCTCGCCGATGAGGTTCTCCATCACCACGTCCGAGTGCCGCGACCCGTCGCCGAGCGGCCAGCCGGCGACGGCGCGAATGTGCTGCTCGAACTGGTCGATGATGCAGCCGGTCTGCGTCCAGTGGCCGGAATTGTGCACCCGCGGCGCGATCTCGTTCACGACGAGGCCGCGCGGGGTGACGAAGAGCTCGACGCCGAGGACGCCGACGTAGTCCAGCGCGTTCAGGATGCGGCCCGCGAGGAGGACCGCGTCGGCGGCGAGCGAGAGGGACAGCGTGGCGGGGACGGTGGTGGTGCGCAGGATGCCGTCCTCGTGCACGTTCTCGCCCGGGTCGTAGGCGGCGACCGCGCCGTCGATGCCGCGAGCGGCGATCACGGAAACCTCGGTGGTGAATTCGACGAAGCCTTCGAGGATCGCATCGGCGCCGGCCATCGCCTGCCAGGCCGCGTCCGCGTCGGCGGCAGAGGCGAGGCGCGCCTGCCCCTTGCCGTCGTAGCCGAGGCGGCGGGTCTTCAGGATCGCCGGCGCGCCCACAGTGGCGAGCGCGGCGTCGAGGCCGTGACGCGACGACACGGGCGCGAAGGGCGCGACCGTGAGGCCGATCCCTTGAAGGAACTCCTTCTCCGACAGGCGGTCCTGGCTGGTGGCGAGGGCGCGGCGGTTCGGGCGGATCGGGCGCAGGCTCTCGATCAGGTCGAGGGCGGCGGCGGGGACGTTCTCGAACTCGAAGGTGACCACGTCGACGCTCTCGGCGAAGGCGCGCAGCGCCGCCTCGTCGTCGTAGGACGCCGTCGTCAGGCGCCACGCCACGTCACCGGCCGGCGCGGCGGCGGGCTCGTAGATGTGGACCTTCAGGCCGAGGCGGGCGGCGGCTAGCGCCAGCATCCGGCCGAGCTGGCCGCCGCCGAGGATGCCGATCGCCGATCCGGGGGGCAGCGCGTCAGACATCCTGCGGCGCCTCGGGGATGGAGGCGGAGAGCGCCGCGCGCCAGGCATCCAGGCGGCCGGCCAGCGCCTCGTCCGAGACGGCGAGGATCGCCGCCGCCATCAGGCCGCCATTCACCGCGCCGGCCGCGCCGATCGCCATCGTCGCCACGGGAAAGCCGCGGGGCATCTGGACGATGGAATAGAGCGAGTCGAGGCCGCCGAGCGCCCTGGTCTCGATCGGCACGCCGATCACCGGCATCCGCGTCTTGGACGCCATCATCCCCGGCAGGTGCGCCGCGCCGCCGGCGCCGGCGACAATGACCCTGACGCCCCGCGCCGCCGCCTCGGGGGCGTAGGACCAGAGGCGGTCGGGCGTGCGGTGGGCGGAGACGATGCGCGCCTCCCACGGGACCTGCAGCTCGTCCAGGACGTCGGCCGCGCCCTTGAGCGTCGGCCAGTCCGACTGGCTGCCCATGATGATGCCGACCGCCGCCTCAGCCATTCCGACCCCCGTCCTGCGGAAGCGCGGACTATAGCCGCCGGGCGTCTGCCTTCAAGCGGGGGAGCGGGGCCCCGGCAGGGCGAGCGGGCCGCGGTCAACTCAACCGTTTCGCCCCGGCGCCGCATGTGGTCTAAGCGGCCTCGGGGCAATTGCCGGAAGTTTCATGTCCGCCGACCACCGCACGGAATCGGATAGCCGCAAGCTGCTCGGCCGTCTTCGCGACACGATGGCGGAGGATGCGGCCGGCCAGGCGCGGCTGGACAAGATCGTGCAGCTGATCGCCAGCTCGATGCAGACCGAGGTCTGCTCGATCTACCTGTTCCGCGACGCCGACACGCTGGAACTCTGCGCCACCGAAGGCCTGCAGCCCGAGGCGGTGCACCAGACGCGGATGCGCCTCGGCGAGGGCCTCGTCGGCCGCGTCGCCCGCACGCGGCGTGTCATCAACACGGCCGACGCGCCCTCGGCCCGCGGCTTCCGCTACATGCCCGAGACCGGGGAGGAGCGGTATTCCAGCTTCTGCGGGGTGCCGGTGCAGCGCCTGGGCGAGACGCTGGGCGTCCTCGTCGTCCAGTCCAAGGAGGCGCGCGAGTTCGTCGCCGACGAGGTCTACGGCCTCGAGGTGGTGGCGATGGTGCTGGCCGAGATGGCCGAGCTCGGCGCCTTCGTCGGCGAGGGCGCGGCCCTGTCGGCGCGGCACAGCCGGGCGGCGATGTTCCGCGGGACGCAGGCGCAGGAAGGCGCGGCGATGGGCCGGGTCTGGCTACACGACCCGCGGGTCGTGGTCACCAACCCCGTCTCGGACGATCCCGAGGCCGAGACACAGCGCCTGCGCGCCGCGATCGACCAGCTGCGCCTGTCGGTGGACGGGATGCTGTCCTCGGCCATGACCGTCGATCCCGACCAGGTGCAGGTCCTCGAGACCTATCGCCTGTTCGCCAACTCCCGCTCGTGGCTGCGGCGGATGGAGGAGGACATCGAGAGCGGCCTCTCCGCCGAGGCCGCCGTCGAGAAGGAGCAGAGCCTCGCGCGGGTGCGGATGGCGCAGTCGGGGGACGCGTACCTGCGCGAGCGGCTGAGCGACCTCGACGACCTGTCGCACCGCCTGCTGCGCATCCTCACCGGCCAGGGCCGCGACACCGGCGCCGAGATGCCGGACAATCCGGTCCTCGTCGCCCGCAACATCGGCCCCGGCGAGCTGCTGGAGTACGGCAAGCGGCTGAAGGGCATCGTGCTGGAGGAAGGCTCCGTCGGCAGCCACGCGGCGATCGTCGCCCGCGCCTGGGCGATCCCCCTCGTCATCCGGGCCGAGCGGATCACCACCGAGGCGCTGAACGGCGACACGATTCTCGTCGATGGCGATCAGGGCATCGTGCACCTGCGGCCCGACGAGCAGGTCAGGAAGGCGTTCCAGGACAAGATCGCGATGCAGGCCCGCGCGATGGAGCGCTACGCCTCGATCCGCGACCTGCCGGCCGAGGCGACGTGCGGCACCGTGATCGGGCTGCACATGAACGCCGGCCTGATCGCCGACCTGCCCTCCCTGCCCTCCTCGGGCGCCGAGGGGGTGGGCCTGTTCCGCACCGAGCTGCAGTTCCTCGTGCGCAACCAGATGCCGCAACGGGGAGAGCTGGCGGCGATCTATTCCCACGTCATGGACAGCGCCCACGGCAAGCGCGTGGCGTTCCGCACCCTCGACATCGGCTCGGACAAGGTCCTGTCCTACATGAAGCCGACCGAGGAGCCGAACCCGGCGATGGGCTGGCGGGCGATCCGCGTCGGCCTCGACAAGCCCGGCGTGCTGCGGATGCAGCTGCAGGCGCTGATCCGCGCCGCCAAGGGGCGTCCGCTGACGGTGATGTTCCCGTTCATCGCCCACCCCGACGAGTTCCGCGCGGCGCGCTGCGAGTTCGACAAGGCGATGGACCGCGAGCGAATCCTGGGCCACGCGCTGCCCCAGAGCGTCGAGGTGGGCGCGATGCTCGAGACGCCGTCGCTGGCCTTCGCGCCCGACGGCTTCTTCCGCGAGGTCGACTTCATCTCGGTCGGCGGCAACGACCTCAAGCAGTTCTTCTTCGCCGCCGACCGCGAGAACGAGAGCGTGCGCCGGCGCTACGACACGCTCGACGTGTCGTACCTCGCGCTGCTCGAGACGATCATCCGCCGCTGCGACGACGCCGGCACCCCGGTCTCGTTCTGCGGCGAGGATGCGGGGAGGCCGGTGGAGGCGCTGGCCCTGTCGGCCCTCGGCTTCCGGTCGCTGTCGATGCGGCCGGCCTCGATCGGGCCGGTAAAGCACCTGCTGCGGCGGTTCAGCCTTCAGGAGGCGCGGGCGGTCATCGACAAGGCGCGCGCCGCGGGGGCGAGTTCGGTCCGCGACGCGGTAACCGAATGGATCTCGACGCAGGGGTGAGACCAGCGGAGAAGGCCGCCGCCACGCCGGGGCCATATTGCTGCCCCGCCCGCGCGGCAGGGTGCGGCCGACCCTGATGCCGCAGCGCCATATGCCGATCGCCACCGACCCGTCCGACCGCCGGTTCCTGTTCCTGCAGGGACCCCACGGCCCCTTCTTTCACCGCCTGGCCAAGGGCCTGCGGGCGGCGGGGGCCGACGTGCTGCGCGTCGGCTTCAACGCCGGGGACCGCGCCTTCTGGTTCGGCGCGCCCGGCTACATCCCCTACCGCGGCGCTCCGGACGACTGGCCGGCCGAGATCGCCCGCCTCGTCATGTCGGAAGGGATCACCGACCTCGTCCTCTACGGCGACACCCGCCCCATCCACGCCGCCGCGGTGGCCGAGGCGAAGCGCCGCGGCCTGACCGTCCACGTGTTCGAGGAGGGGTACATGCGCCCCTACTGGATCACGTATGAGCGCGGGGGCACCAACGGGCATTCACGGCTGATGCACCTGTCCGTGGCCGACATGCGCAACGCGCTGGCGCAGTCCGACATGGACGTGCCCGAGCCGCCTGCACGCTGGGGCGACATGCGCCACCACGTCTTTTACGGCGCCCTCTACCACTGGTTCGTGCTGTTCCGGAACCGCGACTACCGCGGCTTCCGCCCGCACCGCGAGCTGCCGCTGATGACCGAGACGCTGCTCTACACGCGGCGCCTCCTGCTGATGCCGTGGCTCGCGCTCGACCGGGCCGTGGCGCAGGCGCGCATCCGCTTCGGCGGGTTTCCCTACCACCTCGTCCTGATGCAGCTGGAGCACGACGCCTCGTTCCGCGAGCACTCGCCCTTCACCCGCATGGAGGAGTTCCTGCGGCTGGTGGTCGAGGGCTTCGCCAAGGGCGCCCCGCGGCACCATCACCTCGTCTTCAAGGCGCATCCGCTGGAGAACGGCCGCTCGCCGCTGACCCGGATCATCCGGCGCCTCGGCGAGGAGCACGGCATCGCCGACCGGCTGCACTACGTCCGCGGCGGCAAGATAGCGCGGCTGCTGGACCACGCGCGGACCGCGCTCACCGTCAATTCCACCGCCGCGCAGCAGGTGCTGTGGCGCGGCATCCCGCTGAAGGTGTTCGGCCGCGCCGTCTACGCCAAGCCGGAATTCTGCGCCGGCGAGCCGCTGGCCGAATTCTTCGCCGTGCCCAAGCGGCCCGACACCCGCGCCTACAAGGACTATCGCAAGTTCCTGCTGGAGACGTCGCAGGTCCCCGGCGGCTTCTACTCCGCCCGGGGCCGGCGGCAGCTGATGCGGCAGGTGGTGGACATGATGCTGGCCGCCGAGGACCCCTACGACGCCCTGAAATCGGGCAAGGCGGCGCCGCGGCAGCCGCTGCGCGTAGTCACCTGAACGTCGGTCCGGCGCGCCGGACGACTCTCCCTAGCGGTTTTTCGGCCGCCCTCCGCAAGGACTGGGGCTGCGCGGCGCCGGAGCAACACCTTCGGCAACCGGATCCGCCGCCCGGCCGGGACTGTCGCTTTTGCGCGGCGATTCCGGTAGGTTGAAAAGAAAACCTGAGGCAGACAAGAACAGGTCGAGGAGACCGGGCAGTGACCATCCTTACCAGACGCCGCCTTTTGGCCGGCGCGACCGCGACGCTTGCGTCCGGCGCCCTGGCCGGCTGCGGCCTTCCCCGCTCCGGCCCGAACCGCAGCGAGATCTTCGCCGGCTCCGTCCTGCGCGAGGGCGACAGCTTCATCCTCGTCGTGGACGACCGCGTGAACGCCATCGCCGGCGTCACCCCGGCGCTGGCCTTCAGCCAGGGCTTCGCGGGGGCGGGCGTGCTCGGCTCGGACACGATCAACCCCGGCGACGTCCTGTCGATCACGGTGTTCGAGAACGTGGACGACGGTCTTCTCGTCCCCACCGGTCAGAACGCGACGATCCTCGACGAGGTGCAGGTCGACGGGTCGGGCTTCATCTTCGTGCCCTATGCGGGGCGCATCCGCGCCGGCGGCAACACGCCCGAGACGATCCGCCGGCTGATCGCCGAACGCCTCGGCGACCAGACGCCCGACCCGCAGGTGCAGGTCGCCCGGATCGCCGGCGACGGCTCCACCGTGTCGGTCGTGGGCGGCGTCGGCGCCCAGGGCGTCTACCCGATCGAGCGGCCGACGCGCACCCTGTCGGCGATGATCGCCCGCGCCGGCGGCATCGCGATCGAGCCGGACATCGCGCAGGTCACGCTGGTGCGCGGCAGCCATCGCGGCACGATCTGGTTCGAGGACCTGTTCCAGAACCCCGCCGCCGACGTCGCCCTGCGCGGCGGTGACCGGATCTTCGTCGAGGAGGATTCGCGCTCCTTCACCGCACTCGGCGCCACCGGCGCACAGAGCCTCGTCCCGTTCGAGAGCCAGACCATCAGCGCCATCGAGGCGATCGCCCAGGTCGGCGGCCTGTCGACCACCAGCGCCGATCCGACCGGGGTCTTCGTGTTCCGCAACGAACCCGAGGCGATCGCCCGGGCGCTCACCGGGATCCCCGACCTCGTCGGCACCCAGCGGGTCGTCTACGTCCTCGACCTCACCCGTCCGAACGGCATGTTCTATGCCCGCGACTTCGCGATCCGCGACGAGGACACGGTCTACGTGACCGAGGCGCCGTTCGTGCAGTTCGACAAGCTGATCTCGGCGATCACCGGCACTCTCGCCACCGTCGACACGGCCGCCTCCATCGGCAGCGGCTAGGGCCCGCCGACATGGACCGGAGACGCAGCGCCGCGGAGGGACCTCCGCGGCGTCTCTACGTCTACAACGGCGGGTTCCTGACGCAGGGGCGCGTGCGCCGCATTCTCGACCTCGCCGGCTGGGACGTGCGCATCGGCGCGCCGTGCGACGGCGACACCGTCGGCGTCTGGGGGCAGAGCCCGACCGCCCCGCGGGGCGAGTGGGTCGCCGGCCGCACCGGCGCGCCGGTCCTGCGGGTCGAGGACGCCTTCCTGCGCTCGGTCCTGCCCGGACGCGCCGGGGGCGGGCCGCCGATCGGCCTGTCGCTGGACGCGGGCGGCGTGCACTTCGATCCCGCCACGCGGTCCGACTTCGAGACGCTGTTGGCGACGCACCCCCTCGACGACGCCGCCCTCCTCGCCCGCGCCCGTGACGGCATCGCGTTCCTGCGCCGGCACCACCTGTCGAAGTACTGCGCCTTTGATCCGGACGCGTCGGTGCCGGAGCCCGGCTACGTCCTCGTGATCGACCAGACCGAGGGCGACGCCTCGGTCGCCGCCAGCCGCGCCAACCGGAATACCTTCCTCGAGGCGCTGTTCCTGGCCCGCGAGGAGCACCCCGCCGCCCGGATCGTGGTGAAGACCCACCCCGAGACGGCGGGCGGCCACCGGCCCGGCCACCTCGGGCCGGACGACCTGTCGGAGAACATCGACCTGCTGACCTCCCCGGTCTCGCCGTGGGCGCTGATGGAGGGGGCGACGGCGGTCTATACCGTCTCCTCCCAGCTCGGCTTCGAGGCGATCCTCGCCGGCCACCGCCCCGTCGTCCTCGGCCAGCCCTTCTACGCCGGCTGGGGCCTGACCGACGACCGGATGCCGCTGGACCGGAGGCAGCGGCGGCTGACGCGGGCACAGCTCTTTGCGGCGGCGATGATCCTCTACCCGGTCTGGTACGATCCCTACCGCGACCGCCTCGCCACGTTCGAGGAGGCCGCCGCCGCGCTCGCCGCCGAGGCGCGGGCCTGGCGCGAGGACCGGCGCGGCTGGGTGGCGTCGGGCATGCGGCTGTGGAAGCGCAAGCCGCTGCAGCAGGTCTTCGGGCACGTGGAGCCGGTGATCCACCGCGACCCGCCGGAGCGCGCGATCGCCGCGGCCGCCGCGGCCGCCGCGTCCGGCCGGCGGCTGATGGTCTGGGCGTCCAGGGAGACGCCGGCGCTGGACGCGGCGGGCGCGGTGCGGGTGGAGGACGGGTTCCTGCGCTCCCGCGGGCTCGGCGCCGACCTCGTGCCGCCGCTCTCCCTCGTCCTCGACGACCTCGGCATCTACTACGATCCCACCCGCGAGAGCCGGCTGGAGCGGCTGATCGCCGCCTCGGTCGATCTGGACGAGGGCGCGCGCGACCGGGCGCGCGCCCTGGTGCGTCGGCTGACGGCCGAACGGGTGACGAAATACAACCTCGGCGGCGCCGCGCTGCCGCCGGGCCTGCCGGCCGGGCGCCGCCTCCTGGTGCCCGGGCAGGTGGAGGACGACGCGTCGATCCGCCTCGGGACCGGGGCGGTTTCCACCAATCTCGCGCTGCTTCAGGCGGCGCGCGACGCGCACCCGGCGGCCGTGATCCTCTACAAGCCGCATCCCGACGTCGAGGCGGGCCTGCGCCCCGGCGACGTGCCCGGGGCGGCGGAGATCGCCGACGCGGTGCTGGCGCGGACCGACCCGGTCGCGGCACTGGACGCCATCGACGAGGTCTGGACGATGACCTCGGCGCTGGGGTTCGAAGCGCTGTTGCGGGGCAAGCGGGTCGTTTGCCTCGGCCGGCCCTTCTACGCCGGCTGGGGCCTGACCGACGACCGGGGCGAGGCGCTGCCACGGCGGACGGCGCGTCCCGACCTCCTCGGCCTAGTCCATGCCGCGCTGATCGACTACCCGCGCTACTTCGATCCGGTCACCCGCCGCCCCTGCCCCGTCGAGGTGGTGGTGGAGCGGCTGGCGAAGGGACAGGTGCCGCGGCCGTCCCGCGCCAACCGGGCGCTGGCGAAGGCGCAGGGGGCCCTCAGCTCCTGGCCGTGGCTCTGGCGGTAGCGCGCCCGCCGGCGCTCAGCCCCGGGCGCGGTGCCAGACCTGCATGGCGTCGGGTCCGACGGGACGGGTCTCCGCCAGGTCGTAGCGGGGGGCCTCGCCCAGCCGGTCCAGCCCCATGGCGGCGACCGCAGGGGTACCTTCGGCGCCGATGACGAGGCCAGCGGAAAAGGTCACGAGCCGGTCGGCGAGGCCGTGGGCGAGGAGCGAGGCGGCGAGCGCCCCTCCGCCCTCGCAGAAGATGCGGGTCAGGCCGGCGGCGCCGAGTGCGCTCAGCGCGGCGCCGGTATCGAGCTGGCCGCCGGCCACCGGCACCTCGATCAGGACGGCACCGAGTGCGTCCCAGCGGTCGCGGCGCGCGGGCTCCAGGCCGGGGCCGTGGCACAGCCAGAGGGGAACCTCCGCCGCCGTCCGGGCAAGCGCGCCGTCGGCCGGCAGGTCGACGTGGCGCGACAGGACGACGCGCACCGGCTGGCGATCCACGCCGAGGTCGCGCACGGTCAGCGACGGGTCGTCCGCTCGTACGGTGCCGGCGCCGACCATGACCGCATCGTGGCTCGCCCGCATCGCGTGGACGGCGCGGCGCGCGGCCGGGCCGGTGATCCAGCGGCTCTCTCCCGTCGCCGTCGCGATCCGCCCGTCCAGCGAGGTGGCAAGCTTCAGCGTCACAAGCGGCCGGCCCGTGGTCACGCGGGCGAGGAACCCCTCCTGCAGTTCCTCGGCCTCGGCGCGCAGGACGCCCTCGGTCACCTCGATCCCCGCCGCGCGCAGGATCGCGACCCCCCGCCCGGACACCCGCGGGTCCGAGTCCGCCGCCCCGATCGCCACCCGCGCGACGCCCGCGGCGACCAGCGCCTCGGCGCAGGGCGGCGTGCGGCCGTGATGGGCGCAGGGCTCCAGGGTGACGTAGGCGGTGGCGCCGCGCGCGTCGCCGGCCATCGCCAGCGCCTGCGTCTCGGCATGGGGCCGTCCGCCGTCGGCGGTGCGCGCGCGGCCGATCACCCGGCCGTCCCGGACGATCACGCAGCCCACCGCGGGGTTCGGCCAGACCCGCCCCAGCCCGCGCCGCGCCAGCGCGAGCGCGTGGCCCATGTGGCGCCGGTCGTCGGCGGCGGTCACGCCTCGGGCTTCTGGCCCGGCCGCAGCTCGTCGATGAAGCGGTCGAAGTCGTCGGCGGCCTGGAAGTTCTTGTAGACGCTGGCGAACCGCACGTAGGCGACGGTGTCGATGCGCGCCAGGCTCTCCATCACGATCTCGCCGATGGTCGAGGAAGGGATGTCCGTCTCGCCGAGGGATTCCAGTCGGCGGACGATGCCGCTGATCATCTGGTCCATCCGCTCCGGCTCCACCGGGCGCTTCTGCAGGGCGATCCGGATCGAGCGTTCCAGCTTGTCGCGGTCGAAATCCTCGCGCCGGCCGCTGGTCTTGATGACGACGAGGTCGCGCAGCTGCACCCTCTCGTAGGTGGTGAAGCGTCCGCCGCAGGCGGGGCAGAAGCGGCGGCGGCGGATCGCGACGTGATCCTCGGCCGGCCGGCTATCCTTCACCTGCGTGTCGACGTTTCCGCAGAAGGGGCAACGCATGTCCTGTCCTCGTCTCCCGCTTGGGTGTTCGCCCCCAAGTCGCGCGACAAGTATAGGGGTGCCGCTAGGATTTGGGTAGAGGCGAGTTTCCAGCCAAGATGTGGTGGTGTTGCCCTGCCCCGACGCCGCTCCATCTGGTGGGGCCCCAGCCCCGAAAGGACCGAGCCATGAGCGTCGCCCGAGTTACGGAAATCTCCTCGACCTCCACCAAGAGCTTCGAGGACGCCATCCAGTCCGGAATCGCCCGCGCCACCCAGACCCTGCGCAACGTCACCGGCGCCTGGATCAAGGAGCAGAAGGTCGTGATCGAGAACGGCGCGATCAGCCACTATCGCGTTCACATGTCGGTCACGTTCATCCTCGACGGACAGGACGACTGATCAGCGGCCAGCCGTCGTCACCACCGCGACCTCGCGGCGGTGCGGACGGCGGCGATGTTCGAAAAGGTAGACTCCCTGCCAGCGTCCGAGCGCGAGGCGCCCGTCGAGGACGGGAATGGACAGGCTCGTCGGCAGGAGCGCGGCCTTGATATGGGCCGGCATGTCGTCCGGCCCCTCGTAGGTATGCTGCAGGTAGGACATCGACGGGTGGTCCGACGGCGGTACCAACGTTTCGAAGAAGGCGGCGAGGTCGCTCTGGACCTCGGGGTCCGCATTCTCCTGAATCACCAGCGAGCAGGACGTATGCCGAACGAACAGCGTGAGGAGGCCGTCGCCCGGCGGCACGTCGATCCGCCCCGTGATCTCGTAGAGGCCGGGGCCGTCGGTCTCGATGACGAGCGTGCGGGTCACGCGGGCCGGATCACTCGGCGATGCACACCACGGGCGCGGGGGCAATCGTGGCGGGCGTGACCACCTCGGCCTCGCCGACGGGGGCGGTGCCCACCAGCTGCGAAACCAGCGCATTGCAGGCCTCGACCTCGGCGGCCGCGACGGTGATGACGACCGTCTCGGCCACGGGAGCGGACGCGGGGACGACCTCGGCTGCGGCATCGGCCTCGCCGACATAGGCCACGGCGGGCATCGGCAGCAGAAGCAGCGCGATCAGGGCGTGTTTCATGGGGCGTTCTCCCGGTGTTCCATCGCGGGAACGCGGGGAGGCGCGGATTGTTCCGCCTATTCGGCCGCGGTGGCGTGGTAGTCCGGCAGGCGCGGTTCGTCGTCGTCCGCTTCGTCGAACGCCACACCGATGGATTTGGACGCGTTCGCCCCCATCGCTTTCAGCTTCTCCACCTGCCCCAGCACGTTGCCGTTGCCGGTAGACAGCCGCCCCATCGCCTCGTCGTGCGAGCGCACGGCGCGGGAGAGGTGGTCGCCGACCGACTTCATGCTGTCCACGAAGCCCGCGACCTTGTCGTAGAGGAGGCCGGCCCGCTTGGCGATCTCCTCGGCGTTCGATTCCCGCCGCTCCACCGTCCAGAGGTGGTCCACCGTCCGCAGCGCCATCATCAGCGTGGTCGGCGTGGCGATCCCGATCCGGCGCGCGGCGGCGTAGGAGGTGAGGTCGCCCTGCGTCTGCAGGGCGGCGGCGAGCGCACCCTCGATCGGGACGAACATCAGGACGAAGTCGACGGACCCCTGCTCCAGCCGGTCGTAGCCCTTGGCGGCGAGTTGGTCGATGTGGCGCTTCATGGCGGCCACCAGCTCCGTCAGCGCGGGGCGGCGATCCTCGTCGCACTCGGCTTGGACGGCGCGGTCGTAGGCGACGAGGCTGACCTTGCTGTCGACCACCAGAACCTTGTCGCGCGGCATCTTCACCACGACGTCCGGGCGGTAGCGCGACCCGTCCTCGCCCACCCGGTGCGCCTGGACCTCGTAGTGGATGTCGCGCTGCAGGCCTGAATCCTCGAGGATGCGCTCCAGCAGCATCTCGCCCCAAGCGCCCTGCTTCTGCTTCTCGCCCTTCAGCGCCCGCGCGAGGCTGGCGGCTTCGGACTGGACCGCCTCGGACTGCGTGGTCAGGGCGCGGATCTGTTCGGACAGGCGCGTCCTCTCCTCGTCGGCAGCCTTGTGGACCTGCCGCAGCTCGGTCTCGAAGCGGCCGACATGTTCCCGGAACGGGGTCAGCAGCTCGGTCAGCTTGGCGGTGTGGGCCTGGCTGAACTCGGCGCCGGTGCGGCGGAGCGTGGCGTTCGCCAGCTCCTCGAAGCGGCGGGACATCTCCTCGCGCAACTCGGTCAGGCGCTGCCGCTCCTCGGCGGCGGCGGCGAGTTTGCCGTCCCGGTCGGCGCGGAAGGCGGCATGCTCGGACTGCAGGCTCGCATGGGCCGCCTGCAGCTCGCGCAGCGCGTCGGCCATGGTGCGCCGCTCTTCGGCCAGCCGCTCCCGGTCGGCCTCGAGCCGTGTGACCGCTTCCTGAAGGCCCGCGCGCGCGCTCTCGGCGGCCTGCAGGCCCTGCCGCAGGCCGGCGGCGTCGGCGTCGAGACGGGCCAGGGCGCCATCGCGCACCTCCACCCGCTCGGCCAGGCGATCCCGCTCGCTGCGGAGATCGGCGGCCTGCCGGCTTGCCTCCGCGCCTGCCGCGCGAGCCGATCGGCCGCGGCGCGCGGCCGACAGCCACAACAGCGTGGTCAGGAGAAAGAGCCCCATCAGGACCAGGGCGGCCAGGCGCAGGTGGTCCGGCAGCGCCTGCCAGTCGGCGATCAGGGTCTCGGCCAGGGGAATCGGGGGCATCGACGTGTCTTTCTGCTCGGGCCCCGATGTTCTCTTTTCGGTCCCGCCCGGTCAACCCCGAACCACAAAACAGCGCGGTGCGACGGACGGCGACCACATCATCTGGAACCACCGCGCGACACCGGATCGGTGTTCGAAAGGGGACCGGAACGGACGGGCCACCTCGCAGGTTCGTTACCGGAAGGGAGCGACCATGAGCGAAGACCGCAGCCTCGGCGCCTTCACCGTCCGCGTGGCCATCGCGGCGGCGGCTCTCGCGGCCGTCGGCCTGCTGTGGGTCCTGCGCCACCCCATCGCGCTGATCTTCCTGGCCGTGGTCATCGCCGTCGCCCTCGACGGGCTGAGCCGGCCGTTCCGCAAGGTCGGCCTGTCCCGCGGCTGGAGCGTCTCCGTCGCGCTGGTGCTGATCGTCGCTCTCCTCGTCACCGGCGGCTGGCTCGCGATGCCGACGCTGCGCGAGCAGGCCTCCGACCTGATGGAGATGCTGCCGATGTCCCTCGACACGCTGGCGCGGCGGATGGACGACCGCCTCGCCTCGGCCCTCGGGCAGGTGGCCGAGATGGCGGGGCGGCTGCTGTCCTGGTCGATGACGCTGTTCGGCGGACTGACGACCGCGCTGCTTGTCACGATGACCGGCGCCTTCCTCGCGATCTCGCCCGGCCGCTACCGCGACGGCCTCGTCCGGCTCTTTCCCACGGACGCCCAGCCGCGGCTGCGGGACACGTTCGACGCGATCGGACGGCGGCTCGGACTGTGGCTCCGGGCCAAGCTGATGACAATGGCCATCGTGGGCGTCGGCACCGGCCTCGGCGTCTGGTGGATCGGCCTGCCGGCGCCGCTGATCCTCGGCACGATCGCGGCGCTGTTCGAGTTCGTGCCCGTGATCGGCCCCATCGCCGCGGCGCTGCCGGCGCTGGTGATGGCGCTGTCGCAGGGGACCGGGCCGTTCCTTTGGACCCTCGCCCTCTATGTTGGGGTGCAGCAGGTGGAATCGAACATGATCCTGCCCGCGCTCGAGGGGCGGGTCGCGGAGATTCCCCCGGCGCTGCTCATCGTCGCCTTCGCGTTGACCGGTTCGGTGCTCGGCCTCGTCGGGGTGGTGATCACCGCCCCGCTGACCATCGCGCTGATGACGATGGTGCAGCGGCTGTGGCTGCACGAGGACGCGGGCTGAGCCGTCAGCCGAAGATGCCGTCGCCCATCTGGTCGATCATCTGCTTGGCCTTGGCCAACGACGTCTCGCGGGCGACGTCCTCGCTCTCCATCGTATCGGCACGGATGAGGTGGTGCGTCCGCTCGCCCTTCTCGATGCGCGCCGCCACGCGCCAGTGGGTCCCCTCGCGGATCGGCTGGGGGAAGATGGCGAAGTCGTTGTACATCTCCGGCTCGGCCTCCGGGGCGGACGAGCCGCCGGCACCGCCGCGGCCGAACAGGCGGGAGAGGATCGACATGGAAGCTCCTTCGAGGTGGACTGGGGTCAGAATGCCATGGTCGGGCGCGGAGCCCAAGTCGTCAGGCGGGCGCGAGCCAGCCGCGGTAGCGGATCAACGCCCGCCCGCCCGGCAGGGTTGCGGCGATGTCGAAGAGGTAGCGGTCCCCGCTCGCGCCGACCTCGATCGCGCTCGCCGGCGTCAGCGCGGCCGGCAGTGGCAGGGCCCGGACGGCCCATGCGCGGACCACTTCCATCGTCAGCCGTCCGTCTTTCACCCGTGGCGCGAGGACGCAGGTGACGGCGCCGAACCGCTCGCGAAGGCCCTGCCGCGCGTCCCACGCGAGGACCGAGATCGTCTCGTGCGCCCCGAACCGGCGGCGCCAGACCTCGCCCCCCTGCCCCGGCGCGATGTGCAGCGTGAACCCGATGTCGTTCGTCGCCGGGGGGAAACCGCCGACGCGCAGGGCGGCCCCGGCGAGGGCGCCGGGCGCACGGATCACCTCGGCCCGGCCGGCGAAGCGACGCTCCGGCGCCCCGCCATGCACCGCCCGCACCGGCGCCGGCAGGTCGCCCCACGCCGCGCCGAGGGCCGCCCGGAACGGCGGGATCACTCCGCCGCCCGCGGCAGGTCGAGAAAGCGGGCGCGGATGTCCGGTGTCGGCAGCAGGCACGTGTCGTAGCGCCCGAACAGGCGGTACCTGTTGCGGGCGACCAGCCGGTAGGCCGGGTCGCCCAGCGGCGCAGGGATCAGGCGCAGCGCCGACAGCGCCCGCCACGGCCAGCCGAGCGCCCCCATCGCCGCCGCGAACGCGCCGAGCTTGCCGTGGATGCGCCCGTCCACGATCACGAGGTTCGTCTCGAACTCGTCCGTCGGCAGGCCGAGCGCGCGGTACAGCGCCTGCCCCAGCGGCGACTGCGCCGTGGCGAACGAGAACCGGCCGGCGCGGTCGTGGCGCAGCATGAAGCGGAAGAAGCCCGAGCAGAGGACGCACTCGCCGTCGAAGACGATCAGGTCGCGGGCGCCGAGCGCGGCGCGGAGGTCGGGGGGAAGGTCGGCGGTACGGGCGAGTGGGCGCGGCATGCCGGGAAGGCTAACGCGACGGGGCCCGTCCGTCGATGCGGCGCCTTGGCGTCACGGGGGCGGTTCCGGGGAGGTCCGTCGAAGACCGGTCTGACCGACCCCCGCGGGGTCGGGAGCCGTGCAGCTTCCGGTGCCGATCCTCGACCCGGAGGCCCCCACGAACGCCGGTCCCGGGCCTGACCCGGGACCTCGCTTCTCGTCACGCGAGGCCCCCGGGTCGGGCCCGGGGCGGGTGTCCCCGGAAGGGGCCGTCAGCTCACTGATCCAGGAACGACCGCAGCTTCCGGCTCCGCGACGGGTGCTTCAGCTTGCGCAGCGCCTTGGCCTCGATCTGCCGGATCCGTTCGCGGGTGACGCTGAACTGCTGACCGACCTCCTCGAGCGTGTGGTCGGTGTTCATGCCGATGCCGAAGCGCATGCGCAGCACCCGCTCCTCGCGGGGCGTGAGCGACGCCAGCACGCGGGTCGTCGTCTCCTTGAGGTTCTCCTGAATGGCGCTGTCGAGCGGCAGGACCGCGTTCTTGTCCTCGATGAAGTCGCCGAGCTGCGAATCCTCCTCGTCGCCGATGGGCGTCTCGAGGCTGATCGGCTCCTTGGCGATCTTCATCACCTTGCGGACCTTCTCGAGCGGCATCTGCAGCTTCTCGGCCAGCTCCTCGGGCGTGGGCTCGCGCCCGATCTCGTGCAGCATCTGGCGCCCGGTGCGGACCAGCTTGTTGATCGTCTCGATCATGTGGACGGGGATGCGGATCGTCCGCGCCTGATCGGCGATGGACCGGGTGATCGCCTGGCGGATCCACCACGTCGCGTAGGTCGAGAACTTGTAGCCGCGGCGGTACTCGAACTTGTCCACGGCCTTCATCAGGCCGATGTTCCCTTCCTGAATGAGATCAAGGAACTGCAGGCCGCGGTTCGTGTATTTCTTGGCGATGGAGATGACGAGCCGCAGGTTCGCCTCGACCATCTCCTTCTTGGCCTGCCGGGCTTCCTTCTCGCCCTTCTGGACCTGGGCGACGATGCGGCGGAACTCCTGGATGTCGACACCGACATACTGGCCGACCTGCGCCATCTCGGCGCGCAGCTCCTCGATCTTGCCGGTGGAGCGCTCCAGCAGCATCTGCCAGCCGCGGCCCGCCTTCTCGGCCATCCGGTCGAGCCAGGTGGGGTCGAGCTCCGCCCCGCGATACTCGTCGATGAACTCGCGGCGGTTGATGCGGGCCTGGTCGGCCAGCTTCACCATGGAGCTGTCGATCGACATGATCCGGCGGTTGATGCCGTAGAGCTGGTCGATCAGCGCCTCGATGCGGTTGTTGTGCAGGTGCAGGGAGTTCACCCGCTCCACCAGCTCGCCGCGGAGCTTCTGGTAGCTGGCCTCGTCGCCTTCCGAGAACGAGGAATCCTCGTTCAGGGTCGCCGACATCCGGGCGTCCTGCATGTCGCTGAGGCGCGAGAACTCGTCGGCGATCCGCTCCAGCGTCTCCAGCACGCGGGGCTTCAGCGCCGACTCCATCGCGGCGAGCGACATGTTCGCCTGCTCGTCGTCGTCCTCGTCGTCGTCGGACTGGATCGGGTTGCCGTCGGCGTCGAGCTCGGGCCCGCCGCTGTCGGCCTTCTGACCCTCGGGCTGGCCCTCGCCTTCGGTGACGACCGCCTCGTCCTCCTCGCCGTCGAGCTGGTTGCCGAAGGTCGCCTCGAGGTCGATCACGTCGCGAAGGAGAATGTCCTCGGACAGCAGCTCCTCGCGCCAGATGGTGATCGCCTGGAATGTCAGCGGGCTCTCGCACAGGCCCGCGATCATGGTGTTGCGGCCGGCCTCGATCCGCTTGGCGATCGCGATCTCGCCCTCGCGGGACAGCAGCTCGACGCTGCCCATCTCGCGCAGGTACATACGGACCGGATCGTCGGTGCGGTCCAGCTTCTCGGTGTCGCCGCTGCCGACGGCCACCTCGCGCCCGCCGGTCGTGGCGACCTCGCGGCTGCCGGAGGCCTGGGCGTCGTCCTCGACCTCCTCGGATTCCTCTTCTTCCGTGACCTGGATGCCCATCTCGGAGAGCATCGACATCACGTCCTCGATCTGATCGGAGGACACCTGGTCGGGCGGAAGGACGGAGTTCAGCTGGTCGTAGGTGATGTAGCCGCGCTCGCGCGCCTCGGCGATCATCTTCTTGACCGCGGCCTGGCTCATGTCGAGCGAGATGTCGTTGTCGTCGCCGTCGTCCTTGCGCTGGTCGTCGGTGTCCTTCGCCATCTCGGCTCCTTCGGATGTGAGTGGGGAAACGCCCCTCCCTCGCGGGACGGTTCCAACCGAATCAGGTAGGCCCGTTGGCGGACGAATCAACCTCTGGTCGGGGTGATTCGCAACCGCGCGGGACCGGTTTTTTCGTCGCAGCGGCGGCGAATCAACTCCGCCGTCCACCCTTGCCGTAATCGATCTGCCCGAGGAGCGCGGCGAACGCGTCGATCTCCTGGCGCTTCATGCGGGCCCCGTTGGGCCCGGTCCGGAATTCCGAGCGGTCCTCGTCCTCGCCGCCCCGGCCGGCCCGTTCGACCGCGCGGGCCGCCTCGGCCAGCCGCCATGTCAGGCCCTCGTCGGCGACTCCGGTCAGATCCTCGGCCGCCTCGGCCACCTCGCGGGCGCGGCCGCGACGCGCGGCCAGCTTGGCGAGGTCCCCGGCGAGGGCGAGCCGGGCGACGTCCTCGTCCCCCGGCCGGCGCACTGCCGGAGCGATGGCGACATGGCCCTCGCCGAAGAGCTTTTCAAGAGGCTCGGCACCCAGGCGCTCGGCGAGGCGGGCGCGAAGGTCCGGGACCGGACCGAGGGCGAGGACCGCATCGCGGATCGCTCCGTGACCGGGCGCGGCGCAGTCCATCCGCTCGATCGCGCCCTCGAAATCCGGGATCACGGCGGGCGTCGAGATCAGCGTGGCGAGAATCGCGGCCTCGCACAGGTGGTCCTCCGCCCCGTCGGTGGCGGCCAGCAGAGACGAGCGCGTCGTGTCTCGCACCGGCTCCGGCGCACCCTTCCTGCGGAAGCCGCCGGGGCCGCCGGACGGCGCCCGGCGCGGCGGGCGGAACAGCTCCCACTTCAGCTGGCGGAAGGCTTCGTCGTAGTGCCGGCGGATGCCCTGGTCGGCGATCCGCGCCGTCGCCTCGCCGAGCGCCCGGTCGAGCGCGGCCTTGCGCTCGGGGCTGTCGAACCGCTTGCCGTCGGTCTCGCGCCGCCAGAGGAGCCGCACCATCGGCTCCGCCCGCTCCAGCACCTCGGTCACCGCGGCGGCGCCGCGGGCGCGGATCAGGTCGTCGGGGTCCATCCCCTCGGGCATCATGGCGAAGCGCAGCGACTTGCCCGCCGCCAGCATCGGCAGCGCGATGTCGATGACGCGGAGCGCCGCGCGCAGGCCTGCGGCGTCGCCGTCGAGGGCGATGATCGGCTCGTCCGCGATCCGCCAGAGGTGGGTTAGGTGTTGCTCGGTCACCGCCGTGCCGAGCGCCGCCACCGTCGCCGGAAAGCCCGCCTCGGCCAGCGCGATCACGTCCATGTAGCCCTCGGCTACGAGGAGCGGCGCGCCCTTGCCCGCCGCCTCGCGGGCGGGGCCGTGGTTGTAGAGGGTGCGGCCCTTGTCGAAGAGGACCGTCTCGGGGGAGTTCAGGTACTTGGCGCTCTCGTTCGGGTCGAGAGCGCGGCCGCCGAACGCGATGGTCCGCCCGCGCGGGTCGCGGATCGGGAACATGATCCGTCCCCGGAACGTGTCGTAGGGCTGGCGGCCCTTGTCGGAGGGCTTCACGAGGCCGGTGTCGAGGAGCATCTGCAGCTCGACGCCCTTGCCCGTCAGCGCGGTCCGCAGCCCCTCCCACCCCGGCGGGGCGTAGCCAATCTGCCAGCGTTCCTGCGCCGCCTCGTCGAGGCCGCGCTTCGCCAGGTAGGCGCGGGCGTCGGCGGCGGCCGCTGTGCGCAGCTGCAGGCGGAACCAGCGGGCGGCCTCGTCCATCACCTCGGTCAGCTTCGTGCGCCGGTCGGCCTGCTTCTGCGCCTGCGGGTCGCGGGCCGGCATCTGCAGACCGGCCTCGCGGGCGAGGATCTCCACCGCCTCCATGAAGGCGACGTTCTCGGTCTCCATGACGAAGCCGATCATGTCGCCCTTCGCCTGGCAGCCGAAGCAGTAGTAGTAGCCCTTGCGGTCGTCGACGTGGAAGCTGGCGGTCTTCTCCTGGTGGAACGGGCACGGCGCCCACCAGTCGCCCTTGCCGCGGTTCGACTTCTTCTGGTCCCACATGACCTTGCGCCCCGCGACCTCGGCCATGCTGAGGCGGCCGCGCAGCTCGTCGAGGAATCCGGAGGGGAGACTCATGGACGGAGTATCGGGTCGCGCGCGAGGGCCTTCAAGGGGCGGTGGGCGGCGTCAGCCCCGTCCCGCGTCGCCCGCCCCGGGCTTGACCCGGGGCCTGGACGGAGAGTCGCGCAAGATGCGGGTCGGGGTCCCGGGTCAAGCCCGGGACGGGAGTAATGTGAACGAGACCGCCGGGAACAGCCGCGCAAGCCTGCCCGCGGCTGGCCGTGCGCTGTAGGGTGGGTGGAACCCACCACGCCCGGTATCGGTGGGTTCACCCACCCTACGGTCCGCCCTATGCGATGAGCGTCTGCCGTCCCCCGGCCGGACGCTGTCCTCCGTCCCGCACCGTCGATCGCCCCGGCTTACCGCCGCCCCGCGAAGAACCGCCGCAGCAGCGCCCCCGCTGCCTCGGCCCCCACCCCGTCGTAGACCTCCGGCGCGTGGTGGCACTGCGGATGCGCGAAGATCCGCGCGCCGTGGGCGACGCCGCCCGTCTTGGGGTCGTCCGCGCCGTAGTAGAGCCGCCGCACGCGGGCCAGCGAGATCGCGCCGGCGCACATCGGGCAGGGTTCGAGCGTGACGTAGAGGTCGGTGCCGGCCAGCCGCTCGGACCCCAGCGCCGCCGCCCCCGCCCGCAGCACAAGCATCTCGGCGTGGGCGGTCGGGTCGGCGAGCTCGCGCACCCGGTTGCCGGCGGCGGCGATCACGCCTCCCCGCCCCACCAGCACCGCCCCCACCGGCACCTCGCCGCGGGCGGCCGCCGCCTCCGCCTCGGCCAGCGCGGTATCCATGTGCGAGGTGAAGACCATCGCCCTTCCCTGCCCCGCCGCCCTTCCAAGGGCAAGCGTCCCGCGCTAGAGGGCGTCATGGCCCACACCCCCACCCCGCCCCCCACCGCGCCCGGCGAGCGCATCGCCAAGGTCCTGTCCCGCCGCGGCGTCGCCTCGCGCCGCGACGCCGAGCGGATGATCGCGGAGGGCCGCGTCGCCGTGAACGGCAAGGTCATCGACAGCCCGGCGCTGAACGTCGGCCCGTCCGATCGCATCGCCGTCGACGGCAAGCCGCTGGCCGAGGCGGAGCAGGCGCGGTTGTGGCTGTACCACAAGCCGGTCGGTCTCGTGACCACCGCGAAGGACGAGAAGGGCCGTCGGACCGTCTTCGACGCGCTGCCCGAGGGGATGCCGCGGGTGATGAGCGTCGGCCGGCTGGACCTCACGTCCGAGGGCCTGCTGCTGCTGACCAACGACGGCGCCCTGAAGCGGCGGCTGGAGCTGCCCTCTACCGGCTGGCTGCGCCGCTACCGCGTGCGCCTGCACGGTGCGCCCGAGGAGGCGGCGCTGGAGCGGCTGCGCACCGGGATCGAGGTGGAGGGCGTTCGTTATCAGCCGATGCAGGTGGTGCTGGACCGGACCAAGGGCGCGAACGCCTGGCTCACGGTCGGCCTGCGAGAGGGCAAGAATCGCGAGATCCGGCGCGCGCTGGCGGCGCTGGGACTGACGGTGAACCGGCTGATCCGGATCAGCTACGGTCCGTTCCAGCTGGGCAACCTCAAGGAAGGCGATGTCGAGGAGGTCCGGCAGAGGGTCCTGCGCGACCAGCTGGGCGAGCGCGAGGCGGGCAAGGCGCCGCCGGGCAAGGCGCAGGTGCGCCGCAAGCGGCCGGCGCCCCGGCGGAACTGAGCGATCCGAAGGCGCGCCTTGCGGCGCATCGGTCTTGCGTTCGGGGGGCGTCCCGCCCCCGTCCGGCCCTCGCGGGCCGGACTCCCCCTGGGGATATTTATGGCTCGATGAGAGGGAGAAGGGGCGGCGCGGGAGCCGTCCCCGACCGCTCAGTACCGCACGTCGTCGGTCCGCTCGCCCAGCAGCCCGTCCGGCTTGCCGGCGAACGCGCCGCCCAGCGCCGCGGCCAGGCCGAGAAGCGAGGCGATGGTGAGCCAGGTGGCGGTCGTGGCGAGCGCCGAGGTCGCCGCCTGCGCGGCCTCCAGCGCCTGCTGCTGGACCTGATCCAGGGTCCGGCGCATCTCGTCCACCGCTCCCTCGATCCGCGTCTCGATCGCCTGCAGCAGACCTTCGGCGTCCTCCGCGTCGATGCCGAGCCGGCGCTCGAGCACCGCCAGCACCTGCTGCCGGTCCTCCTCGCCGAAGACGGCGTCGGGTCCGGTGACGAGGCTGTCGATGGCGTCGTTCACCTCCTCGCCGATGTCGCTAGGGTTGCGCAGCGCGTCGGCCAGCGCGCCCCGGACGATGTTGAGGGCGCGCTGCTGCTCCTGCGCGCTGACCACCGAGCGGAACGCGTCTCCGGCCTCACGGCGCAGCTGCGGCAGCGTCACGCCGGCATCGGACAGCGCCTGCTGCACCTCGGGCGGCAGATCCTCGACCGACAGCTGAGAGGCGACCTCCGAGACGTCCGGAAACGAGACGTCGTCCGGCGCCAGCGCCTCGACCGCGTTCGCGGCGCCGCGGGCGGTGTTGCCGATCATCGTCGAGGCGGCGCCGAACATCGCGCCGCCGCCCGCCACGGCCGCCCAGGCGAGGAGGAGCGTCGTCAGCGCCCAGACCGCCGCGCCGTGGAGGAGCGAGGCGACCGTCCGCGGCACGCCGGCGAGCCGCGCCGCGGCATAGCCGCCGACGACGAGCGCGACGATCTGCGAGACGATGATCCAGATGCCCGATCCGGTGCCGAGGCCCTCCAGCGGGTTCTGCTCGTAGAGCGGATCGACCGCCGCCGCGCCGATGGCGAGGCCGAGGGTCGCGAAAAGGATCATCAGCGCCAGCGCCACGACGGTGCCGGCGAAGATGGCTCCCCAGGATACGCGTCGCGCCGTGCCGAAGCTGCCGTGTGCCGGTTCCATCGTCGCCATGGGTCATCCTTTCCGTTTGTCCCTGATCATCAACCGGCCGGAGCGCGAATTGTTTCGTCCTGCCGCGGCGTACCGCCATGGCGGTACGGTGCCGCACGCCCGCGGCGTCGCGGAACCCCGCCCGTCCGGTCCGGATTTCCCCACCCGGCGGCTGTCCGCCCCTCGCAATCGAGGCGCCGCTTTCCTATTGTTCAGGGCGCAGGCTTTCGGAAAGGATGCCATGGCACGGCTGGTCATCTTCGCGTTCGCGCTTCTCGCCGTCGCCCTCGGCGCCTTCGCCGTGGCGTCGATCGCGGGCGGCCCCGCGCGGGCCCGCGCCGCCGCCCGACCGAAGGAGGACCGGATGCCCGACACGCTGCGAACCGTCGCCTACGTCGCCCTTCTGCTGTTGATGCTGGGCATCGTCACCGGCTGGCTGGGAGGCGCGTGATGGCCCGGCGATTCGGCGGGCGGCACTCGCCCGGCGGCGCCACGCCGCAGGAGGAGGCGATCCGCGAGGACGCGCTGGCCGAACTGCGGGTGGATGCGGCGGGCGCGAAGGCGAACCTCCTGTTCGTGCCGCCCGCGATCCTCGTCTTCACCTCGCTGGGGGAGCCGGTGGGCCTGGTCCTCGGCCTGATCGCCGCGGGCCTTCTGTTCCTCGCCGCCTGGCTGCTGCGCGAGGGGCTGCGGGCGCATGCCGCCTACGACGCCCGCCCCATCGCCCGGCGGCCGGCGCTGCCGCGCAAGGTTCTCGCGTCCGTCCTGACGGGCGTCGGTGTCGGCATCGCCGCCGTCACCTCGACCGCCGGCCTGCTCGGCCCCGTGCTCTACGGCGTCGCCGCCGGGGCGCTGCACGTCGCCGCGTTCGGGGTCGATCCGTTGCGCGACAAGCGGGTGGAGGGGATCGACCTGCACCAGCAGGACCGCGTCGCCCGCGTGACCGAGGAGGCGGAGGCCTACCTCGCGCAGATGAAGGACCGCATCGCGGCCCTGGGCGAGCGCAAGCTGGACCTTCGCGTCGCCGGCTTCCAGGCGATGGCGCGGCGGATGATCCGCACGGTGGAGGAGGATCCGCGGGATCTCACCAGCGCGCGCAAGTACCTTGGCGTGTACCTGATGGGCGCGCGCGACGCGTCGGTGAAGTTCGCCGAGCACTACGCCCGGACCAAGGACGCCGAGGCGCGGGCGCAGTACGAGAGCCTGCTGACCGACCTCGAGCACAATTTCGCGGCGCGCACGACGCAGATGCTGCGGGGCGACCGCACGGACATGGACATCGAGATCAAGGTGCTGCGCGACCGCCTCGCCCGAGAGGGCGTCGGGCAGGTCTGACGGGAACAACGGGGAGACAGCCATGACCGACGACACGATCCAGAACCGGGCCGAGGCCGCCCTGCGCGAGGCCGAGAAGGTGACGGCGGTGGTCCTGCCCGAGCCGAAGGCGGCGACCGAGGTGGTCGCGCTGGAGCAGGCGGACCCTGCCGTCAGCGCCGAGATCCGCAAGCGGATGGAGCAGCTGGATCTCTCCAACACCAACTCCATCGTGAATTTCGGCTCCACCGCGCAGGCGCAGTTGCAGGAGATCAGCCAGTCGATGCTGGCCGGCGTGCGCAACAAGGACACCGGCCCTGCCGGCGATTCCCTGCGCCAGATCGTCACCACGATCCGAGGCTTCTCGGTCTCCGAGCTGGACGTGCGGCGCGAGCGGTCGTTCCTGGAGAAACTGCTGGGCCGCGCCGCCCCGATGGCCCGCTTCGCGGCGAAGTTCGAGGACGTGCAGGACCAGATCGACAACATCACCGACGACCTCTTGAAGCACGAGCACCTGCTGCTGAAGGACATCGAGAGCCTCGACATCCTCTACGACCGGACGCTGGCCTTCTACGACGAACTCGCCCTTTACATCGCCGCCGGCGAGGCCAAGCTGCAGGAGCTGGACACCCGGACCATTCCGGCCAAGGAGGCCGAGGTGCAGGCCGCGTCCGAGGAGCAGGGCGTGATGAAGGCGCAGGAGCTGCGCGACATCCGCGCCGCCCGCGACGACCTCGAGCGGCGGGTCCACGACCTGAAACTCACGCGGCAGGTGACGATGCAGTCGCTGCCCTCGATCCGTCTGGTGCAGGAGAACGACAAGAGCCTGGTCACCAAGATCAACTCCACCCTCGTCAACACCGTGCCGCTGTGGGAGACGCAGCTGGCGCAGGCGGTGACGATCCAGCGCAGCTCCGAGGCGGCCGGGGCGGTGAAGGAGGCGAACGACCTGACGAACGAACTCCTCACCCGCAACGCCGAGAACCTGCGTGCGGCCAACAGGACCATCCGCGAGGAGATGGAGCGGGGCGTGTTCGACATCGAGGCGGTGAAGTCCGCGAACGAGAACCTGATCGCGACGATTAACGAGTCGCTTCAGATCGCCGATGAGGGCAAGGCACGGCGGGCCCGGGCCGAGGAGGATCTGCAGAAGATGGAGGCGGACCTCAAGCAGACGCTGGCGTCCGCGAAGTCCCGCTCGACCGGCCTCGGCGACACCGTCGGCGGCGCCTCCGGCGCGGCGCCGGTCTGAGGAAAGGGGCGCGGTCATGGCACCGGGGCGGATCGCGGCCGCGTTGACGGCGCTGGCGATGATCGCCGCCTGCGAGCCTGTGGATACGCCGGTCGCCCCGCTTCCGGTCGAGACTCCTCAGCCGCCGCCGCCCCGCCCCGAGCCGCCGGTCGTCGAGCCGTCCGAGGCGAGCCGCGACCTCGGCCTGTTCTACCGGCGCCTGCAAGACGACCTGCTGGCGCAGGGCCTGCTCCGGACCGACGGCGGCGGCATCGACACGCCCTACACGGCGACCCACCTGTCGCGGAACTTCATCCGCATCGCCCTCTTCGACGAATACGCGCCCTCCACCGACGGGGTCCTCGTGCCGCGGCAGACGCCGAGCGTGCTGCGCCGGTGGGAGGTGCCGATCCGCGTGGGCGTGGAGTTCGGCGCCGCGGTGCCCGAGGCGCGGCGCGCCGAGGATCGCGGCGCGATCGCCCGCTACGTCTCGCGCCTGTCTCGGATCACCGGGCACGCGATGGCCACGATGCCGGAGGACGCGAACTTCCACGTCCTGATCCTGAACGAGGACGACCGGCTGGGATACGAGGCCCGGCTGCGGCAGCTGGTGCCGGGGATCGCCGACAGCTCCGTCCGCACCTTCCTCAATCCCGGCCGCTCCACCCTGTGCCTCGTCATCGCCTTCTCGGACGGGTCCTCGCCCGGCTATACGCGGGCCGTCGCGCTGATCCGGGCCGAGCATCCGGACGGCCTGCGCCTGGCCTGCATCCACGAGGAGATCGCGCAGGGCCTGGGCCTGCCCAACGACTCGCCGCAGGCGCGGCCGTCGATCTTCAACGACGACGACGAGTTCGCCCTGCTGACCGGCCACGACGAGAACCTGTTGCGCATCCTCTACGACCCGCGGATGCGGGCCGGCATGCCGGCGGACGAGGCGGCGCCGCTGGCGCGGACCATCGCCGAGGAGCTGGTCGGCGGCGAAAGCTGAGGCTTCAACGGTTTCTTCATGCCCTGCGGCAAAGGTGCGGGCGAAGGACCCGCCCCATGCTCGACCCCGCACATCAGGACCTGATCCGATCCAGCTTCCAGCGGCTGCGCTGCCGGCCGGAGGCGCTCGCCCTCGATTTCTACGGCATCCTGTTCCGGGACCAGCCGTCGCTGCGGCGCCTGTTCCCCACGGACATGGACGCCCAGGCGGCGAAGCTGTCGAAGATGCTGGTCCGCCTCGTCCGCTCGGTCGACGACCTCTCGCGGATGGAGGCGCAGCTGCGCGACCTCGGCCGCTACCATGTCCGACGCGGCACCGAGGACGGGCAGTACGCCATGGTCGGCGCCGCGCTTCTCGAGGCGCTGGAGCGTCAGACCCGCGGCTGGACCGACGATCACCGCGCCGCCTGGACCGAGGTGTTCCGCGCCGTCGCGGCCACGATGATCGCGGGCGCGCGCGACATGCCCGCCATGCCCCGCGCCCGCAGCGCCTGACACGGAGAGTCCCCGACGTCCTTCAAGGTCAGCAGAACCCGACCCGCCGCACCGGCGCTTTTTCTGGCCGCGCCGCGGCGAAGTTGCTAGACCTTCGGCAGCACGATCCGGAGGCACCCATGGGCATTCTCGACTTCCTGTCCGGCCAGTTCATCGACGTCATCGAATGGACCGACGACACCCGCGACACGATGGTCTGGCGGTTCGAACGCTACGGCCACGAGATCAAGTACGGCGCCAAGCTGACGGTGCGCGAGGGGCAGGCGGCGGTCTTCGTCCACGAGGGCCAGCTCGCCGACGTGTTCAATCCCGGGCTCTATATGCTCGAGACGAACAACATGCCGATCATGACGAACCTGCAGCACTGGGACCACGGCTTCCGCTCGCCGTTCAAGTCCGAGATCTACTTCGTCAACACGACCCGCTTCAACGGCCAGAAGTGGGGCACCAAGAATCCGATCATGTGCCGCGACCCCGAATTCGGGCCGGTCCGCCTGCGCGCCTTCGGCACCTATTCGATGCGGGTGGCCGAGCCCGGCAGGTTCATGCAGGAGATCGTCGGCACCGACGGCGAGTTCACGGCGGACGAGATCAACTTCCAGATCCGGAACGTCGTGGTGCAGGAGGTGAGCCGCGCGCTGGCCGGCTCCGGCATCGCGGTCCTCGACATGGCGGCCAACACCGCCGACCTCGGCCGCGTCATCACCCAGGCGATCCAGCCGATCATCGCCAACTACGGCCTGTCGATCCCAGAATTCTACATCGAGAACATCTCGCTGCCGCAGGAGGTGGAGGCCGTCCTCGACAAGCGCACCTCGATGGGGATCGTGGGCGACCTGCACAAGTACGCCCAGTTCAACGCGGCCGAGGCGATGGGCAAGGCGGCGGAGAATCCGGGCGCCGCCGGCGGCGGCATGGGCGCAGGGCTGGGCGCCGGGCTCGGCATGGCGATGGGCAACATGATGATGGGCGGCCAGGCCGGACCCTGGGGTCAGGCCCCCGCGCAGGCGGCGCCGCAGCCCGCCGCGCCGCCGCCCCCGCCGGTGGAGCATGTCTGGCACATCGCCGAGAACGGCGCGACGCACGGGCCCTATTCGAAGGCGCGGCTCGGCCGGATGGTCGCCGAAGGCGGGCTGACGCGGCAGACGCTGGTCTGGACGCAAGGTCAGGACGGCTGGAAGCCGGCCGGCGACGTGGCCGAGCTGGCGCAGCTCTTCACCGTCATGCCGCCGCCCCCGCCGCCCCCGCCCCCGGCCCCGCCGGGCTGAGTGATCCAACGGTCATCCCGGCCGGAGTTCAGATGACAGTCGCCACCTACTCCCGCGCCCAGATCGCGCTGCACTGGACCGTGGCGATCCTCGTCGTCGCCACCTGGCTGCTCCACGACCGGATGGAGGAGGCGTTCGACGCCCGCATGGACGGCGATGGCGTCGGCGCCCTGCCGCTCCACGCCTGGCTCGGCCTGACGGTGCTGGCGCTGACGCTGATCCGCCTCGCGCTGCGCCTGACCCGCGGCGTGCCCCCGCCGCCCGCGGACGATCCACCCGCAATGCAGGCCGCCGCGAACTGGACCCACCGCCTGATCTACCTCCTGCTCATCGCGATTCCCGCCGGCGGCGCCGTCGCATGGTTCGGGCAGGTGGAGGATGCGGGCGACGTCCACGGCACCATCGCCAACATCCTGATGATCATCGCGCTTGGCCACGCCCTCGTCGCGCTGTGGCATCAGTACGTGAAGAAGGACGGCCTGCTGCGACGGATGATGCGCGCCGGCTGACGCCCGGCAAAACTCCGCCCTGCCGGTTCCGTGTCTGAGGGCAGGAGGACCGCGCGGCCCCGCCTTTCCCCCGCCCTGCCGCACCGGCGCACGGTTCTGCACTGGCTGCTCGCGCCCCTGGCGCCGTGGTTCGCCTTCCTCGACCCGGGCGAGCCGCTGCCGGACACCCGGTTCTGGCGCCTCTTCCAGTCGAACCTGGCGCCGACCTTCGTCTCCGGCGCCCTCCTCCGGATCGGCCTCTACGCCGCCACGGCCTGACCGGCCGCCCGGGCACCCAAGCTGCCGCCCCCGGGGGCGCCGGCTGCACCGCGTCCTGCATCACGCGCTGGTCTGGGGCCTGATCGGCGTCGCCCTCAGCGGCCTCGGCCTCGGCCTCACCGCCTCGCGCCAGTTGATGGCGGGCGGCTTCGTCCCGGTCCGCGTGCCACTCTCGATGCCCCAGCTGAACGCCTGGATCGGCTGGGTCCACGGTCGGGAGTTCTGCGCCCTCTCCGCCCTGACCGCCGTCCACGCCGCCTTCCACGTCTGGCGCCATGTCCGCCTGCGGGACAACGCGCTCCGGATCATGGCGCCCCGCTGGGACTGGCGCTGGCTCTGAGGGACTTGCGGCAGCCGCGCCGATTTCGCACCCTCCGCCCCGGGACGGCCGGGGGCACGACATGACCGACACGACGACCGAGACCGACGGCGATTTCGACGGCGACGGCCTGCCGCCCCCGCCCGACGAGGAGCATCGCTTCCCGTGCGAGCAGTGCGGCGCCCAGCTGACCTATCGCCCCGGCGAGACAGTTCTCACCTGCCCCTATTGCGGCCACGAACAGCACATCTCCCCCGGCTCCGAGGACGCGGCCGAGGCGGCCTTCCGCGAGCACGATTTCGAGCGCGCCCTCGGCGGCGCCATGGCCGGCGCGGAGTACGAGGAGAGCCGCGTCGTCGCCTGCCCGAACTGCGGCGCGCGGGTCGAGATCGCCGAGGTCACCCAGGCCACCCGCTGCCCGTTCTGCGACACGCCCGTCATCACCGACACCGGCACCCACCGCCACATCAAGCCGCAGGGCGTCGTCCCCTTCGCGCTGACCGAGGACAGGGCGCGGGACGAGCTGAAGGTCTGGCTCCGTTCCCTGTGGTTCGCGCCGAACGCGCTCAAGGACTACGCCCGCCACGGCCGGGCGATGAACGGCGTCTACGTGCCCTACTGGACCTTCGACGCCGATACGCGGTCTCAGTACACCGGCATGCGCGGGGACCACTACTACGTCACCCGCACCGTGATGCGCGACGGCAAGCGCCAGACGGTGCGCGAGCGCCGGACCCGCTGGCGCGCCGCCCGCGGCCGCGTCTCCCGCTTCTTCGACGACGTGATCGTCCTCGCCTCGCGCTCGCTACCCAAGAAGTACGCCGACGCGCTGGAGCCCTGGAACCTCTCCGAGATGAAGCCCTATGCTCCCGAGTGGCTCGCCGGCTTCTCGGCCGAGGGCTATCAGGTGGAGCTGCCGGACGGCTATTCCGAGGCGCGGCAGATCATGGACGGCGTGATCCGGCAGGACGTCCGGGCCGACATCGGCGGCGACGTGCAGCGGATCAGCTCGCTCCATACGGACGTGAACGACGTCACCTTCAAGCACGTCCTGCTGCCGATCTGGATCGCCGCCTACAAGTTCCGGGGCCAGACCTACCGCTTCGTCGTGAACGGTCAGTCCGGCGAGGTGCAGGGCGAGCGGCCCTACAGCCCCTGGAAGATCGCCTTCGCCGTGATCCTCGGCCTGATCGCCGCGGGCATCGCGTTCTACGTCTATGGGCAGACGCAGTAGCCTGCGCCTGCTGCTGCGCTTCGAATGGGGCGGCGGGGCTCTCTGGCCCGCCGATCGCGCCACCGCCGACCGCCTCGGCCCGGCGCGGCCGAGGTGGCGCTGCCTCTCCCGGCGGACCTGCGGGCGGAGCTCGCGCGGCTCGAGGCGCGGCACAACACCGCGCTCGACTGGGACGACCCCGCCGCCCCCTCGCCCTGGACCGACGACGAGCGTCGCGCCTTCGACGCGGAGGCGTGCGCCCTCGCCGCCCGCCTCTCCACGGCCCTCGGCGCGACGGTTGACTATCTCCCCTGACCCCCTCCCTCTCATCGAGCCACAAATATCCCCGGGGGAGTCCGGCGACAGCCGGACGGGGGCGGGCAGCCCCCTCTACTCAAAAGAATGCGCCGCAAGGCGCTCCTTCGGATCGCCCCGTTGACGCCGCACCCCCCGCCGGGCAAGCAGGATGGACGACCAGAGGAGGCGAGCCGATGATCCTGTCCTGCGGCGAGGCGCTGATCGACATGCTGCCGCGCACCACCGCGGCGGGCGAGGCGGCGTTCGCCCCCTACGCCGGCGGAGCGGTCTTCAACACTGCCATCGCGCTCGGCCGGCTGGGCGTGCCCGCGGGGTTCTTCTCGGGCCTCTCCTCGGACCTCTTCGGCGACGTCCTGCGGGACACTCTGGCGGCCAGCCGCGTCGACGCCTCACCATCCCACGTCAGCGCCCGGCCGACGACGCTCGCCTTCGTGCGGCTCACCGACGGCCACGCCACCTACACCTTCTACGACGAGAACACCGCCGGGCGGATGCTGACCGAGGCCGATCTGCCCGATACGGACGCCGAGGCGCTGTTCTTCGGCGGCATCTCCCTGGTGGGAGAGCCCTGCGGCACCGCCTACGAGGCGCTGCAGGCGCGCGAGGCGGGCGCGCGCGTCACCATGATCGACCCCAACATCCGCCCCTCCTTCATCACCGACGAGGCCGCCTACCGCGACCGGATCGCGCGCATGTGCGCCCGCGCCGACATCGTGAAGCTGTCGGACGAGGACCTGCACTGGCTGCGCGGCTCGGGCACGACCGAGGGGCTCGCCCGGGACCTCCTCGACGCGGGGGCCAGGCTGGTCTGCATCACCGAAGGCGCGAAGGGCGCGACCGGCTACAGCGCCGCCCACACCGTGACCGTCCCCGCGACGCGGGTCGAGGTGGTCGACACCGTCGGCGCCGGGGACACCTTCAACGCCGGCGTTCTCGCCAGCCTCTACAAGGCCGGCGCCCTGACCAAGGACCGCGTCGCCGCGCTGACCGAGGACGAGATCGCCGCCGCCCTGTCGCTCGGCGCCCGCGCCGCCGCGATCACGGTCAGCCGCGCCGGCGCCAACCCGCCCTGGGACCACGAGGTGTGAGGGCGCTGGTCCAGCGCGTCTCCGAAGCCGCGGTGCGGGTGGAGGGCGAGACGGTCGGCGCGATCGGTCCCGGCCTCCTGATCCTGGTCTGCGCGATGGAGGGCGATCCCGACGACGCGCCCGCGCGCATGGCCGCCAGGATCGCGAAGCTGCGCATCTTCCGCGACGACGCGGGGCGGATGAACCGCTCGCTCCTCGACACCGGCGGCGCCGCACTCGTCGTCTCGCAGTTCACGCTCGCCGCCGACACCTCCCGCGGCAACCGCCCCGGCTTCTCCACCGCCGCGGCGCCGGATCGCGGCGAGGCACTGTACGAGGCGTTCGCCGCGGCGATGGTGGCGCAGGGGGTGGAGACCGACCGCGGCCGGTTCGGCGCCGACATGCAGGTCTCGCTGGTCAACGACGGGCCGGTGACGATCTGGCTGGACGCCTGAGGGCGGCCGGTCAGCAGGGATTGGCGTAGATCATCACCCAGACCGGCCCCTGCGCACCCTGCGCGAGGCCGACGCCGAACTGCCGCGCCCTGGGATGCAGCATGTTGCGGCTGTGCCCCGAGGAGGAGAGCCAGCCGTTCACGATCTGGCCGGGCTGAGGATAGCCCCAGGCGAGGTTTTCGGCCACGAGGCAGGCGCGGTAGCCCGCTGAGGCGACACGGTCGGCCGAGTTCTGCCCCGCCCGGGTCCGGTGCCCGACATTCCCGGTGGCCGCGATGTCGCAGGCCAGCATCTGCGCCGCCCGCGACAGGCGCTGGTCGTGGGAGAGCGCAGGCACGCCGCTGCGCTGCCGGGCGACGTTCGACAGCTGCCCCAGCTGGCCGGCGATGTCGTTCGCCGAAGCGGGAAGCGCGCAGGCTTGCGCGTGCGCGGCGCCGGCCGCGCCGATCAGGAGACCCACCGCCAGGACAACCCTTCTCATCATGTCCGTTCAACCTTTCCGTGCAGAACCCAACGGGTCGTGGAGTGGGCGCAGGAAGAACGCAAGCGGTTGGTCGAAGCAGGATGCGAATGTGGCGGAAAGACGATCTTTCGGCCGGATCCGTGCGGCATTGCGCCGCTCGATCGGGATTGATGCCGCGCGAGCCCGGGTCCGGCAGCGTCGCCGAAACGAAACGGGGCCGCCCGAAGGCGGCCCCGTCCGTTGTCCGGTCAGGCCGTCGGTCAGCCTGCCTGGCCGGCAGGGAGGAGCACGGTGTCGATCACGTGGACCACGCCGTTGGACTGGTCGACGTCCGCCGTGGTCACGGTGGCGACGCGGCCGTTCTCGTCCTCGAGCTTCAGCATGTCGCCGTCCATGTACGCGGTCAGCGTGCAGCCGCCGACCGTCGGGACCGGGTGCCGGCCGCCGTCATCGGCGATCATGCCGGCAATGTCGGTCGAGAAGGCTTCGGTCGCGACGACGTGGCAGCCGAGGATCTGCTGCAACTGCTCGACGTTTTCGGGCATCATCAGCATCTCGAGCGAGGCCGCATCGACGCCGGCGAAGGCGTCGTTGGTGGGCGCGAACACGGTGAACGGACCTTCGCCCATCAGCGTCTCGGCCATGCCGGCGGACGTCACGGCGGCGACCAGCGTCGTCAGGTTCGGCGCGTTCGACGCATTCTCGGCGATCGTCATGTCGGCCATCATGGCGGCGCCGCCGACGGTCGGGTTGTCCTGCGCGATCAGCGCGGTGGAGGTCAGCGCGAACGCCGCGGCGGTGAGCGTGGTCTTGAGCATGGGATACCTCTTGCTGTTGTCCGTGGCCGGAAGGGCCGGCCTGTCCTCGTGGAGTGTGAGGAGCTACGGAGGCTCCCGAACCAGAGTTGAGGAGGGACGATCACGCTTGCGTGACACGTCTTGCGAGGCTCAGAAGTCCGTCGGCGCCCCGCCCTCCGCCTTGCGGCGGGCGACGAAGTCCGCCAGCGCCTCGCGGTGGCCCGGGTCCATCGGCGGCGGCTCGAAGCTGTCGACGATGCGGCGATAGATGCCGTGCGCCCGCTCCGCGCTCCACATCCCGCCGGCGGTCTGCCACGCCTCGAAGTTGCGCCAGTCGCTGGCGATCGGCTGGTAGAAGGCGGTCTCGTAGCGGTCCTGCGTGTGCTGGATCCCGAAATAGTGCCCGCTCGACCCGACCTCGCGGATCGCATCCAGCGCGATGTCCCCGGGCCCCGTCGCGGTCAGGGCGGGGTCGAAGTAGCGCTGGATCATCTGCAGCACCTCGCAGTCCATCACGAACTTCTCGGGCGAGGCGATGAGCCCGCCCTCAAGCCAGCCGGCCGCGTGGTAGACGAAGCTCGTCCCGGCCTGCACCGCGGACCAGAGCGCGTTCGACGTCTCCCACATCGCCTGCCCGTCGGGGACGTTCGCGGCGCACGAGCCCGAGGCGCGCAGCGGCAGGCCGTAGAAGCGCGCCATCTGCCCCGTCATCTGCGTCGCGCGCATGTATTCCGGCGTGCCGAAGGCCGGGGCGCCGGACTTCATGTCCACGTTCGAGGTGAAGGTGCCGATCACGCAGGGACAGCCCGGCACGACCCACTGGAACAGCGCGATCGCCGACAGCGCCTCTGCGATCGACAGCGTCACGGCGCCCGCCATCGTCACCGGCGCCATCGCGCCCGCCAGCGTGAAGGGCGTGACGATCACCGCCTGCCCCCGGCGGATCAGCCGCAGGCAGCCGTCGATCATCGGGTAGTCGTGCTTCAGGGGAGAGGTGGAGTTGATGTTGGTGTACATCCGCGGCGTGGCGGCGAAGTCGTCGTGGGACAGGCCGGCCGCCAGCCGCACCATCTCCATCACGTCCTCCACCCGCTCGGGGCCGAGGGAGTAGGCGTGCGCGACCTTGTCGGTCAGCGTCAGCTTGTCGAAGAGGACGTCGAGGTGCCGCGTCGCGGGCGGCAGGTCCACCGGCTCCACCGGGTAGCCGCCGGCGAAGTGGATGCAGTTGAAGGCCTGCGTCAGCCTGAAGAGGTCGGCGCATTTTTCCCGCGTGCCCGGCACCTTGCGCCCGATCTCCAGATCCCACCAGCTGGGCGGGGACGAGACGTTGCCGAAGAGGAGGTGCCCGTCGCCGACGGTCAGCCTCCGCTCGGGGTTGCGCGGCGTCAGCGTGAAGGTGCGGGGCGCGCGGGCGACCATCTCCGTCACCCACTCGCGACCCATCCGGACGTTCGTGCCCTCGACGGTGCAGCCGGCCTGCCGGAAGAGGGCCAGCGCCTCGTGGTTCAGGAACTCGATCCCGATCTCCTCCAGCACCCGCATCGCGCCGTCGTGGATGGCGGCGACGCCCTCGTCGGTCAGCGGCTCGGTCGGGCGATCGGTGTTGAGCGGCGGCGCCCACGGCATCTGGTCGATCGCCGCGCCGGTGCGGCGGGCGGCGTTCCCGGCATGGCCGCCCGAGCGGCGGCGCCTCGCGGTGTCCGGCATGTCCCTGGTCCCCGTCATCCCGCCCATCTTCGCGCGCAGAGGCGAACGGGGGCGGGCAGGCAGCGACGGAATGCGTCGGTTTCGGGCGATGGACCTCAGCCGAGACCCAGCCAGTGGGGCAGGTCGGCGATCGAGGCCAGAACCGCGTCGGAGGCGGGGCCGAGCGTGTCCGCCTCCGCCGGGCCGGTGAGGACGGCGATCGCGACGCAGCCGGCGGCGCGGGCACATTCCATGTCATGCAGGCTGTCGCCGACCATGGCGACGGCCTCCGGCGGCAGGCCGGCCTCCGCGCAGAAGGCGCGCGCCGGCCCCGGCCCCGGCTTGGCGCCGTGACCGGAATCGTAGCCGCTGACGAAGCCGAAGGCGCCCCGCACCCCCGCGGTGGAAAGGTGTCCCTCCGCCGCCGCGGCCGAGTCGTTCGTGGCGAGGCCGAGGGCGAGGCCGGCGCCCGCGAGGCGCGCGAAGAGCGGGCCAAGATCGCACGCCGGCACCTGCGGCGTGCCGAGCGCGATCCGGTCGAGCCGCGTCGCGAGCTGCCCGGGGTCCGGCGCGTCCGGCAGGACCGGAGCCAGGTGGCGCGCGATGGTCGGCGTCGTCTCGGCGATCACGATGCTGCCCTTGCGAAACCGCCCCTCCGCCCGGTCGAAGCCAAGGATGTCGGCGATCCGCGCCTCCAGCGCCGGATCGCCCGCCGACAGCGCCGCGATCGCCTCCACCGCCCAGGCGCCCCAGGTGCGCTGGAAGTCGAACAGCGTGCCGTCCTTGTCGAACAGCAGCCCCCGGATCCCCGCCCCCGGCGCGGTCACGTCCAGTGCGTCCGTGCCGCGCCCGACAGGATGGCGTGCGCCTGCATCGGCGCCTCGGGCTTCAGCCCAGTCGCGCCGGCGCAGGACAGCACCCAGCGGTCGTCCATCGTGACAAACTCCAGAACCGAGACCAGCAGGTCCGGATCGGTCGCCCGCGCGGCCAGCGTCTCGCGGTCGAGGCCCGACGCGCCGAGGAAGACCGGCATGATCTCCTCCTCGCCCGCCAGCCAACCGAGCACCGTCAGGGCGACCGTTTCGGCCTCGTCCCGCGTCATGACCGCCGATCTCCCTTCACCCTGTCCGCGCCTCCGACAGAGGCAACCAGTTCTTAACCTTTGCGGACGACTAATCTCTTCAATTCGAGCGGACCACACGAAAGTTACAGGGCAGGCCGACCATGTCTCGCAGGATCCTCGTCGTCGACAGCGTCTGCACGAACCGCATTCTGGGGGCGGCGGACCTTTCGGCCGCGCGGTTCGACGTCCGCACCTGCGACAGTGCGGACGCGGCGCGGCGCGCCCTGCGCGACGGCTTGCCGGACCTCGTCGCCGTGGGCGTCGGAGAGGGTGCCGCGTGCCACGACCTCCTGGCCGAGCTTCGGGCCGCGCCGCGGACCCGCGCCCTGCCGATCGTCGCCGTCGGCGGCGACGGCGGTACCGCCGCCCGCCTCGCCGCGCTGCAGGCCGGCGCGGACGAGGCGTTTCCCGCCGGCGTCGATCCCGCCCTTCTGGTCGCGCGCCTGCGCAGCCTCCTGCGGCGCCGGGACGAACTGGAGGATCTGCGCCCGCACGACGCCGCCGCCCGCGCCCTCGGCTTCGGCGACGAGGCCGAACCGTTCGCCGCCCCCGGCCGCGTCGCGGTTCTGGCTGGCCCGTCCGGCGCGCCGCCGGCCGCCCTCGCCGAGGTGATCGGCAGGCTCGGCCGGCGGGCGCAGCTTCTGCGCGATCCGGCGGAGCTGACGCGGCAGAAGGCCGACGTCGTGCTCCTCGACGCCGCCGGCGGTGCGGCCGGGCCGGACGCCGCGGGCCGCCTCGCCGCCTCGGGCGGGTGCCTGTCCCCCGGCGCCCTGTTCCGCGCCATCGCCGAGGTGCGCGCCCAGGGCGGCCGGCGCCAGGCCGAGATCCTCGCCATCGTGCCGCCGGGCGCCACCGACCTCGCCGTCATGGCGCTCGACCTCGGCGCCGGGGATCTGGTGACCGCCGACGTCGGCACGGCCGAGCTGTCCTGGCGGATCGACGGCCTGCTGCGCCGCAAGCGGGTGCACGACCGGCTGCGCGACAAGGTCCGCGACGGGCTGCAGGCGGCGGTGACCGACCCGCTGACCGGAATCGCGAACCGCCGCTTCGCGATGGCCACGCTGGGCGGGATGGCCCGGGCCGCGGGCCCCGGAGCGCCGCTCGCGGTCATGGTCCTCGACATCGACCACTTCAAGGCGGTGAACGACCGGCACGGCCACGTCGCCGGGGACTGCGTGCTGATCGAGGTGGCGGGGCGGATGGCGGCGGCGCTGCGCCCGGGCGACCTGTTCGCGCGGATCGGCGGCGAGGAGTTCCTCGTCGCCGCGCCGGGCCTGGGCGCCGCGGCCGCACGCGACCTCGCCGACCGGCTGCGCGCCGCTGTCGCCGACCGCGAGGTCGAGGTCTCGAACGAGATGTGCGCGAACCCCGCTGCCTCGGTGTCGGTCACGATCTCGGCCGGCCTCGCCATCGGCCAAGGCGACGAGGGCGACCGGCTGTTCGGCCGCGCCGACGCCGCGCTGTATGCGGCCAAGCGGGACGGCCGCGACCGGATCTGCCTCTGGTCCGACCCGACGGCGACGGCGCCGCGCCATCCGGTGCGCGTCGCGGTGGCGGCTCAGCCGCCCGGCGGCCCGCGGCGGGACTGGCTTTCCAGCCGATCGGCGTAGGCCGCGCGGTCCTCGGGCGACATCCCGGCGACCCGGTCGAGCCAGGCCGTCCGCGCCACCTCCTGCAGGGCCGTCAGCCGCGCCACCTGCGCGTCGATACGCGCCGCGACGGCGGCCCGGTCGAAGGGCTCCGCCCGGATCGCCTCGGCGAGCTCGGCCACCGCCGCGCGGCGCCCCGCTCCGGCGAGGTCGCGCACCCGCTCGTTGCCCCGCAGCTGGTCGCGCAGACGCCCCCGCTCCTCCGGCGGCATCGCCGCGGTCAGCGGCCCGAGGGCCAGCTCGAACCCGCGCGGCCCGCCTCCCGGACCGCGGCCGGAGGCGAGCAGGCCGACGAAGAGGCCGACGAGAAGCAGGTTGACCATCAGCGACAGGGCGAGGGCGACGCGCAGGGCGCGGCGCGGCGGGCGCTGCGGCGGCACGCCGGGCGGCGGCGGGGCGGCATCGGCCATCAGCTGTCCTCCAGAAGTGTCACGCCGTCCGGCAGGATGTCGACGCTGAGACTGCCGGTGAGGTAGCCATCGAGAGCGGACGGGGGCGCGGCGCCGATCCAGACGCCCGCCACGGTCGACGCGACGAGACCGCCCAGCGCCGGCCAGCCGCCGATCGCCGCGAACCAGCCGCGCAGCCCCGCGCGGGCCGGACCCACCGTCACGGCGGCCCGCGGCCGCGCCGCCTCGGCTTCGGCCAGCAGCCGCGTCATGAAATCGTCCGGCGGCGCCGGCCGCGCCGCCGCCACCTCGTCCAGCAGCCGCTCCAGCGCGGCCTCGTCCGCCGTCACCCGGTCCCGCTCACTCATCGGTCCATCCCAGTTCCTCGCGCCGGCCGGCCAGGATGGCCGCGAGCGCCCTCTTGCCCCGGGCGGTCAGACTTTCGACCGCCTCGACCCCGATGTCCATGATCGCGGCGATCTCGGGGTTGGACAGCCCCTCCAGGTGCCGCAGCGTGACCGCCTGCGCCTGCCGCTCCGGCAGCTCGGCCAGCGCCGCCGCCAGCGCCCGGTGCCGCGCGCTCTCCAGCATCCCGGCCGCCGCCGTCGGCGCGTCGTCCGGCGGCTCCGGCACCGCGTCCAGCGGCACCCCCCGCCCGCGCCGGCGCAGCCGGTCGGTGCAGAGGTTCGCCACCACCCGGTACAGCCAGGTCGAGACCTTCGCCTCGCCCTGCCGCCAGTCCGGCGCGATGCGCCACAGCCGCATCATCGCCTCCTGCACCACGTCCTCGGCCTCGGCCCGGTCGGCGAGCATCCGGGCCGCCTGGGCGTAGGCCCGGGGGCCGAGCGCCGCCGTCAGGACGCGCGCCGCGTCCGGGTCGCCGTTCGCGTAGGCGACCAGCCACGCGCCCTCGGGATCGAAGGGCGCGGCCGTCGCCTCCGCTGTCGCCGTGGGTGACGTGCTCATCGGTCCCCGTGCTAGTCGCGCCGGCCCCTCCCGTCCACGGGGAGGGGCGGATGCCCCTCCCCAGGACCGGGTCAGCCCCGCGGGCCGAACCAGCCGCGCCAGCCATCGCGTTCGCCGTGCCGGCCGCGCTCGCCGTGCTCGCCCCGGCGGGGGCCGAAGCCGCCGGCCATGCGGTCGCGCATCGCCTGCGCCTCCTCGGCGCTGAGCGCGCCGTCGCCGTCGCTGTCGAGACGGGCGAGCATCCGCTCGCTGGCCGTCGTCGCCGGCGCCATCTCGTCCGGCTGCAGCAGGCCGTCGCCGTTGGCGTCCATGCGCGCGACCATCGCCTCCATCATCGCCGCCCGCCGCTCGGCCGCGCGGGCCTCGGCGGCCGCGACCATCTCGTCCACCGACAGCGCGCCGTCGCCGTCCGCGTCGGCGGCGGCGAAGCGGGCCGCGGCGGCGGCGTCCAGCTCGTCCTGCGTGACAAGACCGTCGCCGTCGGCATCGAGCGTGGCGAAGTCGAGACCCATCGGCCCAATGTCGCCGGCCAGCGGGGCGGCCGGACCCGGCGCGTCCGGGGCGTTCGCCTCCTGCGCGGTGGCGGCCGTCACGGCCAGGCAGGCGGCGGCGACGGTGGTGAGAAATGCGATCCGTGTCATGTCAGGTCCTTCCTTGGGTCCCGCACCGACCCTTCCGGCCGATGTCGGACCTGATACGGTCGGTCCCACGGCTTCCGTCGCAGCGTCGGGGCAAAATCCTGCGCCCGCCTGCGGCTCCGCGCGACACGGCGCCGCAACCGCACGGCCGCCCCTTCCCAAACGTCGCGCCGAAGGCCATGTTCGCCGGATGGATCAGACCCCCATGACGCACCAGATCGACGCCGCCCACCGGGTGGACGACGAGGCTCCGCGCGACACCCGCACGGCGGTCCTGCGCGGCTTCCGCCGTCGTTGTCCGAGCTGCGGGCAGGGTCCGCTGATGGACGGCTACCTCAAGGTCGCCGACCGCTGCCCCGTCTGCCGCGAGGAGCTGGGCCACCACCGCGCAGACGACGGCCCCGCCTACCTGACGATCCTCGTGGTCGGCCACCTGCTGGTGCCGTTCATCCACGTCGTCTTCACCCGCCTGCGGCCCGACCCGATGGTGATGGGCACGCTCTTCGCCGTCGCGGCGGTGGCGCTGTCGCTGTATCTGCTGCCTCGGCTCAAGGGCGTGGTCGTGGGCATCCAGTGGGCCAAGCGGATGCACGGCTTCAGCCGTCCGGCCTGACCGTGGCCGACGGCGACCGGAAGGACGCGATTCGCGATGCCGCCACGATCATCGTGATCCGCGACCGGATGACGGCGCCCGCGGTCCTGATGGGTCAGCGAGGCGCCGCGGCGGCCTTCATGCCGAACAAGTTCGTCTTTCCGGGCGGCGCCGTCGACGCGCGTGCGGATACCGGGATCGAGCCGGCCCGTCCCCTCACGGACCTCTGCCGCGCGCGACTTGCGGAGGGGGTCGACCTCTCGCCCGACGCCCTCGCCGCCGCGGCGGTGCGCGAGTTGTGGGAGGAAACGGGACAGGTCCTCGGCCGCCGCGCGGCCTGGCCGGACCCGCCGAAGGGCTGGCGCGGCTTCGCCGCCACCGGCCACCGGCCCGATTTCGGCGCGCTGACCTTCGTGTTCCGCGCCATCACGCCGCCCGGCCGCCCCCGCCGCTTCGACGCCCGCTTCTTCGTGGCCGAGGCGGAGGCGCTGGCCACCGACCCGGACGACTTCACGCGCGCCGAGGACGAGCTGGCGCACCTGCAGTGGGTGCCGCTGGCCAAGGCGCGGTCCTTCGACCTGCCCTTCATCACCGAAGTCGCCCTCGCCGAGATCGCCGCCCGCCTGACCGAGCCCGGCCCGCCACCCTCGGTTCCGTTCTACTTCGACGATGCCGAGCGGCACCTGGTGACCCGTCTCAACGGGCGGCGGCCGCTCGACACTATCTGATCTTCCGATCGCTCTATGGTTGCGACGCTGTGGCCCGGATCTGTCCGACCGTCTCTATAACCGTAGCAAGCCGGACTTCATCCGACGGATGTGTCCCCCAGAAGGACCTGGCACCTTGAGGAGTCACAGGCTCCTCCGGCCTTGCAAAGAAGCGGGCACCTACGATCGGATCATATCCGGCGGAGGTGGCGATATAGGTGCCGATCATATCAGACTCGAGTTCGTAGGTCTGGCTGAATGCCATGTCTCCCAGTCCAGCACCCAAGTCCATCGCGTTGCGCATATTCGCACTGTCATTGCCGGTATACCGATACGGATTAGCAGCGTTCGCCTGAGCCTGACCATAGGCCACCAGTGCCCCCATGATCAGCGCGCCAGCCATAGCTTGCTGTCTGCTCTTCTGGATGTGTTGGCCGACGTGATGACCTACCTCATGTCCGAGAACAAAAGCCAACTCGTCCTCATTGCGGGCATCGGCAATCAGGGGGACGGTAAACGCGACAATGACGCTGCCGTCGTTGGTGTAGGTCTGGTAGGCGTTGCGGTCGCTTCGTTCATGGTCGACGATGATATGTACGTCGCAGTTAAAGCTAGGCCGATCAGTCGTTTGCGAGCGACAGAATGCTTCCGCAGCAGGCTCGACACGCGCTATGACACGCTCAAATTGCCGCAAGGCATGGGCGGAACCGACTGTTGGCCGAATTTCGCTGCCCAGCTCCCGTTCCTGAGCGAACATCGCTCGCGCTTGACTGAGGCTCGTCTCCCCCGGCGCAGGAACCGTATAGGTCGTCCCACATGCCGTCAGAAACATCATCGACAGCGCCGACGCCCCCGTGGCCAAATTACCAAGTCTCATCTTCACTCCATCTCTTTCGCAACGACCAACTATTCAGTCCTGAACACGAAAATTCACGGATGGTGCGGGATCGTGATGATTCTGAGGCAGATTTAGGTGAGCAGGATCAGCGCGACGATCGAGACCGTCAGGACGGCGACGCCCGTCAGCTCCCGTGCCGTGATCCGCTCGCGGAAGACGAGGGCCGAGACGGCGAGGGACAGGATCAGTTCCGCCTGCCCGACCGCGTTCACGTAGCCGACCTTCTGCAGCGAGAAGGCCGCGAACCAGCAGCCCGAGCCGATGGCCGACGTCAGCCCCACCAGCGCCGCGATCCGCCAGGCGCCGAAGACGCGCCCGATCTCTCCCGGCTCGCGCCACAGCAGCCAGACGCCCAGCAGCACCGTCTGCACCGCCGTCACGCAGGCGAGGCCCGTGAGCGCGCGCAGCCCCGCGTCCCCCGACGGCAGCGCCAGCGTCGCCGCACGGTAGCCGACGCCCGACAGCGCGAAGAACAGCCCCGAGGCGAGGCCGAGCCCGGCCGAGACGTTCCACAGGCGCCGCAGTCCCCGCGCCGTCCCCCCCGGCATGTCGGACAGCAGGAGCACGCCCACGAGGCCCACGCAGATGGCGAGGAACGCCGGCCCGCTGACGCCTTCGCCCAGCAGGACGAGGCTGGCGAGGACGGACAGGATCACCTCGGTCTTCTTGAAGGTGACGCCGACCGCGAAGTTGCGGCGACGGAACAGCAGCATCATGCAGACGGTGGCGAGGATCTGCGTCACCCCGCCGGCCACGGCCCAGGGCCAGAAGCCGGCGGGCGGCACCGGCAGCGGCTGGCCGCTCGCCCGGCCGTGGAGGACGAGCGCGAGCGCCGCCAAGGGCACCGAGTAGACGAACCGCGCCCACGTCGCGCCGGAGGCGGACAGGCGGCCCGAGCTCAGCTGCTTCTGCAGCATGAAGCGGACGGTCTGCGCGGTGACCGCGGCGAAGGTGACCCAGACCCACGGCTCCATCTCAGGGCGTGCGCTGGAGCCGGGTGGCGTCGTAGCCGTTGAAGTCGAGGATCTCGCGCGCGACGCCGAGACGCTCGGCCGAGATGTCCGGGCGGCGGTTCAGCACCCAGCCGAGCGTGCCGTCCGGCGTGCCGATCACCAGCGTCTCGTAATCGCCGGCGACCCACAGGACCCACAGCTGCGCCGCCGGAATCGCGGCCGTGGGCGTCAGGACGAACCGGCCCGGCATCGGAGAGGACGCCTGCACGTAGCCCGACCCGCCGTTCCAGTCGCGCTGGAACGTGACGCCGCCGCCCGCCAGTGGCGCGAGGAGGCTGACCGTATCGCCGGTCCGCCCCGCCTCCGCCGGGTTCGGGAAACGGGCCACGACGTGCCACAACCCATGCGCCCGCTCGAGGTCGAAGATCGCGGCCGAGGCGATGGGCTCGCCCCCCCGCCGGAACGACGGCGCCTCGGCCGGCGGGGCGGTCCGGCCGCAGGCGGCGATCGCGAGGGCGAGCGTCAGGAGGAGCGCGCGGATCACGGCGCGTCGCACCGGCGCAGGCGGCGCGGGGCGATCTGGTCCGGCGACTCCCACAGCCACAGCGCGTCACGTTCCTGGTTGTACATCAGCACCACGTCCTCGACCGCGCCGCCGCAGTCGAGCCGCAGCGCCACCGCGCCCGTCGCGCCCAGAGGCACGATCGCGGTGGTCGTGCACAAACCGCCGTCCCGCCCGAGGTCCGCGGAGCCGATCATCACCTCGTCCCGGCACTCCCAGCCGCCCCAGCGGCCGGTCCAGGGAAAGTCCTCGGCCGCGGCCGGGCCGGCGGCGAGCGCCAGCAGGACCAGAAGCGCGCGCATCAGTAGGGCAGCGGATGGGCGCGGTGGACCGCGTCGATATCGGCGAGCACCTCGTCGGACAGGGCGACGTCCGCCCCGGCGAGGATGCGGCGCAGCTGCTCCACCGTCGTCGCGCCGATGATCGGCACCACGGGGAACGGCCGCGTCCGCTGCCAGGCGAGGGACATGTGCACGAGGTCGAGCCCGTGCTTCTGCGCGACCCCGACATACGCTTCGACCGCGCCGTCCACACGGTCGCTCACGCGCCCGCCGAGGTCCGGCACCCGCGACCGGCGCGACCCCTCGGGCACCTTTCCGCCACGGTACTTGCCGGTCAGGAACCCCGCGCCCAGGGGCGAGAAGCTGAGCAGCGTCACGTCCTCGTGGTGCGCCATCTCGGCCATGTCGGTGTCGTAGAGGCGCGCCAGCAGCGAATATTCGTTCTGCACCGTAGCGACCCGCGGTCCGCCCGCGGCCTCGGCGCGGGCGATCCACTGCATCGTGCCCCAGGCGGTCTCGTTCGACAGGCCGAAGGCGCGGATCTTGCCCTCGGCGACGAGGGCCTTCAGCGTCTCGACCATGCCGTCCATGTGGTCGGCGACCTCGCCCGTGTCCTGCCCCCGCGGGTCGAAGGTCCAGTTCTGCCGGAAGTGGTAGCTGCCCCGCTCGGGCCAGTGCAGCTGGTAGAGGTCGATCCGATCCGTCCGCAGCCGCCGCAACGATCCTTCGACGATTTCGCGCAGGGTCGCGCCGGAATAGCCGGCGCCGTCGCGCACCATGCCGCCGTTCGGTCCCGTCGCCTTGGTCGCGATGACGACGTCGTCGCGGCGGCCGGTCTCTTCCAGCCAGTTGCCGATGATCCGTTCGGTCCGGCCCACCGTCTCGGCCCGGACGGGGGCGACGGGATACATCTCGGCCGCGTCGAGGAAGTCGATGCCGGCCTCAAGCGCCATCGAAATCTGGCGGTGCGCGGCGTCCTGCTCGGTCTGGTTGCCGAAGGTCATGGTGCCGAGGCACCAGGCCGATACCTCGATCCCGCTGCGGCCCAACGTCGTCCTGTCCATCGTCTCGTCCCTTCGTCTGTCGCGGCGAGGGCGCAGCCTAGCGGCGGGCGGTCCGGGCACAAGGGCGGAAGCGTGGCCCGGCTGCATCGTGCGCGGTGCGATCCGGGAGCCGCCCTGCCCTGCCCCATCCCTGCCCGAATCGGACGGCGGGATCGGTCGCGAGGGAACGGGAGACGGGCATGCGCAAGGACAGGACCGACCGGGGCGGCCGGGGACCGGCGCTGGGTATCGCCGCCGCGGCGGCGACGGGCGCGGTCCTCGGCCTCGTCGCGGTCGGCCCCGATCCGCTCGCCCCGCTGATCGCGCTGGTCATCGGGGGACTTGCCATGCTCGCCTGGCCGGCGGAGGCGGGAGACGAGGCCGAATAAGGCTGGCGCCCGCCCGTCCGACGGAGTTCTCTGCCGCCCATGCGGCTGCTCCTGACGTTCGCGCCCCTGTTCCTTTCGGTGATCCTCCTGCAGCTGTCGTCGGGGGGCGTCGGGCCGCTGGACGCGCTCGTCGGCCTCGCACAGGGCTTCACCCCGGGCGAGGTCGGCATCCTCGGCTCGGCGCACTTCCTCGGCTTCTTCCTCGGCTGCTGGTGGGCGCCGCGCCTGATGGGCACCGTCGGCCATGCCCGCGCCTACGCCAGCTGCACCGCCCTCGGCGCCATCGGCCTCGCCGCGCACGTCCTGGTCGCCGACCCCTGGGCGTGGACGATCTTCCGCATCGCGTCGGGGGTGTGCATCGCCGGCTGCTACACGGTGATCGAGGCGTGGCTGCAGGCGGCGGTCACGAACGAGACGCGGGGGCGGGCGATGGGCACCTACCGGGTCGTCGACGTCTCGGCCTCGTTCGCGGCGCAGTTCATGATCGGGGCGCTGGCGAACCTCGAGGTCTACATCGCCTACAACCTGCTGACGATCTTCTGCTGCGCCTCGATCCTCCCGCTGGCCGTGTCGCGGCAGGTCCAGCCGGTGGCGGGCGGGGCCCTGCGGCTGTGGCCGCGCCTCGGCTGGGCCTGCTCGCCGCTGGCCACCATCGCCGTCGTCGTCTCGGCGATCTCGGGGGCGAGCTTCCGCATGGTCGGGCCGATATACGGCTCCGAAGTGGGGCTGGCCGCGGATCAGATCGGCGTGTTCCTCGCGACCTACGTGGCAGGCGGCGCGCTGGCCCAGTATCCCGCCGGCTGGCTCGCCGACCGGTTCGACCGGCGGAGCGTGCTGATCGGGCTGTCGGCCGCGTCCGTCGTCTCGTGCGCCCTCACCGTGGGGATGGCCGGGAGCGGCTGGCTCGGCGTGATGGCGGGGGCGGCGCTGTTCGGGGTGACAACGGTGCCGATCTACTCGGTCGCGACGGCGCACGCCCACGATTTCTGCGCGGACGGCGACCGGGTGGAGCTGTCGGCGGCGATGATGTTCTTCTACGCCGTGGGCGCCATCGCCGCGCCCTGGAGCACCTCCGCCCTGATCGCCGCGTTCGGCCCGTCCTCGCTGTTCGTCGTGATCTCGCTGGCGCATGTGGCGCTGATCGGCTTCGGCCTCTTCCGCCGCCGCGCCCGGCCCGCGCCGGGGGCGCGGACGCGCTACGTCTGGGCGCCGCGCACCTCGTTCTGGATCGGCCGGCTGACGGGGCGCGAGCGACAGCGCGATCCGGGCGATTGATCTGGCTCAAGGTCCGGAGCGGACGCGCGTGACAGAACGGCCCCGTCCCAGAACGGAGCTGATCCCATGCCTTTCGATTTCACCGGCAAGACCGCCATCGTCACCGGCGCCGCCTCCGGCATCGGCGCCGCCGTCGCGCGCGAGCTCGCCGCCGGCGGCGCCCGCGTCATGGTCGCCGACCTGCATGCCGACGCGGCCGAAGAGGTGGCCGCCGGGATCGGAGACGCCGCTTTCGCCCACGCTGTCGACACCTCCGACCCCGCCGCCGTCGAGGCGATGGTCGCGGGCGCGGTGGAGAAGACCGGCGCCCTGCACCTCCTGGTCAACAACGCCGGCATCGGCGGCCCGGCCGAGCCGGTGGGCAACTACCCGCTGGACGGCTGGCGCAAGGTGATGGGCGTGAACCTCGACGGCGTCTTCTACGGCATGCGCTACGGCATTCCGGCGATGGAGAAGGCCGGCGGCGGCGCCATCGTCAACATGGCGTCGATCCTCGGCACCGTCGGCTTCGCCACCGCCTCGGCCTACGTCGCGGCGAAGCACGCGGTTGTCGGCCTGACCAAGGTTGCGGCGATGGAATACGCGACCAAGGGCATCCGCGTGAACGCGGTCGGGCCGGGGTTCATCCGGACGCCGCTCCTCGACGCCAACCTCGACGAGGCCACCCTCACCGCCATCGCCGGCATGCACCCGGTCCACCGCCTCGGCACGTCCGAGGAGGTGTCGGCGCTCACCTGCTTCCTGCTGTCCGACGCCGCCAGCTTCGTCACCGGCAGCTACCACCTCGTCGACGGGGGCTACACGGCGCAGTAGCCCCCTCTGGTCAGACCGGCGGGCCGTCTATAGGTAGGCGGCCGATCCCCAAGGACGTCCCATGGCCCGCCACCTCATCACCTCCGCGATTCCGTACATCAACGGGATCAAGCACCTCGGAAACCTCGTCGGCAGCCAGTTGCCCGCCGACCTCTACGCCCGCTACCTGCGCGGGCGCGGGCACGAGGTGCTGTTCCTCTGCGCCACCGACGAGCACGGCACGCCTGCCGAGATCGCGGCCCAGAAGGCCGGCAAGCCGGTGGCGGAGTACTGCGAGGAGATGCACGGCGTGCAGGCGGCGCTGGCCGACGGCTTCGGCCTGTCGTTCGACCATTTCGGCCGCTCCTCCAGTCCGCAGAACCATCGCCTGACGCAGCACTTCGCCGCCCGCCTCGACGCCGCCGGGCTGATCCGCGAAGTGACCGAGCACCAGATGTACTCGCCCACCGACGGCCGCTTCCTGCCGGACCGCTACATCGAGGGCACCTGCCCCAATTGCGGCTTCGACAGCGCGCGGGGCGACCAGTGCGACAACTGCACCAAGCAGCTTGATCCCACGGACCTGATCAACCCGCGCTCCACCATCTCGGGCGCGACGGATCTGGAGCTGCGGGAGACCAAGCACCTCTACCTGCGGCAGTCGGCGATGAAGGACGACCTGGCGGCGTGGATCGACCGGCAGACGGACTGGCCGGTGCTGACCACGTCAATCGCGAAGAAGTGGCTCAACGACGGCGACGGGTTGCAGGACCGCGGCATCACCCGCGACCTCGACTGGGGCGTGCCGGTGCAGCGGGGCGACCAGCCCTGGCCGGGGATGGAGGGCAAGGTCTTCTACGTCTGGTTCGACGCGCCGATCGAGTACATCGCCTGCGGCGCAGAGTGGGTCGAGGCCGGCAAGGGCGACGACTGGGAGCGCTGGTGGCGCACCGACAAGGGCGCGGACGACGTGCGCTACACGCAGTTCATGGGCAAGGACAACGTGCCCTTCCACACCCTGTCCTTCCCGGTGACGATCCTCGGCTCGGGCGAGCCGTGGAAGCTCGTCGACTACATCAAGTCGTTCAACTACCTCAATTACGACGGCGGCCAGTTCAGCACCTCGCGCGGGCGCGGCGTGTTCATGGACCAGGCGCTGGAGATCCTGCCGGCCGACTACTGGCGCTGGTGGCTGCTCAGCCGTGCGCCCGAGACGTCCGACAGCGAGTTCACCTGGGAGGCGTTCCAGCAGGACGTGAACAAGGATCTCGCCGACGTCCTCGGCAACTTCGTCAGCCGGATCACCAAGTTCTGCCGGTCGAAGTTCGGCGAGGCGGTGCCGGAGGGCGGCGCCTACGGCGCGCGGGAAGAGGCGCTGCTCGCCGACCTGACGCGGCGCATCGCGGCCTACGAGAAGAGCATGGACGCGATCGAGGTCCGCAAGGCGGCGGCCGAGCTGCGGGGCATCTGGGTCGCGGGGAACGAGTACCTGCAGGCCGCGGCGCCCTGGGCCACGTTCAAGGAGGACCCGCAGACGGCTGCCATGCAGGTCCGCCTCGGTCTCAACCTGGTCCGCCTCTACGCCGTGCTGTCTGCGCCGTTCCTGCCCTTCTCCTCCGCGCGGCTCCTGGAGGCGATCGGCGCGGAGGACGCCGGCTGGCCGAATGACGTGGGCGAGGCCTTGCGCGCCCTGCCCGCCGGCCATGCCTTCACCGTGCCCGAGGTGATGTTCGCCAAGATCGCCGACGAGGACCGCGCGGCCTGGGCCGAGCGGTTCGCCGGCGTCCGCGGCTGATCGAGCCGCCGCGCCTCGCCGGCCCGGATGGCGGCGGCGAGGCAGCGGCCCCACTTCTCGTAGACCAGCGGTCCGGCGTGGAAGCCGTCGATGGCCAGCTCCAGCGGGTCGAGCGTGAAATCCGGCGGCACGTGCGCCAGCCCCGGCACCCGCCGCGCCGCCCGCGCCAGCACCCGGTCGAACCGCGCCACCTGCGCACCGACGATCCAGCGCAGCGGCTGCGGCAGGAGCGGGAACACCGAGACCGGCGGCATGCCCGAGGCGTACAGCGTCCGCACCCCGTAGCGCATCCGCAAGAGGATCGTCAGCCGCCGCATCCGCCACAGGTACAGCGGCCACGGCACCCCGTTCTTGGCGTCGTTGACGCCGAGCGTCGTGACCGCGACGTCGAACCGCCCCCGCTCCGCCCGCTCCAGCGCCGCCAGGGTCGAACCCGCCGTGGCGCCCGACCGTGCGATCAGCCGCCACTCCACCCGGAAATCCCGCGCCAGGTCCGACACCAGCCGTCCCGCCAGCGCCGCACTCTGCCGCCGGGCTCCGACGCCGGCGGCCGAGCTGTCGCCGACGATCAGCACCCGCAGCCGCGGACCGCGTCCTGCGACACCCTCGCGGGGTCCGTCCGCCTCGGGGAGAATGCGGGCAAGCCGGCGCAGGCGCAGCGCCTGCCAGGCGAGAACGGGGGCAAGGACCAGTCGGGCGGGAATGTCGGCGGTCATGGGCAGCTCGCGGACAGATTGGCCGGTGGACAAGATGGCATGCCGGCGTGACGCGGCAATGATCGTTGCGGGCGGAGCGTCTACAATAGGTCAGGATTCCGCTGATTGCCTTCCGGAAGGGGACCATGGCATGACGGGTGCTCGCAAATGCCCGGAAGGTATGCGCGACGCGGCAGCCGGGATCGACGCGATCAGAACCGGGAGCACCCGTTCCAGTGCCACCGGGGCCCGTTTGAAGCCGATTCGGTTTCCCGCGCCTCGCCCTCCCGCTGCCCCCGGACCCTACTCGGCCGCCTCGGCCAGCCGCGCCAGCTCGCACGACCATTCGTCGAGGGCCGCCCGCCCGTTCGGCGTCAGCCGGTAGATGCCGTGCGCCACCCTCTCGAACCAGCCGTAGTGATCGTCCCGCAGGATCGCCCCTGCCCGGGCCACGCCTGTCGCCCTCGCGATCGCCGCCGGGCTGGCCTCGCCCGTCGAGAGGTGCCCGGCACAGCGCAGCGCGTCCTGACGATAGGCCGTGACGCGCTTGATCCCCGTCGTGCCGGCGATGTTCGGATCGCCCACGCGCCGGTCGAACTCCCGGATCAGCCTCCCCGCCCGCGCCGCCGACTTGCGCGGCGCGTAGGGGCCGGGGTCGAGATGCGCCTCCACCGCGTCGCCCTTCACCGCCAGCAGACCCAGCCCCAGGCGCCGGCACAGCGCCACGATGTCGCGGTAGCGCGGCCCCCAGCCGCGCTTCGGCGGGACGGCGACGGCGAGGTAGACATGGTCGAAGAGCGCCAGCCGGGCCACACCCTGCAGCACCAGCTGGAGCGAGAACGAGGTCTTCAGCTCCACGATCACCGGCGGCTCGTCGCCGCGCACCGCCATCAGGTCGCAGGCGCCGACCTCTGCCTTGACGACGTAGCCCTGCCGCTCGAGATGCGCCTTCACCGGCGCCGCGAGGTCGGCCTCGCGGATCACCGGACCTTCAGCGTCGCGAGGCCGATCATCGCGAGGATCAGGCTGATGATCCAGAAGCGGATCACGATCTGCGGCTCGGCCCAGCCCTTCTTCTCGTAATGGTGGTGGATCGGCGCCATCAGGAAGACGCGCCGCCCGGTCCGCTTGAAGTAGAAGACCTGGATGATGACCGACAGCGCCTCGACCACGAACAGGCCGCCGACGATGGCGAGGACGATCTCGTGCTTGATCGCGACAGCGATCGCGCCGAGCGCCCCGCCGAGGGCGAGGCTGCCGGTGTCGCCCATGAACACCGCCGCGGGCGGGGCGTTGTACCACAGGAACCCCAGGCCGCCGCCGATCAGGCTGGCGCAGAAGATCAGGATCTCGCCGGTGTCGGGCACGTAGTGCACGTCGAGATACTCGGTGAAGTCGGTCCGCCCCACGGCGTAGGAAATGATGCCGAACGTCCCGGCCGCGATCATCACCGGCATGATCGCGAGGCCGTCGAGGCCGTCGGTCAGGTTCACCGCATTCGCCGCGCCCACGATCACGATGATCGCGAACGGGACGAACAGGATGCCGAGATTCAGAAGGTATTCCTTGAACACCGGAAAGGCGAGCTGGCCGGTCAGGTCGGCGGGGTGGAAGTGCGCCGCCCATGCGCCCGCCAGCCCCGCGACGACGAAGCCGATCAGCAGGCGCACCTTCCCCGAGACCCCCGCCGAGGACTGCTTGCGCACCTTGGCATAGTCGTCGGCGAAGCCGATCAGCGCGAAGGCGAGGGTCACGAACAGGACCATCCAGATGTACGGATTGTCGAGCCGCGCCCACATCAGGGTCGAGAAGGTGAGCGCCGCGATGATGAGAAGCCCCCCCATCGTCGGCGTTCCGGCCTTGAGAAAATGCCCCTCGGGCCCGTCGGTGCGGATCGGCTGCCCCTTGCCCTGCCGGCGGCGCAGCACGTTGATCAGCGGCGGCCCGAACAGGAAGCCGAAGACGAGCGCGGTCAGGAACGCGCCCCCGGCGCGGAAGGTGATGTAGCGGAACAGGTTGAAGACGTCGCCGCCGTCCGACAGCGCGGTCAGCCAGTAGAGCATGGTTACGCCCTCTCCCCTTCCTTCGCGGAGGCGCCCCGTTGCCCCAGTTTCCGGATCGCGTCAACGATCCGGCTGACCTTGATCGACTTCGACCCCTTCACCAGCAGCACGTCGCCGGAATCCACCAGCCGCTCGATCTCGGCGATGAGGGTGTCGGGATCCTTGACCCACCGCCCGCGCAGGCGGTCCGGCAGCGCCTCGTGCAGCGACTTCATCCGCGGGCCGACGCAGTGGACGATGCTCAGCTTCGCCATCGCCGGGTCGTCCGCGACGGCGGCGTGCAGCGCGATCTCGTCGGGGCCGAGTTCCAGCATGTCGCCGAGGATCGCGATCCGCCGGCCCTTGCGGACGCGGCCGACGCCGTCGGCCGGGCGGCTGGCGGCAAGGACGGCGAGCGCGGCGGACAGCGAGGCGGGGTTGGCGTTGAAGGCGTCGTCGATCAGCTCGATCGTCTCGGTCTCGATCGCGGGGTCGATGACGACGGTCTCGCGGGTGCCCCGCCCGGCGGGCGGCGCCCAGTCGCCCAGCGCCACCAGCGCCCGCGCCCGGTCGGCACCCAGCGCCTGCACCGCCGCGACGACGCCGAGGGCGTTCAGGGCGAAGTGCCCGCCCTCGGTCGCCACCTTGACCATGAAGGGCGTCCGCCAGGCGCGGCCCTGCCCCACGGTCGCGCCCTCCCGGACACGGATGTCGGTGAGACGGTGGTGCAGCCCGGCAGAGGTTCCGAACGTGATGATCCGGGCCGCATGACGACGCGCCTCGGCGCTGAGGATGTCGGAAACGGACAAGTCGCCGTTGATCACCGCGACGCCTCCGGGCTCCAGCCCCTCGAAGATCGCGGCTTTCTCGCGGGCGATCCCGGCGAGGCCGCCGTGGCCCACGAAGGCCTCCATGTGCGCGGGCGCCACGGTCGTGATCAGCGCGACGTGGGGCCGCGCCATCCGGGCCAGCGGGGCGATCTCGCCGGGATGGTTCATGCCGATCTCGATGACGGCGAACTTCGTCTCCGGCGGCATCCGCGCCAGCGTCAGCGGCACGCCCCAGTGGTTGTTGTAGGAGGCGACGGCGGCGTGGGTCGCGCCCTGCCCGTCCAGCGCGGTGCGCGCCATCTCCTTGGCCGAGGTCTTGCCGACCGAGCCGGTGATCGCCAGCACCCGCGCCTGCGTCCGCGCCCGCCCCGCCACGCCGAGCCGTCCCAGCGCCTCCAGCACGTCGTCCACGATCAGCAGCGGCGCATCCTCCGCCACGCCGTCCGGCCGGCGCGAGACGAGCGCGGCCGCGGCGCCCTTCTGCAGCGCCTGCGCGACGAACTCGTGCCCGTCCCGTTCGGCCGTCAGCGCCACGAACAGGTCGCCCGGCGCCAGGGTCCGTGTATCGATCGAGACCCCATCCGCCGCCCAGTCGCGCGTCGAGGTGCCGCCCGTCGCGGCGACGGCGTCGGCCGAGGTCCAGAGCGCCATCAGACCCGCCCCTCCAGCGCCGCCACCGCCACGCTGGCCTGCTCGGCATCGTCGAAGGGCAGGACGCTGTCGCCGACGATCTGGCCGGTCTCGTGCCCCTTGCCGCAGATCAGCAGCGCGTCCCCCGGCTCCAGCATGTCGACGCCGCGCAGGATCGCCTCGGCGCGGTCTCCCACCTCCATCGCGCCGGGCGCGCCGTCCAGCACCGCGCGGCGGATCGCGGCCGGGTCCTCGGACCGGGGATTGTCGTCGGTGACGATGACGACGTCCGCATGTTCGGCCGCCGCCGCGCCCATCCTGGGCCGCTTGCCGCGGTCGCGGTCGCCGCCCGCGCCGACGATCGCGACGATCCGTCCGAGGACATGGGGCCGCAGCGCCGCCAGCGCCGTCGCCACCGCGTCGGGCGTGTGGGCGTAGTCGACGAAGACCGTCGCGCCGTTCTCGCGGGTGGCGGCGTGCTGCATTCGGCCGCGCACGGTGGTCAGCTCGGGCAGCACCCGGAAGACCTCGGCCGGGTCCTCGCCGGCGGCGATGCACAGACCCGCGGCGACCAGCACGTTCGACGCCTGAAAGCCGCCGATGAGACCCAGCCGCGTCGTCCGCGCCTCGCCCTGCCAGGCGAAGCGCAGCTCCTGCCCCGTCGCGTCGAAACGCTGGCCAGTCAGGCGCAGCCGCGCCCCCTCGGCCCGGCCGACGCCGATCACCTCCTGCCCGCGCTCTCCGGCGATCTGCGCCACCTCAGGGCCGCGGGGATCGTCGAGGTTCACCACCGCCACACCATCGTCCGGCAGCAGGCGGGTGAAGAGGCCGCACTTGGCGCGGAAGTACGCGCCCATCGTGCCGTGATAGTCGAGATGGTCCTGGCTGAAGTTGGTGAAGCCGGCCGCCGCCAGCATCACCCCGTCCAGCCGCCGCTGGTCGAGACCGTGGGACGACGCCTCCATCGCCGCATGGGTCACGCCCGCCGCGGCCGCGTCGGCCAGGCAGCGGTGCAGCGTCACGGGGTCGGGCGTCGTGTGCCGCAGCGGCCAGGTCCACGCCCCCTCGACCCCGGTGGTGCCGATGTTGATCGCCGTCCGGTCCAGGGCGATCCAGATCTGCCGGCAGAACGACGCGGCCGAGGTCTTGCCGTTGGTCCCGGTCACCGCGACCATCGTCTCGGGCTGGGCGCCGAACCACAGGGCGGCGGTGCGGGACAGCGTCGCACGCGGATCCTCGGCGACCACGACGGCGACGTCGGTCCCGGCGAGGTGCGCCGCGGCCAGCCTGGCCCCGTCGGCGTCGGTGAGGATCGCGCTCGCCCCCCGCGCCAGCGCGGTTCCGGCGTAGCTCGCCCCGTGGGCCTGGGTGCCCGGCAGCGCGGCGAAGAGCCAGCCCTCCTGCACCTCGCGCGAATCCGCGGTCAGACCGGCGACTCGGGTGCCGCGTCCGCCCGCGGCCCGAAGACCGAGTTCCGCCAAGGATTTGTCTGCCGCCACGGCCCTGCCCGCCCTCAGTGACTTGCGGTCTGTGTTACACCTGTCGGATCGAGGGTCGCAATCTCGGGACGCAGGCCCATCAGCGGGGCGGTCCGGCGGATCAGCTCGGCCGCGACCGGCACGGCGGTCCAGCCGGCGGTGCGGCGGTTCTCGCCGGCCACGAACTGCTGCGGCTCGTCGAGGCTGAGGATGACCACGTATTGCGGATCGTGCGCGGGGAAGACGCCCGCGAAGGTCGAGATGGTGCGGTCGGTATAGTAGCCGCCCGTCGGCCGCGGCTTGTCGGCCGTCCCGGTCTTGCCGCCGACCTCGTAGCCCGGCACCTCGGCGAAGCTCGCCGTGCCGCGAGTCACCACCTGCCGCAGCATCGAGCGGGCGGCGGCCGAGACCTCCTCGCTGACGACGCGCTCGCCCTCCTGCGGGCCGTCCTGCCGGACCAGCGTCGCGCGCACCCGGTGCCCGCCGTTCAGCAGCGAGGCGTAGGCCTGCGCCAGGTGCAGCGGCGAGGCCGACAGGCCGTGGCCGTAGCTGATCGTCATCAAGGAGATCTCGGACCATTGCTGGGGCAGGAGCGGCTGGCCGGTCGGCGCCTCGACCATTTCGACCTGCGTGGGTTCGAGGAAGCCGAGGGACCCGAGGAACTCGCGCTGACGCGGCGCGCCGATCATCAGGGCGATCCGGCTGGTGCCGATGTTCGAGCTTTCGACGATGACGTCGGTCACGGTCAGCTGAGGCCCGTAATCGTGGAAGTCGCGGATGCGGAAGCGGCCCCAGGTCATCGGCCCGCGCGTGTCGATCAGCGTCTGCGCGTTGACGAGGCCCAGCTCCATCGCCTGCGCCACGGCGAAGATCTTGAAGACCGAGCCCAGCTCGTAGACGCCCTGCACCGCCCGGTTGAAGATCGGGCTGTCGGACTGGTCGCCTTCCGTCAGCGGTCGCGGCCGGTCGTTGGGATCGAAGTCGGGCAGCGACGCCATCGCGACGATCTCGCCGGTATGCACGTCCATGATGATCGCCGTGGCGCCCTTGGCCTCCATCAGCGTCATGCCGCCGGCGAGGACTTCCTCCATCGCCGCCTGCACGGTGAGGTCGATCGACAGCTCCAGCGCCTGGCCCTCGTTGGCGGGATCGCGCAGCCAGGCGTCGAAGTAGCGCTCCACCCCCGCCACGCCGATCACCTCGGCGCTGTCCACGCCCTCGCGGCCGTAGGAGGCGCCGCCCAGGATGTGCGACGCGATGGGACCGTTCGGGTAGAGGCGCATCTCGCGCGGGCCGAAGAGGAGGCCTGGATCGCCGATGTCGTGCACCTGCTGCATCTGCTCGGGGCTGATCTGGCGGCGGATCCACAGGAAGCGGCGGTTGCCGGTGAAATCCTCGAGCAGCTCCTCGGCGTCCAGTTCGGGGAAGATCCGCGCCAGTTCCACCGCGGCGTGGGCGGGGTCGATCATCTGCTGCGGCTGGGCGTACAGGGCGTGGGTGTCGAGGTTGGTCGCCAGCACGCGGCCGTTGCGGTCCACGATGTCCGAGCGCTGGTTGATGATCGGATTGCCGTTCGCGACCGCCCGCGGCTCTTCCGCCTCGGTCGCGGCGAGGGCGCCCATGCGGACGCCGATGGTCAGGAAGGCGACGAAGAAGAAGAAGCCGAGGACCAGAAGCCGCCCCTCGGCGCGGGCGCGGGCGCGGTCGCGCATCTCCTCGTGGCGCAGGCGCAGGTTCTCGGCGGCGATGGCGTCGGGATTGCCGCCCTCGTCGCGGGCGCGCAGGACACGGGCGAGCGGGCGGAGCGGGCGGCGGATCACAGCGGCTCCTCCCCGTTCGGGCCGCGCTGGCCGGCGGAGATCTCGACCGGGTCCATGATCGGGCCCAGCTCGGGGATCGGCGGCAGGGGCATCGCGATGTCCTGCGGGTGGCCGAATGCCTCGGGCGTCAGCGGCAGGAGGCCCAGCCGGTCGAAGTTGGCGTCGGCCAGCTCGCGCAGGCGGTCGGGGCGGTTGAGATACGCCCATTCGGCGCTCAGCACGTTGAGCCGGGCGTGGGCCGCGCCGATCCGCGCGTTCAGCGACCGGACCTCGCGGATCGCGCCCTGCGTCCGGTAATTCTCCTGGTAGGCCCAGAATCCCAAGGCGACGACGCACACCGCCGTCAGCACGTAAAGAAGCCCGCGCACCCTAACTGCCCCCTCTCGCCCTCGGCATGCCCAGATCGCCCGGGTCCACCGGCGAAGGCGCCGCCGCCGTCCGCCGCGCGACGCGGAGCTTCGCGCTCCTCGCCCGGGGGTTGGCGGCCACTTCCTCCGCGCCCGGCTCGACCGCCTTTTTGGTGACGATTTCGAAGCCCGGCTCCGGCAGGTCTGCCACCGGCGCGTGGCGGTTGCCAGCCCCCACCGCGCCGGAGCGAATCTGGAGAAACCTTTTTGCCATACGGTCCTCGACCGAATGGAACGTCACCACCGCGAGATGCCCGCCGGGCCGCAGCGCCCGCTCGGCCGCCATCAGCCCCTCGGCCAACTCGGCATATTCCTCGTTCACCGCGATCCGCAGCGCCTGGAAGGTGCGGGTGGCCGGATGGCTCTGCCCGGGCTTCTGGCGCGGCAGGCATTTCGACACGATTTCAGCGAGGTGCAGGGTGGAGTTCACCGGCCGCGCGAGGACGATCGCCTTGGCGATCCGGCGGCTCGCCCGCTCCTCGCCGTAGAGGTAGATGAGGTCGGCGAGCCGTCCCTCGGGCAGCTCGTTCACCAGCTCGGCGGCCGTCGGCCCATCGGCGCCCATCCGCATGTCGAGGGGGCCGTCCTTCTGGAACGAGAAGCCCCGCTCGGCCCGGTCGATCTGCATCGAGGAGACGCCCAGATCCAGCGCCACCCCGTCCAGCGGCTCGCCCGCGATCTCGTCCAGCGACGAGAACCGTCCCGGCCGCAGGTCCAGCCGGTCGCCGTACTGCGCCGCCCACCCTTTCGCCATCTCGAAGACGGACGGGTCGCGGTCCACCCCGATCACCCGCTCCGCCCCCGCCTCCAGCAGCGCGCGCGCGTAGCCGCCGGCGCCGAAGGTGCCGTCCAGCCAGACGCCCCGGACGGGCGACACCGCCGCGATCAGCGGCCCGATCAGCACGGGAATGTGGGGGCTCTGCGGCGTCGCGGCAGCGGCGGCCATCCGTCAGCCCGCCCCCGGCTGAACCAGAAGGCTGAGCGGATCGAAGTCCTCGCCCTGTTCGTCCAGCCACTCGAGGAGGTCGTCGTCCTGGCGCTCGTAGACCTCGGACGGCCAGATGTCGAAATGGTCGCCGGACCCGGCGAGGACCAGCTCGCCCCCGTTCATGCCCCGCTTCTCGCGCTGGCGCTGCGGCAGGACCACGCGGCCGTCCTTGTCGACGTCAAGGATCTGCGAGCGGTTCAGGATGAGCTGGGTGGCGCGGTTCTTGGCGGGCGAGCCGAGCGGCAGGTCCTCGATATCCTTCGCGATCCGGCGGAAGCCGGCGACCGAGTAGGCCTTGAAGTTCGATTTCAGATGCGGGCCGTAGAGAAGGTAGAGCGACGGGCCAGCGGCGGGGCCGCGATCGTCGTTCTGCTCGAGCACGCGCCGGAACGGAGCCGGGATCGAAAGCCGACCCTTCCCGTCCATCTTCAGGGTATATTCACCCGTGAAGCTTTCGTGCGCCAACCCGCGTCCCTTCGGTCCCCAGGCGGATGGTGCAGTCCCTGAAACGGAAAACGGCGGATCGAGATGCTGCCATATCTCGATCCGCCGCCCTCAGTCCCGTTTCCGGGATGTCCGACTGCGCGCGCCACCTGGGGGGATAAGTGTCTGCTCGCGTACGCGCCGGATCTCTTCGTTCCGAAAGTGAGGGGTGCCCGATGAAACCTGCCTCGTGCCGATTGGGGTCGTTGTCTTGGGTGCCCCTTGGTCGTCGCTGCCGTCCTCGCTTCCGATGTCGATAGGGATGCCATGCCACTGGCTCCCATTCAACTCCAATTTTTGGGAAAGGCGCGATTGTCACACTCACGCTCGGCGCGAGCGCACAACCCGCACGTGCGGCTTGACCCACAAAATGGCGGGTTTCCACAGAGTCCGATCAATATCTGGTGGTTTATGGCTTCACCGCGCCGTGAAGCGTTCGTGTTCGCGTACCGTGGGCACGGCCGTTCAGGTGGGCTGCACCGGCGTTCCGAAAGGGGCGATCCCGGCAAATCCCATGGAGGTGGAGGCGAATCCCGGCTGCGAACCCAGCCAATCCCATGCCGAGGGCGAGTCGCGCCGCCCCCGGCGAGTCGCCTCAGGACATGCCGCCGGCGATCAGGCCCTTCGCGAGGCGCCGGTACGCCTCGGCCATCGCGCCTTCGCCCGCCGCGACGGGCGTTCCGGCATCGCCGCCCTGACGGGTGGCGAGGTCGATGGGGAGCGATCCCAGCAGCGGCACGCCCAGCGCCTCGGCCTCGGCCGCGACGCCGCCGTGGCCGAAGAGATGCGCCTCGTGCCCGCAGTTCGGACAGATATAGAGGGACATGTTCTCGATCATACCCAGGAGCGGCGTCTTCAGGGTCGCGAACATGTCGATCGCCTTGCGCGCGTCGAGCAGCGCGACGTCCTGCGGGGTCGACACCACGATCGCCCCCGTGAGCGCCGTCCGCTGGCACAGGGTCAGCTGCACGTCGCCGGTCCCCGGCGGCAGGTCGACGATCAGCACGTCGAGCGCGCCCCAGCGCACCTGGCCCAGCAGCTGCTGCAGCGCCCCCATCAGCATCGGCCCGCGCCAGATCACCGCCTTGGCCGGGTCCAGCATCAGGCCGATCGACATCATCGTGACGCCATGGGCGTGCAGCGGCTCGATGATCTCGCCATCCGCGCTCTTCGGCCGGTCGCTGACGCCCATCATCCGCGGCTGGCTCGGCCCGTAGATGTCGGCGTCGAGAAGGCCGACCCGCCGCCCCTCCCGCGCGAGCGCCACGGCGAGGTTGCTGGCGACCGTCGACTTGCCGACTCCGCCCTTGCCCGACCCGACCGCGATGATCCGGTCGATCCCGGCGATCCGCTGCGGCCCGCTCCCCTGCTGCGGCGTCGGGTGACGCCCCACCTTCAGCGAGGGCGGCGCGCCGCCCGGCGCCGGCCGCGGAGGCGCCGCGGCCGGCCCGTGGGCGGTGAGGATCGCCGACACCTTCTCCACGCCCGGCAGCGACCTCACCGCCGCCTCGGCGATCTGGCGAAGCGCCTCCATCCCGCGCGCGGCCTCGGGCGTGGGCGCCTCGATCACGAAGCGCACGCTCCCGCCCTGCACCGCCAGGGCGCGAATCAGATCGCGGGAGACGGGGTCCCCTCCGTCCGGAAGCTGGAGCCGGCTCAGCGCGGCCAGCACGTCGTCTCGGGTCACGGACATCGCGTCATCCTTTCGTCACAGGCCGGTACGGCAGCCGCCCGAGGCGCGGGCGAACCGCCTTTCCGACAGGCAGGCCGCACATGGCGACGTTTTCAATCTGCCGCAAGATCAGGCAGTTACGCCGCGGAAATAGGTCAGCACTGCGTATGCATTTGCTGCATGGCAGCATTGCCGAAAGCCCCCGTTGTGCACCCGCAGCATAAGCATAGTTTTGGCCTCGACAGCGCTAACACGGCGCGGCCGCCGGGCCAATCGGGTGACGGCGGGAGACGGAAACGACGACGGAGCGGCCGGCAAGAGCAGCTCCGCCCGAGCAGAAGAAGAGAGACGCAACATGGCCTATGCCAATGCTTCGCGCGCCGACGGCGCCACCCTCCGGGACCGGTTCGCGGTCCTTCGCACCGACCTCTCGGAGCGGCTCGCCCGCCGCCGGCTGTACCGCACCACGCTGGACGAGCTGACCCGCCTCGACGACCGCGACTTGGCCGACCTCGGCATCCACCGGTCGCAGCTGAAATCCATCGCCCACGAGTCGGCCTACGGCCGCTCGTAAGGCAACCGACACCGGACCGGGAGGTCTTCCTCCTCCCTGACCCCCGATCCGGCTCCGCGATCCGCCACTCCTCCTCCCTCGGCGGATCGCAAGAACGGCGGCGGCGTCCCACCTCCTCCCGGGGCGCCGCCGACCGAACCACCGCCGCCGGACGGTCATCCGGCACAGGTTTCGCGGGGCCCCTCCTCCTCCCTCGGGTCCCGCAAAGACGGCAGGTCCGGTCCCCACCTCCTCCCGGGGACCGGACCTCGCCGGAAGATACCGCGGCCGGCCCTCTCCTCCTCCCTCGGGCCGGGTGCGGACCAAGGGCGACACCGGCCACCTCCTCCCGGCCGGATCGCCCGAGACAGGCGGCGGCGTCCCACCTCCTCCCGGGGCGCCGCCGATCCTGGACCGAGATACGCGGCGCGCCCCTCCTCCTCCCTCGGGCGTGTCGCGGATACGGCGGAACCGGCCACCTCCTCCCGGCCGGGACCGCCAGACACGAGACGGCGGCGCTCCACCTCCTCCCGGGGCGTCGCCGATCCTCGATCAGAGCTACGCGGCGGGCCCCTCCTCCTCCCTCGGGCGTGTCGCGGATGACGGCGAGACCGGCCACCTCCTCCCGGCCGGGACCGCCAGACACGAGACGGCGGCGCTCCACCTCCTCCCGGAGCGTCGCCGATCCTCGACCAGAGATACGCGGCGGGCCCCTCCTCCTCCCTCGGGCGTGTCGCGGATGACGGCGGAGCCGGCCACCTCCTCCCGGCCGGAGCCGCCAGACATGAGACGGCGGCGCCCCACCTCCTCCCGGAGCGCCGCCGTTTTCATGTCCGGACGTCAGCCGCGCTCGTCCTTGGGCGTTCCCATCACCATGTAGCTGGTGAGAGAGCGGACATGTGGCGCGGTGCCGAGGACGTCGGTGTGAAACCGCTTGAAGCTGGCGAGGTCCGCCACCTCCACCCGCAACAGATATTCGAACACGCCGGCGACGTTGTGGCACTCCGCCACCTCCGGCGCCCGCGCCATCGCCCGTTCGAACCCTTCCTGCGCAGCCTTTGTGTGCTCGGACAGTCCGACCGCGACGAAGACCACGAAGTCGCGCCCCGTCGCCCTGGGGTCGATCCGCGCCCGGTAGCCACGGATCACGCCCCGCCGCTCCAGCTCCTGCACCCGGCGCAGGCAGGCGGAGGGCGACAGGCCGACCCTCTCGGCCAGCGCGAGGTTGGAGAGGCGCCCGTCGCGGGCAAGCTCGCGCAATATCCGCGTGGAGATATCATCCAGATCGCTCATGGATTGCGACGTTAGCCCCGCGGCCGCGATCTTCGCAATTTCATTCCGCCGAACGCGGTGCAGGATTGCGGCATGGCCCAGTCCCTGTTCCTCGCCCTGCTCGGCTTCGCCTTCGCGACCACGGTCACCCCGGGGCCGAACAACATGATGGTCATGGCCTCCGGCGCGAATTTCGGCCTGCGCCGCACCCTGCCCCACGTCGCCGGCATCGCGCTGGGCTTCGGCGCGATGATCCTCGCCCTCGGCCTCGGCCTGATGCAGGCGTTCCACACCGTCCCCGGGCTGGAGACCGCGTTGACCTGGGCCTGCCTCGCCTATCTCCTGTGGCTCGCCTGGAAGATCGCGACCGCCGCGCCGAAGGCGCCGGAGGCGCCGGAGGCGCGGCCCGCCGGGCGCCCGCTCACCTTCCTGCAGGCCGCCGCCTTCCAGTGGGTGAACCCCAAGGCCTGGGCGATGGGCACCTCGGCCCTCACCGCCTATGCCGGCGCCGCCGGCCCCGGCGCGGTCGCCACCGTCGCCGCCACCTTCGCGGCCGTCTCGGTCCCCTGCATCCTCGCCTGGACCCTCCTCGGCCAGCAGATGCGCCGCATCCTCTCCCGCCCCTCGCGGCTGCGCGCCTTCAACGTGACGATGGCGCTCCTGATGCTGGCGAGCCTCCTGCCGGTCCTCGCAGGCTGACCCTCCCTCTCACCGAGCCATAAATAGGCTATTATATATTTGACAAACCCGCCCGACTCGCCTTAAACCTCTGCGAAGGCGGGCTGATCTGGGGTTACGGCACCTTCGCATCGCGCAGAGCTGATAGCGCGGACCCTGGCATCGGCTTCCTCTTGAGTATCGGCTTCGATCTCAAGCGAGTACCTTCCGCCTTGGTGGGAGTATTGGAATGACCAGAGTTTGGGGGAGTCTTTCATGGCTAATCGTCCGTATCCTTCGTTTCTGCTCTACAAGGACAAGTCCGGCGAATACCGCTGGAAGTATCAAGCGTCCAACACCAAGATAATAGCAGACAGCGGAGAAGGCTATAAGAATAAGGCCGATTGCGTCCATGCTATGCATTTAGTGATGGACTGCAACAGACAGACGCCCGTCTGGAAAACGGAAGATGTGGAGTAGGCGCTAGTCTTTATCGTCCTTCGGCTTGCCCTCAGGCTTCTGTTTCGCCAGCTTCCGCAGCCGCTCATTGAAGCGGGCCTCGTCGTCGTCCGTCTCTAGCTCGCGGGCGGCTTCCTTGAAGCGTTTTAGCTGCTCGTTTTCGGGAGTGGGCATGAGGGATGTACCGGCTTTGACTTTGGAATGGAGAGGACTTTCTGTATTTCATCGTCGTCTTTGGTGTCTCTGCACCAGTTGTGAAAGCCGACGATTGGAACGGCTTTCTGACCCGTTTCTCCATCGCGCTTCTTGCCCTCATCGAATGAGTGCAACGAAAGGTTCTGAACGCCGAACTCTTCTCGCAGCGACACGGCGGTGGCCAAGTGGATAGAGTCGCCCAAACTCAACTCGCGCGAAGATGCTCTTTCGTCAGGCCCATCTACCTGCCGGTAGCGCTGGTCTCGCAGGTATCCCGCCAGCGACATGATGTCTGGCGACGGATCGACATACTTAAACGACTTGTTGATGGACGAGATTACCTGGGCGGGGGTGAGGGCGCTGCGTCCAATCTTAGAGGGCCTAATCTCTGCGAGAGATATGGTCGATAGATATATGTCGACCCGACCGGCGTTCAGATCATCTAGATAGGCCTTAAGGTGATCGGTGTAGTCTGGGGTGCCTGCATTCAGCCATCTGTAAAGTACGCAGGTATCCCACAGCAAAGAACCAGAAGCCATTACCCAACACCTCGCGTGGCGTTCGGGTCTAGGTTCATCAGTGCGCCCCTCAGAGAGATGATGTTGGGAGCGGTCTCATCTATCAGCTTTATACTGGTAACGTCTATGCGCTCCGGAAGCATGCTACGCCCATCGTGTTGCGCCCGGCCGCTTACGAGCGCCCGGCGGCCGAGGGCGCTTCTCAGCAGATCGACATTCTCTTGAGCAACAACGCAGCTAATCTCTTTTCCGCCAGCAGAAAGAATAAGTTTGGCCTCGGGAAATAGGCCGCGAATATCGACAAGCTTCATGATGCCGTCATAAGTGGATAGTGCAACACCCCGAAAATACTTCGGCTGCGCCTGACTTGCTGCATCGACAGCAGCGGAAATGATCCGTTCGACTCGGCTTTTCAGAAGCGCATCAAGTCTCACCGGCGCTGTCTCAGCCGCGCTGACGACGCCATAAGAAAACGACTCTCCGGCGCCCGAAGAAAGACTTCGGAAAGTTTCTAGCGCGACCTCATCGGCCGAATTTTCAACCTTGAACGGCACCTCGTTACTTGCAGCCGCTCCAATTTCAGCAAAGCGCCGAGAGGGCGAATATCGTACAGTCCTTGGCTTTACTATCTTCTCGCGCAGCATCACTGTGGCGCTAGCAAATTCAAGATCGTGGATCATGAATTTGTGCTGGCCCTTTGTATTGTAGAATTTGTCAAGCTGCCTCAGGCCGGAAATAAGCTTCTTCAGCTTATCGGCAAAAACGGCTCCATCGACCTCGTCCTCATGGTGGTCGAGGCCGTAAATCGTGAATTTCAGATCAGTTCCGCCGGGCGGGGCCATTAGCAATCAGACAATTTGTACGTCAGTCGTTTGCCGACGACCGACGATACCACGTTTAGGGCGCGTTGAGAATCGTCTACGCCGTTCGCCTTACGATTGTTGTAACGGAAGTCGAACTCCGCAGCGTAGCGATGCAGATGCTGCTTGCCGCAGTGCTGATAGACGCCCTTCATGCCGCGCTTGAAGACGCTGTAGAAGCCTTCGACGGTGTTGGTGTGGACGGTGCCGCGCACGTACTCGCCCGCGCCGTGGCGGGTGAAGTCGTGGCCCGCGAAGGACTTGTTGAGGCGCTTATACCAGACGGCTTCGTCGGTGTAGACGACGGTCTCGGCGTCGATGTTCGCTTGCAGGATCGGGACCAGCGTGTCGGCCTTGAGGTCGTCCACGACGATGCTCTTGGCGCGCTTGGTCTGGCGGTCGATCAGGGTCAGCACCTTCATCTTGTGAGCGCCGCCGCGAGCGGTCTTGGACTTGGTGACGCCCGGCTCCTTGCCGATGAATGTCTCGTCAACCTCGACAGTGCCGCCGTTGCCGCCCATCGGGGCGAAGTCGCCGGAGCGCATGCACTCGCGGATGCGATGGGTCAGGAACCACGCGGACTTGTAGGTGATGCCGAGGACGCGGTGCATCTGGTGGCTGCTGATGCCCTTCTTGCTGGACACCATCAGGTGGATCGCCTGGAGCCACAGATGCAGCGGCAGGTGGCTCTCCTCGAAGATGGTGCCCTTGCGGACGGTAAACTGCTTGCGGCACTCGCGGCACTTCCACAGGCCGTGGCGCTCGACGCCTTCCGGGTTTTTCTTGGACGGCTTGGTGCGGACGCCTTCAAGGCGATAGGCGCGGTCGATCACGCCGCAGTGCGGGCACACCGGACCATCCGTCCAGAGCATCGCTTCGACGTGCGCGAACGCAGCGGCTTCATCGTGCATGTAGGGGGCGGAAAGAACCGACATGGCGGGCCTCTAACGTGTTAGGTCAGATATAGGCTCCGGCCGTGGGTTTGTCAAATATACAATCGCCCATAAATATCCTCAGGGGGAGTCCGGCCCCCCGGGGGCCGGACGGGGGCGGAACGCCCCCCGAACGCAAGAGAATGCGCCGTCAGGCGCTCCGCCGGATCAGAACGGGATCTCGTCCGCCTGCGTCGCCGAGACGACGAAGCGCGCCACCACGTTCTTCGTCCCCGCCTTGTCGAACTCGATCACCAGCTTGTCGCCTTCGAGGCCCATTACCTCGCCGTAGCCGAACTTCTGATGGAACACCCGATCGCCCACGGTGAAGGAGGAGGACGCCTCGAGGTCGATGGTGATGTTGCGCGCCTCCTGCGGCTGCGCGACGCGGCGGGAGGACGACTTGGACTGCATCCGCTTCCAGCCGGGCGAGTTGTAGACGTCGGCCCGCACTGCCCGCTGCTGCAGGTGCGATTCCGACGCCGCGGCGAGGATCGGCGAGGCGCTCGCGGCCATGCCGGCCGCGCCGTAGCCGCCGCCATACAGGCCCGGCGGCGTCAGCACCTCGACGTGGGACTCCGGCAGCTCGTCGATGAACCGCGACGGCAGCTGCGACTGCCACTGGCCATAGACCCGGCGATTGCCGGCGAAGCTGATCGTGCAGATCCGCTCGGCCCGGGTGATCCCGACATAGGCCAGCCGCCGCTCCTCCTCGAGGCCCTTCATCCCCGACTCGTCCATCGAGCGCTGCGACGGGAACAGCCCGTCCTCCCAGCCCGGCAGGAACACCACGGGAAATTCCAGCCCCTTCGCGGCGTGGAGGGTCATCACCGTGACCTTCTCCTCCGAGTCCTCGCTGTCGTTCTCCATGATGAGGGCGATATGCTCGAGGAAGCCCTGAAGGTTGTCGAAGTTCTCCAGCGCCTTCACCAGCTCCTTGAGGTTCTCCAGCCGGCCCGGCGCCTCGGGCGTCTTGTCCTGCTGCCACATGCCCGTGTAGCCGCTCTCGTCCAGGATCATCTCGGCCAGTTCGACATGGGTGTCGGCCTCGGCCACCACCTGCCCGTGCCAGCGGTCGATCCCCTGCACCAGTTCGCGCAGCGCGGCGTGGCCCTTGCCCGAGATCAGCCGCCCCTCGACGCAGAGCCGCGCGCCCTCGTGCAGCGACACCCCGTTCGACCGCGCGGTGCGCTGGATCGTCTGCACCGCCTTGTCGCCGAGGCCGCGCTTGGGCGTGTTCACGATCCGCTCGAACGCGAGATCGTCGTCCGGCGACACGGCGAGCCGGAAGTAGGCCATGGCGTCGCGAATCTCCATCCGCTCGTAGAAGCGGGGGCCGCCGATCACCCGGTACGGCAGGCCGATGGTGAGGAAGCGGTCCTCGAAGGCCCGCATCTGGTGCGAGGCGCGGACGAGAATCGCCATGTCATCCAGGCTGAACGGGCTGAGCCCGCGGGTCCCGCGCTGATAATCCTCGATCTGCTCGCCGATCCAGCGCGCCTCCTCCTCGCCGTCCCAGTGGCCGATCAGGCGGACCTTCTCGCCGTCCTCCCCGTCGGTGAAGAGCGTCTTGCCGAGACGCTGCTTGTTCGCCGCGATGATGCCCGACGCGGCGGCGAGGATGTGCGCGGTGGAGCGGTAATTCTGCTCCAGCCGCACCACCTTGGCGCCGGGGAAGTCCGTCTCGAACCGCAGGATGTTGCCCACCTCGGCGCCGCGCCAGCCGTAGATCGACTGGTCGTCGTCGCCGACGCAGCAGATGTTCCGGTGCCCGCCCGCCAGCAGGCGCAGCCACAGGTACTGGGCGACGTTGGTATCCTGGTACTCGTCGACGAGGATGTAGCGGAACCAGCGCCGGTACTGGGCGAGGATGTCCTCGTGCTCCTGCAGGATCTGGATCACGTGCAGCAGCAGGTCGCCGAAATCGACGGCGTTCAGCTCGCGCAGGCGCGCCTGGTACTGCGCGTAGAGGCGCACGCCCCTGCGGTCGTAGGCCGACGCCTCGGAGGCCGGGACCTGGTCCGGCCGCCAGGCGCGGTTCTTCCAGTTGTCGATGATCCCCGCCAGCATCCGCGCCGGCCAGCGCTTGTCGTCGATGTTCTCGGCCGCGATCAGCTGCTTGAGCAGGCGCAGCTGGTCGTCGGTGTCGAGGATGGTGAAGTTCGACTTCAGCTCCACCAGTTCGGCATGGCGCCGCAGCAGCTTCACGCAGATCGAGTGGAAGGTGCCGAGCCACGGCATCCCCTCCACCGCCTCGCCCAGCATCCGGCCGATCCGCGTCTTCATCTCGCGGGCGGCCTTGTTGGTGAAGGTCACCGACAGGATCTCGTTCGGCCGCGCCTTGCCGGTGGCGAGGAGATGCACGATCCGCGAGGTCAGCGCCTTGGTCTTGCCGGTGCCGGCGCCGGCGAGCATCAGGACGGGCCCGTCGAGCGCCTCGACCGCCTCGCGCTGCGCGGGATTGAGGTCGTCCAGATAGGGGGCGGGGCGCGCGGCCACCGCGCGGGCGGAAAGGGGCGTGCTGCTCATGGGCCGCAAGATAGCGCGGACCGGCGCCACGTTAAAGGATTGTTCGCTTTCTGTTCCTTGGAATTGAGGGAAGTGGCCTGTTGGTCGAGGCTGGCGCTGTCACCTGCGGGGCCTCGGCGCCGGAAGGCGGGCGGTCCAGGCCGTACGATGCCTCGAGACTGACCCGCCCCGGGCCCGACCCGGGGCCTCGCGCCGCAAGGTGCCGCCGTTCGATCGAGGTCCCTGTCTAACGAAATCATGTCAATGTGCTGGTGGCGGACGGCATCCCGTGAGGTCCCAGGGCTTGGAGCCCGCGAGCCGGCGCGGGAGCCGTCCGCCTTTGGATCGTCAACCTGAACAGTTGCTTGGGGCTGCGTGACCAGACCCCGCACCGACAGGGACAGGAGAAGATCATGACAGAAGAGTGCATCGGCGTCGACGTTTCGAAGCGGTGGATCGACGTGCATCATCCGCAGACCGGACCGGCCCGTCTGGCCACCGA